>CAWHAW010000021.1:0-26934 GCA_963827455.1 uncultured Solirubrobacteraceae bacterium | reverse complement strand
GCCACGCCGGTCGTCGATGGGGCGGAGCTGACGATCCTCCCCGCCGTCGCGGGAGGGTAGCGCGCCGTCTCACTCCCACGGCTGCGGGTTGAGCGTGTCGGAGTCCCACGTAACGCGCTGATCGACCGAAGCCGGCAGCGCCTCCAGCCGGTCATCAGCGAGGATCGCCCGTATGCACGCCACCGAACCGCCGATGTAGGTGGTCATCAGGTCGACCTCGCTGCCGACGCACCACGCCCGATCATCTGGCCACCAGAGGTTCGCAGACTGGTTCCATCCATCGAGAGCGCATACAGCGGCCGACGCCGGCCCGCGAAGCAGCAGCATCGGTCGCTGCGGAAGCGTGAAGCGAGCGGCACCGGACAGGCGCTCGCTGATGCCTCCCCAGCCCTCCCAAACCGCAAAGTGGCAATGCTCGGGGGTTTGCGTATGTCGCCCGAGCACCTCCGCCAGGGTCCGCGCGAGACGACCGGGGAGCCTGCCGGTGTCCGGCTCTTCGTCCCATATCCGCGCGCGATCCGGGTCGCGCCAGCTGCTCGTCAGTGAGCCCCACTCGGCGAGCGGATGCATGACCCTGCCGTAATCGCGAGCGACATCCCCCCAGCCCACCTCGACCAGCTCGCTCTCTTCACGGCGTCGCGCGGGATGAAACACACGCGCATACGCCTCGAAGCCGACAGGGACGATCGAGCCGACCGTGTAGTCGAAGTCGCGAACCCCGTCGACGACCCATGCCGCGGGCGTCGCGTTCGCAGCGGGCACGGGCACCGGGCTGTCAGGTTCGCTGCTCAGTGCGCGGCGCGGTGGTGGGTCGCCGGAGCGCTGCGCGGCGGTAGCGTCGAGCCGGAAAAGCCGACGCTCGAAACGATTGCCGCCCCGCACATCGCGGCGATCGTCAGGCGGCGCATGCGGCGCGGGTTGAGCCAGGGGATGCGCGAGCTCTGCATCCACGTCCTGAAGCCGCTCGCGGCCGAGACCGCCGCCATTGCGCAACCGGCGCACATGCCAGCAGGGTAGCGATCAGGTGCGCTCGGGTGTCCCGGAACCGGCGGGCAACGGGTCGGACGCGTTCGACGCCGCCTCCACTCGGGCGTAGGCCTCGGCGCGGGACTCGAGACGCTGGCGCAGCTCGGCGCCGCGGCCGGCCGCGACCGCACGCGCGGCGCGCTCCTCGGTGAGCTCCAGGCCGCGCATCTGGGCGTACTCGAGCAGCTCCTGGCGTTCCTCGCTCTCGTGCGCGGTACGCAGGAACAGCCAGCAGAACAGCCCCAGCGTGAGGATCGACTCCTCGATCATCATGATCGCCCCGGCGATGCTCTGGTCGGCAAGCGGGGAGATCCGGAAGCGGGCCTCGCCGTGGATGTAGAACGGATAGAAGATCGTGCCCGACCACAGGAAGACGTTGCCGAGCACGGTGCCGGCGAGCCGCACGGCGACGATGTAGATCAGCTTGCCGAGGTTGCCGAACCATTTGGGCATCGGCAGCGGCCCGAACAGCGGCATCCACATGTTGATCCCGAAGCCGAGGAACATCGCGTGCTCGAGCGCGTGGACGCCTGAGTGGCGCAGCGCCGCTTCGTAGAACACCGGCAGGTGCCACACGTACAGGTCGATCATCCACAGCGGGAAGGCGACCGCGGGATGCGCGAGCGCGCGCAGGCGATCGAAGAAACCGATGCGCAAGATCGGTGCGATCAGCGGCCCGGTGAGGCCGAGCACGATCAGCAGCGCCGCGATGTCGCCGAGCAGCAGGTGCTCGATCATGTGCACCCACAGCAGGTCCTGGCTGGCGGCGCCGAGCGATGTGAGCGCTGCCGCGATCACGACGATGCCGGCGTAGAAGCACGCCTGGCGCCACCCGGGAACTGGGTGGTCGTCCTCGGCGAGCGTGCGTGCGCGCCGCGCGTAGAGCAGGCCGAAGATCGCCAGCGGGCCGAGCTGGAACGCAGCGGAGATGTCCGTGGAGACAGCGAGCGGGGCGCTCAACATCAAGCGGAGGGTACGCCAGAGCGGGGTCGATCGGCGAGCCAGCGGCGTCCCCTGCGTAGACTGCGCCACCGATGAGAGCCCCCTTCCGGCGCACGCTGGCGGTCCTGCTCGGTGCCCAGGGCCTCGTGGCACTCGGTTTGCCGGCGAGCGCCGACGCGCACGGAATCGTGGGCAAGGCCAACCTGCCGATCCCCGTGTGGTTGTTCAGCTGGACGGCGGCGATCGTGCTGGTCGTGTCGTTTGTGGCGCTCTCGACGATGTGGACGCGCCCGCAGCTTCAGCATCCGCGCCTGCGCAGGCTGTTCAAGCTGCCGATGCCCGTCGAATGGCTAGCGGGCCTGGTCGGCGTGGCGCTGTTCGCGCTCGTGATCTACAGCGGTTTCGACGGCGCACAAGTGACCCAGGCGAACTTCTCGGTGACGTTCCTCTACGTCATCTTCTGGGTCGGGGTACCCGTGGCGAGCGTGCTGTTCGGCGACGTCTTCGCAGCGCTCAGCCCATGGAGGACGTGCGGGCGCGTGCTCGCGGCGCTCGCACGTGCATTGCGCCGCGGGCGGCCGGGCCGCCCGCCGCTGCGCTATCCGCAATGGCTCGGCGTGTGGCCGGCGATCGCGGTGATCGTCGGCTTTGCGTGGCTCGAGTTGGTCTACGTCGAAAAAGACCATCCCGCGACGCTGGCGGCGCTGTCGCTGGCCTACTTCCTCGCGATGCTCGCAGGGATGGCGCTGTTCGGCGTGGAGGAGTGGAGCTCGCAGGCCGACGGCTTCGGCGTGTATTTCAACCTGCTCTCCAAGCTCTCGGCGCTCGTGCGCCGCGAGGACGGCGCGGTGTATCTGCGCCGACCGCTCAGCGGCGTCACGGACCTGAAGGTCGGCCCCGGCATGGTGGTGTTCATCTGCACGCTGATCGGCACCACGACCTTCGACGGCTTCAGCAACGGCGGCATCTGGCGCACCAACGAGCCGAGCCTGCAGAGCGTTTTCGAAGAAGTCGGCTTCGGCCCGACGCCGGCGCAGGAGCTGGCGTACTCGGTCGGCCTTGTGCTCTGCATCCTCCTGATCCTCGCCGTCTACCGGGTCGGGATCTTCGGGGTGCACCGGGTCAGCGAGCGCTACGACTCGAGCACGCTGACCCGCACGTTCGCGCACACGCTCGTGCCGATCGCCTTCGCGTACGTGCTCGCGCATTACTTCTCGCTGCTGATCTGGCAGAGCCAGGCGATGGTCTACCTGGCCTCTGACCCGCTCGGCAACGGCGCCAACCTGTTCGGTACGAGCAGCTATCAGATCGACTACCACGTGATCTCCTACGCCGGGATCTGGTACGTCCAGGTGGCCGCGCTCGTCACCGGCCATGTCTGTGGCCTCGCGCTCGCGCACGACCGCGCGCTCGTGCTCTACAAGGACCCCGAAGAGGCCGTGCGCAGCCAGTACTGGATGCTTGCGGTGATGGTCGCGTTCACGAGCTTCGGGTTGTGGCTGCTCTCGGCGGTGGGGACATGACGCACCCTCGCCTGCGCTACGGTCCTTGGCGCATGGCCCGTCGCATGTCCATCGCGCTGCTTGCCGTCACGTGCCTCGCACAGCCGTTGCTCCTGAGTCCTCAGTCGCTCGCGGCGAGCAGCACATCGGAGAACGGCAATCCGATCAACGACCAGGGCTCGAGCTACGAGTACCGCTCCAACATCACCGCCGTCACGCCGAGCGTTCCCGGGCTGAGCTTCCAGGTGCTCGAGTTCGCCGACCGCATCCTCTTGACGAACCACACCGGCAAGACGGTCACGATCTACGGATACGAAGGCGAGCCCTACGCTCGTGTGCTCGCCAACGGCACCGTCGAGCAGAACGTGCGTTCGCCGGCGACCTTTCTGAACACGAACTTCTACGCCCAGGTCACCGTCCCGCCGAGCGCCAATGCGAGCGACCCTCCCGAGTGGCATGTGATCGACCGCACCGGGCAGTTCGAATGGCACGACCACCGCATCCACTGGATGTCGCCCGTGCCCCCGGCGAAGGTCAAGAACAAGAGCCAGCGCACGCTGATCTTCAACTGGCACGTGCCGATCGCGGTTGGCTCCACCAAGGGCGCGATCGCCGGGCAGCTCTACTGGACGCCCGAGAGCTCCAAGGCGTCGCTCGCGGTGATCATCCTGGGCGTTGCGATCGTCGTGGCGGGCCTGGCGTTCGTGCTGTTCGTGCGCCGCCGCCGGGCGCGTGCGGCGCTCGCCGGCGCCGGCGGGGGCACGGCCGCGCAGGAGGCTCGCACGCCAGGCAAAGAGGCGTGGTGAGCACGTGCTAGATTTTGCGGCCATGGCGCCCGTCTTGGCCTGCCTCACGCACTGGTACATCTCGATGATGTTCGTCGTGCCCGTCGTCGCCGTCGGTGGCTGGGGCTGGCTGAGCTCCAAGCGCATGGCCCGTCGAAAGGCCGCGCGGGGTGCAGGGCACGGCAGCTCGTCGGGCACGCTCGCCTGAGCCGAGCCAGCCGCGCTGCCGCCGCGCTTTATTTCTTCTTTTCTTAGCGACGGTTCAGGTTTTCCTGAGTAGCATGCGTTGTGCTGTTGGCATGACCACGCAGACACTCATCCGCTCCACCGCCGACGGGATGACCGAGAGGTTCGACCCGACTGCCTGCTTGGGCGAGCGTGTCCGCCACCGGGCCTTGGCCGTCGAGCCGGCCGAGCCGGCCCAACCCGGCCGCTACATCGAAATCCAGGGGCCCGAGCGCGCCCTCCTGATCCCGCTCGCGGGCGAGGCCATGCACATCGGGCGGGGTCTCTCCGCGGAGCTGCGCCTGGACGACAACTCCGTGTCGCGACGTCACGCGATCCTCGTGCCACGCCCCGCCGGCGCCCGGATCCTCGATGACCGCAGCGCCAATGGCACGTTCGTCAACGGCCGGCGCGTACAGCAGGCCGAGCTGAGCAACGGCGACGTGATCGTGCTCGGCCGGGTCGTGCTGCGCTTCCTGGATATCTAAGCGGCACCGTCGGACCGCGGGGGCTCGACCGTGCGCCGCGGCCCCCCAAGCCGCTCTGTGCTGCGATCCACGGCTTCCACGCCGGGGGTGTACGAATACTGCCGGCCGTGAACGTTTGGGCAAACGGGTCAAAGCTTTGAATTTTGGCCCAAATCTCGCGTATCATTTGCGGCGGCGGAACGGTGGGCCGGGCGGAAATGGATGCTGCCCGAGGCCGTGGGGTGGGACCCGGATGGATGACGACAAGGTTTGGAGCGGCTTTTTCAATGATGGCGCGTAGGAATCTCGCGCGAGCGATTGCGACGGTGCTCGGCGCGCTGATCGTGTTGGTGGCGGCCCATGCAGGGCACCGCGCTCGCCGATGCGCCCGAACTCACGATTGCCAGTCGTTCCCGGGGAACGCCGACCCGCCATCCAGACGCCGACGTTCAACGGCACGACCAACGATGTCCTTGACGAACCCGACCACGGCCGATTCGATCCAGTCACGCTCGACATATACGCCGAAGGCTCGCTCGTCGAGGAAGCGACCACTGACGTCCCCGCACAGACGGGCCTGGCTGAAGACACCTGGGAAATCACGCCGGAAACACCGCTTGGACAGGGCGAATACACCGCGGTAGCCGAACAGACGAATGAGGAAACGGGCACCGGCACGAGCGCTCCTCCTATGACTTTCGCGGTGGAGACCGAACCGGTCGTGACCGTGACCTCGCCAGCAGAAGGCGCACTCCTGAAGACATCGACTCCGACGCTGGCCGGAGCTGCTGGCGCCGAAACCTGGGATGAACCCGTGAAAGTCAGGATCTACGCTGGGGACTCGGTCGCGGGGAGCCCGGTTGTGTCCGGAGGCGCTTCGACCAACAACGGAACCTGGTCCTATTCCCCGCATCTAAGTGACGGCGTCTACACCGCGCAGGCCACGCAGCGCGACGAAGTCGGCGACACGGGCACGAGCGGCGCTGTCACGTTCACCGTCAACGCGAATGCGCCGGCGGTCACGCTGAGCGCGCCGTCCGATGGGGCTGTGCTGGCCACCTCGAATCTGACGTTGAGCGGAGGCGCCGCGACGGCGGCCTGGGACGATTCGACCGTCGCGGTCGCGATTCATCAGGGCGATTCGCTGTCCGGGCAAATCGAAGCGTCCGGGAGCGTCACGGTCAGCGGCGGGAAATGGTCCTACGCACCGGACTTGAGCGATGGCGTCTACACGGCGCAGGCGTCGCAGGGCGATCAAGCGGGCCACACTGGCACCAGCGCGGCGGTGACGTTCACGGTCGACGCGAATTCGCCGGAAGTGACGTTGACCTCGCCGGCAGAAGGCGCTCTATTGACGAGCTCCTCTCAGACCTTGGGCGGGGCCGCCGCGACGGCGTCGTGGGCCGATCCGAGCGTGAAAGTCTCGATTTATCAGGGCAGTTCGGTGTTAGGGAAGCTTGAAGCGTCGGGGAGCGTATCTGTCAGCGGCGGGAAATGGTCGTATGGGGCGCATTTGAGCACAGGCGAATATACGGCGCAGGCGTCGCAGACCGATGAGGCGGGCCACACGGGAACGAGTGCGGCGGTGACGTTCACGGTGGACGCCACTCCGCCGGTGGTGACACTGACCTCGCCGACATCTGGAGCCCTCGTTACGAGCTCCGAACCGACGTTGGGCGGGGGCGCGGGCGCGGCAGCGTGGGATGACCAGACCGTCACTGTAACGATTCACGAAGGCGGCTCGCTGACAGGCGAAGTCGTTCTGGAAAAGGAAAATGTTCCGGTGACCGACGGGACGTGGTCGTATCCCGTGCCCGAGCTGAGCAATGGCATCTATACCGCGCAGGCGTCGCAGGGCGATCAGGCGGCGCACACCGGCACGAGCGCGGCCGTGACCTTCACGGTTGATGCGACTGCGCCGGAAGTCACCTTGACCTCGCCGGCAGACAATGGCTACGTGAAAACCTCCGATCCGACATTGAGCGGGGGCGCTGGGGCGGCGGCCTGGGATAGCCGGAGCGTCGCGGTCGCGATACACGACGGCACTACCCTTGCTGGAGGCATCGCCGCGTCGGGAACCGTCTCGGAGAGCTCTGGCAAATGGGCTTATTCACCATCCCACCTGACCGATGGCACCTACACCGCGCAGGCTTCACAGAAAGACGAGGCGGGTCACACCGGAGGAAGCACGCCGGTGACGTTCACGGTGGACACGACGCCGCCCGCGCTGACGTTGGCGAGGCCGGCGAATGACGAACTGCTGGAAACCTCGGAACCGACGTTCAGCGGCCTCGCTGGACAGGCGACTGGAGATCGGCCGTTGGTCACGCTGAAGATCTACAAAGGTAGCTCGGTCTCGGGGAGCCCCCAAACGCTCGAAATCGTGCCCGCCCCGGGCGGTGAATGGATCGGTCCGAGCGGCCTGACGCTGCCGAACGGCACCTACACCGTTTTGGCCGAACAATCGGACGAAGCCGGCAATCGCACCGAACGTACCGCGACGGTCAAAATCGCAACGACAGCGCCGGAAGTGACGCTCTCCACGTCCGGGTTCAAAGGGAGCGAACCGCACCTGCTCGCGGAACCAACCCCCAGCTTCAGCGGGACCGGCCAGACTAAGCCAGGCGACGGAAAGACCATAACCGTCAAGATCTACAGCGGCAAGGCCGCATCGGGCACGCCGACACGGACGCTGACCGGGTCGCTGAGCGGCTCGGCCTGGACGGCGGGCCCGATCCCCATGGCGGAAGCGCTTGAAGACGGTGTCTACACCGGACAGGCTGAACAGGAAGGTCCGCTCGGACAGACCGGCGTGAGCGCGGCGGTCACGTTCACCGTGGACACGAAGTCCCCGACCGTCACGTTGACGCCGCCGGGGAATAGCAAGGCCTTTGTGAAAACGTCCGAACCGACGTTGACCGGAACCGCGAGCGCGGCCGCGTGGGATGATCCGGTGACGGTCGCGATCCATGCAGGCGCGTCGGTGACGGGAACGCTCGTAGCATCGGGAAGCATTCCAGCGAGTACCACGTGGTCGTATTCGGCGCCCCACCTCCCTGATGGCGTATATACGGCGGAGGCGTCACAGGGGGATGAGGCCGGACATGCCGGGACGAGTAGCGCTGTCACGTTTACCGTCGATACGACACCGCCTGCGTTGACGCTGGAAACCCCCGAAGAAAAGGAAGTCCTGCGGACGCAGCCGATCTTCAGCGGTCGCGCCGGGGATGCCAGTGGAGATCTGCCATTGGTGACGCTGAGGATCTATAAAGGGAGCAAAGCACCGGGGAAGCTGCTGCAGACGCTCGAAATCAAACCAGAAGGGCCGAAAGGCGAAAGATGGACGAGCGGGTCCGGCGTGCTGCCGCTCCCCAACGGCACTTACACCGCTGTGGCCGAACAGTCCGACGAAGCGGGCAACTCCGCCGAAGAACCCGTGATCTTCACCATCGAAACGAACTCGCCGAAAGTGACGCTCGACACGTCTTCGGGGTTCACAGCTCGCGGTAGCCAACTCCTACTAACGGGCCCGACGCCGAGCTTCAGCGGCACCGGTGCGCTTGAACCCGGAGACGGCAAGGTCATAGTCGTGAAGATCTACAGCGCCACATCGGGCAAATTGGTTGAAGAAGTGACGGGGCTGCTCATTGGCTCGAGATGGACGGCGGGACCGGTGCAGGACGCGCTTCCCGACGGTGTCTACACCGTCGAGGCCGACCAGACGGACTCAACCCCAGGCACAGAAACCGGCGTAAGCAGTCCGGTCCAATTTACGGTCGATGCCGACGCCCCGCGGGTCACGGTGAGCTCACCAGGCAACGGCAGCTCTTCATCCGGCTCGTCGCAGACGTTTAGCGGGGTCGCAGGCACTCACGAAGGCGATCTGCCGGCGATTACGGTCCGACTGTACCCCGGCTCGTCGATTACAGGGCAGGCGCCGCTCCAGTCGGTCGCGGTGCAGGCGTCCGGCGAAAGCTGGTCTGCCGTTTTCGGAGGGCTCGCCCTTGGGACCTATACGGCTCAGGCAGAACAGAGTGATGACGTCGGCAATGTCGGCAGAAGCGAACCTGTGACGTTCACGGTGCTCACCCCGGTTGTCGCAGCCGCCGCCCGCACCTCCGCCGCCGGTGCCGCCTTCAAGTGGATCCCGGCCGATCCGCAGGCCGATGAACCTGATCACGCTTGCGTCGAACTCGAGCGCCGGCAGCTCGCCGATCAACAGCTTCGCGTGGGCGCTGGCCGGCAACGGCGTCTTCAGCCAAGGTGAATCGATGCTGACGACGTCGTTCACAACGCTGGGTCTCACACGTCCAGCTGCAGGTAACCGACGCGACGGCCTGTCGAGCACAGTCGCCGAGAAGGTCGCGGTCGCCACGGCGGCCGTGCCGCTGATGCAACCGTTCCCAGTTGTGCGGATGGCGGGGTCCTTCAGTGCCTCGGGCGCCAAGCATCAGCCTGCTCGCGGCGCTCGCTCCCGTTGGGCGCGCAGGTAACGATCACGTGTCACGGAAAGGGCTGCCCGATCAAGTCGCAGGCCTTCGTCGCTGCCGCAGGCGCGAAGAGCAAATCCGGCACCGTGCAGATCACCTTCAAGCGCTTTGAGCGGTTCCTGCGTGGTGGCGTGGTAGTGGAGGTCTGGATCTCCAAACCGGGACAGATCGGCAAGTTCACGCGATTCACCATCCGTCGCGGCAAGTCTCCGACGCGGGTTGACCAGTGCCTCAACCCGGCGGGAACCGTCCCGCTCGTCTGCCCGTCATGAACACCGTCCACATCTCCCCGACGCTCGACGCCGAACGGGGACCAATTGCCACGTACGCGCGGATGATCGTGCTGACGACGGTGTTGTGCGTCGCCGTGTTCGCGGGCTTCTTCGCGATCGGACGGTCGGAGCGCCCCGCGAACGCACCCCGTGAACAGCTGCCGTCGCCCGTCTCGACGGCCTCAGCGGGCCTCGCGATTCCCGCCCGCCTCGCGAGCTCTCCGTCGATCGCGGTCGCGGTGACCGCGCACTCGGCTCAGCCCGAACGCTCGACCTCCGGCAGTGCCGCCAAAACCAGTCCGGCGTTGCAGCCGGCGCTTCCTTCCGCGGCGCCCAGTACTCCGGAAGCCGCCGTGACGACCCCCGCGGCCCCGGCCCCGTCAACGCCTCCGCCCACGCCGGTGAGCTCAGCGCCTGCGAGCCCGCAGCAAACACCGGCGCCCACGCCGCCGGCTCCGCACACGCAGAGCGGCTCGGGCAAATCTGAATCCGGCGGCAGCACCTCGTTTGACAGCTCAGGTTGAGCGATGGACAGCTCGCGTCGGACGGTGCCGCCGGTAGTGATCCCGGTACTCCTGGTGGTCGCGATCGCCGCCTACCTGCTCGGGAGCCACGGCTCGTCGGCCCCGTCGCCATCCACGGGTTCCGGCGCCCCGGCAGGTGAGACGCGGATCGCCTCGGGCTCCAACATCCTGCTGGAATATCCAGCCGGCTGGCAGACGTCAGGTGGTGCTCCCGCGTTTCCGGGCCTGCCGATCGAACACCCGCTGCTGCTCGCGCCCGGCGGACACGCATCTGAGGCAGGTCTGGTCAGCGGGCAGCTGCCGGCGGGTCAGCCGAGCCCGCTGCCGGCGTCGTTCGTCGATCTCATACACGTCGTCCCCCGCACCGAAGTCGTAAGCCTGGGGAACAGCGAGGCCTACAGGTACAGCGCGCTCACTGGCTATCAACGCACGCTCGACGTGTATGTGGTTCCGGTCGTGGGCGGGAATGCGACAGCGCTCGTCTGCTACGCGGCGAGCGGCTACTCCAGCTACCTGCAGCAGTGCGAGCAAATCGTGGCGAAGGCTACGGCGGTGACCCCGAGCTCATACTCGCTCAGCCCGAACGCCACCTATGCCAATCAGCTCGGCGGGTTGATCGGCAGCCTCGACAAAGAACGCGTTGCGTTGCGCGCTCAGATGCGCGCGCAGCCGGAAACGGTCGCTACGCTCGCGACGAGGCTCGCTGCCAGTTTCGCCCATACTTCCGCGGCTGTCGCAGCGCTCGAACCGCCGCTACCTGCGAGCGCGGCTCAGGCGGCTCTCGCGAGCTCGCTGCAACATGCGCACGATGCGTACACGGCCCTGGCCGTCGCCGCCAGCGAACCGGTCGGCTACGCGAGCGCCGAACCTCAGGTCAACGCCGCGGAGGCGGGGGTGGACGCCGCGCTCGAGAGCTTCGCGCTGCTCGGCTACGAGCACAGGTGACGCCGGCCGGGTTTGACTAGCTTCGCGAGACCGTCGTGTGAGCGTCGCTCTGCACAATGGGTTCCGGCGGCGGCTGCGGGGTGTCGCCGGGGGGCTTCGTGGCGCGCTGAATCTTCACGAACCAGGTCAGCCCGGCCAAGCACAGCAGCGTGGCGATGTAGAAGTTCACGCGCAACCCAAAGATGTGATGCGCGGGGTCGATGCGCAGCAGCTCCTCGCCGATGCGCGCGAGCGAATAGCCCGCGACATACAGCGCGAACAGCCCCGGCGGCCTGATCCTCCGGTGGTGGCCGAGCCATACGAGTGCCCCAGCAAGCAGGAGGTTCCAGATGATCTCGTAGAGGAACGTCGGCTGGAAGGTGGCGAAGTGCGCGTAGGCGGCGGGACGGTGTGCGGGGGAGATTTCGAGCGCCCACGGCAGGGTGCTTGGTTTGCCGAACAGCTCCTGGTTGAAGTAGTTGCCGATCCGCCCGATCGCCTGCGCGACGAGCAGCGCGGGCGCGGCGGCGTCCATGAACATCGGCACGTTCGCTCTGTGGCGGCGCAGCACCCAGATCCCCGCGAGCGTGCCAAGCGCGATCCCGCCCCAAATGCCGAGGCCGCCGTCCCACACCGCAAACGGTCCCCACCAGTGCGGTGGCACTTCGTTCCAGCTCGTCGCGATGAAGTACAGGCGGCCGCCGATCACACCGGCAGGGAAGCCCCACAGCGCGACGTCGTACACGAGCTGGCGATTGCCGCCCACGGCTTCCCAGCGGCGTGCGGTGATGATGACCGCGGCGAGCACCGCGAAGACGTACGCCAGCCCGTAGTAGTGGACGAACAGTGGTCCCAGGTAGAAGCCGTTGTTCGGCGGGCTGGGCAGGAATCCGGTCGGGATGTAGCTCATCGTCGCTGGTTTCGCTCGATTTCCGGGCGGGCTGCCCGCGGCTTGGAACTCAACTTAGCTTCTACAGCGTCGCACGCGTGTACGCCACGGCAGGAGCACATCTGTACGCCCGAGTAGCTCGGGCTCCTCCTCCCACAAGCGATCGAGGCCAGCGAGCACGGACGCGCGCGGGCTGTCGTCCATCAGCGCCAAGCTGCTGCGCGAGATCGCGAGATCCCGCAGGCCGGCGCGGTCGATGCGCTGCTCGTGCGGAAACTCGCGGTCTTCGATCTCTGCGAAGCGCTCGCTCAGATCCATCAGCGAAGGCCAGTGACCGGGTCGCTCGATCGCGGGCGGCCCCAGGATCTCGCGCACGTGAGCGACCCATTGCGAGGAGACGTCGAACTTGTTTCCCAGGAGCCCAAGGACTCCTCGTGGGCGTAGTACCCGGGCGATCTCGGCGAGCGCGGCGCGCTCGTCAAACCAATGGAACGCCGAGCCAACGGCGACGGCATCCACGCTCGCGTCTGCCAGGGGCAGGTCCTCCGCCGAGCCCGCGAGCGCGCGGGCCGCGGGCAGCTCTGAGCTGAGGATGGCTCGCATCTCATCAAGGGGCTCGACAGCGGTGACGCGGTGGCCGGCGTCCAGCAATGCACGCGTCAGCTTGCCCGTGCCGGCGCCGAGATCGAGGACCTCCAGCGGGCGATCGCCGAGCAGCCACTCGATCGCCTCAGGCGGATATCCCGGACGGCCACGCTCATACGCGGCCGCTACCCGCCCAAACGAGCGCGCGCGCTGAGCCCTGCTCGCCCTGGCCAGGTTGGACTCGCCGGTCGAGCTCATACCGCGTCTGGCGGGTGGTCCACGCGATCGGTCACCAATAGATCAGTATCAGCATGGAGCGGCACGTGCGCCGGAAAACCGCCGCGCTAGACTCGCGATCAGCGATGAGCGACTCCGATGACGACCTGTTTGGCGCAGAGCACGTTCGGGTCTACCGCGAGACGGCGGGACAGCGTGGCTATGACTGGCGCGGCACGACGATCCTGTTGCTCACCACGAACGGACGCAACTCCGGCGAGCCGAGGACCACACCGCTGATCCATCGCACCGACGGCGACCGCTGGGTCGTGGTGGCGTCAAAGGGCGGGGCGCCGGCGCATCCCAGCTGGTATGAGAACCTGCAGGCCGACCCTGACGCCACGATCGAGGTTCGCGAGGAGACCGTGCCGGTCCGGGCGAGCACCGCGCAAGGCGAGGAGCGCGACCGTCTGTGGGCTCTGATGAGCGAGGTGTGGCCCGCCTACGACGACTACCAGACCAGGACAGACCGCGAGATACCAGTCGTGGTGCTCACCCGCCGCTAATGCCGGCGGCTCTCGGCGATGCGGCTGTCAGCTCCCTTCTCTGGCGGCAAGCTGTGGGCAGCGGCTTCGGCGGGCGTGCTCTCGACAGTGGCCGTCGGCGCGCTGCTCGCAGCCTCGCCCGTTGCGATTACGCAAGCCGCAACCCCCGACGCCCGGAGCTGCTCGACCTCGGGCCTCGTCATTTGGCTGAAGGAACTCCCTGGCGGGGGAACCGCAGGCAGCATCTACTACGAGCTCGAGTTCACCAACCTGTCTGCTCGCACGTGCACGCTCGTGGGCTATCCGGGTGTCTCCGCTGTCAACCTCCGCGGCGGGCGTCTCGGTGACGGCGGCTCCCGCGAAGCGACCACCAAGCCGCGCCTGGTGAGTCTTGCGAGCCGTGGGTCCGCCGGTGCCGTGCTGCGCATCGTAGATGCCGGCGCGCTTGCGTCCTGCACGCCGGTAGTTGCCGCAGGATTCAGGGTGTACCCGCCCGGGCAGACCAGCTCGAAGGTGGTGCCGTTTCCGTTTCAGGCGTGCTCGCGCAGCGGACGCAGCAACCTCGTCGTCCAAGCGATCGCCTCGAGTCTGCGAAGCTGACGCGACCCGATCGCGATCGAAGGAGGGATTCAATGGTGAGGCTCAAGCTGACGCTACTGATACTCGCGGCGATCCTGGTGGCGGCGGTCGCCGTACCCGCCGCCGCTGGTGCTGCGCTGCCGGTTCCCTATGGCAACGCAGCGCTCGCCGACTTCGCGCTCCATGAGGTTTTCGCTCCGACATCCGTGGCCGGGGCCAACGAAAACTGCGTGCCGAGCGCATCGCATCCGTATCCCGTGGTGCTCGTCCATGGCACGGCCGAGGACGAGGGCTCCAACTGGGTGTCGCTCGCGCCGCTGCTTGTGAACAACGGCTACTGCGTCTACGCCTTCAACTACGGCGAAACCAACCTGTCACTGTCCGGGCGCGTCGACGCCCTCAACTACATACAGCAGTCAGCGCATGAACTCTCTGAATTCGTCGACTCGGTTCTCACGAGAACCGAGTCGACGAAGGTCGAGATAGTGGGCCACTCGCAGGGTGGGATGATGCCGAACTACTACCTCAAGTTCCTGGGTGGGGCGAGCAAGGTGAACGTCCTCCTCGGGCTCGCGCCCAGCAATCACGGCACAACCGTCGACGGTCTCACCACGCTGCTGGAACTGATCCCCGGCTCCTCGCTGCTCGGCGGCCTGCTGTCGGTCCTTGGCGCACCCGCCATCCCACAGCAGCTGGTCGGTTCCGCATTCGAGAAGCACCTATTCGCCGCCGGCGACACGGTTCCCGGACCGCGCTACGTCGTAATCGAGACCACTCACGATGAGATCGTCACGCCGTACACCAATGCGTTCCTCAGCGGCCCAGGCGTTACGAACATAACGATCCAGAATCAGTGCCCGACGGACCCCACGGAGCACATCGGGCTCACCGAGGATTCTCCCGCGTTGCAGAACGTCCTCAATCAGTTGAGCGCGAGCCCCGATCCGTCGTTCAGCGCCGCGTGCACCAACTTCGGCGCGGGCATCTAGTAGACGCTGAGGCCCCGCCAGTTTCGGGGGCGGGCGGGGCCTCGCGCGCTACTCCAGGGGCGATCGTCAGAGTTCCCGCTCTCCTGGTGCGCCGAACGCGATCACCGAGCGCCTAATGACGAGTCGCGCCTAACCTCTAGGTGTTCGCGGCGTTGTCGATATGTGATTGATGGGCGATCTTGTTCTCCCAAATCGAAGCCCGACAGAGCTTGCGCTTGGCGAGCGGCTGTCGAGCGACGAGCTGCTCGCGAGACTCGTCTCGAGGGGCAGTGCGCGCGCATTCGCGGTCCTCTACCAGCGCCATCATCAAGCGCTGTACCGTTACTGCCGCTCGATTGTCCACGACGAGGACGACGCCCAGGATGCGCTGCAGAGCGCGATGATGCGCGCGCTCGCGGCGCTGCAGGCCCGCGAGCGAGACCTAGCCGTGCGACCCTGGCTGTTTCGGATCGCGCACAACGAGGCCGTCTCGCTACTACGCCGGCGGGGTCCCACGTCGAGCCTCGGCGTGGAGGACGATCCGCGCGGCTTGAGCATGGAGCGCACGCTCGAGCAGCGCGAGCAGCTCGCCTTGCTCGTGGCCGACCTGCAGTGCCTTGCCGAGCGTCAGCGCGCCGCGCTCGTCATGCGAGAGCTGAGCGGCCTATCGATACGAGAGATCGCCGCGGCGCTGGGGGTCTCCCAGGGCGCAGCCAAGCAGTCCATCTTCGAGGCGCGGAGCGCGCTACAGGAGTTCCGGGAAGGTCGATCGATGGAGTGTGAGGCCGTCAGGCGTTTGATCTCAGACGGGGACGGGCGCACATTGCGGGCACGCAGGATTCGCGCGCACGTGCGTGGCTGCTCACCCTGCAGGGATTTCGAGCGCATGATCGGTGCCCGCACCAGTGACCTTCGCGTGCTCGCGCCTCCACTGCCCGCGGTGGCGTCGTTGGCGATGCTCTCGAGGCTCCTCGCGCACGGGGGCACCGCACAGACCGGCGGAGTCGCCTCGATATCCGCAGCAACTGTCGGCAAACAGGCCGCCCTGTCCCTCACCGCGAAGGCGCTCGCCGGCGTGGCGCTCGTCACCGCGGCCACGGCGGGCACCGTCCATCTGACGTCCGGCCCGGAGAGACACACGAAGACACACCCGACCGTTCACACCGCTCCCGCTCATGCCGCGCACCCGGGACCGGTATTGGCGAAGCCCCACCACGAACCGGTTGCGACGAAGACCCGGCCGCACGCCCGGACGCAGGGAGCTCCGCGGAACGACCCACGCGCGGCCCCCCACGAGCACCCCGCAGTTGGGCACGGGAGCGAAACCGGACACCACGGCTCAGTCGCCCCTGAACGCAAGCCGTCGTCGAAGATCGGGGTCGAGACGCCACGTTCCCATCGCACTACCCCAGGACCGCATCCCTCGCGCGCTCGCCACGTCGCTCGTGGGACGAATCCCGCGACGGGGCACAGCGGGAGCACCCCGCCGAAGACCGGCGAACACTCACTCGCACATGCGGGAGCCGGCTCTCGATCCAGCAGTGGCCCCGCAGCGGCGGGACCCCCGCCGAAGACGGCCTCCGCGCGCTGAGAGCCGGAGAGCCTTGCGGACACGCCCACGGTTCCTCACGTGGACTTGCAAGTCGACCCTGACCTTCGCGACGCTACGCCGTTGTCACGAGTACCAGTAAGCGCTCTGCGAGAACAGCAAAGCGCTGCCGGGGCGTGGAGACGCGACAGGAGCTATGACAACGATGATCCCCTCAAGGAGGTAGTTGAGCAATGAACGCCAAGAAGACTCTGCTCGTCGCCGCGACAGCAGCGCTGATGGTTGCCCCGGCCCTCGCGCTGCCGGGCTTGGCGCCCGCCGCACAAGGCAACGGCCATCGCCCGAGCACGACGCCGAACAACAAGGATAACCCCGGCAGTACCCAGCGCTCCACGCAGGGCACCGAGAACACCGGGGCGAAAGGGCAGCACGGCAGGCCCAGCGACCCGGGGGGCTCGCACAAGTGCAAGCCCCACAACGTCGCCTACGTGGCGTCGGGGACACTCGTCAGCCAGACGCTCGTCATGAACGCCGACGGCACCTACAGCGGTGAAGTGACGGTCGAATTCAAGCGCACCAATCACCACGCTGCAGGCGACAAGGGCAAAACCAAGGCGTACAAGCTCGAAAACGTCCGTGTCACGTTTGGGCTGGCCGACACCAACAGCGACGGCAGCGTCGGCCTGGATGATCTGAAGGCGGGTGACCAGGTGAAGCTGATCGGCAAGGTCACCTCGCTCGTGAAGAAGTGCAGCCACAGTGGATTCACGCCCACCACGACGATCCGCAAGATTGTCTTCAACGCCCCGTGACGCCTGGCAGCTCATGCAAGGACACGATCGCGCGATCCGGCCATGGGAGACCGCTCCCCCGGCCGGATCGTGCAGCGCCAGTCGACGTGGGTACGGGCCGCCACGGTCCACGGCCGCGTAGGTAGCTTGAGCCCCCTATTTGCAGGCACTACAGAGACGCGCCCGGCAAGATTCGAACTTGCGACCTCTCGCTCCGGAGGCGAGCGCTCTATCCACTGAGCTACGGGCGCTGGGAGCCCGCATTCTAGGGGGCGGTACGGCCCGCCGTAGTCGCGGGGCGCCCTATAGGCCTGCGCGCAAGTTGTCGAGCGACGCCTACCCGTCGAGGCCGAGGTCCGCGAGCGCACGACTGCGCTGCTGCCACGGCCACAATGCGCGATCCTACTGCCGGCGAGCTGCGCGGCTCGACGGACGATCTCCTCGTGCGTCAGATCCTCGGTGCGTCCTCTGAGCATCCACCCGCCCTGGTGTCCGACTGCTTTGTGCGTATCCGAACACCTCGGACACGCATATAGGCAGCCGGGGAGAAACCCTGGACATCTGGCCATGTCGAGAAGAGATGGCCAGATGAAAGCGTAGGCACACTGCCTAACGGACGGATGCGGGGATGTTCCGATACGCCGTTTGAACCTTGCAGAGCTCCACCGCAACGTCGCCGAGCTGGCCCCTGTTCGTGCTCGCCGTCCCGATGAATCGCCTATCTACCGACTCCACGGAGGGATATTCCTGTGATCGCCTTTCCCACTCGTCAGCGTCTCGCCACTATCCTTGTCGCGCTTGGTCTGCTCGTCTCGCTGGGGTCGGTCAAGTACGTCTCAGCCGCGCAGGCGTTCACCCCGCCGTTGAACCTCGAAACCCTCACCGGCGCACAGGCGGAGGAAATGCTGGAACACCGTCAGGTGACCTCCGTGGAGCTCGTCGAGGCGTATGAGGCGCGGATTGCCGCGCTGAGCAAGGCGGGCGCGGGTCTCAACGCGGTCACGCAGATCAACCCGGACGTGTTGGAAGAAGCCAGGAAGACCGACGAAGACCGTAGGAAGGGCATCATCCTCGGTCCGCTGATGGGCGTGCCCATCGGGCTGAAGGACATCATCGACGCGACGCCGATGTACACGTCGGCCGGAGACTGGGCGCTGCGCGAATCGTTCCCGGAAAAGGACTCGGGTGTGGCCCGGAACCTGCGCGAGCATGGGCTGGTCATCCTCGGCAAGCTCGGCCTGTCCGAGTGGGCCAACAGCTTCGGCAGCCAGCCCTCAGGCTTCTCCAACGCGACCGGTCAGGTGCTGAACGCCAATGACGCAGCCGAGGGGCCGAGCGGTTCCTCCTCGGGTTCGGGCGCGTCCGAGGCCGCGGGGCTCGTCCCGTTGACGATCGGCACCGAAACGGGCGGATCGATCATCAGCCCGTCCACCGCCGAGGAGATCGTGGGGTTGAAACCGACCCTCGGCCTGGTGCCCGGGTTCGGCATCGCCCCGATCGACGTCTCGCGCGACACGGCGGGTCCGATGGAGAAGACCGTTGCTGACGTCGCAAAGACCCTGCAATCGCTGGCCGAGATTCCGGGAACGGATCCGGAAGAGAACGAAGAGTTCGAAGGCATGGAGGGTCCGGAATTCCTCAAAAACGGCGACGTCCTTCCTGCCCCGTTCACGACTGTCCCCGACTACTCTGCTGCGCTCACGACGAGCTTCGTCAAAGGCAAGCGTATCGGTTACAACGGCAACACATGCACGATCGTCCCGCCGGCGACGAGCTGCACCCCGACCCCAACCCAGGAAGCGATCCAGAAAGCGGTCACGGCTCTGGAAGCCGCGGGCGCGATCATGGTGCCCGACGCACCGACGACCGCGGAAAAATCGCCCGGTCTGCCGAGCGGCTATGAGGCGCACGCGACGATCGACGAGTACTACAAGCATCTCGGTCCGAAAGTGCCCGTTCACAGCCTGATCGAAGAGGTCGCGATCGACAACACCAACCCGCAGGAGGGCGAGAAGGACGGTAACTCCACGCACGCCAAAGAGTCCGAAGCCGAAGACGTCTTCGGCGGCAAAAACCAGAAAGAATTCGAAACGAACCTGCCGCTGGAGAAGAAAGCCACCCAGGCTGCGATCGAAAAGATGATGAACGAACCGAGTGGTGGTGGCGGACCCGTGATCGCCATCGTGGGCTCGGTGCCGAGCGCTCCGCAGGCCGGTATGCCCCTGATGGTCGTGCCAGGGGGTTACACCACGACCCAACGGCGCCCGATCGGAATAGGCCTGGCAGGCGGCGCCTACGATGAGTTCAACATGATCGGCGTGGGTTACGTGATCGAACAGTCGTTGAAACTGCGCCAACCGGTGGCGGACGTCGACCCCGCGATGTACCGCTGTGCTCACACCGTACCCGCGGAGCCGTTTGCCAGCCGGGGCCATTGCAACCCGGACTTCGACTCGACGACAGAGATGATCGGTGGCGACCCGAAGACTCTGCCGTTCTCGCTGGAAACGACCTCAGCGACGAGCCTCGAGGAAATGATGAACGCCAAGGAGCTCACCTCCACGCAGCTGGTGAAAGCGGAGCTCTACCGGATCGCCCTCACCAACGCCGATGGCCCTGCGCTCCAGGCGATCCGAAACGTCAATCCCGACGCCCTCGATGAAGCGGCCGAGAGCGACCAGCAGCGAGAGGAGAAGCACTCGAAGACATCCGTGGGACCCCTGGCGGGCATTCCGGTGATTCTTGATGACTCGATCAATGTCGCGGGTCTGCCGACGAGCGCAGGCTCGATTGCGCTGGAGGCTACCCAGCCCTCGGCCGACTCGACGATCGTCGAGAAGCTGAAGGCGGCGGGCGCGATCATCCTCGGCGACGCGAACACGACCGAGCTCGGTGGAGCGATCGAAGGACCGAACATGCCACAGGGCTACTCGTCTCTGGGCGGTCAGGTGCTGCTGGCCTCTGACACCAACAAGTCGCCTGGCGGATCGTCCGCTGGCTCGGCCGATGCGGTGTCGGTGGGCCTCTCGCCCTTGGCCATCGGTATGGAGACCTCAACCGAAGCGGCGCAGCTGATCGCGCCTGCGGGTAACGCCGGCGTGGTGGGGCTGAAGCCGACGGTCGGCCTCATAAGCCGTACGGGCGTCCTGCCGGTTGCCAAGTCACAGGACTCGCCGGGCCCGATCGGCCAGACGGTCAGTGACGTGGCCACCACACTGGGCGTGCTCGCCGGCCCTGACCCCACTGATCCGGCCACCAAAGGCCAGCCGCCCGTGCCGAACTACGCGGCCGGCCTGTCGCCCACCGCGCTGAGCGGCAAGAAAATCGCGGTGGTGTCGAGCACAATCGCCCCGTACCCGACCGCGGTGACCGAGCTCAGCACGCTCGGGGCCACGACCAACGTCGTGACACTCGGTACGGGTACGACAGCGCCGAGCGTTATTCCGTACGAATTCCACGAAGACCTGAACTCCTACCTTTCGAACGCGAAAGGCTTCACACATTGGAGCAACGGTGCGAAATCACTGCAGCAAATCATCGAATACAACAACGCCAACCCGGTCGAGGGCCTGAAATACGGCCAGGGCGGGCTGCTCGCCGCGGAGGCTGTGGAAACCACCAACCCGACGACGAAAGCCACCTACGAAACCAACCTCACAGCAGGCCAGAAAGAAGACCGCGAAGTGATCGATAGCATCCTCACAGGCGACGGCGACTCGGCCATCATGGTTCCGAGCGGCAGTCCGCTGGTAGGCATCGCCGATCGAGCCGGCTATCCGGTCCTGACGGTCCCAGCCGGGTTCGGCGCTCAGAACAGCTCCACCGGCGGCGACCCGATCGGTGTCGATTTCATCGGCACGGCCTATAGCGAGGCTGGGCTCTTGGACGATGGCTATGCCCTCGAACAGGGGCTGAAAGCACGCCAGACAGGTCCGGCGTACATGGTGTCCACCGCATTCCCGAACGCCGGCTTGTCCGGAGCGCCGAGCGAGACCAACCAGAGCATGTGGCGGTGCGTACCGGGGAGCGCGTTCTTCAAGCCCTACGATTGCAACCCGGGCGAAGTGGAGAATCCGCTGTACCGCTTTCCACTGATGCCTTTCTGATCGGTCCAACCCCACCATGTGAGTGGGGCGCTCTATTGAGAGTCTAAGTGCCCCCCGACCCCGCAGAAGGGGTTGGGGGGCACTCTTAGAGGAGCGCGCGAATCCGAGCCGGTTCCTGTTAGGCGTCTATCGCGGATGCTGTTTACTTGACAGCGTTCCCAGTCCGCGTAGATCGAGCGAACGAGGTCCAAGTTCGCGGACATCGGACCACATCCGCGACGCCCATCACGGTCGGCGGACGCCCGGTGAATATCCCGCAGACGACCGGGTCGCGGACACGTCGGCGTGGCGCTAAGAAAAAGGTCTAGCCGGGGGATGCCCGTCGCCGCTACCGTAGCCAGCATGGACCTATCGCTGTTCTTCGCCGGTACCGCAGGCTCGGTGCCGAGCGCGAGGCGAGGCCTCCCCGCGGTGCTGCTGCGCCGCGGCGGCGACCGCGTGCTGTTCGACTGCGGCGAAGGCACGCAGCGCCAGCTGCTGCGCTCGGTCGGCCTGCTCGATCTCGACAGCGTGTTCATCACGCACTTCCACGCCGACCACTGGCTGGGGCTGCCGGGCATGCTGAAGTCGTTCGCGCTGCGCGAGCGCAGCGAGCCGCTCACCGTGTACGGGCCGGTCGGCTTGAAGGCGCTGATGGCTGAGATGCGCGTCGTGTTCGGCCGGCTGCCCTACAAATGCGACATCGTCGAGCTCGAGCCGGCCGAGACGGTGCAGCGCGACGGCTACCTGATCGCGGCGATCCCGGTGCTTCACAAAGGCGCGGCGGCGTTCGGCTACGCGATCGTCGAGGAGCAGCGCCCGGGCCATCTCGATCCGCGCCTCGCCGAGGAGCTGGGGGTCACACCGGGGCCGGACTTCGGCCGGCTGCAGCGAGGCGAGACGGTCGCCGGCGTCAAGCCCGAGCAGGTCATGGGGCCGACCAGGGAGGGGCGCAAGGTCGTCCTCTCCGGCGACACCGCGCCGTGCGAGGCGCTCGCGATCGCCGCCCACCAGGCGGACTTGCTCGTGCACGAGGCGACGTTCCTGGACGAGGACGCCGAGCGCGCACGCCAGACGCTGCACAGCACCGCGCGCCAGGCGGCCGAGCTCGCGCGCGACGCCGAGGTCCGGCTGCTCGCGCTCACGCACGTCTCCAGCCGCTACGCCGGCGGTGAGCTGCGCGATGAGGCACGCGCGATCTTCCCCGCCACCGAGGCGGCTCGCGACTTCGACACGATCGACGTTCCGTTCCCCGAGCGCGGCGGCGCGACGCTCGTGCGCTGGTCCGAGCGTGTCGCGCGCGAGCGGGTGCAGGCCGAAGCATCCGAACTGTCAGACGTCGCGCACCAGCCGCCCTCCACGAGCGAGCCCCCCTCGCAGGCCGAGCCCGTCGCATCCCCCTGATACATTGCCCGTGCTCCTTTAACCCGGTCCAGTGAGGCCAGGAAGGAAACGATGGCAGCAGACCAGAAGGTGGTCCTCCACGAGGAGGAAGTAGGGCGGGCGCTCACGCGCATCGCTCACGAGATCCTCGAGCGCAACGCCGATGCGCCGGCACCGGCGGTCGTCGGCATCCACCGTCGCGGCGCCTTCCTCGCGAATCGCTTGCACGCTCTGCTGGAGGAGCTGCTGGGCGCCGACGTGCCGCTCGGCGACCTCGACATCGGCTTCTACCGCGACGACGTCGGAACGCGCCCCGACGCTCCCGTGCTGCACGCCTCGCACATCGACTTCGACGTCACCGGCCTGACCGTCGTGATCGTCGACGACGTGCTGTTCACCGGGCGCACCGTGCGCGCCGCGATCGAGGCGCTGTTCGCCTACGGGCGCCCGCAGCGTGTCCAGCTGGCGGTGCTCGTCGACCGCGGCCACCGCGAGCTACCGATCCGCCCCGACTACGTCGGCAAGAACCTGCCCACCTCGAGCACCGAGCACGTGTCGGTGCGCGTGCGGGAGCTGGACGGCGTCGACGAGGTCGCAATCGCCGAGGGTGGGCCGGCGCTGGTCCTGGAGGCGGGGGCGTGAACCACCTGATCTCGATCGAGGATCTCGAGCGCAGCGACATCGAGCGGATCGTCAGCCAGGCGGAGCGCTTCGCCGAGGTCTCAGACCGCGAGATCAAGACCGTGCCGGCGCTGCGCGGGCGCATGGTGCTGAACCTCTTCTACGAGTCCTCCACGCGCACACGCAGCTCCTTCGAGCTCGCGGCCAAGCGCCTTTCCGCCGACGTCGTCAACTTCGCGGCGAGCGGCTCGAGCGTCGAGAAGGGCGAGTCGCTGAAGGACACCGTGCTGACGCTCAGCGCGCACAAGCCCGACGCGATCGTGCTGCGCACGCCGTGGGCGGGCGCCGCCGAGCTCGTCTCGAGATGGTGCAGCGCCGCGATCGTCAACGCCGGCGATGGCAAGCACGAGCACCCCACCCAGGCGCTGCTCGATGTCTACACGCTGCGCCGCCGCCTCGGCGCGATCGACGGCGCCTCGATCTGGATCGTGGGCGACGTCGCGCACTCGCGCGTCGCGCGCTCGAACGTGCTCGCGTTCCAGCGCATGGGCGCCAAGGTGACGCTCGCCGGTCCGCCGACGTTGATCCCGCGCGGCATCGAGGAGCTCGGCTGCGACGTGCGCTACACGCTCGACGAGCTCGCCTCAGCGGACGTGGTGTACGCGCTGCGGATGCAGAACGAGCGCATGAGCGAGACGTGGGTGCCCTCGATCCGCGAGTACGCGAGCTGGTACCAGATCAACGGCCGGCGTCTGGCGCCGCATCAGATCCTGATGCACCCGGGGCCGGTCAACCGCGGCGTCGAGCTCTCGGGCGAGGTCGTCGACTCGCCCCAGGCGGTCATCACGGCGCAGGTCGAAGCCGGCGTCGTGGTGCGCATGGCGGTGCTGTATGAGCTGCTCGCCGGGGCGCGCGAACCGCGTGCGGTCGGTGAGGCGACGCGTGAGCCGGCCGGCGTCGGAGTGGTCGGGAGCCAACCCGCGTGAGCCCCGTGGAGTCGTTGATCGGCGGGCACCGGCAGCCCGCCGAGCTGTTGCTGCGCGACGTGCACGTGCTCGACCCGCGCGCCGGCATCGACGCCCGCCGTGACGTGCGTGTCAGCGGCGGCCTGATCGTCGAGCTGGGCGAGCCCGGCACGCTCGAGTCGCGCGCGACGCTCGCCGGGGCGGGAGCGGGGGAGGGCGGCGAGGAGCTGATCGAGGGTCACGGGCGCCTGCGGCTGCTGCCGGCGTTCTTCGAC
The DNA here is from genome assembly GCA_963827455.1 of uncultured Solirubrobacteraceae bacterium. Taxonomy (GTDB): domain Bacteria; phylum Actinomycetota; class Thermoleophilia; order Solirubrobacterales; family Solirubrobacteraceae; genus Palsa-744. Next base: position 2,326 of record CAWHAW010000021.1, on the reverse strand, counting down.
CCGCACGTGCATCTGCGCACGCCGGGGCAGGAGCACAAGGAGGACCTCGAGACCGGAACCCGTGCCGCGCGCCGCGGGCGGCTTCGGCGCGGTGATCGCCATGCCCAACACCGATCCCGTGCTCGACTCCGCGCCGCTGCTGCGCTCGCTGCGTGACGCCGCCGCGCGCGAGGCGCGCGTGCCGGTGGGTTTCCTGCCCGCGATCACTCGCGGCCTGCAGGGCGAGCAGCTCACCGAGATGGCCGAGCTGAGGCAGGAGGGCGCATTGGGTTTCACCGACGACGGGCGGCCCGTGCAGAGCGCCGGAATGCTCCGCAAGGCGTTGCAGTACCAACGCCTGTGCGGCGGCGTGCTGTCGCTGCACGAGGAGGACCTCACGCTCTCGCGCGGCGGCGCCATGCACGAGGGCGCCGTCAGCGCAGCGCTCGGGATCGGCGGTATCCCGAGTCTCGCCGAGTCCACGATGCTCGCGCGCGACGCCGCGCTCGCCGGCCACGAGGACGCGCGCGTTCACTTCCAGCATCTGTCAAGCGCCGCGTCCGTCGAGGCGGTCGCAGCCGCCAAGCAGCGCGGGTGGCGGATCAGCGCCGAGGTCTGCCCGCACCACCTGCTGCTCACCGAGCAGGACGTGCGCACGATGGACACGCGCATGAAGATGTATCCGCCGCTCGCCACCGAGGCCGACCGCCTCGCGCTGGTCGAGGGCCTGCGCGACGGCACGATCGACTGCATCGCCACCGACCACGCGCCGCACGCGCGCGAGGAGAAGGAGGTGCCCTTCGAGCAGGCGCCGATGGGCACCACCGGCCTCGAGACGGCGTTCGCGGCGCTGCACACAGGCCTCGTGCTTCCGGGCGCGATCGACCTGGCGCTGCTCGTCGAGCGCATGACCGCCGGCGCCGCGCTGTTCGAGCTGCCGACGCCCACCGTCGCGCCGGGCGCCCCCGCCAACCTGACCCTCGTCGACCTCGACGCCGCGTGGGTCGCAGGCGAGCACGGCTGGGAGAGCCGCTCGGAGAACTGCTGCTTCACCGGACGCCCGCTGCAGGGCCGTGTGCTCGTGACGATCGCCGCCGGCGCGCTCGCGCACCGCGACCGCTCGCTCGCGATGGTGGGTGCCTGATGGGCCTGCTCGCCCGCGACCGCGCCGCGCTCGTCGTCGTCGACGTCCAGGAGGGCTTTCGTTCCTATCCCGCGTTCGCAGGAGTCGCCGCCGCCTGCGCCAAGCTGATCGAGGCCGCGCGCATCCTCGGCCTGCCGACGCTCGTCAGCGAGCAGTACCCCAAGGGGCTCGGCCACTCCGCGCCCGAGCTCGGCCTGCGGGACGAGCCGCGCATCGAGAAGACCGTGTTCTCCGCAGTGCGCGCCGACGGCTTCGATCTGGGCGGCGCGGAGCAGGCGCTCGTGTGCGGCATCGAGGCGCACGTGTGTGTCAGCCAGACCGTCCACGACCTGCTCGCCGGCGGGATCGAAGTGCACGTGCCCGCCGACGCGGTCGGCTCGCGCCACGAGCTCGACTACCGGCGCGGCCTCGAGCGCATGGAGCGCGCTGGCGCCGTCGTCAGCACCGTCGAGGCCGCGCTGTTCGAGCTGCTCGAGCGCGCCGGCACGCCGGAGTTCAAAGCCGTGCAGGCGCTGATCAAGTGAGTGGCGCACGGTGAGCGAGGCAACCGCATACGTACTGCTCGAGGACGGCACCCGCTTCGACGGCGAGGCTTGCGGGGCACTCGATCCCGCCCACCCCTCGCCGACCGAGGGTCACGCGGTCGGCGAGATCGTGTTCACGACGGGCATGTCCGGCTACCAGGAGTCGATGACCGACCCGTCGTTCGCCGGCCAGTTGATCGCCTACACCTATCCGCACATCGGCAACTACGGCGCCAGCGCGCAGGCGATGGAGTCAGAGCGGGCGTGGGCGCGCGCGGCGATCATGCGCGAGGCGCGGGACGGCGAGGATGCGCCGAGCGCCGAGCGCGGCTGGCTCGACTGGCTGAGCGATTGCGGCGTGCCGGCGATCACCGGTGTCGACACGCGCTCGCTCGTGATGCACATCCGCGACGCCGGCGCGATGCGCGGAGGCGTGTTCCCCGCCACGATCTCCGAGGCACAGGCACGCGAGCTGATCGACGCGGAGCCACCGATGGCCGGCCAGGACCTCGCCCGCGAGGTCACGGCCGAACGCGTCACCTACCACGGCCACGGCGCTGGCGACGGCGGCGGCGGGCAGGGGCCGCGCATCGCGGTGATCGACTCGGGCATCAAGGCCTCGATGGTGCGCGAGCTCGTCGCGCGCGGCGCGAGCGTGGCGCTGCACCCGTGCACGAGT
>CAWHAW010000020.1:0-81970 GCA_963827455.1 uncultured Solirubrobacteraceae bacterium | reverse complement strand
CTTGTCGCCGATCGCCTCCACGATGGTGCCGAGATCGCGGATCGGCACGCCTTCTGAGAGCAGCGATTGCAGCACCCGCTGGATCTCGCCGAGCGACAGCGCCTCGGGTACGACCTCGTCGACCACGGCGGCGTTTGTCTCCTTGAGGCGGTCGAGCAGCGCGCGTACGTCCTGACGCGTGAGCACCTCGGCGGCGTGGGTGCGAATCGTCTCTGTCAGGTGCGTGACGATCACCGACTCGGCGTCCACGACGGTGTAGCCGAGCGACTCGGCCTCGCCCCGCGCGGACTCGGCGATCCATACGGCGTCCAGGCCGAAGGCCGGCTCGCGCGTGGGGATTCCCTGGAGCTTGCCGCTGGCGTCACCGGGATCCATCGCGAGCAGGTGTCCCGGCATGATCCGTCCGCGCGTGACCTCCGAGCCACGCACCTTGACGACGTACTCGTGAGACTCCATGCCGAGCTCGTCGTGGATGCGCACCGGCGGGATCACGATGCCGAGATCCGCGGCGAGCTGGCGACGGATCGCGCTGACCCGCCGCAGCAGCGAGCTGCCGCCGCCCGACCCGGCGTCGACCAGCGGCACGAGGCCGAAGCCGATCGAGAGCTCGAGCGCGTCGACGCCCACCTCGGACATCGGTTCGTCCGGCTTGGGCAGCGCCGCCTGGGCGGCGGCGCTGGCGGCGTCGGCGTCGGTGGCCCCCGGCAGGCCTTTACGTACCACCCAGGCGAGCGCGCCGAAGATCCCCGCGATCAACAGGAAGGGGAGCTTCGGCAGGCCGGGGATCAACGCGAACAGGCCGATGGCGCCGGCGGCGACCATCGGCGCCTTGCGCTGACCGAGGACCTGGCTGGCGATATCCGAGCCGAGGTCGCGGTCGGAGGCGGCGCGCGTGACGATGATGCCGGTGGCGACCGAGATCAAGAGCGCCGGGATCTGCGCGGCGAGACCGTCGCCGACGGTCAGCAGCGAGTACTGGTGGGTGGCTTCGCTGAATGGGAGATGGCGCTGGAGCATGCCGACGACGATCCCGCCGACGAGGTTGATGCCGGTGATGATCAGCGCCGCCATGGCGTCGCCTTTGACGAACTTGGAGGCGCCGTCCATGGCGCCGTAGAAGTCGGCCTCGCGCGCGATGTCCGAGCGTCGTTCGCGCGCCTGCTGGTCGGTGATCAGGCCGGCGTTGAGATCGGCGTCGATCGCCATCTGCTTGCCGGGCATCGCGTCGAGCGTGAAGCGCGCGCCAACCTCGGCGACGCGCCCGGCGCCGTTGGTCACGACGATGAACTGGATCACGACGAGGATCAGGAAGATCACAAGGCCGACGATGACGTTGCCGCCGACGACGAATTCGCCGAAGGACTTGACGACGCTGCCGGCGTCGCCGGAGGTGAGGATCAGGCGCGTCACCGACACGTTGATCGCGAGCCGGAACATCGTCGTCAGCAGCAGCAGGCTCGGGAACGACGCGAAGTCGAGCGCCTTGCCGAGGTACATCGTGGCCGAGACGATCGTGAGCGCGCCGGCGATGTTGAGGGTGATCAGCAGGCTCAGCAGCGCCGAGGGCAGCGGCACGACGAGCATCGTCACGACCATCACGACCGACACGGCCGCGAGCAGGTCTGTGTGGCGCAGCAGCCTGCGCACGGCGGGGCTGCTCACGATGCGATCCTCCTGTTTGCGAGCGCCGTGCGCCCGGCGAGCCGGTAGACGAAGGCGAGCACGCGCGCGACCGCCGCATAGAGCTCCTCGGGTATGACCTGGCCGACCTCGACCGACGCGTAGAGGGAGCGTGCGAGCGGCGGGTCGGCGATGACCGGCACGCCGCTCTCTTCGGCGATGCGCTTGATCTGCGCCGCGACCAGGTCTTTGCCCTTTGCGACCACCTCGGGTGCCGTGCGCGTGCCGTCATAGGTGAGCGCCACCGCGAAGTGCGTGGGGTTGGTGACGACGACGTCGGCGTCGGGCACCGCGGCCATCATCCGCGCCCGCGCGGCCTGCATCTGGCGGCGGCGCAGCGCGGAGCGGACCTCGGCCGAGATTCCCTCCTGACGAGTCTCGTCCTTGACCTGCTGCTTGGACATCATCAGCTGTTTCTCGTGTTGCCGGCGCCGCCACGCGTAGTCGATCAGCCCGATCAGCAGGTAGGCGAAAGCGGCGTGCTGGGTGACTTCCAGGGCTTTGCCCGCGGACAGCGCGCCGAGCCCCAGTGCCGAGATGCCGACGACGGACGCGAGCCCCGTGAGCCCGGGGAGCAATGCCAGCGCCGCGACAGCGCCGACGACGGTGACCTTGGCGACCGCCTTGAACGCCTCGAATACCGAGTTCACTCCCACAAGCTTCTTCAGGCCGGAGGCTGGGTTGATGCGGCGAAAGTCGGGTTTGAGGGAATGCGCTGTCGGCCTGAAGCCGACCTGCGCGACGCCGCCGACGAGGCCGGCGAGCAAGCACGCGCCCGCGACCGGAGCCACCGCGAGCACGACCGTGGAGATCGCCGCGTGCATCAGATCGCCCAGGCCGGCGGCGGTCATCGCCTGGTCAGGATGCGCGATCTCGGCGAACACGCCGTGGAACATTTCAGCGGCGGCGTTCACGATCCGTGAGCCCATCAGGCTGAGCGCGAACAGGCCGGCGACGACGACGACCGCGCCGCTGAGGTCGGGGCTCCGCGCCACCTCCCCCTTCTCCCGCGCGCGCTTGCGGTGTTTGGGGGTTGCCTTCTCGGTGCGGTCGTCGTTGGCCATGGCTCAGGCGACGTGCAGCGCGCCGAGGGCGTCGCCGACGCTGACGGACAGCTGATTGGAGATCCAGTTGGCGGTGAACGGCAGCGAGGCGCCGACGACGAGCAGCGCGACGGCGACCTTGGTGGGGAAGCCGACCGCGAACACGTTCAGCTGCGGGACGACGCGCGAGACGACGCCAAAGGCGACGTCGGTGATCAGCAGCGCCACGACAACCGGCGCAGCGACCTCGAGTGCGGCGGTGAAGATTGTGGAGAAGACCTGCTCGGCGCCGCCGATCAGCGAGGACAGCCGCGGCGCGCTCGTCAACGGCACGAGCTGAAACGTGCGGTCGAGGCCGCGCAGCGTCCAGGCGTCGCCGCCGATGACGAGGAAGATCATCGTTCCGACCAGCCCGTAGAAGCGGGTTATGACGGCGCTCTGCTGGCCGTCCATGGGGTTGATGAGGGCGCCGTAGGAGAAGCCTGAGAGCACGTCGATCACCGAGCCGGCCGATTCGACGGCCCCCATCAATACGCCCAGCGCGAAGGCGAAGCCGAGCCCGACGAGCATCCCCTCGATGACGAGCGCTCCGAGCTCGAGCGGTTCTGACGGGACATGCTGACCGTGCAGCGCGAGCGGCGCGAGGCCGACCGAGATGCCGACTGCGATCAGCCCGCGTATGTGCGGCGGGATCACGTGCGAGGAGAACAGCGGCGCGATGAAGAACAGCGGCGTCACCCGAGCGAGGACGAGGATGAAGCCCGCGAGCTCGTTGCCCGCGAGCTCTGAGAGGAGCTTGGTCACGAGCCCACCATCGACGGGATCGAGCTGTACAGCGCCGCCGTGTAGGTGACCAGCTGGCCGAGCATCCACGGCCCGAGCAGCACGATCACGACACCGACGGCGGCGATCTTGGGGATCAGCGAGAGGCTCTGCTCTTGGATCTGCGTGACCGCCTGGAAGACGCTGATCAGCAGGCCGACGACGAGCGCGACGAGCAGCAGCGGCCCGGCGATCTTCAGCGCGAGGCTCATGGCCTGCGTGGCGAGGTTGACGACGGTGTCCTGGTTCATCAGTGGAAGCTCTGGACCAGTGCCTTGATGACGAGGTCCCAGCCGTCGACGAGCACGAACAGCAGGATCTTGAAGGGCAGCGAGATGAACGTCGGCGGCAGCATGATCATGCCCATGCTCATCAGCACCGACGAGACGATCAGGTCGATCAGCAGGAACGGCAGGAAGATCAGGAAGCCGATCTGAAACGCGGTCTTCAGCTCCGAGACGATGAACGCCGGGATCAGCACCTCGGTCGGCACTTCGGCGCGCGTGTGCGGCTGCTTGGCGTGGGCGAGGGACACGAACAGCGAGATGTCCTGCACGCGCGTCTGGCGGAACATGAATTCACGCAGCGGCTGCTCAGCGCGTTCGAGCGCGACGGTCGTGCTCAGCCTGTGCGCCTCGAGCGGTTCGATGGCGTCCTTCTTGATCGCTCCAACGGTCGGCGCCATCACGAAGATCGTCAGGAACAGCGCAATGCCGACGAGCACTTGGTTCGGGGGAGCGGTCGTGGTGCCGATCGCGCTGCGGATGAAGCCGAGCACGATCAGGATGCGGCTGAAGCCCGTGACCGTGAACAGCACCGCCGGCACGAGCGTGAGGCCGCCGACGAGCAGCAGGATCTGCACCGCGTTGTTCGAGGTGACCGGCAGCGCGGAGGACGCCGCCGCGACCGGCAGCACGACGCCGAGGCTCATCGCCTGACCGTCATTTCGCGCAGGCGCTCGAGCAGACCCGAGGACGGCGATGGCATCCGCATCGGGTCGGGCCGCGAGTCCCAGCCCGCGGCGCGCGGGCTGCGCGGGGCGTAGTCGCTGTGGCCGGGGATGCCGCCCTCGTCATGAGCGCTCGGCAGGGCGCGCTGCGCCTCGCGCGCGCGGTGGCCGACGCCGCCGACGATCTGGGTGGCGAGCGTCTGCAGGCGTGAGCGCTCGGCGGGCTGCTCGAGGACGACGCCATCCTGCGGGAGCAGCCCGGCGTCGATTGCCTGCTGCTCGGTGTAGCGGTGAATCGGCGCGACACCGTGCTCGGTGGCGCCGAGCAGCACGTAGTCGTTGCCGGCGCGCACGAGGTGCACGGAGCGCCCGGAGCCGAGCGTCAGCGCCGCGACGCTCGCAAGCTCGGCGCTCGCTTGATTGGCACCTCCTCCGCGCTCGCGCGCGGACTTGACCTGGCGCATGATCCAGGCGAGCCCCCAGATCACGGCGAGCACGATCGCGAGGCCGACGATCGTGCGCACGATGCTCGCGCCGCCGGAGCTCGTCGAGTGGGTCGCGCCGGGCGCGCCGCCGAGGTTCAGCGGGGTGTTTTCGCCGCCCGCCTTGGTGGATGGTGTGAACGCCGACGCGGGACCCGCGAACGCGAGCAGGCAGGCGCAGAACGCCGCGGTCGCAGGGGCAACCGCACGGGAAAGCGGGATCGACTTAGTCATCGAGGGACGACTCCGAGGAAGAGTCGTCCTCGTTATCGGCCCCGGAGTCGCCGTCTTGAGCTACTGGAGCAGCTCGGCGACCTGCACGCCCCACGCGCCGTCGGCGGTGACGACGAGGCTCCCGTTGGCGAAGCACAGCCCGTTTGCGAACAGCTCGACCGGCGCGTCCACGCGCTGGTCGAGTTCGACGATCAGCCCCGGGGCCAGCTCGAGCGCCTGGCCGAGCGGCAGATGCGTCCTGCCGAGCTCAGCCCACACGCGTACGAAGATGCTGCGCAGAATCTCGCGGCCGGCGGGGCTGGCGCGGGTCTGCTCGAGGTGCGCACGCGCGCGTTCGAGCTCGGCGCGCCCGAGCTTCGAGTAGGTATCGGCGCGGATCGTCGCTTCGCCCGTCGAGGACAGCTTGACCGCGCGGCGCGGGCCGCTGCGCCCTGGGCGACCGCGCCCAAGCGAAATTCCCTCTGCGAACAGCAGGACCCCGTCTTCGGAGCTGCCGTCGAGCGCCAACAGCGCTCCCGGCGTCAGCTGCAGCATGCGCTCGATCGGCATCTGCACCGAGCCGACCTCGGCGCGTAGCAGCACATGCGCGACGGACACGCCTCGGCGCAGCGCGTCGGCGCCCTGGAGGTCGGCGCTGGTCGACTCGCCACGACCGTCGCGGATCCGCTCGACGATCGGCTCGATCGTACCCCACGGGATCAGCAGTGACATCCCCGAGTTGAGCGTGTCGATCTTGACCTCGAGCGTCACCGACAGCGTCGGTTCGCCGACCGGCGTGTGGACACCGGCGTCGCCCTCGACGTCGACGTCGCCGCGCACGAGCGGCGGGCCGCCGAGCTCTCCCCAGGCGACCGAGAGCTGGTGGACGACAGCGTCGAGCAGGCCGCGCGTCAGCACCCAGTCGATTTCAGTCAGATGGCGCTCGGCCGCGGCTGTGGCAGCTTCGCCCCCGAGCAGGCATTCGAGCGCCTGCAGGACGAACGGCCGCTCGACGCTCATCAGCATGTGCCGTTCGATGCCCTCGGCCTCGACGGCCACCGCGATCGAGTCCGCCGGGAGCTGGGACTTCGCCGCCGCCCAGGTGTACTGGCTTATGTCCGTCAGCGCGACCTCGACTTCGGCGTTCAGCTCACCCGTCAGCGAGGCGCCCAGCGCCTCGCAGAATGGATCGAGCGCGCGGACTATCCGGCGCCTGAGCTCGGTGGTGAACTTGGTCGGCTGAGAGAAGTCGAGCGTGCGTATGTGCTCACCGTGCCCGCGTTCGCCGCCCGACTGCTCGACCGGCTCGGCCTCCGCGACTCCGCCCTGCTTGTCGTCCTCGCTCTCGCTCATGCGAAGCTCAGGCCTCGTCGGCGGAGGCGTCCACGTCCGCCCCGGCGGGCGTGGACGCAGCAGGCGCCGCGCCGCTCGACGGACGGCTCGGCCGCGGCGTCGGCGCCGTTCCCGCCAGCGGCGTCCGTGGAGGTGAGTGGTTGCTCGAGGCCGTGTTCGGACTCGGCGTCGATGATCTCGGTGATGCGCAGCCCGTACTGCTCGTCGATGACGACCACCTCTCCCCGCGCGATCGCGCTGCCGTTGACCAGCAGGTCGGCCGTCTCGCCCGCTAGGCGCTCGAGCGTCACGACCGACCCGACGCGCAGGTCGAGCGTCTCGCCGACCGTCATGTGCGTGCGCCCGATCTCGACGCTCAGCTCCATCGGGATGTCGCTGAGGCGACTCAGGTCGGCGCCGGCGGACGAATCAGAGGCCGGTTGGCTGGGTGGGCCTCCATCACCGTTCTGCTCGAACTGCTCGTACTCGATCGTCTCGGTCACGGGTCTCCTATTGCACGGTCAGGTCGGGGAACAGCACGGCTTCGACCTTGACGTCGGTCTCGGCGGCGATCGTCTGCAGGATGTGGTGCTTGACCGCGTTGCGTCCATCGGTCGTGACGAGCGATTCCCCGTTCTGGTTGGTCACGGCGTTGGACACGATTTCACGGACGAGCGGTTCCTCGGGAAGCGTTCCGACGGCGTTTTCGCCGCTCGCGGCGGCGGCCGTGGCGGAGGCCCCGTCGCTCTGCCCGGGCGCGAGCTCGAGCGCGACGGTCAGCTTCGCGAAGCGGCCCTGTTGAAGATTGAGCAGGAACGGCGCCGGCATCACGTAGATCGTCCCCTTGATCTTGTCCTTGTTCACGGGCTTTGATTTGGTCATCGTGTAGCCGACTCCCAGTATGAGAATCGGCAGGGCCACCGCCAGCATTAGCTTTTTGTTCTTGAGCATGGTTGTGTCTTCCTTGACTAAGGGGCGCCTTCGCCTTCTTCTTCGGCAGCGTGAAGCCTTCGCATTACTATCTCGACGCGCCGGTTGCGCGCGCGACCTGCCGCCGTGGCGTTGCTGTCGTAGGGACGCTGTTCGGCATTGCCAGTGGCCGTGAGCCGGCGCGAACCGACGCCGTGCGCGATCAAAAAGCGCACGACGGTGCTTGCGCGCGCGGTCGAAAGCTCCCAGTTGCTCGGGAACTGGCTGGACTGGATCGGCACGTTGTCGGTGTTGCCTTCGACCGAGATCGGATGCGTCTGATCGACGTTCAGCAGCGCGGCGATCTCGGCGAGCAGCCCGTCGGCCCGGCCTTCGAGCGTCGCCTGGCCCGAGGCGAACAGCAGGTCGTCGGTGAGGACCCTGATGACCAGGCCGCGCGCTTCGATCGTCGCCTTCACGCTCTTGGCGAAGCCGTGCGAGGCGGCAAACGCTTCGAGCTCGTGCTTGATCCGTGCGAACTCGGCCGCTTGATTTTGGGCGGCCAGATTGGCGGCCGCCGCCGCCGCACTCGCCGAGCTACTCGCCGCGGAGCTGCTCGCTGTGGCGCTGCTCGCGCCATGCCCGGTGCTGTTCTGCAGGCTGCTGGAGCCTTCAGTGGCGACCGGCTCGATCGCCTGCAGTTCGACGCTGCTGGGCGTTTGCGCAGCGTTGTCGGTCTTGCCAGGCTGGGCGACGGATTTGCCGCCGGGCAGGATGTCACCCGAGAACGCTGCCTTCAGCGACTTCTGCAGGGTCTCGTACTTGGAGATGTTGACCGAGGAGATCGAGAACAGCACCATGAACAGCGCCATCAGCAACGTGATCATGTCGGCGTAGGTCAACAGCCAGCGCTCGTTGCTGCCCTCCTCCTTGGCTCCGTGACGGCGGCGGCGGCCGTGCCCGCGCGCCATGATCAGGCTGCCTTGGCCTCGACGTCGAGTCGCGCGACGTTCTGCTCCTCGCCGGCGGTCCGTTCGGCGGGCGGCAGGTAGGACATCAGCTTTTCGGAGACCAGCCGTGGGTTGTCGCCGGCCTGGATCGAGAGGATCCCCTCGAGCGTCATCATGCGAAGCTCCATCTCTTCAGCGGAGATCGCCTTGAGGCGGTTGGCGATCGGCAGGAACACCACGTTGGCGGAGCCGACGCCCATCAGCGTCGCGATGAACGCCGCCGAGATCGATGGCCCGAGCGTCGCCGGCGCGGCGAGGTTCTGCAGGACGTGCACGAGGCCGAGCACCGTGCCGATGATGCCCATCGTCGGCGCGAAGCCGCCGGCCTTCTCAAACGGAGCGGCAGAGGCCTCGTGGCGTGCCGCCATCCCGTCGACCTCTGCCTCGAGGATCGCGTGCACCATCTCCGGGTCGGTCCCGTCGACGACCAGCTGCAGAGCATTGCGGGTGAAGGCATCGTCGATCTCGCCGAGCATCGCGTCGAGTGCCAAGAGGCCCTCGCGGCGGGCCTTGTCGGCCAGCGACACGAGCCGGTCGAGCTGGCCGCGCATGTCCGGCGGTTCGGCTGAGAAGACGAGCTTGTACAGGCTCGGCACGCGCTTCATAGAGGTCATACCGACGCTCGCGAGCGTCACGCCGCCGGTTCCGCCGATGATGATCATCAGCGCGGGAATGTCGATGAACGACGCAGGGCTCGTCCCGCCCATGAGCGAGCTCATCATCAGGGAGCCGAAGGCCACTCCTATGCCGATGGCCGTTGAAGCCTTCATCGATTGCCTTCATCGGCGTTCGCAGAAAATCCTTCAGTTTTGACCGCCGGACGTGCACGAACGGCTTACCGGACGACGCGGACTGCCCTTTCAGGACGACGCGGGGTCGTCGTCGACCGCGGCGAGATGGACCGGCTCGCGCGCGGGCTCGCGCGGGCCGGAGGTGCCCGGCGCCTGTCGCTGGGGCGTCCGGCGCCGGAACGCTTCGGCGAGCACCTCGGCGCGGTAGTCGTGGACGGACGCGGCGACGTCGGCGGGCGTCTCGGCCACCACGACCTTTGCGCCGGTCGCCAGCGTGATCACGGTGTCGGGCGTGGACTCGATCGTAACAATCATGTCCGGATTCAAATGGAACGGCTCGTCGCTGTGACCGAGCCGGTTGAGCGTGATCATCGGGTTACACACCCCCTCCTACAGAAGCTTAGCCACAGGGTGGGACGGCTGCGTAAGCCGCCCCACCCCAGGGCTCCTCGGAGTTGTCCCTGCTCGCTGCCCTCCTTTCACGGCAATCTGGTTTCGATCGCTCCCGCGCTCAGGCGAGCGCGGAAGCTGCGCGTCTCGTGGAAGTTCTGCGGCTAGTGCATAGTCACGAGCGTCGCCAGCATTTCGTCCGCCGTGGAGATCACGCGCGAGTTGGCCTGGTAGCCGCGCTCGGCGGTGATCATGTTCGTCATCTCGGTCGCGAGATCGACGTTCGACTGCTCGAGCTCGCCACCGACGGTCGAGCCGAATCCCGGCGTGTCGGGAGTGTTGATGATCGGAGCGCCTGAGTTGGCCGTGCGCGCCCACTGCGAGCCGCCGAGACGTTCGAGGCCGGTTTCGTTGGCGAACGTCGCAAGCGAGAGGTATCCGGCTGTTACCCGCTGCAGGTACTGTTTCGATTCTTTGTTCTCGTCGGTGTAGCTGACCGATCCGTCCTGGCCGATCGACACGTTGCTCGATCCCGGGGGGATCAGGAGGTAGGTGTCTTCTTTGCCGGGTTCGTAGGTGTCGCCGGTTTCGGATTCGCTCGCCACGACGGCGTTGCGGCCGATCACGTATTCGCCACCCTGCGTCGTCAGGTAGCCCGACGTGTTCGTCGTCAGATCTCCGGCACGCGTGTAGGCGACGTTCGCGGGGATGTTTTTCGTGAGTTCTGCTTCGACCGGCGCACCCGGTCCCACGCGTAGGAAGCCGGGACCCTCGATCGCGACGTCGAGCGGGTTGCTGGTGGACTGGAACGCGCCCTCGGTCATTTCGTTGACGGTCGCCTGCACCTGCGCGCCCAGGCCGACCTGCTCCGGGTTGGTTCCTCCGTTGGTGGGTGTCACGCCGGATGCGCCGCGAAGCACCTGCGTGAGCGAGTTCGCGAACGTCACGCTGACGGCCTTGTAGCCCACCGTGTTGACGTTCGCGAGATCGTTCGCGGTCGCGTTGAGCATTGTCTGGTTCGCATCGAGGCCGCTGATCGCGGCATACATTCCTGCCATCATCCTGACTGCCCTGCCTTTCGCGGCCTCCTCGGAGAGGTCCGGCCGTTGTCGGTTGTCGCCGCCCGCCTCATGCGATGACGGCACTGTCGATGTTGGTGAACACGTTGTCCTTCATGTGTTCGGATCCCACGGCCGTGATCACCGTGCGGTTGCTGACGGACACCACGAACGCGGTGCCGTCGACAAGTACGAGGGAGTCGCGCGAGCCCTTGCTCGCGGCGCGTTGCACGCCCTGCGAAAGCCGCCCGAGGGTGTTCGCGTCGAGGTCGATGCCTCGACGTTCAACGCGCGCGAGTGCGTGCTTTGAGAAGTTGAGCTGCTGGCCCTGGCCGGCCTGCGTAAGGGCGTCCGCGAACGAGCCGGCCTGACCGGGGGCCGCGGGTGCGCTGGGCGCGCCGGGCGCCGGCGGCTTGGCGCCCTGCCGGACGGGCGTAGCCGGGGCGGCGAGGCCGCCGGGCGGAACGAGCGCCGGGTTCGAGATCGGGCTCAACTGACGTCCGTGATGCTCGCGAGGGTCACGCCGGGAACGCCTTCGACGGTCACCGTCGTGCCGGAGGCGTCTGACTGCACGCTCTGCACGACGCCGCTCGCCGGAAGGCCCGCAGAGCTGTTGTAGGAGACGCTGCGCCCGATCAGCTGGACCGCGCCGGAGAGCTCGGTGGCGTTTGCCAGGTTCGTCGTCTGCTCGACCTGGGTCATCTGCGCGAGCTCGTTGACGAATTCGTTGGCGTTGCCGGGTTCCAGGGGGTTCTGGGCCTGCAGCTGGGCGACCATCAGTTTCAGGAAGTCGTTCTGACCGAGGATGCTGCTCGGGCTTCCGCTCGCCGTCGGGGCGGAGGCGCCTGCAGAGGCGGCGGTTGCGATTGGGCTTGTCATGGCGGGGGTCCTTTCGTGGGGTCTCAGGCGAGCACGTCGACGAGCGCGCCGCCGGTCAGTGAAGCCGACGGCACCGCGGCGTCGGACTGAGCCGCGTCGGGGCTGTCGAGCTCTTCGAGGCTGGATGACGCGCGCGCGGAGCTCGAGGCACCGGGGAAGTTCGGGTCGCCGGCGAAGCGGCCTTCGCGATCGCCGGATTCAGCCTGCCCGAAGCCGATGTCCAACCGCAACACCGACACGCCGAGCGAGCTCAGCGACTGATGCAGCTCCGCGCGACCGGCCGCGAGCGCCTGTGCGGCCGCCGGCGTCTCGGCGCTGACGCGCGCCAGCAGGCCCTGGCTGGTCTGGGTGAGGCGGATGTTGATCTGGCCGAGCTCTTCGGGGTGGAGCGCAATCCGCGCCTGGGTGGCCCCCTGGCGGACGGCGATCTCAAGCGTGGCGTTGATCGACTCGATCAGCTCGTGCATGCCGACGCCGGACGCGTTGGGCGCGTTCGCGGCGGCGCCCGCCGCTGGCGCGCTCGCCGGTGCCTGGGCGCCCGCGCCGAGCGACGGCGCGGGGCTCGCGGCGGATGCTCCCGCAGCCGCCCCCGTGGCTGGTGGCGCGGCTGCCTGTGCGGCGGCCGTCGTAGCGGCTACGCGCGCGCGGCTCGAAGTGCTCGCGACAGACGCTCTCGCGGTCGCAGCGCCGGCGCCGGGGCTTGGCGTTGGCGGGCCCACCCGCGTTGGCCTGAGCGCCCTCCCTGTCGCTCGTCTGAGCGTTGCCGGCGGCGCCACCGTTGCCGGAGCCGTGAATGCTCGGCCCGGCTGTGGGGCCGGCGGCATGCGCGGAGGAGCCGGCCGTGCCGGCAGCCGGCGTACGCGGCGTCGCCGGTGAGCTCAGGGGAGGCTGCACCGACTGCGTGCTCGCGCTGCTCGCGGGCGATCCGGCACCCTCGCCGGAAATGGCGTCGTCCGCAGCCGGCTCCTTGGCGGGGAGGGCCTGGCCCGTCTGGACGGCTGTCCCGGCGGCGCCTGACGCGGCGGTCCTCAAGGGCCCCGCCGCCGGCACATCCGTCGCGGACGCCGGGGCCGAGCGCGCGGACCCTGCAGGTTCGGCCTTGGCGGCGGCGGCGCGCGTAGCGGCGGGCTGTGCGGAGCTCGAGCCGGACGGGGCGGTCCCCGCGGCGGAGCTCGTCGCAAATTTGGACGCGGCGGCCGAGGAGCTGGTCCGGGAGGCCGTCGCAGCGGCCGGGGTGACCGTCGCGGTCCGCGAGGCGTCTGCACCTGCCCGAATCGCAGTGTCATCCGTGTTCGCACCGACGGAAGCGGTCTTCGCGCCCGGCTCGTGCTGCGCGTCCGAGGAGCCGGCGAGCGCGACCGGGTCGGCGGTCGAGGTGACGGGCGTGTCGGCGCGCGTCGAGCTCGAGGGCGAGGAGTGGGGCGCGACGGCCACGTCCTCGGAGGCGGCCTTCGCCGGAGCCCCTGCGCCTGCTCCGGTGCTTGCGCGCGGCGACGGCGCCGCGGACGAGGACGGAGCACCCGTCGAGCTGCTCTTGGCCTCGGCCGCTGCGCGCGGCGTCGCGGCGGCGGCGCCTTCGGCCCCGTCGAGCCCAGTCGCGTCGCTTGGGCGTGTGCGGTGGCGTTCGTCGGGCCTTTCGCCGCCGTTCGCCTCGCTGCTCTTCTGTTCCTGGCCTTCCGCGTTTGCGGTCCGGGCCGAATGTTCGTCGAGCGCGCTCCGGAAGAGCTTCCCGCCCGGTGGCGGGGCCCCCGGCTGCGCGCCGGAGCTCGGTGGCGGCGCGCTCGGCGCCAACAGGAGCGTTGGTTCGACGCTCATGCGAGCGTCCCGGTCGTGCTCGTCGGGTGCGACTGGCGGAAGGCTTCGGCGTTGGCGAGCACTTTGGCGACGTAGCTCTGCGTTTCCGAGTACGGCGGCACGCCGCCGTACTGCTGCACGGCGCCGGGTCCCGCGTTGTATGCGGCGAGCGCGTCTTCGGCGTTGCCTCCGAACTGGGCCATCAGGCCGCCGAGGTAGCGCGCCCCGCCTTCGATCGATTCCGCGGGGTCGAGTGGGTTGGCGACCCCCAGCGAGGACGCGGTGCCGGGCATCAGCTGCGTGAGGCCCGACGCGCCGGCGCTGCTCGTGGCGTTCGGGTCGAAGCCAGACTCCTGCTCGATCAGACCGTGTAGCACGGCAGGGTCGAGGCCGTTGCGCGCGGCGGCCTGGTCGATCAGGGCTTCGTATTCGCCGCCTTCGGCGCTCATGCCGGTGCCCTGGAGGGGCTGCGGGGAGGCAACCCCGCTGCCCCGGTGCCGGGGAGAGCAGGAGCCTGCGTGCTCGCGACGTCGGCGCTGGTCGCAGCCTGCAGCGCCGAGGCGAAGTCGGTCCCGGCGCTCTGCGGCGCCGTGTAGGCGGTGCCGCCGGTCGAGATGAGGCCACCGTTTGCAACCTGGCGCGCCGATTCGATCAATGCCTGCAGCTGCGCTATTCGCGCGAGGATCGCAGTCTCGCCGGCGGGGACACCGGCGGTCGCGGGGCTCACCGTCTGGGTGCTCATGCCGGGCTCCGGCGAAAGCGGTTGGAGGCGATCTCGTCGAGCACGCCCTGCTCGCGGCGAGCCGCCTCGCGATCGTGCTCGCTGCGATGGCGCTCCTTGAGACGGACGAGCATCTCGTGCTCGCTCGCTGCCTGCGCCAGCTCGGTGTCGCGCTCGGCGACCTCCAGCTCGCGCTGCTCGAGCTCGCTGGCGCGCAGCCTGCGCTGCGACTCCACGCGCTCGAGAAACGCTTGACGCGCGAGCAGGTCGGTCGCGCTCACCGCCTCGCGCTCGATGGCAACGCTGCGCTGTTCCTCCACGGCGTGTTCGAGGTTGGCGTCGGCCGAGCGCAGCTCTGCGACGCTGCTCGAGCGCCGCGAGAGCGCAGCCGCGAGCTCGCCCTGGGCGAGCTTCTCCTTGCGCTCACGCACGGCGCGTACGCGCTCGAGACGGAAGCGGAATGCAGATCCGGCCACGGCCTGGTTATCGGTCGAGCCGCTCGGTACTTGAGTGTCGAGGAGAGCTCATCTCAGATGCCCAATCCAAGCGCCGGGATCGCGGGCGGCCCGGCGTCGTATGCCGGCGCGCTCCCCATGCCGCCGCTCTCCGGCGAGACCTCCTCGGCGTCAGGTATCTCGCCGCTGGCACGCTCGAGCTCGCTCGCCAGCGAATTGCCGAGCTCGAGCAGCTGGGCGTCGGTCCGCGACGGGTCGCTTCGCTCGAGTACGGGCTGGCGCAGGAAGCGCTCGATGCGAGTCCGATGCGCGAGCGCGACGTCGAGCGCGGGGTCGCTGCCGGGCTGGTAGGCGCCGATCGAGACGAGGTCTTCCTTGTCGCGCAGCACGGCGAGCGCCGCACGCAGATGCTGCCCGGCCTGCGCGATCTCCGGCGAGACGATCTCGCCGATCAGGCGCGAGACGCTCTGCAGCACGTCGATCGCGGGGTAGTGCCCGGAGTGGGCGAGCGAGCGGGACAGCACCACGTGCCCGTCGAGGATCGAGCGCACGGCGTCCGCGATCGGCTCGTTCATGTCGTCGCCGTCGACGAGCACCGTGTAGAGGCCGGTGATCGAGCCGCTCGCGCTCGTGCCCGCGCGCTCCAGCAGGCGTGGGAGCAGCGCGAACACGCTCGGGGTGTAGCCGCGCGTCGCGGGCGGCTCGCCGATCGCGAGGCCCACCTCGCGCTGCGCCATCGCAAAGCGCGTCACCGAGTCCATCATCAGCATCACGTCATGGCCCTGATCGCGGAAGTACTCCGCGATCGTCGTGGCGGTGAACGCCGCCTTGATGCGCACGAGCGCAGGCTGGTCGGAGGTCGCGACGACCACGACCGAGCGCTCGAGCGCGTCGCCGAGATCGCGCTCGACGAACTCGCGCACCTCGCGGCCGCGCTCGCCCACGAGCGCGATCACGTTGATCGACGCGCTGGTCGAGCGCGCGATCATGCCCAGCAGCGAGGACTTGCCGACACCGGAGCCCGCGAAGATGCCGAGGCGCTGTCCGCGTCCGCACGGCACCAGCCCGTCCAGCGCCCGCACGCCCAGGCCGACGCGCTCGCTTATGCGCGGTCGCAAGAGCGCGCTCGGGGGCGCGGCGATCGTCGAGCGGCGCAGAACCGGTTGCGGGCTACGCAGCCTCTCGAGCAGCGGCCCGGACGGCGCGCGTACGTCCTGCGGGTCACCAAGGCCGTCGACTATGCGCCCCAGCAGCTGCTCGCCGACGGCGACGCGAAACGGGGCGCCGCTGGCAAGCACACGCGTGCCAGGGCCGATGCCGGTCAGCTCGCCGAGCGGCATCAACAGGGTACGCCCGTCCCGAAAGCCGACCACCTCGGCGGACACCGGCTCGCGGTTGCGCTCCGTGCCGACGAGACACAGCTCGCCCACCTCAGCCTGCAAGCCGGTGACCTCGATGATCAGCCCGATCAGGTTTGTGACGAAGCCTCGACGCCTGGCGAGATCGGCGTCACGGATCGCCTCGGTGGCTCGTTCGAGCAGCGGGGCCGGTCCGTTCGCGCTCATCCCGGCCTCGCTCTCACGCAGCCTGCCCGTCAGCCTCGAGCGCCGCGGCGGCCACCTCGCTGGCCCGCTCCAGCTGCGTGTACACCCCGGCGTCCACCTCGCCCTCGCCGGTGCGTACGATCGCGCTGCCCGGCTCAACACGCTCGTCGGCCTGTACGTCGCACACATCGACACCGCTGCCCTGGCCTGTCAGCCGCCCCACCGCCCCCTTGACGACTTCGAGGTCGGCGGGGTTGACGAGTACGGTGATCGTGCGCCTGTCGCTGATGCGTCGCAGAGCTCCCTGCACTACCTCGATCACCAGCTCCGGACGCGCCTGCAGCGCGCCCATGAGGATCTTGTTCGAGAGCGCGATCGCCAGCTTGATGGAGTCCTTTTCGACTGTCTGCACAGTTTCCACGCGCAACGCTCCAAGCGCCTGCACAGCCTCGTCGAGTGCACCCGCCGCGTTCGCGACCTCCGCCATGCCCTGCTCGTGTCCGGCGGCGCGGCCCTGCTCATAGCCCTCCGCACGCGCGAGCTCGCGGATCTGCTCGGCCTCGGCGCTCGCCTGCGCGAGCAGCCGCGCGGCCGCGTCGCGGGGCGGCGCCTGCGAAGGCTCCAGATGCTCGTAGGCGTAGCTGACGGGCGCGTCAGACAACTGCTTCGCTCTCGTCCTCGCTGTCGCTCGCGATCACGATCGTGCCGGCCTCCTCGAGCTGGCGCACGACCGCAACGATGCGGCTCTGCGCCGCGTCGATGTCACGCTTGCGCTGCGGCGGCTGGATCTCCATCTCTTCCTTGATCATCTCCGCGCCGCGCTCGGACATGTTCTTCAACACGACCTCCTTGACGTTCTCCGGCGCTCCGCGGAGCGCCAGCACGAGGTCCTTCTGGTCGGCCTCGCGCAGGACCTGCTGAACGGCGCGCTCTTCGAGCTTGACGATGTCCTCGAAGACGAACAGCATGCTGCGCACCTCCTCGGCGAGGTCCTTGTCGGTCGTGGAGAGCTTCTCGAGCACCGCGCGCTCGGTGGTGCGGTCGGAGTGGTTGAGGATCTCGGCGAGCGTCTTGGTACCGCCGGCGGCCGAGTACTCGCGCTCGGCGACGGCTGTGAGCTTGTGGCGGATGACGTCCTCGACCTGCTGGACGACCTGCGCGCTCGTCTCGCCCATGCGGGCGATCCGCAGCGCGATGTCCGGCTGCTGGCGCTCGGGCAGGCGCGCGAGCACCTGCGCCGCGCTCGAGGTCTGCAGGCTGGCGAGGATCAGCGCGATCGTCTGTGGAGACTCGCTGCGCAGAAGCGCCGCGGTGCGCTCTGGCGGAACGCGCTGCAGGAACTCGAACGGGGGCGTCTCGGCGCGCGCTGACATGCGCCCGAGCAGTTCAGCGGCGCGCTCGGGTCCGAGCGCGCGTTCGATCACGCCCCGAGCGAACTCCATGCCTCCGGATGCACCCGCGTCCCTCCGCGACAGCGCCGCGAGCTCGGAGAAGATCGAGTCGGTCGTCTCGGGGCCGACCGCGTTCAGGCTGGCCATCTCCATCGACAGGTTCTCGATCTCTTCCTCGCCCATCAGCTGCAGCACGTTGGCGGCGCGCTCAGCCCCGAGCGCCGCCATCAGGACCGCCGCCTTGCGGGTCCCCGGAAGATCGGCGATGGTCGCCGGCAGGGTCTTGCCGGGAGCGGGCGCCAGCGCCGGCAGCAGCTCGGCTGGAGCGTCACCCGCCATCGCCGCTAGCTCTCCTGCATCCAGCTGCGCAGCTGCTGGGCGACGCGGTCAGGGTTGGTGTCGACGAGCTGCTCGACCTGCCTGCGGATGCTGTCGTCGGATTCGTCGGCGATGCCGTTGGCGGCACCCGGCCTGCTCGCGGGCCCGATGCCAGCCATGACGGGGGCCTGCCTCGGGCTGGTCTCGCGTTCGAGCTCCGACAGCCGCATCGGAGCCTCGAGCTCGCGTAGCCACACAGGCTCGTCGATCGTCTCCCTTTCACGCTTGCGGAGCGACCGCGTCGTGAAGAACAGGAAGATCAGAGCGCCCAGCCCGAGCAGCACGTACTTGGCGGCGCTCAGTGGACTGCTCGCCGCCGCCGACGTCGCCGACTTGGCAAACGCCACCTGGCCGATCGAGATCGTGTCGCCGCGTTTCGTCTGCACACCCGCGGCGTTGGTGACCGCTTCGCGAATCGCCGGCAGCGCAGCCGCCGGCACGGATTTGTCGAGCAGCACCGACACGTGCTGGCTTTCGACCGCGCCGGGCGCGATCGTCGAATGCGTGACCGTCCTGTTGACCCCGAGCGTCGAGGTCGTCGTTTCGTGCTTGAAGTTGGATTTCCCGCTGGCGCCCCCCGCAGCCGCGTTGAGGTTGGCGGTGCCCGTCACGCCGCCCGCGCCGGTGCCGGTGCCGGTGAGCGTTTCGATCTCTTTGCTCTGCTGGGTCGGCGTGCCGGTTTTGCCGTATTCGAGCGATTCCTTGCTCGTCTTGTTGACGTTCATGTTGGCGTACACCAGCACCTGTGCCTTGCCCACGCCGAGCGTCTGCGCGAGCATCGCGTCCAGGCTCGCCGCCATGCTCTGGTCGTAGCGCTGCTGTGCTTCCTGGACTTCGCTGCCGCCCCCTCCGCCGGCGCCGCCGGCGGCCGGCCACAGCAACTGGCCGGTGGAGTCGGTGATCGTGACCTTGTTCAGCTGCAGCCCGGGGACGCTCGAGGCGACGAGCTGCGCGATCCCGCGCACCGAGCCGGCGTCGAGCGAGCTCGTGCCCGACAGCAGCACGGCGGCCGAGGACGTGTTCTGGGTTTCGCCGAAGATCTGGTTCTGGGAGCTCGGCAGCACGAGCTCGACCTGGGCGCCGGAGACGCCCTGAACGCTGTCGATCGTTTCGGCCAGCTGTCCCTGCAGAGCACGCTGGTAGGTCACCTGCTGCTGGAAGTTGCTTTCACCCAGTTTTCCTTTTTCGAACAGCGAGAACCCGGGCTGGGTGTTGCCGAGCAGGTTCGCCCCGGCCAGGGCCACGCGCGCCTTGGCGACCTCGTTTGATTGCACGGCGATCGCCGTGCCGTTGTTCTGGAGTTCGTAGCTGATCCCCTGGGCGCTCAGCGTGCTCGTGATCTTGCCCGTCTGGGACGGTTCGATGCCGCTGGCCAGCGTGGAGTAGCTCGGCTGGGAGACCGTGTGCACGAACAGGTAGATGAAGAGAATCGCCGCGACAGCCACGCCGCCGGCGACCATCCATCCGCGGGGGGTGAGCCTGGAGGCGAGCTGGGCGAAGGGCATCGATCAGACCTGGGTGTTGAAGATGCTGGTGGTCGCTTCGGTGGCCTTGTTGCGGAGCTGCGAGGCGAGTTCCATCGACAGCTGCGCGTCCTGGACCGTGACTACCGCGGCCTCCGGGTCCGCGACCTTGCCGGTGGCGAGGGCCTGCGAGGCCGCAGAGGCGCTGTTCTGGCTCTGCTCCAGCGAGGAGATCGCTTCGGTGAGCTGGCCGCCGAAGCCGCCCGCTTCCGCCCCGGCGCCGACTGCGCCCGCTTCCGCCCCGGCGCCCACCGCACCCGCTTCCGCCCCGGCGCCCACCGCACCGGTCGCTTGGCCGCTCTGCGCGAGGCCTTCGGCCGGATTGACCGACACTCCAGCACCGAGTCCTCCAATCGGCGGGATGATCACTTGAGCAGCCCGAGCGTTGAGGAGAACATCGACTTGGCCGTCTGCATCGCGGTCACGTCGGACTGGTAGGCCTGTGACTCGGCGATCAGGTCCGTCATTTCCGTGACCGTGCTGACGTTCGGCATCGTCACATAACCCTGCGCGTTGGCTTCCGGATTGCCTGGGTCATAGACCTGCTGGCCCGGCGTGGCGTCGGCGACGATGCCTGTGACCTGGACGCCGCCGGGCTGTGGACCGTTCTGCTGGAACGCGCTGGAGAGCGCGCCACCGAATTTGCTCGTTCCGACCTGCGCCAGCTCGACCTCCTGACGTTTGTAGGGCAGGCCGTTGGCCGCCTTGGTGGTGTCGGCGTTCGCGAGGTTCTCGGCCGTCACGTCCATGCGGATGCGGTCGGCCGTCAGGCCGCTGCCGGCGATGCCGATCGCGTCGAAGAGGCCCATCAGGCGGGGGGCGCGCCCAGCGCCGAGCGGATGATGCCGTCGCGGGCACCGATGACCTTCGTCAGCGCCTCGTAGTCGAGGGCGTTTTCGGCGAGCTTCGCGGCTTCTGCGTCGACGCTGACCCCGGTGCCGTTCGGACCCGCTTCCTGTGGCCGCGTGACCGTCTGGAACTGCATTTCACCGGGCGAGGCTCCGCCGTTGATCGCACCCTGCAACGCGGACTCGAAGTTGACTTCCTGGGGCTGATAGCCGGGGGTGTCGGCGTTGGCGACGTTGTTCGTCAGCGCCGTCTCGCGCTGCCAGGAGCCGCGCATGGCAGCCTCCAGCAACTGCTGGGTGGAATCGACGAGAGCCATTGGAATGGTGTCCTTTCCGCCCTCCCTGGGCTGAAAAAACCGACGCTCTCCCTGAGGTCGTTGACTGCTCGGCCATCGAGGGGCCGCCCTCTTGATCGGCCGGCGGCGGCGGACCTTTAGGGCAACCGGCGCCGGCCGGCAACCGTGCGAGAGCACCCACTGCACGGCGCGTTGCACCGAGGACGACCTCGCTGCCGAGACGTCCACGCCACTCGCTGCGGCATCACGACGACGGCGCACACGGCCGACGTTCCAGCCATGGATCGCCACCAAGTGATCGGCAGCAGCGGCGAAATCTCAAGTCCTCGGGCTCAGCGACACCTCCACCGCCATCTGGCTCGAAGCGCGTCGGGCCTGCTGTGCGCCGGCTTGCTCGCGCTGGCGACGAGCCCGTCCGCCTCCGCATCGCTGTCGCGATCAGCGTTCTGGCCTCAGAACGCGTGCACGGCACCCCATGCGGGCTCAGCCGGATGCCTTGGAATTCGGCTCGTGACGGCCTCGCTCACGGGGGGCGACCTGAAAGCGAACGCGCGCAGACAGGCCGCGGAAGCTGCCGCGGGCGCGCCCGCGATAACGAACAAATCGCCGATCGCGGGAGGTCTCACCCCGCAGCAGCTGCACGCCGCCTACGCCCTCCCGACGGTGACGTTCCCGTCCGCCCAGCAGACGATTGCGATCGTCGACGCGTACAACGATCCCACCGCAGAAGCCGATCTCGGGGTCTACGACAGGCAGTTCGGTCTCCCCGAATGCACGAGCGCAAACGGCTGCTTCCGCAAGGTCAACCAAGCGGGACAGACGAGCCCGCTCCCTGCCAGCGAAGGCGGCTGGGCGACCGAGATATCGCTCGACGTACAGACGGCTCACGCGGTCTGTCAGAGCTGTCGCGTGCTGCTCCTCGAGGCCAACGACTCGTCCTTCGTGAGCCTCGGGACGGCGGTCAACGCGGCGGTGAGCGCAGGCGCGACGGAGATCAGCAACTCCTACGGCGGCGCCGAGCAATCCAATTATGCGAGCTACAACGGCCCGTACAACCACCCAGGTGTCGTGATCACGGCCTCCTCGGGAGACTGTGGCTACTTCAACGAGCATTGCGGCGGCGTAGAAGCCGCCAACTTCCCCGCCAGCTCCCCGGACGTCGTCGCCGTCGGCGGGACGACGCTGAACCAATCCGGCGAAACGTGGAGCAGCACGGTGTGGGAAGGTGCGGGCAGCGGCTGCAGCGTCGCCTTCGCGGCGCCACTGTGGCAAAGCGAAGTGGCGAACTTCGCGGCCACGGAGTGCGCGAGCTCGCGCTCGGTCGCGGACGTCGCGGCCGTCGCCAACCCCTACACCGGGGTCGACATCTACGACAGCACGCCCTCGCCCGAGGGCTACCCGACAGGCTGGGGCGTGTGGGGCGGCACGTCGTTGGCCTCGCCGGTCATCGCCGCCGAGTTCGGACTGGCGGGGGGCGCGCACGGCGTCGCCTACCCCGCACAGACCCTCTACTCCAATCGCGGCAACGCCAACGCTCTGTATGACGTCCGCTCCGGGAGCAACGGCTCCTGCAGTGGCGCCACCTCCTGCCAGGCGGCAACCGGCTACGACGGCCCGACAGGCGTGGGAAGCCCGATCGGCCTGGCCGCCTTCACTGCAGGCGTCAGCCCGGCCGACGTGAGCGCACCGACGATCACCGGCACGCCTGAGCAGGGCCAGACGCTGAGCGTGACCCACGGCGACTGGAGCGACAGCCCCACCGCCTACGCAGAGCGCTGGATGCAATGCAACGCGTCGGGCGGCGGCTGCGTGGCGATCACCGGCGCGACCGGATCGACCTACAAGCTCCCGGCAAGCTCCGTCGGCTCGACGATCCGCGTGCAGGAGATCGCCAGCAATGCGTCCGGGGGCGGATCACCGGCTGTCTCCACGCAGACTGCCGCGGTCCTCTCCGACGTGCCCGCGATCACCTCCTTCACTCCGAGCTCGGGTCTTACGGGCAGCTCGGTGACGATCACCGGGACGGCACTCAACGGGGCCAGCGCGGTGCGCTTCCACGGGCTCAAAGCCACCTTCACGGTCCGTTCCTCCACCCAGATCGAAGCGACCGTGCCGAACGGCACACTGGCAGGGACTCTCGCGGTGGCGACGCCGGGCGGCACGGCCACGAGCGTGAGCGAATTCAAGCCGACGCTGTCACTGGCGTCCTTCAGTCCCCTCAAAGACCCACCCGCGAGCACCGTGACGATCGACGGGGTCGGCTTCGAGCCAAGCTCGAAAGTCAGCTTCAATGGGGTTCCCGCCACCAGCGTCACGTACGTCAGCTCGACAAAACTCAAAGCGGTTGTTCCGTCCGCGGCGGGCACCGGCTCGATCGCAGTGACCAACACTGCGGCGCCGACTGGCACCGTAGTCTCCGCGCGCAGCTTCACCACGATCTGACAGGGCCTTTAAAGGTCGGCCACCGATGCGTCGCTACGCGCTGCGGTCGAGCCGCGGCCGGGAGGTCAACTGCCCGGCATAGCCGTTGGCCGTACGACGCGCGCGCCTGGTGGTCGCGAGCTCGTCGAGCAGCGCCTCGCGCACGCGACTCAGCTCGATGCGCGTGCGCTCGTGGATGAGCTGCGCGCGCTGGAGCAGCTCGGCGGCGCCAGCGGGGGGATGCGCAGGCATGCCGGCGACCAGCTCGTCCCAGCGCGCGCCCAGCGCGGCCAGGCTCTCCATCTCGCACCTGCCGGCGAGCTCGAGTTCGAGCTCGGCGTGTGCGTAAAGCGCCTCGTAGGGCGCCAGCTCTGGCTCGCAGCCGCCGGCGAGCGCCGCAGCGCTCACGCGCGCTCCAGCTGCGATCCGCCGAGGATCGGAGCGGAGGCGCCCTCCGCCTCGCTGGCGATCTGGTTCCAGGCATCGCGCAGCTCGCCCAGGAGGTCTGAGACCTCTTCGAGCTTCGCCCGGTCCTGCCGCAGGCGCGCCGCGCCCAGGTGCGAGAGGTAGAACTGGTAGATCGAGTGCAGCTGCTGCGGCAGCTCGCCCTGGTCGAAATCGAGCGTCCCGTCGAGGTGGCTGATGATCCGTTCCGCGTAGCGCAGGGTGGTGTGCGCGCGCTCGATATCGCCGTCGCCCATGGCGACGGCCGCCTGGCTCAGGAAGCGGCGGGCGCCGTCGTAGAGCAGCACCACCTGCTGCGCCGGGGTCGCCGCCATCACCGTGCCCCGACGGTAGGCGGTCTGGGAAGAGGCCGTGGCGTTGGGCATCTCATGCCCATCATCGGCGCGAGTCAGAGAATGTTGAGCCCTGCGAGGGCTACGGTTTGGAGTTGCTCAGCGCTTCAGCCTGGGTCGCCAGCCACGAGCTCTGCGCGGAGTTGCGCGAGATCACGCCTTCCAGCCTGGCGTATGTGGCCTGCAGCCCTTTTTCGCGGACCGCGAGCGTTTCGTTCATCGAGTTGATCTGGCGCGTCAGCTGCGAGATCTGTTCGCCGTCACCTGTGATCCTCGAGTCGAGCGAGCCGCCCGCGTTCGCGGCGACTTCGATCTGGCTCTGCAGCTGCCCTGACCACGTCTGCAGCATCTTCTGCGCGCCGGTCGGGTTGGCTGCGACGGCTTCTGCGAGCTTGGCCGGATCGAGCGTCAGGAGTCCCTCCAGCGATGACTGCGAGCTCACCGCTTCGCCGGCCGGCGCGCCGGTGCTGATGCCGATGTCGAACGGGCTCGACATGCCTGCTTCGAGCCCGGAGATCGGTTCGTACATCGCCACGCGCATGTTGTCGAGCATGCTCGTGAGTTCGAGATCGCCGAACAGCGCCCCGACTCCCGGTTCGGCGCTCCTGGGGTTCGCGGGAGCCCTCGTGGCGAGTTTCGCCTGGATCAGTTCGACCGTCGAGTTGTACGCGCCGACGAATGCCTTCACCTGAGCTTCGATCGCGCCGACGTTAGCGCCGGGTGCCTGCACGTCGATCGTGACGGGCCCCTGCGGAGTGAGACCGCCAAGCGTCAGCGTGACGCCGGCGATCGCGTTGGTGACCGTGTTCGAGCTCGACTTGCCTTCGACACCGTCGACGGTGAATTCGGCTTCCTTGCCTTCGCGTTCGCTCCCCGCCTTTTCTTTCAGCGCTGCGCCCGTGACTTTGATGAATTCTCCGCCGGTCTTGCCGGTGACCCGGTTCGACAGCACAACTTCGCCTTCGACCACCGCGGCGTAGACCGTCGCGGTCTTGTTGGAGTTGATCGCGCTGGCGAATTGCTTGGCGCTCTCGCCGGTCTGCAGCTCGAATTCGTGGCCGTCGATCGTGACGGTCTGTTCGCTCGCGGGACTCGTGAACGCGAATGTCCGCTGCGCGGAGTTGGCGAGCTGTGTGACTTCGACCTCGTAGCCGCCGACGCCGGCACCGGAGCTGACGACGGCGCTAACCCGCGCCGGTTCGTTCGAGGTGGCCGTCTGCGAGCTTTCGAACAGCGACGGGGCGCTGAATTCGGAGGTCACGGCGGCGAGCCGCTGCAGGCTGGCCTGGATTCCCTGCAGCTGGCTCTGCTCGGACTGCAGCTTCTGCTGCTCGCTGCTCAGGTGCGTGAGGGGCTCGCGTTCGACCCCCATCAGCGCCGCGATTATCCTGCTCGTTTCAAGGCCCGATGCAAGACCCGAGACGCTGATCGGCGCCCCACTCGTCGCGGGGTTGAGGCCGAGCGATGAGGTTGACACGGCGGGCGCCCTACTCCAGCGGCCTTCCGGCCGCGATGTCCAGCGTCTCGGCGATCGAGAGGCTGCGCAGCCGGTTGCCGTCGGGGTCGTGGATCTCGATCGAGGTGCGCCCGTCAGCGGCTGTCAGGAAGCGGACGCTGTGGCCGCCGTCGCGCAGCTCGTCGTGAACTGTACCGGCGGTCGTGATCTGCTCGAGCACGTGCGGCGGCGGGCCGCCCCTGCTCGCGACGACGTCCTGCGGGCTCTCGCCGGTCGCGAAACCTGAGATCGACGCAACGATCTGCTCGGTGTTCGTATCTGCTGGCGTCTGCGTGCTCGACGGGCTCAAAGTACTCGACAGGCTCAGGTTGCCCTCGATGGGCAGGATAGGCGAGCTCATATGGCGTTTTCTCCCTGAAAACGTGGTTACGCGGTCCAATCCATGGGCCGCCTCGCGCTTGCATTCATCGTGTTCATCGACGTCGTTCGCGGAAACTTGAAGGATCTCCTCCAACTGCGACATGCTTTGCTCGAATCGCACTCTGAGACCTCCGTCGACTAGCCGATGACAGCTTGCGAGAGCAGGCTGGTCGCGTCGTCGTTGCCGGGATCGTGAGACAGCGCCGCCGCGGCGAACTGGCTCGCCTCGCGCCGCATGCCCCGGGCCACGGCGATGCGCGCGAGGCCCAGCAGCGCGCGCGCGTCGGGCTCCTGCCGACAAACCGCCATCCACTCCTGCGCCGCCGAGGCCACGAAGCCGCGGCGGCAATATATCTCGGCGAGCAACTCGTGGCGCTCGCGCTGCGTGACGGGGGCGCGCTGCAGCAGCGCGAGCAGCGTTTCGAAGGTCTCGAAATCATGGACGCGCAGCAACGCCTCGAGCATGACCGCCAGCGGCGGCACGGCGCCTTCCACCAGCTCGACGTCGGTCTCGTTGCGCGTGGCGAGCTGCAACCACGCGGTGAACAGGTCGAGCTCCGCGCGCTCGATCCCCGCGGCACCGGCGCGCTTCAGCGCGGCGGCCGCACCGGAGTGGTCCGCGCCCGCGATCCGTGCGAACAGCTCGCTGCGACGCGCGAGCACTGCCAGCGGATCGTCGTCTGGAAGTGCCGCTGCGGCGTCGGCGGCCTCGCCGTAGCGCCGCTGCGCGAGCAACGTCTCGGCGAGCGCCACGCGCGCACGTCCCGAATGCGGCTGACGCTCGAGCACCGCCCTGAACTGCGTCTCGCCGGCGCTCGTCGCGCCGGCCTCATAAAGCGCCGTGGCGAGCATGAACCGAGCAGCCGGCGTCGGCTCGGGCATATGACGTTCCAGCTCGCGCACGACAGCGTCGGGAGCCAGGCCATGTGCCAGGAGCGCGCTCGAGTAGGGCAGCACCGAGCCGACGAACTGCGGATGTTCGCGCGCGCAGTGCTCGAGCTGCTCGATCGCGCGCTCGAGGTCTCCCTCGGCGCGCCGCAGCTCGGCGAGGTGGATCCTCGCCAGGTAGCTGCCGGAGCCGACGGTGGCGGTATACGACGGCGGTGCGTCACCCATCTCGATACAGCGCTCAAACAGCTCGACCGCGCAGTCATGCTCGCCGAGCGCAACCGCGGCCAGCGCCTGCTCGAGCACGAGGTCGGTGAGAGCGGGGAAGCGCTCGAGCCCCTCCTCGGCACACGCGATCGCCTCCAGCGGGCGCCCGCACGCGCGTCGCGCCTTCGACAGGCGGACCGCCAGCGCCGGGGCGAACTTGTGGGTGTCGCTGTCCGGCGCCGCTTCCAGCAGCTCCCAAGAGCGCTCGAGCTCTGCCAGAGCGTCTGCGTACTCGCCCGCGGCGGCATACTCGCAGCCGAGGTTGTAGTGCAGGAACGGACTCGGGGGGCTCTCGAGCTGCTGCAGGCGCAACAGCTCGACGTTGCGCTGGGACTTCTGGCGGGTATCGCGTACGACGCCCAGGTAGCCGTAGTGCTCGACGCGAATGCTCGTCGCCTCGATGCGCTCCGGCACGTAGCCCGGGAGGCGGTGCGCGATCTGCTCGTGCAGGCGACCCTCGAAGCGATACTCGGGACGGTTGCGAAACACTCGCAGCGCGTTGTGCGTGACAGCTGTGCCGTCTTCCAGCTCGCCCGTGTAGTTGGTCTCAGACAGGCTGAAGGCCTCGCGCCAGGTGCGAGTGGTCAAGGCGCGCAGCAGCTCGGCGTCCTCGCGCACGAGCACCTCGTCGGCGTCGAGGTACATCAGCCAGTCGCCACGCGCCGCGTCGAACGACACGTTCCGTGCGAGCGCGAACGAGCCAGACCACTCGTGCTCGATCACCCGCGCGCCGAAGGACCGCGCGATCTCGATCGTCGCGTCGCTTGAGCCGGTGTCGACCACGACGAGCTCGTCCACCGCGCCGGCGACCGCCGACAGGCAGCGAGGGAGCATGTGTTCCTCGTCGCGGACGATCATGCACAGGCTCAGGCGCAGGCCCTCAGCCGGCTGGGCGCGTTCGCCGATCTCGAGCGCGCGCCTGGCCAGCTCGGGCAATGCAGCACGCAATGGCGAGCCGCCGCCCTGCGTGCGCTCGAGCCGGCGTCGACGAGCGAGCTCACACAGCTGGCGCTCGACGCCATCGAGCTGCGGGTCCAGGCGCCTTGCGGCCTCGAACAGCGCCTGCGCCGCATCGAGACTCCATAGCTCGAACAGAGCTGTCCCGGCGTGGCTCAGCAGTCGCGGCTCGCTCGGGTTCGGCTCGAGCAGGTCCAGCGCACCGGTGGCGAGCGCGACGAGCAGCGCCGGCAGGCGCGCCGCGGTGGTGCTCGCGCGCGCCACGAGCCCCTGCTCGAGCACGCTGACACCCGCCCAGTAGCGGCGCTGGTGCTCCTCGATCGCGTCGATCCGCTCGAACAGCCGGCGATAGCCGCTCACGTCGTCGTCAGCGAGCAGCTGCCGTGCGAGCGCAGGCAGCTCGCTGCCGGTCACGGAGCAATCGCGGTGCGCCGAGCGTGTGGAGCGAAGGACCATCCCTGGCCCGGTCATCGACCGGCCGGCGTCATCTCTGAGCGCCAGGCCTGGCCGGGTCGCGCGCGCCCGCGTCTCGCGCCCGCGTATGGGCCACAGCCGCCCGCCCGGCAGGGAATCTCAACGCCGCCGCGAATCCAATGCCCGTCAGGCCACTTCCCTCGACACCAGAGCAGGAGAATGCAAATAATCGGAAAGCGCGCATCCCGGGTGCCCGCGGCGGAGGTGCTGGCGCTCTGGCACGAATATCGCCGCAGCGAAGACAGCGAGCTGCGGGACCGGCTGATCTTCATGTTCATGCCGATGGTCCGCTACATCGTCTACCGCAAGGTACGCGAGGTGCCCGCGCAGTGCGAGGTCGACGATTTCCTGTCGTGCGGGCTGGAGGCGCTGATCCGTTCGATCGAGCGCTACGACCCCGACAAGGGCGCCACGCTCGAGCAGTACGCGTGGACGCGCATTCACGGCGCCGTGCTCGACGAGCTGCGCCGTCACGACTGGGCGCCACGCTCACTGCGTCGCGACGAGCGGACGATCAATACCGCCCGTGAGCGCTTCCTCTCGATGCACGAGCGCCAGCCAAGCCGCGAGGAGCTCGCGGCCGAGGTCGGCATGACGCCGAGCGAGCTCACCGGCCGCCTCGACCAGGCCGCGCTCGCGGAGGTCGGCTCGCTGAACCGGATCGTGCGCTCGGACGAGAGCGCCACGATCGAGCGCATTGACACGCTCGAGAGCACCGACGAGGCATGGGACCCGATCGTGCAAGCCGAACGCCGCGAAGCCAAGGAGCGCTTCCGCAAGGCATTCGCGCGCCTCTCCAAGCAGGAGCGAGAAGTCGCGGTCCTGCTCTACGTGGAGGACTGGACGCTGCGCGACATCGGCGTGCGCATGGGCGTGTCCGAGAGCCGCATCTCCCAGATCCACACGCGGCTGCGCTCGCGGCTGTACGAACAGCTCTCGAGCGAGCTGCCGCTGTTCAGCTCGGTGCGCTGAGCGGCTCAAGAACTCCCGCGGGCGGTCGAACACCGAGGGAGATGGATCTCGGTCTTGACATCGCCGCGTCGGGCATGGTCGCCGAGCAGATCCGCCAGGACCAGCTCTCCAACGACCTCGCCAACTCCGCCACGCCGGGCTTCAAGCCCGACGAAACGCCGCAACACAGCTTCGGCGCGGTGCTGATGGCGAACACCGAGGGCGGTGCCGCGGTCGGCTCGGTCAATCAGGGCGTCGCGCTCGGGAAGGCCTACACCAACATGACGCCCGGCACGATGCAGGAAACCGGCGAACCGCTCGACTTCGCGATCCAGGGCAGCGGCTTCTTCGCGGTCAGGACGGCCCAAGGCACCCGCTACACGCGTGACGGCCAGTTCACCACCTCAGCCGCGGGCGTGCTCACCGACGCCAACGGCAATCCCGTGCTCAGTGCCAAAGGAGCGCAGATCAAAGTCAGCGCCGCCGGCACCGTGGCGCCAGGCGAAGTCGGCGTCTTCGAAGTGCCAGGCGCGGCCAAGCAGGGTGAAAACCTGTACACGGGCGCCGCCGCCGGCAAACCGACCGGCACCGTGCGCCAGGGATCCCTGGAGGGCTCGGGGGCCGACGCCGCCAAGGTGATGGTCGAGATGATCACCTCGCTGCGCAGCTTCCAGTCGGGTCAGCAGGCGATCCAGGCGATCGGCCAGACCCTGCAGGAGGCCGCCTCGCAGGTCGGCTCGCTGCCGTAGGCGAGCGCTTTCCCGAGGCTCAAGTCCACGCAGCGGCGGCCGATCACGAGGAGGAAGAGCCCTCGAGCCGGCTGGACCGCCATGCGGAAGCCCGGCTCGCCGACCACGAACAGGATGGACTGATGCTCGAAGGTCTGTATTCCGCAGCAGCAGGCATGTCTGCCCAGCAGGAACAGCTCAACGCGATCAGCAACGACCTCGCGAACGTTTCCACGAACGGCTACCAGGCCGAGCGCGTCGCGTTCAGCGACCTGCTCTACAGCCCGGTGAACGTCGCGGGCACGGTCAGCACCGACGGTGCTGGCGCGAGCGCGAGGACGCTCGGCCGCAGCCCCACCCAGGGATCGATCACCGAAACCGGCGACCCGCTCGACCTCGCGATCGAAGGCCAGGGCTACTTTGAAATCACGCGCGCCAACGGCCAGAAGGCGCTAACGCGCGACGGCAGCTTCGGCGTCGACGCGAGCAGCACAATCGTCAATTCAAAAGGCGACAGGCTGGTGCCGTCGATCAAACTGCCCCCGGGCGTCTCGCCGAAGGAAGTCAGCGTCGCCCCCGATGGCACCGTCAGCGCCGGGACACGCACGCTCGGCAGGATCAGGCTCGTCACGGTGACCTCGCCCGACCATCTGCTGGCCGACGGCAGCGGCGATCTGACGCCGACCGCCGCCAGCGGCGCGCCGCACGCCGCCAGCGGCAGGATCCACCAGGGCGCGTTGGAGGCCTCCAACGTCAACATCGCAAGCCAGATGGCGCTGATGGTCACCACTCAGCGCGACTACCAGATGAATAGCAGCGCGATCCAGACCGAGAGCCAGATGATGGCGATCGCCAACCAGCTGCGGCCGGGCGCATGAGCCTCCCGGCGACAACCGGCTCGACCGGCCTGCCGCCCGTCAACCAGGCGCTCGAGCCGGCGTGGGTGCGCCACGGCTCGCCCGCGACGCAGAAGGCATACGAAAGCGCGCTCGCGTTTGAACAGACGCTCGTCGAACAGCTCTCGAAGTCGCTCACGAGCGCGAGCGGGCTCGGCGGCGAAGGCTCGCAGGAAGGGGAATCGGGCTCCGAAGAAGGGGGCTCTCCCGAAGCCGGCGCCGGCGACTCGCAGATCTCCTCCACGCTGCCCCAGGCGCTCACCGCGAGCGTCATGCACGGCGGCGGCCTCGGACTCGCCGCCGAGCTGACGCGCCAGCTCGACGTCGCGGGCGGCGCCGCTGCGGCGCAGCCGAGCGGCGGGACCGCGCCGGATGCAGGCGCCGCAGGCGCCGCGCCCGCGAGCCCGACCACGAGCTCCGGCGGAGGCACCCCGGCATGACCCCGACGGCGCTCGTCCCGCACGCCGGCGGACAGCAAGACCGAGCGCTCGTCGGCGACGTGCTCGCGCATCTCGACGCACAGATCGCTTCGGCGCGAAGCCTGCTCGAGGTCGTGCTCGAGCAGGGTGCGGCGATCCGCGCGCGCGACGTCCACACGGTCGTGCGCCTGGCGGGAATCCTGCGCGGGGAGATGGGTCGCCGGCAGCTGCTCGAGGAGGAGCGCGGGCTACTGCTCGCGCGCAGTGGCGAACGACTGGGCGTGCCCGCCGAGGCGGTCACGCTGGTGTTGCTGTGCACGCTGATGGACGGCGCCTCCGCCGAGCGCGCGAGCGCGCGCAGCGCCGAGCTGAGCGGGCTGCTGCACGAGCTGCAGCGCGAACACTCATGCAACCGCGCGCTGATGCAGATCGAGCTCGGCTTCCTCGACCACCTGATGGGGATGCTCGCGCTCGACGGGACCGACGGCTACGACACGCGGGGCTCCTCCAAGTCCATCACGCGCGGCCGCCCAAACGGCAACCTGCACGTCCTCGACCTACGCGCCTAGACCATGTCGATTCCAACCTTGCTAGGACTGCAGACGGCGCTCAGCGGCCTGCTCGCGGAGCAGACGGCGCTCGACACGACCGGCAGCAACATCGCCAACGCGAACACCGAAGGCTACTCGCGTGAGACCGCGGTGCTGGAACCGAGCACGCCGCTTCCGATCCCGGCGATCTCCGATCTGACTGGCAAGGGTGCGCAGCTCGGCACCGGCGTCACCGTCGCGACGATCACGCGCATCCGCAACACGTATCTCGACGCCCAGTACCGCACCCAGAACAGCGCACTGAGCGCCGCCACCACCCAGGCGGAAGTGCTCGAACAGGCACAGAGCGCGTTCAACGAACCGTCCAGCGCCGGGATCGCCAGCCAGCTGTCGAACTTCTGGAACGCCTGGAACAACCTCGCCGCCTCGCCCACCAGCGAAGCGGCGAAAGAGGCCGTCGTGTCGGCCGGCAACCAGCTGACCAGCACGTTCAAAGCGCTCAGCTCGCAGCTCACGACGATCTCGGCCCAGGCCAGCGCCCAGTACACGGCGCTCACCGGCGCCAACGGCGAAGTCGAAAGCTACGCCACGCAGATCGCGCAGCTGAACGGTCAGATCAAGCTCTCCGAAGAAGCCGGCCAGCCCCCCAACTCGATGCTTGACCGCCGGGATCAGCTGCTCGACAAGCTCTCCGGGCTCGCGAACATCACCGTCAGCGAAGAACCCGACCACATGGTCACCGTCGACTTCGGCGAAGCGGCCGAACCACTGGTGAAGGGGACGACCGTCAACTGGCCTCAGGAACTCACAGAATCGGCCGGCGGCAAGCTCGGGGCGCTGCTCAGCCTGACCGGCGCCAAAGGGGCGCTCACCGAACTGCAGACCGGGCTCGACGGCGTCGCCGAAGCGCTCGCGAGCACCGTCAACGAACCCCTCGAAAAACCGTTCTTCGCGGGCAAAGGCGCCGCGGCGCTCGCGGTCGCGGTGGCGCCGGCAGAAGTCCAGGCTTCCGGCACCAAAGCGGTCGGCGGCAACGAAGTCGCCCAGCAGATCGCGGCGCTGCGTGGCGGCGTCGCCGAACAGGACTACGCGGCGCTCGTCGAGAAGGTCGGCGGCGGCGTACGCACGGCGACCAGCGACCAGACCAACCTGAAAACGACGCTCACCGCGATCGGCAACCAGCGCCAGAGTGTCTCAGGCGTATCGCTCGATGAAGAAATGACCAACCTGATCACCTTC
Source organism: uncultured Solirubrobacteraceae bacterium (assembly GCA_963827455.1). Classification (GTDB taxonomy): domain Bacteria; phylum Actinomycetota; class Thermoleophilia; order Solirubrobacterales; family Solirubrobacteraceae; genus Palsa-744. The sequence continues at coordinate 48,998 of CAWHAW010000020.1, read as the reverse complement.
CAGCGCGGCTACCAGGCCTCAGCGCGGACACTGACGGTGATGGACGAAATGCTCGAAACGCTGATCGATCACACCGGCAAGGTGGGGCTCTAGCGCATGACCGAGCGAATCACACCCGCGATGGTCAGCAGCGCGACGCTCAACGAGCTCAATGCCTCGCTGGCAACGATGCAGAAGACGACCAACGAACTGTCCTCCGGCAGGACGATCCTCGAACCGTCCGACAACCCATACGGCGCCAGCCAGGTGATCAACCTGCAAAGCCAGCTGGAAGGTCTGAGCGCCTACGAAAGCAACGCGCAGGACGGCATCTCGTGGGAGAACACGGCCAGCACCGCGATGTCGAGTATCGCGAGCGTCACCCAGCGCGTGCGCGAGCTGCTCGTTCAGGGGGCCAACGGCACCTACAACCAGGCAGATCTGGAAACGATGGCGCTGCAGGTCGAACAGCTGACGGAAGGCGTCAAGCAGGACGCCAACACCCAGTACGCCGGCCAGTACGTCTTCTCGGGGACCGCGACGACGACGGCACCCTACGAACAGGGTGTAAGCGACGAATACAAAGGCAACGAAGAAACCGTCAGCCGGGCGGTCGGGCCAGGCGCCTCGGTGACGATCACCACGAATATCTCAACGCTGCTCGGCAACGGCGAAGAAGCCAAAGACGGCAAGCTGCTCGACACGCTGCGCACGATCGTCAAGGACCTGCGCGCCGGCACCCCCGAAGGCCGTGAAGCGCTCGCCACGACCGACCTGAAAAACCTCGACGCCAACATGGAAACGCTGAACCAGCTGCAGGCGACGGCCGGCGGCGCGACCGATCAGCTCCAGACGGCGCTGTCGCGTAACGAAGACCTGCAGACGTCGATCTCGAAGGCGCTGTCCAACACGGACGACACCAACATCGCCGAAGCGTCCGTCGCGTACGCGAACGAGCAGGCGGCGTACGAGGCCGCGCTGCGGGCCGCCGCGAACATCGTCCAAGAATCGCTGCTCAACTTCCTCAAGTAGACCGACCGCCAAGGAGATCCGCCCCATGCACGTCACATTCGAGAGCATCCGCTTCGGCACCGTCGAGATTGCCGCTGAGGACGTGATCGAGTTCCCCTTCGGTCTGATCGGCCTCGGGGGCCTGCGCTACACGCTGCTCGACCGCAACCCAGGCTCCGGCTTCCTGTGGCTGCACGCCGTCGACAACCCCGCGCTGGCGCTGCCGGTCGTCAGCCCCCACCAGTTCTTCTCGACGTTCACGCTGGAGATCGCGCCTGAGGATCGCGAGCGCACGGGCATCGAGGACGCGACCGGGGCGCAGCTGTACGTGACCGTGCGAGCAACGCCCGACCCGGCGGACATCACCGCCAACCTGCGCGCCCCGCTGCTGATCGTGGGCGGCCACGGATACCAGGTGCTCAACACGCACGAGGACGCACCGCTGCAGGCGCCGCTGTTCGCGCTGCCCGCGCAGTCACGAATTGCTTCATAATCAGCCTCGATGCTGATCCTGACGCGTCGTCCCGGAGAGCGCGTCGTCATCGGCGACGACATCCTCGTCACCGTCATGGGCGTGAGCGGCCACACGGTGCGCCTCGGGATCGCGGCGCCGAGCGGCGTGCCGATCTACCGTGAGGAGATCTGGCTCGCGGTCAAGGAGGAGAACCGCGCAGCCGCCGCCGCATCCGTCGAGGCGCTGCCCGCCAAAGCACCCGTCGAGGACGCCCCCGCGGATCCGCCCATCGACGGGTGATGAGACCGGGATCTCCTTCGAGGGCGTTTCCTGTCGCCTGCCCGCGCCCGGCGCCCGTCGCCGTCGGCCCACGCGCTACCGGGTTGACTCCAGCGCTCGGTCGGGTATAGGCTGGCCGCTGGTTCAGGGATGAACCCTGGACCGTTGGCATTGCGCCCGCCCGGGGAGGCGGACCAGGCTCGGGCCGCGAAGCGACGGCCCGACTCGCGCCCGCACCTCGCCCGGATCGCGTAGGCCACCACTCGAGGGAGGGAATGTATGCGATCCATGCGAAGGTCCAAGGAGGGGCGGCCGCTGCGTCCGCGGTTCGTGCTCGCAGTGCTGGTGCTCGTCGCCGCCACGCTCGGAGCCGGTGCCGCCAGCGCGCTCGCCGCGAAGGTCAACGTCGTGCGCCAGGGCGGGCCCCCGACGGGCAAGATCAACAAGAACACCGCCTACTTCACGACGATCCAGGCAGCCGTCAACGAAGCGACCAACGGCGACTGGGTGCTGATCGAACCGGGCGTCTACGACGAAGAAGTCAAGGTCACGGCGGCCCACTCGGGGATCTGGATCCGGGGCATGAATCGCAACACCGTGATCCTCGATGGGAAAGGCGAACCTTGCAAACACTCGCCCTGCCCCGAAGGCGCCAACGGCATCGAAGTCATCAAGGCGAGCAACGTGTACATCGAAAACCTGACCGTGCGGAACTTCGACCGCGAAGGCATCAACGGCGCGGGCGGCAACGACATCTGGTGGAACGGCGGCGCCGAGTCACACAAGATCGGCGCCTCGGGCTGGTACGGGCGCTACCTGACCGCATATGACACCGGCTTCGACGGCGGCTACGGGATCTTCACGAACAATGAGATCAACGGCTCGTGGGAAAAAATCTACGCCTCCGGATTCAATGACTCGGGCATGTACATCGGCGCCTGCCAGGAATGCAACGCGCGGGTCAGCGAAGCGGTCATGGAAAACAACGCGCTCGGCTACTCCGGCTCGAACGCCGGCGGCAAGCTCGTGATCGAAAAGTCGACGTTCACGCACAACACCGACGGCATCGCGCCGAACTCCGAAAACCCGGGCGACGGACCGCCGCCGCAGGACGGTGAATGCCACCGGGAAAACATCGAAAACCCGAACCCGACGCCGACGATCACGACCACAAAGGTCAAACGCTGCACCGTCTTCCGCGAAGACCTCGTCAGCGAAAACGACAACCTGACGGTGCCGGCCAACACGTCGGCCGCGGCCGCGCCGTGGGGCGTCGGGATCGAGCTCCCCGGTGTGTACGCGGACCTGCTCGAAAACGACCAGATCACGAACAACGCCACCAACGGCGTGCTCGCGTTCGAGTACCCCAACCCGTTCCCGCCGGTCGCCGAAACGATCTACTTCCAGCTGTCAGGGAACAAGATCGCGGACAACGTCTTTTCCGGCAACGGCTTCGTCGGCGGCAAATTCGCCGGCGACGTGACGATGGCGGGCGGACTGTTCGGGAGTCAAGAATCGACGAACAACTGCCTCAGCGGCAACTCGTTCGCCGACGCGACCTACCCGGCGAACATCGAAGGGACATGGGGCTGCAAGAACAAGACGACCCCCAACCCCGACGTCGGGTACAGCGAACCGTTTGAAGCGATCGAATACCTGCTGGAACTCGCGTACGTCTCAGAACACCGCGAAGAATTCGCCGAAGTCAAAGGCCAGCCGGCCCCGCCGCCACAGGAAACGATGCCCAACCCGTGCCAAGGGGTCCCCGGGCCCCCGCTCTGCCAGTGAGGCGGCACCTCGACGGGTAAAGCAGCCGGACAGCTGACCACGCCGCCGCCCTCCCGAAAGGGGAGCGGCGGCGCTCAGCTGCCGCTCGGCGCCGTGCCGACGGCCAGCGCCCGAAAGCGCTCGCCGCGCTGCTCGAAGTCGCGGTAGTTGTCGTAGCTCGGCGCCGCCGGCGAGAGCAGGACCGTCACGCCGGGTCGCGCCAGTGCACGCGCGATCTCGACCGCCTCGCCCATATCGCCTGCGGCGATCGCTTGGGCCGGCGGGACGCCCGCGGCGCGCGCCGCGGCGAGCAGTCGCTCGCCCGTAGACGGCAGGCCGATCACCGTCGCCCCCGCGCCCGCGAGAAGGTCCGCGAGCTGCGTGTAGTCCTGACCGCGGTCCTGGCCGCCGCCGATCAGGATCAGCTCCCGGTTGGGGAAGCTCGCGAGCGCCGCTATCGCCGACTCCGGCGTCGTGGAGATGCTGTCGCTCACCCACGCGACCCCGTCCTGCTCGATGACCGTCTCGAGCCGGTGCGGCAACGGCTCGAAGCCCTCGAGCGAGCTGGGAAGCGGCGCGGGCGGGACGCCGAGTGCTTCCAGCCCGGTGAGCGCGGCGCAGAGGTTGAGCACGTTGTGCTCACCGCGCAGCGGCAGCTCGGTCTCGGCGGCGAGGAGCTCGCCCTGAAAGGCGACGCCGCCGTCGAGGACGTCCCAGCCGTCGGGCAGGCCGTAGCGGAGCGTCTCGACGTCGGCGGCAACGCCCGACAGCCGCTCGTCGCGGGCATTGAGCACGACAGCGCGCACGCCCGGAAGGCCCAGCAGGCGCAGCTTGTCCGCGCGGTAGGCCTGCTCGCTGCCGTGCCAGTCGGTGTGCTCGCGATAGAGGTTCGTAACCAGTGCGACCTCCGGGCCGACCTCGAGATCGGCCGTGTGGTAGCTCGAGAGCTCGAGCACCGTCACCTGCGCCGGCTCCTCGTCGAGGAGGTCGAGTGCCGGCACGCCGATGTTGCCCGCCAGCCGCGCCGTGCGCCCCGCGGCCCTGGCGAGATGAAAGGCGAGCGCCGCGGTGGTGCTCTTGCCCTTCGTGCCCGTCACGCCGAGCACGCCGTCCGGGCCGTGCTCGGCGAGCCAGAGGGCGGTCGCAGTCGTGACCAGCGTGCCGCCCGCGCGCAGCTCCTGGAGCTCAGCACGGTGGATCGACACGCCCGGCGAGCGCACCACGACGTCACAGCCGCTCAGCGCCGTCACCAGCTCCGTGGGCGCGTGTGCGCCGTCGTGGACCGTGTGCGGTGCGGCTAGGACGACCCGCGCGCCGGGCGAGCGCAACGTGTCGCGCACATCATCGTCGGGGGGCGCGTCGAAGGCCGCGACGACGATCCGCGCCGACGGCAACCTCCGCGCCAGCTCGTCGGCAAACGACGAGATCTCGCGGCCGGCGCCCCACACGCCGACGCTCGCGCCGTCAAGCTCCGAGAACCGCACGGACCTCCGTCAGCAGCGCCGCCGGCACGGCGTGCTCGTCGCTGAGCGCGAGCACCGCCTCGGGATCGCCCACCTGCGGCGGGAACTGCGGCAGCACCTCCGCAACCAGCCGCCGCACCACGCTGTGCTCGCTCCAGCGCTCGTCGTGCGCGAGCAGGCGGATCGCCGCGACGCTCTCCTGCTCCTCGCCCACGCACTCGAACGGCTTGTGCCCGCCGGTCGCCGTGAGCAGCGCGAAGCCCTCGAACTGGCGCTCTTCGTCGAGCAGATCGCGACCGAAGATCGCGTGCAGGTGCGCCGGCTCGCTGAACGGCGCGAGCGCGAGGAACACGAAGCGACACTTGGGGCACTCACAGCACCACGACGCCGCGCGCAGCGCCGGGTCGAGGCGGAAGATCGCGTTGCAGCTCGTGAACGCGGCGTGGTAGCGCTCCATGCGCGCGAACGCGCGCGCGATCGCGAGCTCAGACGCGGGACGCAGGACCGAGAACAGCTGGAGCTCCGGAGCGCACTCGGCGAGCGCCGCGCGCAGCAGCTGCTCGACGCGCAGTCCCTTGCTGAACTGGTGGTTGACCTCGACACCGTCCCACACCACGTTGCCCGCCGACGCCGAGCGCTCGTTGGCCATCGCCACCGCGTCGAACCCGTTCAGCGCAGCGGTGAGCAGAGCCACGCAGGAGACGATCGCGGTGATCGGCACGTGTCCGTTGAGCGCACCGGCGGCGTTCAACGTTGGCAGCCCGGGATCGAGTGCGCGGCTCGCGATCAGATGCGGCAGGCCAGCGACCGCCGCCGTCCGCGCGATCGGGAGTGCGTCGCCAATCGAGAACAGCTCGCACTCGCAGCCGGAGCGCCGCACGATCTCCAATGCCACCGCGGAGTCCTTGCCGCCGCCGATTGGCACGAGCACACGGCCAAGCGGTGCGTCTGCGCCCCCCGAGCCGTGGGCGCCTGATGGCAGCCGGACATCCTCGCGCCCGGACTGACGATCACCGTCACCGAGCTGCGGAGACCGCGCGAACGCCGGGCGCGGGAGGGCGCGCAGCTCGTTCGTGTAGGCGAGCTCCGCGAGGCCCTCGCTGTAGAGCGCCTCGAGCAATGCCGCGACGGCGAGCGGTGGCTCGCCCGTTTCGCAGCTGACCTTCAGGGGGAGCGCCGTCTTGAAGTAGCTGACGCCGGCTACCCAGTGCAGCAGTGCTAGCAGGCCGTCCACGCGCTCGAGGTCGGCCTCGTCGAGCCGCCGCGCCGGACCGTCGAGCGGCAGGTCGAAAACCTCCGTGAACGAGATCGCGTCGTCCAGCGCGTAGCGCAACGTCACGCGCCCACGCTCGTCGAGCTCGCGGGCGGTGAAGCGGAAACTCTCGAAGGCGCCGGGGTCGAACCCCGCGCGCGCCGGTCTGATCTCGGTTGCCATGGTGACTCAGCCTAGAGCCGGCGATGGCGGTACGCGGTCCCGCGAGGCACGCCGGCAGGCGTGCCCCTCAAAAATCAGTCGTTCGCGGTGACCGCCATGTCAGCGGGTGGCAGGTGGTATACTGCAGAACGTGAAGAAGACCAGCATCTACATCGACCCCGAGGTCGACCGCGCGCTTGCGCGCCGGGCCGCCGCGCAGGGCACGACCAAGGCGGCGGTCATCCGCGAGGCCCTCGCTCAGGCCGGCGCGGCTGGCGCTCTCGCAAAGCCTCGCGCGTCTGGAGTATTCGATGGCCCGGGCGATCTCTCCCACGACGTCGACGGTCATCTCGCCAGAACGGGCTTCGGAAAGAGTTGATCGTCCTCGACACCTCGGTCGTGCTGGCGTTTATGGACCGCAGGGACGCCAGCCACGAGACGGTGCGCGACTGGATCAGTCAAAACGAGGAGGAGCTCGCGACCACCCCGCTGGTCCTGGCCGAGCTCGATCACCTGGTGCAGCGCTACGGAGGCGCAAACGCGACGCGTGCGCTGCGCGAGGACCTCGCCAGCGGCGCCTACCAGGTTGAGTGGTGGCCGACCGCCATCTACGAGACGATCGCGCTCGCCGAAACACACGAGTCGATGCAGCTCGGCCTCACGGACGCCTCGCTGCTCGCGCTCGCAGCACACCTACAGAGCAGCCAAATCGCGACGCTCGACGAACGGCACTTCCGCGCCGTGAGGCAGCACTCAGGCGAAGCATTCAGGCTGCTGCCCGCCGACGCGGGCTAGTCGTTTGCGGTGACAGCCTCGAGCAGGTCGCGGAAGCGCTCGCGCGCGTGCTCGCGGCGCGTCGGCAGGTGCTCGCTGGGCACGCCGTCCGGCGGCGGCGCGTAGCCGCGCAGCAGGTGACGGGCGACCGACTGGCGGTGGACCTCGTCGGGGCCGTCGTAGATGCGCGCTGCGCGTGCGAAGCGGTACATCTGCTCGAGCGGCAGGTCCGTCGAGTAGCCGAGCGAGCCGTGTACCTGCACCGCGCGGTCGACCACGTCGTGCAGCACCTTCGCGCCGTAGAACTTGATCAGCGCCACGTCCGTGCGCGCCGCGCTCGCGCCCTGCGTATCCATCACCCAAGCCGCGTGCAGGGTCATCAGCCGCGCCGCCTGCATCTCCGCGGCGCTGTCCGCGATCCAGTTCTGGACAGTCTGCTTCTCCGCTAGCAGCGAGCCGTGCGCATGGCGGTAGGTGGCGCGCTCGCACAGCATGTCGAACGCCCTGCGCGCCACTCCCAGCCAGCGCATGCAGTGGTGGATCCGCCCCGGTACGAGGCGATGCTGCGCCAGCAGGAAGCCCTCGCCCTCGCCGCCGAGCAGCGCACCTGCCGGTACGCGCACACCCTCGTAGGCGATTTCCGCATGGCCGCCGTAGGCGCCGAACTGCTCCCACGGGTGCTCCATCGTCGGCACGTCGCGCACGATCTCAACGCCCGGCGTGTCGGCCGGAACGACGAACATCGACGCCCGCTGCGAGGCGCGCGCGTCCGGGTTGGTGACCGCCATCACGATCAGGAAGTCCGCGATCGAGCCGTTCGAGGAGAACCACTTGCGCCCGTCGATCACCCACTCATCGCCGTCGCGCACCGCCTGCGTTCGCAGCTGCGTCGGGTCGGAGCCGGGGCTGTCCGGCTCGGTCATGCTGAACGCGCTGCGCAGGTCACCGGCGAGCAGCGGGTGCAGCCAGCGGTCCTTCTGCTCCGGCGTGCCCGCGAGCGCCAGCAGCTCCGAGTTGCCTGAGTCCGGCGCCGCGTTGCCGAACGCCAGCGGTGCGATCGGCGACGTGCCGAGGATCTCGTGCATCAGGCCAAGGCGCACCTGGCCCATGCCCTGGCCACCCAGCTCCGGCGGCAGATGCGTCGCCCACAGGCCGCGCTCCTTGACCTGCTCCTGCAACGGCGCCATCGCGCGGCGCAGGCCGTCGAGACCCAGCTCGTGCCAGATCGACTCCAGCGGCCAGATCTCCTCGCGCACGAAGTCGCGCATCCAATCCAGCTCGTGCTGGAAGTCCGGCTCGGTCGAGAAGTCCCAGCTCACTGGCCGTAGCCTACGCCTTGCATCTCCACACCGCGATCGTCGGCGTTCGTTTGATCACCGCGCCGTCCTGGGCAGTGATCGTGACCGGCATCGCGAGGCGCTGACGGCACATGCTCCGCCGCGCCCTCGCCGGGAGGTCGGCGGCGAGCAGCGAGTGCGGACCTTCGTCGAGCACGAGGTCGAACGAGGAGATCGGCACGTCCGGCAGCGTTTCGAACGCGGCCGCGATGACGCCGCGCCTGATCGTCGTGTGCCCCACCACGTCGATCGTCACGCCTTCGCCCTGCAGCACCAGCTCGAGATCGGGCGATGCGGAGCCGCCGTGCGAGACGAGATATGCGGGGCCGGCGAGCGGCCGGTGCAGGAGCGGGCTGATGATCGTCGCCGTGCCCACCATCGAGGCCGCCGGGCACGCCGCCGGGTTCGCTTCGAGCACCGCCGCGAGACACGCACGCTGCAATGTGCTCAACCTGCTCGGAAGCTGCCTCGGCAGATCGACCTTCACCTTCGCGATGTTCGCCTCGCGCGGCTGGGCCAGGAGGCGCACGTGCAGGTACGCGCCGTTGGCTTTGCTCGTCCGCGCGTGGGTCAGCGCCGTCAGCTTCGGCTTGAACGCCAGCCGCGCGCAGTCCGCTGCCTGAAAGCGCGAGGACACACGAGCCGTCGCGCCGCCGGTGCTCGTAAGCGTGCCTTCGATCGCCAGCGGCGCGCAGCTCGTCGGGTTGAACACGAACCCAGGACGGTCGATGTTCAGGTTGACCGTCTTGAGCTGCAGCGGAATGCCGTCAACGTTCTGCGGCAACCGATCGCTCACGATCGTCAGCGCCGCCGTCGTCGGGTTCACCTCGATCCTCGCCCCCACGACGATCGTGCCCAGGTTGAACGGGCCCGCCACGGCCGGCACCACGATCGACAGCCCGAACGGCGCGCCCTCGTACGGGCCAGTCACGTACACGTGGCCCGCTGTCATGAACAGCGGGTCGGCGCCGGGGCCCGCGCCGATCGTCGCGCTGCCGATTTCACTCTGTGAGCCGCACGCGACGGCGCGCGCCTGCGCTTCAGGGCACAGCTGGACCTTGGAGAGCATCGCCAGCAGCCCCGGCGCCAGGCGCACGCTGACGCCTTCCAGGTCCTCGTCCCGGTCTGAGCGCGAGAGCGTCACCGTCAGCGTGCTCGAAACGCCTGCCTCGTTGTCGGTCGTTCCGGCGATGAACGACGGGTGAAATTGCGGCGACGAACAGCCGCTCAGCTCGAACGCTTCGCTCGTGGGACGGGCGGGCGACTCGCCGCTGTACGGCGTCAGCCACGAGCTCGCCGCCAGAGGGGCGGCGCAGTCCGCTCCGTTGGCCAGCGGCGCGCGCGGTCCGCCGTTGAGACTCAGTTGGATCTGTTCCCATGGCAGCTGCGGCAGTTCTTTGAACCGCGCCGTCAGCTGACCCGTCCTCTGATCGATCGTGGTCGCGCCTTCGAGCTTGACCGTCACGCCGGAGCCCTGCGCCTGCACCAGCAGCCGCAGCAGCCTGCCGTGCTGTGCGTCGCTCGGCGTGCACGGAGCGCATTCGGGCTGGCCCACGAACACCGCGCCTTCGAGCGGGCTCGACAGCAGCGGCGTCGCGATCCTCACCGTGCCGATCTGCGCCTGGGGCGGGCACGTCGCCGCGGCGAGCGAGCGCAGGGCGAACTGGGCCGGTGTGCATGCCCGCAGGCCGTTCGCCACCGACGGCGAGAGCACGACGCCGGCCGGCAGGCTCACCGTCGCGCTGCGCAGGTCCGGCGTCGCCAGCGCCGTCGGGGTTTCGTTCTGGGGCACGTGCACCGCGACCGTGTAGCCACTCGGCGCGCGCGCCTGGGTGGTTTCCGGGGCGAGTGTGAGCGATGGCGCGAAAGAGAGCTTTTCGCAGCCGGTGATCGCTTCCGCCGCGATCGGTTCGGGCAGCAGCGGCTGCAGCGGCGGCCCGGGGGCCTGCCACGAGTCGCTCAACACGCCCGCGGAGAGCTCGCTCGCCTGGCACAGGCTCGGCAACGTCAGGAACGGCGTCGCCGGCGCGTCGCTGGGGCAGCGCGTCTGTTGTTCGACTCCGCCTTTCACCTGAACTTCGGGCTTGCAGAATTCGCCACTCTGCTGCCCACCTTCTCCCAGCGTTCCTTCGCGTTCGAGGTCGTGGCTCGCGTCCGCCGGCACCCCCCACAGGGTCAGGATCGCGCCCTGCAACGGACCCGTCTCGGGGATGTCGTTCAGCTGCGCCGTCAGCCCGTAGTCGCTGTCGCTGCGCACGTGGAAGAACAGCGGAACGTGCCCGATCCCGGCCACCGAGAAGCCGAGCTCCGCCGGTTGCCCTGGTGGCGGGATGATGTCGAACACGGGAAACACCGCCGATGGAAATGTGCCGTAGAAGAACGGTTTGACCGTCCCGACCTGCGTGTCGAGTGGGCAGTCGAGCTCTTCGCGTTCCAGGAATGCCCGCTGACTGCACTTTGGCACGGCGTTTGGATCGCCCACCAATCCAGGCGGAAGCGCGACTTCGACGTCCTTCGGGGCGGCGTTGGCGAGCGGCGATTCGGCGCCAGCATTGCCAGCAGACGGCGTTTCACGAGCGCTCACGTCGAAGGCCAGACTCGCGGTCAGCTCGAACGGATGCGAGCCGGCCTGCGTGGCCGCTTCGCCACCTTCCCCGACGGTGTCGAGGTCGAAGAAAGACAGGCCGAAGGGCACTGGCCCGGCATCGACTCGCGTCGTTTCGCCCACTGACGCCGGCGGCGCGCCGCCCCCCGACACGGTCGCGGAGCTTTGGAGCTTTTCGAGCTCGGGCGCCGGGAGGACCTGCGGGATCGAGACCGTGATCGTGACCACGATCGTCGCCCCGGGCAGGATCCGGCCCTGTAAAGGGCCTTCTTTGTAGGTGCAGGTCACCGAGCCCGTGACCGGCGCCTGCGGGCAGGTCATTTCGTATCTGGGCAGGCCGTTGCCGTTGGCCGCTTCGCCGCCAGCCGTGACCTTCGTCGCGGTGACTTCGGCGGGCAGCATGTCCGTCACGGCCACGGTGCTCCCTTGCGCCGTCGGCGTGCCGCCGTCGTTGCGGACGATGAGCACGTAGGCATCAGATGTGTCGCCTGCTTTGAAGAACGTGGGCTGTGACTGGGAGAGGATCTGCCAGTGCGGGCTGGCAGTGCTCGCCGCCGCCGGGGCCGCGCCCACGCCCGTGCAGCAGGCTGCGATCAGCACGGCAAACGACGACGTGGCCGAGCTCGCGAGCCTCCAGCGGGGCGCGCCCTCGCGCGCGTGGCTCATCCGGATCGCCCGACGGGGCCGCGGCGCTTCGCTGCGCCCCGGCGAGTCCTCCTGGCCTTGACCCCGTAGCGCCGCTTCGCGGAGACGATGCATGCCGATCGCTTCTTCTCGTTCGTCAGCTTCCTGCACCTGGCGAGCGCGCGCGCGAGGAGCTGCGCGCGGGTCAGCTTCGCCGGCGCCGGCGCCGGCAGGAGGTTCCCCTGGCCCGCGAACGCGGCAGAGATCGGCGCGGAGAACGACGGCGGCGGACCGTATGGGCCCTGACAGGCGCTGCCCACGCAGGGCGTCGGCGCGATCGGCACCGGAACGCCACCGTCGACTCGTGCGTCGTAGACGTCGAGCAGTTCGTCGGTGTCGGTCGGAGCCAGCTGTTCGCGGGTCGCGAGGAAGACGTTGCCCCCGCTCGCGCTCGCATCGAGGAACACGGCTTCGCCGCCGGCTTCGGTGCCGGAGATGAGCTGTACCGCGCCGTTCTCGTACTCGAAGATCCTGTCGCTGCCTCCCTGCAGTCCCGCGACGAGCGGGTCGGGGGAAGAAAAGAACAGGCGACCGCCGTCGTCGCTCAGGCTCCGCGGCTGGTGGAAGGCCGTGCTTACCCGTTCGCCGAGCCTCGCGCCGATGAACGCACTGCCGAGCGGCGGCACGTCGCCCGCGTCGCACGACGCGCACGCGAGCTGGCCGGTTTCGGCGTCGTACTCGTACACCTCGTGGTCTGCCCTGCCGGTCCTCCGGTCGATGTTGTCGTACCCGGTCAACCGGTTCACCGACATGAACGCAAGATGCTCGCCGTCCGGTGTGACGTATGCCTGTGACATCGTCGGGCGCTGCGTCCAGTCCTCCACATCGCCTTCGTACCGAATGCTCACACCCTGCGCTGCGCTTTCGACATCTTCTTCTTCTGCTTCGTCTGGCGCCTTCAATGTGGCAATGAAGGTCGGGGTGGAGGCGCCGTCCCACAGGTAGAGGTTCGGCTGGCCGCTCACGGCTCCGTCCGCGAGTTCCGCCTTCGCCACGAAGTACACGTGGGACCCGTCGCTCGATGCGCCCACCACGCCGAGCACTTCGGCGCCGTTCGGAGCCGCGGCATCGGCTGTCAAGTCGGTCAGCGTCCCCGTGTCCACGTCGAAGCGATACAGATCGTTGCCGGGGTTCTGGGCTTCCGCTTCGGGGACTCCTTCTGCTTCCCGTTCGCGCGCTTCTTCGCTGCCGGTGTTCGATTCCTTGGTCAGCGCCGCTTTGCTCGTGAAGTAGACGAGCGAGCCATCAGCCGATGCTGCCCAGAACCGCGCGGGCTCCGCGTCACAGATCCCTTGCTTCGTTTCGCATCTTTCCGGCTCGGCGCCCGGTGCCGGCGCCGAGATCTCGACCGTCGAGCTCGCGTCGATGCGGTCGTAGAGCTCGGTCCTGCCCTGCTGCTGGGGGTCCGGGGCGCCGCCGTCGGCCTTCGCCTCGAACACGACGTGCGAGCCATCTTCGGAGATCGCGTGCGCGAGCTCGCCCGTGGCTTCGTCGATCGCGTCGATCCCGCCGCCGGCTTGCGCGCCGTGCGCGGGGATCACGCCATCGGGGAGCACCTCCACGAGCTGCACGCGTCCCGCCACGGTTTCGTAGAGGTTCTCGACGCCTTCGCCGGGCGCGCCCTGCACGAGGCTGTCGTTGGCCTCGAAGATGACGTGAGAGACGTCGCTCGACGCACCGGCGAAGGCGGGCACATCTTCGTGCTCAAAACAGCCGCCGCACCCGGCCAGCGGCAGTTCGGGTGGGCTGTTCGGCGTCAGCAGCGAGTAGCCGCCCCCGGCCTGGCGCAGGAACAGGTTGTAGACCCCGGCAGGGGCGCCTTCTGTGAGCTGCTGTAGCGGCACGCGCAGGATCGCCTCGGACAGATCGCCCGAGAAGGCGTAGCCGACCTTGGCGAGGCCGTTCGCGGGGCCTTGCGGCGTGGGCGGCGATAGCGGTGTCGTCTGCCAGCTCGCGCTGCCCCTGGTCGCGAGATACGCATCGTCGAGCTCGTTTCCCTGCGCACCAGCAAACGCTCCTCCGACGTTCATGTACGCGAGCGTACATGGCCCACCGCCTTCGCACGCCGAACTCTGGGCCGGCTGTGGCGGCTGGAGCGTGACTGCGTCGAGACCGCCCTTTTCGGTGGGCGAAACCTGCTCGAAGGCGCGGCAGTCGGGCAGCTGCCCGGACGGCCCGTCACGAAACTGAGCGTTCGGACACGCGGCGGCGCGAGCAGGCGTTGGCGTGACCAACACCATCAGGGCGCACGCAAGCGCCGCCCAGCACGCTCCCCACGTGCGCTGGCGGCAGTTCATCGCCGCCAGCGGTTCCCGCCCCTCGCCTCCCAGCGCTCTACGGCCGCATTTGGGCTATTTCCATTCGACCGTGCCACCTTCGAGTTCTGCTTCGATACTACCGCTGTAGGACCCTTCGGCGTTTTCTTTGCTGCCGCAAGTGCCGCCGGTCGGTATCGAGTGGATGCCGGTGACAGTCGCGGTCGCAATCAGCTTCCCCGAGCTGTTCGTGTATCCAATGTTGTTGAGCGTCTGCGGTTCGATGAACACCTCACAGGTGAGGCTTTCCGACGAGACGGTCACCCTTTTTTCGAGCGTCGCGGTTTCGTTGGCGTTGAATTCGAAGTGAGCCGGCGTGATGTTGAGGGTCGTACCGAAGCCCACGCAGCCGCTATAGGTGAGGACTTCTTTGTGCACCCCGAAGCTCAGTGCTTCTACTTTGCCTGTCCCGGTCACGGTCGTACATTCGATCGTGCCCGCACCGGTTTTGAACACCTGATGATTGGTCCCTTTGCTCTTGGTTTTGCCGGTTTTGCTGGCGACGAATTCGTGGCCGTTGGCGGACACGGAGACAGCACTGACCCCAACAAGCGTGAACGCTGCCAGCAGGGCCGCTCCGCACATCATCATGAGGCGCCGCATCGTGTTTTCCCCGCTCCTTTGTCGATTGACCATTGACCGCAGGCTCGGCTTGTCGATGAAGAACGCCCACATTGGCTACTGTCATATCATGGGAGAGTTCCGGTTTCCGGGCCTAGAGCACCCACTATCACAGCAGCCTATAGTTCTGTCAAGCGGAAAGAAACAGTAATTCGCAATAGCTCGCCGACCGTGTTTCTGACTTTTTGTCTCTGACTCCGCGGAAGGCGCTCATCTGCCGTCGCCGCACACGGCCGCACACCACGCCGCGCGGCTGTCCGCCCTGTAAATTGCGGATATGGCGAGGCCCGATCCGCTCGAGATGACGCTGCTTCCGGGCGCCCGCGAGCTGCTCGCCGTGCACGCACGCGAGCTTCCTCAGCGCGACGATCTGTGCGGCGCCTTCTGCGGAGCGCTCGCGCTGAACGCAGCCGGCGTGGCCGAATGGGACGGCGAGCCGATCGATCAGGACGCCGTCGCGCTCGCCGCCGGGAGCATCGTCTCTGGGATACGCGACGCCGGGACGCTCCCACAAGGCGAAACCGGCCGACGCGACTACCGGCTCGGAATCCCGACGATCGAGGACCCGGACGTGTCCGGGACGACCGCCGCCGGCCTCCGCGAGGCGATCGCCACGCTGTCAGCGGGTGCGCTCGAGGCGATCCCGTACGCCGGCCCGTGGAGCGCGGCCACGCTCGCCGGCGCATTCGAGCTCGCCGCCGCGCTCGAGCATCCGGTCACGCTCGTCGCCAACTTCGCCACGCACCATCTTTGGGGCGGACGCCCAAGCGTCAACCAGCTCTTGAACTACCTGCTCGACGGCGAGCTCGATGGGCCACCCCCCGATTGGCACGTCGGGCACTTCGCGTGCGTGTTCGCGCGTGTACGCGGGCAGCGAGGAAGCCTTTACGCCGTCGCCGACACCTACCCCGCGCTCGGCGACGGTGGCGTGCACCTGCAGCCCCAGGAGCGCCTCGCGGCGGCGCTCGAGCGGCGCGAGACGCCCGCCGGCGGGTTGTTCGTCGTCGCGCACGCCAGCGACGCCGCGACCGTACGCACCGGCGGCGCGGCGCTCGGCCTCATCGAGGGCATCTGGGACAACGGCACGGTCACCTGCGAGACGCCGAGGTGAACGCCACGGAGCTCGTCGCGCTCGTCTGCTGCGATCTCGGAGCGATCGTGCGCGGACGCGCGGTGCTGTCCACGGAGCTCGAGGAGCATCTCCGGTCTGGGATCGGCTGGGTGCCCGCGAACCACGCGCTCACGCCGCTCGGTCCCGTCGCCGCGCCTAACCCATTCGGTTCGACCGGCGACCTGCGCCTGCTCCCGGACGCCCGCACGCGGGTGCGGGTCGGGCCAGATGCCGAGAACAGCGCGCTGGAGCTGATGCTCTGCGACATCGTCGACACCGCCGGGCAGCCGTGGGAGTGCTGCCCACGAAGCTTTCTGCGCGAAGCGCTGAACGAACTCGAGCGCGCGCTCGGCGCGCGCCTGGTGGCGAGCTTCGAGCACGAGTTCCAGCTGCTGGCCGGTTTGGGGATGGGAGCGAAGCCAGCGTCTCCCGGTTCGGCCGACATCGCACCGGCACTGCCGTTCACGCTCGATGCACAGCGTCGCGTCGATCCGTTTCCCGCGCAGGTGATGGGCGCGCTCGTGGACGCCGGCGTCGAGCCGGAGCGGTTCTTCGCCGAGTACGCCCCGCACCAGTTCGAGATCCCGGTCGCGCGCATAGAGGGTGTCGCGAGCGCCGACCGCGCAGTCGTGTTCAGGGAGGTCGTGCGCGAGATCTCGCGGCGTGCGGGAATGCGCGCGAGCTTCGCGCCGCTGCTCGACCCCGAGCAGGCCGGGAACGGCGTGCACATCCACCTGAATCTGCTCGACGGCGCCGGCGCCTCGCTGCTGTATGACCTAGAGCACCCCGCGTGCCTCAGCGAGCTCGGCGAGCGCTTCGCCGCGGGCATCCTGCGCCACGCGCGGGCATTGAGCGCGCTCACCGCGCCGAGCCCCGTGTCGGGCGCGCGGCTGCGACCCCACCGCTGGAGCGCAGGAGCCGTCTGCCTGGCCCAGCGCAACCGTGAGGCGCTGCTGCGCATCCCGCCGGTGGTCGAGCTCGCCGACGCGCGCGCCGCCGAGCAGCTGCACCTCGAGTACCGCGGGGCGGACGCAACCGCAAACCCCTACCTGGCGCTCGCCGCGATCGTGCGGGCCGGGCTCGAAGGGGTGCGCGAGCAGCTGCCCGCCCCTGCGATCCTCGACCGCGATCCCGCACAGCTCGACGCCGAGGAGGCGGCGCGCTTCGGTGTCGGGGCTCTGCCGGAGACTCTCGCCGAGTCACTGCAGGCGCTGGCCGGCGACAGCACCGTGCGCGGATGGATGACGCCGCTGCTGTACGACGCATATCTGAGCGTCAAGCAGGCCGAGCTGGACGCGGCCGCGGGCATGGACCTCGAGGAGCTCTGCCGGCGCTATGGCGCGATCTACTGAGCCCGTGCTCGAGGCGCTGCTCGAAGGCGTCGAGCGAGAGCTGCCGGCGGCGGTGGCGCTGCGCCGTCGCCTGCACGCGACGCCCGAGCTCGCACACGCCGAGCAGCAGACCGCCGCGAGCGTCGCCGCCGAGCTTCCGGTCGCGAGCGTTGCGGTCGCCGGCACCGGGCGGATCGCGCGTGTCGATCCCGGCGCCACAGACGGCGCCGGCTCGCGCGCGGGCTCGGGCGGGGGGGCGGGCGGGGGCCCCATTGTGGTGCGTGCGGAGCTCGACGGGTTGGCGCTGCGCGAGCGCACGGGGGCGCCGTTCGCGGCCTCGGGCGATGTGATGCACGCGTGCGGTCACGACGTCCACATGGCGGCGCTCGTCGCGCTCACGCGCGCCGCACACGCCGTCGCAGACTCGCTGCCAGCGCCCCTGCTGGCGGTCTTCCAGCCGAGCGAGGAGGACTACCCCTCAGGCGCACGACAGCTCACGGATGAGGCACTGGCCGAGCTCGCGCCGGCGGCGATCGTGGCGGCCCACGTGCATCCC
Organism: uncultured Solirubrobacteraceae bacterium; assembly: GCA_963827455.1. Classification (GTDB taxonomy): domain Bacteria; phylum Actinomycetota; class Thermoleophilia; order Solirubrobacterales; family Solirubrobacteraceae; genus Palsa-744. Next base: position 31,297 of record CAWHAW010000020.1, on the reverse strand, counting down.
GAGCTGGCCTGGGGGACCGTGGCGCTCGACCCCGGCGCGGTCAACGCTTCCTGCGACGCCTTCGCGATCACCGTCGAGGGAGCACCCGCACACGGCGCCTATCCACACCACGGACGCGACCCGATCCTGGCGATCGCGCAGGTGGTCGTCGCTCTTCACGCTCAGCTCGGCAGGCGCATCGACCCGATGAGCGCCGCATCGTTGACGATCGGCGTGCTCGAGGCAGGAAGCGCCGAGAACCTGATCCCGGCGCACGCGCAAGCGCGCGGCGCGCTGCGCGCGCACCTGCCGCAGGACCGGCTCGCGCTGCGCGAGCTCGTCGTGGAGACCGCAACCGCGGTGGCCGCCGCGCACGGATGCCGTGCCAGCGTCGAGCTCGAGCCAGGCGAGCCGGCACTCGAGAACGACCCGCAGATAGTGTCGCGTGCGCGTCAGCTGCTCGCGAGCGCCGGGTTGACAGCCGCGCCCGCATGGCGCTCGTGCGGCTCGGACGACTTTGCCTTCTTCAGCGAGCTCGCTCCTGTCGCGATGGCGTTCGTCGGCCTGGACGGCGCCGAGGGCTTCGCCCCACGGCCGCTGCACCATCCGGAGTTCCTGCCCCCCGACGCGGCCGTCGGCGCCGTCGCGCGCGTGCAGGCGCTGTTGTACCTCGCCGCCGCACAGGCTGCGGCCGACGCCGGCGCGCGCCAGTCGGCTGAATCGACTCAAACAAAGCGTCAGTACGATTGACCCGGTGCCCGACCGCCTGTACTTCACCGACTCCGACGAGGCCAACGCGCTGATCGCTTCGGATCCGATGGCGCTGCTGATCGGGTTCGCACTCGATCAGCAGATCACCGTGCAGAAGGCGTTCTCCGGCCCGCTGGCGATCAAGGAGCGAGTCGGCACGCTCGACCCGGCCCGTCTGGCCGCGACCGATCTCGAGCCGGTATTCCGCGAGAAACCCGCGATTCACCGCTTCCCAGCAAAAATGGCCGAACGCGTCCATGCATTGGCGGTGCACGTGCGCGACGACTATGACGGCCACGCCGAGCGCGTCTGGAGCGATGCAAGGGATGCAGATCAGCTGCGCGCCAACATCGCGGGTCTCCCCGGTTTCGGCGAGATGAAGCTCAAGTCCCTCGGGGCGGTTCTCGCCGAGCGCTACGGTGTCGCCGCTGCCGTCGAGCTCGTGCCCGCGCACCCGACGTTGGGCGACGTCGACTCACCACAGGCGCTCATCGACTATCAGGCCGCCAAGCGCGTGCACAAGGCGGAGTGGTCGAAACTGCGGGCGCGGCGGTAGCGCACAATCTGAGCTCCGCCGACCCAATCCGCCGATCATAAGTTCACTCCCCCTCCTGCGTGAGGCATGGCACACACAAACGCCGCGGATGCTGTCATAGTCCGCCCATTGGAACTCGGCAGGCAGAAGGGGGCGCCGAAATGAGGAGAGTCCGTAGGACCCGACGGCTCGGGATCGTGTCGCTGCTTGCGACGGTCGCGTCGATGTTGGCGCTGCCAGCACTGGCGGCCGGCGCAGAGACGCGCCCGAAAGCCCCGGTCGCCGTTCTCACCCAGGGCACGACCGGCCCGTTCGTGCTGATCGTGGCCGTCGTGCTGATGTTCTTCCTCGTTCGGTCGATCGTCGACCGCTAGCGTCGCCGTGGGTGGCGGCGCAGGGCCCGAACGCGCTAGACGACCGGCGGCGGCTGGCCCTCGGCGCTCCCGGCGAGCACCGGGTCCCAGCCGCAAACCGCACACGCGTGACCGAACACCGAACGGGCGAACGCAAGCGCTGTGCCGTGCGGGTCCGCGCTCGCCCAAACGTCATCCCAGTCGAGGACGTACTCGCCGAGATCGGGGGCCCAGCGCGCCGCGGGGGGATCGAGTGTCGCGCCGGCGAAGCCCTCGGGCGCCGGATGCGCGTACGCATAGAACGCCGCCTTGCCGTAGCGCGCGTCGCCCGGCCACCACCCGATCGCGACCTCCTGCGCGTCCATCGCGTTGCGCATGATGAAGTCCTCTGACGGCGGATCTGCCGGTACGCCGGAGAACAGGTTGACGGCGAGGTCGAACGATCCCCACCACGCGTTCACCGGCGTCGAGCGCCCGCGATACGGCGCCCGGAACTCGGCGAGGACGAGCGCGACGCGCATCGCCGCAGCGAAGTACGCGTGGACGCGCTCCTCGTCGTAGCTCGCATGCTCCTCGTCCTCGTCGAGCGGCACGCTCCACGCCACCTCCTGCGGCGTGGGGTTGATCTCGACCGGCCCCGCGAGCTCGCGGACCGCGCCCAGGAGCTCGCGCGCGACCGAGCCGACCGACCTGTCGGGCGTGAGCGCCACCCGTCGCGCGCGCCCATCGCTGTGCTCCACCAGCGCCTCGTGGGAGCGCAGGTCCAGTGCCGCCACGAACGCGCCCGAGTCATCCGGCGCCGGGAGCGGGTTCGTTTCGATGCCACGGGCGGTGAGGCGCAGCGCGGCGTGCTGCAGCTCGGGCTCCGGTGGCGCGAGCGCGACGGCCAGCTTGCCCAGGACCTGCGAGTGCCCGTGGAGCGTGTCGCAGGTCGCGCTCCACTGATCGTAGGCGGGCAGCGTAGGCCAGCCGGCGGGCATGCGCCAAGCGTAGCGCCAGACTTCGTTTCAGGTTTCTTTCACGTTCGTCCGTCAGCATCCGACCATGCGTCTGCTGGTCGTCGACGACGACCCCTCCGTGCGCGAAGCACTCGCGCTCGTGCTCGATCTGGGCGGCTTCGAGGTCACGACGGCAACCGACGGCCGCGAGGCGATCCGCGCGCTCGCGATCGAATCGCCCGACGCCGTCATCCTCGATCTGCTGATGCCCGGGCTCGACGGCCTGGAGGTCTGCCGGCGGCTGCGCGCGACCGGTAATCGCACCCCCGTGCTGATGCTCACGGCACGCTCCGAGGTAAGCGAGCGCGTGGCGGGGCTCGAGGCCGGTGCAGACGACTACCTCGCCAAGCCGTTCGCCCGCGAGGAGCTGATCGCACGCCTGCGCGCCCTGCTGCGCCGCACAGGCTGGGAGGGCGACGAGCAGACCCTACGCTTCGAGGACCTCGAGCTCGATCCGCTCGCGCACGAGGCGCGTCGCGACGGCCGCCTGCTCGAGCTCACGCGCACCGAGTTCCTGCTGCTCGAACTGTTGATGCGCCACCCGCGCCAGGTGCTCACGCGTTCGACGATCTTCGACCGTGTCTGGGGCTATGACTTCGGGCCGGCTTCCAACTCGCTCGAGGTCTACGTCGGCTACCTGCGGCGCAAGACCGAGGCGTTCGGCGAGCCGCGGTTGGTGCACACGGTGCGCGGCGTGGGCTACGTCCTGAGGTCGGCGCCGCGATGAGCTTTCGCCGGCGCGTGGTGCTGCTCGCGGCGGGCGCGGTGGCCGCCGCGGTGGTGCTCGCCTCGGTCGTGGTGTACGTGGTGACGCGCGACGAGCTGATCGGACAGATCGACTCCAGCCTGCGTCAGAAGGTCACCCCCGGGCTGCCCCAGGCGGTTCAGATCAAGACGCGGCTCGGCGCCCGCGAAGTGGCGAAGCTCAAGCGCGAAGGGAAGCTGCCGCCGCTGAGCACGGGTCAGATCGCATTCGGGGTCCAATCGAGCGGCGGCGTTGGGGTAGTGGCCGCTTCCGGCCGCGAAGCAGCACCGGCGCGGGGCGCAAAGCGTCCCACCGCCGAACAGCTATCGATCGAACACAGCCTGTCCACGGTCGAAGGCCCGCCCGTGAAGCAACGGTCGTCCGGGAAGCAACGGTCGTCCGAGAAGCGCACAGGCGCGATCGCGCGGCTCGTGCTGCCCAAGCCGACGCTCGGCGGCGCAATCGGGTACGTGCAACTCCTGCAGTCCAACGGCAGCATCGTAGGCCCGGAAGGCACGAGATCGTTGCTGCCGATCACCGCCGCGACGCGCGCAGTCGCCGCCGGCCGGCGCGACGCGTTCTTCAGCGACGCGACGGTCTCGGGCACGCCTGTGCGGATACTCACCGAGCGCGCTCCGCAAGAGGACGGAGTGTGGCAGGTCGCCCTGCCGCTGACCGATGTCACCAACACGCTCGGGCATCTGCGGCTGGTGCTCGCGATCGTCAGCCTCGGCGGCATCGCGCTGGCGGCCGCGCTCGGGCTGCTCGTATCGCGGGCGGCGCTCGTGCCCGTGCGCCGGCTGACGCACACCGCCGAACGCGTCGCGCGCACGCAGGACCTCGGGCACCGGATCGAGGGCGGCGAGCAGGACGAGCTGGGGCGGCTGGCGGCGAGCTTCAACACGATGCTGGCCACGCTCGAGCGCTCGCGCCTGGCCCAGCGCCAGCTCATCTCCGACGCCTCGCACGAGCTGCGCACGCCGCTGACGAGCGTGCAGGTCAATCTGGACGCGCTCGCTGTGGGGGAGCGGTTGCCGGCGCCAGAGCGTGCGCGGATCGTCGCCGCCGCGCAGGCGCAGCTGCGCGAGCTGACCGTGCTGGTCGGCGACCTCGTGGACCTGTCCAAGACCGACGTCGAGGAGATCGAGGTGGAGGACGTTCGCCTGGACCTCGCCGCCGCCGGGGCGCTCGAGCGCGCGCGCCTACACGCGCCGGGGTGTCAGTTCGTGCTCGACGCCGAGCCCTGTCTGGTGCGCGCCGCGCCCGCCAGGCTCGAGCGCGCGATCGCCAACCTGCTCGACAACGCCTGCAAATGGAATCCGCCCGTCCCGCCCGGCCTCCCGGTCGAGGTGCGCGTGCGCGACGGACGGCTCGAGGTCCGCGACCACGGGCCCGGGATCGCGGCTGAGGACCTGCCGCGCGTGTTCGATCGCTTCTACCGCGCCCCCGCTGCGCGCGCACGACCCGGATCGGGACTGGGATTGGCGATCGTCCGTCAGATGGCCGAGACGCATGGAGGCTCCGTACACGCCGCGAACGATCCCGACGGGGGTGCGCGCCTGACGCTCGAGCTGGCGCCGCTAGCGATGACGGACTCTGAGTCGGCCGCGCTGAGAGCGGACGCGCCAACCGCGTGAGCTCCGTTCAGCAAGCTCCTCGACTCCTCTAAGGCGATTCTCAGCTCGCGCGGGCTACATGTGCGTGGCGCCGCGGCCGGGGCCAACACCGGCCGGCGGCGCGATCTTCGACCGACCCGCGAAGGAGCGCCCATGTCCCGCCGCCCAGTGCCCGCCCTGCTCGTCACCCCCGTCGTGATCGCCGTCGCCCTGGCCTTGGCCGCGTGCGGTGGCTCCTCCCCCTCCTCCACCGACTCCAGCTCGCAGGCCAAGGAACAGCAGGCCGAAGTGAAGTTCGCCGACTTCGCCAAGTGCCTGCGCGAACACGGCATCGAAGCCTCGACCGCGACCGCACCCGGCGGCGAAGGCCGCGGGCTCAGGATCAAGGGCGCAGGCGGACCCGCCAAGATGGAAGCAGCGCAAAAGGCCTGCAAGAAGTACCAGCCCGAACCGCAAAAGCTCAACCTCTCCCCCCAGGAAAAGGTCGAACGCGCGGAAGCCGTCGAAAAGTTCGCCAAGTGCATGCGCGAACACGGGATCGAAGTCCACGCATCGAGCTCCGAAGGGCGCGTCTCGCTCGGGATCCATGGCAAACCCGGCGGTGGCGGTCCCAACCCCGAAAGCCCTGCCTTCCAGAAAGCGCAGAACTCGTGCCAGAAGTTGCTCCCCTTCAAGGGTAAGGGCCCGCCCAAGCAAAGCACCCACGTGGGGCCGGGCAGCTCGGAAAGCGGCAGCTTCGCGACCGGCGGCTGATCCGTGGACCCCTCGGCAGTCGAAGGGCCGTCCAGTGTGGAGCCTGAGGCGCACGAGGCCCCAGGCGCCTCCGCGCTGCTCGACCGTGACGCGGGCGACGGCACGGGACGTCCCGGCGAGGAGCGCTCCTCGCGGCGCAGGCGCTTGCGCTGGCTGGCCGCCGGCGCTCTGGCGGTAATCGCGGTGGCCGTGCTGGCGCTCGTGCTGCTCGGGTCCGGCTCGAGCGCGCATCACGGCACGCAAACCGGCGTGCCCGCCGGCGACACCACCGCGAGCGTGACCCGACGCACCCTGTCTGAAAGCTCGACCGTCGACGGCACGCTCGGTTACGGCTCGACGCTCGAACTCTACGACCGCATCGGCGGGACCTTCACCTGGCTGCCGTCCGTCGGCGCCGTGATCGGCCGCGGGGGGACGCTGTGGCGGATCGACAATCTGCCCATCGTGCTCATGTATGGGTCGGTGCCTGCCTACCGCACCCTCAAGGACGGCGTAGGCGACGGTCCCGACGTCACCGAGTTGAACGAGAACCTGATCGATCTCGGCTTTGACCCCTACGGCGCGATCACCGACGATGAATCGTTCAGCGCCGCCACCGCTGCCGCCGTCAAGCGTTGGCAGAAGGCCGACGGTCTGCCCGAGACCGGCGAGGTCGAACTTGGTCGGGTCGTGTTCGCCCCGAGCGCCCGGCGCGTGACGGCGGTGAAGGTGACCCTCGGGCAGGACCCGCCCGGCGCCACGACGCCCACGGGCACGACCCCCACGACCCCCACGACGCCCACGACGCCCGCTCCCACAACGCCTGCGGCGAACCAGCCCGGCGCGGGCAAATCCCCGGCGACGAACCCTGGGAACAAATCGCCCGGCAAAGGCAAAGGCTCGCCCTCCAAAGACAAAGAAAAAGCCGCCAAAGGAAACCCGGCAAAAGAAGCGCCCGCCAAAGAAGAACCAGCGAAAGAAAAACCTGCCAAAGAAGAACCGGCCAAAGGCGACCCGGGCAAAGAATCCCCCGGCGGAGGATCAGGCGCTGGCGCCGGCGAGGTCGCGCTCACGACCACCTCGACCCAGCAGATCGTCCAGCTGAAGGTAAAGCCCGAACAGCAGCAGCTGGCCAGGCTCGGCGAGAGCGTCACCGTGCTGCTGCCCGGTGGCGGTCAGGCCGCGGGCCACGTGACCGATGTCGGCACGGTCGCGAGCGAATCAAGTGGCTCGGGCAACGAAGGAAAAGGCGGTTCAGGCGGGGAAAGCGGCGAATCCACAATCCCTATAACGATCACGCTAGACCACGACGTCGCGCACCTCGACCAGGCACCCGTCAGCGTGGAACTCGTCAAGAGCATCCGCCGCAGCGTGCTGACGGTCCCTGCCACAGCCCTGATTGCCACGGGCGGTGGCGGATACGCCGTGGAAGCGCTCGAACAGGGCCGTCGCGTGACGGTGGCGGTGACGCCGGGCATGTTCGCGGGGGGCTACGTCCAGATCGAAGGCGCGGGCGTGCGCGCAGGCATGACCGTGATCGAGTCGCAGTGAGCGCAGTCCTGCAGCTGTCCAACGTCGTCAAGCGCTACGACGGCGGCGTGCGGGCGCTGCGCGGCGTCGACCTGAGCGTGGAGGACGGCGAGCTGTGCGCGATTGTCGGCCCGTCGGGCTCGGGCAAGTCGACGCTGCTGCACATCATGGGCACCCTGGAACGGGCCACCAGTGGGCTCGTGCAGATCGCCGGGGCGGATGTCGCGCGCGCCTCCGACCGCGACCTGGCGGCCCTCAGGGCGCGTCGCATCGGCTTCGTCTTCCAGCAGTTCCACCTGCTGGAGGCGGATAGCGCGCTCGAGAACGTCGCCAACGGTCTGCTCTATACCGGCACCACGGCCCGCGAGCGTCGGCGGGCGGCGGCCGCGGCGCTCGACCGGGTCGGGATCGGCCATCGCATGGGGCAGACCTCGGCGCTGCTGTCCGGGGGCGAGCGTCAGCGCGTGGCGATCGCGCGCGCGCTCGTCAGCTCGCCGGCGATCGTGCTCGCCGACGAGCCGACCGGCAACCTCGACACGCGCAATGGCCGTGAGATCCTCGAGCTGCTGCGGACGCTCAACGCTCAGGGCACGACCGTGCTTGTCATCACCCACGACCGCGAGATCGCCGACACGCTGCCCAGGCGCGTGGAGCTGCGTGACGGTCGCCTGATCCACGACGAGGCGCTGGCGCGGTGAGAGACGCCGGCTCGACCCGCGCGCGCTGGCCGGGCCTGTCTGGCCTGCCGCTCACGCCCCACTTCCGCCGGCGCCGGCGCGACAGCGGCTTCGACCTCGCGCCCAGCCGCCTGCTGCCGGCCGACGTGCTGCGGGTCGCCAGCGTCGGTCTGCGCACGCGCCGCCTGCGCGCCGCGCTGTCCGCGCTCGGAGTGGCGATCGGCATCGCCGCGATGGTCGCCGTACTCGGCATCTCAGATTCGAGCAAGGCCGGACTGGTGGCCGAGCTGAACGAACTCGGGACCAACCTGCTCACCGTCACCCCCGGCGAAACGTTCCTCGGCGAAGCCGCCAAGCTGCCCGAAGCAGCCGTCAGGGACGTGCGCAACCTGCGCAGCGTGCGCTCGGCCGCCACCGTGACGAGCGTGTCCGGTGCGACCGCGCGGCGTAGCCCCTTCATCGAAGCCGCTGAAACCAACGGCATCAGCGTGCAGGCCGCCGACCCGCAGCTGCTCGGGACGCTGGGGGGCAAGATGACCCTCGGACGGTTCCTGAACGCCGGTGACGAAAGCTATCCCCTGGTCGTGCTCGGGCTCGTCGCCGCCGAGCGGCTGGGGGTGGAGCGTCTGTCCGCCGGCGGCCGGCCGCTGCAGGTGCTGATTGACAACACCTGGTTCACGGTGGCCGGCGTGATCGGGTCGCTGCCGCTGGCGCCTGAAATCGAACGCGCCGCGCTGATCGGCTACCCGGTCGCCAAACGGCTGTTCGGCACCACCCGGCATGCCACGATGCTGTATGTCCGCGCCGACCCCGAACGGGTCGCCGAAGCCGACTCGCTGCTCGGCACCGCCGCCAACCCCCAGAACCCTGAACAGACCAAGGTCAGCCGGCCCTCCGACGCGCTGCAGGCGCGCGCCGACGCCCAGAGCACCCTGACCGCCGTGTTCCTGGCGCTCGGCGCTGTCGCCCTGCTGGTCGGAGGCGTGGGGATCGCCAACGTGATGGTCATCTCGGTGCTCGAGCGCCGTCCCGAGATCGGCCTACGCCGCGCCCTCGGAGCGCGCGCGGTGCACATCGCCGTTCAGTTCCTCGGCGAGTCGGTGCTGCTGTCGCTCATGGGCGGTGTCGCGGGGATCGCGCTGGGAGCGGGCGCAACGGCCGTCTATGCCTCGACACAGGGCTGGATCGTGGTGGTGCCGGTGCTCTCGGTGGCGGGCGGCGTGGCGATCGCGCTCGCACTCGGCGCGCTCGCCGGCCTATATCCGGCCGTGCGCGCCGCGCGCCTCGCGCCGGCGGCGGCGCTGCGCAGCGTCTGACGACGCTTGAGCCGATCGGCCGGCGGGCTAGATTGGGTGGTGTGGCAAAGACATGGGTCCTGGACACCGAGACGAAGGGCACCGGCGCGCATATCGCACCGCTGAAGCCTGAGCGCCAACGCGCTGAGCGCGACCTGGCGACGGTGACGTTCGAGCGCCCGCCCCGCCCCGCCGAGACGCCCGCGCCGCCCGCGCCGCGGGCGTTCAAGGTCGTCGACGTGATGAGCGCGCGGGTGCTGGCCGAGGGCGCCGACACGCGCGAGACGCTCGAGCTACTGGCGAACATGAACAGCGTGGTCGACGCGCGCGTGTATGTGTGGGCGCCCGCCAGCGAGCGCTGGCGCCTGATGACGATCGGCGAGCAAAAGGCACTGTGGCAGCTGCGCGGCCGCGCAGCCGAAAGCACCGAGCGCGAGCCTTCGGCGCCCGAGTAGATAGTTGCGTAGACAACTACTTATTGCTATGTTTGCGTGATGGAACTCGGACTCGCAACGTTCGCGGATCTGGCAAGCGGCGTCACCCCGCGCCAGCGCATGCAGCAGCTGATGGAGGAGATCGAACTGGCCGACCAGCTCGGGCTCGACGTGTTCGGCGTCGGCGAGCACCACCGCCCTGATTTCCTCGTGTCGTCGCCGGCGGTCGTGCTGGGCGCGGCGGCGGTCGCGACCGAGCGCATCCGCCTGTCGAGCGCAGTCACGGTGCTGAGCTCCGATGACCCGGTGCGCGTCTTCCAGGAGTTCGCGGAGGTCGACCTGTTGTCGAACGGCCGCGCCGAGATCATGGCCGGCCGCGGGTCGTTCATCGAGTCCTTCCCGCTGTTCGGCTACGACCTCGACGACTATGACGAGCTTTACGCCGAGAAGCTCGAACTGCTGCTGGCGCTTCGCGAACAGACCCGTGTCACGTGGTCGGGACGCCATCGCCCGGCGCTCGTCGACGCCGAGGTGTGGCCGCGACCGGTGCAGGAGCCACTGCCCGTGTGGGTGGCCGTCGGCGGCTCCCCGCAGTCGGTGATCAGGGCTGGAACGCTCGGCCTGCCGCTCACGATCGCGATCATCGGCGGCCAGCCGGCGCGTTTTGCGCCGCTCGTGGAGCTCTACCGGGAGTCCGCCGCGAAAGCCGGTCGCGATCGGACCGCGACGCGCGTGGCGATCAACACGCACGCGTTCGTCGGCGAGAGCAGCGCCGAGGCCGACTCTGCGTTCGCCGCTCCGTACCTGGCGATGATGAACCGGATCGGACGCGAGCGCGGGTGGCCGCCCTCCGGGCGCCCGGAGTACGAAGCGCTGCGCTCACCGAGCGGCGCGCTGGCGGTCGGCTCGCCCGAGCAGGTCGCCGAGAAGCTCCTCTACGAGCACGACCTGTTCGGGCACGACCGCTACATCGCCCAGATGAGCGTCGGCGCTGTCGCCCACCGTGACGTGCTGCGCTCGATGGAGCTGTTTGGCACCAAGGTGGCTCCGCTCGTGCGCGAGGAGATCGCCCGTCGCGAGGCCGCACGCGAGGACTCGACGGCCCCGGCCGCCGCCGCGAGCGTCGGCGCGGACTAGCGACGAGCCCAGCGCCTGTCGTCAATTCATCTGCGGCGAGATGTGCGCAGCGCCCGTGACGGCCAGCACGAGGTTGTGAGCAGGCTGGCCAGCGACGCCATCCTCCGTGCAGATCGTGCCCGCACCGCGACCAGCTCCCCACGTCCCGCGTCCGTGGCTGTATGAGGAGACGATCCCCGCGTGCGGCGTCGCCGGGGGCGAGATCTCGGTGAACGCCCACGCCTCGCCCGACGGCGTCGCCGAGGTCGGCTGCAGCGGGCACGCGGCGGGGTCGGCGAGCGCCGTCCGCGCGCGTGCGCACGCTGCAATACGCTTCGCGCCGCGACCGACCGCTGCGGGAGCCGGCGGATGACCCCAACGACTGAACACACATGAACAGGAGCGGGTGGCGCGTGATCGCCGCGTACGCGCTCGTGTGCGCAGCGACGCAGGTCCTGTGGCTGACATACGCTGCGATCACGACCGAAACGGCGAGGCGCTACGGCGTGTCGGTCGGCGCGGTCGGTTGGCTCGCGGAGATCTTCCCGCTGCTGTATGTGGCGCTGGCGATCCCAGCAGGGATCCTGCTCGACCGCTGGTTTCGAGGAGCGCTGGCCTGTGGAGCCGGGCTTGTCGCGCTCGGTGGCCTGGTGCGCCTGGGCGGCGAGACGTTCGCGTGGGCGATGGCCGGCCAGGTGCTCGTGGCGGTCGCCCAACCGCTCGTTCTGAGCGGGGTGAGCAAGCTCGCCGGGGAGTACCTGCCTTCCGAGAAGCGAGCGGCAGGCATCGCGGTGGGCTCGGCTGGCAACTTCGTCGGAATGCTGGTCGCGCTCCTGCTCGGACCGACGCTGGGTGCGCACGGGCAGCTAGAGCGCCTGCTCGTGGTGGAGGCCGTGCTGGCTGTCATCGCGGCGCTGGCGTTGGCGATCGCCCTGCGCCGCCCCGGACACTCGAGCGATGAGCACGCCGCGATCGAGGGAAGCGCCGCGCGGACGCTGTGGCGACTCGCGCCGATGCGCACGCTGTGCGGTCTCGTGTTCCTCGGCTTTGGCATCTTCGTCGCACTGGCGACCTGGCTGCAGACGCTGCTGCACCCCGCTGGGGTCTCGGAAACGACGGCCGGCGCGTTGCTGGTGGGCATGGTGATCGCGGGGATCGTCGGCTGCGCGGTGCTGCCACCGCTTGTAGCCAGACGCCACGGCGAGCGCCCCTTCATGCGCACGACCGTGCTCGTCGCGTGTGTGGGCTGCGTGGTGCTCGGCGCGACCCCGTGGCTTGGCCTACGTGCGCTCGCGCTGGTGGCGATGGGCTTCGTGCTGTTGCCCGCGCTGCCGGTGATCCTCACCGCCGCGGAGCTGCTCGCCGGCGCCGCGGCCGGGACGGCCGGTGCGATCGTCTGGATGGCAGGAAACCTGGGCGGTCTCGTGGTCGCGTTGCTCGTGCAGGCGCTCGTTCACCACCCGCTCGCCGCGTTTTTGGCGATGGCAGCGGTGTCGCTGCTCGGGCTGCCGCTGGCGGCTCGTCTGAGCTCCCCGGCGACTGCAGAGCGCACCGGCGAGCCTGCCACGGCCGGCGTCGGCTGAAGGCCCGTCGGCCCCTACGGTATGTAGGACCGTCGATGCCCACCTCGATCCTGCCGCCCGCCGCCGATTGGCCCTCCCTGGCTCCACACCCGGGGACGATCACGTGGCGTCGCGCCGGCGACGCGCGCGTGCTGATCGCGGCGGGGTACGCGCTGCTTCTGCAGGTCGCCCATCCGACCGTCGGCGCCGGCGTGAGCGAGCACTCGCAGTTTCAGCACGATCCGTGGGGACGCCTGCTGCGAACGCTCGACTACGCGTGCACGATCGTCTACGGCGGACCGCAGGCCGCCGGTGAGATGGGCAGGCGCATCCGCGCGTTCCACACACAGATCAAGGGCACGCGAGCAGATGGCCGGCGCTACCACGCGCTCGAGCCGAGCGCCTACGCGTGGGTTCACGCGACGCTCGCGGAGGGTATCTTCGCCGCCCACGAGCGTTTCGGCCGGCCGTTCACGGACGGACAGCGACACGCGCTGTGGAGCGAGTGGCGCTCGCTCGGGCGGCTGCTGGGCATACGCGACGGCGACCTGCCGCCCGATTGGCGTGGCTTCCGCGCATACGTCGAGGAGATGATCGAGACACAGCTGGAGCGCACGGCGGCTGTCGAGGAGGTATGGGCGGCGCTCTCGAGGCCCGCTGCCCCGCCTGCGCCAGCGCTCGCGCGCCCGGCGTGGCCGATCCTCAGCGCGCCGCTCGCGCACTTGCTTCGCGTCAGCACCGCAGGCCTGCTGCCGGCGAGATTGCGCCGTCGCCTGGGGGTCGGCTGGACGCGAGCCGACGAGCTCGAGCTGCGGGTCCTCGGCGCGGCGCTGCGTGGCGTCACGCCGCTGATGCCGCCGTCGCTGCGCAACACCGGACCTGGTTACCTGCGCTGGCGCCGCGAGGCGATCGCGCGAGGCGACGTCGCCTCGCCGGCACGATTGGAATCGGTCCCACCCCCACGGCGAGACCGGGGTGAAGCGCCTGGCCGGGATGTAGAGTCGATCGAGTCATGAACGGCGCCGGCACAGCCTCGCAAGCGTCGGTCGACTGGCGCGCGTGGCACGCGGGCTACGAGAGCCCCGACTCGGATCTCGGACGGCGTCTCGCCCTCGTGCAGGCGCAGCTGCGTGATGTCCTCGACCGCGCCCCGCCGGGCCCGATCCGGGTGATCAGCGTGTGCGCGGGGCAGGGACACGACCTGATCGGCGTCCTGGCCGAGCATCCGCGGCGGTCCGACGTGAGCGCGCGCCTCGTGGAGCTCGACGCGCAGAACGTGGATCTGGCCCAGCGCGCCGCTGGCGCCGCGGGCCTCGACGCGGTCGAGGCCGTCGCCGCGGATGCGTCGCTCACCGACGCCTATGTGGGCGCCGTCCCAGCAGACCTGATCCTCGTGTGTGGCGTGTTCGGCAACATCTCCGAGCCGGACATCGCCAACACGATCGAGCAGCTGGGGCAGCTGTGCGCCGCGAGCGCGACCATCATCTGGACACGCCACCGCCGCTCACCGGATCTCGTTCCGCACATTCGTGACACGTTCGCGCGCTGCGGCTTCATCGAGCTCGCCTTCGCGCAAGCCGGTCCGTTCGGCGTCGGCGTCAATCGCCTGGACGCGCCCCCACAGCAACTGCTGCTCGGCACGAGGCTGTTTCAGTTCATCGGCTACGAGGCTCTGTGGCCTCACCTCGACGCCGCTCAGCGCGCCGCGCTGGGCGCACTGTTTCGCCCCGACTGCTCGCTCGTCGAGCTCGTCGAAGCCGTCCGTGCGCTGCCTCGCGGGCTCCCGAGCGAGCCGACCGTCGAGAGCATGCTGCTCGAGGCACGCGGCACCTCCGCGACCAAGAATCTGTTCCTCGGACAGATCCTCGCGCAGCGCTTCCCCGAGACCGAGCCGGCGCTCGTGCACAGGGTCTACCGACTCGATCGAACCCGCGCGCTCGAGCTGTACGGCCCGACGGTCGCCGCGACGGTCCCAGCCGACGGGCTCCTCGACGTTCACCGCTACCTCGCGGTCACGCTCGATGATCGTCGCATCAGCCTCGACGCGACGCTCCCGGGGTCGCCCTGGGACGGTCGCGCGGAGCTCGAGCCGGCGTGCGGGCCGGGCTCTGACTTCGCAGCCGGCGCCGACCCGGACGGAGCGATGCGAGCGCTCGAACGCGGGCATTGCGATGCGGCGGCGCGGGCGCCGTTCCTGGCGGCACTGGCCGCGCTCGGGGCGCCGGCGGCCAACACCCGATAGGGGTCTGCCGGACCGTCAGGAGATAGCGCCGAGCGACGCGATCGACGCCGCAGTCGACCTCGAATGCTGATTCGCGTCGAACGCTTTATGCTGGTCGACGGCCGGAGCACATATTCCTCTGGCTGGCACGGTGTTTCAGCGAAGCCGGTGTGATTCCGGCGCTGTCCCGCAACTGTGATGGCTCCTTCGGGGCCTAGCCAGGTCGCCTGACTCGTGTCTGCGGATCAACCCTCGGAGGAAGGGTGGTTTGTCGAGGCCACCGGGGTCTGGCGAGCTGACTTTTCCTCCGCCTAAGCGCGGAGGTTTTTTTATGTTCAAACGTTCTTCTGTGGGCCTCGCCGGGGTCCTCACGGTGATGGCCGTAGCGGCGGCCGGTTGTGGCTCGAGCTCCAAGGTGGACCCATCCTCGACGGCGGCGAGCACCGGCTTTCCGGTGTCCGTGCACGGCGCGGGCGGCGTGACGCTCATCGCACACCCTCCCAGTCGCATCGTCTCGCTGTCGCCTACCTCGACGGAAGACCTGTTCGCGATCGGCGCGGGCCCGCAGGTCGTGGCAGTGGATGACGAGTCCGACTACCCGGCAAGCGCACCACGGACGAAGCTGTCGGGCTTTCAGCCGAACGTCGAAGCGATCGCGGGATATCGCCCGAACCTCGTGGTGATCTCCGACGCGAGCCCCGCATCGCTCGCTCCGGCCCTGCGCAAGCTCGACATTCCCGTGCTTGTCAACCCTGCCGCTCCGTCGCTGGGCAAGGCTTACTCGGAGATGGAAGAGCTGGGCGTCGCCACCGGACACGACACACAGGCACGCAACTTGGTGAAACGTCTAACGGGGCAGATCGCCGCCAGCGTCCGGTCGGCGAACGGCTCGGGCCATGGCCTGGGCGTGTACGACGAGATCAGCCAGGAATATTACGCCGCGGCATCTGGGACGGTGGCAGGGCAGCTGTTCACGCTGTTCGGGTTGCGCGACATCGCAGACAAGGCACCCGACCCGCAGGGACTCGGCTATCCGCAGCTCTCGGCGGAGTACGTGGTGGCGGCGAACCCCGACATCGTGCTGCTCAACGACACCGTCTGTTGTGGTCAGAGCGCCGCCTCGGTGGCGCGCAGACCGGGATGGTCGAACATGACCGCCGTCAAGAAGCACACGATCGTCGCGCTGAACGAAGACATCGCGTCGCGTTGGGGGCCGCGCACGCCGATCCTGGCTGCGGAAATAGCTCGCGCCATAGAGACCGCGCATACGGCGGGCCTGTGACCCCGGAGGCCAAGACGGTGAGCGCGGCACCTACGCCCGCGGCGACTCCGGAGCGAACCGGAGAACGGCGTCGCAGCTCGGCGTTGGGCGTCGGCCTGCAGCCGCAGTGGATAGCGCTCGCGGCGGCGGTGCTGATCGCTTCGCTGCTGGCCGGGCTGGCGATCGGCCCGGCGTCGTTGAGCGTGAACGCGATCCTCGCCGATGTCGCCTCGCGCCTGCCGGGCTTACACGTCGGGCATCGCCTGGATCCGCTCGACGCTGCCGTCCTGTGGCAGATACGCGCCCCGCGGGTGATCCTCGGCGCAATCGTCGGCGGCACGCTCGCGAGCGCCGGCGCGGGCTACCAGGCCGTGTTTCGCAACCCGCTCGCCGAACCGTACCTGCTCGGGGTGGCCGCGGGAGCCGGCCTGGGCGCGACCGCCGAGATCGTCTACGGACCGCCTGGGTCGAGGAGCCTGCTGATCGCCGCGGCGTTCGCAGGAGCGCTCCTGGCCGTGGCGGCAGCCTACGCGCTGGGGCGCTCGATGAGCGGCCGCGACGTCTCGACTCTGATCCTCGCAGGGATCGCGGTGAGCCTGTTCCTGACCGCCGTGCAGACGTTTCTGCTCCAGCAGCACACGCAGAGCACGACCGCCGTCTACTCCTGGCTGCTCGGCAGCTTGAACACCTCCGGCTGGAGCGATGTGCTGCTGGTGATCCCCTATGTCGCCTTCAGCTTGGCCGTGCTGCTGGCCCACCGACGCGTGCTCGACGTCCTGCGCCTCGGCGACGAAGAGGCCGAAGCGCTCGGCGTGAACGTCGGTCGGGTGAGGCTCGTAGTCGTACTGGCAGCCACGCTGGGGACGGCCGCCGTGGTCGCGGTCAGCGGGCTGATCGGCTTCGTCGGTGTGGTGCTTCCGCACACCGTGCGATTGCTGATCGGCGCGAGCTACCGCGTGATCATCCCGCTCGCCACCGCCTTCGGCGCATCGTTCCTGGTGCTCGCCGACATCGTCTCCCGTACCGCCCTCTCCCCGGCGGAAGTGCCGGTCGGCGTGATGACGGCCTTCATCGGGGCGCCCTGCTTCGCGCTCGTGCTGCGCGCCACGCGCTCGGAGGCGCTGTGATCGAGGCCGCGGCGCTGACCGTGACGCTCGGCGAGCACCGCGCGGTCGATCGCGTGTCCTTCGGCGTCCGTCGGGGCGGCTGGCTGATGCTGATCGGCCCGAACGGCGCCGGCAAGAGCACCGCCTTGCGCGCACTCGCCGGTCTCGTTCCCTACGACGGGTCACTGACGATCGAGGGGCGCGCGCTCGCGGGCATCCGCGGGCGAGAGCTCGCTCGCTGCGTGGCCTATGTGCCGCAGAGTCCGCAGCTACCGGCGGAGATGAGCGTGTGGGAGTACGCCTGCCTGGGTCGCACACCGCATCTGAGCTATCTCGGCCGCAGCGGCTCCGAGGACGAGCAGGCCGTGCGGTCGGCGCTCGGCAGGCTCGACCTCTCGGATATGGCAACCAGGCGACTCGGAACCCTGAGCGGCGGTGAGCGCCAGCGTGTGGTGCTCGCCCGCGCCCTAACCCAGCAGGCGCGCGTCCTGCTGCTGGACGAGCCGACGAGCGCGCTGGACGTCGGGCGCCAGCAGGATGTCCTGGACCTCGTCGGAGAACTCCGCCGCGACCGCTCGCTGACCGTCGTGGGAGCGCTGCACGACCTGACGCTCGCCGGCCAGTACGCCGAGGAGCTGCTGCTGCTCGACCGTGGCCGGACAGCTGCGTCGGGGCCGCCCGGCGAGGTGCTGCGCGAGTCGTCGTTGAATACCCACTACCGCGCGCGGCTGCGGGTCGGCGCACCCGCGGGACACGGCCTGATCGTGACCCCGCGTCCGCCGCTCGACTCGCTGGCGCGTTCTGCCTCGCCTCCTGCGCTCCCCGAGCTGCCGGTCGTGTTGCGGTGAGGACGCTGATGGTTCAGGGCTGCACGAGCTCGGCGGGCAAGAGCCTGATCGCCACCGTGCTGTGCCGCCACTTCTCGCGTCTTGGCGTGCGCGTCGCACCGTTCAAGGGCCAGAACATGTCAAACCACGCGCGCGTCGGCGAGGGTGGCGAGATGGGGGCCGCCCAGTACTTTCAGGCGCTCGCCGCCGGGGTAGCGCCCGACGTGCGCATGAACCCCGTGCTCGTCAAGCCCGAAGGGGATCGCGAAAGCCAGGTCGTAGTGCTCGGCTCGGCGGATCAGGCACTGAGTCGCACCCCCTGGCGTGAGCGCAGCTCCCGGCTTCGCCCGTTTGTCCTTGACGCGCTGGACTCGCTCGCTGACGAGTACGAGCTGCTGGTGATCGAGGGCGCCGGCAGTCCGGCCGAGATCAACCTCGCCGACTGCGACCTGGCGAACCTGGCGGTCGCCCGCCACGCCGACGCGCGGGTGCTGCTCGTCGCCGACATCGACCGGGGCGGCGCGTTCGCGCATCTGTACGGGACGTGGCATCTCTTGGATGAGCGCGACCGCGGGCGAATCGCAGGCTGGATTCTCAATCGCTTCCGCGGCGACCCCGCGCTGCTGGCCCCGGCGCCCCAGCGCCTCGAGGAGCTCACCGGCGTTCCCACGCTCGGCGTCGTGCCGCAGATCAAGCACGGCCTGCCCGAGGAGGACGGCGCCGCGCGCGTTCCGCGCGCGGGAAGCGGGGCGACGCGCGTGGCGGTTCTGCGCTACCCGACCGCGTCCAACCTCGACGAGCTCAGCCTGATCGAGCAGGTCGCCACGCTCGAGTGGACCGCCGCGCCTGCGGCGATCGAGTCCGCCGACCTGGTTGTGCTTCCCGGGTCCAAGCACGTCAGCGCCGACCTGGAGTGGCTCCGTGAGCGCGATCTCGCCGACGCGCTCGCGCGGCGCGTGTCCGCGGGCGGGCGGGTGCTCGCGATCTGTGGCGGCATGCAGATCGCCGGGCGACGCCTGCGCGACTGCGGGGCGGGGGAGCGCGACGCCGCGGGCCTCGACCTGCTGGCGCTGGAGAGCACGTTCGCCCCGAGCAAGCGGGTCGGCCGTATCGAGGCGCGCTTCGCGCGGCTGCCTCCCCCCTGGGAGGCGCTCTCTGGTTTGCCCGTACACGGCTACGAGATCCGCCATGGCTCGAGCCGGGCGGTCGACGATCACCGGGCCGGGACGCCGGGTTCGCTGATCGAAGCGTTGCCCGATGGGCTGGGCTTCGTAGACGGGCCGGTGCTCGCCGTCTACCCGCACGGGCTGCTGGAGGACCCCGAGATCGTGCGCGCGCTGCTCGGCGAGTCGCCCCGCCAGAGCGTCGAGCAGGCGATCGACGAGCTGACCGACGCGGTCCTGGCGCATCTCGAGCTCGATCAGATCAACACGTTGGCGGGTGTCGGATGAGCTGCCGCCCCGACGATCCCGCCCGACCCCCGCGTGAGCGTCCCTCCCATACTCGCCAGCGCTCGCTCGTGCTGATCAACACCGGCGACGGCAAGGGCAAGTCGACCGCCGCGTTCGGCGTGGTGATGCGCGGTGTGGCGCGCGGGTGGCGGGTCAGCGTGATCCAGTTCATCAAGTCGGGGAAGTGGAAGGTCGGCGAGGAGAAGGTGGCCCGCCAGCTCGGGGTGGACTGGGCGAAGACCGGCGACGGGTTCACCTGGCTGAGCGACGATCTGGAGCGCAGCCGCGCGCGTGCCTGCGCGGCTTGGGATCTCGCGGCCGCCACGCTCGCGGCGGGTGAGCACCAGCTGGTGGTGCTCGACGAGATCACCTACCCGCTGAACTGGGGCTGGATCGAGACCGCTGCGGTCGTGAATGCGATCCGCGAGCGACCCGAGCAGGTCAACGTGATCCTCACCGGACGCGATGCTCCTCAAGCGTTGATCGAGGTGGCCGACACCGTCACCGAGATGGTCAAGGTGCGCCACGCCTATGACCGCGGGGTGCGCGCCAAGCGGGGGCTCGACTTCTGATGGCGCTCTCGGTCCTGCTCGGCGGCGCGCGCAGCGGCAAGTCGACGCTCGCCGTCAGTTGCGGCGCCGCCTACCACGGGCCGGTCTGCTTCATCGCCACCGCCACCGCCGGGGATGAGGAGATGGCCGCGCGGATCGCCCACCACCGCGCGGAACGACCCGCCACGTGGCAGACCGTGGAGGAGCCGCTCGAGCTGGAGGCGGCGCTCGCCGGCGCCGACGAGGACGCACTCGTGATACTCGATTGTCTGACGCTGTGGGTCAGCAACCAGCTCGCGGCGGGCACGCCCGATCAGGACATCGCCGAGCACGCCGCTCGAGCAGCCGGGCGAGCGGCTGGGAGAGCGGCGCCGGTGATCGCCGTCAGCAACGAGGTCGGGATGGGGATCGTACCGGCCGATCCGCTCGCGCGCCGCTTCCGCGATATCCACGGTCGTGTGAACGCAATCTGGGTCGCGCAGGCCGCGCAGGCGAGCCTCGTCGTCGCCGGCGCGCTGCTGGGTCTCGCCGCCCCCGATCCAGCGCGCATATCCGATCCGCACGGACCGCCCGCCGGAGGGGCACGATGAGGGCCGGCGAGCGGGACGCGATCGCGCTCGCAATCGGCTTCGCGCTTGACCGCGCGCTCGGTGACCCCTCGCGTGGGCATCCGGTAGCGGGCTTCGGTGCCCTCGCAACGGCGTTGGAGCGCCGCACCTGGCGTCCGGACCGCCGCGCCGGGATCATGCACGTCGGGCTGCTGCTGGCCGTCGCCGGGTGGATCGGCCGCCGCGCCTACGGAAGCACAGCCTCCTCGGCGTTGTTGGTGTGGGTCGCGCTCGGGGGACGCTCGCTCGAGCGCAGCGCCCTGACGATGGCGGAGTTGCTGCAGGCGAGCGAGTTGGCGGCGGCGCGTGCGCACGCTCCGATGCTCGTCGGACGCGACCCGCGCGAGCTGGACGCACACGAGCTGTGCCGCGCAACGATCGAGTCGGTCGCGGAGAACACCGCCGACGCGCTGGTAGGAGCGCTGCTGTGGGGCGCGCTCGCGGGCGCCCCTGGGGTGGCTGTGTACCGTGCCGCCAACACGCTCGACGCGATGATCGGACACCGCGGTCCGCGCTACGAGCGCTTCGGTTGGGCGGCCGCGCGGCTGGACGACGTGCTGACCTGGCCCGCGGCGCGGCTGACCGCGCTGCTGACCGTGCTGATCGCGCCGCTCGCGGGCGCCGATGCCCGCGAGGCGCTGCGGATCATGCGCCGCGACGGCGCTTCGCATCCGAGCCCCAACGCCGGGTTGATCGAGGCTGCGTTCGCCGGTGCGCTACGGGTGCGCCTCGGCGGCACCAACCGGTACGCCACCCACACCGAGCATCGCCCCGTGCTCGGCGACGGTCCGACGCCGAGCACCGAAGACATCGCGAGGGCTGCGCTCCTGTCACGGCTCGTCGGGCGGGCAGGCCTGATCGTCTGCGCGTTGCTCGCCCTCACCCGAGCCTCCATCGAAGCGACCCGGCGGACAGCCTCATGAGCGATCGCCGACCAGACTCCCTGCGCCTGCACGGCGACCGCTTCGCACGCGCCGGAATGCTCGACTTTGCCGTCAACGTGTGGCCGACGCCGCGCCCGCAGCGTTTGAACGAGGCGCTGATCGAGTCCCTGCAGTTCACCTCCTATCCCGACGAATCGGCCGCGCGCCTGGCGATCGCCCACCGGCACGGGCGGCCCGTCGCCGAGACACTGGCGCTCGACGGCGCGTGCGAGGCGTTCTGGCTACTTGCCCACGCCGTCCCGGTCCGCCATGCCGTCTGCGTTCATCCCTCCTTCACAGAGGCCGAGGCGGCACTGCGGGCAGCCGGCAGAACGGTGACGCGCCTCATGCGCCGATCTGAGGACTGGGCGCTCGACCCGGATCAGGTGCCCGAGGACGCCGACCTCGTCGTGCTCGCCAACCCCAACAACCCCACCGGCAACCTCGACCCGCCGGAGCGGATCGCGCGGCTGGCACGCCCCGGACGGACGCTGGTGGTGGATGAGTCGTTCATCGACTTCGTGCCAGGCGATCACTCGAGCCTCGCGGCCCGGCGCGAGCTGCCGGGGCTGGTCGTGCTGCGCAGCCTCACCAAGGTCTGGGGCCTCGCCGGTCTGCGTGCCGGCTACCTGCTCGCTCCAGCGGACATCGTCGATACGCCTCGCCGCCCACCGCCAGCCGTGGAGCGTCGGCACGCCGGCACTCACCGCGATCGAGACGTGCCTTCCCGACCGCCAAACGCTCGCCGGGGTCCCGGCGGACGTCGCCGCAGCGCGCGAGGACCTCCGCCGGCGCCTCGCCGCGCTACCCGGCGTGAAGACGTGGCCCGCACAGGCGAACTTCGTCCTGATCGAGGTGCCCGGCGGTGAGAGAGTCATCGCCCGTCTCGCCGCCGAGGGGATCGCGGCGCGCCCGTGCGACTCGTTTCCCGGCCTCGGCACAGACCACATCCGCCTCGCCGTGCGCACACCCGCAGAGCACGCCGTGCTCGTGGACGCCATCGCCCGCGCGCTCGATCCCGCTGGTCCGCCGCCACCCGTCCGCGAGCACGATCCGCCAGTCTTGCGTTCATGAGCGACGCACAACGGTTCTCGCGTCCGCCGACGCCGCCCGGATTCGACCCCTCGCGGGCAAGCCAGCGAGCTGCCGACCCCGCCGGCTGGGCCTACCCCGACGAGCAGCGAGCCGCGGTTCACCGCGTCATCGAAGAGCGCCGCGACGTGCGCCGCTTCCGAGCAGACGATGTCCCCGACGAGGTACTCAGGCGCGTGCTCGGAGCGGGCCACCGCGCGCCATCGGTCGGGTTGATGCAGCCTTGGCGGCTGATCGTGATCCGAGACATGGCCACGCGGACGGCGGTGCGGCATCTCGCGCAGCGCGAGCGGCTGCGCCAGGCGGCTCGCTTCGACGAGCGCGCCAGCGAGTTCCTCGACAAGAAGATCGAGGGAGTGGTGGAGGCGCCCGTCGGTATCTGCGTGTGCTGCGACCATGGACGGCCCGACGCGGAGATCCTGGGCCGCGGCACGATCCCCGACACCGACATCTACAGCACCGCCTGCGCGATCGAGAACATCTGGCTCGCGGCTCGCGCGGAGGGGCTCGGCGTCGGCTGGGTCAGCTTCTACCGGCCGGCCGACCTGCGCGCGCTGCTAGGTATCCCCGACCGGGTCGACCCGATCGCGTACCTGTGCATGGGTTGGCCCGACGAGCGCCCGGTCCGGCCGAGCCTGGAGGCCGCCGGCTGGTCGAGCCGCTTGGCGCTCGATGCGGTTCTCATGGACGAGCGCTGGCGCGAATCTCAAGCCGACGAGGCGACCGGCGATGGAGCGAGCAAACGCGTAGGTGCTCGGCCCGCGAGGCTGCCCCGCGGACCCGATCGGGCGGCGGCCATCGCCGCGCGTGACCGGCTCGATCAGCTCGTCAAGCCGGCCGGGAGCCTCGGCGCGCTCGAGATCGCCATCGAGCGCTGGGCCGCCGTCACCGGCCGCCCGCCGTCTGGCCGCCTACGCGCCGGGGTGCTCGTCTGCGCCGCCGACCACGGCCACGCGCGCCACGGGACGAGCCTGTTCAACGGCGCCGTCTCGGCGCAGGTCGCCGCCGCCGCGGCGCGCGGGGAGACCGCGGTCGGCGTCCTCGCGCGGCGCGGCGGACACGAGCTGCTCGTGGCGGATGTCGGTCTCAGCGGACAGACCCCTCCCGGCGTGCGCGACGCCAAGCTCGCCTCGGGGAGCGCCGACATGACGGCCGGCCCGGCGCTCTCGCAGGCACAGCTGAGCGCGGCCTTGGAGGTGGGCGCCACGCTCGCCGGCGAGCTCGCGCAGCGGGAGGTCGACTGCCTCGTCCTGGGAGAGATCGGGATCGGCAACACGACGACCGCAGCCGCGCTCGCCTGCGCACTCACGGGCGAGCAGCCGCGGGACATGGTCGGCCTCGGCACCGGCATCGACGCCGCCGGCCTCGAGCGCAAGCGCGCGATCGTGGCGGCTGCGCTCGAGCACCACGGTGCGCCGTTGCAGGCACGCGAGGCGCTGCTCGCCGTCGGCGGCCTCGAGCTCGCCGCGCTGGCTGGAGCCATAGGCGAGGCGGCGCGCCTGCGCCTACCGGTGCTCCTCGACGGCTACGCGGTGGCGGCGAGCGCGCTCGCCGCCGTGCGGCGCGACGCGACGGTCGCCGAGGCGCTGATTGCGGGACATCGCTCGGCCGAGCCCGGACACGACCTGCTGCTCGCTGAGCTCGGCCTGGAGCCCCTGTTGGACCTGCGCCTGCGCCTCGGCGAGGCGTCAGGCGCGCTGTTGGCGCTACCGCTGATCGAGGCGGCGGGCGCGCTGTACGAGGAGATGGGGACCTTCGAGGAGTCCGGCGTTGAGCGCGCACGCTGACAGCGCCACGCGCGCTCAGGACGCGGTCGAGGCGAGACGCCCATCGCGCGCGCCATGGCGCGGTCTCGCGAGCGCGATCGCGTTCCTGACGATCGTCCCGATGCCGGGTGCCGCCGGCACCGAGCTGGCTGTCGCGGCCGGCTGGTTCCCGCTCGTGGGCGCGGCCGTCGGCGCATTTGCCGGCGGGGTGCGCGTCGGGGCGCAGCAGCTCCTCGGGCGCACGCCGGCGACCGTGCTCGCCATGATCGCGCTCGTGGTGGTGACCGGCGCGCTGCACCAGGATGGCCTCGCCGACACCGCCGACGGGCTCGGTGCTCGCGGGGATCGCAGCCGGCGCCTGAATGTGATGCGCGACTCGGCGACGGGGGTCTACGGTGCGCTCGCCCTGATCGGCTGGGCGCTGCTGCTGGCGAGCACGCTCGCCTCGCTCGACGCGTGGCACGCGTTCATCGCGCTCGTCGTCGCGTCCGCACTCGCGCGCTGGGTAGCACTCGTGCACGCGATCGCCACGCCCGCCGCTCGCAGTGACGGTCTGGGGGCCGCGCTGCGCGTGAGCCGCGTCGCACTCGGCACTGGGACCGGGACCGCGATCGCGCTCGCGCTCACGCTATGCGGGCTCGCCCCGGGTGCGATCGCGACCGGTGCGGCGCTGCTCGTCGCAGCGCTGTCGGTGGTGTTCGCCCTGCGGACGCTCGGTGGTCACACCGGGGACACGCTCGGCGCGAGCGTGTCCATCACAGAGCTCACCGTGTGCGCGACGCTGTTGGCGATCTGGCATGGATGAGCGCCGGTCCGCGCTACGCCGTCGTGCCGAGCCCAGCGGGCTGCGGCGCGCTACGCAGGCCGGACTGCCGTCACCGCCCACAGGCGATGGGGCACCGCGAGCGGATCTTCCGCGAAGCGCTCACGCAGCATGGCGGTCAGCTCGTGTGAGCACGCCGTGACCTCGTCCTCCTCGAGCGTCCCGGACACCGGCGCGCTCGCGCGCACGCGCCCCACCCACCCCTCGTGTGAGTAGGGCACCTCGACGTCGAACGAGAAGGTCTCGATCCCGGTGAAGCCGGCCGTCTGCAGATCGACGAGCCATTGCGGATACAGGCCGGCGCGATCGGCGAACGGCCATGTGGGCGTATAGCGCAGGATGATCTGCTCGGTGGCCGCGACGACGTTGCCCGCGATCGGGATCCAGTCGAAGTGCGCGATCACGGCGCGGCCGCCGACGACGAGCAGGCGCGCGACCTCCCGGGCTGCAGCCGGACGATCGAACCAATGCCAGCACTGCCCCGCACTGACGACGTCGAACTCGCCGCCCGGCAGGCCGGTCGCCTCGGCAGGCGCCTCAAGGTGGGTCACCTCGAGGCCGCACTCCGCGTCCAGTGCTCGTGCCTGAGCGAGCAGCGGCGCGGCGATATCCACGGCCGTGACGACGCATCCGCGCGCGGCGAACAGGCGCGCGAGACTCCCCGTGCCGGTGCCCAGGTCCACGACGCGCGCGCCTGGTCGTGCGATGCCGCGTGCGGCGAGGGCATCGCCGAGCTGCGCCGGAAATCCAGCACGGTGACGGGCATAGTCCCGTGCGGTTCGGCCGAAGTCGGCCGAGAAGCCGGTGGAGCCCGCCTCCGCGCCCATCTCAGGCGAGAGCCGTCCGCTCGCTGGCGCCGGGCTCGGGGGCGCTGTCGGCGGCTTCCGTGTCCTGCTGGAGCCCCGCACGCAGGCTGGTGAGAGCGACGATCGCCGCGGCGGCCATGATCGCGGCCATAACGTAGAGCACCGAGCGCGTGGCGTAGGCGAAGTCGAGGCGCACGTAGTGTGGAAGCGCTGCAGCGCTGCCGCTGCGCGACTGGGAGAGATGCGCTGCGATCGCGTGCGCATGCGCGTGTGTGAGGCCGCGCGCCGCCAGCGAGCTCGTGAGCCGCGAGCGCATCTGCGAGACGAGGATCGTGCCGAGAATCGCGAGCCCGAGGCTGGCGGCGTAGTTGCGGACGGTCTGTGTGATCCCGGTCGCCTCGCCGTAGGAGAGCCGCGAGGCGCGGTTGACGGCATCGGTGTTGGCCGGACCGAGCATCAGCCCCATGCCGGCGCCGGCGATGACGATGTCCCAGTGCTGGGCGCTGAAGTCCAGACCGGTGACCTTGCCCGCCCACAGGTAGAAGCCAACGGCGCCGAGAGCGCAGCCGAGCACCACCGGCGGCTTCGCGCCGCGCCGGTCGAGCATGCGCCCGCCGACCTGCGCGGCGATCACGAAGCCGATGAAGAAGTACAGCAGCAGCAGACCGGATTCCGATGGCGTCTTGCCGAGCGCGATCTGCGCGTACTCGCTGGCAAAGAAGAACACGGGAATGAACACGAGCATCGCGATCCCAAGCACGACGTTCTCGACCAGGAACGGACGCACGCGGAAGATGCTCACCTTGATCAGCGGCGAGGTGGTATGCATCTCGACGCGGTAGAACACGACGAGCAGCACGGCGCCGGCGGCCACGCAGGCGCCGGTCGCGGGGTCGCCCCAGCCCCACACTGCGGACTGCTGGAACCCGAACACGCTCAGCGCCACGCCGCTCGCGATCAGCACGAGGCCGCGGTAGTCCATGCGCGCCGGCCGGTGCAGCGTGTGCGGTTTGGAGATGACGATCAGGATCAGCGCGACGATCGCCACGGGGATGTTCACCCAGAAGATCGCGCGCCACGTCCACTGCGTCAGATACCCACCGAGGATCGGTCCGATCGCGGTGAGGCCACCGGCGATGCCGAAGAAGATCGCAAGCGCGCGGCCGCGTTCACGCAGGGCGAACGTCTGCACGACGATCGCGAGCGCCGCCGGGAACATGATCGCGCCGCCAGCGCCCTGGATTACGCGAAAGACGACGATCCAGGCCTCGGCGAGGCTGCCCTTCGGCGTGAGCCCGCACATCGCGGACGCCGCCGCGAAGACGACGACGCCGAGCGTCACCATACGACGGTGGCCGACGGTGTCGGCCAGCCTCCCGCCGAAGGCGAACAGCGCCGCCAGCGAGAGCAGGTATGCGTTGATCGCCCACTGCACGCCGGTGCTAGTGAGGCCGAGCTGCTTCTGGACTTCGGGCGCCGCGATCGAGACGATCGTCTGGTCGATGAACGTCATCGCGACGGCGAAGATCATCGCCGCGAGAATCAGATTGCGAGACCCCTGGCGCGGCGTCCCCGCGGTCGCGGCGCCGGTCCCCGAGTCGCCGCTCACGATCGCGTATGCCCAGCTGCAGGAGGCGCACCCGCCGCCTCGGCCGCGAGCGCGTCTAGCAGCGTCGCCATCTGCTCGAGCGTCTGCGCATGCGCCGAGACGTCATAGGAGCGCGCGAGCTCGCGGGGATCGTTGTGGCCGAGCAGCACCTGCTCCCCGTCGCGCCATACGAGCATCCGCAGCGGCAGCTCGATGCCGATCCTGGGGTCGTCCTGCATCAACGGCGTTCCGCTGCGAGCGTTGCCGAACAGCACGACCTCCTCGTCCGCCAGCTCCATGCCCGCCTCGCGGGCGCCGGCGGCATGATCGACCCGGGCGAAGACGGTCAGTCCGCGCCGCTCGATCGCCGCGACGAGCGAGCTCGTCGTCTCGGCGTAGCCAACGTCGCTGCGCACGACGATCATCGCATGCATTTTGCTCTCTTCGACCCGACGAGGGAGTCTGGCGTCATGTCGTTGACACGCTCCGCTGACACCAATACGGTGACTCAGGGATGTCCTCCGCTCTCGACGCCTCCGCGGGCCACGCCGGTTCACTGCCGCCCGGGCCGCGCACGCCACGCGCCCTGCAGGCCATGCAGCGGGTCTGGCGCTATGCGGAGCTCAGCGACCGCGGCCACGAGCGCTTCGGGGACACGTTCACAGTGCGCATCGGCAGCTCGCCACCGGCAGTGCTGACGCGCGACCGGGACGTGATCCGCCGCCTGTACACGGGCGACCCGCTTGGCAAGCGCCACGGCAACGACCTGCTGAGCACGTTCCTCGGGAAGCAGTCGGTGCTGATGCTGGAGCCGCCCGAGCACCTGACGCGGCGCAAGATGCTGCTGCCGCCGTTTCACGGCGAGCGTGTCCAGTCCTACGCACGCCTGATGGAGCGGCTCGCGGCGAGCGAGCTGGACCGCCTGCGCCCGGGCGAAGTGGTGAAGGTCCAACCGATCGCGCAGGCGCTGACACTCGACGTGATCCTGCAGGCGGTGCTCGGGATCTCCGACGTGGCCATGCGCAGGCGGCTGCGAAGCATCTTCGACCAACTGAACACACCGCTGAACAGCTTCGCGCTGTTCGTGCCGCAGCTGACGCGCCGGGCGCGCTGGAACTTGCTCTCGCGACGTCCGTGGCGCCTGAAAGGCGAACTCGACGCGCTGCTGTTCGAGCACATCGCCGCGACCCGCGCCGACCCGCTGCTGGGCGAGCGCGAGGACATCCTCGCGATGATGGTGGAAGCGCGCGACGAGGACGGCGGCGGGCTTAGCGACGACCAGCTGCGCGACGAACTGATCACGCTGATCGCGGCCGGGCACGAGACGACGGCGACGGCGACGGCGTGGGGCGTTGAACTGCTGGTGCACAACCCCGCCGTGCTGGAGAGAGCGCGCGAGGGCGAGGACGCGTACCTCGAGGCGCTCGTCAAGGAGATCCTGCGGATTCGCTCGCCGATTCCGATCACGAGCGCTCGCCGTATGCTCGAGCCGTTCACGATCGGGCCGTGGACAATCCCACCGAGCGCCGCTGTACTCGTCGACGCCTACGGGGTGCACCACGACCCGCGAACGTACCCCGACCCGGAGGCCTTTCGTCCCGAGCGCTTTCTCACCGACCCACCTGACGGCTACTCGTTCCTGCCGTTTGGGGGCGGCGCGCATCGCTGCCTCGGCGCGTCGCTGGCGCTGCTGGAGATGAAGATCGTGTTGCGAGAGATGCTCGCGCGCGTCGAGCTCGAGCGGACGTCAACGGCACTCGCGCGAGCGGTGCCGGGCGGTCCCACGCTCAGGCCACGCGGAGGCGCGCGCGTTCGAGTGCTCGCCAGGCGCGCGCCGACGCGCGCCGATGCGCTGCCCGCTGCGGCCGCTTCAGCCTAGGGGAGGATGCGAGGAAGCAGCCCGGGGACGTCCGCAATCGAGTCGACGATCGCGGTCGGCGTGATGCCCGCTTGGAGCTCGTCCTGGCGGTACTTGCCGGTGCGCACGAGCACGCCCGGCAGGCCGGCTGCCATCGCGCCACCGACATCCGCCTCGAGGTCGTCGCCGACCATCACGCCGCGCTGGAGTCCCATGTCCTCCATCGCTGCCAAGAAGAACTCACGCGCCGGCTTGCCGACGGTCACTGCCTCCGCGCCGCTGGCGTACTCCAGTGCGGCGACGTACGCGCCGACGTCGAGCGCGAGCCCGTCGGCTCGACGCCAGTAGCGGTTGTGCTGCAGCGCCACGAGCTCCGCTCCGTCCACCATCGCGCGAAACACGCCGTTGAGGACGGCGGGGGTGAATCCGTCGCCGAGATCGCCGAGGATCACCGCGTCGGTTGGCGCTCCCGGGGTGGCGCTGTCGAGCGCGTCCAGATCCTCACGCAGCCCGTCGCTGACGAGCACCGTCACCGCCGAGTATCCGCGTTCGCGGCAGTGGCGCTCGGCCATCGCCGCCGGCGTGAGCACCTCCTCGAGTGAGACATCGAAACCCATCCCGAGCATGTGCTCCAGCACCGCCCGGCGCGAGCGCGAGGTGGTGTTCGTCAGCAATCGCACGCCGGCGCTCAGCGCGCGCAGCTCCGAGAGGGCGTCGATCGCGCCCGCGATCGGCTCGTCGCCGACGTACAGCACCCCGTCGATGTCGAGCAGCACTCCGATCGCGCCAGCGGTGACGGCGGGCATCGCAGGACTTTAGAGCGCGTGCTCCCGCGCCGCCCATCCCGACCAGCGTTGGACATCGATTGCGAGCACCGGCCCCCGCGGGCGCTGCTGCGGGAAGCGCTGCGCGAGCAGCTCGACGGCGCGCGCGGCCTCCGGCTCCTCCAGGCTCAGCACCCGCGCCCGCCCGTCGGCGCGCACCCACCACAGCGCATCCCAGTTGGCCTCGTCGTAGTGGTCCACCAGGGCCGACACAAGCGGGTTGGACGCTACGTTCCGCAGCCGCCGCAACTCGGTGCTCCGCTTGGGCTTGGCGTCCACGACGCTGTAGATCGTCTCGCCGGCCACCGCGAAGACGATCGGCACGAGATGCGGCTGGCGGTCGGCGCCGGCCGTTGCAAGCCGCGCGAGCGCCGCTGCGGCGAAGCGGCGTCGCGCCTCCTGCGCCGTCACTCGCCGTGCAGCTCGGCGATCGCGATCTCCCAGCGATCGAGCGCGCCTTCGACCGGTGCGCGCCCTGTCGATGGGATCCAGCGCACGACACGTCGCACGCCGGCCTTCTCCAATTCGTCGAGCACCGCGGGTTTCGCCGGCACGCCCATCACGATCACCTCGATCGGGCGGTCGGCTCGGGCCCACAGCTCCCGCGCACGCGCGAGCAGGTCTTCGCCTGTGTAGTTCGGCATCCACGCGTCGCCGAAGCGCAGAACACGATCGAGCACCGTCGGCCCATTGCCGCCGACGAGCACCGGCGGATGCGGACGCTGTGCCGGCTTCGGCCACGACCAGATGCGCTCGAAGTCGACGTAGGAGCCGTGGTAGCTCGCCTCCTCCTGCGTCCAGATCGCCTTCATCGCCTCGACGCGCTCGGCCATGAGCGTCATGCGTACCCGCGGATCGGTGCCGTGGTTGCGCAGCTCCTCCCGGTTCCAGCCAGCCCCGACACCGAACTCCATGCGCCCGCCTGAGAGGTCGTCGACGCTCGCCACCTCCTTGGCGGTGACGATCGGGTCGCGCTCGGTGACCAGGCAGATACCGCTGCCGACGCGCAGCTTGCTCGTCGCCGCGGCGGCCGCCGTCAATGCTACGAACAGGTCATACGTATGTGAGTATTTGCGTGGAAGCTCGCCGCCGGCCGGGTACGGGGTTTCGCGACTCGCCGGGATGTGCGTGTGCTCGGGGAAGAAGAGCGACTCCTGTCCGCGCTCCTCGACCAGGCGCGCAAACGCCCCCGGACTGACGCCGTCGTGCGTAGCGAAATAGCCGACTCCGAAGTCCACAGCTCGGGAGTCTAGATGCGTTGATGGGCCTC
>CAWHAW010000019.1:0-70357 GCA_963827455.1 uncultured Solirubrobacteraceae bacterium | reverse complement strand
GCGCGCCGCGCTGAGATGCCGTGTCACTCGAAGTAATCGGGATGCTGCTGCTGTAGGAGCGGGAGTTTGGAGGGGACCATGCGCAGGTGGTGACGCAGTGCTGCCTCGGCCGCCGGTACGTCGCCCTCGGCGACGGCGTCGACGATCTGCCGATGCTCGGTGAGCATCTCGCTGAGGTAGCTCGGATCGGGGAGGCTCAGCCGCCGGATGCGATCGAGATGGCCATTGGCGCGCCGGCTCAGGGCCCACGCGATCGAGTGGCCACTGTAGTCGCAGAGGCGGTGGTGGAGATCTTCATCCAAGCGGTCGAATGTGCCCTCGTTTCCCGACGCGCGTGCCTGGTCCTGTGCGGTGAGATTCCAACGCAGCTCCTCGACCGCCTCCGTATCAACCCGGTACACCGCGCGCGATATCGCCGCGCACTCAAGCGCCTCGCGCACGAACGCAGCGTCGCCGACGGCGCCCGGGCTGATCAGCGTCACGAATGTTCCGAGCTGGGGAACGATTGCCACGAGCCGCTCGTCGCGCAGGCGGGCGAGAGCCTCACGGACTGGTGTCCGGCTCACGCCGAGATCTCCCCCGAGCTCGTTCTCGGAGAGCTTCAGGCCCGGTCGCAGCTCCGCGCTGACGATCGCCTCGCGGAGCGCGAGGTAGACCTGCTCGCTCGTCGTGCTCCCGCTCGTGCGGTCGACGGTCTCGATGCGCACGGCGCTCATCGGCGCGAGCGAGGCAGGTCGGTGATCGTGCCGTCGGCGATCTCGGCGGCCATCGCAATCGTCTCGGACAGAGTTGGGTGCGCGTGCACAGTCAAGGCGATGTCCTGGCTATCGGTTTCGAGCTCGAGCGCGAGGCCTGGCTCCGCGATCAGCTCGCCCGCATTATTCCCGACTATGCCGGCTCCGAGGATACGACTGGTCGCAGGGTCGAGAATCAGCTTGGTGATGCCATCCTGCGCGTCGCTGGCCAGAGCCCGCCCGGAGCCGGACCAGGGAAAGCTCGCACTCCGGCAAGCCACCCCGGTAAGGTTTGCTGCTGTCTCGGTCAGGCCGACCCACGCGACTTCGGGGTCGGTGTAGGCGACCGACGGAATCCCGCGGATGTCGAGCTCGACATCGTGGCCCGCGATCACCTCCGCCGCGACCTTAGCTTGGCGAGCTGCCTTGTGGGCAAGCAGCGGAGGTCCGGTGAGATCGCCGATCGCGTGGATGTGCGGCGTGCTCGTGCGCTGCTGCGCGTCGACCGTGACGAAGCCGCGCTCGTCGACCGCCACGCCTGCGTTCTCGAGGCCGAGGGACTCGCTGTTGGGCGCACGTCCGACAGCGACGAGCACCCTGTCGAAGACGGCCGGCTCCAACGCCGGCGAGGACTCTTGCGCCGGCGCGTCGATCGAGGCGAACTTCGCGAGCAGCCCGGCGTCGCTCGCCTCGACGGACTCCACGCGCGTGCACAGGTGCACGCCCGCGTAGCGCTCGCGCAGGCGTCGATGCAGCGGCGCGATGAGGTCGGGGTCGCAGCCGGGTATCAGCTGGACGGAGAGCTCGACCACGGTCACGCTCGATCCGAACGCGTCGTAGACGCCCGCGAGCTCGAGCCCGACGATTCCGCCACCGACGACCAGCAGCCGGTCCGGGATGTCGGCGAGCGCCAGTGCGTCGGTCGAGCTCATTACGCGGGGGTCATCGGAAGGGATCCCGTCGAGTGGGATCGCGCGCGAGCCCGTCGCGAGCACCGCGTGGTCGAACGTCACGGTCGTGCCGGCGACTGTGAGCGTATGCGGCCCGCTCAGACGGCCCTCGCCGCGCACCACCCGGACCTTGCGCTGCCTGGCGAGGCCGGCGAGTCCGGTGGTCAGCCTTCCGATCACCTCGTTCTTCCATCTGCGAAGCTGCTCGAGTTCGATCCGGGGAGCTCCGAAGGAGACGCCGTGCGCGGACGAGCGCTCGGCGTCGGCGATCACCTTCGCGATGTGCAGCAACGCCTTGGACGGGATGCAGCCGACGTTCAGGCAGACGCCACCCAGGGTCTCCTCGCGCTCGACGAGAACCACCTCGAGACCGAGGTCGGCGGCCCGGAAGGCCGCGGTGTAGCCGCCCGGCCCCGAGCCGAGGACGAGGAGCTGAGCATGAATCTCGGCGTCAGTCTCCATGCCCGGCTCACTGGGCTTAGCCCTCGCGGCGCTCACAGCAGCACCCGGCGCATGTCGCCGAGCAGCCCGGCGAGATGGGCGCAGAATCGGGCCGCGAGGGCGCCGTCGATGACGCGATGATCGTAGGAGAGCGACAGCGGGAGCATGAGACGGGGCTGGAACTGATGTCCGTCCCACACCGGCCTCATGACCGCGCGCACCACCCCGAGGATCGCAACCTCGGGCGCGTTGACGATCGGCGTGAAGGAGGTGCCGCCGATGCCGCCGAGGCTCGAGATCGTGAACGTGCTCCCGCTCATCTCCGCGGGCATCAGGCGGCCAGCGCGGGCCTTCTGCGAGAGCTCAGCGAGCTCGATCGCGATCTCCAGCAGTCCCTTGCTCTCGACATCGCGGACCACCGGAACGACCAGTCCCTGCGGAGTGTCCGCCGCGAAACCCAGGTGGTAGTAGCGCTTCAGCACGAGCTCATCCCCGTCCAGCGACGAGTTCAGCTGGGGATACGCCACCAGCGCGGCCGCAGCCGCCTTCAGCAGGATCGCGACCATCGTCATCTTGACCTCGGACTGCTCGGCGTTCAGCCGCTTGCGGAACGCGTCCAGCTCGGTGATGTCCGCGTCCTCGTTGTGGGTGACGTGCGGGATCACGACCCAGTTGCGGGCGAGATTCGCGCCCGAGAGCTTCTGGATCCGCGTCAGCGGGACGCGCTCGATCTCGCCGTGCTTGGAGAAGTCGACGCTCGGCCACGGAGCCAGCCCGATTGAGCCCAGGCCCGCACTCGGCTCACCGACGGGTGTGGACGGCGCGTGATCGAGATCCTCGGCGAGGATCCGCCCCCGCCGTCCGCTGCCCGTCATCGTGCGCAGGTCGATCCCGCGTTCACGGGCGAGACGACGCACCACGGGGCCCGCGTACACAGAGCTCCAGTCACGGGCTGGCTCCGGACCGGCCCCGTCGGGGACATGCTCGGCCGCGGGGGCGCGCTGCGGCTCGGGCGCGGGGGCGCTCTGCGGCTCCGCTGCGCTCGCAGCGGGCCCGGAGGCAGGAGCCGCCTGCTCACGCTCCGCGGCGTCGCCCGCGCCCGGCCCATCAGCGGCCGCGACCCTGACGATCGGCGTGCCCTCGGAGACCTTCTCGCCGACGGCGACGAGGATCTCGCGGACGGTTCCCGCAACCGTCGCGGGAATCTCCATCGTCGCCTTGTCGGACTCGATCGCCACGAGCGGGTCCTCCACGGCGATCACATCCCCGACCGCGACGAGGATTTCGGTGACCGGCACGTCGGCGAAGTCTCCGATGTCCGGGACGGCGATCTCCGTCAAAGCGTCCATGGGGCTGCGGCCTCCCGGTCGATCTCGTACATGCCGATCGCTCGCTCGGCGTCCTCGAGGCGACCGAGGGCCTGCAGGGCGGCAACGGCGACGTGGTGGCGGTCGACCTCGAAGAAGCGGCGCAGCGCGCGGCGGTAGTCGCTGCGCCCGAACCCGTCGGTGCCGAGGGTGGTATAGGGCGCCCCAACCCACGGGCGGATCTGCTCGCCGACTGAGCGCACGTAGTCCGTGGCGGCGATGACCGGAGCGCCGCCCGACCCCAGGCATTCCTCGACGTAGCTGAGCTGCGGCTCTCGAGACGGGTGCAGGCGATTGGCGCGATCAACCCCGATCCCATTGCGCGCCAGCTCCGAGAACGACGTCACGCTCCAGACCTCCGCGTCAATCGCGAAGTCCGCGAGCAGCAGCTCGGCGGCAGCGAGCGCCTCCCGCAGGATCGCACCGGACCCCAGCAGGCGCACGCAGTCGGCTCCTGAGCCCTCGTGGATCCTGTGCATCCCTCTCAGGATCCCGTCCTCGGCGCCGTCGGGGATCGGCGGCTGGGGGTAGTTCTCGTTCATCACGGTCAGGTAGTAGAAGGCGTCCTCCTGCTCCTCCAGGAGGCGGCGCAGGCCATCCTGGATGATCACCGCGAGCTCATACCCGAACGCGGGGTCATAGGCGCGACAGTTCGGGATCGCGGAGGCGACCAGGTGACTGTGGCCGTCCTCGTGTTGGAGGCCCTCACCGTTGAGGGTCGTGCGCCCGGAGGTTCCGCCGATTAGGAAGCCGCGGGCACGGCTGTCGCCGGCGGCCCACGCCAGATCCCCTATGCGTTGGAATCCGAACATCGAGTAGAACATGTAAAAGGGGACCATCGGGAAAGCGTGGTTGGAGTAGGAGGTCGCAGCGGCGATCCACGAGGAGAACGCACCGGGCTCGTTGATCCCCTCCTGCAGGATCTGCCCACCGCGGTCTTCCCTGTAGGACATGAGCTGCTCTGAGTCCTCCGGCTGATAGAGCTGACCTACCTGGGAGAAGATCCCGAGCTGACGGAACATCCCCTCCATTCCGAACGTGCGGGACTCGTCGGGTACGATCGGAACGACGCGCCGGCCGATCTGCTTGTCGCGAATCAGCGATGCGAGGATCCGCACGAAGACCATCGTGGTCGAGACCTCGCGCGCACCCGTCCCCTCCAGCTGTGACTGGAAGCTCGAGAGCGCCGGCGCAGGCAGGCGCTCGGCTTGGCGGCGACGGCTCGGGAGGGCTCCGCCGAGCTGCTCGCGGTGCTCACGCAGGTACGTGAGCTCGGGACTGTCGGGCGCGGGGATGTACAGGTCGCCCGCCCTGGCCTCGTCGTCGCTGAGCGGCAGCTCGAACCGGTCGCGGAACGCGAGCAGCGCGTCCTCGGGCATCTTCTTCTGCTGGTGCGTGATGTTCTGGCCCTCACCCGCCGCGCCCATCCCGTAGCCCTTGATCGTCTTGGCCAGGATCACGGTGGGCTGACCCGCATGGGCGACGGCTGCGCTGAAGGCGGCGAACACCTTTCGCGGATCGTGACCGCCCCGGTCAAGCGCCCAGACCTGCTCGTCGCTGAGATCTGCCACGAGCGCGCGCAACTGTGGGGATGACCCGAAGAAGTGCTCGCGCACGTAGGCGCCGTCGCGCGACTTGTAGGTCTGGTAGTCGCCGTCGAGGGCCTCCTCCATGCGCCGCACGAGGGCTCCTTCGGAGTCGGCTGCAAGCAGGGGATCCCAATGCGAGCCCCAGATCACCTTGATGACGTTCCAGCCGGCCCCGCGGAAGTTCGTCTCGAGCTCCTGGATTATCTTGCCGTTGCCGCGAACCGGGCCGTCGAGGCGCTGCAGGTTGCAGTTGACGACGAAGATGAGGTTGTCGAGGTGTTCGCGAGCGGCGAGCGAGATCGCACCCATCGACTCGGGCTCGTCCATCTCGCCGTCACCCATGAACGCCCACACCTTGCGGTCCGTGGTCTCCTGCAGGCCGCGCCCCTCGAGGTACTTCATGAACCGTGCCTGATAGATCGCCATCAGCGGACCGAGCCCCATCGAGACGGTGGGGAACTGCCAGAAGTCGGGCATCAGCCACGGGTGCGGGTAGGACGAGAGGCCCTCGCCGCCAATCTCCTGGCGAAAGCCGCGCACGCGTCGTTCGTCCAGGCGGCCTTCGAGCAACGCGCGCGCGTAGATCCCGGGAGCCGAGTGACCCTGGATGAACACGAGGTCGCCTCCGCAGTGCTCCCCCGGGGCGCGCCAGAAGTGGTTGAAGCCGACCTCATAGAGGGTCGCCGCGGACTGATAGCTGGCGATGTGACCGCCCAGCTCGGAGGACTCGAGGTTGGCCTGCAGAACCATCGCCATCGCGTTCCAGCAGACGAGCGCGCGCAGGCGCGCTTCCAGCTCGGCGTCGCCTCCTGGAGTGGGCTGGTCCGCCGCGGCGATCGAGTTGACGATATGGGGTGTTCAGATCGCCGCGCGGATGCAGACCCTCGCCCTTCGCGCGCTCGAGCAGCGAATCCAACAGCTCCACTCCGCGCCGACGGCCCTCGTGACGAAGTACATCGTCGAGCGCGGACAGCCACTCCGATGTCTCGACGTCGACGTCTGCGTCATCGGACATGGACACAGTATACTAGTATTTCACTGTGCCTTCGACGGAAACGCGTAAAATCCACGGGCCAGTATACTTGTATACAGATACGGTCTTCGCTCGCCGAGCACTTGAGAGGTGCGCTCGGCGGAGGGTACTGCCGGCCTCATATCCCGCCGGTAGCAGTAGTACCTCTCCTCCCCTCGGGCGTGCGAGGCGATCGTGAGGTCGCCTCGCACGCCTCCCTATCGTCCATCTCTTTCCCGAGGTCGACGACGTCATGGCCAGGCATGGTCGGTCTTGCATCGCCGAGCTCCCGATCCCAGTCGCTAGAGCTTCTTGCCGGGGTTCATGAGGCCCTTTGGGTCGATTGCTCGCTTGACCGCGTGCTGCACGGCGAGCGTCGCGGGGCTGCACTGCACCGCGAGCTGGCCGTGCCTGACCCAGCCGAGCCCATGCTCGCCCGAGATCGATCCGCCGTATCCAACGGCGACCGAGTAGAGCCGGTGCGCGGCCTCTCGGGCCCGGCCGACCTCAGCGTGATCGCGGGGGTCCACCATGAACGTGGAGTGCAGATTGCCGTCCCCGGCATGACCCCAGCTGCACGCCTCGAGCCCGTGCTCACGAGCGATCTCGAGCGTTGCCTCGATCGCGTCGGCGAGCCGGTCGAGCGGCACGACGATGTCCTCGCTGATCTTGCCTCCCCGCACGGCCTCAATCGCGAGCGACACACCCTCACGCCACCGCCACAACGTCGAGATCTCCCCTGGGCTCACCGGCGACTCGACGTGCAACGCACGCTCCGCGAGCACCTCATGCAGCTCGCTCACCACCGCCTCGCGTCTCCGACAGCGAGCCATCGGCCTCCGCCAAGACCATGAAGCGCGCATCCCCGGCCAGCTCGAACGGATACGCACCACGCGCCGCGTCCAGTGCGCCGGCATCGAGATACTCGAGCGCGGCCGGCACCACGCCATTGGCGAGCACCGCCAGGATCGCCTCACACCCATCCGCGGCGCTCCGATAGACGGCGATCACCGGAGCGCGAGCAGCCGGGGCGGGCGTCAAACGCAACCACACAGAGGTGACGATCCCGAGCGTGCCCTCGGAGCCGACCAGCAGGCCTTTGAGGTCATAGCCCGCGACGTCCTTGCGGATCGCGCCACCAACGGCGATCACCTCACCCGGGGGCACGACCGCCTCCAGCCCCGTCACCCAATGGCCCGTGACGCCGTACTTGAACGCGTGCGGCCCACCTGCATTGGTAGCGACGTTCCCCCCGATCTGCGACTGCTCGGCAGCGCCTGGGTCCGGTGGGAAGAGCAGCCCGCTTTCGCGCGCAAGACGACGCACCTCGCTCGTGCGCAATCCCGCCTCGACATGCATGCGCCACAGCTGCGGGTCGAACGCGAGCAGACGGCTCATCCGTTGCAGGTCGACCACGACCCCGCCGTCCACCGGCACACTGCCGCCGGCGAAGCCAGTGCCGCCGCCGCGGGGCACGATCGCGATGTCGCGCTCATAACACCAGCGCACGACCGCAGCGACCTCCGCTGTAGTCGCTGGGAGCACCACCGCGCTTGGGGTTCCGCTGAGGCCCTGCGCCTCGGTGGCGTCTCGATGGAAGCGCGTGTCCTCCACCGATGCGACCCCGACCTCAACCCACGATGCCCCGCAGGCTGCCCTCGAGCGTGGAGCTCATCAGCCGAGCTCGACGACCGGATTGCGCAACGTGCCGATCCGCTCGACCTCGACCTCCACAACATCACCCGCCCGCAGCGAACGCACCGGGGACATGAACTCGCCGCACCCCCACGGCGTGCCGGTCAGCAGGACGTCCCCGGGCTCCAGCACGAAGCTGTGCGAGCAGAACGACAGGAGCTCGGCAACTCCGAAGATCATCTCCGAGGTGTTGGAGCTCTGCACCGTCTCGCCGTTGACGCGCGTGCACAGCGCCAGCCGCTGCGGGTCTGCGATCTCCTCGGCGGTGACGATCACCGGACCGAGCGGGCAGAACGTGTCGAGGCTCTTGGCGCGCACCCACTGGCCGTCGCTGAACTGCAGATCGCGGGCTGAGACGTCGTTGGCGACCGTGTAGCCGAAGACGTGATCCAGGGCATCCCGTCGTGCTCACGCGGGACATCCGCCTGCCAATCACCACCGCCAGCTCGACCTCCCAGTCGACGCGGGCGCTCAGCTGGCGGTCGATGACGATCTCATCCCCGTCGCCGATCACGCTCGTCGTGAACTTGGTGAACACGAGCGGCCGCGTTGGTATCTCGAGTTTGGTCTCGCGGATGTGGTCGAGGTAGTTCAGCCCGATGGCGACGATCTTGGGCGGGCGCAGAGGCGCCAGAAGACGGGCGTCCTCGAGAGCCCCGGCGCCGCGGTCGATCGATGGCGCTCGCCCCCCGACGATCACGTCGAGCAGCGTGGAGCCCGCCGGCGCGTCCAACGCCACCAGCCCGCCGTCGAGGAGGGCGACGGGGCGCGCGGACGCCCGCGAGCGATGCCAGCCCTAGACGCACGCTGCCTGCCTCCGCTCCTGGGTGGCTCACCGCACGGCCCCGCGGCCGCTGACCGGCCACCAGCCAACTGGCGCTCCACTGCGGTGGGCGAGCACCCTCGGCTGCATGTAGGTCGTGCCGCAGGCATGGTTGGGCACGATGCTCACGGTCTCGCCCAGCTTGAGTGGCGGTTCCTCGGGCGAGAGCTCGACCCGCGCGTGCTCCTCGAAGAGCTCGTCTATCGTCGCTCGCGGTCGCTCCAGGAGCAGGCCATACCCGTGGACTCCGGCCGCCTCCACGGCGTCGGTCGTGAGCACCTTGGACCCAGCGTCGAGGATCGCTCGCCCGGCGGTCGGCCGGCTCACGACGGTGGCGTGGACGTGCAGCGCGCAGTCCTCGAGCGCGACGCTGCCATTGGCGATGCAGGCACGGTCGCCGAACACATAGGTGCCCGTCCGAAGCTCCGTCAAGTCCGCCAGCTCGTGCGTGCGGAAGGCGAGCTCCGTTCCACCTCCGCTGAGGGTTCGCACCTCGAGGCCCGCCTGCTCGATCAGCTCACGAGCGGCGGTGAAGAACGGCGCCGTGAGCGACCCTGTGGGATAGGTCATCAGCCCGGCGAAGCGCAGGCCGGGCAGGTCGTCTACCAGGCGCGCGAGCTCCAACGCCTGCTCCGGCGTCTGCACGCCGGTCCTCCCGAGGCCCGTGTCGCACTCGACCAGGAAGTCGAGCTCCTGTCCTCTGCGCACGAGGGCCCGGGAGACACCCGAGGCGACCTCTGCGGAATCGGCGGCGAGCGAGATCCGCGCGAGCGATGCGAGGCCACAGAGGCGCTCGAGCTTCGCCTCGCCGAGCACCGGGTAGGCGACGAGCACATCCTGGATACCGGCGGCCACCATCACCGCCGCTTCGCTCACCTTCTGGCAGGTGACGCCAACGGCGCCGGCTCGGAGCTGCTCGTGGGCGATCGCGGGCAGCCGGTGGGTCTTGACGTGCGGGCGCAGCGAGAGGCCATGACTGTTGCAGTAGTCCTGCATCCGCTGGATGTTCCGGGTGACCGCGTCGAGGTCCACGCTCGCATACGGCGTGTCCGTGCCACCCGGTGGGAGCCCCTCAGCGGTCAAGCAGCACTACCGCGTCGGCCTCGACGTCGAAGCCGACGATGTCGGACTGGATCGTGGTGCGCGCCGGGCGCGGCTCCCCGAAGATCTCGCGATAGACGCGATCCATCGCGTCGAAGTGCTCCAGGTCGCTCAGGTAGACGCCGACGCGCACCGCCCGCGAAAGCGAGGCGCCGGCGGCCTCGGCCACCGCCTGGAGGTTCGCGAACACCTGGCGCACCTGTGCCTCGATCGATCCGTCCACGAGCTCGCCCGCCGCGTCGAAGGGACCCTGCCCGGAAAGGAACAGGAAGCCCCCGGCGAGGATCCCCTGCGAGTAGCCGCCCGACGGCGCCGGTGCGCCCGAGCTGTGAATCGGGCTGATGCTCATGGCAGCGCCGCCTCGTGTCCGTGGCGGGGCAGCCAGTAGCTCTCGTACTTGGCCGCGTGGTCGGGGCTGCAGAAGATGCGCGGCTCTCCGGCCGCCGTCTCCAGCCAGTAGCGGCCCGGGACCAGCTGGCCGCAGAGCTCGCACACGATCCTGTAGGGCTCGAGGTATCCGATCTCGCTTTCTCGCCATTCACCCATCTGAGCCCTCCTGCTCGGACCGATAGCCATAGTGCTCGCGCGCTGCCTCGACGCTGACGAAGCCCTCGTGGAGATCGCGCTCGATGAGCGCGCGATCGCGCCCGAGCGGGTCGCCGTAGCCGCCACCACCGGGCATCAGGATCTTCACCTGGTCGCCGTCGTGCAGCATGACCCCAGAGAACTTCGACGGCGACGCCGTGCCGAACTCCTCCACGAACGTGCGCCACTCTCCGTTGCCGCCACGACGTACCCACAGTCCTCCTCTGGCGCCGGCTCCACCTCCGAGGATGCCCCATGGATCGGCGCGCATGCGGTTCAGCAGCGCACCGACCGTGACCTCCTCGACGGTGACCGTGAAGATCCGCTCGCCGCCGAGACCGCCGCGGAACGTCCCCGGGCCGCCCGAGTCGGTTGTCAGGCGGTAGGACTCGATACGAAACGCCGGATAACGGGTCTCGAACACCTCGACGGGAGTGTTGCGGCAGTTGCCGTTGATGGTCACGATCATGTCGTTGCCGTCGGCGTCGTGACGGCCACCCCAGCCGACGCCCTCGAAGTGGAAGTGCGCATACGGTTCGCCGCCGCTGGCGTTGCGACCGCCGAAGAGGAACGGCGAGGAGGTGCCGCCGCAGGAGGCCACCACGCGCTCGGGTATCGCATCGGCGAGCGCGCCGAAGACCATGTCGGTGATCCTTGGGCTCGTCTCGGTGTTGCCGCCGGCCACCGGCGCCGGAAACTCGCAGTTGACGATCGTCCCACGCGGGGCGACGATCGTGAACGGTCGGTAGCAGCCCTCGTTGCGGGGGATCGTCGAGTCGGTGAGGTGCAGGAAGGCGTTGTAGATCGCGGAGGCGGTGACGGCGTAGATGGCGTTGACCGGTCCCACCGCCTGGCGCGCGGAGCCGGTGAAGTCGGCGATCACCTCGCTGCCGGCGATCGTCAGCTCGAGCTTCATCGGGAACGATCCCTCGCCGATGCCGTCGTCCTCGATCGCGTCTTCGAATGTGTAGACGCCGTCTGGTATCTCCTCGATCTCGGCCCGCATGCGCCGCTCGGCGATCGCGATCAGCTCATCCCCTCCGGCGGTGAACGTCTCCACCCCGTGGTCGGCGATGAGCGAGTGCAGGCGTCGCTCGGCGAGCTCGAGCGAGGCCATCATCGCGCGGAAGTCGCCGTAGGTGACACGCGGCGTGCGGTGATTGGCGAGCACCATCTTCCATATGTCCTGGACATCCTCGCCGCGGCGCCTGAGCTTGACCGGCGGAATCAGCAGCCCCTCCTGGAAGATCTCCGTGGCGTCGCCGGACAGGCCACCGGGGGTCTTGGCGCCGACCTCGGACATGTGCGCGACGTTGGCCACGAACGCCACCAGCTCGCCCTCCCAGAACACGGGACGCAGGAGCATGTGCTCGGGCACGTGCCCCGACCCTCGATAGGGGTCGTTGTGGATCACCACGTCACCCTGCTCGAAGGCCTCGACGCCGAGCTCGGCGATCGTCCACTCGACGGTGAACTTGATCGTCCCGATCTGCGACGGGCAGAACTCCGCCTGGGCGAGCATCTGGCCGCGGGGGTCGAAGATCACGCACGAGAAGTCCAGCGACTCGTTGAAGATCGGCGAGTAGGCCGTCGTCATCATCGTCACGCCCATGTCGCGGCAGGTGCTCGTGAGATAGTTGTCGAGCACCGTTAGGGTGACCGGGTCGAGCGCGACCGGTGCTGTGGTAGCGCGGGAGCGCGTCATGGCCGGACCTCGACCAGCAGGCTGCCGCTCTCGGTGCGCTCCACGGTCATCCCGGGTGGCACGAGCGTTGTGGAGCTGTCCTCCTGCACCAGCGCCGGTCCGCGCAGGGCCTTCCCCGGCTCGAGACTCGAGCGGTGCACGAGCGCGGTGTCCACGAATCCCAGACCACGAAAGTAGACCTCTCGGCGGGAGGGCTCGCGCAGGTGCTCGGGCGGAGTGTCAACGAGTCGCACCGGCGGGCGAGCGCCGATCGCCGTGACCTTGAAGCTGACGAGCTCA
This sequence comes from uncultured Solirubrobacteraceae bacterium, assembly GCA_963827455.1. GTDB lineage: Bacteria > Actinomycetota > Thermoleophilia > Solirubrobacterales > Solirubrobacteraceae > Palsa-744. The sequence continues at coordinate 58,076 of CAWHAW010000019.1, read as the reverse complement.
ATCGTCTCGCCCTCGATCGCATAGCCGTAGCGCTCCTCGTGCATCGCGGCGAAGCGCGCGAAGGAGTCGGCCAGCGCCTGCTCGGTCACCTCGCCGTCGGGCAGCTCGAGCTCGTGCTCGTAGTTCTGGCCCAGGTAGCGCATATTGATCGAGCGGCGGCTCTGCGGCTCGCCGCTGAAGCCCTCCTGGCGGAGCTCGGCGATTGCTCGCTCGGTGATCACGCCGAACTGCCGCTGCACTTCGCCGGCATCCACATCGGTCGAGCGAAACGCCTTCGTCCACACCTTGTCCACGCGCAGGTCGGCGAGCAGCAGCCCGACGGCCGAGAACACCCCGGGCAGGGGCGGGATCAGCACGCGCGGAATCTCCAGCGAGCGGGCGACCGCGGCCGCGTGCAGCGGGCCGGCGCCGCCGAACCCGAGCAGCGTGAAGCGGCGGGGATCGTGGCCCCGCTCGAGCGAGACCATCTTGATCGCGTTGGCGGTGTTCTCGTTGGCGATCTCCACGATCGAGGCGGCCAGCTCCAACGGCTCCATGTCGAGCCGCCCGGCGAGACTCGTCGATCGCGGCCCGCGCGAGGTCGAGGTCGAGGCTCATGCGCCCACCGAGGAAGTAGCCCGGATCGAGGCGTCCGAGCAGCAGGTTCGCGTCCGTCACCGTCGCCTCTACGCCACCGCGCCCGTAGCAGGCGGGACCCGGCTGGGCACCAGCGCTGCGCGGGCCCGACTCGCAGGAAGCCGCCACGGTCGACCCACGCGACCGACCCGCCGCCGGCTCCGATCGACTTTATGTCGATCACCGGCACCGAGGCGGGCAGGCCCCACTCGATCTCGTACTCGGTTGTGTGTCGCTGCTGGCCGTCGACGATCAGACCGACGTCGGCGCTGGTGCCGCCCATGTCGAAGGTGATCACGTTGGCGATGCCCTCCCGCGCGGCCACACGCTCGGCCGCGATCATGCCCCCGGCCGGCCCGGACATCACCGTCTGGATCGGCGACGTGGCGGCAGCCGACGACAGCATGGCGCCGCCGTTGGACTTCATGATCGTCCACGAGCGCGTCATCCCGTAGCGGACGAGCTCCTCGCTGAGGCTGGTCACGTAGCGGCGCATCAGGGGCTTCAGGTAGGCATCCGCGACGGTCGTGTTCGAGCGCTCGTACTCGCGCCAGATCGGGGCGACCTCGTGCGAGACCGAGACGGGGATCTCTCCGAGCTCCTCTTCGATGATCCGCTTGACGGTCTGCTCGTGCTCGGTATGCGCATAGGAGAACAGGAGGCAGATCGCCACCGCTTCGATGTCGTGCTCGCGCAGCTCTGCGCAGAGCTCGCGCACCTGGTCCTCGTCGACCGCACGGACGACCTCCCCGCCTGCCGAGAGCCGCTCGATCACTCCCAGGCAGGCGCGGCGGGTGGCAACAAGCGGCTTGGGCTTCGTCCAGCTCAGGTCGTAGAGCACCTTGCGATTGATCCGCTGGATATAGGGCATGTCCTCGAAGCCCTGCGTGGTGAGCAGCCCGACGCGGCACCCCGTCCGCTCGATCAGCGTGTTGGTGGCGACAGTCGTCCCGTGCGTGAAGCGCACGAGCTCCTCACCCGAGATGCCGGCGTCGGCCAGCGCGGTGGTGATCGCCCGCCCCGGCTTGTCGGGGCGGGAGGAGGTCTTCAGTGCCCGCAAGGTCCCCTCGGTGGCGTCCAGCGCGACGAGGTCGGTGAAGGTCCCTCCAGTGTCTATGCCAGCGTGCAGTTCCATTCTCGTCCGTTCGACAGCCGTGCCGCGTGACCGCGCTAGTGCTCCTGCGGAAAGTGGCCGATGTCCATCGTCGAGGCAGCCTTGAGATGGTCTTCCATCGCGCCTGACGCGGCCGCAGCGTCTCGACGCACGACCGCGTCTGCGATCGCCAGGTGCTGCTCGCCGACGTCGCGGAGTTCCTGCTCGCCGAGATGGGACTCGAGCCACACGACCGACAACGCCTCCCAGAAGCTGCGACTGACGGCCGCGAGCACGACATTGCTGGAGGCCTGGGCGATCAGCCGGTGGAAGGCCTGGTCGGCGGCGAGCACCCGGCTGGTATTGGCGATGTCCTCGGCGAGCACCCGCATCTCGGCGGCGAGCGCCGAGAGCTGAGCCAACTCACGGTCAGAGCCCCGCTCGGCCATCCAGGACGCCGCCGGAGGCTCGATCAGCAGACGGAAGTCGTAGAGGTCATGCCACAGCGGCTGCAGGCGGTCCTCGCGCCGCAGCGCCTCCTGCAGTACCGGCGTGAGGACGTTCCAATCGTCCGATGGGCGTACGTCAGAGCGCTTGCCGTGGTGGACTCGCACCATGCCGATCATCGAGAGCGTCTGGACCGTCTCGCGCGCCACGGTGCGCGAGACTCCGAACCGCTCGACGATCTCATCCGCGGACGGGAAATGATCTCCCGGCGCCAGGCTGCCATTGACGACATCGCACGCCAGCGCCACCGCCACGCGCTCGTGCAGCCGCGGCTCACGCAGCCCGGCGGCGGGAGGCTCGGCGAATTGCTCGCGCGCGCTCAACGGGCCAGCCTCGAGGCGCCCGCAACCCGGTACAGGCGGTCTGATTTCGCGTTACGGGCGATAAAAGACATCATCTCAGCATCAGAGTATACAGCCGGCGATCGTGAATGGCAAGCAGGGCGTAAAGCATGCGATCGCCTGCGTGACATTTTAGACGGCCGGGCCGATGGAGTTGCACTTTGCATCTCTGTCGCTTATCATCACTGATGTTATGTCGAGAATGCAGGCGCTGGTCTTCAAGGGAACGGGCCACATGGCCGTTGAAAGCCGGCCGTATCCCGAGCCACGCGACGACGAGGTGCTCGTTCGCGTTTCGGCCGCGGGCATCTGCGGCTCGGAGCTGACGAGCTTTACCGGGCACAGCACCCGCCGGGCGCCCGGGCGCATCTTCGGGCATGAGCTCGCTGGCGTGATCGTCGCGTGCGGCCCGAACGCCGACGCGCAGCTGCTGGGACAGCGGGTGGCGGTCAACCCGCTGCATCCGTGTGGTCGCTGTCCGCAGTGCCGATGCGGACGCTCCAACGTCTGTCCCGAGCGCGTGCTGCTGGGGATGCAGGTCGACGGAGGCTTCGCCGAGCTGGTGGCGGTCCCGCAGGCAGGCGTGACGCCGCTCGGTCTTCTCGATGACGTGGCAGGCGCGATGGCCGAGCCACTCGCCAACGCGGTTCACGTCGCGGCGCTGCTGCCGAACACGCTCGGGCGTCGCGTGGCGGTGCTGGGCGCGGGGGCGATCGGGCTGAGCGTCGTCGCCGTCCTACGGGTCGCCGGCGCTGCCAACATCACGATCATCGATCCGGTCGCCACGCGGCGAGACGCGGGCCTCGACAGCGGCGCGGACTCCGCCCTCGCACCAGACGACGTGAGCTTGCGCGATGCGCTGTTCGATCACGTGATCGACGCCGCGGGCACCACGTCCTCTCGCAACAGCGCGATCGAGCGCTGCGACGCGGGCGGTTGCGTCGTACTGCTCGGCCTTCACAGCGCTACCAGCGAGCTCGCGGTCAACGCGGCGGTCGCCAAGGAGCTGCGACTCCAGTGCTCATACGCATACACCCAGGCCGACTTCGACTCCGCCCTGGAGCTGCTGCGGGCCGATCTGCGTGCCTTACCGGCACTGGATCACCGTGCGTCCGCTTGGACGACGGGCAGGCGGCGTTCCAGACGCTCGTGGAGCGGCCCGAGGAGGCGACCAAGATCGTGCTGCGGCCGCCGGCGCCCTGATGGACCTCGCTCGCTTCGATGGCCAGTAAAACGAGCGGCGCAGCCGACGAGCACGTGCCGGCGGGTGCCACGACCAGGCGCCTGGACGGGCGTACCGCCGTGGTGACCGGCGCCACCGGCGGGATCGGACGCGCGGTGGTCAGGCGGCTCCTGGCGGAGGGGGCCAACGTGCTGATGACGCAGCGCTCGATCGCCGCCGGCGAGGCGCTGCACGCCGAGCTCGCGGACGAGCATCCCGACCGCATCGCCTTTCACGCCGCCGACATCCGCGACGCGGCCTCCGTGACCGGGCTCGTGCGCGCGGCGGTCGAGCGATTCGGCGCGCTCGACATCCTTTGCAACAACGCCGGTACCGGCCTGCTGCGAGCAGTGCACGAGACGAGCGACGAGGAGTACGAGCTGGTGATGGACACCAACGTCCGCGGGGTCTTCCTGGCCTGCCGCGAGGCGATCCCACAGATGCTCGAGCAGGGCGGCGGAAACATCGTCAACATCGGCTCGGTCGCCGGGTGGGTGGGCTTCGAGCGGGACGCCGCCTACTGCGCCTCCAAGGGCGCCGTGCTTGCGCTCACCCGCCAGATGGCACTCGACTACTCGGCCCGAGGCATCCGTGTCAACTGTGTGTGTCCGGGCTTCGTGGAGACCGAGATGATGCTGCGGTTCATCGACAGCCACGACGAGCCGGGGCCGGTGCGCGAGCAGATCGTCGCGCTGCATCCGATCGGCCGGGTCGGACGGCCCGAGGAGGTCGCCGGCGCCGTCGCGTTCCTGGCCTCCGAGGACGCGTCGTTCGTCACCGGCGCATCGCTGGCCGTCGACGGCGGGCTGCTCGCCCGTTAAGCGCTGAGCAGATCTGATCTCGCCATCGCCCGCTGGGCTGGCGCTTAGCGGGAGCACCACACAGCGGACATGGCGGCCATCGCCGCAGTCGGTCAGCTGTTGGGCCTGCATGCAGCGCTCCTCGGCATATGGGCAGCGTGTGTGAAAGCGACAGCCACGCGGCATGTCCATCGGCGAGGGGATGTCGCCGGCTACCGCAGGCGCGCCGCGCCGCCTCTCCGCGTCGGGCTCCGGATGGGCGTCCAACAGCGCACGGGTATAGGGATGGCGTGGAGAGCGGAAGACCTCCGCCGTCGGGCCCTGCTCGACGACTTGGCCGAGGTACATGACGGCCACCGAGTCGGATATCTGAGCGATCACGGCGAGTTGATGGGCGATGAACAGCGTGGCCAGTCCGAGCTCGTCGGTGAGTTTGCGCAGCAAAGCCAGGATTTGGGCCTGGATCGAGACGTCCAGCGCGGAGACGGCCTCGTCCGCGATCAGCACGTCGGGTTTGAGCGCGAGCGCCCGCGCGATCACGGCGCGTTGGCGCTGACCCCCGCTGAGCGCCTTTGGCGGACGCCCATACGCGGAGCTCGGCAGTCCGACGAGCTCGAGCAGCTCCTCGACGTATCGGCGCTCGCCGGCGGCGTCGACGAGCCGGTGCACGCGCGCCGCTTCCCCGATCGCCGCGCCGATTGTCATACGCGGGTTGAGGGAGGCGTAGGGATCCTGGAAGACCATCTGCACTCGCTTGCGCATGGAGCGGAGCTCGGCGCGGCCGAGCGCGAGCAGGTCGCTGTCCTCGAGGCGAATGCTGCCCTCGTCGGGCTCGACCAGGCGCAACATGCAGCGAGCGAGGGTGGTCTTGCCGCAGCCCGACTCACCGACCACGCCGAGCACTTCGCCGCCGATGCAACTCCAGCGACACTCCGTCCACCGCGATCAGCTCACGCGCGGGCTGGCGGCGCGCCCACTGCAGCGGAGAGCGTGACACGGCGAAGCGCTTGCACAGCCCCTCGACCGTCATGATCGGGGCCGTATCGGATCGCGCGCCTGCCGTCGCGCTCACGATTGCACCATCACGGTCTCGGCGAACGGGCAGGCCGTGTCGTGGCCCGCCCCCACCGTGACCCGCGTCATGTCCACCCCTTGGCAGGCGTCCGTGACGTATCCGCAGCGCGGCGCAAATGGACAACCCGGGGGCAGGTCGTCGAGCGACGGCGGCTGACCCGGGATCGGCTCCGGGATTCTTCGCGGCCCCTCGACGTGGATCGACGGCAGCGCCTGGATCAGGGCGGCTGTGTACGGGTGGCGCGTGGCGGAGAAGATCTGGCGGGTCGGCGCGGTCTCGACGATCGAGCCGCTGTACATCACCGCCACCGAGTCTGCGTTCTGCGCGATCACCCCCAGGTCGTGAGACACGAGCACCATGCTCATGCCGTACTCCTCGCGCAGCTCGGCCAGCAGTCCGAGGATCTGGTCCTGGATCGTCACGTCGAGGCTGGTCGTCGGCTCGTCGGCGAGCATGAGCTCCGGCTTGCACGAGATCGCGATCGCGATCATCGCGCGCTGGCGCATGCCGCCGCTGAGATGATGCGGGTAGGCGTTGAGGCGCTCGCGGGGGGAGGGTATGCCCACGCGCCCGAGCAGCTCGATCGCCTCCTTCTCGGCACTCGAGCGCGACAGCCCGCGATGGGCCCGCAGCGGCTCGGCTATCTGGTCGCCGATCGTGAAGAGGGGGTCCAAAGCGCTACCGGGGTCCTGGAAGATCATCGCGATCTCGCTCCCGCGAACGCGGCGCAACGCGCTCGGCTGCGCGCTCACGAGATCGCGCCCGCGCCAGCGGATCTCGCCGGCGAGGATCGCCCCGGGCCGGGGCACGAGGCCGAGGATGGCGCGACAGATCATCGTCTTGCCCGAACCCGACTCGCCGACGATGCCGGTGACGTGGCCGGGCTCGACGGTCAGCGACACGTTGTTCACGGCGACCGCCAGGCCGGCGCGCGTCGGGAACGCGACCGTCAGACCCCGCAGCTCGAGTGTGCTTGCCGCGCCGTCCGCCGCGGCCTTGGCCGGGGCGTCACTGCTGTGCTCGAGCGTCGTCAACGCGGAAGCTCCAAGCGCCGCCCGAAGCGATCCGCGAGCGCGTCGCCCACCAGCGAGAAGCCCGATCCGAGGATCACGAGCACGACGCCGGGCAGCGTCGCGATCCACCACGCGCTGAGCAGATACTGCCCGCCTTCGGCGATCATCGCACCGAGCTCGGGGGTCGGCGGTTGAACGCCGACCCCCAAAAACGACAGCGACGCGAGCACGAGGATGTTGAGCACGATGTCAGCCATCGAGAAGACGAGGTTAGGACGGATCAGGTGGGGCAGCGCGTGCTTGAAGATGATGCGCGGCGTCGAGTAGCCGAGAGCCTGCGCCGCGACGATGAACTGCTGCTCGCGCTGCACGAGCATCTCGGCGCGCGTGAGACGCGCGTACAGGGCCCATGAGACAGCGATCTCGCCGATGTATACCCCAGTGAGACCTGGTCCCACGATCGCGACGATCGCGAGGATCAGCACGATAAACGGAAGTGCGATCGTCACGTCGGTGACGCGCATGATCACCGTCTCGCGCCACCCTCGGTAGTAGCCCGCTATCGCGCCGAGCGCCATCCCAATCACGAGCGGCACGTAGGTTGCGACGAGCCCGAGCAGGAGGTCGACCCGCAGACCGTAGAGAGCGCGCGAGAAGATGTCGCGGCCGAAGGCATCTGTCCCGAACAGGTGCGATGTGGACGGATGCAGGAAGCCTTCGGTCAGGTGTTGGGCGTCCGGAGGGTATGGCGCGATCACGCTGGCGAACACCGCGGCGAGGACCAGCAGGGTCAGGATCCCCGCGCCCGTCCACAGCGTCACATCGGCCCACCGGTTCTGCCGATCCACCTGGCGACGCAGCACGCGGGCGCCCGAAAGGACCATCTCCTGGCGAGCGACAGGTGTCATGTCGTGGAGGCCTGACGCACGCGCGGGTCGATCGCGGCGTAGGCGAGGTCGGCGAGAAGGTTGACGATGATGACGAACGCGCCGAAGATCAGCGTCAGTGACTGCACGACCGGAAAGTCGCGCGACTGGACTGCGGTGACGATCAGCGAGCCGAGGCCCGGAATGTCGAATACGACCTCGATCACGACGGTTCCGCTGATGAGGAAGCCGAGGTTGACCGCGAGTACGGTCACGGTGGCGATGCTCGCGTTGCGAAGCACGTGCTTGAGAACCACGCGCCGCTCCGAGAGGCCACGCGCGCGAGCCGCCTCGATGAAGTCGCTGTCGAGCACGTCGAGGACGCTGCTGCGCAGCGTCCTGATGAGCATCGGCGCGAGGTACAGAGCGATCGTCAACGCGGGAAGCACGAGGTCCTTCAGCTTTTCCTCAAAGCTCCCGCCATATCCGGACACGGGCAGCAGATGTGCTCGCAGGCTGAGAAGCTCCACCAGCACGAGCCCGAGCCAGAAGGCCGGCATCGCAAAGGTGACCATCGTCACGATCCTGATCACGTGGTCGGGCAGGCGATCGCGCTTCAGCGCTGACACCAAGCCGAGGGGAACCGCCAGCAGGACCGCAAGCACCGTCGAGAAGCCGACCAGCAGGACGCTCGGCAGGATGCGGTTGTCGACCAAGCTGCTAACGCTCGCGCGCTGCTGGATCGAGTAGCCGAGATTGCCCTGCAGGGCACCCGTGACGAAGTCCAGGTACTGGGTCACGAGGGGCTTGTCCAAGCCCAGGGTGTGACGTGCCTCGCTGACGGCGGTCAGCGAGGCACGCGGGCCGAGCGCGATGCGCGCGGGATCTCCCGGCACGAGGTGAATCAGGGCGAACGAGACGATCGAGACGCCGATCAACACCAACAGCGATTGGAGTGCGCGCCGACTTGCCCTGGCACTCATCACCGCTCTGCCACTCCAGCCATGTTCACTTCAGCCAGGTTTCAGCCAGTTCCCACCAACCGGTCCGCAGCGTCTGAAAATGTGCGACGTTGCTCCGCACGGCGGTCAGCTCCGGAGGGAACACGACCGGTACCCATGGAGCGTCGGCCATCGACTTTTCTTGAATTTCCGGCCAAAGCGTGGCCTGTTCAGCTTCACTCGTGGACTTGTCGGCCTTGAGCACCAGCGCCTCGACCGCCGGATCCTTGTACTGCGTGAAGTAGCTCTGGTAGCTGGGCGTGTAGACGAGCCACGCCAGCGCGAGCTCGTTGGGCACGAGCACGTCGCTCGTGGTTGCCGGCTGGGGGATCGCAGCCTGGTAGTTGCCAGCCGAGTATTCGCTGAACAGAGTGTTGGTTTCCACCGGCTCGATCGTGACTTTGACGCCGATCTGGCTCCACTCTTCCTTGGCGATCAACGCCAGCGCCCCGTAGACGGTGTCGCCGGCGGGAACTTTCAACGAGAGGCTGAAGCCGTTCGGGTATTTCGAGGCCGCCATCAGTTCCTTGGCCTTTGCCAAGTTATATGGGTACCCCGCCACCTTTGACGACCAGAACTTCGTCTGGGCGAGGGTGCTGTTGTTCACTTCGGCCTTGCCCGCATAGACCGACTGGTTGATCGCGGGCTTGTTCAAAGCGTAGTTCAGCGCCTGGCGGACCTTCACTTCCGAGAGTGGGGCGTAGCTGTTGTTCAGCCAGAAGGCGTCGTACGCGACGATCGGCGCGCTCTGAACGCTCACGCCGGACTGCGCGGACAGCTCTGATACCTGCGTGTAGGGGATCGACTCCGCGACCTGGGCCTGCCCGGAGGTGACCTGCAGCACCCTCGTGTTGTCATTGGGCACGTAGTTGATCGTGACGCTGTTCAGATACGGCAGACCCGAGCGCCAGTAGTAGGGGTTGCGCGCGAGCTTGACGTACTGTCCGCGTACCCAGCTGGACAGCACGAACGGGCCACTGCCCACCGGATGGCTGCTGAATTCGCTGCCCTCGCGTTCCACGACCGCCTTGGGAACGATCGAAGCGACGGGCACGGCGAGTGCGGCGAGGAAGCCGGTGTCAGGATGCTTCAGTTCGACCACGAACGTTTCGGGGTTCGGGATCGAGCTCGACTTGTACGCCGCGGCGAGGAATTCCGCGTATGCCGCGTCGGTCTTGGGGCTGGCGAAGCGGTCGACCGAGAACTTGATGTCCTGCGCCGTCACCGGTTCGCCATTCGAGAAGCGCGCCTTGCGCAGCTTGAACGTGTAGACGAGACCATTGGGGGAGATCGTCCACGAGCTCGCCAGCCCTGGCTGGACGTCGAGGGTGCCCGGCCTGTACTCCACGAGCTGGTCGTAGATCTGCATCATGTCCCAGAGTGAGCCGTTGTCGCCCTGTGTCTTCAGCGGATCGAAGGTGATCGGCTCGTAGGCCCGCGCGAACACGAGGTTGCCGCCTCGGTGCGGCGCTTCCGAGGTCGCGCTCGAGGACGACGTGCTCGTCGAGGAGCTTCCTCCGCATGCGGCGAGCAGCAACGCGATCGCGGCGGCTGCCAGGATCACGATGAAGTATCGGGTGTTTCTCATTGTCTCTCTCCCCTTAGAGGCTGGTGCTGCTTGTTTCAACGATCAGCAAGCATAGATAATGATATGCAGAGATGTCAAGTAGGTGGTCGAGGTTGGAGGCCGATCGCGGAAAAGCCCTTGATTTTCGGCGCGGGTACGTGTAGGTTAGGCGCTGACCATCTCAAATGGTCATAATAAGACTATGCCCGATACCCAACAATCACCGGCCTGGCGGGGAATCTTTCCAAGCCTCCCCACGCCGTTCACAGACACCGGCGACATCGACCTCGCGGCACAGCGGCAGGTCACGAGATTCGCCCTCGACCACGGTTCGCACGGCCTCATCTGCTTCGGGCTCGCCGGCGAGGTGTTCCGCCTTACGCCCGACGAGCGCATCGAGTTGCTTCGCGCGATCGTCGAGGAGACGAGCGGAGCGGTTCCGGTGCTTGCCGGCGTGGGAACCGAGGCCACCCACAGCTCGGTGCACGTCGCCCGGGCGGCCGCGGAGGCAGGCGCCGATGGGCTGGTCATTCCACCGCCGCTCACGGCCCCCGCGTCAAAGCCGGCGCTGATCCGCTATTTCCAGGAGATCGCAGCCGCGACGGACCTGCCGGTGATGATCCAGGACGCCCCGGAGTACCTCACCGTGGAGCTCGGTCCAAAGGTCGTGGGGGAGATGCTCGAGAGCATTCCCAACCTCGTCGCAGTGAAGCTCGAGGTCGGCGCGAACGGGCTCGCCGGCTGGGTGTCGGAGTTTGGTGGGCGCGTCAAGCTGTTCTGCGGCAGCGGTGGCCTCTACCTGCTCGACTGCCTCGAGCAGGGCGCCGCCGGCGTGGCTCCCGGCGTCGACCTCGTGGATCTGCTCGTCGACATCTACGAGCTCTGGAGCAGCGACAGGCGCTCCGAGGCGCGCGAGCGCATGAGCGCGGTGCTGTCGATGCTCGTCTTCCAGATGCAGAGCATCGATCACTACAACGCCACCGCCAAGTACGTCCTTTGCCGGCGCGGGGTGCTGTCCGTCGGTCATTTGCGGGAGCCGGCTGTCCAGCTCGACGCCGTTTGCAAGAGCCTCCTCGATCGCCACATGGCTGAGCTCGGCCTGATCGCCGTCGCTTCTTCCTGAATCGGCTTCGCTGACACGAGCCGCCGCCGGGGCGGATCAGCAGGATCGGACGGCGGATCATGCGCCGGGCCACGCTGCGTTGCCACGAACGTGCACCGACCTATCTAACCGGCTGGAAGCTCTTGGCGAGCCGTCGAGTTCCTGAGGAGAGTGATCATGGCTGAGCGTGTCGCAGATGTCTTATGGTCGATGCTCGCGGAAGCCGGGGTGAAGCGCTGCTACGGGATCGTGGGTGACGCGCTGAACCCAACGATCGACGCCTTGCACCGCAACGGTCAGGTGGAGTTCATCCACGTTCGCCACGAGGAGGCGGGCACGTTCGCGGCGGTGGCCGACGCTTCTCTGACGGACGCTCCAGTGGCCGTGTGCGGCACGGCGGGTCCGGGTGTGATGCACCTGCTCAACGGCCTGATGGACGCGCGACGCGAGCGCGTGCCGGTGATTGCGATCGCGGGTGACGTCGTCTCATCCCTCGTCGACACCGGCACGCTGGAGGAGCTCAACCCGTATGCGACGTTCGCTGTCGCCTCGCTCTACACCGGACGCATCGTCAACCCCGCTCAGACGCGCGCGGTGGTGCAGACGGCGATCAGGACCGCCCTCGGCGAGCGCGGTCCCACGGTGATCTCGCTGCCCGGGGATGCTGCCGCCAGCGAGGTGCCCGATGACACTTACCGGGCGATCGTCGCCAACCGGCCGCTGCTGCGCCCCAGCGACGCCGATCTGCAGACGCTCGCGGAGCTGATCGACAGCGCCGGCTCGGTCACGATCTTCGGCGGCGACGGCTGCCGCGCACGCACATGACGAGGTCGTCGAGCTGGCGGCGCGGCTGCAGGCTCCGGTCGGCTACGCATTCCGCGGCAAGCAGTGGCTGGAATGGGGCAACCCGAATGCGGTCGGTATGAGCGGGCTGCTCGGATGGGGCGGCGCATACCAGGCGATGCACGACTGCGAAGTGTGTCTGCTGCTAGGGACGAACTTCCCGTTCGTCGACTTCTATCCGGACACGCCGAAGAAGGTTCAGATCGACCGTAGCGCGTCGATGCTCGGCCGGCGGACAGACCTGGAGCTCGGCCTCGTCGGAGACATCAAGGACACCGTCACCGCGCTGCTGGCGCTCGTCGAGCAAAAAACGGACAGGAGCCATCTCGACCGGGCGCTCGAGACGACTCAGAAGTGGCGCAAGCGCATGAGCCACTACGTCACTCGCGGACCGGATCTGACCCCGATCCGGCCGGAGTACCTGACTTCGACGATCGACGAGCTCGCGAGCGACGACGCTGCAGTGTGCGTCGACACGGGCACCGCCTGCATCTGGGCGGCTCGCTACATCACCGCGAAGCGCGACCGTCGCATCTTCGGGTCCTTCTCGTGGGCATCGATGGCGAACGCGATGCCCAACGCGCTGGGGGTGGCGCTCGCGTATCCGGGACGCCAGGTGATCGCGCTCTGCGGCGACGGTGGCCTGACGATGCTGATGGGTGATCTGCTCACGATCGCCGAGCGCAAACTGCCGGTCAAGCTCGTGGTGCTCAACAATGGCGGGCTCGAGTTCGTTCATATCGAGATGGAGGAGGCCGGGATCGAGCCTTTCGGCACGGGCTTCGAGAACCCCGACTTCTCCAAGCTCGCCGACGCGGTCGGCTTCACGGGCATCCGCGTGGAGGATCCGCGCGAGGTGCACGGCGCCGTGTCGCTGCTGCTCTCCACCCCGGGCCCGGCGCTGCTCGACGCGGTCGTCGATCCCCACGCGCTCAGTCTCCCGCCCCACATCACACTCGGCATGGTCGAGGGCTTCTCGCTCAGCCTCGCCAAGCAGGCGATCCACGGCGACCTCGACGACGTGGTCGAGACCGTCAAACGCAACGTCAGCCTCGTCTAGATAGAAGGCGGTCGTCTCGACGCCAAGTCGGTGGGCCGACGTCGGTCCGCTCACCGAGATCACACGCATCGGCTACCACGAGTGGCCTGGGCACTACCGCGCCGCCGAGCAGGTGGAGGAGAACGAGTGACTTATCCCGTCCTTATCCTACGCTGAGTCGTAGATCGAGGAAGGTTCAGGCGGGAACGGCGTCCTTCTAGCTGACAACCGGACCAGTCGCGTCGCCATTATGCGCGCCAGCGACTGGGCCATGACTACTAGGAGCTCCCCATGAGACGCCCCCGCATCATCGCTTCCAGCCTCGCCGTCCTCGCCGCGGCCGTCGTCGCGCTGACAATCGCTGTCAGCGGCGGGAGTGCGAGCAAGGTTAAACCGACACCGCTCAACGCCGGAAGCGTCCCTCAGCGTCGCGCACACGACCCTCGGAACGGTGTTGGTCGATGCCAACGGCCGCACGCTTTACCTCTTCGAAGGCGACAAGCGCAACCGCAGCACGCTGTCGCACGCGGGCTTTGCCGTGTGGCCGGCCTTCACCTCTGGCGGCAATCCACAGGCCGAGAACGGGGTAAGTGCGGCGCACATCGCGGTAATCAAATCTGACGGAAAGCGCCAGGTGACCTACTACGGTCACCCTCTTTACTACTACGTCGTCGACAAGACCTCAGGTGAAACCCATGGGCAGGGCCTGAAGGAGTTCGGAGCGCTCTGGTATGTGCTCTCGCCGACAGGCTCCTCCGTCACGAGCGCACCCAGCGCACCCGCGGCCGCGACCACCGAATCACCCGGTTACGGCTACTGATCACCGCTGCCGGCCAGCTGCGCGCGGACCCACGAACCTGCAGGCGAGAGCTCCTCGACCTCCATCGCCGCGGCGACGTTCAGCCACATCCCCTGGCGGATGAACTCGTCGACCCGTTCTGGGTCCGCGCCGGAGAGACGTTCGACATGTGCCACGAGACGCGCGTAGCAGGTGCGTACCCGTTCTCGGATCTCCGGCTCGTCGCACGCCGCGTACGCCTGGTGCTGGAGCATCAGGTAGTCACGGTGTGAGCCGAGCAGCTCGATGTAGGCTCTGCCCATCGCGTGCAGGACCTCATCCTCGCGCGGGACAGTCGTCGGGTCGAGCTCGGCTGCGGCCCGGGTGAACGTCTGTTCGGTGAACGCGAAGCCCCGCTCGACCGCCGCCAGGAACAGCTCGCGCTTGCTGGCGAAGAGGCTGAAGACGTAGGGCTGCGCGACCCCCACGCGCCTGGCGATGCGCTCCACCGGCGTGCCGTGCAGCCCTCGGTGGGCGAACTCGTGGATCGCCGCCTCGATCAGCGCGTCGCGCCGCTCGGCGGCAGGCACACGCCGGCGCGGCGGCTGATCGGAGGATGTGGGCGCCGTTGGCATGGCCCGTATCGCGATGCGGGGCGCCACTCAGGCGGCCCGAGCGACCTCGAGACCTCCTGGTTGTGCTCGATCGTGCGCGGGCTCCTTCGCCGCGTGCTCGGCTGCGGAGCTGCGTGTGCTGAACGGGAGCACCGCCGCGACGAGCGCACCGGCCGCGAGCACGCCCGCGCCGACCCACATGGCTGGGACCAGGCCGTTGACGAAGGCCTGCGGCGAGGCGTAGCTGCCGTGGCTCGTGAACACGGTCGCGAGTATGGCGATCCCGAGCACTCCGCCGAGCTCACGAATGGCGGTCGCGGCACCGGATGCCTGTCCGGCCTGATCGGCACGGACGGACGCGAGCACCGCGTTGGCGGCGGGCGCGAACACGAGCGCCATGCCGGCGCCGGCGAGGATGAAGGGAACGATCATGCTGGCGTAGCTCTGATTCACGGCGGTGAGGGACGCGAGCCAGCCGAGCGCGGTCGCCTGCAACCCCAGGCCGGCGACCATGAACAGGCGGCTCCCGTAGCGCTCGGAGAAGATCCCGGCGAGCGGTGAGACGATCATCGTCGCTCCCGTCCAAACGAGCAGCTTCTCGCCCGCGTGCAGCGGCGTGTTGTGCAGCACGTTCTGCAGGAACTGGCTGAGGAAGAAGATCGAGCCGAACATCCCGAAGTACATCGCCATCGACACCACGTTGGTGACCGCGAAGCCGCGGTCGGCGAAGAAGCCCAGCGGCAGCATCGGCTCGAGCGCGTGCCGCTCGTAGAGGATGAACGCCGCTACGAGCACCACGCCCGCGGCAAGCGCGATCACGACCTCGGCGCTGCCCCAGCCCTGCGACTGCGAGCGCACCAGCCCGAACACGATCCCGAACAGACCGCTTGAGGCAAGCGCCACGCCCGGCAGGTCGAGTCGCCGCGAGGCGCCGTAGCTCTCGGCGAGCCGCCTCCAGGAAAGCGGGACGAGGACGAGCCCGATCGGCACGTTGATCCAGAAGATCCAGTGCCACGAGCCGGCCTGGATGACCGCGCCACCGACGAGCGGGCCGAGCGCGACGGCGATGCCGCTGATGCCCGACCAGACGCCGAGCGCGATCCCACGCTTCTCGGCTGGGAAGGCGTCCGCGATCAGCGTGAGCGTGAGCGGCGTGACGATCGCGGCGCCGACACCCTGCGAGGCGCGCGCGGCGATCAACAGCGCGGTCGAGGGCGCGAGCGCTCCGGCGGCCGAGGAGAGCGTGAACAGAGCGATCCCCGCGATGAACATGCGCTTGCGGCCGAACCGGTCACCGAGCGCCGCGCCGGTGAGGAGCAGAACCGCGTAGGCGAGGACGTACGCGCTGACGGTCCACTCGAGCGCCTGGATCGAACCGCCGAGATCGCGGTGGATGCTCGGCAGCGCGACGTTGACGACGAGATTGTCGAGCACCACCATGAACAGGCCAATCGACACGATTGCGAGCGTCCAGCCCCTGCTGCGGGGGCTCGCGGTGTGCGCACCGGGCGGGGTTGTCATTGTGCCTTCCTCTCTTAGTGAGTACTAACTAAGAACCAGATTAGCACGGTCCGACGAGTGTCAAGACCCGCTGGAGCAGATCGAGGGAGGCGCTAGAGTCCTCCCAACGGTCGAGCCTCCGCTCGTCCCAGCTCCCGAGCGTCCGAGCTCCCGTCAAGCAGCACGCCCGACGCCGCTCGGCTCTCCACGCCAAGCGATTGGACAGACATGGCCTCAAGCGGCAAGAAGAAGACGACGATGGCGAAGCTCACCCGTGAAAGCAAGCTGCGCGAGCGTCGCCTGGACAAGCAGGCCCGAAAGGACGCCCGCAAGCACGCGCCGGCAGCTCAGCCGGATGAGCCGGGCGACACGCTGAACGCCACAGACGGCGACGGACCCACTATCGACGCCGCGCAGCCGGCGCTCGAAACCGCCGCCGGGGGGTAGCTAAGCTGGTAAGGCGATGATGACCACAGATGAGATGACCGCACGCGGCGCCCACTACACGGCGCTGCTCGAGACGATCGACCGCCAGGGCGCTACGAAGCTGCACGCGAAAGAGCGCGAGCAACTGCTCGAGGCGGCCGATGCTCTGCTCTTCGGCGAGTCCGAAGGCCGGCGACTGCTGCGGTCGGCTGAGGACCTGATCGAGTCGCTCGAGACCAGCGAGCGCTGGTCGGCCGAGCGCTGCGACCAGCTGCGCGAACACCTCTACGGCTGCGACGCCGCAGCCGCCTAGCGTCGGAGTCCCCTAGCCAGCGGTGCGCCGGGCGAGCTGCTCTCAGGCCGGCTCGCTCACACGGCCGGCGGCGCGGCGCTCGGCGATGCTCGCCAGCAGCAGGCTGGCCTCGAACAGCAGGTACAGCGGGACCGTCTCGAGGAGCAGCGTGACCGCGTCGCCTGGCAGAAGCGCGGCGATCGCTCCGCACGCGAGGACTGCGTAGCGACGGTTGTGGCGCAGCTGACGCGGCGTCACGATGCCCGAGCGCGTGGCCGCGAGGATCCCGACCGGCACCTGGAAGACGAGGCCCATCGCAAGCAGCACGACCGCGGCGAAGTGGTAGTACTGGTTGGCCTGCACCAGGACATTGAACTCGCCGCTGT
The DNA here is from genome assembly GCA_963827455.1 of uncultured Solirubrobacteraceae bacterium. Taxonomy (GTDB): domain Bacteria; phylum Actinomycetota; class Thermoleophilia; order Solirubrobacterales; family Solirubrobacteraceae; genus Palsa-744. The sequence continues at coordinate 40,996 of CAWHAW010000019.1, read as the reverse complement.
TGAAGTTCTGGAAGAAGCGCAGGGCAGAGGGCAGGACGACGAAGTAGCCGAACATGACGCCGGCCACGAACAGCACCGGGATCGCGAATATGAGCGAGCTTGCGACCCGCTGCTGCGCGGGACTGAACGCAGGCAGCAGGAACCCGTAGAGCTCGTACAGCATGACCGGGAGCGCGAGGATGAAGGCGAACAGCAGCGAGACGCCGATCGTCGTCGTGAACGGCTCGCCGATCCCGAGCGTCACGGGCTTGTCTCCTTCCGGAGCCTTTGAGAGCCGTGTGATCGCCCTGCCCAGCGGGGGGAGCGCACTCTGGAGCGCCGCGCGGGTGTGATCTGATGCGCCGCTGCCGGGGCGCTCCAGCGTGGCGACGACGAGCTGCAGCTCCGCCGCCACCGTGCGCGCGCTCTGCTGCACCGTGTAGGTGGCTCCGAGCGGGCCGTTGCCCGCCCGGACCTGTTTCTGAGTTTGATGCGCGAGCGGCTTGTTGATGATGTGAAGCAGCGCGTGGTTCTGCCACACGCTGAACGCGAACGCGACGGCGAGCGCCGCCAGGGACACGATCAGCCGCGTGCGCAGCTCCTCGAGGTGACCGACGACACTGAGTCGATCCTCGTGGCCGATTCTCTGGACAGCGATCGCCATGACGCGGCTTTCTCCTACGAGCGCTCTTCGCGCCCACCGGAGACGACCGGCTGGTGGTGGTTGTCACTCGGCACGACCTGCACGGCCGGGACCGGCTCGGACGGTTGGACTGCATGCATCGCCTCGCCGCTCAGCGAGTCCTTGAAGCCTCTCATCCCGCTGCCAAGTGAGCGGCCCATCTCGGGCAGGCGCTTGGCGCCGAAGACCAGCAGAAGCAGGATCAGTAGAAAGAGAATATGAAGTGGATTGTCAAGTCCCATCGGTAACTCCGTTCGGTTTGTCGTTTAGAAACAAGAGGGAAATCGACTGACCCCCCGACGCCCGCGTAGCACGCGCCGAGGCGGAAGGTCGTGATTGCTGGTCGAACTGCTAGAACTTGCGCTTGGCGGCGTCCGCTGCGCTCGCAAGCCCGCGCAGGAGGGTGAAGAACTCCTTCGGCTGGCCTCTGAACAGTTCTTCGGCGGCCACCGCGTTGAAGGTGTTCAGTGCCGCGCCCGCCGTGTTCGTCGGACGGACGATCGAGGCGACCGGCAGGCTGCGCCTCAGAAAGACAGTCGGCTCCGGCATGATCAGGTTCGTTTTGAATTCCTCGCCACCAAGTGGAGGGGCGTTGAGGTCCGGGAAGACCAGGCCGTTTGTCGGATCGGTAAGCGGCGGTGCGTTGCCTGCCTTGTCGTGCCATGTCTGGAAGTGCATTGCCTCGGTCGGCCCGATGCTGAGCAGTACCCGCAGCGCCTCCGGGTCCGAGACCCTCTGGGCGAGTGACGGGTAGAGGCTCGCGCCGGTCTGCTCGACGGCACAGAAGTGGAACCCAGCCGTGTTCGCAATCGCCTGAATGTGCGTCCCGGGTTCGAGATCCGCGTCGCTGCGCGGAATCGCCGGAAACCTGCCTGCGGGCAGTGCGGGCACGGCCTGCGGGAACGTGCCGCCGAGGTCGGGGTTCTTGGTGGAGCTGCGGTACTTCGTCCACCAGCTCGTGTCGACCGAGAGTTCCGTCAGGTTGGTCAGGCGCCCGATCTGCTGCGCGCCGGTCGCTTTGCTGCTCGGCAGGTTGCGGAAGCGGTCGAGATCGACCGGCTCTGCGCCTCTTGACTTCAGGTAGGCATTGATAAACGTGAAGTGGGAGATCTCGTCGTCGGTGTTGTCGTGGATGTACTGCGGCATGTCTTCATCGAGCACCTGAATGGCTTCTTGGTACTTCGGGCTCCCGCTGCCGCCGGGGACCTCTGTGTCCTGAATGCCCGCGAGCTCGTTGTACTGCTGCCAGAGATCGGCCTCGATCAGCTCTGCGGCGGCGAGAAACCGGAGGATCGCGGCATCGCCATCGTTCAGACGCCCGCCGCCGGTGTCAGCGAGGGCCGCGGCGCTTTTGCCCAGTGGCCCGAGGAGTGTCGCTCCGACGCCGGCGGCCACTCCCGTGGCCAGGAATGACAGGCGGCTGACGCCGCCGCTCGACTGCTTGTCGTCTGCGACGACGTTCCCTTCGACGGCACTTGTCTGTGTTACGGGGTCCATGTTCGACCTTTCTTGAATGAGGGGGTATGGGCTAGCAGCGCGTTGAGTAATGCCCTACTACCAGCTGTAGGACCCCGTCGGTCCCGGATGTTTCCTTAAGCGGAGAGAAAGATCTAGGACCGCTGACGGAGGGTCCTCACCCCTCTGCCGACTCCGCCGCGAACCTGCCGAGCGAGCGTGATGCCGTCGGCGCACCGGGCGCGCTCCGCAGAAACCGCCACACCGACAGTGGCGCCATCACCGTCAGCACGATCGCGCTCGACACGCACCACTCGCAGATGGCATGGATCGAATACAGCTCGCGATAGGTCAGGTAGGCGCTGAACGCGAAGCCCACGAGTGTCAGCGCCATCATCACGCAGCGGCTGGTCTCGTTTTCCGGCCCGATCAACAGTGCCAAGATCGAGACGTAGCCGAGCAAGCCGATCAGGGCGACCGGCACGCCAGCGAGCTCTGAGTAGACGGAGGTCTGCACCTTCTCACAGCTTCCACCGGCGGTGCACACCGGCTTGATGCCGGCATAGTGGACGTAGGTCAGGTAGCCCGCGACGCCGAGCCCGGCGATCGTGAGTGCTGTGAGCGTGAGCCTGAGACTTCGGTTACTCATCGTTGATCCTCCCCGTCGTAGTCAGCTGTTCAGTTGGTGACGAGCTTCTCGATAGCTGCGTTGAACGAGCTCGGTTCGGTCAACGAGCCCGGTTCCAGGTGGCTCGCCGCCCCGCCTGAGCGTCCGATCAGGAACGCGGGTGTGCCGTCCAAGCCACTGGCGTTCGCCATCTGCCCGTCGCTTGCGAGCCGGTTGGCCAAGGCGAGGTCGCCGCGGTCGCCGCCCCACTCAGCTAGGTTCAGCCCAGGCACCTGTTTTGCGATCCCCTGGATGAAGCTTTCGGTCACATAGCCCGTGTCCTCTTCCTGCTGCTCGTGGTAGAAGGTCTCCACGAAGTTCCACATCTTGTGCTGCTCGCCCGCGGCGAGCGCCGCCACCTGCTGGGCCTTGAACACTTCCGGTTCGCGCGTCGCCGTCTCCAACGAGCGGTATTCGACCCGCAGCGTGCCCGTGCGTACCCACTTCTGGATGATCGTGGGCAGCGCTCCGAGTGTGAACGCCCTGCACACGGAGCACTCGAGATCGCCGTAGTACTGGAGCGTGACCGGCGCCGTCGGTTGACCCAGCGCGTTCCCGCTTTGCGGGATGCCCGCGAGGAGCGCGGTGACCTGGCCCCTGACATTCCTCGCTTCGCCGCTTTCGGGCGCGATCTTCCTGACGCCACTGCCCGCGGAGGTGAGCAGGACGACGCCGATTCCCGCCACGACCACCGCCAATACGACCGCGAGCAGCGTCAGCCTGGTTCGCTTCAAGGCATTCGCGGCCTGCGCGTGCTCCAAAGCCCTGCGCCGTTCGCGCGCCTGCTCTCGGCGCTGCTTGCGCGTCAGCTGTTCCTGCGCTTGGCTAGTGTCGACTGTGCTCATGGGATGAAACCTTTCGGGCGGGGTTGTGATGAGCGAATACTACAGGACCTAGTACGTACTGTGTCGTAGTTCGGCGTCGGGGGCAGGTGCGGTCGCACCGAGGGTGCTGCGGGGCGCTCGCGGCCGACTGCGGGGCGCCCGCCGACGCAGTGCGAGGAGCGCCGCTGCGCCGATCGCCAGCGGCAGACCGGTCGACACGGCGCGATAGGCGAGCACGGCGATTCCGGCACAGATCGCGGGCGCGCCGTAGAGCACGAGCAGTCCGATCATCCCTCCCTCGACCACGCCGATCCCCGCAGGGACGGGCACAGACGCAGCGGCCGACCCGATCAGGTACGCAAGCACGATCGTCGCGATCGGCGGATGAGCGTGACCGAAAGCTTTGAACGTCACCCACAGGACGGCGTTGTCGGCCGCGTAGTAGGCGAACACGCCGAGCAGCTTCCAATCGCGCCCGCTCAACAGAGTCCGCGCCTCGATCACCCCCAGCTCGAGTTGCGTGGCCACGATCGCGATCGCGCGAGGCAAGATCCGCGGCGACGCCTGCGCCGCGCGTTGGTGGGATAGCACCGGTAGGAGCAGCGTCAGCCCGATGGCGCCCGCGCCGATCGCGCCCGGGAGGACCGTCAGGGCGAGCTCGCGCGGACCATCTAGCAGCCCGGCGCCCAGCGCAAGCCCAACGATCGCCAGCACCATCACGTTCGGCAGGTTGGTGATCAGCAGGAACGCGACGGTGCGGCGCCCTGCCTTCGCGCTGGGCATTCCGCCGCGGCGCAGAGCTTTGGCTCCCGCGCCGATCCCAACCAGGCCACCCGCCGGAAGCACGATCGTGGCAGCGCGCACCACCAGGCCCACCCGCAGGCTCATCGACGCCGACAGCCATTCGCCGAAGACCAGCTGGAAGGCCGCGACGAACCCGAGGGCGGATATCAGCTCGAGCGCGGCGGCCAGGATCAGCCACAGCGGTCGTCCGTGCTCCACCCGCGCGCCGATTCCCGCAGCCTCCGAGACCGCGGCCAGTGTGAAACCTGCGACGAGCACGACGACTGCGAGCACCAAGACGCGCCGCCGAGCGCGCCCGCCCGGCAGTAGGTGGCTATGCGGCGGTGTCATCTCCGCTCAGGCCTCCACCCCGCCAGCGCCGGAGCCTCGTGGTATCCCACACCTCGCGGTGCGCGAGGGGATCCAGCACGTCAAGCCAAGCATCGACGTCCTCAGAACCAGAGGAGAGCACCAGCAGCGTCCCTGGTGCCGTCGTCGCGATGACCTCGTGAATATCGGGGAACTCAGCCAGCAGACGCCGACGCGCAGCCGTGAAGTCCCGCTTCACCGACAGTCCGGGGATGGTGATCCTGCAGAGCTTTTGCATGCCCGCCGCCTCAGACCGTGGTCGGCGTCACGCCGGAGCCGGCGGCGGCACGTTGTATGCCGCCCAGCATTCGGCTGAAGACGCGGTGGTGGACGGGATAGAGCAGGTACCAGTAGGCGAGTCCGACGTAGCCGGCGGGATCGAAGACGGTCGTCTGACGAACGACTGAGTCTTGCCCTGTCGGCTCGACCTCGAATTGCAGCCACAGCCGTCCCGGGATCTTCATCTCGGCCGCCAGCCGCAGCACGCGGCCGGACTCGAGGCGCTCGACGCGCCAGAAGTCGACAGTGTCGCCGACGCGCAAGTCGTGAGGATCGCGGCGGCCACGGCGCAAACCAACCCCGCCGCGCAGGGTGTCGAGCAGGCCGCGCAGACGCCAGAACCAGTTCGCGCCATACCAGCCGGTGCCCCCGCCAATGCGCTGGATCGGGCCGAATGCCTCCTCGGGTTTGCGATCCACGCGCACGACGCGCGAAGCGACACGGCGACGGCCGACGGAGGCGCCACCCCAGCGCAACGGCCGCTCTTGCGGCAGCGCGTCCGACCAGCGCGTCTCGGCGAACTCGCGGTCCTCGTTGACGAGCGCCCGCTCGATCGCTGCCGATAGGCCGCGCCGACGCACGCTGAAAGCCGCATCTGCCGCCGTGCTCGTCACGATTGTCTCGTTGCGAAGACTGTCCACCATCGCCCCCGCGATCCGCCCATAAACGGGCGTCAGCAGACCGAGCAGCAGGCGCGATGCTCGCGGCGTGATCAGGGGCGTCCGGACCACTCGCCGACGCAGGCCGCGCTGGCGCGCGTACTCGCGCATCACGTCGGCGTAGGTGACCTGATCGGTGCCCCCGATCTCATATACGGCGTCGACGGGGCGCTCGAGTTCGATTGCCGCGAGCAGATAGTCGACGACATCCTCGATCGCGATCGGCTGGGCGAGCGTCTCGACCCACGGCGGAACGACGATGGCGGGGAGGTGCTCCACCAGCGCGCGTACCGTCTCGAAGGAGGCGCTACCGGAGCCGATCACGATCGACGCGCGCAGCTCGAGCGTCGGCACGCCGCCCTCTCGCAGCAGTCGCCCGACCTCGTGCCGGCTGGCGAGGTGCGGCGAGAGATCACCGTCGTGGCCAAGGCCGCCGAGATAGACGATCTGCGCCACCCCGGCTGCGCGGGCTGCCGCGGCGAAGTTGAGCGCGGCGAGGCGATCCAGCTCCTCGAAGTCACCGCTTCCGCCCATCGAGTGGATGAGGTAGCACGCTGTGTGCACGCCTCGAAGTCCGACGTCGAGCGAGGCCCGGTCGAGCACATCGCCCTCGATGACATCCGTGTGCGCCGCAACCCTGTCGCGCAGCAGCGCCGGTCGGCGGGTCAGGCAGCGTAGAGGTCTGCCAGAGCCTTCGAGTCGATGCAACAGCCGGCCGCCAATGTAGCCGGAGGCGCCGGTGAGCATGATCGGACGGTCGGGTAGCGACGGCATCCCGTCAATCTACTACATCATGTAGTAGATGTCAAGGACGGGCACGAAACATGCGTGCACGGCCCCGGCAGGACCGCCTGCCGGGGCGCGCTACTCCTGCGCTGGGGCTGCGAGCGGCACCGTTTGGCGCGCACGGGCGTACGCGAGGCCCGCCAGGCCGGCGGCCGCGGGGATGATCGCGAGGACCGCCACGCAGGGCTGGCTCGAGAGGAAAGGCGGCGCCAACGTTGCCGACCCGGCGGCGGTATGGGCGGCGAGCACCGCCAGGGCGATCAGCAGTGACAGCGCCACGGCGGCGCCGAGGCACAGAGCGACGGGGAACCGCCACTGCGGGCGGTCCCCGAGCAGGTAGTCGATGCGCTCGGGATCGATCCCGAGCGTGTCCGCGTCGCTTGCCTGCGAGAAGCTCAACATCGCACCCGCAAGGGCCGCGCGGTCGCCGCCTGCGCCCAGCACCGCAGCCTCGTCCGCGCTGATCTCAGCGAGGGCATTCTGCCGCTGGACGAGGCCACGCATGGCCGGGATGAAGAACAGGCCTGCCGCCAGGACGCGGCCGCTCGCGAGGCGCAGTGGGTCGTGACGCCTGGCATGGTGGCGCTCGTGAGCGAGGACCGCGGCGAGAGCCGGCTCGTCGAGCAGCTCCAGTGCGCCGGTCGAGAAGTACACGCGGGGGCGCACCAGGCCAGCGCAAAAGGCCAGTGGGTGATCGTCGTTGATGAGCCACCCTCCGTGGAGCGCTACCGGCGAGCGGTCTGCCAGAGCCCGCCTGAAGCCTCGATCGGCGAGGAGCTCTAGGGCGAGGCGCCATGCGCCGGCAGCCGCCATAAGGAGGCCAAATCCCGCAAGCACCGTGATGACGATCGCCCCGGTGTTGGCCGCGGGATAGCTGAGCCGCTGGCCGAAGACGGAGACCGCGTGGGACGCGGGCGCCGAACTGACGCGCCATGCCTCGAACAGGCGCGCGATCACGAAGACCACCGAGGCGAAGGCGAGGGCCCCGAGCGCCACGCTGGCGCCAAACATGCGGCTGGCTGCGATTGCTGCCGGTTGCTTCGCCGCGGGCGAGGCTGCCGCCGTGCTCGGCTCGATCAGCGCCCGACGCCGACGGGCCGATAGCCGCTTAGCTGACGCTGGACCCGTCATCTCCCTCGAAAGGCTAGACGAGTGAACTCCCCGCGTCCTCGGCAGAGTGCCAACGAATTGGAGCGACAACGGGGCAGATCTCGATCGCCGTCGCTGGGGAAGGCTCACCATCGATCATCGCCTCGCTCGGCAGAACACTCGAAGCTGGCCACGAGCCCCTTGAGGACCATTGTGTCCTTGACCGTGAGCGCGCCAAAGCATCCGGTCAGCGTCCGCTCCCCTCGTTGGACTCGCGATCGGCGTAGCCAGTCCCGCATCGCCCTGAAAGGGCGCGCACCTGGCATCGCTACCTCGTACGGGATGGCGGACGCCGGGATCGACGTATTGGCGGACATCTCGATGGCAATACTACTACGTCGCATCGTAGTTGGGCCACCCCAACACTTCGAGGGGCCGATTGTCACATTGGACGGCTCCATTGCTACACTCCGTCGTAGATGGCACCGCCGAAGAAGAGCACTGCGCCCAGCGAGCCAACGCCCCCACTGCACGAGCTCGAGGCCGAGGTGATGGAGGAGCTCTGGTCCCGAGAAGAGGCGACGGTGCGCACGGTGATGGACGCGCTAAACAAGCGCGCAAGAAAACAGCGCGCGTACACGACATACATGACGATCATGGCGCGCCTGCACACAAAGGGCGTGCTCGATCGACGCCGCGAGGGCAAGACCGATTTCTATGCACCGCGACTCGACCGCGACGACTTCATGGCCGCGCGCGCGCAAGCCGAGGTGGAGGGGCTGGTCGCCGAGTATGGCGAGGTAGCACTCAGCCACTTCGCCCGGCAGGTCGCGAGCCTCGATCCCGCGCGCCGACGCGCGCTGCAGCGCCTCGCCCGCAAATCTTGAGTAGTGACGATGGCGACCGTGTGCGCTTCGCCGGAAATCAACTTGGGAGCTGTTCGCGCGTCACGACCGTGAGTGTGGTGGTTTGCCGCACGCGAAAGCCAAGCTCCTCGTAGAGCCGGATCGCTCCGGTGTTGGTGCTCATGGCATGCAGAAATGCGCGTTCCGACCGCAGCTGGATGCCCGCGATCAAAGCGCCCACGAGCCGAGAGGCCAACCCCTCGCCACGATGGTCTGGCCTAGTACAGACGGCGCTGATCTCCGTCCAACCGTCGAGGTGAAACCGCTCGCCTGCCATCGCCACGAGTGACCCGTCGCGCCGGATGCCGAGGTAATCGCCAAGCTCGATAGTCCTCGTCAGGAACGGCCCCGGCTCGGTTTCGCCGACCAGCTCGAGCATCTCGGGCACATCGGCGGCGCCGAGCGGGATCGCCGCCTCACAATCGACCCCGGTGACCCGCTCCTCGATCATCTGCACGACATCGAACGCCTGAACCGCCCGCCAGCCGTCTGGCAGCTCCGCGCCGCCGTACCGGCCGGCCACGTAGGTTCCCGGTGCCACGAGAGCGGCGGCGTCCTGCCAGTCCTGTGCCGAGGGCGGCGAAGGCAGAGCGAGGAACGGCGCCACGTCAGCCGGATATCGGCGCGCGCGCCCACGCACCTCGGCAAGCCGAGCATGGGGGCCGCACAGCGACGCGTACGCCGGATCGTCGAGCGGGCTGGTCATCTTCCATTTCGCTGCTGTAGCTCGTCCACGAACGAGCTGAGCGTCTCCGTCGCGGCCGACAGTGCCTGCAGCTGTTGGTCTGAGAGCTCCTGCAGGTCAGTTCGCATGGCTGCGAGGAATTGCGCGTGAAGCCTCTGTTGCGCCGCGTTTCCCGCCTCGGTGAGTCGGATAATAACCACGCGGCCGTCCTCTGGCAGTCCGTCACGCCGGACCCAGCCCCTGTCCTCCAGGCGCTTGACAAGAAGCGTCATCGTGGGCTGCGCAACGCCCTGGAGGTCGGTGAGCTCTGCGATCCTTCGCGGCCCTTCGGTGAGGATGCTCAAGACCTCCATTTCGGTTCGGGAGACCTCGCGGCTGCGCACCTGCTTGACGAGCAGTCGCACAAGCACCGCGGCGCGCGCGGGCAACCGCTCGGCGATGTGGTCGACTCGCTCGGCCCGCTCGGCCTCCCCCGTAGTACTCGTCTTAGGCATATTGCAGACTATATAGTTATCTGCTATACATGTCAACACGACGATCGCAACGGAGCTCCACATCACGAAAGGAGCCGATCATGTTCCAGAACATCCTCGTCGCCATCGACGGCTCACCGGACGCCGATCAGGCGCTCACACAGGCAATCGACCTCGCCGAGGCAGAGCACGCCCGCTTGACCCTTTTCGCCGCCGTCGTGACGCCTCCCGCCGCTGCTTACTTCGGTGCGGGGGGTCCTGCGGCGGCGACGCTTGCCCGCGAGGCCGAGACCGAGGCCGAGACGATCCTGAAGACAGCCGTTCGGCGGGTCCCCGATGGGGTATCGGTCAGCACCGTGCAGAGCAGGGACCCCGTGAGGCCTGCGCTGATCCAAACGATCAAGACCGGGCATCACGATCTGGTTGTCATGGGCTCCCGCGGACGCGGTGCGCTGCGCTCGGTGCTACTCGGCAGCGTGAGCCATTACGTTCTCCACCACAGCCCCGTCCCCGTGCTGATCGTGCACGCCGATCCAGAGTGGAGGCTCGAATCGTCAACGACCGTGTCGCGCGATCGACCGGCGACAGATCGGAGGCCTGTCCATGCCAGCGCATGACGTAGAGGACCCAGTCGCCCCGACGACGCTTGCGGACCGAGGCGCAGCCAAGGCGCCCCTCCGAGACATGATCCCGCAGCTGAGAGAGATGCTCGGCTCGGCGGAGCAGACAGCCCGCGGCATGCTCGAGGCTGAGGAAGCACTTCGTCTCGTGCGCCAGCGCTTCGAGCAGACCGAGGATCCGGAGCTACAGGGAGAGCTTGCAGCCGAGGCACTCGAGCACGTCGAACGCCAGATGCAGCTCACACACGGGCGGCGCCGGCAGCTGGACAGCGCCGAAGCGAAGCTGTGGGCCCGACAGAACCGCCTCGAGGGATATCTCATATACACACGAGGAAGTGCCTGGTGGCGCGAGCATCGCAACGCGGCGCGAACGGAAGCGGTGGCAACCGACTGAGCGGTTCGACTATCAGCGTCCGGATTCGTGCGGCCAGCGGATCACGCACTGCGCGCCGACGGGAGCTTTGCTACCGGCCGCGACCTGTAGAAATGGCGAGACCCAGATTCGAACTGGGGACACCACGATTTTCAGTCGTGTGCTCTACCAACTGAGCTATCTCGCCGCTGATCGACCTTCGATCGGGGATCCGATGCTACTGCTTATTGAATTCCTCGACCAGGGCTTCGTATGTCCGGCGCAGCCCCTCCTCGATCGGCACCTGGGGGCGCCAACCGAGCTCGCGTTCGGCGCGGGTGATGTCGAGGCGGCTGTGAGTCAGCTCGCCCGGACGCAGGTCGGCGAGCTCCGGCTCGATGTGCTTGCCGGCCACCTTGCTCAGCTCGTTCCACACGGTCGCGACGTCCGTCTCGACACCCGTGGCGATGTTGTAGGTGCCGGCGCGCCCGGATGCGACCAGCAGCGCGCTGACGACGTCGCCGACGTACACGTAGTCGCGCGTGGGGGTGCCCTGGCCGTAGAGCTTCGGCGCTTTGTCGGTGTACAGGTGATGGGCGAAGATCGCCACCACGCCCGCCTCGCCGTGCGGGCTCTGGCGGGGACCGTAGACGTTGCCGAGCCGGCACACCGCGTGCGGGATTCCGGACGACCGCGACCACGTGCCCACGTAGGCCTCGGCGGCCAACTTTGACGCGCCGTAGGGCGACAGCGGCGCGGGGATGCAGTCCTCCGGCGTGGGCATCGGCGCGTCGTCGCCGTACAGCGCTCCGCCGGTCGAGGTGAACGCCACCGGCGCGCCTGCACGCCCGGCGGCCTCGAGCACGTTCAGCGTCCCCTCGACGTTGACCTGGCAGTCACGCGCGGGGTTCTCGACCGAGACGACCACGCTCGCCTGCGCAGCCAGGTGGAACACCGCGCGGGGCTTGACCTCGTCGAAGACCGCCTGCAGCCCCGCGGCATCGGTGATGTCGAGCTCCACGAGCCTCGCGTCATCGGCGACCCTGGCGGCGTCGCCCGCGGAGAGGTCGTCGATCACGGTCACCTCATCGCCCCGCGCGAGCAGCGCGTCGACGACGTGCGAGCCGATGAAGCCGGCGCCGCCGGTCACGATCGCGGGAGTCCCCATGGGAGGGAAATCTATACGGGCGCGGTCGAGTCGGCGGTGGCGAGCAGGTCTTCGACCGCTTCCACCGACTCGTCGATGCGCTCGAGCACGCGCATTCCGCCTCGCTCGCGCGGCAGGCTGCCCCCGACGGCCGGGCCGCCGAGCATGATCGGCAGGTCTGGACGCTGCGAGCGCAGGTCGCGCAGCGCCACCTCGAACGACTCCGCCACCGTAGGCACCGTCGCGCCCACCACGATCAGGTCGGGTGACTGGCTGGCGACCATCTCGAGCAGCCTGCCCGCCGACAGATCGGTGTCGAAGATCGTGTGGAAGCCGGCGGCGGCGAGCTGGTCGTGCACCATCTGCAGGCCGAGCGTGTGATCGTCGCCCTCCACGCCCGCGAGCAGCACGCGCTCGCGCGTGGGCTCGGTGCTGCCGGTCATGTACCGGTACAGCGTCGCCAGCACACGCCTCGTGATCGTCGTCGCGCGATGCTCGCGCTCGCTGTCGATCTGCCCTGCCTCAGAGAGCACGCTGATGCGCCGCAGCGCCGGTCCGATGACCTCCGCGTGCAGCGTCGTCGGCGTGATGCCGTCCTCGATCGCGCTCGCGATCGCGCCCTCGGCCATCTCCGCGTCGCCGCGTTCGAGTGCCGTGGCAAAGGTCTCGAGCGTGCTCTCCACCAACGCGACCGGGTCTGAGCGCAGCTGCTCGCGCGCGTCCGGACCGGTCCGTCCCAGCACTTCCATGAACGCATCCAGCAGCACCGGGTCGAAGTGGCGCCCGCGCTGTTCGCGCATCATCTGAACCGCGTCCTCGATCGAGAACGCCTTGCGGTAGACCCGGTCGCTGGTCAGCGCGTCGAACACGTCCGCGACCGCGACGATCCGTCCCTCGATCGGGATCGCCTCGCCCTTGAGTCCGCGGGGATAGCCGCTTCCGTCCCACTTCTCCTGGTGGCTCAGCGCGATCGTCGCCGCCATGTCGAGGATCGAAGAAGACGATCCGCGCACCAGTCGATGACCCTCCTCCGCGTGCGTCTCGACGATCGCCCGCTCCTCGGGGGTCAGCGGCCCCGGCTTCAGCAGGATCGCGTCGGGGATCGCCACCTTGCCGACGTCGTGCAACGGCGCCGCGTGCCTGAGGCGCTCGCAGAAGTCCGAGTCCATGCCGATGTGTTCGGCCAGCAGCACCGAGAAGCGCCCGATCCGCTCGATGTGGGCGCCGGTGTCCTCATCCCTGAACTCGACCGCCATCGACAGGCGCTGAACCGTCTCGGCCTGGGCGATCTCGAGCTCCGATAGCGCGCGTTTGAGCTCGGTCGTGCGACGCTCGATCTCATCCTCGAGCGTAACCCTGCTGCTCTCGCCGAAGTACCAGCCGAGGCCGACGGCCGCGCATGCGAGCACGACCAGACATCCGGCGACCGGCGCAGAGGCTCCAGCCAACAGAGCCGCGACGACGGCCGCGACGCCGAGCAGAGCCCACGGCAGGATCGCGACGGCCTTGCGCCGGCGCTTGTGCCTGCGTCGGGGCGGCCGTCGCTCCGGCGGCTGGTCCGCTCCCGCGAGCTTACGCATGCGAGCACCGATCCCCAGCCATCGAGACCGCCCGATTCCGTGATCCCCCGACTCCGCTCCCGGCTCTGCCGGTCGCTGAAGGAGGCTGGCTTGGATTGCGCCGCTCACTGACTGATCTCGCGTTGTGTTCCGTTCCGGAATGCCCGATGCCCGATGCCCGCATGTTCGACGCGCGTGGTGCCCGGCTTGACGGGTTCTGTGTGCGGATAGACATAAGAGCCAGGGCTTCTAGCGGCGCGGCTGCAACTGGTTGAGGTTGACCGGATTGGTTGGCACGGCGAGCGAAACAGGCTGATTCCAGCGGTCGAAGACGAGCGTGCCGGCGCCGACTCCGCGTTTGACGATCTCGAGCGGATACGGAGTGCCGGTGCTCGCGACGTACAGCGTGCCACCGCCGGCCGCGTCGGTTACGCCGACGGCCTTCTGCCCGTCGACGGTGCTGGTCGCGGAGCGGGAGAGCCCGCCGTGGCCGGCGAGCGTGCTGCTCAGCAGCTTGCGCAGTTCGGTGAGCGATGTGAACGAGGCAAGCGGCCCGCTCACGTTGGAGCCGCGGAGCCATTTACCCTGCAGGACGCGTGCCGCAGCGGGGCCGGCGAAGCGGCTGTAGAAAGCGCTCCCCGCCTTCACGTACATGGCGCGATCGACGTTCACGACATCGATGCTGAGATCGCCCAGCGTGACCTCGCCCTGCCCGCCCTTCTCCGCATCGAGCTCCATATTTAGAGATATCGGCTTGCCTTCGCTGAGAATTGAGCCCGCAACGTGAACGCTCGCCGCGGCGCTGGCAGCCGCGGTCGCGATCGCGACGATTCGTGCCGGAGGCTTCGACGCGACGCCGTTGCCGTCCGCGGAGGAACCACCGCAGCCGGCTAGCGCCGGCGCGAGGGCGAGTCCGAGCGCACCGAGGATGCGGGCGCGACTCGACATCCACGCCGCGCGGGCATCGACCGCCATGCGCGGAGGATAGCCCTACGGATGGGAGCCGTTGCGCCCGTTCGATGACGCGCGATCGAACTCGGGCGGCGTGCGCTCGCCGGTGCGGGCGTGCTGCACGAGCTCGCCGAAGAAGCCCTTGCCGAGCGCACTGACGCTGAGCAGCGAGCCGAACAGCACCACCGCGTCGATGCTCTCGCGACCCTGCTTGGTCCAGTAGTCGTCGGCGAGGTTGAGCCACAGCGCGAACTCGTCGAGCGTCAGCGCTGCGCCGCTGCCGAAGGCCATCGACGTGATCCGCGACGCCCGGCGGCGCTCGTCGATACCGATCTCGAGCAACCACAGGTATCCGACCGTGAGCAGGCCGGCGATCCCGAACGTCATGTGGTGTATGTGGCGCCCGCCCGGTGTGATGTTCTTGAACGGTCCGCGTTCGGCCCTGATCGCGTGGGTGATGCCGCGGACCGCGGCGAACGTCACGAAGAACGACGCCGTGGAGATCAGCTGGCGCTCCTTGCGCCGGTCTTTGAAGTGCTTGCGGTAGAGCGCGCGCACCTCGCCCGGGGGCACCGGTGGCGAGAACGCCCGCCGCGCGGCGCCTGGCTGTTTGGTCGAGGGTCCTGAGGACACGCGGTCATACACCCTAGTCCTCGCTCGCGGCGGCTGTCGCACGCGGGGTGCCGTACTCGTGCGCCGTGGCGTGGCGTTGCAAGAACGCGTGCAGCGCGCGCCTCACCGTAAACAATGGTCGGCTTTTCGTCGAGATGGACGCAGGATGCAGATCGTTCGCCCCAGTCGAGCTCGATCAAGCCATGACAGCGCGCGGCCAGCCGCTGCCCGCATACGAGACCGCAATGTCTGAGAGCGAAATCCCTCAAGAGAATCCGGGGAGCGAGGGCGCAGCCGCCCCCGTCACACCGGAGCCTGTGGGGGACTCGCCGCAGCCGAGCGCTGCGCCGCCCGCGCCGGCGAGCCCGGCACCTCGCAAGCTCGTGTGGGCGGGAGTGGCGCTGCTGTGCACCGCGGCCGGCGCGGTCGGATCGGTGCTCGGCGCACACGCGATCGCGAACAGCGACTCGAGCAAAGGGCGCCAGAACGCTCAGCAGAGCGCCGCGGCGATCGCCTCCACCGTCAAGCAATCGCTGCGCCACGAGGAAGACATAGCTGTCGGCGCGGCAACCTACTTCGCGGGCAACTCGAACACCTCGCCGAAGGAATTCGCCACCTGGGTCAAATGGGCGCGCACGCTGCGACGCTTCCCAGAGCTCGACGGACTCAGCCTCCTGACGCTCGTGCACCCGAACGAACTCGCCGCGTTCAACGCTCGGATCACGGGCAAGAAGCTGAAGCCGACCGCGCCCCCGCCCGCCGCACATGGCTCCCTGTCCTTGACCGCGTCGCGCACATCGACCGCCAAGCCGGCGAAGCCCACGGGTCCCTCCCTGCGAGTCGTGCCGGCAACCAACCACGCTTACTACTGCCTCGCGATCGCGAACCTGGTGCGCGCTCCCGCCAAGAGCGCGCGTGCGGGAACCGACTACTGCGCGCTCACGCCGGGGCTGCTGCTGACGCGCGACTCAGGGCAGAGCACCTACACAGCGGCCAGCCTGGACGGCACCCAGGCGGTCACGATCGACATGCCCGTGTACAGGGGCAACGTCACGCCGCGCAGCGTCTTCGGACGCACCGCCGCGTCCGTTGGCTGGCTGCGCGAGGTGCTCGCGCCCGGTGTGATGCTGCGCGAAGCGCTCCGCGGCCACGAAGCATCTGCCGTGAGCATCGCCTACCACGCCGGCTCGACGAATCTCGACGTTCGCGAGCGGCACCGTACAGACCGCTTCGCAGAGCGCCACACTCGTCCTGCCCAACGGCTGGACCGTGCAGAGCTTCGCTGCCGTTGCGGGAGTGAGCGTGCTCGACGATGGCCCTGCGCTCGCGCTGCTGATCGTCGGCTGCGTGCTGAGCGCGATACTCGGCATCTTGATCTTCGTGCTCGGCGGCGGACGCACTCCGCTGCTGGTGCGCGTGCGGGTGCCACAGGCGCCGAGCAGCGGCGCGCCCGCCGAAGACCTGTACGACCCGCTCACGGGGCTGCCCAACCGCCCGCTGATGCTCGACCGCGCCGAGTGCATGCTCGCGCGGGCCGGCCGCCAGTCGGGCTTGCTGGTCGGCGCGCTGTTCATCGACATCGACTGGTTCAAAGACGTCAACGAGCGACTCGGGCAGGCCGCCGGCGATCAGATTCTCAAGATCGTCGCCGAACGGCTCGAAGGGGTCGTGCGCGCGGGCGACACTGTCGGCCGTCTCGGCGACGACGAGTTCGTCATCCTCGTCGAGTCCGCCGCTCGCGGCGCCCGCCTGGACTCGCTGGCCCGGCGCGTCGTCGAGGCGCTGCACAAGCCGTTCGACCTGGACGACTTCGCGCCCAACTTCTTCCTCACGGCGAGCATCGGCCTCGCCTTCGGACGCTACGCCTCCGCCGACGATCTCCTGCGCGACGCGCAGCTGGCCCTGTTTGCGGCCAAGACCGCGGGCAAGGATCGCTACACGCTGTTCAACGCGAACATGCGCTCGGTGATCGAGGGGCGCGGCGTGCTCGAGAACGAGCTCAACACGGCGCTTGCCGAGAACCAGTTCTTCGTGCTGTACGAGCCGATCTACGACCTCGGCACCGGCAGGGTCGCGGGACTCGAGGCGCTCGTGCGCTGGACGCACCCCAAGCGCGGCGTGCTGCTCCCCGACGACTTCATGGCGCTCGCCGAGGAAACCGGGCTGAGCGTGCCGATCGGGCGCATGGTTCTCGAAGACGCGTGCACCCATGCTGCCGGGTGGATCGTCGCCGGCCACCGCGTCGGCATCACGGTTGGGGTCGCGCCACACCAGTTGAACCGCGAGGGCTTCGTCACGGACGTGCGCCGCGCGCTGCAGCAGTCGGGGATCGAACCCGGGATGCTCACGCTCGCGATCGCAGAGACGACCGTGATGAACGACGTCAACGCAGCTGTCGAGCGCCTCGATGAGCTCAAGCACCTCGGAGTGCGCATCGCGATCGACGAGTTCGGCGGCAGCGGCTATGCCTACCACTCTGACCTGCGGCGCCTGCCGCTGGACTTCCTCAAGGTCGATCGCGGCTCACTCGCCGCCTCCGAGGACGAGGACTACCGGACGTGGCTGCTCGAGGCGATCCTGATCGTCGGACGCGACCTGTCGCTGACGGTGATCGCCAAGGGCATCGAAAGCTACGAGCAGATGGCCGCGCTGCAGGCGATGGGCTGCACGATGGCCCAGGGAGCCCTGATGGGCAAACCGGTGACGGCGAACCTGATCGAGAACGTGCTCACGGCGAGCATCCCCACGGTGCACGCCGACTCGCAGATCGCGGCCCGCACGGACCCGCAGAGCCTGTAGCGGCGCGCCAGCGTTTAGCATTGCGCTCCACTTCCGGCTAACGCGAAAGGAGTGCTGATGGCTATCAGCGCGAGCATGCCCAAGGCTGTCGTCCACGGGATCGAGGGCCTTCAGGCACTCAAGGATCAGGTCGTCGGCCCCAGCGAGTGGCGCGAAGTGACGCAGGAGATGGTCAACCAGTTCTCCGAGCTGACCGGCGATGACCAGTGGATCCACACCGACGTCGAGCGCGCGAAGACCGAGAGCCCGTACGGAACGACGATCGCGCACGGCAACCTGACGCTGTCGCTGATCGACGGCCAACGCAAAGAACTGAGCGAGTCCAGCGGGTTCGTGTTGGGCGTCAACTACGGCTGGAACAAGGTGCGCTTCCCGGCGCCCGTGCCTGTCGGCTCGCGAGTTCGTGGCTACACGCAGATCGTGGAGCTCTCCGACCTCGGCGGCGGCTGGCACCAGGTCGTGACGCGCTGCACCGTCGAGATCGAGGGCGGCGAGAAGCCGGTCTGCGTCGCCGACAGCGTAGGGCGCGTGCTCGTCGAGGCGTGAGCGCGTTCGTCGCCGCAGGGGCCGGATTCCTGCTGGCGGTCCTGTGGTTCGACCTGATGTTCGACGTGCAGGTGATCGGTCACGGCGGCGGTCAGCTGCCCGCGTCGGTGCTCGACTCGATCGGCGGCTACTACGCACGTGTCACAACCGGCGCGCGGCCGATGAACCGCCTGATCGCCGCGGTGATGCTGGGCACGCTGGGCGCGATCGTCGCCGAGATCGTCAACGGCAAGCCTTCGCCTGCGGTCGCCTATACGTCGCTCGCCCTAGCGGCCTTCGCGATCCTGCTCGCCGGCTTGCGTACCGTACCGAGCGCTGTGCGGCTCGGCAGCGGGCGCGACAACGTCGTGGATCGAGTCGCGCTGGCCAGAGCGATCCTCTACCAGCACGTGCTGTGCTTCGCGGCGATCGTCGCGCGTGCTGGCGCTTCAGCTCGCGAGCAGTTCGTAGGACCTCCGTCGCGGCAGCGCGCGCCCCGTCAAACCCCCATAGCCACGTACTTAACCTCCAAGTACTCGTCGATCCCCTCGAAGCCACCCTCGCGGCCGAACCCCGACTGCTTGACCCCCCCGAACGGCGCGGCGGGGTTTGACACGACGCCCTGGTTGAGCCCGACCATGCCGGACTCGAGTCGCTCGCAGACGTGGAACGCGCGGTCGAGGTCGCGCGTGTAGACGTAGGCGACGAGCCCGTACTCGGTGCGGTTGGCGGCGTCGAGCGCCTGCTCGTCGGTGGCGAAGGTGGCGATCGGCGCGACCGGGCCGAAGATCTCCTCGCGCAGCAGGCGCGCGTCGTCGGGGACGTCGACGATGACGGTCGGCTCGAAGAAGTAGCCGGGGCCGTCGACGGGATGCCCGCCGAGCAGCACCCGCGCGCCGCGGTTGACGGCGTCCTCGACGAGCTCGATGACCTTGGCGCGCTGCGCCTCGTCGATCAGCGGCCCGACGTCGACGCCGGGCTCGGTGCCGCGACCGAGCTTCAGCGCGCCCATTTTCTCGGCGAGCCGGCGTGCGAACTCGTCGGCGAGCGACTCGTGCACGTGGAAGCGGTTGGCGGCGGTGCACGCCTCGCCGATGTTGCGCATCTTCGCCGTCATCGCGCCCTCGAGCGCTGCGTCGAGGTCGGCGTCCTCGAACAGCAGGAACGGCGCGTTGCCGCCGAGCTCCATCGACACCCGCAGGATCTGCTGCGCTGACTGTTCGATCAGCGAGCGCCCGACCTCGGTGGAGCCGGTGAAGGACAGCTTGCGCGTGCGCGAGTCCTTCAGCAGCGGCTCGATCACCTCGCCGGCGTGCTGCGCGGTGATCACGTTGAGCACGCCCGCCGGCAGGCCCGCCTCCTGCAGCAGCTTGGTGAGCGCGAGCATCGACAGCGGCGTCTGCTTGGCCGGCTTGACGACCATCGTGCAGCCGGCGGCGATCGCCGGCGCGAGCTTGCGGGTGCCCATCGCGGTGGGGAAGTTCCACGGCGTGACGAACACGCACGGCCCGACCGGCTGGCGCATCGTCAGGATGCGTCCCTTGCCGGTGGTGTTGACCATGTAGCGGCCGTGTATGCGCACGGCCTCCTCGGAGAACCAGCGGAAGAACTCAGCCGCGTAGGCGATCTCGGCGCGCGATTCGGCGACCGACTTGCCCATCTCGAGCGTCATCAGCAGCGCGAGCTCGTCGCTGCGCTCGACGATCGCCTCGTACGCGCGGCGCAGGATCTCGCCGCGCTCGCGCGGCGCATACGCCGCCCACTCCGGCTGAACGTCTGCGGCGGCGGCGAGCGCCGCGAGCGCGTCGCTCTTGCTGAGCGTCGGCCACCTCGACGAGCACGTCGGTCGTCGCGGGATCCTCGACCGGAAGCGTCCCGCCGCCGCTCGCCGCGCGCCACTTGCCGGCGATGAACAGCTCGGTGGGCACCCACTCGAGCACCGCGCGCTCGGCGTCCGAACGGGTGGCGTGATCTACGGCGCTCATGCACTCAACCTACCACCGCGCCGGCGTATCCAAACCGCGTCAGCGCTGCGCAAAGCGGGAGGTCTCGTGCAGCGCTCACGCGCCGCGTCCGCGCACCCGACCGATGGATATGGAACTCTCGGCCATGGCGCGCGACGATGGGCACGCGCCCGTGTTGCAGCGGTCAATCGTGACGAGACCCGCTACCGATCGACGTCCGCGCGGCCGCGCCGCCGCCGTTCGCCGGCGCGGCGGCGCGGCGGCTGCGCTTCTTGCGAAGACGCTCGCGGCGCTGGCGCTGTGGGCGGCGCCTGCGAGCGCGTCGACGCTCGTGGTCGAAGGCGCCGGCGAAGGCCACGGCGTGGGCATGAGCCAGGACGGGGCGCTCGGCTACGCCGAGCACGGCTGGAGCGACGCGGCGATCCTCGCGCACTACTACACCGGCACGACGCTCGGCGAGGCGCCCGCCGGCTATCAGGTGAAGGTGCTCGTGGGCGCCAAGGTCGTGAAGGTCCCGCTCGAACGTTACGTGCGCGGCGTCGTGTCGGCGGAGATGCCCTCGAGCTGGCCGGCGCCGGCGCTCGAGGCACAGGCGATCGCGAGCCGCACCTACGCGCTGACCGCGCACGCCGGCGGGTCGCGCTTCGACGTGTACTCGGACACGCGCTCGCAGATGTATCGCGGCGTCGCCGCCGAAACGGCCGCGACGAACGCCGCCGTGACCGCGACGGCAGGCCAGATCGTGACCTACGCGGGCCGGCCGGCGACGACGTACTACTTCGCGAGCTCCGGGGGAATGACCGAGGACATCCAGAACTCGTTCCTCGGCTCGACGCCCGAGCCGTGGCTGCTCGGCGTCGCCGACGCATACGAAACGAAGGCCTCCGACTGGAAGCTCAGCATCACCTTCGCCGCGGCCGGCGCGCGCCTGCGGGGTCTCGTCAAGGGCTCCTTCCGCGGCATCGAGGTGCTCACGCGCGGCGTCTCGCCGCGGATCGTCTCGGCGGAGGTGCTCGGCTCGCGCGGCGTGAGCTCCGGTGAGCGGGCCCGAACTGGCGGCTCGCCTCGGGCTGAGCAGCACGTGGGCGTACTTCAGCGTGAAGAGCGGCACGCGCGTGACACGCGAGCCAGACCGCAGCGGACACGCGCCGTTCACGCCTCTCGCTCCCGAAAGCCCGCCGGTGCCAGCGCCGGCACCGACACCGGGGCCACAGGGCGGCTCGCCGGCGCCGGCGAGCGCCGCGTCGAGCAGCGTGTCGTCGTCCGCCACCGGCGGCGTCAGGGCCGGGTAGCCGCCTAGGCGGGTTCTACGATATGCGTCCGCGCCAGCCACACCACCGACCCGAGAACCCGTACAACTCGAACACATGGCCGACAAGCCCGGTATGAGATCTCTGCGCTCTCGCGCGACGGCCGCCGCCCTTACGTGCGCGGTCTCGTTGCTCACTACAGCGGCGCTGATGCCGGCGAGCGCGTCGGCGGCGCACTCGGTCGGCACGCCCGGTCAGATCGCGTGGGTGCGCAGCGCGGCGAGCAGGTTCGTCACCGCGGAGCTCGCCCGCGACGGCGCGAGCGCATGCGGGATCCTGAACGCACCGCTGCGTGCCACAGAGCACGGCCGCACGTGCACGCAGCGCTGGAACGCGAGGCTCGACACGCTGCTCCACCAAGCGGGTGCCCGCGCGCGGCTGCGCTCGCAGGAGCACGCGATCTCCTCGGCGGTGGTGATCGTCCACGGCGACTGGGCGACGATCGCGCTGCCGGCGCCGCTGATGGACAACGCCTCGAACCGCTTCTACTGGACCGAAAACTGCTGGATGCTCGCCGGCTGAGCACGCTCGCGCGCGTCGGATCCGCTCGACGCATACGCTGAGCTCCGTGCCCGCGCCGCTGCTGATCGCCGACGTCCCGTGGCTGCTGTACCGCTCGTACTTCGCGCTGCCGAAATCGATCGTCGGCAGCGACGGGCAGCCCGTGAACGCGCTGCTCGGAACGGTCAACGCGATCCTGAGTTTTTATGATGCGCGCCTACCGGCGCGAGGACCGGACGGCGTGGTGGCGTGTATGGGCGCAGAGCAGGCGGACTATCGCGTGCGGCTGTACCCGCCCTACCACGCGCACCGCGATCCGATGCCGCCCGAGCTAGCGGCGCAATGGGCCCAGGCGCCGGCGCTGCTGGAGAGCCTCGGCTGGACTTACGCGACGAGCGAGGATCTCGAGGCCGACGACGTGATGTTCTCGCACGCGCGCGCCGAGCAGGAGCGCGGCGGGCACGCGCTGCTGCTGACCGGCGATCGCGACCTGTACGGCGCGGTCAGCGACCGCGTCGCCGTCGCCGAGCTGCTGAAGGGCGGCGCCCACGGGGAGATCGGCCCGGCGGAGGTGCGCGAGCGCTACGGCGTCGAGCCCGAGCAGGTCCCCGACTTCATCGCGCTGCGCGGCGACCCATCCGACGGCCTGCCCGGCGCGCCCGGCATCGGCGCCAAGACCGCCGCCGAGCTGCTGCGCGCGCACGGCTCACTCGAGGCGCTGCTGAGCGCCGCCGGCGCAGACGCGCACCCCGACGACGCCGATGCGGCTGCAGTCCGAGCGAGCCGCGCGATGCGCCCGCGTGTCGCCGCCGCGCTGTGCGAGAACGCCGAGCTGCTGCGCAAGTTCAAGCAGATCGCCACGCTGCAGCGGATCGACGTCGAGCCCCCGCACGAGCGCGCCACAGACTTCGCCGGCGGTGCAGTTGCCGCGCGCGGGCTGGGCATGAAGCGACTGGCAGAGCGGCTGGAGGCGATGCAAGACACGGGCTGAGGCAACGGAGAAGGGCCCGCTAGCATCTCAAGCGAGTCAGCATGAGCAACCCGGAGGAGTCGTATGAGTGACGATCAGCAGGTGCCCGAGTTGAACGTGTCCGAATGGCACGGCAAGACGATCGTCGATCTTGACGGCGAGAAAATCGGCAAGCTCGAGGACGTATACGTCGACGTCGAGACTGATGTGCCGCAGTTCGCGACCGTCAAGGAAGGGTTCATCGGCAGACATTTGACGTTTGTGCCGCTGGGTGGGATCAGGGTCGGCCCCGACGAGCTGCAGGTTGGCGTCTACAAGAGCCAGGTCGAGACTGCGCCCGATATCGAGCTGCACGGCGAGGAGCTTTCACAGGCCGACGAGTCGGCGCTCTACCACCACTTCGAGCTCAACTACACACCCCCGGACACCGAGAGCGGGCGCCGACTAGCTCGTCGCTGAGGCTGCTCTAGGGCGTGAACTTGACGGTGATCACGTCCCCGTCGTTCATCACGTAGTCACGACCCTCCAGGCGCAGCGTGCCGCGTTCGCGTGCGCCCGCGTAGCCGCCCGCGTCGACCAGCTCCTTCCAGCCGATCACCTCGGCGCGCACGAAGCCCTTCTGGATGTCCGTGTGGATCTCGCCCGCAGCGTGCCACGCGGTGAGGCCGCGACGTAGGTGCCACGACTGGGCGATCGTCGCCTCGCCTGCCGTGAAGAACGAGATCAGCTCGAGCAGCGCGAACGCCTCGCGCACCACGCGCTGGAGGCCGGATTCGCTCACGCCGAGCTCCTCTCGCATCGCCGCCGCGTCCTCGTCGTCGAGCTCCGCCAGCTCCGACTCGATGCGCGAGGACACCGCCACCGCGCGCGCACCCTGCGCTGCCGCGTGCTCCGCCACCGCCGCCGGTACAACCTCTGAGCCCTCGTCCACATTCGCCACGAACAGCACCGGCTTGCTCGTCAGCGAGCCCAGGTCACGGGCCGCGTTGGGCGCCTCCTCGGGCACCGGCACCGTTCGCGCCGGGCGACCGGCCTGCAGCGCCGCGATCACCTCGCGCAGCCACGCCTCCTCCGCGATGGCCACGCGATCGCCCCCGCGCGCCTGTTTGCCGACTTTGTCCACGCGGCGCTCCGCGGCCTCCAGGTCCGCCATCACCAACTCCGTCTCAATAGTCTCTATATCCGCCAGCGGGTCCACGCGACCCTCGGGATGGATCACGTTCTCGTCGGTGTGCGCGCGCACCACGTGCACGATCGCGTGGGTCTCGCGGATGTTCGCCAGGAAGCGGTTGCCCAGACCCTCACCCTGGTGCGCTCCCGCGACGAGACCCGCGATGTCGTGGAAGTCGACCGTGTCCCACACGATCTCCGACGCGTTCACCGTCTCAGCCACCGCCTCCAAGCGCTCGTCGCGCACCGGCACCACCGCCACGTTCGGCTCGATCGTCGTGAACGGGTAGTTCGCCGCCTCCGCGCCCGCTTTCGTAAGCGCGTTGAACAGCGATGACTTGCCCGCGTTGGGCATGCCCACGATTCCTATGCGCGTGCTCACCGGCGACCATCCTGCCAGGCGGCGACGGCCGTGCCCAGCGCCGCCCCGACCAGAACGTCAGAGGGGTAGTGCACGCCCAGGTACAGCCGTGACAGCGCAAGTCCCGTCGCCAACGCATACAGCGGCACCGGCGGCAGGCCCAGCCGCGCGTACACCCGAGCGCCCGCGAACGACGTCGAGGCGTGCGCGCTCGGAAAGCTCAACGCCGTCGGCGTGCCCGTCAGCGGCGGTAGGTCCGGCAACTGCGGACGCCGCCGGCGCACCACCTGCTTGATCGCGGTGTTCAGCGCGTAAACGCCCGCGACCGTCGCCGTCGCGCGACGCCATTCCCCCCTGCGTTCGCCGTCAAGCGCCGCCCCAACCGCCCCGATCGCGAGCCACACACCCGCGTGCTCACCCAGCCGCGAGAACCGCACCACGGCGCGCTCCGCCCGCGGTGTGTGCCCGCAAGTGCGCGCCAAGCGCAGCAACCCCTCGTCGAGATTTGCAATCTGTGAAATCAACCTGTTAGGGCGTGCGGTAGGCAAGCGAGACAAGGACGCAGTGAGCGAAGTGTGCTTCGCACACGAGCGATCGAGGACGCAGTATCGCGCCGCCTAACGTGCGACCTAACCGAAGCCGACGTGGGGCTCGCTGCTATCCGCGCTGATGTAGACCAGCTGTGCGACTTCGACGCGCACCGGTCCCTCCTCGGTGTCGAGCTCATACCAGCCGCTGCCGCCGAGCGACCCGTAGAGGCCGTCGAGTTGCTTTTCGCTGATGCGCAACGCCAGCACCTGGCCACCTTGGAAGCCGAGCGTCACACGGCGTGCCACGGAGGGCATCAGTGACTCCCCGTCCCGCTCGCCGGCTCGACGATCTCGGTCAGCACGCCGGCGGTCGCGCGCGGGTGCATGAACGCCACGCGCGAGCCACGGATGCCCGTTCGCGGCTGCTGGTCGATCAGCTGCAGGCCCGCCTCGCGTAGGCTCTCGAGCGTCGCGTCGATGTCCTTGACCTGGTAGGCGACGTGGTGCAGTCCCGGGCCCTGCTTCGCGAGGAACCTGCCCACGGGCGTGTCCGCGCCGAGCGGCGCCAGCAGCTCCACGTGGTTCTCGCCGATGTCCAGCAGCACCGCCTCCACGCCCTGCTCCTCGACGATCTCGCGGTGCGCCAGCGTCAGCTCGAAGCTGTCGCGATACAGCTCGAGCGCGGGCTCGATCTCCTCGACGGCGACGCCGATGTGGTCGATGCGGCTGAACACCAGCCGCAGTCTATATGCGTCCCGGCTCGTCCCCGCCGCCGATGTCCGGCAGGCGGATCGGAGCGGGCCCGGGCGGCGGGTCATGCGGCGTCGCCGCCACCACGCGCAGCCCCACGCCCGGCGCCCGCTCCATTCTCGGTACGCCCGCCATGATCCGGTCGATCGCCTCGCGCTCGAGCACCTCGTGGTCGAGCAGCTCGTGCGCCAGCGCGTCGAGCTGCGGGCGATGGGCGACCAGCAGCTTCTGCGCAGCGCGGCGCGCCTCCTCGATCAGGTCCTGGCGCTCCTCGTCGCGCAGCCGCAGCGTCCGCTCCGACAGCCTCACGTCCCCTTCCGGCGAGCGCCCCACGCCGGCCGTGCCCATCGCGAAGTCGTGCACCATCGAGTGCGAGATCTCGGCAACGCGCTTCAGGTCGTCCGACGCGCCCGTCGTGATCGCGCCGAACACCACCGCCTCGGCCACGCGACCGCCGAGCAGCACAGTCATGTAGTCGAGCAGCTCCTCGCGCGTCTTCAGGTAGCGGTCCTCCGCCGGCAGGTTCAGCGTGTAGCCGAGCGTCCGCCCGCGCGGCACGATCGAGATCCGGTGCACGCGGTCGACCGACGGCAGCAGCTCGCCGCACAGCGCGTGCCCAGCCTCGTGGAAGGCCACCACGCGCTTCTCGTGCTCGTTCAGCACGCGCTTGGACTGCACGCCCGCGATCACGCGCTCGAGCGCCGAGTCGAAGTCCTGCATCCCGATCGCCTTCGCGCCGCGTCTGGTCGCGAAGATCGCCGCCTCGTTGCAGATGTTCGCCAGGTCGGCGCCCGTCAGCCCGCTCGTCTGCTGCGCCACCAGCCCCAGGTCGACGTCCTCCAGCGGCTTTTCGCGCGTATGCACTTCCAGCACGCCCACGCGGCCCTTGACGTCGGGCGGCACCACGAACACCTGGCGATCGAAGCGGCCCGGGCGCAGCAGCGCAGGGTCGAGCTTCTCGAGCAGGTTCGACGCCGCGATCACGACCACGCGGCCGCTGGAGGAGAAGCCGTCCATCTCGACGAGCAGCTGGTTGAGCGTCTGGTCCTTCTCACCCGAGATGTCCATGCCCCGACGTCCGCCCACCGCGTCGAGCTCGTCGATGAAGATGATCGCCGGTTCGTGCTTGCGCGCGATCGCGAACAGGCGGCGGATGCGCGCCGCGCCGAGGCCCGCGAACATCTCCACGAACGACGCCGCCGACTGCGCGAAGAACTGCGCGCCCGACTCGTTCGCCACCGCCTTCGCCAGCAGCGTCTTGCCCGTGCCCGGCGGCCCATGCAGCAGCACTCCCTTCGGAACTTTCGCCCCGAGCGCGTGGAAGGACTTCGGCTCGCGCAGGAACTCGACCAGCTCCTGCAGCTCCGCCTTGGCCTCGTCGACGCCGGCGATGTCCGCGAACGTCACCGACTGATCCGACGTCGGCTTGATGCGCTGCGGCTTGATCCGCGGCATCACCTTCAGCATCCGCCACATCATGAAAATCAGCGCCGTGAAGAACAGGATCGCGATCACCGGCTCCCAGTTGAGCGCGAAGTTCTGCACTTCCTGCGCGAACGACACCTGCGGCGCCGCGCTCTGCACGGCCGCCGCGTGCACGGCCGCCGCGTGCGCCGTCGCCGCGTGCACCGCCGCCGCATGCGTGGACGAGCCGTGTGCAGCCGCGCCATGCCGTGCCGCGTCGTGCGCGAGCGGGCGACCTGCCAGCAGACGCGCGCCGCGCGGCTTCTGATTGCGCGCTCATCCCTCGATCCTCTCCAGCAAAGCCACCATCCTTGGCATCACTTCCATTATGCGTACTTGTCAAGCGCTTGTCGAGCGTCGCACGCCCGTCTCGCGTGCCGGCTAGCCGAGAGTGCGCAGCGCGAGATCCGTGTACAGCTCCGCCGCGAACGCCAGATCGCGCACGTCGATCCGCTCGTCCGCTCCGTGGATCAGCGGCGCGCCCTGCAGCAGCGACTGGTGGCGCATCGGGAAGAAGCCGTACGCGACGCACTCGGGAAACGCCAGGCGGAAGTGGCGAGAGTCGGTGAAGCCGGGGAGCACCACGGGCACGACCTCAGCGCCGGGGTCGCGCTCGGAGATCAATGTGGAGATCGTGTCCATCAGCGGCGACGCGACCGGCGAGCGGTTGCCGACCACGCGCTCTGTGAACTCGATGTGCCAGTCCGCGTCGGCTTCATCGCCGAGTACCTCGGCGATGCCCGCGCGCACCTCCTGCTCGCCCAACCCCGGGGGCACACGGCAGTCGACTTTCAGCTCCGCGCGACTCGGGATCACGTTGATCTTCTCCGACGCCTTGATCCGCGTCGGCGTGAACGTCACGCCGAGCATCGGCTCGAACATGATCGCCAGCCGCGGGTCCGCGGCGCGCAGGCGCGCCACCGCGCCCTGCGGGTCCGCCGGATCCTCGCCGACGCCGCGCAGGAACTCGAGCGGCTCGTCGGTCAGCTGATACGACGGCTGGCGCGCCGCCAGGCGCTCGAGCACCGGTGCCATCTTCAGCAGCGCGTTCACTCCCATCGCCGGCATCGACGCGTGGCCCGCGACGCCGTCGGTGATCAGCGTGAAGCGGAACACGCCCTTCTCCGCGCAGCACGCGCCGTAGAAGCGCCGAGCGGGGCTTCCGTACTCGAACACAGCGCCGCCGCCCTCGTTGATCAGCAGGTCGCAGCGGACCTTCTCGGGATGTGTCTTGGTAATCCATTCGGCGCCAAGCGCCCCGCCGGTCTCCTCGTCGACGACCGCCACGATCAACAGCTCGCCGCGCGCCGGACGCCAGCCCGAGCGCGCCAGCGCCGCCGCCGCCGCGATCTCCGCGGCGACCTGCGACTTCATGTCGAGCGCGCCGCGCCCCCACAGGAAGCCGTCGGCGATGTCGCCCGACCAGGGATCGTGCGTCCACTCATCCGCGTTGGCGAGGACCGTATCGACGTGGCCGAGGTAGCACAGCGTCGGACCGGACTCGGCGCCCGGGTCCTCCGCGCGCAGCCGCGCGACGAGGTTGGGGCGAGCGGGCTCGGCGCCGAGCAGCTCGCACTCGAACCCCGCATGGCTCAGGTAGCCCGCCAGGTACTCCTGCGCGGCGAGCTCGTTGCCTGGCGGGTTGACCGTGTTGAAGCGGATCAGGCGCGCCAGCAGCTCCTCGGCCTCCGCGCCCGGACGGCCGATCTCCACGGGATGCGCGCTCATCGCGCAGATCGTACGCCCATCTGCGCCACCTCCTCGCGGCTGAGCGGGAAGTGACAGGCCACCATGGTCCCGGAGCCCTTGTCCTCGAGCAGCGGTTCCGTCGTCGAGCACAGCGCCTGAGCCTTCGGACAGCGCGTGTGGAAGCGGCAGCCGCTCGGCGGGTTCGCGGGGCTCGGGACGTCGCCGCCGAGCGGGCGGCGCTCCTGCCCGTGCAGCGAGGGATCGGCGACCGGGACCGCCGCGAGCAGCGCGCCCGTGTAAGGGTGTCGGGGGAAGCCGTAGAGCTCCTCGTTGGGGCCGATCTCGACGATCTTGCCCAGGTACATGACCGCCACCCGGTCGCACATGTGGCGCACCACGGACAGGTCGTGCGCGATGAACACGATCGTCAGGCCCAGTCTCCGCTGCAGGTCGCGCAGCAGGTTCAGCACCTGCGCCTGGATCGACACGTCCAGCGCCGAGACCGGCTCGTCGGCGATCAGCAGCTTGGGGTTCAGTGCGAGCGCGCGCGCCACGCCGATGCGCTGGCGCTGGCCGCCGGAGAACTCGTGCGGGTAGCGGTTGTAGTGCTCCGGGTTCAGCCCGACCGTCTCCATCAGCCGCTGCACCTCACGTCTGCGCTCGCCCTTGTCGCGCAGCAGCTTGTGGATCGCGAAGGGCTCGGCGATGATCGAGCCGATCGTCTTACGCGGGTTCAGCGAGGACTGGGGGTCCTGGAAGACCATCTGCATATCCCGTCTGACCGCCTTCAACGGCCCGCCCTTCAGCCGCGTGATGTCGCGACCGTCGAACACGATCTGCCCGGCGGTGGCCTCGAGCAGCCGCATGATCAGTCGCGCCGTGGTGCTCTTGCCGCAGCCCGTCTCGCCGACGATCCCCAGCGTTTCGCCGCGCTCGATATCGAGCTCGATGCCGTCCACGGCCTTGACCGCGCCGATCGTGCGCCCGAAGATGATTCCTCGCCTGATCGGAAAGTGCTTGACCAGCCCGCGCACGCGCACGATCGGGCCACCCGAGCTCCCGTCCAGCTCGCCGTCGATGACGCCGCTCGAGGAAGCCTCCGGGGCGGAGTCCGCCGTGCTCATGCGGGCGCCGCCGGCAGATCGACCTCGGCGAGCGCCTGCTCGGGCGTCGCGCCGGCCGCGAGCTGCTCCCACAGGCGCTGTCGCACCTCCGCCTCCAGCAGGCATGCGACGTGATGGCTCGGCTCGCTGGGCACCGGCTGAAGGAGCGGGTCGATCCGCGCATGGTCCGGTTGCGCATACCGGCAGCGCGGGTGGAAGTGGCAGCCGGAGGGCCGGTTGATGAGGCTCGGAGGAGTCCCGGGAATCGGCACCAGATCCTCGTC
This sequence comes from uncultured Solirubrobacteraceae bacterium, assembly GCA_963827455.1. GTDB lineage: Bacteria > Actinomycetota > Thermoleophilia > Solirubrobacterales > Solirubrobacteraceae > Palsa-744. The sequence continues at coordinate 10,700 of CAWHAW010000019.1, read as the reverse complement.
GCGAGGCGCGTCAAGCCGAGGGATCGACTTGAGCAGACCCCACGTATACGGATGTTCCGGCGCCGCGAAGATGCCCGCCGCCGAGGTCGTCTCGACGATCCTGCCCGCGTACATCACCGCGATGTCGTCGGCCATCTCGGCGACCACCCCGAGATCGTGGGTGATGATCACGATCGCCATCCCCAGCTCGCGCTGCAGGCGTTCCATCAGCGCCAGGATCTGCGCCTGCACCGTCACATCGAGCGCCGTCGTCGGCTCATCCGCGATCAGCAGCTTCGGCTCGTTCGCCAGCGCCATCGCGATCATCGCGCGCTGGCGCATGCCACCCGAGAACTCGTGCGGGTACTCATCGACGCGCCGGCGCGGATCGGGGATGCCGACGAGCCCGAGCAGCTCGATCGCGCGCTCGCGCGCCTGCGCCCTGGAGACGTCGCGGTGCGCCCGAACGGCCTCGATCAGCTGCGCTCCCACCCTGTAGAGGGGGTGCAGCGAGGACAGCGGGTCCTGGAAGATCATCGCGATGTCGTTGCCCCGGATCGCTCGCAGCCGGTCTTCCGAAAGTGTCAGCAGATCCTGGCCGTCGAACAGGATCCGCCCGGAGATGCGCGCACCCTGGCGGCGCGTGAGGCCCAGGGTCGTCAACGACGACACGGTCTTGCCAGATCCGGACTCACCGACGATCCCGAGAGTGCGGCCCGCGAACACCTGGTAGGTGATCCCGTCGACCGCGTGGACCACGCCATCCTCGGTGGGAAACTCGACGCGCAGGTCCTCCACGCGCAGCAGCGGCTCGGCGGCGCTCATGAGTAGCGGACTCGCGGATCGAGATACGCGTAGGCGATGTCGACGACGATGTTCGCGATGATGATGAACGCCGAGGCGAGCAGGACCGTTCCCTCCACCACCGGAAAATCCGACGACTGGATCGCTTTGTAGTTCAGTACGCCGATCCCCGGAATGTTGAACACGGTCTCCACCAGCACCGCCCCACCCAGCAGAACGCCGATTTCCAGGCCAAGCAGTGTGAAGATCGGGTTTATCGCAGCGCGTACCCCCTGTCGCACGACTGCCCGTTCGCGCAGTCCCTTGGCGCGCGCGGTCCGAATGTAATCCTCGCGCATCGTCTCGCTCAAACTGCTGCGCATCAACCGCGCGTAGATCGCAGCAGAGCCAGCGGCGAGCACCATCCAGGGCATGATCAGCGAGGTGAACCATTTCCAGGGGTCATAGGTGAGCCCCACGTAGCTGCCGGACCCGGGGAGGATCTTGAATTTGCCGATGTCGTCGGCGAACAGCAGCAGCATCACAAATCCGAGCCAGAATTCCGGCACCGACAGGAGCAGCAGGGCCGAGCCCATCGACAGGCGATCGACGAACGCGTGCCGACGCAGGGCCGAGATGATTCCGACGCTGAGGCCGCCGAGCACCCACAGCACGGCGGCTCCCACCGTCAGCGAGATCGTCGCCGGCAGCCGTTCGACGATCAGCGAGCGCACCGACTCCTGGCTGTAGTAGCTGTAGCCGAGGTTGAAGTGCAGGAAGAATTCCTTCATGTAGTCCCAGAACTGCACGATCAGCGGCTTGTTCAGCCCGAGGATCCCTTCGATCTCCTTGATCAGCTTTGGTTGCGGATCGCGTCCCGCCCGCAGCAGCGCAGGGTTGCCGGTCGGCAGCACGCGGAAGAAGACGAACGTGAGCGCGCACACGATCACGAGGATCAGCACCCCCACCAGCAGGCGGCGGATGATGTAGCGGATCATCGTGGAACTGCCCCGTGGGGTCGTTGGGCGTCGAGCTGTGCGGTCGTCAAGGGATCGGAGTGCTGATCGGTACCGGCGCGGCAGGCCGCTGGAGGAGGACTCCCTGCGAGCCCTCCCCCAGCAGTCCAGCCAGGGCCTACTTCAGCGAGGTGTAGTTGTAGTCCCACTCACCGACGTTCCACACGTCGCCGACGCCGTTGACGCCGCTGCCCTCGATGTTCGCCTGCTTGTCCCAGTCGAACGGGATCGCCGAGGCGTTTTCGACGAGTTCGTCGTCGATTTTGCCCCACGCCTTCGCACGGGCTTCGCTGCCGATGACGTTTTCCGCGGCGGCCATCGCCGCGTTGATCTTCGGCACGTTCGTCTGACCCCAGTTGACGTTCCCGGTTGACGTGATCGTGGTGCCGTTGAACGTTATGTTGACCACCGTCTGCGGATCGGGGAAGTCAGCGATCCAGCCCACGCTCGGGCATATGGTGATCTCTTCTTTGGGGACGTTGCAGTACTTCGCGTACATGGTCGAGGTTTCAACAGCCGAGTACTTCACCGGGAAGCCGAGGTTCTTGAGCGTCTGCTGGACGATCTGCGAGTCCTCTTCGAACGGGTCTCCCGTCGAGCCCACGATCGTCACCGTTTCGTGTCCCGTGTACTTCCCGCTCGGGTACCCGGCGAGCTTCATGTACTTTTCGGCGACTTTCAAGTTGCCTTCGGGGTACGCGTTGAAGTCGAACTGCGGCCCCTGCGGTCCCTTTACACCGCCGGCCTGTTCGAAGCCGTTGATCGTCGGGTAGATGTAGTGGGTCGCGACGGTGGTGACGAGTTCGCCGCCGCGCGCCTTGTCCATTGCCGTCCTGTCGAGCGCCGCCCACAGGGCCTTGCGCAGGTCGATGTTCTTGAGCGGCCCGACCTTGTTGTTGACGCCGATGTAGTGCGAGCCGCCGCCGGGCGAGATCTCCAGCTGGGGTTTGAACTTTTCGGCGGCGAGCTTGACGATCGACTGCGCGACCGACGATTCGTTCTGGACGATGTCGCTTCCTTCCAGCACCTGGCGTCCGAGCACGGCGGTCGTGCCGCCGATCTTGATCGCGATTTCGTTCAGGTAGGCCGGGCGGAAGTCGGTCTTCGCGTTCCAGTTCGGGTTGCGCACGAGCGTCGCCGATTTGCCTGGGATGTAGCCGATCCCGAGGACCTTGCCTTCGGCGTTGTTCTTCAGCATGTACGGCCCCGTGGCCACCTCGTAGGCGGCGTAGTTCGACGGCTTGTTCTTGTCGAACTTTTCGGCGTATTCCTTCGGCACCGCCGCCGTCAGCGGCAGCACCAGAGCGTCCGCGACGATCTGCCCTTTCGGTTCGGTGAGGTGGAAGACGATCTCGTACTTGTTCGGCGTTTCGATGCCCTTGACGGGTCCCCCTGACGCCGCCGGAATGCCTTCCACGGATTTGAAATACGATTCGATGTAGGGGTTGGCGACGTTCGGGTTCTTGCCGCGCTCGATCGCGTACGCGACGTCTTCGGAGGTGACTTCGCGGTTGACCGGCGGGCTGAAGCGGATGCCTTTCTTGATGTGGACGGTCACGGTCTTGCCGCCGTTGGTGATTTCGGGCTTACCTTCGGCCATGTCGGGGCTCGCTTCGGTCGAGTTGGGCTTCTGCGAGTACAGCGGGCGCTGCGTCGCGAACACCACCGCGTAATCGACCGAGAAATAGGAGATGCCTGGGTCGAGGTGTTCGAAGTCGATTTCCTGCAGCACTGTCAGCGTCCCGCCCACCTTGCCGGTCTCCGGCTCGGTCAACGTGCTTTTGTAGCCGCCGGTGCTGAGCGCGGCGCTCGCACTGCTGGAGCTGCTCGTGGTACTCGAGCCACTGGACCCGCACGCTGCGAGCGCCAGCGCGAGCCCAAGCACCAGCACCGCGGCTCCGACCGCTTTGATCGACCTCATCGAGACGCCTCCTGTGTTTGTGTATCGATAGCCCTCATCGGGCGGATAGCCCTCATTGGGCGTTCCTTGGGTTCAGGGCGTCCTGCAGCCCGTCGCCGAGCAAGTTGAATGCCAGCACCGTCAGCACGATCGCGAGGCCCGGAAAGACCATGAACCACCACGCCGTGTTGAAGATCGGCGCCGCCTGCGCGATCATCGCCCCCCAGCTCGGGGTCGGTGGGCGAATGCCCACGCCCAGGAACGACAGCGCGGCCTCGAGCAGGATGTTCGTTGGGATCAGCAGGCTCGAGTAGACGATGATCGGGGCGGTGAGGTTGGGAAGGATCTCGCGGAACATGATCCGCATATTCGACGCCCCCAGGGCGCGTGAAGCGTCGACGAACTCGCGCTCGCGCAGCGAGAACACGAGTCCCCGCACGATGCGCGCGACGTAGGGCCATGTCGCGATGCTGACGATGAAGATGATCGTCCCGAGGCCCGGCTGTACGAGACCTTTCACGCAGCCCTTCACGCCACACGCGGCGCCCAGGCCGAGCCCCAGCAGCAGGATCGGGATCGAGAGCACGACGTCCATGAAGCGCGAGAGCAGCATGTCGGCCCCACCCCGGTAGAAGCCGGCGAACATGCCGACGGTCACACCGATCACCGTCGAGATGCCGGTGCCGATGATTCCGACCTCCAGTGCCACCCGCGTGCCGTAGATCACGCGCGACATGACGTCCTGACCGAGCTGGTCGACCCCGAACGGGTGCGCCGCACTCGGCCCCAGGGGGGAGCCGAAGGAGTCGGTCAGGTTGAGGTTCTGTACGTCCGGCCCCGGTAGGCCGAGCAGGCTGACGACCAACGGCGCGAAGATCGCGATCAGGATCAGGAAGACGATGAAGCCGAGCGACACGAGCGCGACGCGATCCTGGCGCAGCCTGCGCCAGAACAGCTGCAGCGGCGAGCGCCCGGCGATGTCGCCGCCAGCATCGAGAAATTCGAGCGCCTCCCCCCCAGACGGCAGCAGCTCAGCAGCGCCGCTTGCCATCTCGGCGCCGACCTCCCGGCTGACTATTAGGGGCTTGTGACATTCGGATCGAATCTACACCTTCGACAGGGACCGCGTGCGACCTCCCGCGCATGCGCGATGGCAGCGTCGGAACGCGAGCGATACTCATATAGATGGATACCCTTTTTAATGACGATCCGGGTAGCGATTTGGACAAAGATCCGGCCGCCGATGTGGCCAAGCGTCATAGTCCAAATGAGGGACTCGATGGTCGTCCACTCGCGGTGCGGATGCGTCCCCGCGGCATCGAGGAGTTCGTCGGGCAGGCGCATCTGCTCGGCGCCGGCTCGGCATTGCGGACCGCGATCGAACAGGGGCGGCCGCACTCGATGGTCCTGTACGGCCCGCCCGGCTCGGGCAAGACGACGCTCGCGCGGATCGTCGCCGAACGCTCCGGAGCGGCGTTCGAGGAGCTGAGCGCCGTCGCCGCCGGGCGCCCCGAGGTGCGCGCCGTGATCGAGCGGGCCGCCCACCGGCGCGACACCGGCGCCGGGCAGACGGTGCTGTTCCTCGACGAGATCCACCGCTTCAACAAGGCGCAGCAGGACGCGCTGCTGCCCGCCGTCGAGGAGGGGCTCGTGACGCTGATCGGCGCCACGACCGAGAACCCCGCGTTCGAGGTCAACGGCGCGCTGCTCTCGCGCATGCGCGTCTACGCGCTGCAGGCGCTGACGCCCGAGGAGGTAGGCACGGTGCTGCGACGCGCCGCCACCGGCGCACAGACCGCGCCGGACGCCGAGGCGCTCGAGGTCGACGACGACGCGCTCGACTTCCTCGCCGCGCGCAGCGAAGGCGACGCGCGCACGGCGCTCAACGCCCTCGAGCTGGCGCTCGCGACCGCCGCCGAGCTCTCCGAGCAGCAGGTGACGCTCGCGCGCGTCGAGGACGCGCTGCAGCGCCGGGCGGTGCTGTACGACAAAAAGGGCGACCGCCACTACGACTACATCTCGGCGTGGATCAAGGCCACCCGCGGCTCCGATCCGGATGCGTCGCTGTACTACCTCGCGGTGATGCTCGAGGGCGGCGAGGACCCGCGCTTCATCGTGCGGCGGATGATCATCCTCGCCTCCGAGGACATCGGCAACGCCGACCCGGCGGCGCTGTCGCTGGCTACCGCCGCCGCGCAGGCGGTCGAGCACGTGGGGCTGCCCGAGGCGCGCTACGCGCTCGCCCAGACGGCGATCTACCTGGCGCTCGCGCCGAAGTCCGACGCCGCCGGCGTCGCGCTGTCGGCAGCTCAACGTCACGTGCGCGAGCACGGAGCCGGCGCGGTGCCCGGGTGGCTGCGATCGGGGCCCCGGCCTGGGCAGGATCGCGGCGGCTACGACAACCCCCACCGCCACGCCGGCCACGTCTCCTCGCAGGAGCTCGCGCCGGAGGGCGTCGTCGACGAGCGCTTCTACACGCCCGATGAGGCCGAGGCGGCGCTGGCCGAGCGCCTGGAGCGGATTCGCCGGGAACGCGCCGCCGAGCCGCGATAATCGCCCATGCCGATGAGCGCGTCCCAGAGCGAGACCTCCACAGCGACCGGTGACGGCATCGTGCCCGCGCAGCTCGAGGCGCGCGACCCGGCCACCGGCGCGACGCTAGGCGCGGTAGCGATCACACCGCCCGAGCGGGTCGAGCGGGTTGTCGAGGCGGTGGCGAAGGTGCAGCCGCTGTGGGCGCTCCTGCGGGTCAAGGATCGCGCCCGCTACATGGACCGGATGGCGCAGGCGGTGATCGACGACTTCGACGAGCTGCAGGAGCTGCTCGCGCGCGAGCAGGGCCGGCCGCGCGCGGAGATCGCCGCGCTCGAGCTGCTCGCCGCGATCGACGCGCTGAGGTGGATCGCCGAGGACGGTGCGGACGTGCTCGGCGGGCGGCGCGTCGCGGTCAGCCGCTCGCTGGCGATCGCCAAGCGCGCGCGGATCGCCTTCGAGCCCTACGGCGTGGTCGGGGTGATCGGCGCCGGCAGCGCACCGTTCGCGCAGCCGCTCGGGCAGATCGCCGGCGCGCTGCTGGCGGGCAACGGCGTCGTGTTCAAGCCGGCCGCGCGCGCGTGCCTGGCGGGTGAGCGGATCGCGCGCGTGCTCGCGCGCGCCGGCCTGCCCGAGGGGCTCGTGCGCGTCGTCCACGGCGAAGCGGACGTCGGCGTCGCGCTGGCGCAGGCGCCCGTCCACAAGGTTCTGTTCACCGGCTCGCCCGCCGTCGGGCGCGTCGTCGCGCGCGCGAGCGTGTCGGGCGAGAAGGAGGTCGCCGTCGAGCTCGGCGGCAAGGACCCGATGCTCGTGCTCGCCGACGCGCACCTGCGCGGCGCGATCGCCGGCGCGCTGTGGGCCGGCTGTGCCGCCGCCGGGCAGGCACGCGGGTCGGTCGAGCGCGTGTACGTCGCGCGCGAGGTCTACGAGCGCTTCCTCGGGGGACTCGTAGGCGGGGCGCGCGCGCTCACCGTCGGCGACCCCGCCGACCCGCGCGTCCAGGTCGGGCCGCTGGCGTCCGCTCGCCGCGCCGAGCACGTCGGCGCGCTCGTCGAGGAGGCCGTCGCCAAGGGCGCGCGGCTGCATTGCGGCGGGCCGGTGAGCCCGCCGGGCTGCACCGGCGCCTTCTATGCGCCCGCCGTGATCACCGACGTGAGCGGCGACATGCGAATCGCGCGCGAGCCGATCGACGGGCCGGTGCTCGTGGTCACGCCGGTGGACTCAGTCGATGAGGCGATCGCCGCCGCGAACGCCGGCGACTATGGCCTCGGCGGGTCGGTGTGGACGGCCGATCGCTACCAGGGGATCCGGATCGCTCGCGAGCTGCATGCCGGCATGGTCTGGCTCAACGACCACCTGCCCGGACCAACCGTCTCGCGCGGACCGTGGGGCGCCGCCGCCGGCAGCGGGCTCGGCCGCACGCTCGGCCAGGCCGGGCTGCGGGCATGCGCGCAGGAGAAGCTGATCACGTGGGATCCGCCGGCGATGCGCGGACTCTGGTGGGGCCCCTACGACGCCACCAGCACCCGCGCAATGCGCAGCGTCGCAAAGCTGCGCTCCGCGCGCGACTCCGACCGCGAGCGCGCCTGGCGTGACGGCGCGCTGGCACTCGCGCGGGTCGGCGCGCGCGCGTTTGGGCGGGGGCTGCCACGGCCCTAGGTTGGTGGAAGGCGCCGGCGGCGCGTGCGGTTTGTTTACTTTTCGGAATGCTGTTAACGTTGGTATATGCCGCGCGACTGCACTACCCTTGAGTACATGCCCGCCCAGGCCTATGCAGGCAAGGAGTGCGTCTGCCAGCTGCGCAGAGGAATCTGCGACCAGAGCTGCGTGCAGGGGATGCTCGACACCCCGTTCTACATCGCCTGCCTGAAGCTCTCCGGCCGGCGCTGCGTGGTGGTCGGCGGCGGCGAGATCGGGCTCGAGAAGGTCGAGGGCCTGCTCGCGTGCGACGGGCAGGTCACGCTGATCGCGCCCGAGGCGGAGCCCGCGCTCGAGGAGTACGCGCGCGAGGGCTCGATCCGCTGGGAGCAGCGCGAGTATGCGGGCGCGGATGACCTGGAGGGCGTGTTCATGGTGATCGCCGCGACCGACGACACCGACGTCAACATCGCCGTCTACGAGGACGCCGAGCGGCGCGCGATGCTCGTCAACGTCGTCGACGTGCCGCCGCTGTGCAACTTCATCCTGCCGGCGATCGTCCGCATGAGCCCGCTCGCGATCGCGATCTCGACAGCGGGCGCCTCGCCCGCGCTGGCCAAGCGCATGAAGCGCGAGATCGAAGCTCAGTTCGGCGAGCCCTACGCGCAGCTGGCGGTGGCGCTCAACGAGGTGCGCGGGTGGGCGAAGGCCACGCTGCCCACCTACCAAGAGCGCAAGGACTTCTTCGAGGGAATAGTCAACGGCGACCCGGACCCGATTGCGCTGCTGCGCGACGACGGTGAGCAGGCCGTGCGCGAGCTGATCGCGCGAGCGCAGAGCGCGTACGCGCTGCAGGTCTAGAGAGCACACACGTGGCAGCGCTCGAGGTCGAGGGACTTGCTCGGCACTACGGCGAACGCGAGGCCCTCGCCGACGTCACGCTGTCGCTCGCGGAAGGCCAGACGCTCGTCGTGTTCGGCCCCAACGGCGCCGGCAAGACGACGCTGTTGCGCGTGCTCGCGAGCCTGCTGCGTCCCCACGCCGGCAGCGTGCGCGTGCTCGGCTCGAGCCTGCCGGGCGAGGCGTGGGCGGTGCGCGCGCGCGTCGGCCTGCTCGGCCACGAGCCGCTGCTCTACCGCGAGCTGACCGCGCGCGAGAACCTGCGCTTCTACGCGCGTCTGTACGGCGTCGAGGACGAGCGCGTGCACGAGCTGCTCGAGTCGGTGGCGATGCACGCGCGTGCCAACGAGCCGCTGCGAACGCTCTCGCGCGGCATGGTCCAGCGCGTGGCGGTCGCGCGCGCCGTGCTCCACGATCCTGAGCTGCTGCTGCTGGACGAGCCGAACGCCAACCTCGACCCGGCCGCGATCGAGCTGGTCGCACCGCTGCTCGCCGCGGGGCCGGGGCCGGGCGGGCTTCGAACACGCGTCATCTGCAGCCACGACCCGAGCCGCGGACTGGCGGAGGCAGACGTCGTGCTCGGCCTGCGCGCGGGGCGCGCGGCGCTGTTGCGCGCCGCCGCCGAGGTGGACCCGGACGAGATCGCGGAGCTCTACCGATGAGCGGCGTTCAGGCGCCAGCGCGAGCGGGACAGAGCGTGCGCCGCGCTCAGCCGCCGCGGCTGTGGCCGACGGTCCGCGCACTGCTGCGCAAGGAGCTGCTCGTCGAGCTGCGCACGCTCGAGTCCGTGCCCGGCATGTCGCTGTTCGCCGTCGCGACGTTCGTGCTGTTTCACTTCGCGCTCAACCGCTCGAGCGTCGAAGGCGACCTCGCGGCGGGCATCCTGTGGGTGACGCTGCTGTTCGCGGCGATCCTCGGCGTCAACCGGCTGTTCGTCGCCGATGCCGACCAGGGCGGCTTCGACGGGTTCCTGCTGGCGCCCGTGGACCGCAGCGCGATGTTCATATCCAAGGTGCTGACGCTGCTCGCGTTCCTGGTAGTGCTCGAGCTCGTAGCGGTACCGGCGTTCGCGCTGCTGCTGCTCGGATCGCCGCTCGGCCCCGCGCTGCCTGGCCTGCTGGCGACGCTCGCCTTGGGCGATATCGGCGTGGCGGTGATCGGCACGCTCGTCGCCGCGATGGCGGTGCAGACGCGCGCGCGCGACCTGCTCGGGCCGCTGCTGGCACTGCCGCTGTTCGTGCCGATCGTGATCGGCGGCGCGCGCGCGAGCGCGCCGCTGCTCGTAGCGGCCCATGCGGGGGCGCCGGCAGCGCGCTGGCTGCTTACGCTCGGGCTCTATGATCTCTTGTTCGGGCTGATCGCCTACGCCCTGTTCGACTTCCTCCTGGAGGACTGACCACGTGGAACGCACACGACCGATCGTCTACGGCAAGGGCCTGCGCACGCTGAGCATCGCCACGGTCGTCGCGATGGCCGTATCGCTCAGCCTGGTGTTCTTCTACGCGCCGCTCGAAGCCGAACAGGGCTTCCTGCAGAAGATCTTCTATGTGCACGTGCCGTTGGCGATCGTCGCGCTGTGCGGCTTCGTGCTCGGCGGCCTGCTCGCGATCCAGCACCTGCGCACACGCGATCCGCGCTGGGACATGCGCTCCTACGTCGTGATCCACATGAGCCTGATCTTCGCCGTCGGGACGCTGATCACCGGCTCGATCTGGGCGAAGGGCTCGTGGGGGCACTGGTGGGTGTGGAGCGAGCCGACGCTCGTGTCGTTCCTGATCGTCTTCCTGCTGTACGCCACCTACCAGCCGCTGCGTTTCGCGATCGAGGACCCCGAGCGCCAGTCGCGCTACGCGTCGGTGTTCGCGATCACCGCCGGGGCGTTCGTGCCGGCGAACTTCATCGCCGTGCGCCTGTCGACCGCGTACCTGCACCCGCGGGTCCTCGGCAGCACC
>CAWHAW010000018.1:0-101998 GCA_963827455.1 uncultured Solirubrobacteraceae bacterium | reverse complement strand
GAGAAGCGCCGAAGCAGATGTCCGATCGGCGTCAGGCGCGGATCATGGCGGATCTTGAAGAGCGCTCCGGAGGCCTCGTTGAGCTCTTCCAGCCCCGCCTGATAGTCCTCGGCATCGATGTGCATGGTGCGGAACTTCAGGCAGGCGAACGGGCGCTGGCCGATGCCACGGCGCATGGAGCGGTACAGGATCGGCCCGCGCGAGCTGAGGCGCACGGCCAGCGTGAGCGCCAGCAGCAGCGGGCTCAGCAGCGCCAGCAGCAGCGTCGCGCCGACGATGTCGAACGTGCGCTTGAGGGCGAAGTCGATGCCCTCGAACACCGGCGGCCCGAGTTCGAACAGTGGCACCGACTGGCCCGGCACGAACTCGGCGCGATGGATCAGGATCTCCATCGTCGAGGGCGCGAGGCGCACGCGTACACCCCGTCGGTGGCACTGGTCGACTAGCTCGACGGCGTCGTCCTGCGGAAAGTCGGGGTCGGCGATGATGACCTCGTCGATGCGCGCGTCAGCCAGGACTCGCTCGAGGCTCGCCAGCGTGCCGAGCGCGCGCAGGCCGTTGTCGGCAAGCGGCTTGGACGACAGGAAGCCGACGACCTCGATCGGCGCGTGCGGCACGTCCGCGAGCGCGTGGGCGACATCGACGATGTGCTTGCCGCTGCCGACGAGCACGGCGCGCCGCTGGTAGCCGACGGATCGCAGCAGCAGTTGCGTGAGGCGTTCGTCGGCGGCGCGCAGCGACGCGATGTAGAAGATCGCGAACGCGAGCGAGCTCCAGAACAGGTAGTAGCTCGAGAAGTGTTCACCGCTGACGACGGCGAAGATCAGCGCCACGAACGCCACCTGGAACAGCGAGCCGACGATTCGTGAGAGCCCGGGGCGCAGGGAGCGCTGCGCGTAGAGGCCGGAGCGCGCGAACAAGAGCGCGGTGAGCAGGTAGGCGAAGGGCAGGAAGTGTTCGGTGGTTTCGCGCGAGTGCACCGCCTGCACGCTGCCGTGGACGGCTTCCTTGAGCACGAGCGCCGTGAAGATCGCGAGCGCCACCCCGGCGAAATCGAGCGCGAGCAGCGAGGCCACCCGCGCCACGCGCCAGAACGTCGAGGTGCGCAGCAGGAACGACACCACGGGCGGGCGCTTGCGGCGGATGTCGCGGTCGGAGCGCTCGATGCGCTGCGTGCTCGCGGACAGGCTTGGGTGCGTACGCACGCGAGGGGCAGGTGGCGCCGACGGAGCCGAGGTTTCCGACACGCGTGGTCCCATCTCGCTACTCACAACACCGCAGCCTCGCATATGGAGCGGTTAGGACGGCGCCCGCCGACCGGCACTGCACGGTGGCTTGCGGGAGCGGGCGCAGCCGCATCGGCGCCGAGCGCGCCACCGTCAGCTGGCGCCACCACCGACCAGGAACTCGACGCCCGACTGCTCGATCGTGCGCTGCAGGCCGTCGCGCAGCGAGACCTGGGGCGACCACGCGAGCAGCTCGCCGGCGAGCGTGATGTTCGGCTTGCGCTGCTTGGGGTCGTCTTCGGGCAGCGCCTCGTAGACGATCTCGGCGGTCGAGCCGGTCAGCTCTTTCACGATTTCGGCGAGCTCCAGCAGCGTGAACTCGTCGGGGTTGCCGATGTTCACCGGGAAGTGATGGCCGGACTCGGCGAGCGCGATGATCCCGCGAATCAGGTCTGAGACGTAACAGAAGGAGCGCGTCTGGCTGCCGTCGCCGAACACGGTGATCGGCCGGTTGGCGAGCGCCTGGCGCAGGAACGTCGGGATCGCGCGGCCGTCATGCGGTCGCATGCGGCTTCCGTAGGTGTTGAAGATCCTGACGATCGCGGTGTCGACGCCCTGCTGGCGGTGGTAGGCCATGGTCAGCGCCTCGGCGTAGCGCTTGGCCTCGTCGTAGACGCCGCGCGGGCCGATCGGATTGACGTGCCCCCAGTAGCTCTCGGATTGGGGGTGTTCGAGCGGGTCGCCGTAGACCTCGCTGGTGGACGCGATCAGAAAGCGGGCGCGCTTGGCCTTGGCCAGCCCGAGCGTGTGGTGGGTGCCGTAGGAGCCGACCTTGAGCGTGTGCAGCGGCAGGCGCAGGTAGTCGATCGGCGAGGCGGGCGAGGCGAGGTGGTAGACGAAGTCGATCGGCTCGTCGATGAAGTAGGGCTCGATGATGTCGATACCCACGTGCATGAAGCGCTCGCGGTCGCGGATGTGCTCGATGTTGGCGAGCGATCCGGTCTCGAAGTTATCGACGCAGATCACGCGGTTGCCGCGCGCGAGCAGCTCGTCGCACAGGTGCGAGCCGAGGAAGCCGGCGCCGCCGGTGACCAGGCAGGTGGACATTGCGCGGGAGAATACCCGTACCAAAGCGCCCGCAGTGAGTCGAGCCGCCCTAACTTGGGCTGTGTCCGGTTCGAGCAGCACCAAAGCAGCCCCTTATCATCTGCCACATGGCCTCGACCGAGGAGCACCTGACAGTCGCGCCGATCGTCGGTCCGGATGACCCGCGCCGCTTCACAGACTCGGGGATAGAGATCTCCGAGCTGTACACCGAGGAGGACCTCCCGCAGGACCTCGACCTGGGCGCGCCGGGCGAGTTCCCGTACACGCGTGGGGTGCACCGCGAGATGTACCGCAAGCAGCCGTGGACGATGCGCCAGTACGCGGGCTACGCCTCGGCGAAGGAGTCAAACGTTCGCTATCGCTACCTGCTGTCGAAGGGCTCCACGGGCCTGTCGATGGCGTTCGATTTGCCGACGCAGCTGGGCCTGGACTCGGACAACCCCCGCTGCCTCGGCGAGGTCGGACGCACGGGGGTGGCGATCGACACGATCGACGACATGCGCAGCGCGTTCGACGGGATCCCGCTCGATCAGGTGTCCACATCGATGACGATCAACGCGCCTGCGGCGTGCCTGCTGCTCCTGTACGAGCTCGTCGGCGAGGAGCAGGGGGTGCCCTCCCAGATGCTGCGCGGCACGACGCAGAACGACGTGCTCAAGGAGTACATCGCGCGCGGCAACTACATCTACCCCCCCGGGCCGACGATGCGCCTGACGACGGATCTGTTCGAATACTGCCAGCAGCGTGTGCCGAAGTGGAACACGATCTCGATCTCCGGCTATCACTTCCGCGAGAAGGGCTGCTCGGCCGTGCAGGAGGTCGCGTTCACGCTTTCTTCGGGGATCGCGTATGTGCAGGCGGCGCTCGACCGGGGCCTGTCGGTCGACGACTTCGCGCCGCGCCTGGCGTTCTTCTTCAACGGCCACAACAACGTCTTCCAGGAGGTCGCCAAGTTCCGCGCGGCGCGGCGGATGTGGGCGCACATCATGCGCGAGCGCTTTGGCGCTTCGAACCCGAAGTCGACGATGCTGCGCTTCCACACGCAAACGGGCGGCGTCACGTTGACCGCGCAGCAGCCCGAGAACAACATCGTACGCGTGGCGCTGCAGGGCTTCGCGGCGGTATGCGGCGGCACCCAGTCGCTGCACACGAACGGCTTCGACGAGGCGCTCGCGCTGCCGAGCGAGCGCGCGGCCAAAATCGCGCTGCGCACCCAACAGATCCTGTCGCACGAGTCGGGCGCGACCGACACGGTGGACCCGTTCGCGGGCTCCTATTTCGTGGAGGCGCTGACCGACGAGATCGAAGCGCGCGCGAACGAGCTGATCGCGAAGGTCGACGCGCTCGGCGGCTCGGTCAACGCGATCGAGTTCATCACCGGCGAGATCGACGAGTCCGCGTGGGGCTACCAGGAGCGCTACCGCATCGGCCAGGACATCGTCGTCGGCGTGAACGCCTACCAGGAAGACGCCGTCGAGGTCCCCGACCTGCTGCGCGTGGACCCGGAGTCAGAGCGCGAACAGCTACAGCGGCTGAAAGCTTTTAAGTCCGACCGTGATGGTGCGCTGGTTGAGCGCCGCCTGGGCGAGCTGCGCGACGTGGCGCGCGGCAGCGACAATCTGTTGCCGGCGATCCGTCAGGCGCTGAAGGACCGCTGCTCGCTGGGCGAGGTGTGCGCGGCGATGCAGGACGTGTTCGGGTCCTACGCGCCGACGTTCTAGTCGCACAGCGCGCTCGCTGCTTGCTCGGGGCCGCCTCGGGGCGAGCCGCGCCGCGACTGGCTCTAGGATGCCCCAATGCCGAACGTCCCCCTCGCGTCCGCGTACGACTATGTGCTCGCCCTGCACATCATTTCGATCGTGATCGCATTCGGCTGGACGTTCACGCTGCCGATCGTCTACGCGGTCGCGGTCAAACGCGACCCCCGCAGCCTGCCGCTGCTGCACAGGATCGAAATCACTGTCTCGCGCATGCTGTTGAATCCGGCGCTGCTCGTGGCGCTCGCCGCCGGCATCTTCCTCGCCACCGACGGCCACCACTGGAGCGAATTCTTCGTGCAGTGGGGCCTGGGCGCCGTCCTCGTAATCGGCGCGCTGGTGGGAGCGGTCCTGATACCGGCTGCCAAGCGGGCCGAGGAGGCCGCCACGCGTGATCTCGAGGGGTACACCGGCGGCGAGTTCGTGCCGGGCGAGAGCTACCGCGCTGCGACACGGACGCTCAATGTTGTCGGCAGCGCGGCCTCGCTGTTGGTGCTGGTGACGATCGTGATCATGGCGGTCAAGTAGCTCCGCGATCGTCTGCTCGTGCTTGCGGCCTTCGGCGGGCAAGCACGCCCAGACGATCGCTCCGCAGCTGGGGACCCGCACCCCGGCGAAGACGCGGCTGGCCCAGCTAATCTCACTGCATGAGCTCTGAGGGCTATCGGGTGGCGGTTGTCGGCGCCACGGGGCAGGTGGGCACTTTGATGCTCGAGCTGCTGCGCGAGCGCGCGTTTCCGGCTCGCGAGATCGTGCCGTTTGCATCGGAGCGCTCGGTTGGGCGCGAGCTCGCGGATGGGCTTGTGGTGCAGGGCCTCGACGAGGAGTCGATCCAGGGCTTTGACCTCGCGCTGTTCTCCGCCGGCGGGTCCGCCTCCGGCGAGTGGGCGCCGAAGTTCGTGCAGGCTGGGGCGACGGTGGTCGACAACTCGTCGCGCTGGCGCATGCAGGACGACGTGCCGCTGGTGGTCAGCGAGGTCAACCCGCAGGCGCTGGACGGGCACCGCGGGATCATCGCCAACCCCAACTGCTCGACCATGCAGATGGTGGTGGCGCTGAAGCCGATCCACGACGCGGCGGGTATCGAGCGACTCGTGATCAGCACCTACCAGGCGGTGTCCGGCACGGGCAAGCGCGCGGTGGACGAGCTGCTCGAGCAGTCACGGGCGCTCCTGCACGAGCGCCACATCGAGCCGCCCGACGCGTATGCCCACCAGATCGCGTTCAACGCGCTGCCGCACGCGGGTACGTTCGCGACGGGCGAGGACCACACGGACGAGGAGCGCAAGCTGATCAACGAGACGCGCAAGATTCTCGGCGATCCCGAGATCCGCATCTCTGCGACGTGCGTGCGCGTGCCCGTCGTGAACGGCCACTCCGAGGCGGTCAACGTGCAGACGCGCTCAGGGCTCTCGCCGGAACGCGCCCGCGAGCTGCTGACGGCGGCGCCCGGCGTCACGGTCATCGATGACCCCGACGCGGCGCTGTATCCGCTCGCGATCGACGCCACCGGCAAGGACGACGTGTTCGTCGGGCGCATCCGCCGGGACCCCGGCCACGAGCGCGCGCTGGACATGTGGATCGTCGCGGACAACCTGCGCAAGGGCGCCGCCACAAACGCCGTGCAGCTGGCCGAGCTGCTGCACCAGCGCGGACTGCTGGACGCCGATCGCGCACCGTCGCTGGCCTGATCGATCGGCCGGTAAGTCAGGGCGCGTTGGTGTGCAGCCACGGCGGACGCTCGGGTGCGTGCGCCGGATCGAGCAGCCACAGACCGGGCTCCGCCTCGGTGAAGCCATTCGCCGGATACAGCCCGGCAGCTGGGCTGTTGCGTTCGGTGGGCACGAATCGCGCGGTGTAGCGGGGGGCGTCAAGCCGCCTTGTGACTTCGGCGAGCGCGAACTGCTCGAGGCCGAATCCCATCGCGCGGCAGCTCATGATGAACGAGTCGATCTCGACCTCGCCGACCGGTGAGCGCGCGGTCACGATCACCGCCACCACGCCGAGGTCCCCGAAGCGGTCTCGCAGCGAGGCGACGAACAGCTCGTGCTCGGCAGACGCGAGCAGTGCGCTCACCTCGGCGGCTGATCGCCTGCGGGTGGTCGTGTTGAACTGGTTCGTGCGCTGGATCAGCTCGAGCAGCCGTGGCATGTCCTGGTCGGTTGCGGGGCGCAGCTCGGCGTGCAGCTGGAGCGAGTTCATCATCTGCTCGTAGTCGTGCTCGCTGCCCATCGCCACGCGACGCTCGGCGGCCTCGCGGTATAGCTCGGTCCGGCGCCGCGCCTCGTCGGTGCGAGTCGTGGAGGGCATCTCGAGCCAGTACTCGAGCCACCTCCAGCTGGCAGGGTCTGCGGGGTCGATGCTGCGCACACCGGGCACGTTCTCCTCTACCAGCGCACGCTCCACGGGGTTGTCGTCCAACAGCACAAACGCGCCCGCGGCCAGATCCAGAGCAGCGATCGCGTCGCTGACGTTGTCGGGCTTCGGACGCCAGTTGACCATCTGCAGCACGAAGTCCTCCGGCGCGAGCTTCATCTCCTGCCAGCGCACCGACGCTGGATCGTTCTTGCTCAGCGCCACCAGCAGCACTCCCGCCTGGCGCAGCTCACGCAGCAGCCGCGCGCGTTCGGAGTAGTGATGCACCTCGCCGTCGCCCATGACGCCGTCCCACAGCGTGTTGTCGAAGTCGACCAGCAGCACCTTGGCCCTGCCGAGCAGTCCGTGTGCGGCGAGGACGTCGGCGTACTCGTCGGCGAGCACCGAGCCGAACCGCGCCGGGTGCGCGTACGCCTCCTCGTACTCGGGCCCCAGCACCGGTGAGCCCATCGCTTTGAGGCCGCCGTTCTCACGGATGAGCTGCTGTTCGTCGATCAGCAAGGTGTTCTCGGTCGCGGAGACGAGCTCGGCGAGCGCCTCCGTCAGTGCCCGGTTGAGCCGCGCACGCCCCCGCGACTCCGCGGGCAGGAACCACCATCGCGCGCGCCGGCGCGCCAGAGGCAGCGAGCACGCGGTGTGCACGAGGATCGTCGCGTCGGTGACCTCGCGGATCGCCTCGATGCTCGCCGCGACCATCGCGGTGAGCATCCGCACGCGGGCCCGGAGCTCATCGCCGCGCAGCCGATTCGCTTCTGCGACAACGCCCGTGTAGGCGGGCACGCCGCTGTAGCTGAACAGCGACAGCCCGATCACGCTCGGCGGAGCGCTGCTGGTCACGCGGCGGATCTCATCCGCCTCGAGCGGCCGCGCGCCGGCGGTGAAGAAGATGTGATCGACGTCGGGCGCGCGTCCGCTCGCCGCCGCTACTCGCTCGGAGAGGAACATGCGCACGTCGTTGAACACGCAGTCGCCGATCAGCAGCAGCCTCGGATCCCCCGCCTCGGGCGCGCGCGTGAGCGGCTCGTGCAGCTTCGCGAGCGTCTCCTCGGTCAGCTCGGGGGGGCACTCGCCGGCGAGCAGCTCCGCGATCGCATGTCCCTCGCGCCGCAACAGACCCCGCAGCAACTCCGCGCGCTCGTTGCCGGAAAGCGCCTTCGGCAGGTAGTTCAGGCGGCAGTCGATGTAGGCCGCTCGATGCTCTGCCGATCCGCCGATCCCCGCGGCGAGCATCCGCGCCACCGGCACGAAGTAGCGCTCGCGAGCGATTGCGGGATCGGGGTCGATCGTCTGTCCGAACCCCGGACCCTCTGCTCCGAGCCGTTCCCACAGCGTGGCGACATCGGCGACGTGCCGCTCGAGCGCGGCGGCTAACCGCGTGTCGCCCAATTGCGCGGCCGGCCGGCTCTGCAGCTCGGTCGAAGCCATGGGTTTTCACCGTAGCATGAGCACGCACCACCGCAAAAGCCTGGGATTTGGTGGGCGCCAGCTAGGATTTGCGCCCGTGGCAAGCACGCCCCACAACCGACAGGCCGACGCGGCGCTGCTAGCGACCTCGCGCAGCGGACACCGCAAACCGCCGCGCCAGAAGGCCCCCGAGACATACGAGGAGAAGCTCGCGCAGCTGGAGGAGTTGCGTGCGGCCGCGCTGCACTCGGCGCCCGAGGCCGAGGAGAAGCAGCACGCACGCGGCAAGTACACGGCGCGCGAGCGCGTCGAGAAGCTGCTCGACCCCGGCTCTTTCCAGGAGCTCGACACATTCGTGCGCCACCGCACCTACGACTTCGACATGCAGAAAAACCGGCCGTGGGGCGACGCCGTGGTGACGGGCCACGGCACGATCGACGGGCGCACCGTGTGCGTGTTCAGCCAGGACTTCACCGTGTTCGGCGGCTCGCTCGGCGAGGTGATGGGCGAGAAGATGTGCAAGATCATGGATCTCGCCGCCAAGATCGGCTGTCCCGTGATCGGCATCAACGACTCCGGCGGCGCGCGCATCCAGGAGGGAGTCGTCTCGCTGGGCTCCTACGGCGACGTGTTCCTGCGCAACGTGCGCTCCTCCGGCGTGATCCCCCAGATCAGCCTCGTGATGGGCCCGTGTGCGGGCGGCGCCGTGTACTCGCCGGCGATCACCGACTTCATCTTCATGGTCAAGGAGACCTCGCACATGTTCATCACCGGCCCCGACGTGATCAAGACCGTCACCGGCGAGGAAGTCGGCTTCGAGGAGCTCGGCGGCGCGATGTCGCACAACACCAAGTCGGGGGTCGCACAGTTCGCCTCTGAGGACGAGGACGCGTGCCTCGAGGACTGCCGCTACCTGCTCAGCTTCCTGCCGTCCAACAACCTGCAGAGCACGCCGCGCGTGGAGCCGAGCGACGACCCCGAGCGGATGGACCCCGAGCTCGATCACGTCGTCCCGGACAACCCCAACAAGCCCTACGACATGCGCGAGGTCGTCAAGCGGATCGTCGACGACGAAGAGTTCTTCGAGGTGCACGAGCACTACGCCAAGAACATCATCTGCGGCTTCTCGCGCATGGACGGCTACGCGATCGGCATCGTCGGCAACCAGCCGGCGCAGCTCGCCGGCGTGCTCGACATCGCCGCCTCCGAGAAGGCCGCGCGCTTCGTGCGCACGTGCGACGC
Organism: uncultured Solirubrobacteraceae bacterium; assembly: GCA_963827455.1. Classification (GTDB taxonomy): domain Bacteria; phylum Actinomycetota; class Thermoleophilia; order Solirubrobacterales; family Solirubrobacteraceae; genus Palsa-744. The sequence goes on along the minus strand of CAWHAW010000018.1, from coordinate 92,886 downwards.
ATTCAACATCCCGCTGCTGACGTTCTGCGACGTGCCGGGCTTCCTGCCCGGCACCGCGCAGGAGTGGGGCGGCATCATCCGCCACGGGGCGAAGCTCCTGTACGCGTTCGCCGAGGCGACCGTGCCGAAGGTCACGATCATCACGCGCAAGGCCTACGGCGGCGCCTACGACGTGATGTCCTCCAAGCACCTCGGCGCGGACTTCAACTTCGCCTGGCCCACCTCGGAGGTCGCCGTCATGGGGCCCGAGGGCGCCGTCAACATCATCTACAGGCGCGACATCGCCGCCAGCCCCACTCCCGACGAGCGCCGCAAGAAGCTGATGGACGACTACAAGGCGCGCTTCGCCAACCCCTACACAGCCGCCGAGCGCGGCTACATCGACGACGTGATCGTGCCGCACGAGACGCGCCCGCGGCTGATCACCGCGCTGCGCACGCTGCAGGGCAAGCGCGAGCCGGGCCCCAAGCGCAAGCACGGCAACATCCCGCTGTAGCGTCGCCGCGTTACGTCTCACCGCGAAGCCTGGCTGGTACACCATCCATATGTATGGAAATTCGGCCAAACGGCCGATATACTGTCCAACGTGGATGTTTCGCGCCCATACTCGGCGGTCTGCCCGTCCCTGGATGGCGACGTCCTGCGAGTGCTCGCCGCCACGTCTCGCGGCCTCACCGGCCGCGAGGTAGCAGCCCTGGCGGGAAGAAACTCCCACAGCGGCGTCCTGGATGTCCTGCACCGACTCACCAAGCATGGCCTCGTGACGCGCGTGGAACTCAACCGCGCATACCTTTTTACCCTGAACCGAGAGCATCTCGCTGCACCCGCGGTCGCGCTCTTGGCGGGGCTGCGCGTTGAGTTGTTCAGCCGCATCCGTAGCGCGATCGACGATTGGCAGGTCGCCCCCGTGCACGCATCCGTGTTCGGTTCAGCTGCTCGCGGCGACGGCGACGTCGACAGCGATGTCGACTTGTTGATCGTGCGTCCCGCGTCAATCTCAAACGACGAGCCCTCCTGGCAAGCGCAGGTGGACGAGCTGCGCAGGAACATCGAAGGCTGGACGGGCAACCGTGCTGCGGTGGCGGAGGTGTCGGAGGCTGACCTGGCGCGACTGCGCGAGGAAGAACGACCGATCATCTCCGACCTTCGCTCCGACGCGATCCTCGTCGGGGGATCAGATCTCCCGACGGTGCTCGAACCAGCGTGAGCCCGCGCCAATCGGCAAGAAGCCAGCCGTGCTCGGAGGCGGATGCCGCGGCGAGGCTACGCCATGCGCGCAAGTTCATCGAGGTGGCAGAGCTGGTTGCTGGCGAAGGCGAGGACGTCGAGTACGCCAGCCAGGCCGCTGCGCTCGCCGTCCTGGCAGGGATCGCAGCGTCAGACGCAAGTTGCTGTAAGGCGCTGGGACGGCGCTCGCGTGGACAGGATCATCGCGCGGCAGTCGGCGTGGTCGAGGAGATCAGACCTGACGGTAGGCAGGCGGCGCAGTGGCTGAGTCGGCTGCTGGACCTGAAGGACGAGGCCCATTACGGCCTGAGCGACGTCGGCGGCCCAAAGCTCAAGGCGGCGTTGCGCCAAGCGAATGACTTGATCACGTTCGCCGAGGAGGTGTTGCAGCGTTGATCTGCTTCGTCGTCTCTTCGGTCACAATGCGCCGATGCCTTACACAGGCCCCCAACTCCGCGTGAGCGCTTTCTCCGCCAACCCCGAGGAGGCCGCCGCGATCGTCGCAGCGATCGAGCGCTTCCTGCGCGCGACCACGCCGCCGCCAAGTTCGCCCGCGCCGGGCGCCCTCGACGGCTGGCGGCGCACGGCGCTGTTGGAGGGGGTCTCGCGTACGCCCACTGCCGACGCCGATGCGGCGGATGTCTCGTGGATGTTCCCGACCCCTGGATAAACACCTAAAAGCCGCTAGGCTTTAGCCCAATAACTGTTCAGCGACCGTGTAGTCGAACGCAGTTCGGACCGATGAGGTTCGAACCAGGAGGTTTTCGCACCTATGGAGCCAGGTTCCATCTCCGCCCAGCGCGGCACGCTCGACGACCCGGAGGTCGTGCAGAACGTGCCGGGGCACGTGATCCCGATTCTCGAGCAGGAGTTCGACGACTTCAAGACCGAGGCGGGCCGGTTCCTCGCGGGCGATATCCCCGAAGACGAGTTCATCAAGTTCCGCCTCAAGCAGGGTGTCTACGGCCAGCGCCAACCCGACGTGCAGATGATCCGCGTGAAGCTGCCGTTCGGCGGCATCACGCCGGAGCAGATGGAGTCGTTCGCGGACGTGATCGAGAAGTACGTGCCGCTGAACAAGGGGCACATCACGACCCGCCAGAACATCCAGATGCACCACATCCCGCTGCCCGAAGTCGAGAAAGCGATCCGCGAGCTGGCGGACACCGGCCTGTCGAGCCGCGAGGGCTGCGGCAACACGGTCAGAAACGTGACGGGCGATCCGTGGGCGGGCGTTGCTGCGGACGAGCTGTTCGACATGACCCCCTATGTCGGCGCCTACGTGCGCTACTTCGTGCGCCACCCGACGACACAGGCGATGCCGCGCAAGATCAAGACCGCGTTCGACGGCTCCGAGCAGGGCCGCGCGATCTCCGAGATCCACGACATCGCCTACCGGGCGCGCGTCAAGCAGATCGATAATGGAGACGGGAGCCCACCCACCCAGGTGCGGGGCGCGCAGATGCTGGTGGGCGGCGGCACCTCGATCATGCCTCGCGTCGCGCCTGCTCTGTACGAGTTCGTGGAGCTCGACAACGGCGACTACCTGAAGATCGCCGAGGCGGTGTTCAGGATCTTCGACCGCCAGGACTGGCTGCGCGTGAATCGCGCTCGCGCGCGCATCAAGGTGTTCGTGGACAAGTTCGGCATCGACGAGCTGCGCCGCCAGGTCGAGGAGGAGCTGGAAGGCGACTGGGTGGCCGAACGCGACTTCTCAGTCGAGCACCGGCTGTTCGTGGACGACGAGCGCGAGTCGGCGCCCGCCCCCCCGCAGAGCTACGGCTCTCCCAACGGTGACCTGTCTGAGTTTGAGCGCTTCCGCGCGGCGAACGTCCTCGAGCAGAAGCAGGAGGGGTTCGTAACGGTCGAGGTGAAGGTCACGCGCGGCGACCTCAGCCCCGAGCAGTTCCGCGGACTCGCGCAGATCGTGCGCGACCACGCGGGCGGCTACGCGCGCACGACGGTGCAGCAGAACCTGTTGCTGCGCTGGGTGCGTCACGAGAGCGTGTACGACCTGTGGCGCGCGCTCGGCGAGCTCGGCCTCGCGGACGCGGGCACGCGCGAGATCACCGACGTGGTGTCGTGCCCGGGCACGGATTCGTGCAAGCTCGGCATCACGAGCTCGATGGGGCTGAACCAGGCCGTGCAGGAGCGCGTGCAGGCGATGGACATCTCAGACCCGCTGACGCGCGACATCCACATCAAGATGAGCGGCTGCCCGAACGGCTGCGCACAGCACCACGTCGCCGACATCGGCTTCTACGGCGCGTCGATCAAAGTCGGCGAGCACACGATCCCGGCGTACATCCCGCACGTGGGCGGCGTCTACGAAGGCGCGCCGGTGCAGTTCGGCACGCGGCTGAAACTGCGCCTGCCGGCCAAGCGGGTACCGGAGGCGATCGAGCGCTGGATCCGCCACTATGAAGAGAACCGCAATGACGGCGAGCCGTGGGGGGCGTTCACAGAGCGCGTCGGCACGGGCGAGTTGGAGGCGATCGTGAAGGACCTGTCGATGCCGGTGGACTTCTCCCTGGAGACGATGAACGAGTTCATCGACTGGAACAGAAACGCCCCGTTCGAAGTCCAGCGCGGCGAGGGCGAGTGCGCGGTATAGGGACGACACGGGCTAGCGACGCCGTACAGAGCTCAAGAACTCCATGAAACGAGACGACCAGATCAGATGCCCCCAATAGACACGAACATTGCACCGGTGACTTCCAAGATCGACCCGACATTCAGCCTCACGCACACGCTGCGCGAGGCGGCGCGCCACGGCGAGCGCGCGGTGCTGCTGTGCTCGTTCCAGAAGGAGGAGTCGGTGCTGCTCGACGAGCTGCTGCGGCTCGACCAGGGCACCGGCAAGACGGTGCGCGTGGTGACGATCGACACGGGCGTGCTCTTTGAGGAGACGCTCGAGACATGGCGCGCCTTCGAGCAGCGCTTCGGCGTGAAGATCGAGGTGCAGGACGCAAGCAACGCCGAGAACCCGTGGAGCGGTCCGGAGCACTGCTGCTCGGCGGCCAAGGTGGCCGCGCTGGAGAGCGCGCTCGCGGGCGCCGAGGGCTGGATCACGGGCATCCGCCGCGAGCAGGGCCCGACGCGCGCCGACACAGAGCTGATCGAGCGCGACGCAAAGCGGGGCCTGTGGAAGTACAACCCGCTGGCGCACTGGACGGACAAGGACCTGTGGCGGCGGATCCACGAGCGCGACCTCCCTTACAACCCGCTGCACGACCGCGGCTACGAGTCGATCGGCTGCGCGCCGTGCACCCAGCCCGGCGCCGGACGCGAGGGCCGCTGGGCCGGCACGGACAAGACCGAGTGCGGCATCCACGTTGAGGTCGTAGACCCGCGATGAGCGTGGCGACGCGCCCCCAGCTGAGCCACCTGCGTGCGCTGGAGTCGGAGGCGATCCACGTGATGCGCGAGGTGGCGGCGGAATTCGAGAAACCGGTGCTGCTGTTCAGTGGCGGTAAGGATTCGATCGTGCTGCTGCGCCTCGCGGAGAAGGCGTTTCGCCCGGCGCCGTTCCCGTTCCCGCTGATGCACGTCGACACCGGCCACAACTTCCCCGAGGTGATCGAGTACCGCGACCGCCGCGTCGGCGAGCTGGGCGAGCGGCTGATCGTGGCGAGCGTGCAGGAGTCGATCGACAAGGGCCGCGTCGTCGAGGAGACGGGGCCGCGCGCGTCGCGCAACAAACTGCAGACGGTGACGCTGCTGGACGCGATCGCCGAGCACGGCTTCGACGCGGCGTTCGGCGGCGCGCGCCGCGACGAGGAGCGCGCCCGGGCTAAGGAGCGCGTGTTCTCCTTCCGCGACGACTTCGGCCAGTGGGACCCCAAGAACCAGCGCCCAGAGCTGTGGAACCTATACAACGGGCGAATCAAAAAGGGCGAGAACGTGCGCGTGTTCCCGCTGTCGAACTGGACCGAGCTAGACGTGTGGGAGTACATCGACCAGGAGCGCCTCGAGGTCCCTTCGATCTACTTCGCGCACGCGCGACAGGTGTTCGAGCGCGACGACATGCTGTATGCGTGGCGCGAGGGCACCGAGCTGATCGACGGCGAGACGGTGTTCACGGAGACGGTGCGCTACAGGACGGTCGGCGACATGAGCTGCACCGGCGGCGTGCGCTCGCTGGCGGGCACGCTCGAGGAAGTCGTGCTGGAGATCGCCGCGACGCGCATCACCGAGCGCGGCGAGACCCGCGCCGATGACCGAGTCTCGGAGGCCGCGATGGAGGACCGCAAGAAGGCCGGGTACTTCTAGGATGCCTGCGTCGGCATCCAGCCGCCGCATCGATGGAAACGTCCGCCCTTCTGGCGGCCGTGACCGGGGCCTTCGGCCCCTTCTTTCCACGGGCCGATGACCCTCGACCTGTTGCGCTTTACGACCGCCGGCTCGGTGGATGACGGCAAGAGCACGCTGATCGGCCGGCTGCTCTACGACGCCAAGCAGGTGTTCGAGGACCAACTGGCGCACGTCGCGCAGGCCTCGGAGCGCCGCGGCGGCGAGGGCACGCTGGATCTGGCGCTGCTGACGGACGGCCTGCGCGCCGAGCGCGAGCAGGGGATCACCATCGACGTCGCCTACCGCTACTTCGCGACGGCCAAGCGGCGCTTCATCATCGCCGACTGCCCGGGCCACCGCCAGTACACGCGCAACATGGTCACGGGCGCGTCCACGGCGGACGTGTCGGTGGTGTTGATCGACGCGCGCAGAGGCGTGCTCGAGCAGTCCAAGCGCCACGCGTTCATCAGCGCGCTGCTGGGCATCCCGCAGATGGTGGTGGCGATCAACAAGATGGACCTGGTGGACTACTCACAGGAGCGCTACCAGGAGCTGATCGAGGAGTTCGAGGAGTTCGCGCAGAAGCTGCGGGGCGGCAAGAACCCGCGACGGACGGCGACCTCGTACCTGCCGATGTCGGCGCTCAACGGCGACAACGTGGTCGAGCGCTCGACGCACATGGACTGGTACGACGGCCCGCCGCTGCTGGAGTGGCTCGAGCAGGTGGACGTCGCATACGACCACCCGGACGACAAGCCGGCGCGCTTCCCGGTGCAGTGGGTGATCCGGCCGGGCGGTGGCTCCTCCGACGCGGAGGAGATCGACTACCGCGGCTACTCGGGCCAGCTTGCGAGCGGCGCGCTGCGACTGGGCGACGAAGTGACGGTGCTGCCGGGGGGCGCACGCACCCGGATCGCCGCGATCGACACCTACGACGGCGAGCTCGCCGAGGCGATGGCGCCGATGTCGCTGACGCTGCGCCTGGAGGACGAGCTGGACGTCTCCCGCGGCGAGCTCATCTGCCACCCCGACGAGGCACCGGCGGTGGCGCGCGAGCTGGAGGCGGACATCTGCTGGATGACCGATGAGCTGCTGCGGGCAGGCGCGCGGTATCTGATCAAGCAGACCTCGCGCACCGCGACAGCGGTGATCGACACGATCGCCGACATGGTCGACGTCCACACGCTCGAACGGATGCCCGCTCCCCAGGAGTTTGGCCTCAACGACATCGGCCGCGTGCACCTGCGTACGAGCGCGCCACTGGTGTTCGACCCCTACGCCAGCAACCGCCGCACCGGCAGCTTCATCCTGATCGACGAGTCCACAAACGGGACTGTCGGTGCGGGGATGATCGCGGCAGCCGCAGCCTAGGTGGATCGCTCCGCCGCGAACGATCTGAATAAGCTGTTCAGCCCATGTTCTCCAAGGTCCTGGTAGCCAACCGCGGCGAGATCGCCGTCCGCATCATCCGCGCGCTCGACGAGCTTGGCGTCGCCAGCGTCGCCGTCTACTCCGAGCTCGACCGCGACGCACCCCACGTCAAGCGCGCCGGCGAGTCCTACAACCTCGGCGACGGTCCCGCTGCCGAGAACTACCTCAACGTCGAGAAGATCCTCGACGCTGCAAAGCGCTCCGGCGCCGAGGCCGTCCACCCCGGCTACGGCTTCCTCGCCGAGAACGCCCCGTTCGCGCAGGCCTGCGAGGACGCCGGCATCGTCTTCATCGGACCACCCGCCAGCGCGATCGAGGCGATGGGATCCAAGACGCGCGCACGCGAGCTGATGCAGGCCGCCGGCGTGCCGATCGTTCCCGGCACCACGCAGCCCGTCGCCACGGTCGCCGACGCGTTGCGGATCGCCAAGGAGGAGATCGGCTTCCCGGTCGCCGTCAAGGCCGCCGGCGGCGGCGGCGGCAAGGGCTTTCGCGTCGCGCTCACCGAGGATGAGCTCGAGGGCGCCTTCGAGGGCTCCAGCCGCGAAGGCGAGAAGTTCTTCTCCGACCCCACCGTCTACCTCGAGCGCTACCTGCACGACCCGCGCCACGTCGAGGTCCAGATCCTCGCCGACCGCCACGGCAACGTCATCCACCTCGGCGAGCGCGACTGCTCGATCCAGCGCCGCCACCAGAAGGTCATCGAGGAGTCCCCCGCGCCCGAATGGGTCGTTGACTCGCAGCTGCGCGAGCGCATTGGTCAGATCGGCGTCAACGCCGCCAAGGCCGTCGACTACGTCGGCGCCGGCACCATCGAGGGGCTGTTCTCGGTGGGCGACGGCGGCGGCGAGCCTGAGTACTTCTTCCTCGAGATGAACACGCGCGTCCAGGTCGAGCACTGCGTCACCGAGATGACCACCGGCATCGACATCGTCAAGGAGGGGATCAAAGCGGCTGCCGGCGAGGAACTGTCATACGCGCAGGCCGACGTCGAGCTCCGCGGGCATGCCATCGAGTGCCGCATCAACGCCGAGGACGCCTCCAAGAACTTCGCCCCCGCGCCCGGCAAGATCGGCGTCTACCGAGAGCCCTCGGGCCCCGGCGTGCGCGTCGACTCCGGCGTGCAGGAACGCGGCGAAGTGTCACCCATGTATGACCCGATGGTCGCCAAGCTGATCGTCTGGGACGCCGACCGCGAGCAGGCAACCAAGCGCATGCTGCGCGCGCTCTCTGAATTCGAGATCGGCGAGCTCAAGACGCTGATCCCCTTCCACCAGGCGCTGCTCGCCACCGAGCAGTGGGCGAAAGGCGAGACGTGCCGGGATCTGCTCGAGGACAAGCAGTGGCTGAAGACGCTTGCGTTCCCGGCCGCCGCGCCGACCGGCGATGACGGCGAGCCAGAGGCCGTCGAGAAGGTCGAGCAGACCTACGCAGTCGAGGTCTCCGGTAAGCGCTTCGACGTCCGCGTCGTCGGGCCGCCGTTCGCCGGTGGTGCAGGAGCGGGCGCCGCCGCCATGAACGGCAGCAGCGCCGGCGGCACTGCACGGAAGGCGCCCAAGCGAGGCGAGCGGAAATCATCGAGCGGAGGTGGACCAGATGTTCTGCCTTCGCCGCTGCAGGGCAACATGTGGAAGGTGCTCGTCGAGCAGGGCGACGAGGTGCAGGAGGGGCAACTGCTGTGCATCATCGAGGCGATGAAGATGGAGAACGAGATCACCGCGCACAAGTCCGGCAAGATTGTCGAGCTGCCGATCACCGAGGGCGCACCGATCCAGGCCGGGGCGCCGATTGCGACGATCGTCTCCGCCGACGCCGCCGGCTAGCGCCCTCCGCCCCACACGCTTTTTTGGCCGGCGTTCGCGCTGGGATTTGTTTGTCGATTCGCGCGGAAGGTGCGCAATGGTCTCTACGCGAGCGCCTGGACGTTCTCGGCGTGGAGCCGCCGCTGCTGGCGCGAGCGGCGCCCGTGCGGCAGCTCCGCGGCCCCGCCACGCTTGCGCAGGTCCTGCAGGTAGGCGATGTCCTGCTCGCAGATCACGATCGCCTGCTCTGAGCCGATGAGCGGCCCGTGGCCCGGCACGACCTGCTCGACGCGGCCGAGCAGCCCGCGCATGCGAACCAGGGTCTCCAGGTACTCCTCGATCAGATCGCCGGCGCTCAGCTGCGGGATCTCGACTGCAGAGAGGTAGTCACCTGCAACGAGAATTCCGGCCCAGGGGATCACGATCGCCATCCCGTCGACCGTGTGGCCCTGCGCGGCGTGGAGCTCCAGGTCCTGTCCGCCGATCTCGCAGCGGCCGGGAACGGGTAGCGGCTGCACCGTTGCAAGCGAGAGCGGCCGCGCGCGGTCGATCCCGAGATCCTCATCGAAGTCGCGCAGCGCCCGCTGAGCCTCGCCCGGCGATTGCGTCAAACGATCAGCGCTGCTCTCGGCGCAGCCCAATGCGATGTCCGGGAAGGCGAGGCGGCCAAGGAGGTGGTCCCAGTCGGCGTGAGTGGCGAGCAGTCCAGTCGGCGCCGGAAAGCGCGCCTGCTCGAGCAGCGCCCGCAGCGCGTCGAGCTCGTCCGGTAGCACGGGCGAGTCGATCAAGAACACCTCGGCCGGAGCACCGGGCTGGATCACGCGAACAGGATTCCCCGCTTGATCCTCGGCCTCGCTCTCCGCGTCAGCGACCGCCCCGCGCACGATCACGCAGTTGACGCGCAGCAGCGCGCTCGTGACCACGATCACGTCGCGGTGGAGCGAGACGGCTCGCACGCGCGGAGTCCGCCTAGGAGATGCCGAGCAGCTTGGCGGCCTCTTTGAGGTTCGGAACCTCGGCCGTCGGCTTCTTCTGCGAGGAGTCGAGCGTCTCTTTGTTGCGGTTGACCCAGATCACGGGCACGCGCGCTTTCACGCAAGGTGCGACGTCGTGGTAGTGGCTCGCCGCCACGTGTACCCAGCCGCGCTTGCCGCCCATGCGCCTCGCGGCCTCGGTGAAGTGCGGCGGTTCGGGCTTGTAGGAGCGCACCTGCTGCGCTGTCACAACCAGGTCGAAGTCGGTCGGAATGTGTCGGCGCGTCTGGCCCAGCAGCTTGTCGTCGATGTTCGACAGCAGCCCCACTTTGTGCTTCTTTGCGATCTTCTGCAGCTGCGGGTTGGTCTCTTTGAACGGCTGCCAGCGCTGCACCGAATCAGGTAGGAACCCCGAGCGCGACGGCTCCAGCTGCCACTCCAGGCGTTTGGCGATCTCGATCGCCGTGCGTCGCAGGACCTCAGCGTAGAGCTCGTAGGAGCCGCCCTCGATCTCGCGCGAGATCTCGTGGAACATCGGGATCAGGACGTTGCGGTCGATCTCCACGCCGTCGCGAGCGGCCTCTTTGGAGAAAGCGTCGTAGATCCCGGTCTCCCAGTCGATCAGCGTGCCGTACACGTCGAAAGTGACGAAAGTGATGTTCTTCGGGATGGGCATCGGCGGGCATTATGCCGCGCCTCAGCTCCGATGCGCGGTGCGGCGGTCTTATCGGCCCTGCCTGCACGCGATCGCCCAGCTTTCGTTAGAGTCCCGCGCCGCATGGATCTGCTGGAGTATCAAGGCAAGCAGCTGTTCGCCCGCCATGGGCTGAGGGTCTCCTCCGGAGAGGCCGTCACGAGCGTCGATGACGCCGTCAAGGCGGCCAACACGGTGGGCTATCCGGTCGTTCTCAAGGCGCAGGTACTGATTGGTGGGCGCGGCAAGGCAGGCGGCGTCAAGCTCGCCGCCAGCGAGAGCGAGGCTCGCGAGCACGCCACCAACATCCTCGGCATGGACATCAAGGGGCACATCGTGCGCACGCTGTGGGTCGAGCATGCCTCGGACATCGCGTCCGAGTACTACGCGTCGGTGCTGCTCGACCGCTCGGCCAAGCAGCCGCTGGTGATGTTCAGCGTCGAGGGCGGCGTCGACATCGAAGAGGTCGCCGAGAAGACACCCGAGAAGCTGATCCGCCACCACGTCGACCCGCTCACAGGGCTGTCGCGCGAGGAGGCCGTCGCGATCGCCACCAGCGGCGGCGCTGACGCGGACGTCATCGAGGGTGTCGCCGACGCGCTCGTTGCGCTGTACGAGGTGTGGCTGCAGGAGGATGCGACGCTCGCCGAGATCAACCCGCTGATCGTGACGCCCGAACGCGAGGTCAAGGCGCTCGACTCGAAGGTGTCGCTGGACGGCAACGCGCTGTACCGCCACCCCGAGAACCAGGGCCTGTCCGACAGCGAGAACGAAGACCCGATCGAGCGCCGCGCCAAGGAAGAGGGCGTCCAGTACGTCAAGCTCGATGGCGACATCGGCATCCTCGGAAACGGCGCCGGGCTCGTGATGTCGACGCTCGACGTCGTCGCCCAGGCGGGCGGCTCACCCGCGAACTTCCTCGACGCCGGCGGCGGCTCCGACGCAGAGAAGATCAAGCAGGCCGTCGAGCTGCTGCTCGCCAACGACGCCGTCAAGGCGGTCCTGTTCAACATCTTCGGCGGCATCACCCGCGGCGACGAGGTCGCCAAGGGCCTGATCGCCGCGTTCGAGGACATCAGACCGTCCGTCCCGTTCGTCGTGCGCCTCGACGGCACAAACGACGTCGAGGGCCGGCGCCTGCTGCAGGAGGCCGCACTGCCCAACGTGTACGCCGCGAAGACCATGAACGAGGCCGCCGAGAAGGTTGTTGCGCTCGCCGCCGGTCAGAGCATCGGAGCGCCCGCCTGATGTCCGTGCTGGTCGACCAGAACACGCGTCTCTGCGTCGCCGGCATCACCGGGCGCGAGGGCTCATTCCACACGCTCAACAACCGCAAATACGGCACCAACGTCGTCGGCGGTGTCACGCCCGGCAAGGGCGGCCTCGACGTCGAGGGAATCCCAGTGTTCGACAGCTGGGAGCAGGCAGTCGCCGAGGTCCAGCCGAACACAGCGATGATCTTCGTGCCACCGCGCTTTGCCGCCGACTCGATCCTCGAGGCCGCCGCCGCGGGCGTCGAGCTGGTGATCGCCATCACCGAGGGCATCCCGGCGCATGACGAGCTGCGCGTCTACAACACCCTCGAGCGCGATTACAGCACCAGGCTGATCGGTCCCAATTGTCCCGGGATCCTCTCGCCGGGCAAGGCCAACGTTGGCATCATCCCCGCGTCGTTCTTCAAGGCCGGCAGCGTCGGCGTCGTATCGCGCTCGGGCACGCTCACCTATCAGATCGGCAACGAGATCGCCCAGGCCGGCGTCGGCTGCAGCACCATCGTCGGAATCGGCGGCGACCCGGTGCCCGGCTCGTCGTTCGTCGACGTGCTCGAGCTGTTCGAGGCCGACGAGGAGACCGAGCTGGTCGTGCTCTCCGGCGAGATCGGCGGCTCCGCCGAGGAGGAGGCCGCGGAGTACATCGCCGAGAACATGAGCAAGCCCGTCGTCGCCTACATCGCAGGCTTCACCGCGCCCGCGGGCAAGCAGATGGGCCACGCCGGCGCGATCGTGTCGGGCAGCGCCGGCACCGCCGCCGCCAAGGCGCAGGCGCTCGAAGCCAAGGGCGTGCGCGTCGGGCGCACCCCCACCGAGACCGCCCAGATCGCCGTCGAGATCCTCGGCGGCGCATCGCTCACCGCTTCCTGAGCCAACCGCCGCACTGCCGGCCGCTACGCTAGGCGGCCAATGGATCAAGAGGTGGCGCGAACGCTGGACGAACTGGAACGCAAGCTGCGCGAGCTCGAGCGCACCCTGCACGCGATGAGCGCCGCCGAGCCGCCCGACGGCGAAGCTGAGCCGCCACACCCGAGCGACGAGTCGCTCGCCACCGGCGAGCGCCCACGCAGCGAACCCTCCGGCCGCGAGCGGGCCATCGAGCAACCGTCTGAGAGCCAGCCCGGCGGTCGCTGGAGCAGGATCGTCGATGAGACCATCGAGAGCTCCCACCCGCCGGCTCCCGCCCCGCCCGATGCTCCCGCCCCGCCCGACGCCCCCGCCCCGCCCGACGCTCCCGCCCCGCCCGGCGCTCCCGCCCCGGCCGACGCTTCCGCCCGGGCCGCCTCGCCAGCGCGTGTGCCCCCGCCGGCAGGCGCCCCGTGGCCACCCCGAGCTTCGCTACCTCCAAGGAGCGCACCGCCGGTGACCCGCGTGCCGAGGGCAACGACCGGGGCGTACAGGCGAGCGCCTGAGGGTGCCGGCCGCGTGCGAATCGGGCGCGCGCCGCAGGCTCCCGGTGCCGCCGAGCTGCTGCGCTTCCGCGAACGGCTCGACCAGGCAGCGCGCGAGCTGGCCCATGACTACGACGAATTGCTTGGACGCCTAAGCTACGCCGCTGTGCCAAGCACCGCTGGACCCACGATCTCCTTCGCACGCGGCGCGCCGTCGCTCGACATCGTCGATGTCGAGGGCCTACGCGATGCTGCTGTGCGCGCGTTCGAAAGCGACCCTGCGGGTACCACCGCATATGGAACCTCGATCGGCTATCCGCGGCTGCGCAGCTGGATCGCCGACCGTCACGGCGTCGAGCCGGAGCGTGTGCTGGTCACGAACGGATCGATGCAGGCGGACGCGTTCCTGTTCGAGCAGCTCGTGCAAGCAGGCGACGAGGTGGTCGTCGAGCGACCGACGTACGACCGCACGCTGCTGTCGCTGCGCGGGCGCGGCGCGCGCGTGCACGCCGTCCAGCTCGAGCCCGACGGGATCGACACCGACGCGCTCGCGGACCTCCTCTCCGTCACAGGCGCCGCCGCGCGGCCGACGCTCGCGCACATCATCCCCAACTTTCAGAACCCAGCCGGCTACACGCTGTCGCTCGGGAAGCGCACACGCCTGCTCGAGCTCGCCGCAGAGCACGGCTTCATCGTCTTCGAGGACGACCCCTATGTGGAGCTGCGCTTCAGCGGCGAACCGCTGCCGACAATGCTGTCGATGGACCCCGAGCGCGTTGTGTATGCGTCGTCGTTCTCCAAGACCGTGTGCCCCGGCATCCGCGTCGGCTACCTCGTCGGCCCACCCGATCTGATCGCATCGATCGCAAAGCTCGCGACCAACACGTACATCTCGCCGAACATGGTCTCGCAGTCGATCGTCTACGAGTTCTGCGCCTCGGGTGCGATCGAGCGCTCGATCGAGACCGTCAAGGCTGCGCTCGCCGAACGCGCACAGGCGCTCGCCAAGGCGCTGCGAAGCGAGCTCGCCGACGCCGAGTTCGTCGCCCCGGAGGGGGGGTACTTCATGTGGGTGACGCTGCCCGAGGGAGCCGACGTGAACGCCCTGTTCGACGCAGCGGCTGAGCGCGGCGTGTCCTTCGTCAAGGGCACCGACTTCATGCTCGACGGTGGCGAGAACACGCTGCGCCTCGCCTACTCCGGAGTCATTCCAGAGCAGATCGACGTCGGCATCGCGCGGCTGGCCGACGCCTACCGCTCGCTGTAGCGTCCGTAGCGCTGGCCCTGCAGGACCAGCGCTATCACAGGCGGTCGCAGCGACGTCACAGTCCGGAGCGATCAGCTCGGTCGGGCCGCCGGCGATGACCGCGTCGCGCCGTCCGGGTCGGCCTGCGTCTCGATCGCGTCGGGCAGCAGCAAGGGCAGATGGCGATCTTCTCCCCGCTCGGGCCAAGCGCGATGCGCCTGCTCAAAAACCGCGCGTGGGCGGGCAGACGGCCAGAAGCCAGTGTTGCCCGTGCGCAACGAAAAAATGAGACTGAGCAGGCGCCGAGCATTCGAAGACGAACACCGGACCGATGAGTCGCCCGCTCGTTCGTTTACGGTGAGCGATTGCACGTCTATCATCGGGGGAACGCTTATGTCCTTTTGGAGCCAAGACACCGACAAGCTGCGCCAGCTAATCCTCTACGTCGCCTCACGTAGTGACGGCGAGAACCGGGGAGACATCTTCCTCAACAAGGTCCTGTTCTTCGCGGATGCCTGCGCGTTGCAGCGCCTTGGCGAGCCGATCACAGGCGCGCGCTACCAGAAGCTTCCGATGGGCCCGGCGCTTCGGGCACTGCTGCCGCTGCGGAAAGACATGATCGACGATGGGGACGTCGAGACGGTCACCGCGGGGACGACGACCGTGACACACGCTCTGAGGGAGCCCGACCTTTCACGGTTCACAGCCGAGGAGATCGGCCTCGTGGACGAGGTCATAGAGCTGTTCGGCAGTTTGCGCGCGACCGACCTCAGCGAGGCATCTCACGACTGGGCGCCCGGCTGGAGCCTCGTGGAGCTGAAACAGGACATCCCGTTGGAGACGCAACTGATCTCGCGGCGGCCACCGCCCGAGGCTGCACTCGAGCGCGGTCGCGAGCTAGCGACCACCTTCGGCTGGTAACCAGAACCTACTAAGCGGCTGCTGGGGCGTCGCCCTCGGTGTCCGCTTCTAGCATGGTCTCGAGATCCGACTCTCCGTCGGGGAGCGGCGATGCCTCGATCCACTTGATTTCAAGCGTGAAGTTGTTGTAGAGGACGTAGTAGGCGCTTAGTGTGAATCCCTCGCCGACGTAATCGTTTGTCCGGATCACGCGGCGCGCGTCGCCGTCGAAAGGGTGCGAGTGCAACCACGGATCCCATCTGAGGCCGCATCTGATGGCGGCGAGGTGGACCTGCAGACGTTCGTCTGGAACGCCGCACTCGTCAACCGACTTCGCATACTCCGGCCCCTCCTTGATGGTCCAGGGCCTCTGCATCTCGTCAGCTCTCGCCAGTCTCAACGATCTCGGCCAATTGTTGCTTGACCATTTCCAAAACCGACTGCGGGATGTTCGGAAGCCCGTAGATGGGCGCGCTGCCTGATGGTCGGACGAGTTCGCCATCGTCGGCCATCCGTTTCATTGTTGTCCTGACGTTGTCGAGCGTGATGGTCCGATTCCCGCGTTCGACAAGCGCCTCGTGCACTGCGATCGGCGGCAGCATCGGTTCGTCCTCCTGCTTCGAGATCATGACCTGTCTGATCTGCTCACGGGGGGGTCCGATGCCGTTTTCCGCAGCGAAGACCGTCACTTCCTCAGCGAGCTGGCCACCCTGCGCCATCTGAATGTCGAGTAGCTGCTTAAGGACGGCCTCACGGCTTTCGATGGCGGCTCGCTCGTCGCGGAGTTGCTTCAGGCCTTCGACCAGGGCAATTGGAGCGGTGTTCAGCAGGGCGTCTACGTTGTTGCTGGTCATTCCTCATCAGAGGGTAACAGACGCATGCCCGGAACACGAGTCGGCGGGAAGCGTTCGGCACATATATCGTGAACAGCTGTTCGCCCCGTGTTTGCCGATATGTGAGCGGGCAAATCAGGCGGGACGACCGCTCTAATGCCGGCCATAGCTTCACGCCCGCCGAGGCGGCCTCAACCAGCCGGCGCCTGGCTGGTCGAGATCCACTCGAGAATCGCGCGCGAAGGCGTGATGACGGTGCCATCGGCGAGCTTCAGCGCAGGCAGTTTGGTTTGCCCTGTCTGCTCCCTCAGCTCCTCGCGCGAGCCTTTGCGCAGGAACGGGATCGGGCTGCCGTGAGCCGCGACGACCTTCTCGAACGGGATATTCGCCGCACGTTAGCGCCTCCTGCACACGACGGCAGGGGTGCACCCGCGGTCCCCCTTCGTCTCCGTGGCAAACGAACAGTGTCAGCGATTCGGCCATCTCGTCCCCCGTCGTCGTGTGTCTCGCGCCAGCTTATCCGCGGCCCGCGCCAAACGGGACGCCCGCGCTCTAGCGGCCGTAGCGCTGCCCCAGCACCAGCTGCTCGGGTAGCGCCGTGCGCGCCGGCGGCGAAGGGTCTGCGATCACCGACACGGTCTCGGCGACGCTCGCCGTGACGCCCAGGCGCCGGCCGTCGGCGGTCTGCAGCTCGACGTGCTCCGGGCCGCGCTCCGCCATCACCGCCTCCATGCCCGGCTCGATACCGGACGCCTTGAGGTAGTGCAGGAGATCCTCCGCCTCGTTCTCGAAACGCAGGATGCGCACCTTCGCGCCGACCTCGACGTCCGCGAGCGGCACGCCTGCGAGGCGCGCGCCGGCGACGAGCGGGTGCCCGTGCGGGCAGGTCTTGGCGTCGCCGATCGCTGCGAGCATCCGCTCCTCGAGCACCGGCGACATCGCGTGCTCGAGCCGCTCGGCCTCCTCGTGGACCTCATCCCACGGCACGCCGAGGACATCCGTGAGAAAGCGCTCGATCAGGCGGTGCCTGCGGACTATGCCCTCGGCGTGCTCGGCGCCGCTGCCGGTGAAGGCGATCGCACGGTCTGAGCCGCGCGTGATGTAGCCGTCGCGCTCGAGGCGCCCGATCATCTCGTGGACGGTCGGCGGCGAGAGCTGCATCGCGCGGGCGACGTTCGCCCCGGTCATCGGCAGTCCCGCCTCCTGGAGCCAGAACAGGCTCTGCAGGTACTCCTCCTCGGCGACGGTCGCCGTTGTCTGGCCCTCCTCGCCGCTCACCACGATGATGCTAGACGACGCTCTTCGCCGCCGAGTTCAGCTGTAGAGCTGCTCGAATGTGCACTCCCGCGGCGGCTTGTCATCGCGCCAGCGGCGCAGCTTCGCGCCATGACGGATGCGCCCGGCGGAGACGTGGTCGAAATCGATCTCCACGACCAGCTCGGGGCGCAGGCCGACCCACTCCAGGTCCTTGCCCGCGCTCCAGCGACTCGGATCCGCCGAGCCGCTCTCACCGGACTCGTACCCAGCCAGGAAGCCGACCAGCCGCTTCTTCTCGGCTGCGCTCAGACCGGAGCAGTGCCCGACCACGCGCAGCTTCTCGCCGTCGTACAGGCCGAGGATCAGGGCGCCGACGGTGCCTGGCTCCTTGCCCGGCCGCCAGCCCACGACGACCGCGTCGATCGTGCGCACGCGCTTGACCTTCGCCATCCCCTTGCGCTCGCCCGGGCGATACGGCGCGGAGAGGTTCTTCGCGATCGCTCCCTCGGCGTGCGCGAGCCAGCGCTCGGCCTCGCCGGCGCTCGCGACGGTCTCCATCAGCTCGACCGGCGCCTGCGCGAACGCCTCGCCGCGCAGCAGCTGCTCGAGCGCGGCGCGGCGCTCGGCAAACGGCACCTCCAGCAGCGAGTCGTCGTCGCGTGCAAGCAGGTCGAAGGCGACGTAAACGGCCGGGGTCTCGCCCGCAAGACGTTCGATGCGCGAGACCGCCGGGTGGATGCGCTGGCCGAGCGCGTCGAAGTCCTCGCGCCCGTCGGCGTCGCGCACGACGATCTCGCCGTCGAGCACGTAGCGCCCCGCAGGGAACGTCAGCTCGGGGAAGTAGCGCCCGAGCGGCTTGCCGTTTCGCGACTGCAGAAACACGTCCTCACCGTCGACGAACGCGACGCAGCGGAAGCCGTCGAGCTTGATCTCATACGCGTAGTCCTCGCCCTCCGGCAGCTCCTTGCGCGACAGTGCCAGCTGCGGCTTCACGGTCGGCGCCAGCGGCAGCGTCACGCGCCCTCCTCTTGGGTCTTGCGCGCGCGGCTTGGCTGTACCCGCGGCGGCTCGCCCTTCTGCTTGCGAAAGTGCGGCGGCCACGGCGCGTCCCCGAGGCCCTCGCGCTCGTCGCGCGCCGCCAGCTCGAGCAGTCCGTCCAGACGCCCGGCATGCTCGTCGATCGACGCCGACGGGTCGCCGCGCTCGCGCAGGCGCGTCGGGACGGTCTGCAGGCGCAGGTCCGCCGGCTCGACGTCTGGCACCTCGTCCCACTCGAGCGGACACGACACACGCGCGTCTGGCACCGCGCGCACCGAGTACGCAGATGCGACGGTGCGGTCGCGGGCGTTCTGGTTGTAGTCGATGAACACCCCTTCGCGTTCCTCCTTCCACCAGCGGCTGGTCGCGCGGCCGGGCATGCGCCGCTCCACCTCGCGCGCCAGCGCCAGCGCCGCACGGCGCACTTCTTCGAAGCTCTCACGCGGCTCGATGCGCACGTACACGTGGATTCCGCGCGAGCCCGAGGTCTTGGGATAGCCCCGCAGGCCGTGCTCGTCGAGCACCTCGCGCACCCCCAGCGCCACCTCGCGCACCTCCGAGAACGGTACGTCGGGCTGGGGGTCGAGGTCCACGCGCAGCTCGTCAGGATGGTCGAGGTCCTCTCGCCGCACCGGCCACGGGTTCCAGTCGATCACGCCGAGGTTCACCCCCCACACGAGGTGCGCCGCGTCGTTGGGAATCAGCTCGCGCGCGTGGCGGCCGCTGGGGAAGGTGACCGTCGCCGTCTGCAGCCACTCCGGCGCGCCGTCGGGCACCCGCTTCTGGAAGAACGGCTTGCCCGCGACGCCGTCCACCCAGCGCTTCAACACCGTCGGACGCTCGCGCAGGTGGCGCACGACCGCCTCCTCGCACTCGACGTAGTAGTTCACGAGATCGAGCTTCGTGATCCCTGGGTCGGGGAAGAAGAGCTTGCCGGGATTGCTGACCCGCACGTCGTGCCCGCAGAACTCCATCACCACGGGCTGCGCTTTCTCGGCTGGCATTGCTGGAAGGATGCCCGATCGTGACGCCACGCAGCGAGCGCCCGAGCACGACGACTCACCCGCACCGGGTGCCCGCGCGCGCTCGCGAGCGGCACGTCGTCGGCGTCTCGTGGCGTCTGCTGATCGCGTGCGCGCCATTTGGGCCCCGGCTGACGGGCGACGCGGTCGCCGACGCGATCGCCCGAGGTGCGCGAGCCGGCGGCCTGCCCGAGCCCGACGTCTGCCCGCTGCCGCCTCCCAGCGAGCACGGCCAGGACGGCGAGCACATCCGGCGCGTGCTGCACGAGCTGGACTTCGATGAGCGCATGCGCCACGCGCGTGCGGTGATCATCGGCGTGGAGCGCCTGGAGGAGCACACGCTGGCGGGCAGCGTCGCGTTCGAGATCGCAACCCGAGCGCGCCAGGGCGGCGTGCCCGCCTACGCGGTCACCGCCGCGAACGCGCTCGACTCCTTCGACGCGCGGATCCTCGATCTGCAATTGATCCTCCAGGCGCGCAGCCGCGCGGCGCTGGTGGCCGTGGGACGCGAGCTCGCCGGCATCGTCTGAGCTGGGCGCTCAGCGCTGGCAGCCCGGGCACCAGTAGGTCATGCGGTTGTGCTCGCCCTGGCCACGCGCCCGGATCTCGGTGCCGCAGCGAGGGCACGGCAACCCGGCGCGCTTGTAGACCGTGCGCGGACGCGCACTCCAGCCCTCGCGCGCGGAAACGCGCATGTGCTCGCGGGCGAAGCTGACCAGCGCGAGCGCCTCCTCGTCGCCGACGTCCGCCACCGGCCGCCACGGATCGATGCCCACGGCGAAGCACGACTCACACTTCCACTCGTTGCCGATGCCCGCCACGGTGCGTTGGTCGAGCACTGCGTCGCCGATCGGCCGTCCGGGGTCATCGGCGCGCAGCCGCGCGAGGAACAGCGCCGTGTCGAAGCCCTCGCCTAGCACGTCCGGGCCGAGCGCCATCACGCGCGGGTCCGACCGCGTGCGCGCGTCGCTCCTGAGCTCGAGCAACGGGCCGTCGAACTCGACCACCTCCCAGCCGCCGTGGTGCAGCACCAGCCACGCTCGCCGCCGCGCCCGCTGCCAGCGCTCGCCCTCGCGGTGGATGTCCCACGCGCCGGTCATGCGCAGGTGCGAGTGCAGCGTCAGGCCGCCGTCAAAGCGCACGAACAGGTGCTTGCCGCGCGCGTCGACCGCGCGCACCGCGCGACCCGCCAGCCGCTCTGGCCAACGCTCGTGCCGGTGGCGCGGATGCGGCGTGATGATCTCCTCGGGCACGTGCCCCTCGAGCACCGCGCGGATACGCGCTGCGGCGTAGTGGATGGTGTCGCCCTCGGGCATGCGCTCACGATCGCAGAGGACCACGCCGCCGCCGGCGTCGCGGTATGACTGCCACGAGACGCGATCGCTACGCTCGCCCAGCGCATGCGCAACCGAGTCCGATCCCCAGCCGGCCGTACGCCCGCAGCGCGTGCGCGCACTGTCGCCGCCTGGGCGGCGCGCGACCGTGATCGGTGCCGGCTCGTTCGGGACCGCGCTGGCGGTGCTGCTCGCGCGCGGCGGACTGCGCACGACGCTGCAGACACGCACAGACGAGCAGGCGACGTTGATCGAGCAGGAGCGCGAGAACGTCCGCTACCTGCCTGGCGTGCAGCTGGTCTCCGGGCTGCGTATCGAGCCTGCGTCCGCGGGCGTCGCCCGCGCGGACTACGTATTCCTGGCGGTGCCTTCGCACGGGCTCGGCGCCGTGATCGAGGGGCTCGGCACGTCCGGACTGGGCAAGCGCACGGCGATCGTTTCGGTCGCCAAGGGACTCGTGCCTCCCGACGGACGAGCACCGACGAGCGTCCTGCGCGCGACCTTCGGCCCCGACCGGGTCGCGTGCATCGGCGGCCCCGCGCACGCGCAGGAGATGGTGCACGCGGGTGCAGCGCTCGTGGCTGCGTGCGAGGACGAGGAGCTCGCGCGCTCGCTCGCGCAGGTGTTCACGCGCGCCGGCGTCATATGCGAGCTCTCCAACGACCCCATCGGCGTGGAGCTCGCCGGCGCCGCCAAGAACGCCGCCGCGCTCGCCGCCGGCGCCACCGAGGCGCAAGGGCTGAACGCCGCCGGCGCCGCCGCCGGGCACATCTTCGCCGAGGTGTGGCGCTACGCCGACGGGCTCGGCGCGCGACCGGAGTCGATGATCGGCCTCGCCGGCGCGGGCGACCTGGTCGCCACCGCGCTCGCGCGCGAGAGCCGCAACCGCCGCGCCGGCGAGCTGCTCGCCGCCGGCGTGCCCGCCGCCGAGATCCCTGAGCGGATCGGCCAAGCCGTCGAGGCGCTCGAGTCGGTGCCGCTGCTCGCCCGAGCGCTCGAGTCGGCGGGCGTCGCGGCGCCGGTCACCAGCGCCCTCGCCCGGCTCATCGCAGGCGAGCTCCCACTCAACGACTGGGTCGCGCTCGTGCGCGCCACCGTGCCACCGGCAGCGCTCTGGCGCCGACGGCCGACCCCGGGATTCTGGCGGCGCGTCTGGGCGCGACTCGTCGGGCGGTAGGAGCTCCGCTCGGGAGGAGAGTAGTCCGCGCGCGGCTCCGTATATCTATAGTATAAACGCCGTAGATACCATAGAGCACACTGCTCGCAAAAGGAGAAACAAAACCCCATGGCACGCACCCGCCCAGGAGAAGTCGACCCGGTCAAAGGGCTGTCGCTCGACCCCGACGAGTTCCTCGCGCAACAGGCCAAGCGCGAGAAGGCCCTGCGAATGCAGGACATGATCAGGCCCGGGCGCACCACCCCGATCGCGGTGCGCTTCGACCAGTTCACGCTCACGCGTCTGAAGGCACTCGCCGCGCTGCGCAACACCGGCTACCAGACGCTGCTCAAGGAGTTCGTCGTCGAGCGACTCTACGAGGAGGAGAAGCGCGAGGGCATCATCTAGCGGCCATCAGCGTGCTGACGACCGCCTCGTAGACGCCGGGGCCGTGGCCGGCCTCCGTCACGCGCGCGTTGGCGTGTCCTTTGACCGCCTCTCGCATCGACGGATCGCGCTCGGCTGCGTTGGCCACGAGCCAGAACACGTCCACCTCCGCGGCGCACTCGAGGTCCTCGCGCGAGTCGCCCACGGCGAAGGTCTCCGCGCGCTCGTAGCCGCGCATCCTGCGATGCAAAGCGACGGCACCGACCTTCGAGGCGCCGGCCGGCACCAGGTGATAGCCACGTACGTGCGGGAGCTCCGCCAGGGCGGGCGAGCGCCGGTTGACGACGCCGTTGTCCACCAGCCGCAGGTTCTCGTGACCGTTCTCGGCCAGCACGCGATCGACATCGAACGCGTCGACCAGGCCGCGGAACAGGTGCGAGACCTCGCGCTGGACGTGCCACGGCTCGTGATACTCCAGGCGTCCCGCGTAGTGCTCGAGCAGCAGCGCCGGCGCGCCCGAGCGCTCGATCTGCTCGGCAATCGTCAACTCGCCGGGCATGAGCTCACCGGTCAGCCAGTGCTCCTCGCCGTCGAGCACCACGCACGCGCCCGCCTCGAAGATGTAGGAGGCCTGGCCGAGCAGCCGCGCGTCCTCCATCACCTGCGCGCGGCGCCTGCCCGACATCAGCACCACCTCGACGCCGGCGCGCAGGCACGTCTGCACCGCGCGCACGCCGTCGATCGTCACGTTGCCCTCGCCGTCGTGGAGCATCGACGCTCCGCGCCCCAGCAGCGTGCTGTCGAGGTCGAGGTACAGACAGCGCGCCCGAGCCGCGCCGGACTCCGACGCCGGCCCGCTCACGCCACGCTCACGCGGGCCAACGGCGGACGTTCCACCGGCGCGAGCTCCAGGTCGACCGCCACGTCCTCGCCGTCCACCAGGCGTCCTTCACGGCTCAGCCGTCGCGCGATCGTGGCAAGCACCGTCAGCGCCATCGGCGCGAGCGCCGACAGCGGCTGGTGGCGGTTGTGGTGCTCGTCCAGGTCCACCTGCGCGATCCCCTCGAGCCCGAGCTTGCGCCACACGTCGATCAGCATCGCGATCTCAACGCCATAGCCGGTGGCGAACGCGAGCCCTTCCAGCAGCTCGCGCCGCGCCGCCACCTCGCCGGCGAGCGGCTGGCGCACGCCCGCGAGCTCGGGATAGAAGAGGCGCAAAGCGGGCCTCGCCGTCAGGTGGTTCACACGCCCCCCGCCCTCGCCCCCGTCCTCGCCCTCGCCCCCGTCCTCGCCCTCGCCCCCGTCCTCGCCAGCGACGCGGTCCTGACGCAGCGGACGGCGATAGAAGCCCTTGACGAACGACACGCCGCGCTCGCACAAGAGCGGGCCGAGCAGGCCGGTCGCGAAGTGCGCCGAGAAGTTCTCCGTGTCGGCGTCGAGAAAGCACACGAGCTCGCCGTCGAGCACCGACAGCGCGCGCCACATGGCGTCGCCCTTGCCGAGCACCGGCCCGTATGCGGGGAGCAGCTGGGCCTCCTGCCACACGCTCGCCCCCGCGCGTTCGGCGACGGCGGCGGTCCCGTCGGGAGACGCCGCGTCCACGACGATCACCTCGTCGAGCACACCCACCTCGCGCAGCGCGACGAGCGTGCCGACGATCTCGCCGACCGTGCCGGCGCATTCGCGCGCCGGCAGGCACACCGACACGCTGTGCGTCCGCTCGGCGGCGATCCGCTGCGCCGGGTACAGCGAATGGTGGAAGGAGCGGGCTTGCGCCCAGTGCTCGGCGGCGGTCGGGGACATCGTCTCTACTATCTCAAGTCCTTGGCCCTCGACCGCAGAACCGAGCCGTGGAGCGCGCTGCTGGACGCGGGACGTGACGACGGGCGGCTCGTGCGCGAGGCACACGAAGGCCGCGGACGCGCCGGACGCGCGCGGCTGGTAGCGCCCCCGCCGGAGCTCCATCCGGACGTGCTCGCGGCGCTCCAGCGGCTCGGCGTCGAGCAGCTGTACTCCCACCAGGCGCAGGCTCTGCACGCGGCGTGGGCGGGCCCGACGATCATCACCACGGGGACCGCTTCAGGCAAGTCGCTGTGCTTCAACCTGCCGACCCTCGATGTGCTCTGCCGCGATGCTCGCGCACGGGCGCTGTACCTGTACCCGACGAAGGCGCTCGCCCAGGACCAATCGCGCGCGCTGGCGGCGTTCGGGCTGCCCAAGCGCGTTCGCCCGGCGATCTACGACGGCGACACGCCGCGCGAGGCGCGCCGCCAGATCCGCAAGAGCGCAAACGTCGTGCTCACCAACCCGGACATGCTGCACATGGGGATCCTGCCCAACCACGCGGCGTGGGCGGAGCTGTTCTCGAACCTGGCGGTGGTGGTGATCGACGAGGCGCACTCCTACCGCGGCGTGTTCGGCTCGCACGTGGGCAACGTCCTGCGCCGGCTGAGGCGGATCGCTGCGGCGTACGGCACCGAGCCGCGCTTCGTGCTCACGTCCGCGACGATCGCCAACCCGGTCGAGCTGGCCGAGCGCCTGACGGGCCTGGAGGACGTGAGCCTGATCGACGAGGACGGCTCGCCGACGCCGCACCGGCAGATCGCGGTGTGGAACCCGCCGCTGACCGACGAGGCGCTCGGAACGCGCCGCTCGGCACTGGGCGAGGCGGCGGAGCTGCTTGCGCGACTCGCGCGCGACGGCGCGCGCACGATCTGTTTCATGAAGTCGCGCAAGGGCGTCGAGGTGCTCAGCCGGCTCGTCAAGGACGATCTCCAGAGCACCGACGCTGCGCTTGCCGAGCGTGTCCAGCCCTACCGCGCGGGCTACACGCCCCAGCAGCGGCGCGAGCTCGAGCAGCAACTCGTGCGGGGCGAGCTGTGCACGGTGATCACCACCGACGCGCTCGAGCTAGGCATCGACATCGGCGAGCTCGACGCCGCGGTCGTGGTCACGTTCCCGGGCACGGTCGCGTCGCTGCGCCAGATGTGGGGGCGCGCCGGGCGCCGCGGCCGCGGCCTCGCGGTGTACGTCGCCGGGGAGGACGCGCTCGACCAGTTCTTCTGTCGCCATCCCGAAGACTTTCTCGAGCGCCCCGTCGAGGCGGCGATCCTCGACCACGAGAGCCCGCTGATCTACCGCGCGCACCTGCTGTGCGCCGCGCACGAGGGGCCGCTGTCGCGTGCCGACGGAGAGTTTCTGGGGCCGCGCTGGGAGGCCCATGCGGAGATCCTGCAGAGCGCCGGCGAGCTGCGCCGGCGTGAGGGCACGATCGCCTCCGCCTACGTCCCCAGCCGCCCAGGATCCTATCCGGCCGCGGAGGTCTCGCTGCGCTCGGCCTCGCCTGAGAGCTTTGCGATCGTCGACGTCTCCTCCGGCGAGCTGCTCGGCTCGACGGAGGCCGCGCGCGCACACTCGACGGTGCACGAGGGCGCGATCTACATGCACCAGGGGCGCTCCTATGAGGTGCGCGAGCTCGACCTCGAGCGCCGGCGCGCGCTCGTGTCCCCCTTCAGCGGCGACTGGTACACCCAGCCGAAGGCCCAGACCGACACCGAGATCGTGCGGCTGCTCGACCGCCGCGAGGCCCTCGGCGTGACGCTGTCCTTCGGCGAGGTCAGCGTCACCGACACCGTGCTCGCCTACCAGCGCCGGCGCCTGACCGACCACGCACAGGTGGACCTGATCGCACTCGAGCTGCCGCCCACGAGCTTCGCCACGCAAGCGCTGTGGTTCGAGCTGCCGACCGATCTCTCGGGTGGCATCTCGTTTAATGATTCGTCGGCGTTCGGGCTGGCCGCGACGGTCGGCGACGGCCCGGTCGTGCCGGCGGAGATACTGCTGGGCGCGCTGCACGCGACCGAGCACGCCCAGATCGCGGTGCTGCCGCTGATCGCGATGTGCGACCGCTGGGACATCGGCGGCCTGTCCACCAACTTCCACCCGCAGACGGGCGCGCCGACGATCTTCCTCTACGACGGGCACCCCGGCGGCATCGGCATCACGCGCACCGCATACGCGCGCTTCGAGGAGCTGTGCGAGGACGCGCGGCGCCTGATCGCCGAGTGCCCGTGCTCGAGCGGCTGCCCGTCGTGCGTGCAGTCGCCGAAGTGCGGCAACCTCAACGAGCCGCTGCACAAGGCCGGAGCGCTGGCGCTGCTGGGGCGCCTGCTGGAGCCCGCCGCGGAGTCCGCCGCCGAGCCCGCCGCCGCAGAGCCCGCCGCCGCGCCGCTCTGAACGCCCGGCGGCGTTGTTGAAACGGTCGGGCGGCACAGGGGACCGGCACAACCGGCACAATGACCGGCTCGTGTTGGCGCCCCCGCCCGCAAAGACCATGCTTAGAACCCTTACCAAGACGACCTTCGCGTTTGCGTTCGCGTGTGTCGCGCTCGCCGGCCAGGCGGCCGCCGCGGAAGCGCCGGCGAGCAAGCCCGTCATCTTCGCGGGCCCTGGCGGGCGCGTGCCGCTGACGCAGTGGACGATGCGACGGGATGCGAGCAACCAGGGCCTGTCGCGCGGGTTCGCTCGTGGGGGCTTCACCGGCGCCACGCGTCAGCGTGCCGAACGTGGTCGATCCGACGCCCTACACGGGGAAAGCCGGCGGCGCCAACTACGAAGGCTCGATCGCGTGGTATCGCACGAGCTTCAACGCCGCAACCGCGGCGTCTACGCGCTCGAGTTCCAGTCGGCGAACTACCTCGCGACGGTGTGGGTGGACGGGCGCCGGCTGGGCTCGCACCGGGGCTCCTACCTGCCGTTCGAAGAGCGCGTGAAGCTCGCGCCGGGCGCGCACACGGTGGTCGTGCGCACCGACTGGCGCAACCCGGCCCAGCAGGCACGCGAAGGCTTTCACCGCACGTGGTTCAACTGGGGCGGTCTCGATGGCGAGGTCGAAGTGCGTCCCATCGGCGCGAGCGAGCTGTCCGAGCCGACCGTGCACACGACGCTCAGCACCGGCGCCGGCGGGCCCGGCTCAGCGCCACCCCAGGCGACCGTCACCGTCAGCGTGCAGGTGCACAACTACGCCACCAGCCGCGCGCTGACGCCGACGGGCTCGCTCGCCGATGGCTCGCAGACCGTTCCCCTGAGCTTTCCGGCGGTAACGCTTGGACATGACCAGTCCACGACCGACACCACCACCGTCACCGTCGCGCAGCCCGCGCTGTGGTCGCCGGCGAGCCCCAGCCTCTATCAGCTGACGCTCGCGATCGGCAGCGAGAGCAGCTACTCCGCGCGCGTGGGGCTCCGACAGCTCACCTGGCACGGCGGTCACGTCTATCTCAACGGCCAACAGCTGAGGCTGCACGGCGCCTCGCTGCAGGAGGACGCGCAGGGCCACGGCGACGCGCTGCGCCCCACCGACCAGAACAGGCTCGTGGAAGAGCTGAAGGCGATCGGCGCCAACGTCGTTCGCTCCCAGCACCCGCTCGACCCGGCGCTGCTGGAACGGCTCGACGAAGCCGGCATCCTCGTGTGGCAGGGCATCGGCCCCGTGGAAGGCGCAGCGATGTGGTACTCGACCACGCCGAAGCTGCTCGCCGAAGCCGAGCAGCAGGCGAGGACGGCCGTGCTTGCAGAGGAGCTGCACCCGTCGATCTTCGCGTGGAACCTCGTGGACGAGGTCGCGAACAACGGGCGCGACAGCCAGGAGGTCGAATACGTGCGCACGCTCACCCGCTGGCTGCACGCGCACGACCCCACGCGCCTCGTCGCGGTGGACGTGTGGGGCGATCACCCGCCGACGCACGCGGGCTCGCTGTACTCCGAAGTGGACGCCGTCGCAGAGACCGATTACTCCGGCTGGTATGACAACCCGCACGACTCGCCGACGCAGTTGGCGACGAGCATGCGCGCGCGCCTGAGCGCGATGGAACGGACGTTCCCGGGCAAGGTGCTCGTGGTCAGCGAGTTCGGCGCCGAATCCAACGGCCTCAACCCGCCCGGCAGCCCGGGCAGCTACGCCTACCAGGCGAAACTGCTCGCCGAGCACATCTCCGTCTACGCCGCCGACCCGCGCCTCACGGCGATGATGATCTGGGTGCTGCGCGACTACCCCCTCACGCCCACGTTCAGCGGCGGCTCGATCAAACGCGTGCTTCCCAAGCTGAGACTCATCGAAGGGCTCAACCAGAAGGGCCTGTTCACCTACGGTGGCCAGCCGAAGCCGGATGTCGTGAGCACCGTCGCGCGGATGTACAAAGCGCTACCCGTCAGCTAGCGGGAAACAGCGCGTAGATGCGCACCGAACCCGCGCTGCTGGCGTCCAGGAACGAGAACACTTCGTAGCTGACGCCGCGGTAGCGGACCGAGCCGGAGCTCGGCAGACGCGCGGGCCCCGGCGTGGTGCTGCCGGCGAGCAGGTGCGACCCGGCGCGGACGTAGAAGAGCCCGCGCGTGAGCGTGCCCACGAGCTGGATGCCTGTCGAGAAGCCCACGTGCGAGAGCGCCAGACGGCCAAACACGCGCTGTGCAACGAGCGCAAGCTCAGAGTTCCTGATGACCGTGCAGCTCTCTTGCGCGAGGGCCGCCGGCAGCGGCACGAGCACGGAGATCCGCAGCGGACCGCTGGGGAAGGCGCTTGCGTTGAACGAGTACGCCTGGTAGATCACGCGCCTGTAGGTGACCGGGCCGTGTTCGGGGATCACGGCAGGCCCGGGAGCGAGCAGCCCTTCGACGGGAACGGCCTTGACGCCGGTGCGCAGTACGAGCGGCGCTCCGATGAAGTGCGTCTCGATCTTGACGTAGCCGAGGTCGTCCTGCACGGAGAGCAGGTAGCGGCCGACGACGCGGCCATGCAGGCGCAGCGTCCCGCCTAGCGGCGCCAACACATGCGGGCCGCCGACATCCGCCAGCAACTTGGAGCCGCGGATCACGCGCAGGCGCACGATGTGCGTGTGCGAGTACACGAGCTTCGTGACGGCTGCCTTGGTCGCCGCCTGCTGATCGCGCGCCAGCGCCTGCAGCAGCGGCGCGTAGCTTTCCACCTGGTGGCGGTCCGCCGCCGTCCGCGAGCTCGAGACCTCGCCGTAGTAGATCTGCTTCGCAACCCACCCGACGCTCTGGGCGAGCGTTTCGGGCGCCGCCCGGCCACAGCCCACCTTGGTTGCCGGCCCCGCGACGGCGCCGCCGGCGCTCGGCCACGCGAGCGCCGCGGCCGCGAGCGCCGCGGCCGTCGCAAATGCCAGCCTCCGCGCCTGCACTGCCGGGGGACTAACCGCGATTCCCTCTGGCGATCTTGCGCAGATCGATCGTCTCGTCGTACAGCTTCGCGTCCACGCCCTCCTCGAGCGCGACCTCGCGCAGCGGTCGCCCCGACGCGGTCGCCTTCTTGACGATCGCCGCGCCCTTGTCGTAGCCGATCGCGCCGTTGAGCGCCGTTGCGACCGCGAGCGTGCCGCCAGCCGAGGCGGCCGTTCCGGCCTTGTTGACCTGGATGCCCTCGACGCACTTCTCGGCAAATGCACGCGTGGCCGTGGACAGCAGGTGCAACGACTGCAGCAGATTGCGGGCGATCAGCGGAATGCGCACGTTGAGCTCGAACTGGCCCTGCATGCCCGCCGATCGTGATCGCGGTGTCGTTGCCGATCACCTGTGCGCACACCTGCAGCACGACCTCGGGCATCACAGGATTGACCTTGCCCGGCATGATCGAGGAGCCCTTCTGCAGCTCGGGCAGGAGCAGCTCACCGATGCCCGTGCGTGGACCCGAGCCCATCAGCGCCAGGTCGTTCGCGATCTTCGTGAGCGAGACCGCCACCACCTTCAGCGCGCCGGACAGCTCGACCAGCGCATCGCGGTTGGCCTGCGCCTCGAACGGATCCAGCGGCGCCGCGATCTGGCGCAGGCCGGATTCCTTGCGCAGGCGCGCGCGCACCTTCTCCGCGAAGCGCGGGTGGGTGTTCAGACCGGTGCCGGTGGCGGTCCCGCCGAGCGGGATCTGCCCGACGTGCACGAGCGCCGAGCGCACGCGCTCCTGGGCGAGCGCCATCTGCGCGGCGTAGCCAGCGAACTCCTGCCCGAGCGTGACGGGCACCGCGTCCATCAGATGTGTGCGTCCGGCCTTGACGACGTTCTGGAAGCTCTTTGCCTTTCTCGCAAACGAACGCTCGAGCTCCTTGAGCGCAGGCAGCAGCTCGTTCTGAGCGACGTCGAGCGCGGCGAGGTGCACCGCGGAGGGGAACACGTCGTTGGAGGACTGGCCCATGTTGACGTCGTCGTTCGCGTGCACTTTTTCGCCTGCGAGCGTCGCGATGACCTCGTTTGCGTTCATGTTCGTCGAGGTGCCCGAGCCAGTCTGGAAGACGTCGATCGGAAACTGGCTGTCGTGCTTGCCGGCGGCGATCTCCGCAGCGGCGCGCTCGATCCGCGTGGCGCTGCGTTTGGACAGCAGCCCCAGCTCGCCGTTGACGGCAGCGGCAGCGCCCTTGATGCGCGCCAGCCAGTGGACCACCGAGGTGGGCACGGTCTCGCCGGAGATCGGGAAGTTCTCGACGGCCTTGGCGGTCTCCCCGCCCCACAGCTGCTTCTCCGGCATCTACTCTCCTTTTCGACTACGTATAACCATAGTTATACGGTGTTCACAATAGGAATACTAAGGCCGGCGCGCAGAGCCCGTGGCCTGACCAGGTGGCAGCCAAAACCTATCGGCAGAACGCCGTGAGCTCGCGCACCAGGCCCACGGGGTCGTCGTAGGCCATCAGGAAGCCGACGCTCTCGAGCACGCGCAGCTGCCCTCGCGGCAACAGCGCAAGCGCCTCTTCGGCGCCCGCCAGCGGGTGCAGGCGGTCGCGGTCGGCCCACAGCAGCAGTACCGGCATGTCCAGCCGCGGATAGCCCTCGAGCAGTTGACTCTGCGCCCCGCGCGGCCAATTGCGCGCGCATCTCGCCCATGAGCGGGCGAGGCTCGAGTTGCCCGAGACGTCGGCGAAGGCGTGGCGCACCAGATCGGCCGCGGCCGGGTTGCCGCGAGCCGAAAGCCGCAGGCCGCGCTCGGGCGTGAACACGGCGCACGCGCACGACGCCAGCAGTCGATCGAGGCCGGGGACAGCAGCGAGCTGCGCAGTCAGCTGCCACGCGGTGCGCCTGCGCGGCCACGTAGGCGGCGCGTGCAGGCGGTTGGGCATCAGCACGAGCCGCGACGGGCGCGTGCGTCCGCTCAACACGGCCTGCAGGAGAATCTCCGCGCCCGCGCCGTGGCCGGCGAGCAGCGGGCGTGGCCCGAGCACCTCGGCGGCGAAACCGCCGATCACCTCCGCGAACCAATCGAGCGTGTAGGGATGACGCGGGCGATCCTCGGAGTCGCCGTGCAGCGGCAGGTCGGGCACCACCACACGGAAGCGGTCGGCGAGCCCCTCGACAGCCGGTTCCCACTCCCTGTGTGTGAGCAGCCCCGAGTGCAGCAGCGCCAGCGGCGGACCGGCCCCCACCTCGCGGTAGGCGACACGCGCGCCGTCGGGGTGGTGGTAGAGGCGCAGGCGCATCGACTCATCGTAGGCGCCGCCTGCGCGAGGATGAGCGCCTGCGCGCATACACGAGACTCATTTGCTTGGCGGTGGCGCTGCTGGCGGCGGCGCTGGCCGCCGGTTGCGGCGCGGCCCGTGCCGGCCGGCCCCTGGGTGTCGGACCGCCGGCGAAGCTGCCGCCCTCCCGGCGTTCGCATGTGGTCGTCGTGATGATGGAGAACGCCGAGTACGGGGAAGTGATCGGCAGCGACTCGGCTCCGTATGTGAACGCACTGGCACGCCGCTACGGGCTCGCGACACACAGCTACGCGATCACGCATCCGTCGCTGCCCAACTACCTGGCGCTGACGAGCGGCTCGACCGACGGGATCGAATCGGACTGCAGCTCGTGCAAGGTCTCGGCGCCGAACCTCGTCGATCAGCTGCAGGCGGCGGGGATCTCATGGAAGGCCTACCTCGAGGGCCTGCCGCATCCGTGCTTCCTCGGCGCGCAGGCCGGCTCCTACGCCAAGAAGCATGATCCGTTCGCCTACTACGAAGACGTCGCGCACAACCAAGCGCGCTGCCGCCTGCTCGTCGGCTTCGAAGCGCTCGCCGCGGACCTGCGGGCAGGAACGCTTCCCACGTTCGCCTGGGTCAGCCCGAACCTCTGCGACGACGGTCACGACTGCTCGCTCGGCACGGCGGACGGCTTTCTCGCGTGGACGCTGCCGGCGCTGCTGCGCGAGCTCGGTCCCCACGGCTTCCTGATCCTGACCTGGGACGAGGGCAGCAGCGACGCCGGCTGCTGCGGCGCCGCCGCGGGCGGGCATATCGCGACGGTCGTCGCCGGGCCGGACGTGCGGCCGGGCGGGCGCGAACAACGTCCGCTCGACCACTACGGCGTGCTCGCGACGATCGAGCGCGCGTTCGGCCTTGCGCCGCTCGGCGGCGCCGCCGACGCGCGCGCCGGCAGCCTCGACGGGCTGTTCGCCGCGCCGCCGAAGCTGCGCTGAGCCGCCGGACCGGCGCCGCCTAGAATGGCCCTCCCCGTGAGCGCGCGCCCCCGACACCCGCTGATACCTCCCCGGGAGGTCGATCCCCGCCAGGAGCTGCCGGCGCTCGAGCTGGAGGTGCTGGAGCGCTGGCGCGAGCGCGACGTCTTCGCGGAGTCGCTGCGCCGGCGCGCGGGCGCCGAGCAGTGGGTCTTCTACGAGGGCCCCCCCACCGCGAACGGCCCACCGGGCTCACACCACGTGCTCTCGCGGGTGTTCAAGGACATCTACCCGCGCTTTCAAACGATGCGCGGCTATCGAGTCGAGCGCAAGGGCGGCTGGGACTGCCACGGCCTGCCCGTCGAGATCGCCGTGGAACGGGAGCTGGGCATCCACCACAAGGCTGAGATCGAGGCGTACGGGATCGCCGAGTTCAACGCCAAGTGCCGCGAGTCGGTGTTCATCTTCCTCGAGGACTGGAACCGGCTGACCGAGCGAATCGGCTTCTGGCTCGACCTCGAGCACGCCTACCGCACGCTGGATGAGACCTACATCGAGTCTGTTTGGTGGGCACTCGCGCAGATCGACGCACGCGGCCTCTTGTACGAGGGGCGCAAGGTGGTGCCGTACTGTCCGCGCTGCGAGACGACGCTGTCCTCGCACGAGGTCGCGCTCGGCTACCGCGACGTGATCGATCCGAGCGTCTTCCTGAAGCTGCCGGTGGGCGACGGCGAGGAGCGCCTGCTGGTGTGGACGACTACACCGTGGACGCTGCCGGGGAACGTCGCGGTGGCGGTCTCGCCGACGGCCACCTACGTGACGGCGCGCGTCGACGGTGACACTTTCGTGCTCGCGGAGGCTCGCGTCGCGCCGGTCCTCGGCGAGGACGTGGAGATCGCGGAGCGCTTCACCGGCACGGAGCTGGTGGAACGCTACGACTCCTACCTTGGACCGATCTTCGCGGCCAGCGACCGGGAGTCGGGGCGGTTGCCGATCGTCGCGGACGAGTTCGTCACGACCGAGGATGGCACCGGCATCGTGCACCTTGCACCCGCGTTCGGCGAGGACGACTACCGCGTGGCGGCGGCCTCGCCGCGCGTGCCGTTCGACCCGACGCGCCCCGAGACGCTGTACAACCCGGTGCGCCCGGACGGGACCTATGACGAGCGCGTGCGCAGCCGCGACGGCGGCTCTTTCGAGGGCCGCTTCGTCAAGGACCCCGCGTTGACGCACGAGTTGATCGACGACCTCCGCGCACGTGGCCTGCTGCTGCGAGTGGAGGACTACGAGCACTCCTACCCGCACTGCTGGCGCTGCGGCACGCCGCTGCTCTATTACGCCAAACCGTCGTGGTACATCGCGACCTCGCGCCTGCGCGACGAGCTGCTCGCCGCCAACGAGACCGTCAACTGGCACCCGCCGCACGTCAAGCACGGGCGCTTCGGCGACTGGCTGAAGAACAACGTCGACTGGGCGCTCTCGCGCGAGCGCTACTGGGGCACGCCGCTGCCTGCGTGGCGTTGCGCGCGCGGACACGTGCACGTCGTCGGCTCCTTCGCCGAGCTGGAAGAGCGCTCGGGCAGCGAGCTCGCCGATCACCACCGCCCTTACGTCGACGACGTCACCTTCCCGTGCCCGCACGTCGCCACGGACAGAGCTGGGGACAGCGCGCGCGAGTGCGGCGAGTCGATGCGGCGCGTTCCCGAGGTGATCGACGTGTGGTTTGACTCGGGCGCGATGCCCTTCGCGCAGCACCACTTCCCGTTCGAGCACCAGGACACGTTCGAGGAGCGCTTTCCCGCGGACTTCATCTGCGAGGCGCAGGATCAGACACGCGGCTGGTTCTACTCGCTGCTGGCGGTTTCCACGCTCCTGTCCTGGGGAGCGCCGTACCGCAACGTGGTGTGCCTCGGCCTGATCCTCGACGAGGACGGGCAGAAGATGTCCAAGTCCAAGGGCAACACCGTCGAGCCATGGCTGGTGCTCGACACCTACGGCGCGGACGCCTTTCGCTGGTACTTCTTCACCTCCAAGCAGCCGTGGGACGGCTACCGCTTTTCGGCGGAGACGATCGGCGAGGGCGTGCGCTTGTTCCTCAAGCAGCTGTGGTCCACGTATTACTTCTACGTGCTCTACGCGCAGGCCAGCGCGGGCGAGCTGGGCGGCACGGCGACCGCACCCGGCTCCGTTTCCGGCTCCGGCGAGGACGCGCGCGAGGGCCCCGACGCCGACCTGGACCGCTGGGCACTGTCGCGCACGGCCGCTACCGCCGAGCTGGTCGCCGAGCGCCTCGACGCATATGACGCGACGACGGCGGGGAGAGCGATCGCGAGCCTCGTGGATGAGCTCTCAAACTGGTACGTGCGCCGCTCGCGCAGGCGCTTCTGGGATGGCGAGTCGGCTGCGTTCGAGACGCTGCGGACGTGCCTCGTGACGATCGCCAAGCTGCTCGCTCCGTTCTGCCCGTTCATCGCCGATGAGATCTACGACAACCTCGACGGCGAGCTGGCGAGCGTGCACCTGTGCGACTTCCCGACGGCGGCGGAGCTCGCGCCCCGCGACGAGCAGCTCGAGCAGGCCATGGCGCTGGCGCGTGAGACGGTGCGCCTCGGCCTTGGCGCTCGCGGACAGGCGAAGATCAAGGTGCGCCAGCCGCTCGGTGAGGCGGTGGTCGTGGCCGACGGCCGCGAGCGCGGCGCAATCGAACGCCTGACCGACGTGGTGCGCGAGGAGCTCAACGTGCGCGACGTGCGCTTCGTCGCCGCGGCGGACGAACTTGGCAGCTACGAGGTCAAGGCGAACTACCGCACGCTGGGGCCGCTGTTCGGCCGGGAGATGCCGCTCGCGGCGGACGCGATCGCGGCGCTCGACCCTGCGCGCGTCGCCGCCGCGGTACGCGACGGCGCGAAGATCGGGATCTCGGTCGGCGGACGCGAGCACACGCTCTCGCCGGATGACGTGATCCTCACGATGCGCGCGCCCGACGGCTACAGCGTCGAGCGCGAAGGGGCGCACGCTGTGGCGCTGGATCTTTCGATCGACGAGGACCTGCGCCGTGAGGGCCGCGCCCGGGAGATCGTGCACGCGGTGCAGAACGCACGCAAGAGCGCAGGCCTGCAGGTCGAGGACCGCATCGAGCTGGCGCTCGCCGGCGACCCCGCGCTGACCGACGCCGCGCACGCCCACCGGGACTATCTCGTCGGCGAGACGCTCGCCGTCAAGCTCGAGCTCGGCGCGGTGCTCGGCGGCGCTGCCGAGCCGGGCTACTCAGAAGAGACCGAGATCGACGGCACTGGCCCTGACGATCTCGCTTTCGCGCATGCAGCCCGCACCCTGACGGCCGAGGGTCAAGCGGAGCAAGGACGCAGGGAGCGTGGCGTGCTTTGCACGCGAGCGACCGAGGACGCCGCTCCGCGCCGGCCATCGGCCGTCAGGCGGCTGTCAGCTCGGACTCGAGCTCCTGCTCCAGCTTCTTCTTCGGGTAGGCGCCGATCACGGTCTTGACGGGCTGACCGCCCTTGAACAGGATCATGGTCGGGATCGAGAGCACCTGGAAACGGGCCGCTGTCTGCGGGTTCTCGTCGATGTCGAGCTTGACGATGCGCAGATCGCTGCGCTCGGCTGCGATCTCCTCGAGAACGGGAGCGACGACGCGGCAGGGGCCGCACCACGGGGCCCAGAAGTCGACGAGCACGGGGCCCTCCGCCTCGAGCACCTCGGCGTCGAAGTTGTTGTCTGTGATCTGTGTGAGGGTGCCTGCCATTGGGATCTCCTTGGTCGCTTGCCTTTACTATACAAAATGAAGGAAGGGTGTTCGGATGGCTGCCACGCGGGGTCGGGAACGCTGGTACCTGATGTCACCGGGGCGCCCGGATCGGGGGTATCGTGTGCTGGATGGTCCCGCTCGCGTCGTCCACCGGAATTGGAATCCTCGGCGGCACGATCAGCGTCTCGCTGCTGTTCCTGTGGTGGTTGCTGCGCGCCGAGTCGCGTGATTCTGACGAAGAAGAGGCAGCGGAACGCGCCGAAGCTGACGCGGCACGCGAGGTCATGGAGAACGCGCCCCGCACCTGAGCGCTGACGGCGCTGCGGATCACCGCACGGTGACGATCCAGCCTTCGCTGTTACGCACGATTGGTGGATGAATATGGGTGAGCGCGGTGAACAGGTGCGGCGAGACGTAGACCTCGACGAAGGCGGCGGCAATCAGCACCGGGATCGCCAGCGCGACGGTCACGATCGTCGCCGCCAGCAGCTGATCCCACTCCCCCCGGCGGCTCGCGATGATCCAGGCCGCCAGCGGCAGGAACAGCGCGACCAGCTCTGGGATCGCGTGGGGAAGCACGCCGAGCAGCAATACCCCCGGCGAGACCCGCAGGAAGTGTGAGACGCCTGCGAGCGAATGCCCGATGACATACGCCTGGGCGCTCAGCGAGAACGTGGTCGCGCAGACGACGAACACGATCGCCAGTCGCGCGCCGCGCTCGTGCACCCAACGCGCGAAGCCGTGGTGCTGCTGTGCCTGCAGCGGCAGTGAGCTGCCCGCCATGAAGCCCGCCACACATGCCATCGCGTGCAGTGCAAGCACCAGCGCGTTGGCGCCCAGCAGGCCCGCGACGTTCCCGAGATCGCCCACTTCGAAGGGCGGCTGCAGCGTGATGACCTGTTGGTAGCCGTGGTCGAGCGACGCGACCGCCCACACGGCGAGCAGCAGGCCCACCGCGGCCAGCGCCGAACCCGCGACCCACTGCCCGATCACCCTCAGCGGCGCGCGCTGCCACGCCCGCAGCGTCGCGCGCGTGTGTTCCATGCCGTGCGCGAACGCGTAGGCCGAGACATCCATCTCTAGCCCATCGACGGGCCGGCGCTGCACCTGAAGGGCGCTGCTAGCGGAAGCGCAGCAGCGGCACCAGCCACATCGCCTCGGCGGCGATCCGCCAGGACATCTTGCTCGTGCCCTGCTGGCGATCGCGGAACACGATCGGCACCTCGACCACGCGAAAGCCCGCCTGCACGGCGCGGTAGGTCAGCTCGACCTGGAAGGCGTAGCCCTGCGAGCGCACGCTGTCGAAGTGGATCGCCTCGAGCACCTCGCGACGGAAGCACTTGAAGCCACCAGTCAGATCACGCACGCGTACGCCGAGCACGAGCCGCGCGTAGGTCGAGCCGCCCTCGCTGATGAAGCGCCGCAACAGCCCCCAGTCGACGACGCCCCCGCCGGGTACGTAGCGCGAGCCGAGCGCCAGATCCGCGCCATCGTGGACGGCGCGCAGCAGCCGGGCGAGGTCGGCGGGGTCGTGGGAGAAGTCCGAGTCCATCTCCATCACGTAACCGGCGCCCGCGTCTAGCGCGTGGCGAAAGCCCGCCAGATATGCCGGGCCGATGCCGTTCTTCTCGGTGCGGTGCAGCACCTGCATCCAATCGTGCTCAGCCGCCAGCTCGTCGGCGATGCGCCCGGTGCCGTCCGGGGAGCCGTCGTCGACGACGAGGATGCGAAATCCGTCGGGCGCCGCCGCAGCGAGCACCTCGGAGGCGGCCGTGACGATCGCCCGCACGTTCTCGGCCTCGTTGTATGTAGGGAGTATCAGCCAGGGCTCGCCGGACATGCGCCCGGGTACCCTAGCCAACGTGCCCGAGCTGTCCAACGCAGCGATCGCGGAAGCACTCGAGGAACTCGGTGACCTGTACGAGCTGGACGGCGCGATCGCCTACCGCGTACTCGCCTACCGCAGCGCCGCCAAGGCGGTGCGCGAGGCGTCCGTGTCCGTCGCCGCGCTGGCGCGCGAAGGTCGCGCCAGCGAGCTGCCTGGGATCGGCAAGACCCTCCAGGAGAAGATCCTCGCGCTCGTCGAGACCGGCGCGATCCCCGCGGCGGAGAAGCTGCGAACGAAGTTCCCGCCGGGCCTGATCGCGATCACACGGCTGCCCGGCCTCGGCCCCAAGCGCGCGCGGCTGTTGCACTCCGAGCTAGGGATCGACTCGCCGCAGGCGCTGCGCGAGGCCGCGCTTGCCCAACGCCTGCGCACCGTGCGCGGACTCGGCCCCAAGCTCGAGGAAAGCGTGATCACGTCACTCGACGAGCTCGACAGGAGCCCCGGCATTCGTCCAGCGCCACGGTTCCTGCTGCCGCGGGCGCTCGAGATCGGCGAGGAGCTCGTCAGCAGCCTGCGGACCCGGGCCGGCGAGGGCACGCACGTCGAGCTCGCCGGCTCCGCTCGCCGCCGCGCGGACTCGGTCAAGGACATCGACATCATCGCTACCACGACCCGGCCGACCACGCTCGCCAAGAGCCTCGGCAAGCTCACCCAGATCGAGCAGGTGAGCTCCGCCGGCAAGTCCGGCGCCAGGGCGCGCACCTACTCCGGGATCGGCGTGGACCTGCGGATCGCAGCTCCCGCGCAGCTCGGCAACCTGCTCCAGCACTTCACCGGCTCGGGCAGGCACAACGCGGCGCTGCGCGAGGCCGCCGTGCGCGGCGGGCTGCACGTTTCCGAGTACGGCATCCTCGACGACGCCACCGGCGCCACCGAGACCTGCGAAACCGAGCAGCTCCTCTACGGGCGCCTCGGCCTCGCCTACATCGAGCCGGAGCTGCGCGAGGATCGCGGCGAGCTCGAGGCCGCTCGCACCGGCGCCCTGCCACAGCTGATCGAGCTCGAGGACATCCGCGGCGACCTGCACAGCCACACGGTCGCCTCCGACGGCCACAACACGATCGAGGAGATGGCGCTCGCCGCTCGCGAGCGCGGCTACGAGTACCTCGCAATCACCGACCACTCCGCCAGCCACGGCTTCGGCAACGACGTCTCCGCAGAGCAGCTGCGCCGCCAGATTGAGCTTGTGCACGAGGCCAACGCGCGCATCGAGGGAATCGAGCTGCTCGCCGGCAGCGAGGTCAACGTCCTGCCCGACGGGTCGCTCGACTACGACGACGCGCTGCTGGGCGAGCTCGATTGGGTGATCGCGAGCGTGCACACGTCGTTCGCCATGGACGGGCAGGCCATGACCGAGCGCATGGTCGCCGCGATCGAGCACCCCGCCGTGGACGCCATCGGCCACCCCACCGGCAGGCTGATCGAGCGCCGCGAGCCCTACGCGATCGACCTGGACGCCGTCTTCGCCGCAGCCACCCGCACCGGCACGATGCTCGAGATCAACGCCAACCCCGACAGGCGCGACCTGTCCGACATCAACGCGCGCGCCGCCGCGCGCGCGGGAGTCACGATCGTGATCGACTCGGACGCCCACCGCACGCGCACGCTCGCGAACATGCGCTGGGGTGTGTACACGGCGCGGCGCGCGTGGCTCACCAAGGACGATGTCGCCAACACGCGTTCGTGGGAGGAGTTGAGAACGATGCGCAAAGGAAGCATCAGTTGAGCAGGCGCCCCAGCAGGCGATCGGCGACCACTCGGTCCACGGCCGCGCGCGTGAACGGCGCCAGTGCCGCGGCGGCGCGCGAGGCATAGTCCGTCGGCGGGTCCGAAAGGGCCGTTCGCAGGGCGCCCTCGAGATCCTCCGACACGAGCCGTCGGGTCGAGACCCCGCGCGAGCGCCAGCGCCGCATACGGTCCAGGCGCAGGCGTGGTCACGAGCACGCAACCGTCGGCCAGCGCCTCGAGCTGCGCGATGCCGTAGTCCTCGCGTCGCGGCGCGCACACGAACACGCGGGCGCGGCGCAGCAGCGCGCGGTACTGATCCTGTGCAAGCGCACCGACGACGCGAACGCCATCCTCGCCGGCCGGCAGGCCGGCCTTCTCCAGATCCTCCTCCGTCGCACCCGCCACCACCAGCTCGCGCGGCACGCCCGCCGGCAGCTCACCGCTCACCCGCCGCCATGACTCGAGGACGCGGTCGAAGCCCTTCTTGATCGGATTGGCGGCGTAGGTGATCGCCGCGATATCGCGCTCGCGCTCCGGCGCCCCAGATGCCTCGACCGGCACCGGCACGACCAGCGTGCGCTCCTCCGCGAGCGCGCCCGCGGGCGCCTGGCTCATGCCGGCGACGCTCCACGGCAGCAGCAGTGGCGCGCGCTCCAGCCTGCGCCGCTCTAGCGGACGCTGCCACAGCCCATGGCGTCCCGGCCTGTTAGCCGCTGATGTGGCGTCGAAGCGAACAGCGCCAGGGCGCCGCCACAACAGCGCGGCGGTCGTGCTCGAGTAGATGATCGCTCGCGGCGGCGAGCTCAGCTGCGCGAGCGCCGCGTCCGCAGCCGCCCGCGCCGCGCGCGCCCACGAGAGGTCTGTCAGCGCCAGCGTCCGTACCGGCCGCGGTCGCTTCGCGCGCGCGATCTGCACCCGTGCGCCGGCCCGTTGCAGCGAATCGCGCAGCTCCTCGTCGGCCATGCGCAACCCCTGGGTGGAGCCCAGCGACACGATCAGCACGTCGAGCGCGCGGGGCGCAGCCTGCATCTCAGGTGACGGCGCCGTCGGCGTGCTCGGGACGCGCCGCTTTGAAGCCCGGCGTGCGCATCAGCGCGATCGGGCGCACCGGCGAGGTGCGGCGCACGTAGAACGACGCGCCATCGCGCTCCTCGATCGCCTCGACCGCCGCGTCCTGGCGTCGCCACGCCAGCGCCCAGATGATCGCGAAGCCCGCCGCGATGCCCGGGATCTGCGGCGCCAGGAAGGCGAGGCCGCCCGACAGCAGCGTGAACAGGCCCAGCGGCCACAGGCGGTTCAGCAGGATTGCGCTCGGGTGGAGCTCCGGCAGCGAGTTGCTCGCCTGCGCGCTCGCGAGCAGCCGCGCGATCGGTGGATTGGTCTGTGCGCGTCTGCCGAGGGTCGAGCCGATGCCGGCCGCGATCAGCCACCAGGCGACCGCGATGCCCGCAAGCTGGGTGTCAGAGCGGGCGCTCGCCGCGATCACCGTGACCGCCGCCAGCGCCGTCGCCGCGCCGGCGCTCAGCAGCACCGTGGTTCTGAGGAAGTCAACGAACCGCACAGCGCTACAGCAGCGCCTCGAGCAGCTCCCGTACGCCGCCCGGACCGTCCACCGTCAGGTCGGCCTCGAGCGCCAGGCCGGGAGGCGCTTCGTCGGAGCTCACCGCCACGCACACCGCGCACGAGAGCTCTCCCGAGCCGACCATCCCACGTAGGCCGCGAAACGCATCGAGGTCGGTCGTGTCATCGCCGACGTACATCGCCGCGTTGACGTCGGTGCCGCGCAGCAGCGCCGCGATCCCCAGACCCTTGTCGAGCATCACCGGCGGGCGCACCTCGAGCACCTTGCGGCCCCAGTGCACGGCCAAGCCCTCCTGCTCGGCGCGCCGCGCGATCTCCTGAACGGCGCTTTCGGCGGCCTCCTCGTCCGGGGCGCCGCGCCAGTGGAAAGCCGCGATCGTGTCCTTGTCCTCGCTGCGTACGCGGATGCGCTGCAGTTCGCTCGTGTACACGCGCGCCGCGAACTCGCGCACGCGCGCGGTCCACGCCGCGAGCTCCGGGTCGACCTCCGGGCTCGTCGCACCGGGGCGCAGCAGCTCGCCGCCGTGGTTGCCGACATAGGCGATCGTCCCGATCGCCACGATCTGGCGAGCCGTGCTCGCACGCCGGCCGCTCACGCAGCCGACCACGCGGTAGCGGCGCGCGATCTCGATCAACAGACCGCGCGTCGCCTCCGGGACATGCGCATCGGCCGCGTGGCGCACGATCGGCGCCAGCGTACCGTCGATGTCGAAGAGCACGGCCGAGCGACCTGGGTCAGCGCGGATCGGCTCGAGCGCCTCCACGAGCGTTGCGGCTGGGGACACGGGGTCTAGTATGCCGCGCATGGTCGCCGGCCCGCCCGCTCGTGCAAGTGGCCGCTGAGCCCACGTTCGCGCGGCCGCTGAAGCTGGTGGCGATCGGGACGCTCGCCGGGCTCTTCAGCGGACTGTTCGGCGTCGGAGGCGGCAGCGTGATCGTGCCACTGCTGATCCTCTGGCTCGGCTATGAGGAGCGCGCCGCAACCGCCACATCGCTCGCGGCGATCGTATTCATCGCAGCTTTCGCCGCGGCCGTGCAGGGCGCCTACGGCAACGTCAACGTGCTCGACGCCGCGCTCGTGGGTATCCCCGCCGTGGGCGGCGTGCTGATCGGCACCTGGCTGCAGCAGCGCCTGCGCCAGCGCGCGATTGCGCTGCTGTTCGCCGCGGTGCTGATCGCCAGCGCCGTCGAGCTCGTCAGATGATCGGCGCCGTCGTCATCGGTCTCGCCGCCGGGGTCATCGCCGGGCTCTTGGGCGTCGGCGGCGGCGTGCTGTTCGTACCCGGGCTCGTGTTCTTCGTCGGCCTCGACCAGCACCACGCCGAGGCCACGTCACTGCTGGCGATCGTCCCGGTCGCGCTGGTCGGCACCTACCGCCAGGACCGCTACGGCAACGTGCGTCGCCATGACGCGTTGCTGCTCGGGCTGCTGTCGCTCGCCGGCGCCGCCGGGGGTGTCGCGCTCGCGAACACGCTCTCCGGCACGGTGCTGCGTGATGCATTCGCGGCACTGATGGTGATCGTCGCGGCACAGCTCGTCCACAGGGCGCTACGTGGTGGCGAGGCCGGCGAAAAGTCGTAGACTGAACGCACATGGGACTTGACAACCCACTCCACATCGCCTTCCTGCTGATCGTGTTGCTGCTCGTCTTCGGCGCCAGGCGGCTGCCCGAGATGGGCCGCTCGCTCGGCTCCGGAATGCGCGAGTTCAAGGACTCGATCAGCGGCGAGACGAAGCCGACGATCACGCAGAGCGTGCAGCAGCAGCCGGCTCCACCGCAGCCCGTCGCCGCGCAGGCACCCGTCGCCACACCCGTGGCCCCGGCCCCCGCGCAGGGCGCCGAGGCACCGGCAGAGCCTGCCCAGCAGGCCTAGGCTCTAGGGCTCCGCGGCTCGGCCCGAG
Organism: uncultured Solirubrobacteraceae bacterium; assembly: GCA_963827455.1. Classification (GTDB taxonomy): domain Bacteria; phylum Actinomycetota; class Thermoleophilia; order Solirubrobacterales; family Solirubrobacteraceae; genus Palsa-744. The sequence goes on along the minus strand of CAWHAW010000018.1, from coordinate 49,330 downwards.
CGACGCTCGAGCGCACGGCTCAGCCGTGCAGGATCGGGCCGCTTTCGACGGCTTCGAATTCCGAGCCGGGGACGCGCTTGATCTCTTCGAGGTTTTCGTCGTTCCAGCCCGGGTTGGGCGCGCCGGTGATGAACCAGGGCGAGCCGTTGTCCGCCACGATCAGGCCGTAGCGCTTGAGCGCTTCGAGGATCACCAGCGACTCGCCGCTGAAGCCGGCGAGGCTGTAGCTCGCCTTCAAGCGCAGACGCAGACCCATCGGCGGCAGGTTTGGATTCGAGCTCGAGGACGCGTAGTGCGTCGCCGGGTGGATGTAGCCGTTCTGCGTGCTCGGCACGGTCACGCGCAGCGCGTGGTCGATCTGTCCCTTGCTGACCTCCGGGTAGCGGGCGAGCAGCGGGAAGATCGGTAGGCCCGCCGCGTCGGCCGAGGTCCAGCCTTCGGGGCGCAGCGCGTCGCTTCGCAGGTTGAACACCGCGCCCGATGCCGCCGCCCACCCCGTGCCCTTGCGGTGTGCGTCATACAGCTCATACAGCTTGCAGCTGCCTTCCTGAACCACCAGCACATGCTTGTCGCCGTGCCCCTTCTTGCCGCCGCCCTCGATCGGTGCGTTCGCTGGCACGGGGTAAGGGCCGGGCTCCGATTCGGAGCGATATTTCGTGAACTTGATCGGCACCTTCGGCTGGCTTTCGCCCACCACCGTGTAGGGGATGCCGTAGCTCGGGTTGGTACCGAAGTCGGGGTGAAGGTGCGCACTGAGCCCGATGCTCGCGACGTAGTTCGCCGAGTTCGAGTTGACCGGCGCGTTCGCGATTTCCTGGTTCAGCGGGTCTTCCGCCGGCAGGATCGGGCAGCCATATTCCCGCGGCGACCCGCTTGGCCTGTGGACGTGGCTGTGGCTGTGGCTGTGGCGGTGGGCGGGCGCGGCTGTGGCCGCCGCTGAGCCGGCTAGGCCGGCGCCTGCCAGCGCCGCGGTCAGCGTCAGTGCCGCGGTTTGTATGACGATAGTTATACGCATGTCCGTGTTGTGGGAACTAAGACGACCACTCGTGGCGGACGCAGACAGTCACAGTTTGCGAGTGCTGTATAGCGATCGTTATACGCGTTTTTTAGGGCGCGCTCAGCCCGCGGAGGGCTCAGCTTGCAGCACGGTCGGGCGTGCCTCCTGCAGGAGCGGCGCGCCACAGTGCCAGCAGTAGGCGGCGCCGCGACTGTGCACCGCGCCGCACGAGCGGCACTGGCCGTGAATCCCGGCCTCGGCAGTCGCAAGCAGCCGCTGCACCTCGCCGAGCTCCGCATCGGCCTCCTGGAGCTCGGAGGCTTTGCGCGCGAGTACGTCCAGGCGATAGTGGTCACGGATCGCCATCTCGTAGGCCAGGCCGCCGAGATCCCATGTCAGCGAGGCGACGCGCTCCGCCAGCTCCAGGCGCCGGCGGCGCAGCTCGGACATCGACCCGCTCGGCGCGGGCAGTCCCCCCGCCGGCAACACGATCCCGCCCTCCGCGCTGGCATCCTCGCGGCCGTTTTCGCCGGGGTCGCGGCCGTTTTCCCCGGGGGCGCTCATTTGACTTCGATCGGCGCGGCGCTCAGTTCGTTGAGTTCCTTCTCGTGCGCTTTGCCAGTCGTTTTTTCGAGTTTGTTGATTTTCGTCGTGCTCAGCGCTTTCGCGGGCGGCGCTTTGGCGGGCGTCTTTGCTTCGGCCTTTTCTTCCGCCTTGGCTTCGGCCTGTTCCTTTTCTTCTTCGCTCTTGGCCGAGCTGTTGGATTTGGTCGCCGTGCTGCCCGTGGTGCTGGTCGGGGTCGTGCCGGCGGATGCGAGCGGCGTGCCGCCGAGGCCTTCGACTTTGATGATCTGCGGGCCGGCTACGGCTTTGTTCTGGGTCACCCAGTGGCCGACGAGCAGGCCGATCACCAACGCGAGCAGCAGGACGGACAGGACGGCGAACAGCGGCGCGTAGCGGCGTAGCCACGGAGGACCGGCGGCGGCCTCGAAGTAGGGCGAGTATGCGACCGGCATCGCGCCGACCGTCCCCGGGCCGAGCTGGGGCTGGCGCTCGGTCTCGAGCACGTCGAGGAACCCCAGGCGCACGGGCGAGACGGGCTGCCCACACGACAGGCAGTAGCGCTGGTCGGCGACGAGCGGCGCGGAGCAGTTGGCGCAGGTCTGGCTCTCGGACGGCACCGGCGCGAGGTTCGTCATCGCCCCGTGCCGGCCGCGGCGCTCCGCGTGCTCATCCGAAGGCTCCGCGGACGTATTCCCGCGTGCGCGTCGCACGGGGTTCCTCGAACAGCTCCTGCGTCGTCCCGAACTCGACGAGATCGCCGAGGTACATGAACGCGACCTTGTCGGCGACCCTGTGCGCCTGTGCGAGGTTGTGCGTGACGATCACGACAGCCAGGTCGCGCCGCAGTTCGCCGATCAGCTCCTCGATCACGCCGGTCGAGATCGGGTCCAGAGCGCTGCACGGCTCGTCCATCAGCAGCACCTCGGGCCGGGGTGCGATCGCGCGGGCGATGCACAGGCGCTGCTGCTGGCCGCCGGACAGCCGCAGCGCGGGACGGTCGAGGTCGTCGCGGACCTCGTCGTAGAGGCCGGCCCGGCTGAGCGCGTCGATCACGAGCGGCTCGAGCTCGCGCCGTCCGGGGCGTCGGCGCCCCTGCTCGCGCAGCGCGAAGGCGACGTTGTCGAAGATCGACATCGGAAACGGGTTGGGCTGCTGGAAGACCATCGCCACGCGCGAGCGCAGCTCCGTGTCGACGAGCTCGTGGATGTCCTCGCCGTCGAGCAATATCTCTCCTTGGCGCGACGCGCTGGCCGTGAGCTCGGTGAGGCGGTTGAGCGTACGCAGCAGTGTCGTCTTGCCGCAGCCGGAGGGCCCGATCAGCGCGAGCACCTCGCCCTGGTGGACGGGCAGCGAGACCGACTTGACGGCCTCCTTGCCGGCGTAGGCGACGGTCACGTCGCGCAGGCTCAGCCGTTCAGGGCCGGCGGTCGAGATGGATGCTCGCACGGCCTCGCGCTCGCGCACGGGGCGAACGGGCGTCGGCGCACGGTCGAGCACGATCGTGCGCACGGGCGGCACCGGGGCGCCGGGCTCGACGGGGTCGACGCGCGCGTCGCTCGTCAGCGACCGCTCGGGCTCGTCGGCTGTGAAGCTCCAGGGGTCAAGAACCATCTCTTCAGCACTCATCGAGCACAAACTCCATCGACTTGACTTTGGCCATCAGATCACTGAGATTAGCGTCTTTTTCGCGGATTTGTGAAAAGTTGCCGCCATGGTCAGACGACCGCGCCGATCGTGGCAAGCCCGCTCGAGTCTGCGTGGGCGCGTCCGATCCTGTCGACGAGCAGGTTGAGCGCCAGCACGAAGATCAGCAGCAGGAAAGCGGCCGCGTACGCCTTCTGCGGGGCGCCGCCTTCGCCGGCGGGCGAGTTTTCATAGATGTAGCTCGTGAGCGAGGATCCGGTGCCGCGCAGCACGTTGACCCCCGGGAACGAGCCCTGCGCTTCGATGCGCAGCGTGCTGCCGAGCAGCATCAGCACGATCGCGGTCGAGCCGATGATGCGACTGATCCCGAGCGTCGCACCGGTGGCGATGTTCGAGCGCACGCTCGGAAGCAGCACCCGCCGGATCGTCGTGATGCGCGTCTTGCCCAGCGCGAAGGCCGCCTCGCGCTGGTGCCCGGGCACGGCCTGCAGCCCGTCGCGGGTGGCCGTGTAGATGGACGGCAGCGCGAGCAGCGACATCATCGCGCCGGCGGCGATGAACGAGTTGCCGTACACGCCGCCGCCTTCGGCGGTGAACGAGAACGGGGCGAACAGCGAGGTCTGGAAGATGGCGAGCCCGAAGATCGCGATCACGATGTCGGGGGTGCCGGCGACGATCTCGACGCTCGACTCGACCACGCGCGCGAGCCAGCTCGGACGGCCGTACTCGGTGATCCACACGGCGCTCGCGAGCGCGAGCGGCATCGCGAGGACGATGCCGATCACGGTCAGGATCATGGTGCCGAGCAGCGGGTCGAGGAAGCCACCGGAGCCGGCCTGGTCGGCGCTCGTCTGCGGACGGCTGAAGATCAGGCCCGGGCGCAGGTACTGGATGCCGCGGTAGCCCATGTAGAGCACGATCGCGGCGGCGATCGCGCACAGCGAGATGCCAACGGTCCACGCGGCCGCGAGCACGAGCCTGTCGCCCCAGCGCCATGTCATCGGCGAGGAGCGCCGGCCGCGGCCGCTTGTCGCTGCGTGCGTGCTCATCCGCGTGTCTGGTACTTGCGCAGCGGAAGCTTGACGAGGTAGCCGGCGATCGAAAGCGCGAACGCAGAGAACAGCAGCAGCAGCGCGAACCCGTAGACGGCCGCGCCGAGCGCAGGCGAGTTGAGACCGTCGCGGTAGTCGACGATCGCCGAGGCGAGCGTTCGCAGCGGCTCGAAGAAGAACGCGACGCCGTCGCCGGGACGCGGGATGAACGTCTTGCCGCCCGAGACCATCTGGATCATCACGGCCTCGCCGAGCGCACGCGCGGTCGCGAGCACGGCGGCAGCGACGATCGCGGGTCGGATCGCCTTCAACGTGACGGCGCGCACCGCACGCAGCGGGTTCAGCCCGAGCGCGACCGCTCCCTCGCGCCACGACGGCGGCACCGAGGACAGCGCCTCGCAGATCAGCGCGATCATGATCGGCGTGATCATGATCGTGAGGATCACCGCGGTCACGCCGAGGCCGCCGCCGGTCAGCTGCACGGTGCTCTGGAGGGACACCTTCTCGTGGGTGGTGACGAGGTCGTTGCTGACGAACGGCACCAGCACGAGGATCCCGATCAGCCCGTAGATCACGGACGGCACCGACGCGAGCAGCCGCACCATCGGGATCACGATCCTGCGCACGCGCGCGGGTGCGAGCTCGACGATGAACACCGAGGAGAGCAGCGCGATCGTGAGGCCCAGCACGACGGCGATCGCGGTGGTGATCAGCGTCCCGTAGATCAGCGGCCACGCGCGCAGGTGAAAGACGGCCGCGGCCGGCTTGGTCGTGGCGGCGGTCATCCTGTTGACCTCCGCTTCGAAGTCGCCACCGCCGAGCAGCCAGCTGAGGCCGTTGTGTTCGAACAGCGGCCACGCGCGCGTTGCGACGAACACGACCATCGCGACCACACCGAAGCCTATGAGCAACGACACCGCGCCGAGCAGACGCTCGGCGCGGTGGTCGGGCCACGGCTTTCTGAGCCGCTCAATCACGGCTTCCCAGCTCAACGCTGGGCCAGGGCTGTCTGAGCCGCTCGAGCACTAGCCGATCGGAACCCACTGGCTGGCGATGATTTTCTTCGCCGCGGCCGAGTGATCGATCCAGCTGATGAACGAGGCGGCGCCGCCTGTGGCTGTGCCTTTGGTGACCTCGAAGAACACGGCCACGCCGGGATACTGCCCGGAGGCGGCGGTGGTCTTGTTGCACGCGACGCCGTTGGCGGCGACGGGGTTGACGGTGCCTTTGTCCGCCTGGTAGTTGGAGAGGAACCCGATCCCGCCCGGCGTGCTTTCGACCTGCTGGCGCATCAGACCCTCGGTCGCCTCTTCGGTGGCGCTAGCGGCGACGCTTTTGCCTTCGAGCAGCAGCGACTTGAAGCTCGTCAGCACGCCGGCGACCGCCGTGCGCGTGATCAGCTGGATCGGGCCGGAGGCGGTCGCGCCGGAAACTTCGCTCCAGCTCTTGGTCTTGCCGGTGAAGATCGAGGTGATCTGTTTCTCGGTGAGGTTGCCGAGCGTGTTGGACTTGTTGGTGACGACGCAGATCGCGTACTTGGCGATCGGATAGAAGTCGAGGCCGGCGTCGGCGCTGGTCGGTTCCTGCGCGACATCGGCGATCGTGTCGCTGCCGTTTTTGACGTTGTTCAGGCCGACCGTCGTACCACCCTGCGTGATCTTGAACCTGACCTTTTTCGGGTGCAGCTTCACGTACTTGGACGCGAGCAGCGACACGAGCGGATACGAGGACGTGGCCCCGCTGATGGTGACGAGCGAGGTGGCACTGGCGAGCGCAGGCGCCGCAACCCCGACCACGCCAGCCACCGTGAGGGCGACGGAGAGACGGCGGATTCGATGCATTTCAGAGAGGCTCCGTTTCAGGATCGATTTGACGAACGTTGACAACGTGGAGCGCGGAACATACCATATCCCCACAGTCTCGATCGACATTAGCTATTTTATAGACAAGGTCCAGAACCCGTCGGGGTCGGACCGGCGGGGCAGACGAGATTGGCGGGTTTTCCGCTCCACTAAATGAACAACACGTCTGACAATCAAAAGTTGTCCCTCCGCGCGCCCTCCGCGCGCGTGACCGCTGCGCTGGCCGCGGCGATGCTCGCGGTCGGCGTTGCTGTCGGCGCCGCGATTGGCCCGGCCCCCACCCCCTCGCAGGCGAACCCCAGCCTGCCGGTGCTGCTGCAGACGCTGGCCCGGAGCGCCGCCGCAAGGGCCGCCCAGGGCGCCGCACCCCAGGCGATCACCGCCGAAGCGACGCCGCGGCGCAAACGCCACCACCGCGCCAAGCACTCAACCGAACAGGAAGCCGCGAGCGCGACGGCGAGCACGCCGGCCGCGGAAACGACAACACCGGCGTCGACGACGCCGGCGTCTACCACACCGACGTCGACTACACCGAAGAGCACGCTCGCGCCCGTCACGCACGTGTGGTTGATCGAGCTCTCCGGCACCTCCTTCGAACAGGCGAGTGCGAAGGCTGCCGCCGCGCCGTACATCGATACCCAGGCGGTCCCCGCGGGAACGCTGCTGAGCGGCTGGTCGGGCCTCGACGGCAGCGCGTTCGCAGACGAGGCGGCATTGCTGGCCGGCGGCGGGCCGCAGCTTTTGGACACGATCGTGCAGCCGCCCTGCCCAGAAGGCACCGCGGGGGCGTCATGTGCACCGGAAACACCAGGCGCGCTGACGGCCGCGGATGAATTCCTGAAGGCGACCGTGCCGACCATCACCTCGACCGCGGCGTTCCGCGAAAACGGGCTGATCGTGGTCACGTTCGCGTCGGTCGCCACCGCCACGGCGACCGGCCTGCCCGCCGGCGCGGCGACCGCGACGCTGACCGCGCAGCCACCGGCGGGGGTGCTGCTGATCTCGCCGTTCGCCGCGGTCGGCGCGCACCCCTCCAGCGCCTTCTCCCCAGCTTCACCGAAGCAGAGCGTCGAAAAGCTGCTGCGGCGATGAGCAACCCATCAACGAACGAAACGGAGACCCCGTTGCACCTACTGAAACCAGCCCACCGAGCGACATGGTGGCTCGCCGCGATCGTGGGCTTGCTCGCCCTGCTCCTCGCGACCCCGGCGATCAGCCATGCCGAAGAACCCAACCCCAACAACTACAACTGCATCGGCAAAATCGCCGCCGGCGAACCGGAAGAAGGCAGCGAAGAACAGCAGCTCAAGTACGTGTTCTACTGCAACGGTCCGATCACCGGCTACCAGCTGGCGTCGCAGGTGCCGGTGACCGGGATCCAGGGTCAACCGGAGGTGACGTCCAACGCGACGCTGAAGCCGCTGTCGGACACGTTCTCGTGCTCGGGTGAATTTCCCGGATGGGCGCTCAACTGCGTCGGCCTCGCCAAGCAGGGTTACGAGACTGTCACAGGACAGTTCGCGATCGGCTCGAAGGTGTGCAAGGAGCCGCGCGTGGACCCGCTGCTGACAGTCACCTACGCGTACCTCGAAAAGGGCGCCGTCACACAGGCGATCTCCGGGCCGTTCGACCTCGGCCGTCCGACGGGCTGCCCGCCGGACTCGGAGGCGGGTTGGAGCAGGCTGAACCCCAAGCCGGTGGTCGTGCACCACAAGAAAAAGGCGGGCAAGGGCAAGGGCAAGCCCAGCAACAAAGCCAAGAAACCCGCGACGAAAAAATAAGGCCCAAGGCAGCACGCGGACCGGCCGCCGCGAGCGGTCGGTCCTCCGCGGGCGGCGTCGCGACATGCGCGACGCCGCCACCGCAGCACAACGCCGAGCGTCGGGCCGCTAAAGCAGGCTGGTGGTCATGCGTTCGACCTCGGCGATCGAGGTGATGCCCTCGCGCACCTTGTGCAGGCCGTCATCGCGCAGACGCAGCATGCCTTCGCCGAGCGCAACCTCGACCATGGCGTCGACGGACGCGCGCTCGAGGATCAGCGCGCGGATCGGCTCCGAGACGGTCATGACCTCGTACAGCGCGACGCGGCCACGGTAGCCGCTGCCGCCGCAGCGCGAGCAGCCGACGGCCTCATACGGCTCGGCGCCGGCGAGACCGTGTTCGGCAAGAACCGCCTCGGAGACCTTCTGGACACGCTTGCAGTGCTTGCAGAGCATGCGCACGAGACGCTGCGCGACGATGCAGTCGACGGCGGATGAGACCAGGAACGGCTCGATGCCCATGTCGATCAGCCGGCCGAGCGCGCTCGGCGCATCGCGCGTGTGCAGCGTGGAGAGCACGAGGTGGCCGGTGAGCGCGGCCTCGACGGCGATGTGCGCCGTCTCGCGGTCGCGGATCTCGCCGACCATGATCACGTCGGGGTCGGCGCGGAGCATCGAGCGCAGTCCGACGTCGAAGGTGACGCCGGCCTTGGGCGCGATCTGCATCTGCTTGATGCCGGCGATGCGTTTCTCGACGGGGTCCTCGATCGTGAGGATGCTGCGGTCGCCGTCGTTGAGCGCGTACAGAGCTGCGTAGAGCGTGGTCGACTTGCCGGAGCCGGTGGGGCCGGTGACGAGCACGGCGCCGTTGGGCCTTTTGATCGCGCGCGAGAAGCGCTCGAGCTCGGCGCCCTGCATGCCGAGCGACTCGAGGCCGTCGACCGCCACGGTGCTGCCCTGGTCGAGGATGCGCATGACGACACCCTCGCCGTTGACGAGCGGCAGCGTGACGACGCGAATGTCGACGCGTCGCCCGTCGACCGTCAGCGCGAAGCGTCCATCCTGGGGCACGCGCTTCTCGGAGATGTCGAGATCGCCCATGATCTTGATGCGCGAGACGACCCCCATCGCCATCCGCCGCTTGACGGTGGCAGCCGGTGAGAGCACGCCGTCGACGCGGAACAGGACGCGAGTGTCGCCCTCCTCGGGGTTGATGTGGATGTCGGATGCGCCCTGCTGGACGGCTTGGGCGACGATCGAGTGGACGAGCTTGATGACCGGGGCGTCGCTGTCGGTCTCATCGACGTTGAGGTCGCGTTCGCCGCCCTCCTCCTCTTCCTCGTCGACGATGTCTTCGATCGACTCGTCCATGCGCGCGAGCCGCGCGAGCAGCAGGTTGAGATCCTCGACGGAGGCGGCCGCGGGCCTGATGCGGCGACCGGTCATCATGCCGACGTCGTCGATCGTGAGGACGTTCGTGGGATTGGCCATCGCGAGCAGCAGCGCGCCGTCGTCGGTGAAGCCGACGGGCACCGCCTGATAGCGCTTGGCGGACTGGACGCCGATCAGGTTGACGGCGCCCATGTCGAGGTCATAGGTGGCGAGGTCGACGAAGTCCAGCCCGAAGCGCTCGGCGACGACCCGCGCCAGCTGGTCGTGGCGCAGGATCCCGCGCTCGACGAGCACGACGCCCGTGGGGCGCCCCTGGGAGCGGGCGGAGGACACGACCTCATCGACAGTTTCGCGGTCGGCGAGACCGAGGTCCACGACGACCTCACCGATCATCCGCTGCGAGCGCCCGGGATGGCGCGGCGGGTACAGGCCCTTCTGCTCCTGTTCGGCGATCGCCCGCTCGTTCGCCCGGCGCTCCTCCACGGCGTCGTCAGGCGCGACGTCCACAGACGGGTCAACGGTTGGCGTGGCGAAATCGCCCATCACGCGGTATATCGGCATCGCGGAGAGCCGTCTTGACCGGACTCTCCAGCGTTTCCGAGCCCCGGTCCGGGCTCCCCCCGCCCGCGCTGTCAGGCGCTGATGGCGCTGCCCCCGTGCTCCAGCACGCCCTTGACTTGAGCATCGAGCGAGTTGAGCCGATAGAGCGCGAGCGCCTCGGGCGAGGCAAAGCGCTGCCCGGAGGACTGCTCGGGCCCGTGGTGGAGCATCACGCAATGCTCGAGCGCGAGCCTGCGCTCGCCGTCGAGGATCGTCGGCGCATGCTCGGCGATCACGCGCAGGCCGAGCTCGACGTGCCCGAGCAGCGTGCCCTCACGGCTGCGCTCGATCTCGGCGCCGTAGGTGAACTCGCGCGTCTTGCCGAAGTCGTGCACGATCGCGGCGGTGAGCAGCAGGTCGCGATCCAGGCGCGGGTGAAGTGTGCACAGCTCGAGCGCCATCGTGGCGACCGCGACGGTGTGCTCGAGCAGACCGCCTAGGTAGGCGTGGTGCCCCGACGGCTGGCGACCGGCACGCGCCGAGCCCGGCGTCCGCGAGCCGCTCGTGCCACCGGACGCCGGGCCAGGCATCGTGCATGGCGCGAGGCGCAGCTGCTCGCGCAGGCGCTCGTCGCCAAGTAGCGTCTCGAGCAGCGCCTTGAGGGCCGGGTCATACACCTCACGCGCGAGGTGCTCGAGGAAGCCTTCGAGCTCGTCGCGGTCGCGATAGGCGGTCGGCAGGAAGCGCGTCGGGTCGGCGAACTGGCCCTCGGCGCGGTCGATCGCGGTCAGCTCGATTTGCAGCTCGTCGCGGAAGCGCTGCACGCGCCCGCGCGCGCGCACGAGCTCGCCGCGCTCGAAGCGCCCGGCAAGCACGTCGGCGTCGCGGAACGCGCGGGCCACGATCGCACCGGTGCTGTCGCGCAGCTCGAGCGTCAGGTAGGGAGTGCCGGCCCGCGAGATCTGGCGCTCCTTGCGCGTACACGCGAACACGGCGTCGACGTCGTCATCGCAGCGCAACGTGGCCACGGTTTGCAACGCGGCGGCGGCGCGGTCGTGCTCGGGTGAGGAACGCATGGCGGAAGGCATCGACCCATCATGTACGGTGGTTCGGATGCAGCCGCTGATCTGGGACCGCCGTCCGGACGGCCTGAGGGCCCCGGCGATGGTGTGCGCATTCCAAGGCTGGAACGACGCCGGCGACGCGGCGTCGGGCGCGGTGTCGTTCCTTGCTTCGGCGCTGAACGCGCGCCGCTTCGCGCAGATCGACTCAGAGGAGTTCTACGACTTCCAGTCCAACCGCCCGTGCATACGCCTGACCGAGAGCGGCGAGTCCGAAAGCGGCGCCCGTGAGATCAAGTGGCCGACGGTCGAGATCTTCGAAGCGCCGGCGCCGCGCGCGCCGCGCGACCTCGTGCTGGTGCAGGGTGCGGAGCCGTCGATGCGCTGGCGCGCGTTCACGACACACATTGTCGATCTGGCGGAGGCGCTGGGGGTGCAGATGGTGGTGACGCTGGGTGCGCTGCTCGGGGACGTGCCGCACACGCGCCCTGTTGCGATGAGCGGCCACGCCTCAGACGCGGCGCTGCTCGAGCGCCTGGCGATCCAGCCCACGAACTACGAGGGTCCGACGGGCATCGTCGGCGTTTTGCACACGGCGTGCGCGAACGCCGGGCTGCCCTCGGCGAGCGTATGGGCATCGGTGCCCCACTATGTCGCGGCGGCGTCGAACCCGAAGGCAGCGCTCGCGCTGCTGCGCAAGATCGAAGGCCTGATCGGCGTGTCGGTGGACGTCTCCGAGCTAGAGAGCTCAGCGGCGGACTACGAACGCCAGGTCGGCTTGGCTGTGCGCAGCGATCCGGATATCCAGGCCTTCGTGGAACGCCTCGAGCAGGCGGCAGACAGCGAAGAGCAGAGCTCCCCGGAGGATCTGCCTTCGGGGGACATACTGGCTAGTGAATTTCAGAGGTTTCTGAGGCAGCGCGGGAGGGACGGGAAGTAGCGCCGGTCGGACCGGCAGGCGGCATAGGCTGTGCCGATGCCATACGCCCCTCCCCAGGAGATCCTCGACCGCTACGCGTCGGTGCTGGTCGACTTCGCCCTCGGCGGCGGCACCGGCGTGCAGTCCGGTGAGACCGTACGCGTGGTGGCGCCCGAGAGCGCGAAGCCGCTGTACGCAGCCCTCAACCGCGCAGTGTGGCGCGCAGGCGGGCACGTGATCGGCGGCTACGTGCCGGATGACGACCACGAGGTGAACCTCGGCCGCGACTTCTACGAGCTTGCGAGCGACGCGCAGCTCGACTACTTCCCCGGCGAGTACATGCGCGGTCTGGTCGACCAGATGGATCACCAGGTGTCGGTGATCGCCCCGAGCGATCCGCGCTCGCTCGACGCGGTAGATCCGACGCGGATCATGCGCCGCGGCGAGGCGATGCGCACGCTCCTGGACTGGCGCGGCGAGAAGGAGAACGCGGGACGCTTCAGCTGGACCCTCGGGATGTACGGAACACCGGGGATGGCGGCGGAGGCGGGCATGGACGTGGAGGAGTACTGGGAGCAGATCATCCATGCGTGCTTCCTCGACAGCGAGGAGCCACTGGAGCGCTGGCGCGAGGTCGGCAAACGCTTGGAGCAGACGCGCGAATGGCTCGACTCGCTCGACATCGAGCGCGTGCATGTGGAGGGTGAGGACGCAGACCTGTGGGTGAGCATCGGCGAAAAGCGGCGTTGGCTGGGAGGGCGAGGACGCAACATCCCGAGCTTCGAGCTGTTCACCAGTCCCGACTGGCGCGGCACGGAAGGCTGGATCTACTGCAACCAGCCCCTGTACCGATACGGGAACCTCGTGCGGGGCGTCAGGCTCGAGTTCTCAGACGGCCGCGTGAGCAAGGCGAGCGCTGAGCAGAACGAGCGCGTGCTGAGCGAGATGATCGCCACCGAGGGAGCCGATCGCATCGGCGAGTTCTCACTCACCGACCGTCGCTTCTCGCGGATCACGCGCTTCATGGCCCAGACGCTTTACGACGAGAACGTCGGCGGCACCTACGGCAACACCCACATCGCGGTCGGGCGCTCCTACCAGGATGCATACGCGGGGGACCCGGCTGCGGTGAGCAAGGAGCAGTGGCAGGAGCTGGGGTTCAACAGCTCGAGCGTGCACACGGACATCGTTTCGACTACAGATCGCGTGGTGACTGCGGTTCTACGCGGGGGCGACGAGCGCGTGATCTATCGCGATGGGGAGTTTCAGGTCGATTAGCCCACGCCTCCGGCGCCTACACTGCGCCTCGCGGGCAACGACAGGAATGGCGTGCAACGGGGCCTGCCGTACCATCCCCGTCACGTGCCAAGATGGCTACGCTTCACCGATGAAGTCTTGGTCGGCTCTCGTACGGCGAAAGAGCCCCTGGGCTCTGCTCCAGCCAAGGAGCTAGCTTTGCGGGGGCCGACTGTAGTTCTCAGTAGTACTGGACTTTCCCTCGCGCCCATACGTCGAACTCGCTTTGGACCTTCGATGCGATCAGAGCGTGTGAGCGCTGGTCTTGCCTCTCCCACTTACGCTGGATCGCCCACGTGCAGTAGTCGGCGACCTGCAGGCACGGGTCGCTATCGGCGGGCCAGAAGGCGACACGGTGGGAACGACATGAATGAAGTAGCGCGACGCGCCGGAGCCTCGCGAGAAATCGAAATTCCCAGCCTCGTCAGCAAAAACATACCGGTCCGCCATTGGGTTGAGCTTTCAATGGCGTCCCCGCAGAGTCCTTCTTCATATACCGATTAGCCGAACTTGCCCATTAGCGGGGGCGATAGCCATAGCTATACAGCGACGTCGCAGGAAGAAAAGTCGCCGACGGTCCCAGCGCCCGGCCCGAACGACGAGCGCCGCCCTACCCCTCCGCGGCCGGACAAACGATCCGGTAGTCACACATCGAGCAGGCACCCCTCGAGGGCGTCGGCTCGAACTCCTGGCCAAGGATCCCCTCCCCCACCTCGAGCACCACGCCGGTGACCCACTCGGCGTCGCGCTCATCGCGCACCACCGGGACCTTGAGGTCATCGAGCACGTAGTAGTAGGCCTGCTGCGAGGACTCGAGTCCCCAATCCTCACGCGCGGCGAGCGCATACAGCGAGAGCTGGATGTCGTCGCGAAGTTGCTCGGCGGTCTTGGGCCGCGAGGTCTTGTAGTCGATCAGCTCATACTCGCCGCCGACGCTCGCGCGACCCCGATCCCCGCCACCGCCAGCGCCGGCGTCCTCCACCACCGCAGTGCCGCCCCCGCCAATCCCAACCCGATCAACCCGATCGACCCGCCCGCGCAGATGGTGCGGCCCGAGCCGAAAGTCGAACTGCCGCTCGAACCAGACGGGCTGTGAGGCGTTCTCGCCGCCCAACCGCGAGTGGTAGCGCGTGAGCGCTTCGCGCGCCTTGTCGAACAACTCGCGGTCGCGCTCGCCCTCGCCGAACCCGGCGCGCCGCCACCCGGCGTCGAGCAGCCCGAGCATCTGCTCGAGCGTGTCCCCGCCGTCGGAGTGGTAGCGCTCGAGCACCTGGTGAACGACGATGCCGAACCGCTGGTGCACGGTCTGCACGGTGGGGATGCGCAGCACGCGCGCGAACTTGTAGCGCAACGGGCAGCTGCGATAGGTGTGGATGTCCGACGCGGACAGCGCTAGCCCGATTCCCTTTCGCGGCAGGAACGGGCCAAGCGAGTGCTGCTCGCGCGGCGCGACCGCACGCGCGCTGGCCCCGGTGAGCGTGTCGTCGAGCGTGGAGGTCTGGAAGATCTCGCGCTGCAGCGGTGTGGCGGCGGCGAGCAGCCGCGCGTTGACGTCGGCGAGCGCCTCGTCGAGGCTCTGCCCGTCGGGGCGCTGCAGCAGCGACGAGAGCTTCAGCAGCTCGAGGTAGCGCACGACGCCGTGTGAGATGTCGAGGTCGGTGTCGAGCCGCAGCTCACCGAGCCGCCCGCCGATGCGCGCGACGGCGTCCAGTACCTCGTCGCGAAGCAACTGGAATGCGGCGTGGATCTCGCCGTCGGGGTCTCGATCGTTTATTTCCGCGTTCGCCTGGTCACCGTCGCTGTCGGTGGCGCCGTCTTGCGGTGGCGCCCCAGTGGGGGCCGGCGAGGGGTCCTCGGCGCGAGCGTCGGCGTGCGGGTCGGGGACGACGGTCGCGAGGTGGCGGGCGAGGTCGCGGATGCCGGCGCGGGGAGTGGCGCGCACGAACTCTGCGGCGAGTGCGCGCAGCAGCTCGAGGCTGGCGCGCTGCTCGGCTGCGTCGGCGGGGACGAGGAGCGCCCGCCCGGGCACGCCGAGTCGCTCGATGAGGTGCGCGACGAACACGTCGGGTGAGACGGCGTCGAGCTCGGCGGCGGCGCTGCGGTGCAGCTCGACGAAGCGCTGGATGCGTTCGCGCGCCTCCGGGGGCACTTGCGGGGACTCGGTGGCGGCGGCGAGCCCGGCGACGAGGTCGACCTTGCCGGTGCCCCCAGGGGTACGCCGGCGGGCGACCTGGATGACGCGTGCCAGCTCGACCTGGCGCAGCTCGATGGGCGGGCGCGAAAGGGCGCGCACGACGGCGGCTGCGTCCTGCGGGTCGACGAGCAGTCGCAGCCATGCGAGCACATCGCGAACCTCTGCTCGCTTGAGAAACCCCACCGTCTGAATCCCGTCCCCTTGCTCCCCGCGCGTTGTGGCGTCCGGCCGACCCGGCGAGCCGTCGGGCGGCGTACCCTCTGGGGCACAGGCGGGCAGCGATCCTTGACCCAGACACAATCAAAGGATACGCGCGAACGTTTATCGGACTCCTATGGGCCGTGGCTACGCTGATGTTGTGGACGCGATCGATTGGGGCACAGCGCAGCGAGTCGGAGAGCTGATTGCCGGCTCGCCGCCGTTCGGGGGCGTGCGCTCGGCATCGGTGGAGCCGCTCGTGCGCGAGTTCGCCGGCAAGGTGGCCATTTACAGCGGCCTGAGCTCATCTGCTGAGCTGCCGTCGCTGGAGCTCGTGGACCGTCCGGGTTGGATCGCGGCGAACCTGCGGACGATGCGACCGCTGCTGGCGCCGTTGGCGGAGACGGTGGGCAACGGCGCGGGGACGTTGACGGGCCCGCTGCGCTCGGCGTCGGGGCTACTGCTCGGCGCGCAGGTGGGTGCGCTGACGGGCATTCTCTCCCAGCGCGTGCTCGGGCAGTACGACCTGGCACTGCTCGACGCGTCGGTGAAGCCGCGACTGTTACTGCTGGCGCCGAACCTCGCAGGAGCGGCGCGTACGCTGGACGTGGACCGCGACGAGCTGGTGCTGTGGGTGAGCATCCACGAGATCACCCACGCGGTGCAGTTCTCGGGCGCGCCATGGCTGCGCGAGTACCTGGGAGGGATGCTCAAAGAGCTGATCGACGGCTTGCAGGTGACGATCGCGGGCAAAGCGGCGAACGGCAACGGCAATCAGCAGGCGCAGGAGAGCGACGGCCAACGCAGCGGCTGGATGGCGAGCCTGCCGAAGCTCCCCGAGATGCCTGACGTCAGCCAGCTACGCGACATCGTCGAGCGTGCGCGTCGCGGCGAGGTGATGCGGTTGACGCTGGGCGAGGACCGCTGGCAGCTGGTGGAACGGATGCAGGCGGCGATGTCGCTGATCGAGGGCCACGCGGAGCACACGATGGACGCGATCGGCGCGGAGGTGCTGCCGACGCTGCCGCGCCTGCGCAAGGCGATGAACCGCCGCCGCGAGAACCGCGGCCTGCCGTGGCGCGTGCTCGAGCGCCTGCTGGGACTCGAGCTGAAGCTGCGCCAGTACGAGACGGGCCGGCGCTTCTGCGACGCGGTCGTCGATGCCGGCGGCCCGCAGGCGCTGGCGCTGGCGTGGACCGGCCCCGACGCCCTGCCGACCCCGGCGGAGCTCGAGGACCCGGCGCTGTGGATTGCCCGCGTGGCGGGCCCTGCGCCTGAGATCAAGGCGCAGACGTCCGCCGGCTAAGCAGCTTTTTCCGACGCGCCGTACGCTATTTGCGGGACGAACGCATGTTCCACCTGTTACAAAGTCTGGATGCGATCTTGGGCTTCATTACAGGGTTTTCACGGCCTGCTACGCTTTCGGTGTAACGATCTTTCGCAGTGGGGGTACAAACAGGTGTTCGTAAGCCCGCGCTCCTCGCAATCAGCGAGGGAGAGATAGGAGCCACTTCCAGATGCCCACCGCACCGACTTCACCGACAAGCTCCAAAGCCACGACGAAAGCGCGCAAATCCGCTACGTCGCGGTCCACATCCGCGAAACGCACCATCCGCACGAGCACTCGCGGCACGACTCAGGCGAAAGCGACGCACGCCAAGGGCGCGCGCACCCGCGCGACGCACCAGACGGAGGCGGCCATCAAACAGGCGCAGACCGCCACGCGCGAGACAGCCGACGTGTTTGGCGACTACGCCGAGCGCGCGGTGCTGATCCCCGTCGGCGCCGCGCTGATCGCTCGCGACCGCATCGTCTCGTCGGTCAACGACACCGTCTCCATCTACGCCTCGCCGAAAAAGACGCAGGCGCAGCTGCGCCGCTTCGAGCGCCGCGGCCTCACCGCGCGCAACCGCCTCGAGCGCGAGGTGCGCAAAGCGCGCGTGCGCGTCGAGCGCGAACTGCGTCAGCGCCGCCGCAAAATCGAGAGCACGGTGAAGGACGTCGAAGGTCGCGCGGACTCGTTGACGAAGAGCGCTGACGACCTAGCCAACCGCGTACCGGAGCTGGCGAACAAGGTCCAGGAGCGGATCCTGAGCCTGGTCTAGACCCAAGCTTCCCCCGCCCGGCCGTGAGAGGGGCCGAGAACAGCGGGACAGTCTGCCGGCCTCATATCCCGCCGGCAGTAGTAGCACCCTCTCCTCCCTCGACCCGCGGGCGGCCCCCACCGCCCGCGGGTCATTTAATGACCGCAACGACCCGGTGTGTCGCGCGAGGCCGAGGCGCAGCCGGCCGGTGACGACGTGAGAGCGCCGCCCTCACCCCTGTCTTTGTCACAATGACCCACGTGCCCACCAACGACGAGATCCGCAAGGCCCTCGAGGTAGTCATCGACCCCGAGCTGCACCGCTCGATCGTCGAGCTCGACATGGTGCGCTCGATCGACATCAGCGCCAACGGCGTCGTCGATGTCACCGTGTCGCTGACCACTCCCGGCTGCCCGATCAAGGGGCACTTCCAGACCTCCGTCGCGCAGGCCGTCACCGCGCTCGACGGCGTCACGCACGTGAACGTCTACTTCGACGTGCTCAACGACGCCCAGAAGGCCGCCCTGCAGCAGAAGCTCGGGCGCGGGAGCCTGCCCGCGGGCGCGCTCGCACAGGTTGCAAACGTTCTGTGCATCGGCTCCGGCAAGGGCGGCGTCGGCAAGTCCACGCTCACGGCCAACCTCGCCGCCGCGCTCACCGCCGAAGGCAAGCGCGTGGGGGTGCTCGACGCCGACGTCTGGGGCTACTCGATCCCCCGCATGTACGGGCTCGGCGCCACGCGCCCGCCCGTCTCCGCCCAGCGCAAGATCATCCCGCTGGAATCGCACGGCGTGAAGGTCATGTCGATCGGCTTCTTCGTCGAGGAGGACGCCGCCGTCGTCTGGCGCGGCCCCATGCTCCACAAGGCGCTCACGCAGTTCCTGCAGGACGTCGAATGGGGCGTCCTCGACTATCTGCTGGTTGACCTGCCGCCCGGCACCGGCGACGTCTCCATGACGCTCGCCCAGCTCTTGCCGCAGGCGCAGTTCATGATCGTCACCACCCCCCAGGCCACCGCCCAGAAAGTCGCCCGGCGCTCAGCGCACATGGCGCACAAGGTCGACCTGCAGATCGGCGGGGTCATCGAGAACATGTCCAGCTTCACCACGCCCTCCGGCGAACGCTTCACGATCTTCGGCGAGGGCGGCGGCCAGGAGCTCGCCGACGAGCTCGACGTGCCGCTGCTCGGCAAGGTGCCGCTCACCATGCCGCTGCGCGAGCACGCCGACAGCGGGCTTCCCCTCGTCATCGAGGATCCCGACGATCCCGCCTCGCAGGCCATCCGCCACATCGCCCGCGGCCTCATCGCCATGGCCCCCGTCGCGCCCGTCGAGCTGCCCGTGCTGCCGCTCGTCGAAGTCGCGCCCGCCGGGGTTGCAGCCGGCAATGGCAACGGCAATGGCAATGCCAGCGACGGCAGCGACGCGCCCACGCCCACGGAGAGCGCTAAACCCGTGGGCATGTCGCTGCCGATGGCCTGAGCACCAGGCCGCCGCCACCAGCGACATGCCCCTCCCGTGTCCCGGGCCCATTCGCTCGGGTCCCGCGCGCCCGCGCGCGCCGGCCCGTAAACCACGCGCTTGACAAGCGCCCACCACCTGAGAGGATCGTCTTACCAATGGCAGCGCAAGACCAACAGCAGCAGGACGACGACGCGGAGTCTGGCGCCGCTGCGCCATCGCTCGCGGCGGAGCCGGCCTCGCCGGCGGAGCCCCTAAACGGAACGATCGACGCCGGCCCCCCTGACGAGGACGGCGCGGTCGAATTCGACGCGCGCCGCGCCAAGATGGAGCGGCTTCGCAGCGAAGGCATCGAGCCCTACCCGCCTGTCAGCCTGTGGAACACGCGCACGCGCATCGCCGACGTGCTCGCCGCACACGACGCCGGCGAGCTCGAGCACGGCGAGCACCCCGAGCTGAAATACGAGATCGCCGGGAGGCTGATCTCGCGCAGGGGGCACGGCAAGACCGCGTTCCTCGACATCCGCGACCTGTCCGGGTCGATCCAGGCGGTCGTGCGCGTCGACGCGCTCGGGCAGGAGACATACGACCGCATCCTCGGCCTGGACATCGGAGACATCGTCGCCATCGACGGCTCCATCTACGTCACCCAGCGCGGGCAGCTCGCGCTCGCCGTGCACGAGGCCACGCTCTTGACCAAGGCGCTGCGCCCGCCGCCCGACAAGCACCACGGGCTCGGCGACACCGGAACGCGCTACCGCTACCGCGAGCTCGACCTGCTCGCCAACGACGACACGCGCGAGCTGTTCATAACGCGCCACAAGATCGTCTTCGAGATCCGCAAGTGGCTGAACGAACGCAACTTCATCGAGGTCGAAACGCCCGCGCTGCAGTCGCTCGCCGGCGGCGCCGGCTCGCGGCCGTTCACCACCCACCACAACGCGCTCGACATCGACCTGTACCTGCGTATCTCAGTCGAGCTGTTCCTCAACCGCTGCATCGTCGGCGGCATGGAGAACGTCTACGACATGGGCAAGGTGTTCCGCAACGAGGGCATCTCCCCCAAGCACAGCCCCGAGTTCACCATCATCGAGTTCATGATGGCCTATGCCGATTACAACGATGTGGCCACCGCGACCGAAGAGATGTTCCGCGACGTCGCCCAGCGCGCGCTCGGGCGCACGACCATCAAGAGAAACGGCGAGGACATCGACCTCGCCAAGCCCTGGCGCCGCGTCACCATGCGCGAGCTGATCCTCGAGCGCTTCGGCGTCGACTTCATGGAGGCATCGCGCGATCAGCTCGCCGAGCTGCTCGACGAGCCTGTCGACCCCGCCGCAACGTGGGCGGACGTCGTCGCCGACATCTACTCCGAGAAAATCGAGAGCACCATCAACCAGCCCACGCACGTGTTCGACTTCCCGCTCGAGCCGTTCCCCATCACCAAGCGCCACTCCGTGCACCCCGAGCTCGGCGAGCACTTCGACGCCGTCATCGGCGGCATCGAGCTCGTCTCAGGCGACACAGAGCTCAACGACCCCGTCGATGAGTGGCAGCGCTTCGTCGACCAGCGCAAGCGCCGCGCCGTCGACGACGGCGACGTGCCGCACCCCAACGACGAGGAGTACACCCGCGCGCTCGAGTACGGCTACTCGCCCACCGCCGGCGGCGGCATGGGCGTCGACCGCCTCGTCATGATCCTCACCGAACGCGACACCCTGCGCGAGGTCATCCCCTTCCCGATCGTCAGGGACATCCGATGAGCGACCACAACGGATCAACGTCGAAGGGCTCCGCCGCCGGAGGCGGCTCCGCTGCGGCGTCCAAGCTGGACCTCGACCCAGGCGTCGTGGAGGCGTGCCGCGCTGCCGCCAAGAAGATCGCCGATCAGGTCGGAGAGCAGATCGCCGGGCGCACCACCGTGTCGGTCGAGCGCAGCGTCACGCGCCTGCTGGGTGTCGACGGCGCCAACGACCTCGACGCGCCGCTGCCCAACGTGCTCGTCGATCACGTCCACGAGCACGGCGGCCTCGGCCGCGGCGTCGGCTACTGGCTCGGCAACGCCATGCTCCACACCGGGCGCTCGCCGCAGCAGATCGCCGAGGCCGTCGACGCCGGTGAGCTTCACCTCACTGCGCTGGACGTGGCCGAGGAGGGCGCCATCCGCGAGCGCGTCACCGAGGAGACGGCCGCGCGGCTGCGCGAGATCCGCGGGCGCTTCGACGAGCGTCGCGCCATGCGCCAGCGCCTGGGCGAAGCCGCCACGCCGCTGCGCTACGTGCTCACCGCCACCGGCGACGTGTACGAGGACGTCGTCCACGCCAAGGCCGTCGCGCAGGCCGGCGGCGACATCGTCGCCGTCATCAGATCGACCGCGCAGAGCCTGCTCGACTACGTCCCCTACGGCCCCACCACCGAGGGCTACGGCGGCACGTTCGCCACGCAGGCCAACTTCCGCATCATGCGCGAGGCCATGGACGAGTTCTCAGAGCAGCACCGCCGCTACATCCGCCTGTCGAGCTTCTGCTCCGGCCTGTGCATGTCGGAGATCGCCGTCATGGGCGCCTGGGAGGGCTTCGACAACATGGTCAACGACGCCCTCTACGGAATCCTCTACCGCGACATCAACATCGTCCGCGGCCTGATCGACCAGCGCGTGTCGCGCATGATCAACGGCTACTTCGGCGTCGTCATCAACACCGGCGAGGACAACTACCTGCGGACCGCCGATGCGGTCGAGGCCGCGCCGTCGGTGACCGCCTCGCAGTTCATCAACCACCAGCTCGCACTCGCATCCGGCGTGCCCGACGCGCAGATCGCGCTCGGCGACGCCTTCGAGATCGACGTCCCTGTGAGGAACGGCCTGCTGTACGAGTGGGCGCAGGCGCAGCTCACGCGCGAGCTGTTCCCCGACTGCCCCGTCAAGTACATGCCCCCCACGCGCCACATGGACGGCAACCTGTTCCGCACGCACGCCGCCGACACGCTCTTCAACCTCGTCACCGTCGCCACCGGCCAGGGCATCCAGACGATCGGCGTGCCCACCGAGGGCATCTTCACGCCGCACGTCCACGACCGCGTGCTCGGCCTGCAGAACGTCGACTACGTCTTCAACGCCGCCGCCGACCTCGGCGAGGAGATCGAGTTCAAGCGTGGCGGCATCATCCAGACGCGCGCGCACGAGGTGCTCGCCGGCGCGCACCAGCTGCTCGAGCGGATCGCCGACGTCGGCCTGTTCAAGGCGATCGAGGACGCCAGCTTCGGCGACGTCAGCCGCAAGCTCGACGAGGGCCGCGGCATCGAGGGCATCGTCGACACCGACGAGCGCTATTTCAACCCCGTCGTCGAGCTGATGCATGAGGCGAGCTATGCGTGAAGTCGACTTGTCCGCCGTGCGCCCCTACGCCGATCACCTCGGCGACGGGCTCGTGCAGATGAGCTTCACGCTCCCGGTCCCCTACTCGCTGGCGGCGCGGCGCGCCGCGCTCGAGCTCGCCGGCAAGATGGGCTTCGAGGAGCCGGAGGTCGTCCACTATGAGGAGCTAACCGAGGGCTACACGTACTTCGTCATGTACGGGCGCTGCGCAGCAAGCGTCGACTTCGCTGCGCTGCACGGCGAGGGTTTCGACATCGAGTACATGAGCGAGGACGAGATCGAACACTTCGCACAGACGCACATCGGCCGGCAGGTTGTCGTCGTCGGCGCGAGCACCGGCTCGGACACGCACAGCGTGGGCATCGACGCGATGCTCAACCTCAAGGGCTATCACGGCCACCACGGCCTAGAGGGCTACCGCTGCTTCGAGACGCACAACCTCGGCAGCCAGGTCCCCAACAGCGTGCTCGTCGCCCGCGCGATCGACGTCGGCGCCGACGCGATCCTCGTCTCGCAGACCGTCACCCAGCAGAACCTGCACGTGCACAACCTCACCGAGCTCGTCGAGATCGTCGAGGCCGAGGGTAGGCGCGGGCAGATGATCCTCGCGTGCGGGGGTCCGCGCGTGTCCAACGAGCTCGCCAAGGAGCTCGGCTACGACGCCGGCTTCTCCAAGGGCACCGAACCGCATCACCTGGCGACGTTCATCGTGCGCGAGCTCGCCGCGCGCGCCGCAGACGGCGGCTCCCACGACCAAGCGGCCGCCGCGTCCCCTCAGTCCACAACGGCGTGACGCAAACCCTCGGCGAGCTGACCGCATCGACCCCGCGCCTGGCGCTCGTCGGCCTCGCCAAGAACACCGGCAAGACGGAGGCGCTCGCGGCGCTGCTGCGCGAGCTCGACACACAAGGGCGGCGCGTGGGCGTCACCTCGGTCGGGCGCGACGGCGAGGAGCGCGACGTGATCGACTCGCGCATCGAGAAGCCGCGCGTGCTGCTGGCCGCGGACAGCCTCGTCGCGACCACCGACGGCCTGTTGCGGGCGAGCGGCCTGCCGCACCAGCTGCTCGAGGACACGGGCGTGCGCACACCACTCGGCCGAGTGATGCTCGCCCGCCTCGAGCGAGGCGGCGCGATCGAGGTCGCGGGCCCGAGCGCCGCCGCGGACATCCGTGCGGTCAGCGACGCGATGCTCGCGCACGGCGCCGAGCAGGCGCTGATCGACGGCGCCATCGACCGCCGCGCCGCCTCCTCCCCGGATGTCGCAGACGGCTTGATCATCTCCACCGGCGCGGTGCTGGACCACGACATCGACGGAGTCGTCTCCGCAGACACGCGACGCAGTCGAGCTCGTGCGACTGGCACGCGTCGACGAGGACGTAAACGCGGGCCCGCGACTACGCGAGCTGGCACGGCGCGGCGAGAGCGTTCTCGTGGGCGAGGACCTCGAGCCCTCCGCGCTGCCGGCGCGCTTCCTGCTGAGCGCCGACTCCGAACAGGCGGCGCAGTTACTGGACGAGAACCCCGACGCGTGCTGGCTGATCGTCGCCGGAGCGCTGCCGGAACGCTTCCTGCGCGGACTGCTGCACCCGGTGCGCAAGCGCCGGCGCGAGCTCGTGGTGATCGTCGCCGACCCCACGAAGGCGTTCCTGTGGAAACGCGGGCCGGAGTGGTACCGGCGCCAGGGCGTCGTACTGAGGACGCTCGAGCGCATCGCGCTCGAGGCGATCACCGTCAACCCGGTGGCGCCACAGTCCCATCGCTTCGACTCAGCGCAGCTGCGTCAGCTGCTGGGCGAGGCGATCCCCAACGTGCCGATCTTCGACGTGCTGGACCCCGACTACCGCGCAACAGTAGGCGCCACCTCCGATCGCGCCGGCGTGGAGGCCTAGCCGCGCGCAGGTCGCGCTGGCGCTCGGCGGCGAGCTGTGCGGCTATGTGGTGGCTGGTGATGATCACGCGGCCACTTTCGCGCGTGCCGCGGCGCCTGCTAACACATTTAGACTGAGCTAAATAGTTGGACCATCCGCGCCGTCCCGACGATGCTCGAGCTCAGCCCTGATGATTCTCGCCCGCTTCAACACCGAGGCCCTGACCCGGGTCCGCTTTGCGATCTCCCCGTCCCTGGAGCTGATCCGCAGCACGCGCGTGCTCGACGACCCTGCCGCGGCGGCGCTGCACCTGCCATGGATCGACCGCGCACGCGGGCGCACCCGCGACCTCGATCTGGCACCGATCCGCGCCCTGCAACGGTCGGAGATCTACAACCCAGACTTCGTTCACCCTCCGCCCAGCGGTCCGCTGGCCGAGCTCGAGGAAGAGCTGGCGGTCATGGTGGCAACACCGCCCGAGCAGATCAGCGCCGAAATCCGCTACGCGTACGAGGGCCGCGCGCTGCCGTCCGTACTGGAGCCGTTCGTCGCCGATCCGCGTAGCTCGCTCGAACGACTGGCCGAGCTGATGCGCACCTACTGGGAGCGGTGCATGGCCGAGGATTGGCCGAGGATCCGCTCGCTGCTCGAGCAGGACGTGCTGTATCGCGCTCGCCAGATCGCCGACGGCGGCACCAGACGCCTGTTCGGCGACCTCGACGACGCGGTCAGCTGGGACAGCGGCGAGCTGCGTGTCGACGGTCACTGCGAGGGCGTGCTGGATCTCGACACGCGTGGGTTGCTGCTGGTGCCTAGCGTGTTCGTCTGGCCGATCGTGACGCTCGTCAACGCCGAGCCCTGGCAGCCGACGCTGATCTATCCCGCCCGCGGCGTCGGCATGCTGTGGAGCCCCGAGCAGGACGCGCCGCCCGACACGCTCGAGCGGCTGCTCGGGCGAACCCGCGCAGCACTGCTGATGGCGCTGGACTCGCCGCGCTCGACGACCGATCTTTCCGGAGCGCTGGGGCTGACCCCCGGCGGCGTGTCCCAGCACCTCTCGGTGTTGCGCGACGCCGGCCTGATCGGCGGCCGACGCGTGGCTCGCACGGTGCTCTACCTGCGCTCAGCCGAGGGCGATCGGTTGCTCGCCGCCGCCGGCGCGGAGGCGCAGGCGCTCACCGACAGCGGGCCGGCCCCGGCAGGGGCCGCCGCAAGCGTCGGCCGTTAGCCCGCGGCGGCCGCTGCGCCGCCGCCCGCGAAGTACTCGGCGTTGATCTGCGTGTACTTCTGCCACTCGTCGGGGAGCTGGTCCTCCGCAAAGCACGCGTCCACCGGACAGGCCTCGACGCACGCGTCGCAGTCGATGCACTCCTCGGGGTCGATGTAGAGCATCTCGGCCGCGTCGTATCCGGGCTCGTCGGGCGTCGGGTGGATGCAGTCCACGGGGCAAACCTCGACACACGAGTTGTCCTTGGTGCCAATGCACGGCTCGGCGATTACGTAGGCCATTCGCTTCTTTCTTGGGTCGGTTTGCGTAGCAGGGTGGGTGGGACAGTCAGACGAGACGCATATTGTACGAAGCATGCTGCTGCTTACGGGCGCGACCGGCCTGGTGGGCTCGACGCTGCTGGGTCGTCTGCTGGCCGAAGGCAGCGACGTCCGCTGCCTGGTGCGCGATCCCCGCCGCCTGGGCGCGCAGCGCGTGCGCGTGCAGATCGCGCTCGGAGACCTCACCGACCCGCCGTCGTTTCGCAACGCGCTGCGCGGCGTGCACACCGTCGTGCACCTCGCCGCGTCGATCCGCGACCAGCCACACGGCTCGATCGAGGAGCTCAACGGGATCGCCACGTGGCGGATGGTCGAGGCCGCCGAGCGCCAGGGGGTAGAGCGCTTCGTGTTCTTCTCCGCACTCGGCGCCTCCACGCACCACCGCACGCGCTTCCTGCGCGCGAAGGCGCTCGCCGAGCAGGCGGTGCGCGAGGCCGGCGTGCACTCGATCGTGTTCGCGCCGTCGATCGTCTACGCGCCGGGCGACCCGTGGCTGACGCTGCTCGAACGCATGGCCCTGCTGCCGGTGATGCCCATCTCCGGGCGGGGGCGAGCGGCGTTCCAGCCGATCTGGGCGGATGACGTCGCCGCGTGCGTCGTCGCGGCGCTGCGCGAGCGCGGCTCTGATGGGTCAGGACTCCCCGCGGCGGGCACCGACGCGGATCACGCGCGCTACGAGCTCGCTGGCCCGGAGACGCTCAGCCACACCGACATCGTGCGGGCCGTCCTGCGCTCGATCAATCGCAGACGCGCGCTCTTGCGCGTGCCGACGCCGATCGTCTCTCGCGCGCTGCGGCTGCTCGAGCGCGCCGCCGGGTCGAGGGCGTTCGCCACCTGGGACGAGGCGGAGCTGATGGAGACGGCGATGACCTCTGCACGTGGAGCCGCCGACGCCGAAGCGCTGGGGGTCACGCCGCAGCGGCTCGCGGCGGTGCTGGGCGGCGGGTGAGCAGCCTCAGAGCGCCGCGCCGACCGCCGGCCGACGCGCCGCCCACGGCAGCGCCTGCTCGAGCTGCGCGGCGAGGGCAAGGAGGGCGCCCTCGCCTGCCGGACGCCCCGCGAGCTGCACGCCGAGCGGCAGCCCGTCCTCGCCCTGGTACAGCGGCAGCGAGATCGCCGGCTGCCCGGTGGCGTTGAACACTGGCGTGAAGGGCGTGAAGAAGCCCGAGCGCGTGAACGTGGACATCGGATCCGGCGCGGCGGTATCGAGCGTGCCGATCGGCAGCGGGCGCTGCGCGAGCGCTGGCGTGAGCAGCGCGTCGTAGGGCTCGAGGAAGGCAACGAGGCGGCGGGCGAAGGACTGTAGCCGCGTGGCCGCGGCGAGGCCCTCGATCGCACCGAGCTGCTTGATCATCGTGAAGATCGCCCAGCTCATCGGCTCCATGTCGTGCGCGGTCGGCTCGCGGCCGGCGACGATGCCGGAGTACGCGATCGACAGCGCGATGTGGTTGGAGAAGACGACGCCGAACATCTCCGAGAGACCGTCCACTTGCCACGGCGGGTCGACCTCCTCGACGGTGTGTCCGAGCGAGCGCAGCAGCTCGGAGGCGTCGGCCACGACCTGCGCGCAGGTCGGGTCGAGCGTCGCGTCGGCGGTGGGCGCCAACGTGGTCGCAGCGATCCGCAGCTGGCCGGGGTCCTGTTCGGCCAGCCGCGTGAACGGCTCAGGCGGCGGCGGTGCCCAGGTGGCGTCGCCTGGCTCGTAGCCGGCGAGCACGTCGAGGATCGCGGCGGTGTCGGCGACGCTGCGCGTGAGCATGCCGTCGACCACGAGCGGTGAGTCGCCGAGCTCCGGCGCCGTCGAGATCCGTCCCCGTGCGGCCTTCAGCCCGACGAGCCCGCAGCACGCGGCGGGTATCCGGATCGAGCCGCCGCCGTCGTTGCCGTGCGCGACCGGCAGCATGCCGCTCGCGACGGCCGCGGCCGATCCGCCGGAGGAGCCTCCGGGAGTGCGTCCGAGATCCCACGGGTTGCGCGTCGGGCCGAAGATGCGGGCCTCGCTGACGGGCAGGATCCCGTACTCGGGCAGCGTCGTGGTGCCGACGACGATGAAGCCCGCTGCCTTCAGACGCCGGGTGACGTTGTGGTCGTAGTTGCACTCGTTGTGGGCCATCAGCTCGCAGCCGTAGGTGAGGCGAAGCCCCTCTGCGGCGCGGTTGTTCTTGATCGCGACCGGCACGCCCGCGAACGGGCGCTCATCGCCCGGGCCGATCGCATCGGCGCTCGCGAGCGCACGCTCCTCGTCGACCCGCGCGAAGGCGTTCAGCGCGGGGTTCAGTTCCTCGATCCGCTCGAGCGAGGTCTCGACGAGCTCGCGCGCGGAGATCTCGCGCGAGCGCACCATGCCCGCGAGCTCGACCGCTGAGCGAAACATCAGGTCGCCGTCGGACACGCGTTGCAGCGTACTCGCAGACGCACTCCTGCGAAGATGTGGGTCTGCCCACAAAGGCAGCCGGGTGGGCGGGACCCAAAAAGATCAAGCCCAGAAAGCGAGTGCCATGAGCGCGGTTCAGTCAGTCCCTGAGGTCCAGTCGGGCCTCGAAGGAGTCGTCGCCTTCGCCACCGAGATCGCGGAGCCCGACAAAGAGGGTGGCGCGCTGCGCTACCGCGGCGTCAACATCGAGGAACTCGTCGGGCAGGTTCCCTACGAGCAGGTGTGGGGCCTGCTGGTTGACGGCCGCTTCAAACCCGGCCTGCCGCCCGCCGAACCGCATGCGCTGACCGTGCGCTCAGGGGATCACCGCGTCGATGTCCAGTCCGCCCTGGCGATGCTCGCCCCCGAGTGGGGCTTCGGGCAGCTGATCGACATCACCGACGAGGAGGCCCGCGACAACCTCGCGCGAGCGTCGGTCATGGCGCTGTCGTTCGTCGCCCAATCCGCGCGCGAAGCCGGCCAGCCGCCGGTCCCGCAGTCGGAGATCGACCAAGGCAGGACGATTCCCGAGCGGTTCCTGATCCGCTGGAGGGGAGAGGCGAACCCCGACCACGTCAAGGCGATCGACGCGTACTGGGTCTCCGCGGCCGAGCACGGCATGAACGCGTCCACATTCACGGCACGCGTCGTTGCCTCGACCGGAGCCGACGTCGCCGCGGCGATGTCCGCGGCCGTGGGTGCGCTCTCGGGCCCGCTGCACGGCGGTGCGCCCTCGCGCGTGCTGCAGATGCTCGAGGAAGTCGAAGCGATGGGCGATGCGGAGCGCTGGGTCTCGGATGCCCTTGACCGCGGCGATCGACTGATGGGCTTCGGGCACCGGATCTATCGTGCGGAAGACCCGCGGGCGCGGGTGCTGCGCCGGACCGCCTCCGAACTGGGCTCGACGCGCTTCGAGGCCGCCGAGGCACTCGAGAAAGCGGCACTCGCGGAGCTGCACGCGCGCCGGCCCGACCGCGTGCTGGCGACGAACGTCGAGTTCTGGTCGGCCGTGATCCTCGACCTCGCCGAAGTGCCGCCGGACCTCTTCACGCCGATGTTCACGTGTGCACGGGTCGCCGGGTGGTCGGCGCACATCCTCGAGCAGAAGCGCGAGGCCAAGCTGATCAGGCCGACGGCGAAGTACGTGGGACACGGGCCGCGGTCGGTGGCTGAGGTCGAATAGCTCACCGGCCGGCGACGCTCGGAGAAGGTTGGGCCCGATCAGAGCTTCAGGGTCGTCGTCGCGCTCGATGTCTTCGTGGCGCTCCTCAACGCGACCTTGATCTCGATCGTCCTGTGATGGCCGTGCATGGAGATCCCCGCGTTCGAAAGCGCGACCTTGATCTGACGCGAGCCGGCGCCCAGGCTCTTGCGGTAGCGCTTCAGGCCTTGGCCGGTGACGGTGACGGTGCCCTTCGTCGTCAGGTTGAACGCGAGCATCACGCTGCGCCCGGTGAGCTTGCGCCGGCTGATCGTGATCGGCGAGCAGCCGGTGACCGCGATCTTCGTGCTCTGGGTGATCTGCGCGCCGTTCTGGCCGACGATCGTCGTGGGCACTACCAGGTTCAGGGCGCAGAGGTTCGTGACTCCGGGGTTTTCCGTCGATAGGACCGAGTGCGGGCCCTCGGGAAGGACCGTTTCGAACGAGCTGATCGGCGCGTCGGGCACCGTTTCGAAGTGGCTGTAGGTGATTCCCTTCTTGATCTGCGTCTTGCCGTCCAGGATGATCTCCACGTCACCCCCGCGTTCGTCGGCCTGCAACACGTACTCAAGGTCCGGGAACGCCGCGCCGCCATGCGAGACCAGATACGCCGGCCCCGTCAGGGGCGCCTGCAGCACCGGCGTGCGCGCGGTGGCGGTGCCGACCACCGACCCCGCAGGACAGCCGGAGGGATTGGTGTTGAACTGCGTTTCCGTACAGGCTTTCTGCAACGTGCTCAGCCGTGAAGGCAGCACCTTCGGCAACTGCAGGTCCACCTTGTGGATGTTCGCTTCGCCCGGCTTCTGCGTGACCTTTACGACCAGCGAGGCGCCGTTGGCTTTACTCGTCTTGGCTCGCGTTGCGACGGTGAAGCCGGGTTTGAAGGGGAGAGTCGCGCAGTTGGCGGCCTCGTAATGCGAGGACACTGGGACTCGGACGCCCTGGGCGCTCGTCAGCGTGCCGTCGATCGCCAGCGGCTGACAGTTGGTCGGGTTGAAGATGAAACCTTCGCGGTTGACGTTCACGTTGACAGTTCTCATCTGCAGCGGGATGCCGTCCACGGTCTGTGGCAGCGGATCACTGGTGATAGTAAGCGCTGATGTGTCGCGATCGATGTCGATCGCCGCCCTGACGATCACGTTGCCGAGGTTGAACGGACCAGCTACCGCTGGCACCACGATCGACAGGCCGAACGGCGCGCCCCTGTAGGGCCCGGTCAGGTACACATTCCCACTCACGTAGAAGGGATCGCTCCCCGGACCGGCGCTCACGGTCGTGGTGCCGATCTGGCTCTGTGCGGCGCACGTTCCCGCTTGCGCTTGCGCTTCGGGGCACAGCGCACCCTTGGAGACCATGCCCAGCAAGCCCGGCGGAGTATGGACCGTGATCCCTTGCAGATCCTGGTCCTGGTCCGTGCGGGAGAACGTCACGACCTCAGGGCTGAACACGCCCGCCTGGTTGTCGATCGTTCCCGCGGTGAAGGACGGAGCGAAACGCGGGGCACCGCACCCGCGGATTTCAAACGGGCTCGAGGGAGTGGCCGCCGACTGCCGACTCCACGGTTCGAGCGAGCTCGTCGCCGTGAACACACCGCACGTCGCCGGGTTGGCGAGCGGCGCCCGTGGCCCTCCGTTCAGCGTCAACGTCAGTTCTTCAAACGGGAGCTGAGGGTTGTTCTGAAATGTCGTCGTGAGCTGACCCGTCGCCTGGTTCAGGGACGTCTTGCCTTCGAGCTTGATCGTCACGCCAAACCCTTGGGCCTGCAGGAACAGGCGCACCATGCGACCCGCTTCGGCATCCGCAGGCGTGCAGGGAGCACATTCGGGCTGGCCCAGATAGAGCTGGCCTTCGATGAAGCCCGGGCTCGGCAGCAACCCCGACTTGACGTTCACGGTGCCGATCTGCGACGGCCCGGGACACGACGCGGGCGTCGTGGAGAGCCGCGCGAACTGTTGATCGCTGCACGCCTGCAGGCCGTCCGCCACCGACGGGGAGGCGACCGTTCCCGCGGGAAGCGCCACCGTGGCGTTCTTCAGGTCCGGCGTCGCGAGGCCGTTCGGTTCTTCGTTCTGGGGGACACGCAGCCGGACGGTGTAGCCGCTGGGCGAGCTTGGTTCTCTCCTTTCTGGTTCGACCGAGATCGACGGCTCGAACGAGAGGCCTTCACAACCACCGACCGGCCCGATCGCAGCCGCACTCATAGGTTCGACGAAAGGTCCCGGTTCTGCCCAGGAGTCCGCCTGCGCCCCAGTCCCGAGCGCGCCGGCCTGACAGCTGGTGGGCATCCGCAGGAAAGCCTTCTCCGGGACGTCACTCGCGCAACCGTGCGTGACGAAGATCGAGCATTCTCCTTCGCCGCCGCCTGGACGCAGAGCGCCGGCCCGTTCGGCATCGTGACTCGGATCGGCCGGCACGCCCCAGATGGTCAACATGGCGAGCAGCAGCGATTCCACCTGGGTGATTTCGGACGTCTGCGCGGTGAGGCCATAGTCGCCCACGCCATCGCTGCGGACGCGAAAGAACGTATGCACCTTGACGGACTGGACTTCGAAGCCCAGCTCGGCAGCCTGGCCCATCGGAGGAGACACGTTGTATACCGGCCTTGTAAACGCTTCCTCGCTAGAGGTGCCTTCTACTCTGTGTCCGGCTGTGACAAAGGTGATCATCCCAACCTGAGTGTCCGCCGGACACGGAACGACGTGCGACTGGAAGACGGCCTGGCTGCAGCGGGGAACGGCATTTGGATTGCCGACGAGCCCCGGCGGAAGCGCGACGTTCAGATCCTTCGCGCCGGCGGTGAGAAGCGGCGCATCGTGGAAGATGTTTTCGCTGGTGTCGAGCGCAGTGATGTTCAGAGCAAAGCTCGTCGTCATCTCGAAAGGGTGAGACCCCGCCTGGACGTCGGGTTCTCCATCGGAGTTCACGATGTCAGCGCTGAAGTTCGAGAAGCCGAACGGCGCCGCTTCGGGACTGATCACGGTGGGGACGGCGACAGACGCGGCAGGCGCGCCGCCACCAGACACCATGGCCTCACAGCTGGCGCAGGGCTGTGTGCCGGGCGCAACGGACACGCTGATCCTCACCCACAGGGTCTCGTCGGGTCCTACGACCGGTGGACCACCTTCTCGCGACAGTTCGTACTTGCACGTGAGCGCTTCACATTTGAGTTCCCCTAGGGGATGATTACCGGTTTCGATGGCTTCTCCTTCGATGTTCGCCGGTGTCACTCCCGCAGGCAGAGCGGCCGTGATCGTGACCGGGCTTCCGTCGCTCTGCGCGGCACCGTCGTTGCGAACGACGAGCGTGTAGAAGTCCCCGGAATCACCGGGCTTGAAGTGGGTTGGCGCTGAGAAGGCGCTGATCGACCAATGCGGCGCCGGGTGCGCGGCGAGCGCAGTCGCCGCAGCCACGGACGACGGCCCCAGGATCACCAGGCACACCACAGCGAGGCACCCACAGAGCGCGCGAAGGGCCATTGCGTTTCTCACGAGCTTCTCCTCGACGCTTTGCGTGCTCTCGCGGCCTTGGAGGCGTGACCATATCTCCGTGTGGCGCTCCTCACGCACGCACCGCGCTTTCGCTTGGGCTCACGCCGGCATGCCGTCAGCGCTCTGGCGAGCTTCTGGGCGCGCGTGAGCGGCTTCGGGCGCACCGGCCTCGACGCCGTCGCGGGCGGCGGCTGCAGGTTGCCCGGACCGTTCAGCGTCAGGGAGCCGGGCAATGATAACGACGGAGGCGTGCTTTGCGGCGGCAGACAGGCTTCGCCTTGGCACGGCCGAGCAGGCTGCGGGACCGGGGCGAAGCCGCCTCCCACGCGCGCGTCGTAGACATCGATCGCGCCGTCGTGGTCGCTCGGCGCGAGCTGCTGGGAGGTGGCGAGGAACACGTCATTCCCGTTCGCGCTGGCGTCCATGAAGATGTCGTTGTCTTCGCTTTCGCCACTCGAGATGAGGTGCGCGGCGCCTGCCTCGTACTCGTAGATCATCACGTGGAGAGAAACGGCTTCAGGCACGAGCCGATCGGACGACGAGAAGAACAGACGGCTGCCGTCGTCACTGAGCGCGCGGGGCTGGTGGAACGGGCTGACGCCCTGCCCCGTCAGGCCGAAGTCTGGGGCGCCGATGAATGATTTTCCGACGGGGCGCAGCAGCGGGTCCGGGTTACAGGACGCACATTCCAGGCGTCCGTCTTCGGTGCTGTACTCAAAGACCTCTGTGTCGGCGGTTGCGGTGTGCTGGTCGGTGTTGTCATAACCCGTCAGTCGTTCAATCGAGGTGAACGCGAGGTGGCCGCCATCGGGTGTGACGTACGCCTGCGATTCTTCAGGTTCGGCGGTCCAGTCCCGCGAGTCCGGTTCCCCCAGCGTCGCGATGAAGGTAGTCCCGTGTTCATTAGAGACGTAGAGATTCTCTTCGCCAGCACCCGGTTTCTTGCCTTCGGCATTCGTAGGCGCGAGGATCCCCGTCGCGACGAAGTAGACCGTCCGGCCGTCGCTGGAACTCCCGACGACGCCCTGGACGTTCGCGCCGTTCGCGTCCGTAGAGTCGGGCGTGAGGTCAGTGAGCGTGCCGGTATCGACGCTATACAGATAGAGATCGTCGCCAGCGCTTGTCGGCCCGGTGTTCGATTGGGTCGTCAGCTCGGCTCTGCTCGTGAAGAGGACAACCGACCCGTCTTCCGAGGCGTTCCAGAAGTGTGCAGGCTCGGCTTCGCAGTTGCTGTTCGGCGTTTCGCATTTGGACGGCTGGGCACCGGGCGCCGGAGCTGAGGCCTCGACCGTATTACCACCGGGGCCGCCCAAGCGGTCGTAGAGCTCGCGCAGCCCGCTCTGTTCCGCGTCCGGAACGCCGCCATCGGCCACGGCCGTGAAAACTATGCGCGACCCGTCGGATGACACCGCGTGGGCGATGTCTTGGGGTTCTCTGCCTTCGGAATTCCCGCCTCCCGCACCAGCCTGCGAGCCTTCGGCAGCCAGCGTGCCGTCGGGTAGGATGCCAACCGGATGAACACGCTGGGCGGCGGGTTCGTTCAGGTTGCTTTCGTAGAGATTCTCGACCTGGCCTGCCGGGACGCGCGGACTCGTGAGGAGGCCTTCGTTCGCCTCGAACACGATATGGCTGACGTCGCTCGAAGCGCCCTTAAACGCAGCAATGTCGTCTTCCGTATAGCAAGAGTTGCAACCACTGGGTATCGCGATCGACGGAGGAGCGGCGGTGACCAACGAGTAACTGCCGTCCGGCCGACGGAGGAAGAGGTTGAAGACGCCTTCCGGTGCTTCCGGTGTCAGTGCTTCCGAGGGCACCTTTACCACTGCTTGGGATAGATCCCCCGAGAAAACATACGAGACTATATCTCCCACCACCGGTTGGTTCCGGCGTACCGCTGGCGTGAACGCGGTCGTCTGCCATCCCGTGGCACTCCTCGCACTCACGTATGCGGTTTCCACCTCAGCACCGAGAGAGTCCGCAAACACGTTTTTTGACGTATACGCAACAGATTCGCCAGCGAGGGTCGCTTGTGAGAGCTGTCCTTCGCCATAGGCATTTTCGCTGTCTTTTTCGGCGGGAGAGACCTGCTCGTAAGCTCGACAGTCTGGAAGGTGAGCGGAGGGGCCGCTGCGAAACGTCGCGTTGGGGCATGGTTCGTCGCCCGCAGACACGGCTGGCACCACGCCCGAAATGGCGACCCCCGTCGCCATCACAAGCACCCGCACTGCGACACGCGTGCGGCTACCCGTCCGTGTCCGCCCATCCCGCCGATCGCCCATTTCCTCCACCTCTTTCTCTCTTTACGGCGAATATCAACCGAACTGAGGAAGGGTCGCCACAGATGACGACCCTTCCCCTTGCTTCAAGCTACAGAACCCATCAGCTACGGTCCTGGGCTATTTCACTTTGACTTCGCCTTTTTCTGCCGTGACGAGCGCGTTGCCGGTGTAGGTGCCTTCTTTGAGTTCTACATTTTCTTTGCCGCACAGGCCTCCACCGCCTTTGACTGTCGCGTGGATTCCTGTGACTTTACTGACTACTTCGATTTTGCCGTGGCCCGTGCCTTCTTCTTTGTTGTTGTATTCGACTGTTCCGACTTCTTGTGCTGGGACCGTTATTTTGCATTTTGCCAGGGACGATTCGATAACGATGGGTTCTTCGATCGTCACTTTTCCATTTATGTTGAAGTTATAATGCGCAGCCGAAATCGTCGCCGCAAAGCCACCGGCTGTGCATTTTTCGTAGTGGACTACGGCTTTCTGGGTTGTGGATTTCGCTACTGTCGTCTCTTCCGATTTCAGTACTGTACATGTGACCGGTTTGGCGCCTGGTTTCATCCGTAAACACCTGGTTGGTTGTCCCCACGTCCGTCGCTTTGCCAGGTTCGCTCGCTTCGAAATTGCTGAACGCCGCCGAAGCCACAACCGCGCTCAGCACGAACACGGCCACGAGGGCGAGTCCTAGAATCCTTGTGCGTTTCATCTCTTGTTAGCTCTCCTTCTCGGTGGATTTGGATCGGCCGGCCCGTAGCTCTCGTGCTTGAGATCGAAGATCGCTCTGGCACCGACCCCGACCCGCGTGCCGTGTTCCGACAAGCAGGACGGTGTTGCGTGGTCTAACAGATGCCCGACGGCGCGTCAAGTGATAGGTAGCGTCGTGTCTCTGACTCGGCCGAGACCGGTGCCGGTCTGTGTCTCGGTGTTTCCGACGTCTGCTCCGACATCCCGTCGGTTCCGTCCGGTTGGCCGCTCTGCCCGTGTTCTGCGACAAAACCGCGTCGACTGGGCTCCGAAAGGCCTACGTTTGCGGGAGTCTGATGTATGCTTCGTGGGCTTCGCCGGTCCTCGGATCGGCGTGGATTTGGGTCGGCCGGCACCGGAGTGCTCGTTTTGAGATCGAAGACGCTCCGGTGCCGACCTGTCGCCTCGTCAGCGCCCCCTCTGGACGAATATTTCAGCACCCGCGGCTCGTTTGCATCCGATCCAGGGACCCGGGTCCTATCCCCGAGCGTGGCCACGCTCGCGTGGGGCGCCGGCAGCGTACGCGTGGTTCCCGGGGGCCTTTGAGTAACTATCGTTTTCTTAAGGGCCGCTACTGAAACGCCGACGCGTCGAGCAGGGTCAGGGGATCAACGTCGATGCGCTCGGCGATGCGCTCGAGGCTCTTCAACGTCAGGTTTCGCTCGCCCCGCTCGACGGCGCCCAGGTAGGTGCGATGCACGCCGAGAGCGTCGGCGAACGCCTCCTGGCTGAGCCCTCTCGCCTCACGGTAGGCGCGGAGATTGCGGCCCATCGTCCGCTGGAGATCGCCTCCCATGCAAGGGAACGCTCACGGTCCGCTACTTGACAGTCTACAGACTTATGAGTAGCATCACCCCGGGAGCATTGCTCTCAAGTGGGTTTGGATGGGCGCGTGGCGTTCGTGCATCAGACTCGAAGGCGCCACGCTCCCATTTTGGCTAGCTCGTGGCTGGCTCGGCTGCTACTCGTCCTGCTCTCTCGGGCCCGATGAACGGCGCCAGCGCAAAGTAGGTGGCCCAGGGCGCGAGCTCCGTGAGCTCGGCGACATGGCCCTGGACGGTGTAGGTGAGGCAGAGCTCGAAGAGGCCGCCGGCGATCGCCTCGATCGTTACTTCCGGAGGCGGGCTTCCCCTCGGCGCCTCATCGAGCCCGGGGGCGAGCAGCTCGGCGTAGCGGACGATGCCCTTGTTGGAGCGCTCTGCCGTGCGCGGAGTCGCGATCAACGCGTCGACGAGCGCCATGTGCGCGAAGGTGGGCTCTGAGGCGAGGTACTCGAGCAGCGCGGTTATCCCCGCGCGCACCGCGTGGGGCCAGTCGGGTGCGGCGTCGTGTGCACGCTCGACGATCGCACGGCCTTTGCCGTGACCGACCTCGTAGGCGACGAGGAACGCGTCCTCCTTGTCGGCGAAGTGCTCGTAGAACGCCTGCAGTGAGACGGCTGCCCGCTCGGCGATGTCACCGAGCGTGATGTTCGCATAGCCCTTCTCGGCGCTGAGCTGGGCGACCGCGTCGAGGATCCGCTCGCGCTGGCTGTGCACGAGGAAGCTGCGCGAGAGGCTGGGCGTGCGATGGCTCGCGCGCCCTCTGCTCGAGGTCGACCAGGGCGACAGCGTCCCCGGAGCGCGTCCCCCGGCGAGCGCGACGGGCGGGCCGTTCGGCCGCAGCTCCCGGATCGCGTCCATCGCCGCGGGCAACGGATAGTAGGAGAAAGACCATCTCACGAGATCTGGCACCAATTTCGGCAGCTGACGCTGGGCTCCGGCCTGCACCCGCGAGTAGAGAACCTTCAGAATGCTCCCCACGACCGCTCTGAGCAAAGGGTTCGCGATCGTCCCGGGCCGCGGCGAAACCCCGAGGTTCTCGCGCAGGAGCCCTTCATACGCGCTGATGAGCTGCTCACGCCGCTCGACCCCCGCGGGGCCGAGAGCCGCGATCTCCACCAGCACGACGCGCTGGACGCTGGGACT
Source organism: uncultured Solirubrobacteraceae bacterium (assembly GCA_963827455.1). Lineage (GTDB taxonomy): Bacteria > Actinomycetota > Thermoleophilia > Solirubrobacterales > Solirubrobacteraceae > Palsa-744. The sequence continues at coordinate 11,424 of CAWHAW010000018.1, read as the reverse complement.
TTCGACCGCACGTTCAAACAGCGCGCCAAGCCCAGACCCGAATTCCTGTTGCACTCCCCCGGCCTCCCGCGCGGCGCCTGCTACGCGCTCGAAGCCCTGCGCGACGACCGCGTCGTAGGCGGCGAGGAAGCACTCCTGCTTGTTCTCGTAGTGCTCGTAGAAGGCCTTGCGCGAAACCTCCGCCCTCGTGATCACTTCGGCGACCGTGGTTGCACCGTAGCCCTGCGTGCCGACCAGGTCGACCATCGCCCGCATGAGACGCTCGCGCTGGTTGGTTGCTACCTGCTCGCGCGAAAGCGAGTGCGGCCCGCGCGGCAGACGCGAGTCAGGAGCGCCGTCTTGCGTGGTCTTGCCCCCCGTGGCCATCGTGGTGTCTCAGTAAGCGGCGCGCAAGCGCGCAATCAGATCTCGTTGAGGGAGCGTCCGATAATACATCGCCCGCCGATTGAGAAAACGCTGCCTACGGAGACCCCCGATCCGGTGCGGGCTCGAGTAGCAGCTCCATCAGGTCCATGAGGAGCGCCACAAATGGCAGGAGGCGGCTGCGTCGACTGCGAGGCCCTCGAACGCGACGAAGGGCCCGGCCTGTGCCGGACCCTTCGTTGCGACGTTTCAGGAGAGCTCAGCGGCCCGAGCCGCGTCCCATGCTCCCTACATCATCCCCGACATGTCCGGCATCCCGCCGCCGGGCATACCGGCGCCTTCCTTCTCCGGCACCTCGGCGACGATCGCCTCGGTCGTGAGGATGTTCTTGGCGATCGACGCCGCGTTCTGCAGTGCAGAGCGCGTGACCATCGCAGGGTCGATCACGCCGGCGGCGACGAGATCGACGATCTCGTTCGTCGAGGCGTTCAGCCCGAACCCTTTCTTGGCCTTGCGCACGTCGTTGACGACAACCGAGCCCTCGAGCCCAGCGTTCTCGGCGAGCTGACGCAGCGGCTCCTCGAGCGCTCGCAGCACGATCCGCGCACCCGTGCGCTCGTCGTCGGAGCCGTCAACAGACGCTCCGTTCTCGCTGAGGTTGACCGCAGCGGAGGCCTGCAGCAGCGCGACGCCACCGCCGGGCACGATGCCCTCCTCGAGCGCCGCCCTCGTGGCCTGCAGGGCGTCCTCGACGCGGTGCTTCTTCTCCTTCATCTCCGTCTCGGTAGCCGCACCGACCTTCACCACGGCGACGCCGCCGGAGAGCTTTGCGAGCCTTTCCTGGAGCTTCTCGCGGTCGAAGTCCGAGTCGGTGTTCTCGATTTCGGCTTTGATCTGGTTGATGCGGCCTTTGATCGCCGCCGAGTCACCGGCACCGTCCACGATCGTCGTTGTGTCTTTGCTGACGACCACGCGACGCGCGCGCCCGAGTTGTGAGAGCTGGGTGTTCTCGAGCTTCAGCCCGAGCTCCTCGGTGATCACCTCGCCGCCGGTCAGGATCGCGATGTCCTCGAGCATCCGCTTACGGCGGTCGCCGAAGCCTGGAGCCTTGACTGCCACGCCGGTGAACGTCCCGCGCAGCTTGTTCACCACCAGCGTCGCGAGCGTCTCGCCCTCGACGTCCTCGGCGATGATCAGGATCGGCTTGCCCGACTGAATCACCTGCTCGAGCACCGGCAGGATGTCACGCACCGAGCCGATCTTCTGGTTGGCGATCAGGATGTAGGGGTCCTCGAGCACCGCCTCCATGCGGTCCTGGTCGGTGACCATGTAGGGCGAGATGTAGCCCTTGTCGAACTGCATGCCCTCGGTGAACTCGAGGTCCATGCCGAACGTCTGGCCCTCCTCGACGTTCACGACGCCGTCCTTGCCGACCTTCTCGATCGCGTCCGCGATCACGTCGCCGATCTCCTCGTCACCGGCGGAGATCGTCGCGACACGCGCGATCTGGTCCTTGCCGGAGACCTCCTTCGACTGCGAGGCGATGTTCTTGACGACCTCGTCGACCGCCTTCTCGATGCCGCGCTTCAGCGCCAGCGGGTTCGCGCCCGCGGCGACGTTCTTGAGGCCCTGGCGAACGATCGCCTGGGCGAGCACCGTCGCGGTCGTAGTGCCGTCGCCGGCGACGTCGTTGGTCGCGGTTGCCACCTCGCGCACGAGCTGGGCACCCTGGTTCTCGAAGACGTCCTCGACCTCGATCTCACGAGCGATCGTGACACCGTCGTTGGTGATCGTCGGCGCGCCGAACTTCTTGTCGAGGACCACGTAGCGGCCCTTCGGACCGAGCGTGACCTTGACCGCGTTGGCGACCGCGTCGACGCCCGTCTCGAGCGCCTTGCGTGCCTCCGAGTTGTACTTGATCTCCTTATGAGCCATAACGTTTCAAATCTCCTTATGCGACCTTGGCGAGGACGTCCGACTCGCGCAACACGAGCAGGTCCTCCCCGTCGACTTTGATCTCGGTCCCGCCGTACTTGCTGTAGAGGACCTCGTCGTCCTTCTTCACATCCAGCGGGATGCGCTTGCCGCCGTCATCGAGCTTGCCATCGCCGACGGCGAGGACCTTGCCCTTCTGCGGCTTCTCCTTGGCGGTGTCAGGCAGGACGAGCCCACTCGCAGTGGTCTCCTCCTCCTCGATCGCCCGCACGATCAAACGATCGCCCAGGGGCTTGAGCTTCATGTTGAAAACCTCCGTCTTAGAGAGTGCGACCGGCTGCTCGCGCCCTTGGTATCGGGGGAGCCGCCTCTGTTTTGGCACTCTCGACTCGAGAGTGCCAGTCAGAGGACAATATAGGACATCTGGCCCAGATCCAAGTAAAGATCTTGGCACTCGCGTAGATTGACTGCCAGGCGCCCTCGTCGGATCGGCGCGATTAGGCGGTCGAGGGCCAAGCGGACCAAGGACGCAGCGAGCGTGGCGTGCGCCCCACGCGAGCGACCGAGGACGCCGGTCCGCGCCGTGCCATCGGCCGCCTAATTAGTTCTGGGCGCCGCCGAAGCCCTTGATCGCCTCGGTCATCCCCGTGGGATTCTCGAGGATCTGCGAGAAGCGCACGACCGTCACGACGTCGTCCATTGAGACCGCGCGGCCATAGATCTGTTCGAGGAACTTGATCAGCTCCTCGTGGCGGCGGAACTCGGGATTGTCGTGCTTGATGTCGCGGGGCGAGAGGTCCATCAGCTTCATGACCTCGACCTGGTCGATGACCGCTTCGAAGATCCGTTCCCGCGGCGAGTACTGGTAGCCGATCGTGACGAGCACCGCCTGGTTCTTGCGGTACTTCCCCGACTTGTCGCCGAGACGGATCGTGGCGGTCTTGCGACCGCGCTTGAGCTCGTCCGCGAAGATCGTGGAATAGAAGTTCAGTACCTGCATGACGCCCGGCAGGCTATCGGTCTTTGCGGAGATAGGCGATGGCGAGCTCGACCATCTCACGCTCCGCCGCGTGGCTTAGCGCCGCGCTCGCCTCGTCGAGGCTGATCCAGCGCACCTCCTCGACCTCGTCGTCGTGGTCGGCGGTGTCGCCTGCGACGTAGTCGAACAGGAAGAACACGACGGCCTTGCCGATCGTGCGACCGCCACGGCGGTACCAATAGCGCGACTCGCCGAGCTCGTGCACCGGCTCGCCGACGACGCCTGTCTCCTCGCGGACCTCGCGCGTGGCCGCCTGCACCGGCGTCTCGCCTGGGTCGACGTGGCCCTTCGGAAGCGCGAGCACCCGCGATCCGTCGGCGGCGCGGCGCGTGGGGACGATCACGACGACCTCCTCGCCGCGCACGACGACGCCGCCGGCGGAGAACTCGCGCGCCTCCGCACGCGCAGGACGTTTCGCCGGCTTCGACGCCGGCCCCGACCGCGACGCTTTCCGCGGCTTTGCCGACTTCGACGATTTCGACGAGCTCGACGATTTCGAGGGCTTAGAAGACATATTGCTCGAGCGCTTTGGGATCGTGGACGACGAGGCGCCCGCGCCCTTGGGAGATGACACCGGCGCGCTCGAGCACCGCTAGGAAGCGGCTTGCGGACTCGCGCGAGGAGCCGGCGAGCTGCGCGAGGTCCGCCTGCGTGGCCGTCACGAGCACGTCCGCGCCCGGCTTGCCGTCGGCGATCTCCTGCTCGACGAGCTGGCTGAGCACGACCGCCACGCGACTCTGGACGGTCTGGAAGGACTGACGCGAGAGGCGCTCGTTGGTGTCGCGCAGGCGCCGACCGAGCGCGATAACCATCCGTGCCGCGATCTGGGGGTGCTCGCCCAGCAGCCGGCGCATGTCCGGGCCGAGCACGCCGATCACGCTCGTCGGCTCGATTGCCTCGACGGTCGCCGAGCGGCGCTCGTCCTCGAACATCGCCAGCTCGCCGAAGATGTCTCCAGGTCCGAAGTTCGCGAGCGTGATCGTGCGGCCGTCACCGTGGCTGCGGACCGCGCGCGCGTGGCCCTCGCGAACGACGTAGCACGTGTCACTCTGGTCGCCCTCGCGGAAGACGGCCTGTCCGGGCTCGAAATGCCGAGGCAGCGCCATCTGTGCGATCCGCTCGAGGTCACTCGGCTCGAGCGTCGAGAACACCGGCACCCTTGCGAGCAACTCGACCACGTCCGCTGAGCGCGCTGCCCCCATCTCCCAGGGAATACCACAACCCGAGGCTCGCGGATGTGTTCCGTCGCTATCTTCACTCGCATGCTCACATCGAGGCGGCTGATCGCCGGACTCGGCGCCGTGGTGGCGCTGTCACCGGCGGGTGCCCTGGCCGCGACCGCCCCCACGAAGGCGCCGACGCCGACGCCGAGCGCGCACGCGCTGCTGAGCTCGCGCGAACTTTGGGCGACGATCGACGTGTGCAACCCGGCCGACCAGCCCGACACGGTCGGCATCCGCGGCTCGATGCCCGGCGACCGCCACAGCCACGACAAGATGTACATGAGCTTCCGCCTGCAGTACATGGACGCGAGCAAGCACTGGGTGAATCTCTCGAGCGGGGCGACCTCCGCCTTTGTGGCCGTGGGCAGTGGCGCCTCGGCGCGCCAGGGCGGCACCAGCTTCGAACTGAAACCCGTCGCCGGCAAGCCCGCGGCGACGCTGCGCGGCGTCGTCGACTTCCAGTGGCGCCGCGGCAGCACCGTGCTCGCATCTGGAGCGCTGCCGACCGCCGCCGGGCACAAGAGCCTCGCCGGCGCCGATCCACCGGACTACAGCGCGGCGAGCTGCATCATCGGCTGAACAGCCGCGGGTCGTTGGTGATGATCCCGTCGACGCCCATCGCGCTCAGCCGCTCGATCATGCGTGCGTCGTCGACCGTCCACACGTAGAGCTCGCCGCCCCCTTCGGCGACGGCCCGGATCAGCGCGCGCGTCACCACGCGCCAGTGCGCCATGATCGCGTCGAAGCGACCGTCGCGCGAGCGCCCTGCGCGCGCGCCGCGGCAGCGTGGCGCGGTAGCCCGTCAGCATCGCTAGCGCGGGGATCGCGGTGAGCATGTCGGTGGTGTAGTCGCGGCGCACGCGGGGCACCGACCAGCCGAGCCGCAGCGATGGCTCGGCGGCGCGGATCTGCGCGAGCCCGGCCGGGAACATGCCGCTGATCAGCGTGCGCGCGACGAGGCCCTGCTCGCGCAGCACATCGAGCACGCGCAGCTCATAGCCCGGGAGCTTGATGTCCACGTCGAGCTCCACGCCCGCGAAGGCAGGGCCCGAGAGGTGCTCGAGCGCACGCTCGAAGCTCAGCGGCGCGCGGCTGCGCGCGTCCTCGTGGTCGTGCGCGACGAGCAGCTGGCCGCTGCCGTCGGCGTGCTCGCTGAGGACATCGAGCTCGATCATGTCCACGTCGTGACGCAGCGCCGCGTCGAAGCTCGCGAGCGTGTTGCCCGGCTCGATGTGCGCGGCGCCCTTGTGGCCGACGCGGCGCAGCCGCTTGGGCGGCGATGACTCGATCATCGCCGCCCACGATCGCAGAGTCTGCTCAGACGGAGCGCAGCGGCGTGCGCGCGGCCTGGATCGCGTCCACCGCGGCCTTCGGCCCGACGTACGGAGCGAGCACCGTGAACGTGAGGTGATCGACCGCGCACGGCAGGCGCCGCAGCCGGCGGCTCGCGACGTACGCGGAGATCATCGCCCACAGCGCGCCCGTGATCGCCTCCATCGCCACCTCGGGCCCCCGGCGCGGCGCGGGCCCGTCCTCGACGACCAGCTTCGTGAAGCCCTCAACCGAGCGCGTCATGCGACCGACCATCGCGGGTCCGACTTCGAACAGGTCGATGAACGCGATCCGCAGCAGCGCCTCATGCGCGACGAGGTACTCCACGAACGCTGCCACCGCCCGGTAGACGCCCGCCTCCCATGAGGGCGCGCCCTCGAAGCTGCCTCTGACCGTGTCGAGCGCTTCATCGACGAATTCGTCGAGCACCGCGAGGAAGCACTCCTCCTTGCTGGCGAACTGCTTGTGAAACGCCTCGGTCGAGACGCCCGCGAAGCTGGCGATCTGCGCGTCCGTCAGCGACGCGTAGCCCTCGTCGAGCGTCAGGTGCACGACCGAGCTCAGCACGCGCGCGCGCCTGTCGTCACGCGCCAGGAACGCCGCCGGCCGCGGCGGCTGACGATCGGAGCGCGAACCTCGCCGGCACCCCCAGCCGCGCCGCCGCGGGAATCCGATAGGACTCGATCCAGTCGAGCACTTCGTCGGTCAGCGCCACCAGCTCGTGCTCGCGGTGCTCGAGCATCCGCGTGAACACGGCGTGGCGGACGCCGCCGACGATCCCGCGGGCGGTCGGGCCGCGAGAAGCCGACGCCGTCGGGCGCCGCCTGCAACGCACCAGCGACGAGCCGCTCGAACGCCAGCCCGGCGAGCTGCATGCGCCCGCGCGCGGCCGGTCCGACACCGAGCGAGTCCACCAGCACGAGCCGCGGCCCCTTCGGCTGCGCGGCGACGTCGTCGAGCAGCGCCTTACAGCCAGCGTGCAGGCGGTTCGCCCACCCGCGCTCCTCGGTCCAGGCGTCGAACACGCGCTTGCGCGCGCGCGCGACGATGATGTCGTAAGTGGCCAGGAAGCACTCTTCCTTGTTCGCGAACAGCTCGTAGAACGCCCTGCGCGAGACGCCCGCGAGGGCGATCACGTGCGCCACGGTCGTCGCGTGGTAGCCGCGCTGCGACACCGACTCGATCATCCCGCCGTACAGGCGGGTGCGTTGGTTTCGGGCAACCTCCTCGCGCTCCATACCGCTCGGCCCGTGCGGCAGCCGGTCGTACATCGGCTCGAGTTGGCTCACCGGTTCGGCCTATCCCCACGATTCCGAAATGTAGACCATGCGACTTCATTACGCAAGTTCTCTCGACTTTTTATAACAAGTCGAATGAGGGTTGGTCTACCGGTGTCTCCCATAGGTTCAAATGTCTGACAGACAATTGAATTCGAAAAACCGGTCAGTTGGCCACCGCCATAGGCAATTCAGCCCATTCGAGCGATGCCAGTCGTCAGTGAAGACCGCGCGTCGAGCGCGCCCGGCGCGCCGCGGATCAGGCGGTGAGCGTCAGCCGACGCGGCCCGGAGTGGAATCCGAGCTCCACGAGCACGCCCGCGAGGCTCGAGGAGAGCGCCGGCTCGCCGTCGATCCGCTCGAGTGCGAGCTTGCCGAGGCGCCCCGCCCGCACCGCATCCGCGAGCGCGACGAGCGCTTCGCGCACCGGGTCGAGCTCGCGCGCCGAGGGCACCTCGCCTGCGTCGGCGAGCGTCACGAGGCTGCGTCCGCCGCGCTCGACGTACAGCACAGGCTGATCCTCGACGAGCACGACGTGCGCACCGGCGACGCGGGCCGGACGCGACTGCGACCCTTCGCGTTTTGGCCAGGGCAGTGCGGCGCCATATGGCTGCGCAGGGTCGGCGGCGGCGATCACGAGCATCCGCGGACCCGCGCCCTCGCCCGCCTCGCCCTGCCCGCCGCGCAGCCGCTCGACGGCACCGGGGAGTGCGAACTGGGCGCCGCCCATGCCCTCGATGAAGTAGCCGCGCCGGCAGACGCCGAGCGTCTCGAGGTTGGCGAAGGTGTCGTAGAGCATCGCGAAGCCACCTTTGATCCCCTCGGCGAGCACCTGCTCGCGAGTGACGATGCCGTAGCGCTCGAGCAGCAGCTCGGCGAGCACGCGGCGGCGCTCGGCTGCGCCGGCCGGCCCCTCGTGCGCGGTACCGCCGAAGACCGCGTCGGTCAGCGACCAGCGACCCTGGACCTGCTGGTGCGCTCCGCCGCGCGAGCGCGCCGCGGAGCGCCGCGCGCTGAAGCGCGACCGGGCCGGCGCCGCCCGCTGGACAGATGCTCGCTGCTCGGCGGCGCCGCGGGCGAGCGCAAGGCGCGGCGCGCGCAGCGGCGCCCACGCGTCGTTGGTGACCTCGCCCGCCCACACGAGGTCCCACAGCGCCTCGCGCAGCGCCTCGGCAGGAGCGCCGAGTTCCGCGAGCAAGTCGGTGAAGAAGGATGGGCCCTGCGCGAGTCGTGCACGCAGGAGCTCGTGCTCGGGGCCGGCGGGCGGCTCGACGCCGCCACGCGGGGCCGGGCGGCCGATCGCTGGGGCATCCTCGCGGAAGTACAGCGCCACGCGCCCGGAGCGACCGAGCGGGCCTGCGCCGACCCACACGATCTCGCCGCTGGCGCAGAGGCTGTCGAGCCACGATTGCGAGTAGGCGCCGGTGCGCCGCGGCAGCACGTCGCGCTCCCAGATCTCGACGGGCAGCGCGAGCCCCTGCAGTGGCACGAGCACCTCGCGCAGACGGTCGATCCCGGCGCCGGCGCCGGAATGGCGATCGACGCCCTGCCACGAGGGCAGGAACGCGGCGAGGCGCCGCTGGTCGGCGGGCTCGATTTCCTTGCGCAGCGCGGCGAGCGACGCGCGCCGCAGCCGCCGCAGCACCTCGACGTCACACCACTCGCGCTCGCTGGGGTGGGCGGGAACGGGCCTGAGCTCGCCGCGGACGAGCGTGCCGGCGCGCTCGAGCTCGCGCAGGGCCGCACCCGCGTCGATGCCGTAGCGCGCGTGCAGCTCATCGGTGGTGAACGGGCCGTGGGTGCGCGCGTAGCGGGCGACGAGCTCGCCGAGCGCGTCGGGCACGTCGGCGAGGAACGCCTCGGGCAGCCCGCCGGGGGGCATCGCGCCGAGCGCGTCGCGGTAGAGGCCGGCCTCGTCGGCGGCGATGTAGCGCTCTTCGCCGCGGATGCGCAGGCGCACAGCTCGCCGTTCGTGCTCGAGCTCGGCGAGCAGCGGATCGGCGTCGATGCCCGCGAACACGCGCTCGGCGGCCTCGGCGCGGCTCAGGTCGCCGACGTGGCGCAGCACGTCGTGGAGGCCGTCGCGGCCGGTGGCGCGCGTGATCTCGGAGCGGTGCTGCAGGTCGTCTTCGACGCGCGCGAGCGCGCCGGGGTCGATCAGCTCGCGCAGCTCCTCCTGTCCGAGCAGCTCGCGCAGCAGGTCTCGGTCGAGCGACAGCGCGGCGGCGCGGCGCTCGGCGTTAGGGGTGTCGCCCTCGTACATGTACGTGGCGACGTAGTCGAACAGCAGCGAGGAGGCAAACGGCGAGGCGGTCTGCGTCTCGACCTCGACGAGCGAGATCTCGCGCGTGGAGAGGCCGCGCAGGACCTCCTGCAGGCCGGGCACGTCGAGCACGTCCTTCAGGCACTCGCGGTAGGTCTCGAGCACGATCGGGAAGTCGTCGTAGCGGCGCGCGACCTCGAGCAGGTTCTGCGACTTCAGTCGCTGCTGCCACAGCGGCGTGCGCCGCCCCGGGTATGCGCGCGGGATCAAGAGCGCGCGCGAGGCGTTCTCGCGGAAGCGTGCGCCGAACAGCGCGGAGCCGCCGAGCTCCGCGGTGACGGCCTCCTCGACCTCGTCGGGCTCGAGCAGCACGAGCTCGGCTGCCGACGGCAATGCCTCTGCGTCGTCGGCGTCGAGGTCGGGGAGGTGCAGCACGATCCCGTCGTCGGAGGAGATCGCGTCCGCCTCGAGGCCGAAGCGCTCGCGGATGCGCGCCGACAGCGCGAGCCCCCAGGCGGAGTGCACGCGCCCGCCATAGGGAGACAGGACGCACAGGCGCCAGTCGCCGATCTCATCGCGGAAGCGCTCGAGCACGATCGTGCGCTCGCTGGGCAGCACGCGCGTCGCCGCCTGCTGCTCACGCAGGTAGGCGAGCAGGTTGCGCGCGGCGCGCTCGTCGAGGTCGTAGTCGCGCTCGAGCGTGTCGGCGTCCTGCTCGACGGCCCAGCGCGAGAATGCACCGATCGCCTTGCCGAGCTCGATCGGGCGCCCGACGGAGTCGCCCTTCCAGAACGGCACCGCGCCGGGCACGCCGGGCGCGGGGGTGACGATCACGCGGTCGCGCCCGATCTCCTCGATCCGCCAGGTGGAGGCCCCGAGCAGGAACACCTCCCCGGGCGCGCCTCGTAGACCATCTCCTCGTCGAGCTCGCCGACGCGCCGACCGTCGGGCAGCGTCACGGCGTAGAGCCCACGATCGGGGATCGTGCCCGCGTTGGCGACCGCGAGCTGTCGCGATCCCTTGCGCGCGCGGATCGTGCCGGCGACGCGGTCCCAGACGATGCGCGCGCGCAGCTCGCCGAACTCTTTCGACGGATAGCGCCCGTCGAGCATGTCGAGCACGTTCTCGAGCAGCTCGCGCGAGAGCTCAGCGTAGGAGTACGTACGCCGCACGAGCGCGTGCAGCTCCTCGACCGTGATCGAATCGGCGTCCCGCCCCCCCTCGGCCGACACCGCGATCGCGACGACCTGCTGGGCGAGCACGTCGAGCGCGTTGCGCGGACGCACCGTCGGGCTCGATCAGCCCTTCGTGCATCCGCCGGTGACCCCCGCGCACTCGAGCAGGTCCCCGCGAAACTTGCGTTTCTCCGCCCGACGCTGACTTCATCGACACCGTGCCCGGCGCGCCCGATGCGTTGCAGCCCACGGGCGACAAACTCGGGCGACTCGATCTGCAGCACGAGGTCCACCGCCCCGATGTCGATGCCGAGCTTGAGCGAGCTCGTGGCAACGAGGCACGGCAGCTCCCCCGCCTTGAGCAGCTCCTCGACCTTGGCGCGCTCCTCGCGCGCGAGCGAGCCGTGGTGCGCGCGCGCGATCTCCGGGGTGCCGGGTCGGCCGGGGGTGGCGGCACTCCAATTCGCCGCCGTCGTCCCCACAGACGGCTGCATCCTGCTGTGCGGCGAGCTCGTTGAGGCGCAACGCGACGCGCTCGACGGAGCGCCGGTTGTTGACGAAGATGATCGTGGAGGTGTGCTCGCGCACGAGACTCAGCAGCTCGGGGTAGATCGCCGGCCACATCGAGCGACGCGTGGCCTCGCCGCCGGCGAGCGGCTCGAGCGGATCGCTGTCCGGCGACGGCACGCCCGCACCGCCGGGTTCAGCCATCGACTCGACGGGCACCTCGATGCGCAGGTCGAGCTGCTTCGGCGGTGCCTGCGCTATGATCTCGACCTGGCGCTTGGGACCGACGAGGAAGCGGCCGATCTCCTCA
>CAWHAW010000017.1:0-47748 GCA_963827455.1 uncultured Solirubrobacteraceae bacterium | reverse complement strand
CCGGCGTCTCGCCTGGGTCGACGTGGCCCTTCGGAAGCGCGAGCACCCGCGATCCGTCGGCGGCGCGGCGCGTGGGGACGATCACGACGACCTCCTCGCCGCGCACGACGACGCCGCCGGCGGAGAACTCGCGCGCCTCCGCACGCGCAGGACGTTTCGCCGGCTTCGACGCCGGCCCCGACCGCGACGCTTTCCGCGGCTTTGCCGACTTCGACGATTTCGACGAGCTCGACGATTTCGAGGGCTTAGAAGACATATTGCTCGAGCGCTTTGGGATCGTGGACGACGAGGCGCCCGCGCCCTTGGGAGATGACACCGGCGCGCTCGAGCACCGCTAGGAAGCGGCTTGCGGACTCGCGTGAGGAGCCGGCGAGCTGCGCGAGGTCCGCCTGCGTGGCCGTCACGAGCACGTCCGCGCCCGGCTTGCCGTCGGCGATCTCCTGCTCGACGAGCTGGCTGAGCACGACCGCCACGCGACTCTGGACGGTTTGGAAGGACTGACGCGAGAGGCGCTCGTTGGTGTCGCGCAGGCGCCGACCGAGCGCGATAACCATCCGTGCCGCGATCTGGGGGTGCTCGCCCAGCAGCCGGCGCATGTCCGGGCCGAGCACGCCGATCACGCTCGTCGGCTCGATTGCCTCGACGGTCGCCGAGCGGCGCTCGTCCTCGAACATCGCCAGCTCGCCGAAGATGTCTCCAGGTCCGAAGTTCGCGAGCGTGATCGTGCGGCCGTCACCGTGGCTGCGGACCGCGCGCGCGTGGCCCTCGCGAACGACGTAGCACGTGTCACTCTGGTCGCCCTCGCGGAAGACGGCCTGTCCGGGCTCGAAATGCCGAGGCAGCGCCATCTGTGCGATCCGCTCGAGGTCACTCGGCTCGAGCGTCGAGAACACGGGCACCCTTGCGAGCAACTCGACCACGTCCGCTGAGCGCGCTGCCCCCATCTCCCAGGGAATACCACAACCCGAGGCTCGCGGATGTGTTCCGTCGCTATCTTCACTCGCATGCTCACATCGAGGCGGCTGATCGCCGGACTCGGCGCCGTGGTGGCGCTGTCACCGGCGGGTGCCCTGGCCGCGACCGCCCCCACGAAGGCGCCGACGCCGACGCCGAGCGCGCACGCGCTGCTGAGCTCGCGCGAACTTTGGGCGACGATCGACGTGTGCAACCCGGCCGACCAGCCCGACACGGTCGGCATCCGCGGCTCGATGCCCGGCGACCGCCACAGCCACGACAAGATGTACATGAGCTTCCGCCTGCAGTACATGGACGCGAGCAAGCACTGGGTGAATCTCTCGAGCGGGGCGACGTCCGCCTTTGTGGCCGTGGGCAGTGGCGCCTCGGCGCGCCAGGGCGGCACCAGCTTCGAACTGAAACCCGTCGCCGGCAAGCCCGCGGCGACGCTGCGCGGCGTCGTCGACTTCCAGTGGCGCCGCGGCAGCACCGTGCTCGCATCTGGAGCGCTGCCGACCGCCGCCGGGCACAAGAGCCTCGCCGGCGCCGATCCACCTGACTACAGCGCGGCGAGCTGCATCATCGGCTGAACAGCCGCGGGTCGTTGGTGATGATCCCGTCGACGCCCATCGCGCTCAGCCGCTCGATCATGCGTGCGTCGTCGACCGTCCACACGTAGAGCTCGCCGCCCCCTTCGGCGACGGCCCGGATCAGCGCGCGCGTCACCACGCGCCAGTGCGCCATGATCGCGTCGAAGCGACCGTCGCGCGAGCGCCCTGCGCGCGCGCCGCGGCAGCGTGGCGCGGTAGCCCGTCAGCATCGCTAGCGCGGGGATCGCCGTGAGCATGTCGGTGGTGTAGTCGCGGCGCACGCGGGGCACCGACCAGCCGAGCCGCAGCGATGGCTCGGCGGCGCGGATCTGCGCGAGCCCGGCCGGGAACATGCCGCTGATCAGCGTGCGCGCGACGAGGCCCTGCTCGCGCAGCACATCGAGCACGCGCAGCTCATAGCCCGGGAGCTTGATGTCCACGTCAAGCTCCACGCCCGCGAAGGCAGGGCCTGAGAGGTGCTCGAGCGCACGCTCGAAGCTCAGCGGCGCGCGGCTGCGCGCGTCCTCGTGGTCGTGCGCGACGAGCAGCTGGCCGCTGCCGTCGGCGTGCTCGCTGAGGACATCGAGCTCGATCATGTCCACGTCGTGACGCAGCGCCGCGTCGAAGCTCGCGAGCGTGTTGCCCGGCTCGATGTGCGCGGCGCCCTTGTGGCCGACGCGGCGCAGCCGCTTGGGCGGCGATGACTCGATCATCGCCGCCCACGATCGCAGAGTCTGCTCAGACGGAGCGCAGCGGCGTGCGCGCGGCCTGGATCGCGTCCACCGCGGCCTTCGGCCCGACGTGCGGAGCGAGCACCGTGAACGTGAGGTGATCGACCGCGCACGGCAGGCGCCGCAGCCGGCGGCTCGCGACGTACGCGGAGATCATCGCCCACAGCGCGCCCGTGATCGCTTCCATCGCCACCTCGGGCCCCCGGCGCGGCGCGGGCCCGTCCTCGACGACTAGCTTCGTGAAGCCCTCAACCGAGCGCGTCATGCGACCGACCATCGCGGGTCCCACTTCGAACAGGTCGATGAACGCGATCCGCAGCAGCGCCTCATGCGCGACGAGGTACTCCACGAACGCTGCCACCGCCCGGTAGACGCCCGCCTCCCATGAGGGCGCGCCCTCGAAGCTGCCTCTGACCGTGTCGAGCGCTTCATCGACGAATTCGTCGAGCACCGCGAGGAAGCACTCCTCCTTGCTGGCGAACTGCTTGTGAAACGCCTCGGTCGAGACGCCCGCGAAGCTGGCGATCTGCGCGTCCGTCAGCGACGCGTAGCCCTCGTCGAGCGTCAGGTGCACGACCGAGCTCAGCACGCGCGCGCGCCTGTCGTCACGCGCCAGGAACGCCGCCGGCCGCGGCGGCTGACGATCGGAGGCGAACCTCGCCGGCACCCCCAGGCGCGCCGCCGCGGGAACCCGATAGGACTCGATCCAGTCGAGCACTTCGTCGGTCAGCGCCACCAGCTCGTGCTCGCGGTGCTCGAGCATCCGCGAGAACACGGCGTGGCGGACGCCGCCGACGATCCCGCGGGCGGTCGGGCCCGAGAAGCCGACGCCGTCGGGCGCCGCCTGCAACGCACCAGCGACGAGCCGCTCGAACGCCAGCCCGGCGAGCTGCATGCGCCCGCGCGCGGCCGGTCCGACACCGAGCGAGTCCACCAGCACGAGTCGCGGCCCCTTCGGCTGCGCGGCGACGTCGTCGAGCAGCGCCTTACAGCCAGCGTGCAGGCGGTTCGCCCACCCGCGCTCCTCGGTCCAGGCGTCGAACACGCGCTTGCGCGCGCGCGCGACGATGATGTCGTAAGTGGCCAGGAAGCACTCTTCCTTGTTCGCGAACAGCTCGTAGAACGCCCTGCGGGAGACGCCCGCGAGGGCGATCACGTGCGCCACGGTCGTCGCGTGGTAGCCGCGCTGCGACACCGACTCGATCATCCCGCCGTACAGACGGGTGCGTTGGTTTCGGGCAACCTCGTCGCGCTCCATACCGCTCGGCCCGTGCGGCAGCCGGCCGTACATCGGCTCGAGTGGGCCACCGGTTCGGCCTATCCCCACGATTCCGAAATGTAGACCATGCGACTTCATTACGCAAGTTCTCTCGACTTTTTATAACAAGTCGAATGAGGGTTGGTCTACCGGTGTTTCCCATAGGTTCAAATGTCTGACAGACAATTGAATTCGAAAAACCGGTCAGTTGGCCACCGCCATAGGCAATTCAGCCCATTCGAGCGATGCCAGTCGTCAGTGAAGACCGACGCGTCGAGCGCGCCCGGGCGCGCCGCGGATCAGGCGGTGAGCGTCAGCCGACGCGGCCCGGAGTGGAATCCGAGCTCCACGAGCACGCCCGCGAGGCTCGAGGAGAGCGCCGGCTCGCCGTCGATCCGCTCGAGTGCGAGCTTGCCGAGGCGCCCCGCCCGCACCGCATCCGCGAGCGCGACGAGCGCTTCGCGCACCGGGTCGAGCTCGCGCGCCGAGGGCACCTCGCCTGCGTCGGCGAGCGTCACGAGGCTGCGTCCGCCGCGCTCGACGTACAGCACAGGCTGATCCTCGACGAGCACGACGTGCGCACCGGCGACGCGGGCCGGACGCGACTGCGACCCTTCGCGTTTTGGCCAGGGCAGTGCAGCGCCATATGGCTGCGCAGGGTCGGCGGCGGCGATCACGAGCATCCGCGGACCCGCGCCCTCGCCCGCCTCGCCCTGCCCGCCGCGCAGCCGCTCGACGGCACCGGGGAGTGCGAACTGGGCGCCGCCCATGCCCTCGATGAAGTAGCCGCGCCGGCAGACGCCGAGCGTCTCGAGGTTGGCGAAGGTGTCGTAGAGCATCGCGAAGCCACCTTTGATCCCCTCGGCGAGCACCTGCTCGCGAGTGACGATGCCGTAGCGCTCGAGCAGCAGCTCGGCGAGCACGCGGCGGCGCTCGGCTGCACCGGCCGGCCCCTCGTGCGCGGTACCGCCGAAGACCGCGTCGGTCAGCGACCAGCGACCCTGGACCTGCTGGTGCGCTCCGCCGCGCGAGCGCGCCGCGGAGCGCCGCGCGCTGAAGCGCGACCGGGCCGGCGCCGCCCGCTGGACGGATGCTCGCTGCTCGGCAGCGCCGCGGGCGAGCGCGAGGCGCGGCGCGCGCAGCGGCGCCCACGCGTCGTTGGTGACCTCGCCCGCCCACACGAGGTCCCACAGCGCCTCGCGCAGCGCCTCGGCAGGAGCGCCGAGTTCCGCGAGCAAGTCGGTGAAGAAGGATGGGCCCTGCGCGAGTCGTGTACGCAGGAGCTCGTGCTCGGGGCCGGCGGGCGGCTCGACGCCGCCACGCGCGGCCGGGCGGCCGATCGCTGGGGCATCCTCGCGGAAGTACAGCGCCACGCGCCCGGAGCGACCGAGCGGGCCTGCGCCGACCCACACGATCTCGCCGCTGGCGCAGAGGCTGTCGAGCCACGATTGCGAGTAGGCGCCGGTGCGCCGCGGCAGCACGTCGCGCTCCCAGATCTCGACGGGCAGCGCGAGCCCCTGCAGTGGCACGAGCACCTCGCGCAGACGGTCGATCCCGGCGCCGGCGCCGGAATGGCGATCGACGCCCTGCCACGAGGGCAGGAACGCGGCGAGGCGCCGCTGGTCGGCAGGCTCGATTTCCTTGCGCAGCGCGGCGAGCGACGCGCGCCGCAGCCGCCGCAGCACCTCGACGTCACACCACTCGCGCTCGCTGGGGTGGGCGGGAACGGGTCTGAGCTCGCCGCGGACGAGCGTGCCGGCGCGCTCGAGCTCGCGCAGGACCGCACCCGCGTCGACGCCGTAGCGCGCGTGCAGCTCATCGGTGGTGAACGGGCCGTGGGTGCGCGCGTAGCGGGCGACGAGCTCGCCGAGCGCGTCGGGCACGTCGGCGAGGAACGCCTCGGGCAGCCCGCCGGGGGGCATCGCGCCGAGCGCGTCGCGGTAGAGGCCGGCCTCGTCGGCGGCGATGTAGCGCTCTTCGCCGCGGATGCGCAGGCGCACAGCTCGCCGTTCGTGCTCGAGCTCGGCGAGCAGCGGATCGGCGTCGATGCCCGCGAACACGCGCTCGGCGGCCTCGGCGCGGCTCAGGTCGCCGACGTGGCGCAGCACGTCGTGGAGGCCGTCGCGGCCGGTGGCGCGCGTGATCTCGGAGCGGTGCTGCAGGTCGTCTTCGACGCGCGCGAGCGCGCCGGGGTCGATCAGCTCGCGCAGCTCCTCCTGTCCGAGCAGCTCGCGCAGCAGGTCTCGGTCGAGCGACAGCGCGGCGGCGCGGCGCTCGGCGTTAGGGGTGTCGCCCTCGTACATGTACGTGGCGACGTAGTCGAACAGCAGCGAGGAGGCAAACGGCGAGGCGGTCTGCGTCTCGACCTCGACGAGCGAGATCTCGCGCGTGGAGAGGCCGCGCAGGACCTCCTGCAGGCCGGGCACGTCGAGCACGTCCTTCAGGCACTCGCGGTAGGTCTCGAGCACGATCGGGAAGTCGTCGTAGCGGCGCGCGACCTCGAGCAGGTTCTGCGACTTCAGTCGCTGCTGCCACAGCGGCGTGCGCCGCCCCGGGTATGCGCGCGGGATCAAGAGCGCGCGCGAGGCGTTCTCGCGGAAGCGTGCGCCGAACAGCGCGGAGCCGCCGAGCTCCGCGGTGACGGCCTCCTCGACCTCGTCGGGCTCGAGCAGCACGAGCTCGGCTGCCGACGGCAATGCCTCTGCGTCGTCGGCGTCGAGGTCGGGGAGGTGCAGCACGATCCCGTCGTCGGAGGAGATCGCGTCCGCCTCGAGGCCGAAGCGCTCGCGGATGCGCGCCGACAGCGCGAGCCCCCAGGCGGAGTGCACGCGCCCGCCATAGGGAGACAGGACGCACAGGCGCCAGTCGCCGATCTCATCGCGGAAGCGCTCGAGCACGATCGTGCGCTCGCTGGGCAGCACGCGCGTCGCCGCCTGCTGCTCACGCAGGTAGGCGAGCAGGTTGCGCGCGGCGCGCTCGTCGAGGTCGTAGTCGCGCTCGAGCGTGTCGGCGTCCTGCTCGACGGCCCAGCGCGAGAATGCACCGATCGCCTTGCCGAGCTCGATCGGGCGCCCGACGGAGTCGCCCTTCCAGAACGGCACCGCGCCGGGCACGCCGGGCGCGGGGGTGACGATCACGCGGTCGCGCCCGATCTCCTCGATCCGCCAGGTGGAGGCCCCGAGCAGGAACACCTGCCCCGGGCGCGCCTCGTAGACCATCTCCTCGTCGAGCTCGCCGACGCGCCGACCGTCGGGCAGCGTCACGGCGTAGAGCCCACGATCGGGGATCGTGCCCGCGTTGGCGACCGCGAGCTGTCGCGATCCCTTGCGCGCGCGGATCGTGCCGGCGACGCGGTCCCAGACGATGCGCGCGCGCAGCTCGCCGAACTCTTTCGACGGATAGCGCCCGTCGAGCATGTCGAGCACGTTCTCGAGCAGCTCGCGCGAGAGCTCAGCGTAGGAGTACGTACGCCGCACGAGCGCGTGCAGCTCCTCGACCGTGATCGAATCGGCGTCCCGCCCCCCCTCGGCCGATACCGCGATCGCGACGACCTGCTGGGCGAGCACGTCGAGCGCGTTGCGCGGGACGACCGTCGGCTCGATCAGCCCTTCGTGCATCCGCCGTGCAACGACCGCGCACTCGAGCAGGTCGCCGCGGAACTTGGGAAAGATCCGCCCGACGCTGACTTCATCGACACCGTGCCCGGCGCGCCCGATGCGTTGCAGCCCACGGGCGACAGACTTGGGCGACTCGATCTGCAGGACGAGGTCCACGGCGCCCATGTCGATGCCGAGCTCGAGCGAGCTCGTGGCAACGAGGCACGGAAGTTCCCCCGCCTTCAGCAGCTCCTCGACCTTGGTGCGCTCCTCGCGCGCGAGCGAGCCGTGGTGCGCGCGCGCGATGTCCGCGGGCGCCGGGTCGGCCGAGGGTGGGCGGGACTCCAATTCGCCGCCGTCGTCCCCACAGGCGGCTGCATCCTGCCGTGCGGCGAGCTCGTTGAGGCGCAACGCGACGCGCTCGGCGGAGCGCCGGTTGTTGACGAAGATGATCGTGGAGGTGTGCTCGCGCACGAGACTCAGCAGCTCGGGGTAGATCGCCGGCCAGATCGAGCCACGCGTGGCCTCGCCGCCGGCGAGCGGCTCGAGCGGATCGCTGTCCGGCGACGGCACGCCCGCACCGCCGGGTTCAGCCATCGACTCGACGGGCACCTCGATGCGCAGGTCGAGCTGCTTCGGCGTGCCTGCGTCGACGATCTCGACCTGGCGCTCGGGACCGACGAGGAAGCGGCCGATCTCCTCAAGCGGATTCTGCGTCGCGCTCAGCCCGATCCGCTGAATCTCGCGCGACGCTTCGCCACGGTCCTCGCGTGCGGCTCCCACCAGCGCCTCGAGCCGCTCGAGCGTGAGCGCGAGGTGCGAGCCGCGCTTGGAGTGCGCGACGGCATGGATCTCATCGACGATCACAGCCTCGACGCCGCTGAGGATCTCGCGCGCCTGCGAGGTGAGCATCAGATACAGGGACTCAGGCGTGGTGACGAGGATGTGCGGCGGGTTGCGCAGCATCGCGGCGCGCTCGCGCTGCGGCGTGTCCCCGGTGCGGATCCCGACGCGCACGTCCTCGGCGCCGATGCCGCGCAGCGGCGCGCGCAGGTTGCGCTCGATGTCGTAGGCGAGCGCCTTCAGCGGGCTCACATACACGACGCGGGTGCCCGCGGCGCGCGGGGCGCCGTCGGCCGCGCGGGCACCGTCGCCCTGCCCAGCGCTGCCGGCGCTCAGCCGGTCGAGTGCCCACAGGAACGCGGCGAGCGTCTTACCGGACCCGGTGGGCGCCGACAGGAGCACGTTCTTGCCCGCGGCGATCGCGGGCCACGCCTTCGTCTGGGCGGGCGTCGGCGCCGCAAAGGCCTGTTCGAACCACGCGCGGACGCCGGGGCTGAAGCTTGAAAGGGACATCTCCTCCAGGCTATCGAGGGCCGGCAGATCAATCGGTGAGCGCGCCTCAAGCGAAGCGAGGCGGAGGCGAATTTCGACTGTCTGTCACAGTCGCACTCAGCCTGCACGTCGAGCCTGGTAGCACAGCGCCAGCATCTGGCTATCCCTTACAAGCTTGGCGCGCTTGAAACTCCAGTGTTTCTGGTTGTCTGCATCCAACTGGCTGACTATCGTCTGTCCCTCCACCGTTGAGCTTCCGAGACCACAACGGTCTACTCCAGTCAAGACAGGACCCGGTGCCAATGCCCAGAACGAGTTCAGCTGCGTCCAAAGCCGACAACGGGCAGGAACCAGCCTGGTCGATCCCGAGCCTGCGCGAGCCGCGCTACTCGCAGTCGCTGGAGCGCGGACTGGCGATCCTCGGCTGCTTCACGCCGAAGCGACCGGTTCTCGGGATCGCGGATATCGCCGACGAGCTCGGCATGAGCCGCTCGACGACGCACCGCTACGTGATCACGCTGGTCGCGCTCGGCTACCTCGAGCAGGGCGCGTCGCGAAAGTACCGGCTCGGCCTGCGCGTGACCGACCTGGGGATGTCGGCGCTGAACTCGACGGGCCTGCGCGAGCACGCGCACCCGTACCTCGAGGAGCTGCGCCAGCGGACCTCCTACACGACGAGCCTCGGCGTGCTCGACGGGACAGAGGTCCTGTACGTGGATCGCGTGCGCAGCTTCCGCCGCGGGCAGGGCAAGATCGACCTCAACCTGCACACGGGCTCGCGCCTGCCGGCCTACTGCACAGCGATGGGCAAGCTGCTGCTGGCGAACCTCCCGGAGGGCGAGCAGCGCGACCTGATCGCCCAGATGAAGCTCACCAAACGCGGCCCCAACACGATCACGAGCAAGAAAGCGCTGCGCGACGAGCTCGACGAGATCGAGGCGGCGGGCTTTGCCGTGAACGACCAAGAGCTCGCGGCCGAGCTCTACGCGATCGCGGCACCGGTGCGCAACGAGGCGCGCGACGTCGTCGCCGCGATCAACCTCGCCGCGCCCAGCTCGATGATCTCGCTCGAGGAGCTCGTCGACGCACTCGGCCCCCACCTCGTCTCAACGGCTGACCGCATCTCGGCGCGACTTGGCTACAGACGCGACGACGAGACCAACTAGCCAATCCAATAGCCTGGGGGCGATGCAACGCCCACTCGCACTGCTCTGCCTGCCGCTGTCGGCGCTCGCGCTGGCGGCGTGCGGCAGCACGGTCTCGACTGCACGGTTCAAAGGCGCTCAGCGCGAAGTCGCGCAGACGATCGCCAACTTCCAGTCCGCGGCAACGGCGGCGGAACAGAAGAAGATCTGCACCGAAGACCTCGCTGCCCCGCTGGTCGCGCGTCTCGGCGGCACCAAGCGTTGCGAAGCGGCGATCAAAAGCCAGCTGACCGAGGTCGACAGCCTCGAAGCGAGCGTCGAGTCGGTGACACTCGCTCGGAACGGAAAGACAGCTACCGCCCAGGTGAAGAGCGTCCGCGAAGGCAAGAAAACCACCAGCACGCTCGCGCTCGTCGACGAAGACGGCAAGTGGAAGATCTCAGGTCTCGGCTGAGGCGGATACGCCGGTCGAGCTGAGGCGTCCGGCCGCTTCGCCGACGCTCAGCGAATTCCGTCGAGCAGGTCGCACGGCGAGGACAGCTCGAGTCCGCGCGCCAGCGTGACGAGCGTATCCAGGCGTGGCGAGCGCTCGCCACGCTCGAGCAGCCCGATCTCGGTGCGGTGCAGATCGCACAGCTCAGCGAGCCGCTCCTGAGAGAGGCCGGCCTCGCGACGGCGTCGCCGGAGGTTGCTTCCCAGCTGCTCGCGTACGACGTCCACGCGCGGAACCATGCTGCAAAAGCAGACATTTGTCTAGAGACAGTTGTCTGCGGGAACGCGTGGATCAGCCCAGCGAGCGCCCGTACTGGCCCTCGTAGTACGCGCGGTACTCGCCCGAGCGGATCGGCTCCCACCACCACGCGTTCTCGCGGTACCACGCGACCGTCTGCTCGAGGCCCTCACCGAAGCGCACGCGCGGGCTCCAGCCGAGCGCGCGCACCTTCTCCGAAGACAGCGAATAGCGACGATCGTGTCCTGGGCGGTCACCGACGTGCTCGATCTGGGACTCGCTCGCTCCCGTCAACGCGACGATGCGCGTGACGACCGCCATGTTCGTCTCCTCGTCGGGACCGCCGGCGTTGTAGACCTCGCCCGGCTCACCGTGGTCGAGCACGTGGCCGATCGCGGCGGCGAAGTCGCGCGCGTGGATCCAGTTGCGCACCTGCATCCCGTCGCCGTAAACGGGCAGCGGGTCGCCGTGCAGCGCGTTGAGGATCATCAGCGGGATCAGCTTCTCGGGGTACTGGTACGGGCCGTAGTTGTTCGACCCACGGCAGATCAGCGTGGGCAGGCCGTAGGTGTGGAAGTAGCTCTGCACCAGCAGGTCGGCGCCGGCCTTGGTGGCGGAGTACGGCGAGGAGGGAGCCAGCGGGCTCTCCTCGGTGAACGTGCCCTGCTCGATCGAGCCGTAGACCTCGTCGGTTGAGACCTGCAGATAGCGCAGGCCGTGCTCGCTTGCCTGTCCTCCTTGGAGGGTGCCCCTCAGGGTGCGCGCCGCCTCGAGCAGCACGTAGGTGCCGAGTGCGTGCGTGGAGACGAACGCGTCGGGCTCGGCGATCGAGCGATCGACGTGCGTCTCGGCGGCGAAGTTGACGATCGCCTCCGGCGCGCCAGCCTCGATCGCCTGAGCGACCGCGTCGCGATCCTCGATCGCGCCACGCACGAAGCGGAAGCCGGGAGCGTCGAGCAGGTCCTGGAGGTTCTCCTCGCGTCCGGCGTAGGTGAGCTTGTCGAGCACCGTCACCTCGTCGCCGTACTCGGTGACGCGCTGGCGCGCGAACGTCGAGCCGATGAACCCCGCGCCGCCGCAGACGAGCAGTTTCATGCGCGCATCATCCCAGCCCGCGCCGCCAAGTAGCCGGCGAGCCCGTCCTGCCACGGCGGCAGCGGCAACACGTCCTCGCGCTGTGACTCGAGGACCGACCACGCGGGGCGGGGAGCAGGGCGCCGCATGTCCGCCGTGGCAGCTGCCTCGACGCGGCAGTCGACCTCGGCCTGGCGGAAGATCTCGACGGCGAAGCCGTTCCAAGAGACCCGGCCGGCGCCGGCGAGGTGCACCAGGCCGCTGACGCGGCGCTCGATCAGGCCGAGCAGCGCGGGCGCGAGGTGACCGGTCCAGGTCGGACAGCCGACCTGGTCGGTCACCACCTGCACCGCATCGCGCTCGGCGGCGAGCCTGAGCATCGTCTCGGCGAAGTTGCGCCCGCCGACGCCGAACAGCCACGCGCTACGCACCACCGTGTGAGCGCCCGACGCCGCCAGCACCTGCTGCTCGCCCGCAAGCTTGCTCTCGCCGTACACCGATCGCGGCCCCGTCGGATCCGACTCCACGTACGCGCGCTGCGCGCCGGAGGCATCCACGCACGCCTCCCCACTAAACACATAATCGGTAGACACGTGCACGAGCGGCACACCGGCCAGAGCGCCGGCGCGCGCCAGGTTGCCGGCGCCGTCGGCGTTGACGGCGTGCGCCTGCTCCACGTGCGTCTCGGCGCCGTCGACGTCGGTCCACGCGGCGCAGTTGAGGACAGCGTCCGGCTGAATCCGCTCGAGCGCGCGCTGCACAGCGGCCGCGTCGGTGATGTCGAGCTCGGGGAGGTCAATCCCTACGAGCTCGTGCCCGGCGCGCGCGCCGGCGCGCAGGACATCCAGCCCGAGCATTCCGGCGGCGCCGGCGACGAGCACCCTCACGGGAGCCCGCTCACGGGATCGAGATGTCGGAGTTGTCGCCAACCATGAACCGATAGGCGCGCGGCGAGCGCTCGCCGCGACGGATCGTGACGTTGCGCCCGAGCAGCGAGGACTCCATGCGCCCGTCGAGGTCGCACACGCTCGAGCCGGCGAGCAGGATCGAGTGCTCGACCTCAGAGCCCGAGATCGAGCAGCGCTCGCCGATCGCGGTGTACGGGCCGATGTAGCAGTCGCTGAGGCGCGCGTCCGCACCGACGATCGCGGGTCCCCGCACGGTGGTGCGCTCGAGACGCGCACCACGCTCGATCACGACGCGGCCGTCGACCTGCGAGTCGATCAGCTCGCCGTCGATGCGCTCGCGCAGGTTGTCGAGGATCAGGCGATTGGCCTCGAGCATGTCATCCAGGCGTCCGGTGTCCTTCCACCAGCCACGCACGATGTGCGGCTCGACGCGCAGGCCGGCGTCGACGACGTACTGGATCGCGTCGGTGATCTCGAGCTCGCCACGCGCCGAGGGCTCGATCGCACGCGCCGCGTCGTGAATGCCGGCGGTGAACATGTACACGCCCACGAGCGCAAGATCGGTGGCCGGCTCGGGCGGCTTCTCGACCAGCCGCACGATCCGTCCGATCTCGCCGGCGGGCGCCGGCGCGAGCTCGGCGACGCCGTAGTTCTGGGGATCCGGTACCGGCGTGAGCAGGATCAGCGCGTCGGGCTGATGCTCGCGGAAGGCCGCCACGAGATCGGCGATCCCGCCCTGAAGGAGGTTGTCGCCGAGGTACATCACGAACGGGCTCGTGCCGAGGAACGGCTCAGCGGTCAGCACCGCGTGCGCGAGCCCCAGCGGCTCGTCCTGGACGATGAACGTGATGCGCACGCCGAAGCGCGACCCGTCGCCGGCGGCGGCTTCGATCTCCGGACCGGTCTCGGGGGCGATGATGATCCCGACCTCCTCGATCCCGGCCTCAGCCATCGCCTCGATCCCGTAGAACAGCACCGGCTTGTTCGCCACCGGCACGAGCTGCTTGGCGCTCGTGTGCGTGATCGGACGCAGGCGCGTGCCCTTGCCTCCGGAGAGGATCAGTCCCTTGAGCGGCTCCATCGCGCGCCCACCCTAACGCTTAGCCGGGGGCGGACAGCAGGTAGTCAGGCTGGCGCCGGAGCCGCGTTCGCCTCACGCAGCTTCGCCACCGCCGCGCGCACGGCCTCGCGCGCGTCCTCGGGCTCGAGCACCGCGGCGTCACCGGCTTCCCTGAGGATCTCGCGCACGAGCCAGTCGACCCCTGCGAAGCTCAGCTCGACGATCACGGAGCCGTCGCTCCACTCCTCTACGACCCGGCGCGCCTCGCGCGCCCAGCGCGCGCGCTCCGGCGAGACCCACACGCGGGCGGTGGCCGACGCCGGCACCTCCCCCGTCCGCAGCCAGCCGTCGACCTCGGCCGCGGGATCGACCTCCGGTCGCGGCTCGAACTTCTGGTCGGTGACGACGACACGCTTGATGCGGTCGAGTCGGAAGTGGCGCACGCCACCGCGGTCGGGGTCGAACGACGCGACGTACCAGCCCTCGCGGCCGTTGGTGAGCGCGTACGGCTCGACGGTCCGCGCCGCGAGCTCGTCCTCGTTCTCCTTGTAGTAGTCGAGCTCGATCATCCTGCGCCCGACGATCGCCTTGGACACGAGGCGTGCGACGTCTGAGTCATCACCGGCGGTCGGCGCCACCTGCAGTCCCTGCTCCATCGGGTCCTCTCCCAGCGCGGCGACGATCTTGGTCCGCGCCGAGGTCAGCGAGCCCTCGGGGATGTGCTCGCCGATCAGGTCGATCGCGGCCACAAGCGCCTTCGCCTCCACCGGCAGCAGACGCGCGGGGCGGTCGAAGTTGTCGCTGTAGGGCTCGGGATCGACCTCGATCTCGCCCTCCTCCTCCTTGATCTCTGCATACAGCACGTAGGAGCCGCCGCCGAAGTTGACGACGTTCAGGACGTTGACGTCCTCACGGAGCTCCTCCTCGCTGATCTGCAGGCGCTCACAGATCTCCGTCATCACCACCCGCTCGCCCTCGCGCCCTGCCTTGATCAGGATGCTCGCGAGCGTCACGAGGCGCGCGAAGCGCTCGGGGCGGATCGCCGCCTCCGGCCGGCCGGAGCCCTCGCCATCGGCTCCCGCCGCGTCTCCCCGGCGCGCCGCGCGCGAGCGCGACGGCGCGATCCGCGTCCTCGAGCTGGCGCCCGCAGCGGCTGAGACGTCGGCGGCGCGCCCGCGCGGCCGCGCCGGCGGCGAATCGCCGTGGCGCTCCTCGAGCAGCTCGATGCGCCGCTGGAGCTCCGCCACGAGCTCCTCGGGGCCGAGCAGCCTGGCGTTCGCGCCCAGGCCGAGAACCCACGAGATCAGGCTGCGCGGGCTCGAGTAACCGGTCTCGAAGACCGTCTCGCCGTCCTCCTCGACGGCGTCAACCTGGTTGCCGATCTCGCCGTAGCGACCGAAGTGGCGTTCGACCTGCCAGGCGATGCGCTCGCAGATGAGCACACGCGCGACGCCGCGCTCGTCGCCGAGCTGCCAGTCGGCGCGGTTGGCGTACGCGCGCGGATCGAAGTCGTCGGGCCGGCGGAAATCGTGCTCGGCCTTGGTCGCGTAGGAGACCTTGCCGCGTATGCGCGACAGCCGGAACACGCGCACCGCCTTACGCTCGTGCGCGTAGCCGAGCAGGTAGAACTGCCCGCCCTGGAACAGCAGGTGGTAGGGATCGACACGCCGCGCGCTGACCTCGTCGCGCTCCATCGTGTAGTAGTCGAACACGATCGTCTTGTTGCGGAAGATCGCCGTCTCGACCTTCGCCAGGCGCGCCGAGAGCTCGTGGCCGCCGGCGGACGCGGTGATACCGAGTGCGACCGAGCGCTGCTCGGGCGCGCGCAGTGGGCTCGGACGTCCCCAAGTGATCTGCTGCAGCGCCAGGCGCAGCGGCTCGGCGTAGGCGAATTCGCCGTCGAGCAGACTGAGCGCCGTCTGCAGCGCGGCGAGCTCCTTGTCGGTGAACGCGATCGGCGGAAGATGGAAGTTCTCCGGCCGCAGCGAATAGTTCTCCTGCTCTGCGGCCCCGTCGGCCGGCCGGTCGACCGTCAGCTGGATGCGCAGCGATTCGAGCTCCGAGCGGTCCGCGTAGAAGCGCCGCGCGAACGCGTCCTCGTTCATGCCGCTGTAGCCCTCGACGTCGCGCCGGATCTCGAGCGCCGTGACCGGCCGACGCTCGGCCATCAGGTATGAGATCAGCGACAGCTGGCGGATCAGCTTCTCGGTGTCCTTTGCCATCTGGGACACAAAGATAGAAGCCGACGGCGAGACGGATACGGCACGCCTGAATCGGCGGCCCGCTATTTGCGGCGTTTCAGGCGGCTTCGCGCTCTGGCAGCGTCTGCTCCGCCGGCGCCCGCTCTCCTGCGGCGACCGCAGCGGAGTGCCCGGCGAAGAATGCGCCGCCGCCGATCGCGCGGTCGAACGGCGACCAGCGCCGCCCGGGCGAGAGCTCCTTCTCGAGGCGATCGAAGCTTCCCAGGCGACCGCCGAGGTTGTCGATCATGTGCACGAGCGTCGCCTCGCGCGTGCACGGCACCACCGGACTGCCGTGCTCGAGGGCGCCATGATGGGAGAGGATGATGTGCCCGACGGCCTGCGCGAGCTCGGCGGGGAAGCCCTCGATGTCCTCGATCAGACGGCGGATGCGGTAGTAGCCGAGCGCGATCTCGCCGTGCAGCCTGCCGGCATCGGTGAGGTCGATGATCCGATCCCGCCCACCCTCATCGTTCGTGTAGGCCTCGAGCTTGCCGATGTCGTGCAACAGCGCGCCGGTGACCGCCACGTCGCGGTCGATCCCGGGAAACGTCGCACTGATCGCGCTGACCGCCTGAGCAACGCCGAGACAGTGCTCGAGCAGGCCGTGGGCATAGGCCTGGTGGTAGTACTTCGCCGCCGGTGCCGTGCGGTAGCCCGCCCACAGCTCGCGCTCCTCGCCGAACACGCGCTCCAACAGGATCTGCAGGTGCGGCTCCTGGATCGTGGCGAGCAGCTCCCGGATCTCGCCTTCCATCTGTCCGACAGTGCGTGCCGGACCGTCGCGAAGATCTGCCGGATCGAAGCTCCCCGGCTCGGCTGGCGCGATGTCGCGCAGGTTGATCTGCGGACCGAACCGCGGGTGCACCGTGTAGCGGCCGCTGACCCGCACCGGCGTGCCCGCGCCGGCGAGCTCCTCGACCTCGGCGAGCGCCTCCCACACCATGCACGCGACCGCGCCGGTGCGGTCCCCCAGCTGCAGGCGCAGGTACTCGCCGCCGTCGCGGCGCTGACGGCGCTCCGCCTCGCGAACCAGCAGCACCTGGTCGATCTCGGTCCCGTCTGTCAGCTCGTTCAGGAGCATGGCGTGAAGGTAGACGGGCCCGCGGACGGGACGCCGCGGCGTCGAGGAGGGCTTCGCGAGCGCCGCCCGCCGCGTCTCCGACTCCTGCCCGGCGTACTCATACACTTGGCGCTCCATGTGCAAGCGAGCCCCGAAGTGACCACGGCACCCGTTTCGAGCGCCGACAGCGAGAACGCGGCGGCCGACCTCGGCGTCGCGGCGGGGGTGCTGCCGGCGCAGCGCCTTCGCGAGGCGGTGGCGCGCGGATGGATGGTCGCAGGCCCGTGGCGAATACCGGACGAGTCGGTGCAGCCGGCGAGCGTCGACCTGCGTCTGGGCGAGCACGCGTGGGCGCTTCGCTGCAGCTTTCTTCCAGACAGCGACTCGACGGTCGAGCAGAAGATCGAGGACCTGGCGTTCGAACGGATCGACCTGCGTGACGGCGCCACTCTCGAGCGCGACCGGCCGTATCTGATCCCGCTGATGGAGGAGCTGCGACTGCCCGAGAACATCCGCGCGAAGGCCAACCCAAAGAGCTCGACGGGGCGCCTGGACGTGTTCACGCGGGTGCTCACCGACCGTAGCCATCGCTTCGACGAGATCTCCTGCGGCTACCACGGCAAGCTGTACCTGGAGGTCGTCCCGCGCACGTTCGCGATCAGGGTCGAGACCGGGCTCGCGCTCAACCAGGTGCGGTTGATGTCAGCCGATGCACGGCTGAGCGACGAGCAGCTGCTCGCGCTGCACGCGCGCACGCCGCTGCTGTACGTGGACTCCCAGCCGCTCCCCGAGTCCGAGCTGTCGATCGCCGACGGGCTGTTCCTGAGCCTCGACGTGTCCGGCTCGGCCGAGGCGATCGTCGGCTACCGCGCCAAGAAGAACAGCCTGCCGATCGATTTGACGAGCAAGGTCGGCCAGCTGCGCTGGCGCGACTACTGGGAGCCCGTGCACCCCGAGGCCGGCGGGCGGATCGTGCTCGAGCCCGAGATCTTCTATCTGCTGCTGTCAGCCGAGGGCGTCAGCATCCCGCCGTCCTACGCCGCCGAGATGCTCGCCTACGACCCCACCGCCGGTGAGCTGCGCACGCACTACGCGGGCTTCTTCGACCCCGGCTTCGGCTACTCGCACGATCCCGCGGCGCGCGGCAGCCGCGCCGCGCTCGAGGTCAGGGCGCGCGATGTGTCGTTCATGGTCGAGCACCGCCAGCCCGTGTGCAAGCTCGCGTTCGAGCGCATGGCCGAGGAGCCCGACGTCCTCTACGGCGAGGACATCGGCTCCAACTACCAGGGGCAGCTGACGATGCTGAGCAAGCACTTCGTGCGCTAGGGCGTCAACCGATGCGGGCCGCGGTACAGGAACGTCACCTCGCGAACGTTCTCCTGACCGAGCATCTGCATCAGCAGGCGCGTCAGCCCGAAGCCGTAGCCGCCGTGCGGTGGCGCGCCGAAGCGGAAGAAGTCGAGGTAGTACTGGATCGACTCCACGTCCACGCCCTTGTCGTTGGCCTGTGCGAGCAGCTGCTCGTAGCGGTGCTCGCGCTGAGCGCCCGTCGTGAGCTCGATGCCGCGCCACAGCAGGTCGAAGCTCCTGGTCAAAGTCGGGTCGTCGGGGTGGCGCATGTGGTAGAAGGGCCGCACCGTCGTCGGGTAGTCGGTCACGAACGTGAACTCGTGACCGTCGCGGTCGGAGATCAGCGCCGAGAGGGCGCGCTCGCTCGGCGGGTCCAGGTCGTGCCCCGTGCCCGGCGCGTCGTGGCCCGCCTCGCGCAGCAGCTCCTTAGCGTGCTCGAGCGTGACTTTCGGGAACGGCACGCTCGGCACAACCAGCTCGACGCCGAAGGTCGAGGCGATCTGCTCGCCGTGCGCCTGCTTCACGGCGGCGAGCACGTGCGCCAGCCAGCGCTCCTCGAAGGCCATCACGTCCTCGTGCGAGTCGATCCATGAGATCTCGACGTCGACGCTCGTGAACTCGGTGTCGTGGCGTGAGGTGAACGAGGGGTTCGCGCGGAACACCGGCCCGACCTCGAACACCTTGCCGAAGCCCGCGGCCATCGCCATCTGCTTGTAGAACTGCGGGGACTGCGCCAGGTAGGCCGCGCTCTCGAAGTAGTCCACCTTGAACAGCTCCGCACCGGACTCGCTCGCCGAACCCATGAGCTTCGGCGAGTGCAGCTCGATGAAGCGCTCTCTGTGCCAGTACTCGCGCATCGCGTGCTCGACCGTTGTCTGGACCTCGAAGATCAGCTTGCGGTCCGGCCGGCGCAGGTCGAGATAGCGCCAGTCGATGCGCTTGTCCAGCGCCGAGTCGGGCGCGATCGGCACCTCGGGCTCGGCCAGCGAGTCCACCTGCAGCTCCTCGAGCTTCACCTCGAGGCCGCCCAGTTTGACGCGCTCGTCCGCGACGACGGTGCCGGTGATCGTCACCGCCGACTCAACCGTCAGCGCGGACAGCGCGTCGTTGAGCTCGCTCGGCGCCTCCTCCTTGGGCAGCACAGCCTGCACGAGGCCCGTTTCGTCACGCACGATCAGGAACTGCATCCGCTTCTGGTCGCGGATCGCGTGGACCCAGCCGCGGATCCTGACGCGCTCGCCGACCTTGGCGGGCAGTTCTTGGATCAGGGTGCGCGTCACGCCCGAGACCCTATCCAAGCCGACCGCCGATCGGGCGGGCGGGCTTGTCGTATGCCACGCGCTAGCGGGCGCCGCGCGGAGGTGATGCGTCGCCGGCGAGCACCACCCGAAGTTGGCCCACCAGCGTCTCGGCCGCGATCTTGTGGGCGTCACAGATTCCGCCGAGGTGCAGCAGCGAGTCCGTCTCGGCGGCGACCTCTCCGTCGCCGAGACGCAGCACGAGCGGGACGCCCGGCGCGAGGTCGCTCGCCGCGAGCCCGACCGCGACGTTGACCAGGTCGTCGGAGGTTACGGCTGCGATCGCCGCGCAGCGGCGCGTGCCAACGCGTTCGAGCGTCTCGCGGTCATCGCCGCGACCGATCGTGACGGGGATGCCGGCGGCCCTCGCGAGCCTCACGCACGGCGCCTCAGGGTCGCGCTCGACGCCCAGGACCGCGAC
Organism: uncultured Solirubrobacteraceae bacterium; assembly: GCA_963827455.1. Taxonomy (GTDB): domain Bacteria; phylum Actinomycetota; class Thermoleophilia; order Solirubrobacterales; family Solirubrobacteraceae; genus Palsa-744. The sequence goes on along the minus strand of CAWHAW010000017.1, from coordinate 27,995 downwards.
ATCACGCGCACGCAGCTCCTGTGCAAGGCGAAAGCCGACCTGCCCAAAGCCGACGAGCAGCACGTGGTGGCGCGCCGGCGCCGCGCGGGCTCCGGAGAGCGTCGTCAAGCGCGGGCGGCTGACGCGACGGACGAGCGCGGCGGTGAACACCGCCACGAGCGCCAGCGCCGCGAGCGTATCCAGCACGGAGGTGACCTTGTACCAGGTGGCTGCCGTCGCAGCGCCCGGCGTCCCTGCGACCGTGGCGACCGATCTGGTGCTGTAGTAGAACGCGTCGACGAGGCCCTCGTGCAACGCGATCGCGCCGGCAGCCGCCTCGATCAGCAGTGCCAACAGAATCCCTGCACCGGCGCGCACCATCAGACGCAACGCGTCATCGACCAGGCGGACGCCCGTGCGCCCGCGCGTCGACGGCCGACCGACCGCCGTGACCAGCTGCGCCGCCACGTCGGCGGCGACCAGTTCGGAGGGCGAGACCACCCGCACCGCCGGAACCACGTGGTGCAGCTCGCGCGCGATCGTCCTGTCGAACATCGTCACCCACAGCGGCAGGTCCGCGCGCAGGTGGGCAACCAGCAGCGTCAGGCGCAGAGCGAGGACGTCTTCGCGCGTGACCACAACAACGGCCGCCCAGCGCGACTCGTTCAGCCGCTGCGACACCTGGCTGTCGGTGAGCGACATCCCCCGCTCGACAGCTGTGCCCTGGTGCGCGAGCCTGCGACAGAGCGCCTCGGCGAGCCCTCCCGATTCGCCGAGGACCAGCACCGAGCGACCCTCAGCCTCCCCCGCCTGGCTCACCGCACTCCCTCAGTCCTGATGCTGCCCCTCGAGCTCCACCTCGACCGCGAACTCGCCGTCCTCGACCTTCTCGAGCGACTCGATTGCGCCCGCCGCGACCAGGTCGCCCTCGCCGAGCGCCAGCGCGGCCAGCCGCTCCGCGGTGTCGCGCACCAGCACCCGCCTGACGGGCGAACGCATAGAGACGCGCGCGTCGGACTTGGCCTTGCGCACTTGGCGCAGCACGTCAGCGGTCACGGCCAGCGCCTCGTCCTCGTGGCCGTGGCCGTTGCTCGCGGCCTCACCCACATCGTGGATGCCCGCGCCATGCGGCGCGGCTGCCGCCGCTCGCAGCTCATCGGCGTCGGGCCAGGGCGCACGGTGTACGGACCCCTGCTGCCACCAGGACCACACCTCCTCGCTCACGAATGGCAGGAACGGTGCGAACAGCCGCTGGAAGACCGACAGCGACATGCGCAGCGCGAGGCTCACCGACGCGCTGACCCGATGGTCGGGGTCATACCGGCGGCCCTTGACGAGCTCGAGGTAGTTGTCGCAGTACCACCAGAAGAAGCTCTCGGTGCGCTCGAGAGCGCGCGCGTAGTCGTAGCCCTCGAAGCTGTCGCTCGCCTCGGCGACGACCGCCGCGAGTCGCGCGATCAGCGCGCGGTCGAGCGGGTGCGTGAGCTCCTCGCCGGCCGGCGGCAGCTCGGCGAGCGCGAACTTGGAGGCGTTCAGGAGCTTCACCGCGAGGCGCCTGCCGACCTTCATCTGCTGGGGATCGAAGGCGGTGTCGGTGCCTGGACGTCCGCTGGCGGCCCAGTAGCGCGCCGCGTCGGCGCCATGCTCCTCGAGCAGGTGCATCGGTGTGACGACGTTGCCCTTGGACTTGGACATCTTCTTGCGGTCCGGGTCGAGCACCCACCCGGAGATCGCAGCGTTGGCCCACGGGAGCTCGTCGTAGTCGAGATGCGAGCGCAGCAGCGTGGTGAACAGCCACGTCCTGATGATGTCGTGCGCCTGCGGGCGCACGTCCATCGGGAACACCGTCCTGAACAGCTCCTCATCCTCGCCGCTATGCCCGGCGATCTGGGGTGTGAGCGACGAGGTCGCCCACGTGTCCATCACGTCGGGGTCGCCGATGAAACCGCCGTGCTGCCCGCGCTGGGAGGCGTCGTAGCCGTCGGGCACGTCGGTTGAGGGATCGACCGGGAGCTCATCCGCCGTCGCGGTGATCGGCTGGTCGTACAGAACCGCCCCGTCTGCATCGAGCGGGTACCACACGGGGAACGGCACGCCGAAGAAGCGCTGGCGGCTCACGCACCAGTCGCCGGTCAGCCCGTTGACCCAGTCCTCGAAGCGCGCGCGCATGTACGGCGGGTGCCATTTGAGCTGGCGGCCACGCTCGAGCAGCGCGTCGTGATGCTCGAGCGTGCGGATGAACCACTGACGGCTCGTCACGATCTCGACCGGCCGCTCGCCCTTCTCGTAGAACTTCACCGCCCTGTTGACCGGGGTGGGCTCGCCGATCAGCTCGCCGGACTCCCGCAGTAGCTCGACGATCCGTTTGCGCGCCTGGTTGATCGTGCGGCCCTGCAGCTCGCCGTAGACCCGCGCGCGCCCGCTCGAGATCCTGCGACTCCCAGCCGGGGCTGCCCCACGGGACCTCGACGAGGCGACCATCGGGGCCCAGTATCGATCGCACCGGCAGTCCGAGCTCGCGCCACCACATGACGTCGGTCAGGTCGCCGAACGTGCACACCATCACGAGGCCCGTGCCCTTCTCGCGCTCGACCTCCGGGTGCGTCATCACCGGCACCCGCGTCCCGAACAGCGGCGTCAGCACGTCGCGGCCGACGAGCTCTGTGTAACGGTCGTCGTCGGGGTGCGCGAGCAGCGCGACGCACGCCGGGATCAGCTCCGGGCGGGTCGTCTCGATCAGCGCGAGCGGCTCGGAGCCCGCGCTCTCGCCGGCGGGCTCGAAGCGCACGCGGTGCATCGCTCCGGGACGCTCGCGGTCCTCGAGCTCGGCCTGGGCGACGGCTGTCTGAAAGTCGACGTCCCACAGCGTCGGCGCCTCGAGCTGGTAGGCGCCGCCGCGCTCGAGCAGCCCGAGGAACGAGCGCTGGGAGATGCGCTGCGCCGGCGCGGCCGATCGTCGTGTAGGTCATCGACCAGTCCACCGACAGTCCCAGCGTGCGCCACAGCTGCTCGAACGCCTGCTCGTCGCTCTCCGTCAGTCGCCAGGCACAGATCGACGAAGTTCGGCCGCGACACCGCGACCGGCTCCTTCGAATCCCGCGCGTCCTGCGCGGGGGGCTCGAAGTCGGGGTCGTACGCCACCGACGGATCGCAGCGCACACCGAAATGGTTCTGCACCCGCCGCTCGGTCGGCAGGCCGTTGTCGTCCCAGCCCATCGGGTAGAAGACCTCCATCCCGCGCATGCGCTGGTAGCGCGCGACCACGTCGGTGTGGGTGTAGGAGAAGACGTGCCCGACGTGCAGCGAACCGCTGACCGTAGGCGGCGGCGTGTCGATCGAGTACACGCGCTCGCGCGGCGCCGAGCGCTCGAAGCGATACACGCCGTCGCGCTCCCAGACCGCGCTCCACTTCGCCTCGAGGCCGTCCAGCGTGGGGCGCTCCGGCACGCGCGGAGCGCCGTGGCCCTCGGGCGCGCCGTTGGCGAGATCGGGCACCGATCGATCAGCGGGCGACAAGTCGTTGATCGTATCCCGCCGGGGATCGGTGGTGGCGGCGGACGCCTGCGCCAGCGCAGCGATCCGCTGCCGCGGGGCGACGCCCCAGACAGCCAGACCTTCCATGAGAATATGCTTAGAAAAGGTTCCTGGGGGTAGCCGCGGGCTAGTAGGCGCATATAGATTGCCCTTAAGGGCACGCGGGTGCCGTCGGCCTCGAGGAGGGTGGTGTGGGTACGATGCGTATTGAGCTGCGACGCCGGGTCGGGGGTGCTGTGAGCGTCCTTGCGCGCAAGCTCTTGGGCACGTCCTGGCGGTGGCTGCGCTCGGAGTGCTCATCGGTCTATACGTCGCGGACTGGGCGACGAGCTTCCCCAAGCCGATTCCGGAGACGAGCGTCCCCGGAAACAGCCAAGGGGCCAGCCTGACGCTCGAGACCGTCGCGGCGATCGGGCCCAAATACAGCCCCAGCCACCCGAGCTGGGTGTCCTACCTGATCCGGAGCAACGGCCAGTGGGTGCACAGCACCAACTACACGGTCCCCGCCAACTCCGTCGTCCACGTCACGATCTACCAGTTCGACACCCCGACCGGGCTGCGCAACCCGTTCCTCTCACAGGTCCAGGGCACCGAAGGCGGCACCGCGACGATCGACGGCAAGACGGTCAACGCGATCGAACCCGAAGAAGCCTCGCACACGTTCGCCGTGCCCGAGCTCGGCGTGTTCGTGCCGCTGCCGGGGGTCAACGAAGAAGCGAAGAACCTCTGCGAAGAAGCACCGTGCGAAATGAACATGCGCGCACCGCACGATCAGCTTCAGCTTCCACACCGGCAAGAAGGGCCGCTTCCGCTGGCAGTGCTTCGTCCCGTGCGGCGCCGGCTGGTACTTCGGCAACGGCGGCCCGATGCAGACCTTCGGCTACATGGACGGGTTCATCAATGTCGTCTAACCCGTCCGCGGCGCAACCCGCGCACGTGGGAGACGAACCGAACCACGCGCGCCGCTTTGCGACGATCTGGATCGTCTCGAGCATCATCGCCGTTCCCCTGGTGATCCTCCTGCTGGGCCCGATCCTGCCGCCCGGCAGCGGCAGCGAACAGGCCTCCGGCCAGTCCACCGACAACACGGTGCTGCTGGCGATGGCGACGCCGGTGCTGCTGCTGATCGTCCTCTACCTGTTCTACGCGATCATCAACTTCCGCCAGCCGAAGGGCGCGGCGCTGGAAGGCCCAGCCGTGCGGGGAGACGTTCGCCTGCAGACCTGGTGGATCATCATCACCTCGGCGCTGGTTCTCTCGCTCGCCGGCTACGGCACAGAGACGCTCGTCGACGACAACGGCGCGGGCTCCGGCAGCGGCCCGAACCCGCTGACGGTTCCCAGCGGCCCGAAGCTCCCGGTGCAGGTGATCGCGCAGCAGTGGGCGTTCACCTACCGCTACCCGACCTACGGCGGCGTCGAGACTCCCCATCTGTGGCTACCCAACGACGAGAACATCGAACTGCACGTGACCTCGCTCGACGTGATCCACTCCTTCTGGGCGATCCAGCTGGGCGTCAAGGCGGACGCCAACCCGCAGGTGGACAACATCGCGTTCGTCAAGCCCACAGGCGTGAAAACGTTCGAAATCCGCTGTGCCGAGCTGTGCGGCATCTGGCACGGCGAGATGTTCGACACCGGCCACGTGGTCGAACGCCCCGAATTTGAACGCTGGATCCACGAACAGGAGATCAAGTTCGCACCAGCGACGAAGAAGCTGCCTCCCTACAGCACGACCTACCAACCCGAACCAGCGAGGCGCGGCGGATGAGCACGACAGCGGCGGTTTCAACTCCCCAACCGGCGAGCCAGCCGTTCTGGCGCAGGCTCATCGGCTTCAACCTCCTCACGGCGGTGCTGCTCGGAGTGGGCGGCTATTACCTCGGCTGGTTCATCGGCCACCAGATCAAAGGATCGAGCTTTCACTACCAGGAAGAGACGAGTGAGAACGACGTCGCGCTGCTGCTCGCGTACGTCTTCGGCGTCATCGGCTTCCTGATCGGCCTCGGCTTCGCCAACTACCCGGTCGCGCGCCTGCTCGGCCGCCCGCCTTCGCTGCGCGAGAAGGAGGAGCAGGGCTGGGGGCGCTACTTCGGCCTATGCACCGACCACAAGGTCGTCGGCATCCAGTACCTGATCGGCATCGGCCTGTTCTTCTTCATCGGCGGGCTCAACGCGATGCTGATCCGCACCGAGCTGCTGCACTCGACGCCGACGGTCGTCTCACCCAACACATATCTGTCCCTGGTCGGGCATGCACGGCACGATGATGATGGGAATGATGACCTCCGGGCATCCTCGGCCCGTTCGCCAACTACTTCGTGCCGATCATGATCGGCGCCAGGCGCATGGCCTTCCCGCGCATCGAGGCGCTCACCTTCTGGCTGCTGATGGCCGCCGGCTTCATCCTCGTCTCGACGATCTTCTTCGGCGGCTTTCCCACCGGCTGGACGGGCTATGAGCCGCTCAACGACCAGGCCGTCATGGGCATGGACTCCTACATCATGTTCTTCGCGCTCGTGGGGATCTCGATGTGCCTGCTCGGGCTGAACATGATGGCGACGATCATCACGCTGCGCGCCCCGGGCATGACCTGGTCGCGGCTGCCGATCTTCGTGTGGTCGGTGTTCGCGACGGCGATCCTGATGGTGCTCGCCGCACCGATGCTCGTCGCGACGCTGTCGATGGCGGCGTTGGACCGCACGATCAACACCTCGTTCTTCATCTCCGGCGGCGGCGGCAGCTCCTACCTGTTCGAGAACCTGTTCTGGTTCTTCGGGCATCCCGAGGTCTACATCCTCGCGCTACCCGGCTTCGGCATCGTGCTCGAGCTGCTGCCGGTGTTCACCCGAAAGCCGCTGTGGGGCTACCGCCTGGCGATCTCCGGGATGCTCGGGGTGACGCTGCTGAGCTTCTTCGTGTGGCAGCACCACCTGTTCGTCAGCGGCATCAACGCCGACCTGCGCCCGTTCTACATGCTCTCGACGGAGATCATCTCGATCCCGACGGGCTTCATCTTCCTGTGCGTGATGGGGACGCTGTGGAAGGGACGAATATCGTTCACCGTGCCGATGCTGTTCTGCTTGGCGTGGACGTTCAACTTCCTGATCGGCGGCCTCTCCGGCGTGTTCCTGTCAGACGCGCCGGCCGACACGACGCTGCACGGGAGCTTCTTCTCGATGGCGCACTTCCACTACACGATCATGGGCGGGCTGATCTTCGCCTTCTTCGCCGGCATCTACTACTGGGTCCCGAAGATGGTGGGCTTGCAATTCAACGAGAAACTCGCCAAGTGGCATTTCTGGCTGATGTTCATCGCCTTCAACTCGACCTTCATGCCGCTGTTCGCGGTCGGCCTCGAGGGCCAGCCCCGGCGGGTCAGCGAGTACTCGCCGAACCTCCACGGGCTGAACACATGGGTGTCGATCTCGGCCTTCGTGCTCGGCTTCTCGATGCTGATCTTCCTCTACAACACCGTCTACTCGCTGGTCTTCGTCAGGCGCAAGGCCGCGCAGAACCCGTGGCGCTCGAAGTCGATCGAGTGGCAGATCCCCCACCCGGTGCCGGTCAACAACTTCGAGCAGATCCCGGTGTTCGACTCCGAGCCCGTACCACTACGGCGTGCCGCTGCCGGTCGGCGGCACGCAGACCGCCTCCGCGGGAGCCTGAGCGATGGCCTCGGAAAGCGAAAAGCCCCCGCTCGGCATGGTGGTGCCGCCGGTTCCCGCCGGCGTCGAGATCCCGCCCGAGCCGACCGATGTCGCCGCACGCACGCTGTCTGTCGCCGCGCGCCTGCTGGCGGGCGCGACGATCTTCTTCTTCCTCGCGTTCGTGTTCGCCTACTTCTACCTGCGCTCGATCAACCAGAACCACTTCTGGCTGCCATCGGCGGCACAGCTGAAGGAACAGAAGCTGATCCACATCAGCCTCTCGCCCAATCAGGCGCTCGGCGGCGTGTTCGTCGCCTGCCTCGTGCTCAGCGTGCTCGCGGCGATCGCCGCCGGCAGGCAGATGAAGCAGCATTCGCGCAGCTGGCTGGCGCCGGCCGCCGCCAGCCTCGCGCTCGGGATCGGCGCCGTCGCAGCCCAGTGCATCGAGTTCATCGTGCAGAAGTTCGGGCCGACCGACGGGGCCTTCGCGAGCGTCTTCTGCGCGTGGCTGGGCTTCTACCTGATCGCCGTGATGGGCACGATGTACTGGCTCGAGACCCAGGTCGCCACCGAGCTGCGGGCGCGCCGGGTGCCGGCGCGCGAGCTCGACGCGGAGACCGGCGCCGACATCGCCGACCCCGATCGCCTGATCGCGCCCGGGCTCGACGCAGCGGTCTTCTATCTGGTCGTTCCTCGGCACGATCGGCGTGCTCACCTACGTGATCCTGTATCTCCTCTAGTGCTCGCCACGGCGGCAGCTGCGCCTGGCTTCTGGGATTGGTCGTTGGACCCGCCCCTGGTGCTCGTGGTCGACCTCGCCGTCTTCTACGTGATCGGCTCCAGGCGCACGGTCACGCCGGAGCGCAAGCGCGTTGCGCAGCGCTGGCGCTGCGCCTGCTTCTGGACGGCCCTCGCGGTCCTCGCGATCGCGCTGGCCTCGCCGATCGAGCGGCTGAGCGAGGACCTCTTCTGGGTGCACATGGTGCAACACGTGCTGCTGATCGCGGTCGCGGCGCCGCTGTTCGTGCTCGCCTCCCCCTGGATCCGCCTGTGGCGCTGCCTGCCGCTCGACGCGCGCCGCTGGCTAGCCGGCGGGCTCAGCCACGGGCGGCGCACAGCGCCGTTGCGTTTCCTGGCGCGGGAGCTGGGCCGGCCGGTGGCGAGCTTCGTGGCGTTCTCGGTGGTGCTGCTGGGCTGGCACACGCCGGCGCTGTTCGACGCGACGCTCGAATCGAGCACGGTGCACGCACTCGAGCACACTCTGTTCTTCTTCACCGCGATTCTCTTCTGGAAGCAGGTGCTCCCCTCGCTGCCGTTGCGCATCCGCCTCGTTCCTGCACAGCGTGTCCTGTACCTGACCGGCGGAATGATCGTCTGCTGGGCGCTCGCCGTCGTGATCGCGCTTGCCCCGCACCCGCTCTACAGCCACTACGCGCACCTGACGAGCCGCCTGGGCGGCCTCTCGGCGATAGCCGATCAGCAGCTCGCGGCAGGAGTCATGTGGGTGCCCGGATCAGTCAGCTTCCTGATCGTTTTGTTCGTGTACGTCCACCGCTGGCTCGTCCCGCCGGAGCCGGGCACCGCCCCGAGCTCCCAACTGGCAGGCCAGCACTAGGAGGCTCCATGCCAGACGCCGCAATCCCGATCGCCTCGCACCCTTCCTCACCGGGTCGATCCTCACGCTCGCAATCCCGCTCGGGGTGCTGATCTGCGTGGCGATCTGGTACGTGCTGCTGTGGCGACGCGGCGCGGGCGAACGCTGAGACGCGTCGCCCGCGCCAGGACACCCGAGTCACTGCTTGGCGAGCCGCGGCACGTCGTGGACGATCTCACTCGGTTCAAACGTCGCCGGATACACGGTCCTCAGCCGGCCACTCGCGCTGATGCCGTAAACGAGCGCCGAGTGCGACACGAGGTTCGGCTGACCGACCTCGCGCGTCGAGCCGACGCCCCACGCGCTCCAGGTGCGCGCGAGTTCAGCGCCGGACCCGATCAGGTATTGCATCCTGCCCGCCATCCCGTGCGCGCGCACGAACCTCGCGACGTTTGCCGGTGTGTCGCCGCGCGGGTCGACCGACACCGCTATCACCTGCACATGCGAGTCTTCGCGACCGAGCATGTTCAGCGCGACACGCAGGTTCGAGGCGATCAGCGGGCAGACGTCAGGGCAGTTGGCATACAGGAACGTGACCAGCACGGCTTTGCCGCGATAGGAGCTCAGGGCGACCGGTTGACCGAGGTAGTTGCGCAGATCGATCGGCGGCGCCGCCTTGGCGGGAAGCGCGAGCGTCCCGTAGAAGCCGCTGCCGGCCGCCGACTGCTGGGCTCCCCCGGGGAGGGCCGGCTTTGCCGGTCCCCTGGCGAGCACAAAGGTGAGACCCGCGACGAGCGCCAGCAGCAGCGCCAGCGCCGGCAGCACTCGGAGCCACATCTGCTGTTGGGGGGTTCTCGCGGGCCGGAGTGCCGCTGTGCTCGCTCATCGACTGCTTCCGGTGACGAGTCTACAGCTCGCGACACAGCCGGATTCAACCCATTTCCACGTAGCCGGTCGCTTCGGTGGGACTGCGCACGTTGGCGGCGACCTTGTTTTCGTAGTTGCCCTCGATCGTCTGGATCTGTCCATTCGGGAGCACGTTCCTGACAATCCCCACATGTTCGTCTCCGAAGACGATCAGGTCGCCCGGCTTCGGCACGACGCCGGGACCGTTTGCGATCGCCCGCCCGGTGCTTTGCGCCCACGACCACACCTCCGAGACAGCCCCTGCCCCCTGGCCCTGTTCGCCGATCGGCTCACCCGCCTGGCGCGCCACCCACGAGGCGAAGTAGGCGCACCACGGTGCCCCGGGGATCGCGCCGGCGCTCGCGCTCCGGTACTGGGCGATCGCGGGCGATTCGTTGGATCCAGGCGGCTGCTCGGTCTGGCCGAGCTGACTTTCTGCGATAGCCACGATGCGCCCGCCGGGCGTGCTCTGATCGGCGGCATACGTCGATGGGAGCGGCGAAGACCCGGCAACGCCGTCGAGGCCCGGTACCGAGTAGGAAGAGCCAGCGCTGGGCGCGAGCGCGACGCTAGAGGGAGTGCTCAGCTGCGTGGCGTTGCTGAGACCGGTGGTCGCGCCCGTCCCGGCCGGGCTGTTCAGCCCGGCGCTCGCCTGCGCCAGCTGCGCGGCGAACGCCGTTTCGCCGGCGCCGGCGCCGGCGCCCGCAGCAGCGCCGCTCGACGGACCCTGCGTCCCGCCGTTCAACGCAGTGTTGGCGCCGACCATCGTCGCCGGATTGGCGAGCGCCTGCCTGATCGCCGAGACCCGCTCCAACGTGCCTTCGAGGGTCATCGCCCACGTAATCGGCAGAACCCGCCAGATGAAGAGCCCCAAAAAGGAGACGGGCGGCCGTCGCCGCCCGTCTCGCACCACCGTTCCCTCGATGAAGCGGCGGTATATGGCTTCTGTCGGCCTTTCCCGGACCGCCCGAAGCGTTATGACTCCCCTGCCCGCAAGCGGCCGCTGCAAAACACCGGCCAGCGGTCAGACGAGCTTCACTGCAGCGGTGGCGTCCTCTAGGCGCCACCGCTGAGGAAGTTCTTGGCTTATTCGAGCAGCTTCAGCGTCGCGTTAGGCAGCTGGTTCGCCTGCGCGAGAATCGCCACACCAGCCTGCTGGAGAACCTGGTCCTTCGTGAAGTTGGTCATTTCCGTGGCCATGTTCACGTCGACGAGGGCGCTCACAGCCGAGGTGAGGTTCTGGCTGTAAACTTCCAGGTTGGACTGGGTGTACTGGATGCGGTCCTGGACGGCACCGAATTCACCGGCGAGGCCCGAGACCTTGGCGATGGCTTCGCTGATTTCCTTCAGACCCGTGGTGTCGGTTCTTCGTAGATTTTGGCGATTGCTTTTTCTACGACACCGACGGCACGCCCAGCTTCGTTAATCGCTTTTACTTCGGCGCCGACTTTGGTTTCGACTTCTGTTTCAGTCTTGCCTTCGCCCTTGAATTTTGCTTCTTCTTTGTGCAATTTAGTCCTGAGCTTTTCCAGGGCTTCGCCTTTGGTTTTGACTTCGCCTTCCTTTGTTTCAATTTCCGTTTTTTCGGCCGCTTCCAGTTTGTTCGCGCCGGTTCCTGACAGCCTCGATCCGAGGGTCGCAGTGTTGATCTGCGTTTCGATCGATTTGTACAGCTTGATCGTCGTGACGCTGACGCCTTCGCCGTCGTTCGCGCCGACCTGGAACCGAATTTCTTCGGAGGCGTTGAGCAGGTTCTTGCCGTTGAACTGCGTCGTTTCGCCAACCCGCTTGATCTCAGAGACCAGCTGGCCCACCTCGGAGATGATCGCTTTCTGATCTTCTTCGGAGGTCGTGCCGTTTGAGTACTGGACGGCGAGCGACCGGATGCGCTGGAGCATCCCGTTGACGTCGTTCAGGGCACCCTGGGCGGTCTGCGCCAAGGCGACCGCGTCCTGGATGTTTTCACTGGCCTGGTTGAGGCCGTTGACCTGGCTCTTGAGGCTTTCGCTGATGGCGTAGCCCGCGACGTCTTCCGCCGCCGAGTTGATCTTCAGACCCGAGGACAGACGCTGCATCGACTGCGACAGCATGTTCTCGGTGTTGTTCAGGTTCCTGCTGGCGTCCATCGCCTCCAGGTTGCTGTTGATCGTGAGGCCCATGCGTTCATCTCCTTGATGACGTTATTTGGTTAGGTCCCGGGTCGACTCCGTGTCAACCCACGCGGATTATCGTCCGCGCAGCGGGAAACTTGAGGGGCGAGTTCCTCCTGCCGACGGGATACCCCGTCACGGCAAGGATTCCTGCGTTTGCACGCGAGCTATCAGGCGCGCACGTCGACGTGCGGGTGCTCGCCGTCGTCGGGGTCGCGCTCAGGCTCGGGCTCCGGCGGCGGCTCACGCCGCCGGCGCTCCTGCTCGTCCTTCGCGGGCCGATCGCGCTCGCGCGAGACGCGCTCGAGCGGCTGTACCGGCAGCCGCGGCGAGATCGACGGTGGTCCTGGCGTGATCGGATGTATCGGGTCCACCGCCGCCCCTCAGCCTAGGAGTCCGCCTTCGAGCGCGGAGGCTCGGGCGAGCCGGCCGGCAGCGCGCGTCGCGGCCCAGCGGTCCGAGAGCCTCCCAGAAGCTGGTGCTCGCGACCCTTGATCTCGAGCATCACGAGCCGGCGCCAGACGAACACCGCTGCCGCCCACGTCGCGACGTAGCAGACGACGCCCGCGATCAGCGCTCGCAGGCCCGCGGCGGCGAGCGTGTTGGTCGGCAGCGACAGGTAGCCGGCGAGCACGAAGCCGATCAGCCCACCCCAGCTCTTGGCGCGCGCGACTCCGCGCGCCGCGCGTGGGTGTGCGGCGATGTTGGGGCCGTCCGCGTCGGGCTCCTGAGCCGCGTCGACCTTCTTGCCCTTGCCCTTCTTCTCGTCCTTGCCGCCCTTCTTCTTGGCGTCCTTGGCCTTCCCGTCGCCCCCGGCGGCCTTCTTCGCCGGGGCCCTGGGCTCGGGTGAGGCCGCCACCGGGTCTGCCCGCTCCTCGTGGATCTCCGTCGGCGTCTCGACCGGCGCCTGCGGCGTCTCGGTGCTCGTCTCAGTTGCCATTACGCCCGTCCGGTTCCAGGCCACGCTGGCGTTCCGCGCGCTGGCACTCGAAGATGAAGCGGATCAGCCGGCGGCGGTCGAGCTCGGTGATCGAGTCGAATTCGACCGCACGGCGCCCCTGGCCATCGACACGCACGACCTTGCCGGTGCCGCTGATCAGCAGCACGCCCGGGGTCAGCGTCAGCTGAAACTGGACCTCGTCGCCGATCTTCAGCGTGTCCGGTCCGGCGAGCAGGAAGCCGCCGCCGCTGAGGTCGACGGTGTAGCTCTGGACGGGGATCTTGTCCGGCCCGCCGTAGACGAGCGCCGGGCGCGCGGACTTGATGCGCACGTATTCACGTTCCTGCAGTACCTCGATCGAGCGCGGCCCGTCGATCCGCACGACGTCGGGCTCGGCGGGGTTCTCGATGCTCACCGTGCCGGTCAGCCGCACGCGTCCCTGGGGCGCAACGAACTCGAGCACGAGGCCGTCCAGCTGGCGATAGGTGAGCGGCTCGGTGGGAACCATGATCGCCACCAGCAACATGTCGGCACCGCGCTCGAGCACGCGCGCCGGCAGCGCCTTGGCGCCGGTGGGCACGAGCGTCACGCTCTGCGAGCGCTCGGGCAGCGCCACCGGCGTGGATTTCGCGGCGTGGCCGCGCCCGAGTTTCACGGCAGCAGCCTTTCCGCGAGCGCCGTCGGGGAGATCTGGCGCACCCGCCAGCCACCCGCGCGGGCACGTTCGAGCATGTATTCGGGTGCCAGGCCGAACCTGCACGCCGCCTCGACTGCGACGCCGAGCTGGTCCGTCTCGTCGGCGTGCGTCACCGCCAGCGTGTTGGCTCCGAGCGGCCGCAGCGCCTGCAGCAGCTGCGCGGCGGCGGTGGCGCCGAGCGTGGCGGGAAGCGCCACGACGACCCGCTCCGGCTTGAGCTCGGCGAGCAGGCGCGCGAGCTCGCGGATCCCTGCCCTGTCGGACGGGGACACGCTCGGCGTATCGAGCACCGCCATCCCGTCGCCGCGGGTTCGGCGCAGCGCGCGCGACGCGCGTGGCGCGCGCGCGGGCGTAGGCTTCATGAGGTAGGGGCTGAGGATCATCCGCAGCTCGCCGCCCTCGGGCTCGCGCGTGACCGTCGCGAAGCTCGCCGGCAACGAGCTGCTCTTGCGATAGGCGCCCAGCAGCGCCGCGCAGCACGTCGTCTTGCCCGCGCCGCCCGCCCCCACGACCACGATCGCGGCGCCCTTCGTGGGCAGTGGCGGCGCCACCGGTATCCGCTGGGCGAGCGTCGTGCGCACCGCCTGTGCGAGGCCGGCGCGCGGCGCGAGCGCGAGCGCGTGAGCGCTCGGCGCCCGTCGATCAGCTCGCGTGCGAGCTCCTCGCCGATACCGCAGCGCTGCAGGCTCCTGGCCACGCCGGCGGCTGCGCGGCTGTGCGAGCCGGGCGCCACCTCGCGCCGCTCGCGCGTCGCCCACGGCTGCGCCGGCGCGCCTCTCGGCCGCGCGCCCTGTCAGCCCGCGCCCGTTCGTGCGGGCGGGCGCTCGGCTACGGGATCGCGCCGACGCCGGCGGAAAGAGCTCGGACACGTCGGTCGGTTGCAGCTCCTGGAAGTCGCCGCTCCAGGGCGCCGCGTCGACGGCGCGCTCGGGCGGCGCACGCCGCGGCGAGACGGGCTTCGTGCGGTCGGCACGCGCCAGCGCGGCCAGATGCGCGGTCACGTACGCGCTGCCGGCGCCGGCGCCAGGCGCGACGGTCTCGCGCGCGTAGAACGGCGTCGGGGGCGACCGGCGGGCCCGGCCGCGGACGGCGGGCCGGGCGCCGGGCTGCGGCTCGCCGGCGGGCTGCAACGGGGCATACGGCGTCGCGGCGGGCGACCGCAGGTGGGCGGCGTCGGGACGGCGGCGGCTGTGGCGTCGGCAGGGCGTGCCGGCGGGGGCTGGTACGGCGGCGGGGCCGGCCGCTCGGGGGCTGGACGGCTGCGGCGCTCGCCGGCGCGGCGGGCGGCTGCGGCACGGGTGCGGCCGGCGCCGGCAGGACCGGCGGTTGCGGCGCGGGCGCGGCGCTGGCGGCTTCGTCGTACAGATCGACGCCAGGGGCGCCCGGCATCGCCTCGATCTCGACGAATGCGCGCTGGAAGAAGCCGAGCACGCCGCCGGTGAGCCCCTCGCGGCGGCGCACGATGATCGCGTCCGAGCCCAGCTCGCGCTGGATCTGCGGGACGAGCTCGTCGACGGAGCGTCCGCGGAAGACGCGCGTGGGCGTCTCGCCGCCGGCGCCGAAGCGGGCACGGGCCTCGCGGCCGAGCGCTTCGAGCAGCTCGCCCGGCGTGCTCATGCGTGGATCACCCCGACCGTTTCGACGTCTATCCCGGGGCAATCTCGTTATACGAGCAGACGGCGAGATGCGGCTGAGCCTGCGCGATCAGGCGGCGCAGGTGGCGGCGGATGCGTGCCGAGCACAGGAGAACCGGTCCACGCCCACCCTGCGACCCGCGAGCCGTGGCGTGCTCGACCTGGGTGCGCAGCGCGGTCACGATCGCCTGCGCGCGCGGCGGATCCATCGCGAGATACTCGCCGTCGGTGGTTTGGGTGATCGAGGTAGAGACCTCCTGCTCGATCGCGGGATCCAGGGTTATCGCTTGCAGTCGCAACCGCTCGTCCAGGTGAGGAGCCGTGATCGCCCGGCCCAGCGCCTGGCGAGCGTACTCCGATAGGAGGCTTGTGTCACGTGTTGTTCGCGCCTTGTCGCCGATCGCCTCCACGATCGTGCCGAGATCGCGGATCGGCACGCCTTCTGAGAGCAGCGATTGCAGCACCCGCTGGATCTCGCCGAGCGACAGCGCCTCGGGTACGACCTCGTCGACCACGGCGGCGTTTGTCTCCTTGAGGCGGTCGAGCAGCGCGCGTACGTCCTGACGCGTGAGCACCTCGGCGGCGTGGGTGCGAATCGTCTCTGTCAGGTGCGTGACGATCACCGACTCGGCGTCCACGACGGTGTAGCCGAGCGACTCGGCCTCGCCGCGCGCGGACTCGGCGATCCATACGGCGTCCAGGCCGAAGGCCGGCTCGCGCGTGGGGATTCCCTGGAGCTTGCCGCTGGCGTCGCCGGGATCCATCGCGAGCAGGTGTCCCGGCATGATCCGCCCGCGCGTGACCTCCGAGCCGCGCACCTTGACGACGTACTCGTGGGACTCCATGCCGAGCTCGTCGTGGATGCGCACCGGCGGGATCACGATGCCGAGGTCCGCGGCGAGCTGGCGACGGATCGCGCTGACCCGGCGCAGCAGCGAGCTGCTCGCCGCCCGACCCGGCGTCGACGAGCGGCACGAGGCCGAAGCCGATCGAGAGCTCGAGCGCGTCGACGCCGACCTCGGACATCGGTTCGTCCGGCTTGGGCAGCGCCGCCTGGCGGCGGCGCGCGCTGGCGGCGTCGGCGTCGGTGGCGCCCGGCAGCCCGTTGCGCACGACCCAGGCGATCGCGCCGAAGATCCCCGCGATCAGCAGGAAGGGAAGCTTCGGCAGGCCGGGGATCAACGCGAACAGGCCGATCGCGCCGGCGGCGACGAGCGGCGCCTTGCGCTGACCGAGGACCTGGCTGGCGATGTCCGAGCCGAGGTCGCGGTCGGAGGCGGCGCGGGTGACGATGATGCCGGTGGCGACCGAGATCAACAGCGCCGGGATCTGCGCGGCGAGACCGTCGCCGACGGTCAGCAGCGAGTACTGGTGGGTGGCTTCGCTGAAGCCGAGGTGGCGCTGGAGCATGCCGACGACGATCCCGCCGACGAGGTTGATGCCGGTGATGATCAGCGCCGCCATGGCGTCGCCTTTGACGAACTTGGAGGCGCCGTCCATGGCGCCGTAGAAGTCGGCCTCGCGCGCGATGTCCGAGCGTCGCTCGCGCGCCTGCTGGTCGGTGATCAGGCCGGCGTTGAGATCGGCGTCGATCGCCATCTGCTTGCCGGGCATCGCGTCGAGCGTGAAGCGCGCGCCGACCTCGGCGACGCGCCCGGCGCCGTTGGTGACGACGATGAACTGGATCACGACGAGGATCAGGAAGATCACGAGGCCGACGATGACGTTGCCGCCGACGACGAATTCGCCGAAGGACTTGACGACGCTGCCGGCGTCGCCGGAGGTGAGGATCAGGCGCGTCACCGACACGTTGATCGCGAGCCGGAACATCGTGGTCAGCAGCAGCAGGCTCGGGAACGACGCGAAGTCGAGCGCCTTGCCGAGGTACATCGTGGCCGAGACGATCGTGAGCGCGCCGGCGATGTTGAGCGTGATCAGCAGGCTCAGCAGCGCCGAGGGCAGCGGCACGACGAGCATCGTCACGACCATCACGACCGACACGGCCGCGAGCAGGTCTGTGTGGCGCAGCAGCCTGCGCACGCCGGGGCTGCTCACGATGCGATCCTCCTGTTGGCGAGCGCCGTGCGCCCGGCGAGCCGGTAGACGAAGGCGAGCACGCGCGCGACCGCCGCGTAGAGCTCCTCGGGGATGACCTGGCCGACCTCGACCGACGCGTGCAGGGCGCGTGCGAGCGGCGGGTCGGCGATCACCGGCACGTCGTTCTCTTCGGCGATGCGCCTGATCTGCGCGGCGACCAGGTCCTTGCCCTTTGCGACCACCTCGGGTGCGGTGCGCGTGCCGTCATAGGTGAGCGCCACCGCGAAGTGCGTGGGGTTGGTGACGACGACGTCGGCGTCGGGCACCGCGGCCATCATCCGCGCCCGCGCGGCCTGCATCTGGCGGCGGCGCAGCGCGGAGCGGACCTCGGCCGAGATCCCCTCCTGACGAGTCTCGTCCTTGACCTGCTGCTTGGTCATCATCAGCTGCTTCTCGTGGCGCCGGCGCCGCCACGCGTAGTCGATCAGCCCGATCAGCAGGTAGGCGAAAGCGGCGTGCTGGGCGACTTCCAGGGCTTTGCCCGCGGACAGCGCGCCGAGCCCCAGCGCCGAGATGCCGACGACGGACGCGAGGCCGGTGAGCCCGGGGAGCAATGCCAGCGCCGCGACAGCGCCGACGACGGCGACCTTGGCGACCGCCTTGAGCGCCTCGAACACCGAGTTCACTCCCACCAGCTTCTTCAGGCCGGAGGCTGGGTTGATGCGGCGGAAGTCGGGTTTGAGGGAATGCGCCGTCGGCCTGAAGCCGACCTGCGCGACGCCGCCGACGAGGCCGGCGAGCATGCACGCGCCGGCGACCGGCGCGACCGCGAGCACGACCGTGGAGATCGCCGCGTGCATCAGATCGCCCAGCCCGGCGGCGGTCATCGCCTGGTCCGGATGCGCGATCTCGGCGAACACGCCGTGGAACATTTCGGCGGCGGCGTTCACGATCCGTGAGCCCATCAGGCTGAGCGCGAACAGGCCGGCGACGACGACGACCGCGCCGCCGAGGTCGGGGCTGCGCGCCACCTCCCCCTTCTCCCGCGCGCGCTTGCGGTGTTTGGGGGTTGCCTTCTCGGTGCGGTCGTCGTTGGCCATGGCTCAGGCGACGTGCAGCGCGCCGAGGGCGTCGCCGACGCTGACGGACAGCTGGTTGGAGATCCAGTTGGCGGTGAACGGCAGCGAGGCGCCGACGACGAGCAGCGCGACGGCGACCTTGGTGGGGAAGCCGACGGCGAACACGTTCAGCTGCGGGACGACGCGCGAGACGACGCCAAAGGCGACGTCGGTGATCAGCAGCGCCACGACGACCGGCGCGGCGACCTCGAGCGCGGCGGTGAAGATCGTGGAGAAGACCTGCTCGGCGCCGCCGAGCAGCGAGGACAGCCGCGGCGCGCTCGTCAACGGCACGAGCTGGAACGTGCGGTCGAGGCCGCGCAGCGTCCAGGCGTCGCCGCCGATGACGAGGAAGATCATCGTTCCGACGAGCCCGTAGAAGCGGGTGATGACGGCGCTCTGCTGACCGTCCATGGGGTTGATCAGGGCGCCGTAGGAGAAGCCCGAGAGCACGTCGATCACCGAGCCGGCCGATTCGACGGCGCCCATCAGTACGCCCAGCGCGAAGGCGAAGCCGAGCCCGACGAGCATCCCCTCGATGACGAGCGCTCCGAGCGCGAGCGGTTCTGAGGGGACGTGCTGACCGTGCAGCGCGAGCGGCGCGAGGCCGATCGAGATCCCGACCGCGATCAGCCCGCGCACGTGCGGCGGGATCACGTGCGAGGAGAACAGCGGCGCGATGAAGAACAGCGGCGTCACGCGCGCCAGCACGAGGATGAAGCCGGCGAGCTCGTTGCCCGCGAGCTCTGAGAGGAGCTTCGTCACGAGCCCACCATCGTCGGGATCGAGCTGTACAGCGCCGCCGTGTAGGTGACGAGCTGGCCGAGCATCCACGGGCCGAGCAGCACGATCACGACGCCGACGGCGGCGATCTTGGGGATCAGCGAGAGGCTCTGCTCCTGGATCTGCGTGACCGCCTGGAAGACGCTGATCAGCAGGCCGACGACGAGCGCGACGAGCAGCAGCGGCCCGGCGATCTTCAGCGCGAGGCTCATGGCCTGCGTGGCGAGGTTGACGACGGTGTCCTGGTTCATCAGTGGAAGCTCTGGACCAGGGCCTTGATGACGAGATCCCAGCCGTCGACGAGCACGAACAGCAGGATCTTGAAAGGCAGCGAGATGAACGTCGGCGGCAGCATGATCATGCCCATGCTCATCAGCACCGACGAGACGATCAGGTCGATCAGCAGGAACGGCAGGAAGATCAAGAAGCCGATCTGGAACGCGGTCTTCAGCTCGGAGACGATGAACGCCGGGATCAGCACCTCGGTCGGCACTTCGGCGCGCGTGTGCGGCTGCTTGGCGTGGGCGAGGTTGACGAACAGCGAGATGTCCTGCACGCGCGTCTGGCGGAACATGAATTCGCGCAGCGGCTGCTCGGCGCGTTCGAGCGCGACGGTCGTGCTGAGCCTGTGCGCCTCGAGCGGTTCGACGGCGTCCTTCTTGATCGCGCCGACGGTCGGCGCCATCACGAAGATCGTCAGGAACAGCGCGATGCCGACGAGCACCTGGTTCGGCGGCGCGGTCGTGGTGCCGATCGCGCTGCGGATGAAGCCGAGCACGATCAGGATGCGGCTGAAGCCCGTGACCGTGAACAGCACCGCCGGCACGAGCGTGAGGCCGCCGACGAGCAGCAGGATCTGCACGGCGTTGTTGGAGTTGACCGGCAGCGCCGAGGACGCGCGGTGACGCGGCAGCACGGCACCGAGGCTCATCGCCGGACCGTCATTTCGCGCAGGCGCTCGAGCAGGCCCGAGGACGGGCGAGGGCATCCGCATCGGGTCCGGCCGCGTGACCGAGCCCGCGACGCCGGGCTGCGCGGAGCGTAGTCGCTCTGGCCCGGGATGCCGCCGTCCTCATGCGCGCTCGGCAGGGCGCGCTGCGCCTCGGCGCGCGTGGGCCGACGCCGCCACGATCTGGCTGGCGGCAGCTCAGGCGCGAGCGCTCGGCGGGCTGCTCGAGGACGACGCCGTCCTGCGGGAGCAGCCCGGCGTCGAGCGCCTGCTCCTCGGTGTAGCGGTGGATCGGCGCGACGCCGTGCTCGGTGGCGCCGAGCAGCACGTAGTCGTTGCCCGCGCGCACGAGGTGCACGGAGCGCCCGGAGCCGAGCGTCAGCGCCGCGACGCTCGCAAGCTCGGCGCTCGACTGACCGGACCCCTCCCCCCTCGCGCGCGGACTTGACCTGGCGCATGATCCACGCGAGGCCCCAGATCACGGCGAGCACGATCGCGAGGCCGACGATCGTGCGCACGATGCTCGCGCCGCCGGAGCCCGTCGAGTGGGTCGCGCCGGCGGCGCCGCCGAGGTCCAGCGGGGTGCTTTCGCCGCCTGCCTTGGTCGAGGGCGTGAACGCCGACGCGGGACCCGCGAACGCGAGCAGGCAGGCGCAGAACGCCGCGGTCGCCGGCGCGACCGCACGGGAAAGCGGGATCGACTTGGTCATCGAGGGACGACTCCGAGGAAGAGTCGCCCTCGTTATCGGCCCCGGAGGTGACCGTCTTGAGCTACTGCAGCAGCTCTGCGACCTGCACGCCCCACGCGCCGTCGGCGGTGACGACGAGGCTCCCGTTGGCGAAGCACAGCCCGTTTGCGAACAGCTCGACCGGCGCGTCGACGCGCTGGTCGAGCTCGACGATCAGCCCCGGCGCCAGCTCGAGCGCCTGCCCGAGCGGCAGATGGGTCCTGCCGAGCTCCGCCCACACGCGCACGAAGATGCTGCGCAGGATCGCGCGGCCGTCGGGGCTGGCGCGCGTCTGCTCGAGATGCGCACGCGCGCGTTCGAGCTCGGCGCGCCCGAGCTTCGCGTAGGTGTCGGCGCGGACGCTCGCTTCGTCGGTGGAGGACAGCTTGACCGCGCGCCGTGGGCCGCTGCGCCCGGGGCGCCCGCGCCCGAGCGAGATTCCCTCCGCGAACAGCAGCACCCCGTCCTCGGAGCTGCCGTCGAGCGCCAGCAGCGCTCCCGGCGTCAGCGCCAGCATGCGCTCGATCGGCATCTGCACGGAGCCGACCTCGGCACGCAGCAGCACCTGTGCCACGGACACGCCGCGGCGCAGCGCGTCGGCGCCCTGGAGGTCGGCGCTGGTCGACTCGCCGCGACCGCCGCGGATGCGCTCCACGATCGGCTCGATCGCGCCCCACGGGATCAGCAGCGACATCGCCGAGGTGAGCGTGTCGATCGTGACCTCGAGCGTCACCGACAGCGTCGGTTCGCCGATCGGCGTGTGCACGCCGGCGTCGCCCTCGACGTCGACGTCGCCGCGCGCGAGCGTCGGGCCGCCGAGCTCGCCCCAGGCGAGCGAGAGCTGGTGGACGACCGCGTCGAGCAGGCCGCGCGTGAGCACCCAGTCGATTTCGGTCAGGTGGCGCTCGGCCGGGGCCTGCGCGGCCTCGCCGCCGAGCAGGCATTCGAGCGCCTGCAGGACGAACGGCCGCTCGACGCTCATCAGCATGTGCCGCTCGATCCCGTCGGCCTCGACGGCGACCGCGATCGAGTCCGCCGGCAGCTGGGCCTTGGCCGCCGCCCAGGTGTGCTGGCTGATGTCCGTCAGCACGACCTCGACTTCGGCGTTCAGCTCGCCCGCCAAGCGAGCCGCCCAGCGCCTCGCAGAACGGATCGAGCGCGCGCACGATCCGGCGCCTGAGCTCGGTGGTGAACTTCGTCGGCTGGGAGAAGTCGAGCGTGCGTATCTGCTCGCCCGCGCCCGCGTTCGCCGCCGGCCTGCTCGGGCGGCTCGGCCTCCGCCACCCCGCCCTGCTTGTCCTCGTCGCTCTCGCTCATGCGAAGCTCAGGCCGCCTCGGCGGCGGAGGCGTCTGCGTCCGCGCCGGCGGGCGTGCGCCGCTGCGGGCGCCGCACCGCCGGCGGCGGCCGGCCTCGGCGTCCGGCGCCGCCGCCGTCAGCGTCCGCGGAGGCGGGCGGGTGCTCGAGCCTCGTGCTCGGACTCGGCGTCGAGGATCTCGGTGATGCGCAGGCCGTACTGCTCGTCGATGACGACCACCTCGCCGCGCGCGATCGCGCTGCCGTTGACGAGCAGGTCGGCCGTCTCGCCCGCCAGGCGCTCGAGCGTCACGACCGACCCGACGCGCAGGTCGAGCGTCTCGCCGACGGTCATGTGCGTGCGTCCGATCTCGACGCTCAGCTCCATCGGGATGTCGCTGAGGCGGCTGAGGTCGGCGCCGGCGGAGGAATCGCCAGCGGCGGGCGGGTGGGTGGGCTTCCATTACCCTTCTGCTCGAACTGCTCGTACTCGATCGTCTCGGTCACGCTGTCTCCTATTGCACGGTCAGGTCGGGGAACAGCACGGCTTCGACCTTCACGTCGGTCTCCCCGTCGATCGCCTGCAGGATGTGCCGCCTGACCGTGCTGCGTCCCTGGCTCGTGACGAGCGATTCCCCGTTCTGGTTGGTCACGGCGTTGGTCACGATTTCGCGGACGAGTGGTTCCTCGGGGAGCGTCCCGACGGCGTTTTCGCCGCTTCCCGCCGCGGCGGTCGCGGAGGCGCCGTCGCTCTGGCCGGGCGCGAGCTCGAGCGCGACGGTCAGCTTTGCGAAGCGGCCCTGTTGAAGGTTCAGCAGGAACGGCGCCGGCATCACGTAGATCGTCCCTTTGATCTTGTCCTTGTTCACGGGCTTGGGCTTGGTCATCGTGTAGCCGACTCCCAGTATGAGAATCGGCAGGGCCACCGCGAGCATTAGCTTTTTGTTCTTGAGCATGGTTGTGTCTTCCTTGACTAAGGTTCGCCTTCGCCTTCTTCTTCGGCACCGTGGAGCCTCCGCATTACTATCTCGACGCGCCGGTTGCGCGCGCGCCCGGCCGCGGTGGCGTTGCTGTCGTAGGGGCGCTGTTCGGCGTTGCCGGCGGCGGTCAGTCTGCGGAGCCGACGCCGTGCGCGATCAGGAAGCGCACGACGGTGCTCGCGCGTGCCGTCGAGAGCTCCCAGTTGCTCGGGAACTGGCCGGAGTGGATCGGCACGTTGTCGGTGTTGCCTTCGACCGAGATCGGATGCGTGTGGTCGACGTTCAGCAGCTGGGCGATCTCGGCGAGCAGCCCGTCGGCACGACTTTCGAGCGTCGCCTGGCCGGATGCGAACAGCAGGTCGTCGGTGAGGACCCTGATCACCAGGCCGCGGGCTTCGATCGTGGCCTTGACGCTCTTGGCGAAGCCGTGCGAGGCGGCATAGGCTTCGAGCTCGCGCTTGATGCGTGCGAACTCGGCCGCCTGATTCTGCCGGCGGCCCGCTTGAGCGCAGCCGCCGCGGCGCTCGTCGAGATGCTCGACGAGGGGCTGCTGGTGGCGCTGCTCGCGCCATGGGTGCTGCTGTTCTGGAGGCTGCTCGCACCTTCGGTGGCGACCGGCTCGATCGCCTGCAGTTCGACGCTGACGGGGTGTGCGCGGAGTTGTTGGTCGCGCCCTGCTGGGCGATCGCTTTGCCGCCGGGGAGGATGTTGCCCGAGAAGGCGGCCTTCAGCGACTTCTGCAGCGTCTGGTACTTGGAGATGTTGACCGAGGAGATCGAGAACAGCACCATGAACAGCGCCATCAGCAGCGTGATCATGTCCGCGTAGGTCAGCAGCCAGCGCTCGTTGCTGCCCTCCTCCGCGGCTCCGTGACGGCGGCGGCGGCCGTGCCCGCGCGCCATGATCAGGCTGCCTTGGCCTCGACGTCGAGTCGCGCGACGTTCTGCTCCTCGCCTGCCTCCGCTCGGCGGGCGGCAGGTAGGACATCAGCTTTTCGGAGACCAGCCTCGGGTTGTCACCGGCCTGGATCGAGAGGATCCCCTCGAGCGTCATCATCCGCAGCTCCATCTCTTCGCCGGAGATCGCTTTCAGGCGGTTGGCGATCGGCAGGAAGACCACGTTGGCCGAGCCGACGCCCATCAGCGTCGCGATGAACGCAGCTGAGATCGACGGCCCGAGCGTCGCCGGCGCGGCTAGGTTCTGCAGCACGTGCACGAGGCCGAGCACCGTGCCGATGATCCCCATCGTCGGCGCGAAGCCGCCGGCCTTCTCAAACGGCGCCGCCGAGGCCTCGTGGCGCGCCGCCATGCCGTCGACCTCGGCCTCGAGGATCGCGTGCACCATCTCCGGGTCGGTGCCGTCGACGACCAGCTGCAGCGCGTTGCGGGTGAACGCGTCGTCGATCTCCCCGAGCATCGCGTCGAGCGCCAGAAGCCCCTCGCGGCGGGCCTTGTCGGCCAGCGACACGAGCCGGTCGAGCTGGCCGCGCATGTCCGGCGGTTCAGCGGAGAAGACGAGCTTGTACAGGCTCGGCACGCGCTTCATCGAGGTCATGCCGACGCTCGCGAGCGTCACGCCACCGGTCCCGCCGATGATGATCATCAGCGCGGGGATGTTGATGAACGACGCCGGACTCGTCCCGTCCATCATCGAGCTCATCATCAGGGAGCCGAAGGCCACCCCTATCCCGATGGCCGTTGAAGCCTTCATTGCTTCGCTTCATCGGCGTTCGCAGAAAATCCTTGAGTTTTGCCCGCCGGCCGTGCACGAACGGCCTAGAGGACGACAACGGCTGCCCTTTCAGGACTACGCGGGGTCGTCGTCGACCGCGGCGAGATGGACTGGCTCGCGCCCAGGCTCGCGCGGGCCGGACGTGGCCGGCGCCTGGCGCTGAGGCGCCCGGCGTCGGAACGCCTCGGCGAGCACCTCGGCTCGGTAGGCGTGGACGGCGGCGGCGACCTCGGCGGGCGTCTCAGCCACGACGACCTTGGCGCTGGTCGCGAGCGTGATGACGGTGTCGGGCGTCGACTCGATCGTCACGATCATGTCCGGATTCAAGTGGAACGGCTCGTCGCTGTGGCCGAGCCGGTGAGCGTGATCATCGGGTTGCACACCCCCTTCTCAGAAGCTTAGCCACAGGGCGGGACGGCTGCGTAAGCCGCCCCACCCCGGGCTCCTCGGAGTTGTCCCTGCTCGCTGCCGTCCTTTCACGGCAATCTGGTTTCGGTCGCTCCGGCGCTCAGGCGAGCGCGGAGGCTGCGCGTCTCGTGGAAGTTCTGCGGCTAGTGCATCGTCACGAGCGTCGCCAGCATTTCGTCGGCGGTGGAGATCACGCGCGAGTTGGCCTGGTAGCCGCGCTCGGCGGTGATCATGTTCGTCATCTCGGTCGCGAGATCGACGTTCGACTGCTCGAGCTCGCCACCGACCGTCGAGCCGAAGCCGGGCGTGTCGGGCGTGCTGACGATCGGGGCGCCCGAGTCGGCGGTGCGCGCCCACAGCGAGCCGCCGAGACGTTCGAGCCCGCTTTCGTTGGCGAACGTCGCGATCGAGAGGTACCCCGCGGTGACCCGCTGCAGGTACTGTTTCGATTCTTTGTTCTCGTCGGTGTAGCTGACCGAGCCGTCCTGCCCGATCGAGACGTTGCTCGAGCCCGGGGGGATCCGGATGTAGGTGTCTTCTTTGCCGGTACGTAGTTGTCGCCGTTTCGGATTCGGTCGCCACTCAGCGTTGCGGCCGACACGTAGTCGCCGCCCGCGTCGTGAGCAAGCCCGCCGTGTTCGTCGTTAGGTCGCCGGCACGCGTGTAGCTGACGTTCGCGGGGATTTTCTTCGTGAGTCCGTCTTCGTCGGGCGCCCCCGGTCCGACGCGCAGGAAGACGGGACCCTCGATCGCGACATCGAGCGGGTTGTTGGTGGATTGGAACGCGCCCTCGGTCATTTCGTTGGGGTTGCGTTCACCTGCACGCCCAGGCCGACCTGAACGGGGTTGGTGCCGCCGTTGGTCGTGTCGGCCGGAGGCGCCGCGGAGCACCTGCGTGAGCGAGTCCGCGAACGTCACGCTCGAGGCCTTGTAGCCCACGGTGTTGACGTTCGCGAGGTTGTTGGCGGTTTCGTTGAGCATCGTTTGGTTCGCATCGAGGCCGCTGATCGCGGCATACATTCCTGCCATCATCCTGACCGCCCTGCCTTTCGTGGCCTCCTCGATGAGGTCCGGCCGTTGTGTTGTCGTCCGCCCGCCTCATGCGATTACGGCACTGTCAATGTTGGTGAACACGTTGTCCTTCATGTGTTCGGATCCCACGGCCGTGATCACCGTGTGGTTGCTGACGGACACCACGAAGGCGGTCCCGTCGACAAGTACGAGGGAGTCGCGCGAGCCCTTGCCGGCGGCGCGCTGCACCCTGGGAAAGGCGCCGGAGCGTCTTCGCGTCGAGGTCGATGCCGCGGCGTTGGACGCGCGCGAGCGCGTGCTTGGAGAAGTGCAGCTGCTGGCCGCTGGCCGGGTGCGTGAGCGCGTGGGCGAACGAGCCGGCCGGTGCGGGGCCGGCGTTGCGCCGGGCGCGCCGGCGCCGTCGTCTTAGCGCCCTGCGGGCGGGCCAACGGGGCGCGAGCGCCGGGCGGAAGGAGTGCTGGGTTGGTGATCTGGCTCAATTGCGTTGTGAGGCTCTCGAGCTTGACGCCGGGGACGCCTTCAACGGTCACCGTCGTTCCGCAGGCGCGACTGGGCGCTCTGGACCACGACGGTCGCCGGGCGCCCGAGCTGTTGTAGGTGACGCTTGCCCGATCAGCTGGACCGCGCCGGCGAGCTGGCTTGAGTTGGCGAGGTTCGTCGTCTGCTCGACCTGGGTCAGCTGCGCGAGCTCGTTGACGAATTCGTTGGTGTTGCCCGGTTCGGGGGGTTCTGCGCCCGCAGCTGGGCGACCATCAGTTTGAGGAAGTCGTTCTGGCCGAGAATGCTGCTCGGGTTTCCGCTCGCCCTAGCGAGGCGGAGGCGCCTGCGGAGGCAGCGGTGGCGATTGGACTGGTCATGGCGGATGGTCCTTTCGTGATGGCTCCGGCGAGCACGTCGACGAGCGCGCCGCCGGCGAGCGCAGCCGACGGCACCGGCGCATCAGGCTCCGCCGTCGCCTCGGGGCCGTCGAGCCCTTCGATGGTGGATGACGCGCGCGAGGAGCTCGACGCGCCGGAAGAGTTGGGGTCGCCGGCGAACGGGCCCTGGCGCTCGCCGGATTCAGGCTGACCGAAGCCGATATCCAAGCGAAGCAGCGACACGCCAAGCGAGCTCAGCGACTGATGCAGCTCCGCGCGGCCCGCTGCGAGCGCCTGTGCGGCTGCCGGCGTCTCGGCGCTCACGCGGGCCAGCAGGCCCTGGCTTGTCTGGCTGAGGCGGATGTTGATCTGGCCGAGCTCTTGCGGGTGCAGCGCGATCCGCGCCTGAGTCGCTCCCTGGCGCACGGCGATCTCGATCGTGGCGTTGATCGACTCGATCATCTCGTTCATGCCGACGCCGGCCGCGTGCGGCGCCGTCGCACCGGCACCGGCAGTGGACGCACTGCTCGCCCCTGCGTGGTTGCCCGCCTCGACCGCCGGCACGAGACTCGCTGCCGGTGCGCCTGTTTTCGCCTTTTAGGCCTTGGACGCAGCTGCCTGTGCCGAGGACGCTCGCAGCGGATGCGCGCGAGCGGCTCGCCGCGCTCACAGCGGACGTCCTCGCGCTCGCCCAGCCGGCGCCACCACGACGCCCCTGACGGGCACGCCCGCGTCGGCCCTACCTCCCTTGCCGTCGCTCGCTTCACCGTTGCCGCCGTCACCGCCGCTGCCGGCGCCCTGGGCGCCCGCGCCGGCGGTCTGGCCGGCGGCATACGCCGAGGAGGGGGCCGCGACACCGGCCGCCTGCCGGACGCGGCGCCGCCGGTGCCCTCGTGCGTGGCTCGGCGGACTGCGTGCTCGTGGTGCTCGCGGGCGATCCGGCACCCTCGCCGGAAATGGCGTCGTCCGCAGCCGGCTCCTTGGCGGGGAGGGCC
>CAWHAW010000016.1:0-18825 GCA_963827455.1 uncultured Solirubrobacteraceae bacterium | reverse complement strand
CCGACCAGATGTAGTAGCTGACGACGGCCGAGAACAGCACCGCGTCGAGCCGGTCGAGCACGCCGCCGTGTGGCCCGAACAGCCCGCCGGAGTCCTTCGATGCCGGCCTCGCGCTTGACGAACGACTCGAACAGGTCCCCGATCGGCGCCACCACCGCGACTCCGAGGCCCAATACGAGCGCGTGCGTGCCGGGAAGCCATTCCTGGTAGCGCCCCGCGATCCACACACCGAGGATCGCGAACAGCATGCCGATCACGAGACCCTCGACGGTCTTGTTCGGGGAGATCGACGGCGCCAGCGGCCGGCGACCGAACATGCGCCCGCCGATGTAGGCGCCGGTGTCGCCCAGGAATGTGCCGACGGCGATGTCGATCACGATCCCCAGCCCGTGCGGCAGGCCGCGCAGCAGCACCGCGTGCGCCAGCGCGAACCCGATCCAGTAGATGCCGAGCAGCGTCACCGCGATCCCACCCACCGACGGGCGCGGCTGCGCCAGCGTCAACCCGAACACCAGCGGCAGCGCCGCCACGGCGACGAGCAGGATCTGGAACTGATCGCCGTAGAGGGCCGCCGCGAGCAGCCCGGCGAGCGCGATGAACCCGGCCAGGCGGGCTGGGTGCGCACGCTCGTACATCGCGTAGAGCTCGTGCATGCCGACCACGCCGAGCACGAACATGCCGAGCGCGAAGACGAGGCCGCCTTCGATCACCAGGAACAGCGCCACGGCGATCGCGGGGATCGCCGCCAGCACGCGCCCGCTCAGCTCCGAACGTGGCTCACGCCTGCGCCGCCGACGGCGCGAGGATCGGCGCCGACGCCGGCTGCGCCGCGCCGGAGCCCTCTTGCTGCTCCTCGCGCGCGACGCGCGTGCCTGCAGGTGTGTGCGGAGCACTCCCCATCAGCGGCTCGTCATCGTCCGCCGAACCGGCGCCGGCGCTCGGCGTACTCGGCGAGCGACTGTTCGAGCGCCTCGCGCGTGAAATCCGGCCACAGCTCGTCGCGAAAGACGAGCTCGGAGTAGGCGGACTGCCACAGCAGGTAGTTCGACAGGCGCCGCTCGCCGCTCGTACGGATGATCAGGTCGGGATCGTGCATCTCCGGCGCGTACAGGCACGCGCGGAACTCCTCCTCGTCAGATCGAAGACCGAGGGGCCCAGCTTGTCGGCCTTCGGCCGACTGCGTCACCCTCTTGGCGGCGAATCGGCGGGCGGCGTCGATGATCTCTGCGCGGCCGCCGTAGTTGAACGCCACGAACATCGTGATGCGGGTGTTCGCGCGCGTGAGCTCTTCCGCCCACAGCATCTGCTCTGCGAGGCGCTCGTCGACCCCCTCGCGCCGGCCGATGAAGCGCATGCGAACGCCTTCCTCGTGCAGCTCGGGCGTCTCCCCCACGATCCGCTGCGAGAACATCGCCATCAGCCCATGCACCTCCTCCGCGGGCCGCGACCAGTTCTCGGTCGAGAACGAGTACACCGTGAACTCCTCGATCCCGAGCTCGGCGGCGTCGCGCAGCCGCGCCTTGACCGTGTCTGCGCCGGCGCTGTGGCCCTCGTTGACCGGCACTTCACGGGCGCGCGCCCACCGTCCGTTGCCGTCGGTGATGATCGCGAGGTATCGAACCCGACCAGCCGCCGCGGGTTCCCCGGCACCGGGCATCAGACTGCGAGGATCTCCGCTTCCTTGCTCTTGAGCACGTCGTCGAGCTCTCCGATGCGCCCGTCGGTCAGCTTCTGCAGCTCGACCTCGGCGCGATGCTCGTCATCGGAGGACGCCTCGCCCTCGGACTTCAGCTCGCGCAGTTGGTGCATGGTGTCACGGCGGACGTTGCGCACTGCAACGCGCCCCTCCTCCGCGAGGTTGCGCACGATCTTGACGAGCTCGCGCCGGCGCTCTTCGGTGAGCTCGGGGATGACCAGCCTGATGAGGTTGCCGTCGTTGGAGGGCGTCAGCCCGACGTCGGACTCGTTGATCGCCTTCTCGATCGCCTTGATCGACGATTTGTCATAGGGCTGCACCGTCAGCAGGCGGGCTTCCGGCGCTGAGATCGTCGAGAGCTGATTCAGCGGTGTCATCGCACCGTAGTAGTCGACCGTCACGCGATCCAGCAGCGACGGGCTGGCACGCCCGGTGCGCACCGTCGAGAACTCGTGCGTGGCCGACTCGACCGATTTGCTCATCCGCTCGCGAGCGTCCTCGAGCAGTTCGTCGATCAGGTTCTCAGCGGCCATCGCCCTCTCCTCCGGCTGTCGATACAAGCGTGCCTACGCGGACGCCTGAGATTATCTTCGCGAGGCTGGTGTCGTCGTCCATGTTGAACACGTTCAACGGCATGCCGTTCTCCATGCACAGCGCCAGTGCGGTCGAGTCCATCACCCGCAGACGGCGCTCGAGCGCCTCCATGTGCGTGATTTCGGGGATGAACTCCGCCGTCGGGTCGAGCGCAGGGTCGGCGGTGTACACGCCCTCGACGCCGTTCTTGGCCATCAGGATGATCTCCGCGTGGATCTCGGCCGCCCGCAGCGCCGCGGCGGTGTCGGTCGTGAAGAACGGGTTGCCGGTCCCGGCAGCGAAGATCACCACGCGGCCCTTCTCCAGGTGGCGCATCGCGCGCCTGCGGATATAAGGCTCGGCGACCTCGGAGATGCTGAGCGCCGACTGCACGCGCGTGTTCGGTGCCGATCTTCTCCAGCGCGTCCTGCAGCGGCAGCGCGTTCAGCACGGTCGCCAGCATGCCCATGTAGTCCGCGGTCGAACGGTCCATGCCCGCGGCCGCACCCTGCATGCCGCGATAGATGTTGCCCGCCCCGACGACGATCGCCACCTCGACGCCCTGGTCGCGCACCGCCGCCACCTGCCGCGCGACCGCCGCCACGCGCTCGGGGTCAGTACCGAAGTCGAGCTCGCCCATAAGCGCCTCGCCGGAGAGCTTCAAGAGGATTCGTTTGAAAGCAGGGGCCATCGGCGGGAGAGCCTATCCGCTCGCCGCGCACACCACGAGGCCGTGGAATTTACTGGCCTATCGCGAAGCGGGCGAAACGGCGTATTACGACGTTCTCGCCGGTCGTCGCGGTGAGCTCGTCGCGCAGCTGCTGGACAGTCTTGCCGTCGAACTTGGGGTTGTGCATCTCCTGCTCGAGAAGCACGATCGTCTGGAGCCACGAGTCGAGCTTGCCCGCGACGATTTTCTCGCGCACGTTCTCGGGCTTGTCCGCGGCCTCCTGCTCGTAGATGCGCGCCTCGGCCTCGCGCTGCTCGGCCGGCACGTCGTCGCGGCTGACGTATTTGACGGTCGGCGTCGCCGCGATCTGCATCGCGACCTCATGCGCGAACGCCACGAAGTCGTCGTTCTTGGCGACGAAGTCCGTGTTGCAGTCCACCTCGATCAGCACGCCGACCTTCGAGCCGGCGTGGACGTAGGCCTGGATCGTGCCCTCCGTCGCGGCGCGCTCGCCGAGGTCCTGGATTTTCTTGCCCTGCTTCACGCGCAGGATCTCGATCGCCTTCTCGATGTCGCCCTCGGCCTCGGTGAGGGCCTTCTTGCAGTCCATCATCCCCGCGCCGGTGCGCTCGCGCAGAGCCTTCACGTCCTTGGCGCCGATCTCGACGGTGCTCATGATGCGCTTGCCTCCGTCTTTGTCTCTTGGCCATCTTCGGCCGCCGGTGCCTCGCTGGGCGCCTCGACCGTCTCGGGCTCCTCGGCAGGCGCAGCGTCCGCCTCAGGCTCAGCGGGGGACTCCTCCTGCAGACCGTCTAGCACGGGAGCGTTGGCGACCGCTTCAGCGTGCACCGCGTCCTCTCCCTGCTCGGATGCGTCGACCTCCGGCGCGGGCGGATGCAGCTCGGCGTCGGCCTGCGCCTCGGCCTCCGCGTGGCACCGCGTCCTCGCCCTGGGCGTGGGTGGCCGCGGGGGCCTCGGGGGCTGCAGCTGCCGCCGGCGCAGGCGCTGCGGCAGGCGCCGTCGGAGCCGGGGCGCCTGCGGCGGCGGCGGGGGCGCTCGGCTCCTGCGCAGGCGGCGCCTGCGCGGCCGCGGCAGCGGCCCGAGCGGCGTCCTGGAGCTCGGCGGCCTCGCGCTTGGCCTGTTCCTCGGCCTCGCGCTTGGCCTGTTCTTCGGCCTCGCGCTTTGCCCGCGCCTCGGCCTCGATCCTCGCGCGCTCTTCGGCTTCCTGGCGTGCGCGTTCCTCCTGCGCGCGGAACACGCCGTGACCCTCAGAGACGACCTGACCGATCGCCTGCGTGATCAGTGCGCACGAGCGGATCGCGTCGTCGTTGCCGGGCACGACGAAGTCGATGCCGTCGGGGTCGCAGTTGGTGTCGACGAGTCCGATGATCGGGATGCGCAGACGCCGCGCCTCTTTGACCGCGATTTCCTCGGTTTTGAGGTCGATCACGAACATCGCGTCGGGCACGCGCAGCATGTTCTTGACGCCGCCGAGATTGGCGCGCAGCTTCTCCAGGTCGGCCTGCGCTGCCATGCGCTCGCGCGTCGGCAGCAGCGCCAGCTGGCCCTCGGCCTCGTAGCGTTCGAGGTCGTGCAGGCGTCGGATGCGCTGGTTGATGGTCTGGAAGTTCGTCAGCAGCCCGCCGAGCCAGCGGTGGTTGACATAAGGCATGTCGGAGGCCTCGGCGACTTCCTTGATCGTGTCGCGCGCCTGCTTCTTGGTGCCGACGAACAGGACCGTGCCGCCGCGGTGCGCCACCTCGCCGGCGAACTCCTGCGCCTGCGCCAGCAGCGCCTGCGTCTTGAGCAGATCGATGATGTAGATGCCGCCACGCTCACCGAAGATGAAGCGGCGCATCTTGGGGTTCCAGCGGCGCGTCTGGTGGCCGAAATGGACGCCGGCCTCCAGCAGCTCCGCGATTCCTACGTCAGCCACGGGCTACTCCCTTGTTGATATGCGATTGATTCCGTGTGGACGGGGCGGACCCGGTATCGCGACGAATGTCGCCGTACCGGGCAGGGCCGCGATCCGCTACCGCACGGGTCGAGGTTCAGATTTGACAGTCAGGATAGCCCTTCGGCGGCCGACAGCGCGCTCTGCAGGTCCGCAGGCAGGGGCGAGCTGACGTCCACCTGCGCGCCCGTCATCGGGTGCTCGAAGGCGAGCCTGGTGGCGTGCAGGAACTGGCGCTCTAGGCCGAAGCGCCCGGCGGTGCCGTACTCGGGGTCTCCGCACACCGGGTGCCCGATTGCCTGCATGTGCACGCGGATCTGGTGCGTGCGCCCCGTATCGAGTCGCAGTCGCAGCAGCGAGCTGTCCGGGAGCGAGCGCTCGAGCGTGAAATGAGTGCGCGCCTCGCGCGCGCCGGCGCCGGCGACGGCCATGCGCGTGCGCACGCGCGGGTCGCGGCCGATCGGCGCCTCGATCGTGCCCGTGCGAGCCGGCGGGCGTCCCTCAACCAGCGCGAGGTATTCGCGCTGGATCAGCCGTCGCGCGAGCGCGGCCTGCAGGCGCCGCAGGACCTCGTCGCTGCGGGCGACCACGAGCAGACCGGAGGTGTCGCGATCGAGGCGGTGCACGATCCCGCGGCGCTCCGCGTCTCCCCCGTCGTCGTCGAGCAGCGGCGCAAGCAGCTGCGCGAGCGTGTCCTCGCGGTGTCCCCGCGCGGGATGCACAACGACGCCGGGCGCCTTGTCGACGACGATCAGGTGCTCGTCCTGGAAGGCGATCGTGAACGGCGCACCGTGCGCGTCGCTCACGGCTTCGAAGCGCGCGTGCGGTCCACCAGCACGAACAGGATCAGGACGCCGAGCGTGATCGAGGCGTCGGCGAGGTTGAAAGGCGGCCAGCCGAGCGGCAGCTTGATGAAGTCCGTCACCGAGCCGTGGCGCAGCCGGTCGATGATGTTGCCGAGCGCGCCTCCCGCGATCATCCCGGTTGGCAGCCACAGCAGGGCGCGCGTGGAGTGCCGCGCGAAGTACACGAGCAGCACCACCAGCGCGAGCGCGATCAGGATCGTCACGGCGACGTGGTTGCCGGGCAGAAAGCCGAACGCGACGCCACGGTTGCGGGTGTAAACGAGCTGGATGCCGGGCAGCAGCTTGTGTTCTTCGCTCGGGACGATCGAGGTTTCGACCCAGTGCTTGGTGAGCTGGTCGACCGCGACGACGCACGCCAGCACGAGCGCCGCGAGCAGCCACGCGACGCCCCCGGAGCGGGTGCGCTCGCGCCTGCGCTCAGGAGCCGCGGCGGGCGCGTCGAGGCTCGGCGTGCTCGGACGGGTTGGCGGGTTGGCGGGGTGGGCGGGGTGGGCGGGGACCCCATCTTTCTCATCTAGCGCTCAGCTGATGATGCCCTGGACGACGACGATGTTGACGAGGTACAGCGAGATGATCGCCAGCATCGGGCTGAAGTCGAGGCCGCCGAACCGTGGCGCGAAGCGCCGGAAGATACGCAGGTACGGCTCTACGACGTCGCGCAAGAAGCCGAGCACGCGGTCGCTCGTGCGCGAGTACGGCGGTCGCAGGCCTGCCGCGAACAGCAGGTTTACGACGATGTACACGAGGATCAGCAGCACGTAGATGTAGATCAGGGTCGACAGGTACCCCGCGATGTCCGTGCGCGTGCTGGCGATGACGATGCTCACCGGTCGCTCCGCGAGGACGGCGTCGAGCGCGTCGCTGAAGGCGCGGCGCAGCCCGGCACGCTCTAGCGCGTCGACGCCGCGCGCGGTCAGGCCGCCGGGCGATGACACCTCGCGGCGGACTGCCATCGTGTCGTAGTCGCGACGGCGCAGCAGCTCGGCGGTGCCGGCGAGCGTCTGGACCACGAGCTCGGCGCCCTGCGCGGCGGGGATGCCGCGCCGCACGCCCGCGTCCACCTGGGCCTCCGCGACGAGCGCGACGTACGCGGGCGCGCACGACATCAGGCCCGTGGCGACGTCCATCAGCGCGTCGTCCAGCACAACCAGCGTGCCCAGCTCAGCGAAAAGCGCGGCGACCTCGGCGTCGGTGGCGGCGCTGTGCTCGCCGTCGCCCTCGAGCGTGCCCGGCCCGGCGGCCTGCACGACGGCGCCCTGGCGCACCTCCACAGGTAGCGACGGGATGAAGCGGTAGACGGGCCTCTCGGGGTACGCCGCGCGGAGCGCCGCCAGCGGGGTGACGGCGAGGATCGAGGCGACAGGAGTGCTCCCCGGACCGATTTCCTGCGCCACTGCGGCGAGCTGTGCCGGCTTGTGGCACAGGACCACGAGGTCGGCGCGCGCTGCGACCTCGGCATTGCTCGCGAGCGCCTCGCCGCCCACTTCGGCCGCCAGGCTGCGAGCCCGCTCCGCGATCGGGTCGGCGCACAGCAGCGGCCGCCCCCACCCGCGAGCCAGCGCACGAGCCATGTTGCCACAGCCGATCAGACCAATTTGCATGAGGACTCCAGACTAGTCACGATCGTGGAGCAGGCACTGAGGTGCGAGAGCCAAGTCTGGCAAGGACGCAGGAAGCGTGGCGTGCTTTGCACGCAAGCGACCGAGGACGCCGCCAGACGCCGGCTATCGCACCGTCAGGACTGGTTGAAGAAGCCCTTCTCGATAAGTCGTGCGCGCTCCTCGGCGGAGATCTCGACGTTGCGCGGCGTCAGCATGAAGACCTTGTCGGCGATCCGCTGCATGCCGCCGTCCAGCGCGTAGGTCAGTCCCGAGGCGAAGTCGATCAGGCGCTTGGAGAGGTCGGTGTCGGAGCCCTGAAGGTTGAGGATCACCGGAATCGAGTCCTTGAACTTGTCGGCGATCTGCTGCGCGTCGTTGAACGACTTCGGCACCACGAGGTGCACGCGCACGTCGCCGTTGCCGCGGACGCCGACCGGTTTGAGCACGGTTGTCGCGCCGCCGCGGGAGCGCCCGCCGCGCCGCCGACGGCTTCGCCGCGTCCTCGTCGGCGAAGATGTCGTCGATCTCGTCGCGGCGGCGACGCAGGCGGCGAACGTTGGGACGCTCGCGATAGCGATCCTCGATTTCGGCCTCCGGACCCGCCCTGCGGCGTCCTCGTCGTCGTAGTCGTCGTGATACTCCTCGGCGAGGCCGAAGTAGACGAGCGCACTGTGCCAGGAGTCGCGGAAAGCCATCGGTATAGATGCGTGTTCGCCCGGCGAACCGGTTTCCCTGCTGATGCTAGTGATTAGACGAGCGTCGCGGCCCGGTGGCCGTCGGGCTCAATCGTACAGCCTCGTGCCGATTCGCACGATCGTGGCGCCCTCCTCGACGGCGACGGCGTAGTCCTGCGAGGTCCCCATCGACAGCTCCTGGAGCCCGTGCTGTGCGGCGAGCTCGCGCAGCGCGGCGAACCAGGGGCGATTATCCTCGGCGCGCGCAGAGAGCGGCGGCATGGTCATCAGCCCCGCGACCGGGACCGGCGAGCGCGTGAGGTACGCGTCGATCTGCTCGGGCGCGATGCCGGCCTTGCCGGCCTCGCCGGCCACGTTGACCTCGAGCAGGACACGCAGGCCCGGGCGCGCGAGGTCGCACGTGGCGCTCGAGCTCGCGCAGCGCGGACTCGGACGCGAGCGAGTGGATCAGGCGCACGTGCGGGACGATCTGGCGCACCCGCCGGCTCTGGAGCTGGCCGATGAAGTCCCATTCGAAGAGCTCGCCGTGTGTGGCGACCTTCTGCTCGAGCTCCTGCGCGCGGTTCTCGCCCACCAGGCGAATGCCCGCCTCGGCGAGCCGCGGCAGCTCGTCGGTGGCGAGGTACTTGATCGCCGCGAGGACCTGCACCTCGCGCTGCGGGTCGGCGGCGCTCTGGAGCGCAGCGACGATGTCCGCGCGGACGCTTTCGAGGTTGGCGTGTACCCGGCCTGCGTCGAGGCCCGAGATCAGCTCAACCATGCGATCCCGGCGTGGCGCCCGGCGCGCGCGCCTTCGCGCCTGTATGAGAAGTAGCGCCCATCGCAGATCGTGCACTCGTTGACGTGGCGCACGTCGGCCACGCCGGCGGCGCGAAGCCGCTCCTCGGCGATCGCGCGCATGTCCAGGTGGCGCCCGTGAGCTTGGGCGCCGGCGAACGCTTCGTGCACCTCTGCTCCGACCTCGTAGCAGCACACGCCTGCACCAGGGCCCACCACGGCGGCGATCGCAGTGTCCTGCGCGCCTAGCGCTTGCAACGTGCGCACGCCCTGCTCGAGCACCCCTGCGGACAGGCCGCGCCAGCCCGCGTGGAGCATCGCAACCCCGCCGTCACAGCCGAGCGCGATGGGCAGGCAGTCGGCGGCGAGCACCGTCACGCCCACGCCGGGAGTCGCCGTCGCGTGGCCGTCGGCGTCGATCGACAGAGGCTCTCCACCCGTGCCGCTGATCGCCTCCACGACGTGTACGGCCGTTCCGTGGACCTGGCGGCTCGAGCACAGCCACCGCAGCCCCAGCCGCCGGCAGAGCTCCGCGCGCCGGTCCAGACCGTGCGCGTGGTCGTCTCCGGCGCCCGTCGAGAGGTTGCCGTCGAGGCGGGTCGTGAACAGCGCGCGGCCGCCGCCGGGGAGCTCGAACTCGAGTGCCGCGCCCTCGATCGGCCATCAGCTATCGGTCGCGGCATCGAGTGCCGCGCGGAGCTCCGCCTCGCGGCCGGCTTCGAGCTCGCCGTCGAGCTTGCGCGCGAGCGCTGCCGTCAACCTGCTGCCGATCTCCGGCCCGGGAGCGAGGCCGGCGCCAACCAGGTCTTCGCCGGTGATCTCCAGGCGCACGAGCCGCACACGCTCGAACCACTCGCGGGCCGCCGCGGCGGCGCTCGGCGAGCTCGCGCCTCCCAGCGCTGCCGGCGAGGGCGATCGCCTCGGGCGTGTGCACGAATAGCGCTGCGCGCAGCTGCGAGGGTCTGCCCGCGTGCGCCAGCGGCTCCACGAGGCCGGGCGCGGCGAGCGCGGTGCGCACGGTGCGCTCGCGGTCGGCGGCGGTGAACTCCATTTCGTCGAGGATTCCGAAGATCACCGGCTCGGGGTCCTGCGTCGGCATCACGGTCAGGTGGAGCAGCAGCGAGGCCATCAGCAGCAGGTCCGCTCGCCCGTCCGGCGGCAGCAGCGCGAGCGCGCGTTCGCGCGAGATCGCTTTCGAAGCGTAGGCCCGGCGACAGCGCCGCGAGCACGCCGAGCTCGCCCATCGACTCGAGCGCCGCCGGTGCGTCCGCTTCGCCGAGCGCCAGCCGCAGCTCGGCGCCCACACGGGCGCGCGAGACGCTCATCAGCGCGCCCTCCTGGAGCGCGCGCGTGGCCAATTCTCGGGTGCCTGACTCGAGCTCGAAACCGAGTCGAGCGCGGTAGCGGGCGAGGCGCAGCAGGCGTGTGGGGTCCTCGATGAAGCTGCGCTGGTGTAGAACGCGCAGGCGACCCGCGTCGAGATCCGCGATCGCGTGCGCGACGCTCGTGAGCTCGCCCGCGACGCGCGCCGCCCAGCGCAACGGCGATCGCGTTGACGGTGAAGTCGCGCCGCTCGAGATCCTCCTCGCTGCTCCCAGGACGTACCTCCGGAAGCGCCCCGGGGGCGGGGTAGGACTCGGCCCGCCGCTCGGCGATGTCGACGCGGGCATCGGCCCACTCGAGCATCGCGGTGCCGAAACGATCGTGCACAGTCACGCTCGCACCAGCGCCGGCGTCGATCTCGATACGCGCAGCCAGCTCGCGCGCGAAAGTCGCGGCGTCGCGCGTGAGCACCACGTCGAGCTCGCGCGGCATCTGGCCGAGCAGCAGGTCGCGGACCGCGCCGCCGACGAGCTGCGAGGTCGTCCCGTTCCTCGGCAAGCACGAGCAGCTCTGCGCCCCCGGGCACGGCGCGCAGCGCCTCGAGCACCTCGCCACCGCGTGTGGCGGGCGTCGCGGAGCTCACGCCGCCGGCCCTCGCCCCGCCCTGCGCATCAGCTCTCGCGCACCGGGATCCCGGATGCCGCTAGGTGCGCCTTGGCCTCGGCGACGGTGTAGCGGCCGTAGTGGAAGATCGAGGCGCACAGCACCGCGTCGGCGCCCGCCGCGAGCGCCTGCGCCAGGTGCTCGAGCTCGCCGGCGCCGCCGGAGGCGATCACCGGCACGCCGACCGCTTCGCTGACGGCGCGCGTGAGCGCCAGGTCGTAGCCGTCGTTGGTGCCGTCGCGGTCCATGCTCGTCAACAGGATCTCCCCCGCGCCGCGCTCGACCGCCTCCTGCGCCCACTCCACGACGTCGCGCCCGGTAGGCGTGCGCCCGCCCGCGAGGTACGCCTCCCAGCCGCCGTCCGGCCGCGCCTTGGCGTCGATCGCCAGCACAACGCACTGGGCGCCGAATACGTCGGCGAGCTCGTTGAGCAGTTCGGGACGCTGCAGTGCGGCGGAGTTGACCGACACCTTGTCTGCGCCCGCGTCGAGCACCGCCTGGGCGTCTGCGACCGAGCGGATGCCGCCGCCGATCGTGAACGGCACGAATACCTCGTCCGCGGTGCTGCGCGCGAGCTTGGCGATCGTGTCGCGCTTCTCGTGCGTGGCGGTGATGTCGAGGAACACGACCTCGTCGGCGCCCTCGCGGTCGTAGTGCGCTGCGAGCTCGACCGGATCGCCGGCATCGCGGATGTCGAGGAATTCGACGCCCTTGACGACGCGCCCGCGGTCCACGTCCAGGCAGGGGATAACGCGCTTGAAATGCACGCGCTCAGCGTATCTAGGAGGCGAGCGCCGCCTTGGCTTCGGCGACCGTGAAGCGGCCCTCGTAGAGCGCGGTGCCGACGATCACGCCGTCGAGCGCCTCCAGCGCGAGCTCCGTGCGCAGGCTCGCAAGCGCCTGCGAGGTCCGCGAGCGCTGCCGATGCCACCCGAGAAGATCACGCTGCCCTCCCCCGCCGCGCGCGCCACCCACGCCACCTCGTCGCGGTTGGCGCCGTCGAGCATGCCGTCGTGGTCGATGTTGGTGAACACGAAAGTCGCGCGCGCCGTGCCTCTGCAGCTCGGCGAATGCGTCGCGCGCCTGGATGTCGGTGCTCTGCAGCCACCCGTGCGTGGCGACGTGGCCGTCGCGGACGTCGACGCCGACGAGCACGCGCTCCGGCCCGTGCGCGTCGAGCACCTCGCGCAGGAGCTCGGGATCGGCGAAGGCGGCGGTGCCGAGGATCACGCGCGCCGCGCCCGCGGCGAGCGCGTCGGCCACGGCGCGCGCCGTGCGCAGGCCGCCGCCGTACTGCACCGGCACGCCCGCGTCGAGGGCGATGCGACGCAGCTGCTCGAGGTTCACCGGCTGCCCGGCCTTGGCGCCGTCGAGATCGACCACGTGCAGGTAGTCGGCGCCCGCGGCGACCCATCCACGCGCGGCGGACAGGGGGTCCTCGTCGTAGACCTTCTTCGCGTCGAAGTCGCCGCGAACGAGGCGCACGGCGTTGCCGCCGAGGATGTCGATCGCCGGGTAGAGCCTCACCTGGCGGCGGACGGCAGGTCGGCCGGCGCGGTGGCGCCGATGCAGATGCGCGCGAAGTTGGCCAGCAGGCGCAGGCCGGCGGCGGAGGACTTCTCGGGGTGGAACTGCACGCCGTAGAACGAGCCGTGCTGCACCGCGCTGACGAACGGCGAGCCGTACTCGGCGACGCCGAGGACGTCCTCCTCGTCGGCGGGCACGGGGGCGAACGAGTGCACGTGGTAGAAGGCGCAGCTGCTCGGCAGATCGGCGACGAGCGGCGAGTCCGGGCGCGTGAAGCGCACCTCGTTCCAGCCGATGTGCGGGAGCTTCAGCTTGCCGGTGTCGAGCGCGCGCACCTCGCCGGGCACGATGCCAAGGCCGTCGGCGCCGCCGAGCTCGGTCGAGTGCTCGAACGCGAGCTGCATGCCGAGGCAGACGCCGAGCACGGGCGTGCCCGCGTCGATGCGCTCGCGCAGCAGCTGATCGAGCCCGAGCTCGCGGAGGTTCTCCATCGCGCGCGGGAACGCCCCCACGCCCGGCACGACGAGGCCCGCGGCGGCGCGCAGCTGATCGTGATCGCGCGTGACGATCGCGCGAGCGCCGACGTGCTCGAGCGCCTTCTCGACGGAGCGGCGGTTGCCCATGCCGTAGTCGAGCACCGCGATCTCCACGGGCTCGTCGATCAGCGAGACGATTCCCTCCGTCATGCGATTAGGGTGCCCTTCGTGGAGGGGACGCCGGTCTCCGTCGGATCTATAGAAACGGCCTCGCGCAGCGCCCGCGCGAACGCCTTGAAGGCGGCCTCGATCATGTGGTGGGCGTTGCTGCCCGTTTCCACGCGCAGGTGCAGCGTGAGCTTGGCGGCGTTGGCGAGCGCGCGGAAGAACTCCTCTGTGAGCTCGTGCTCGAAGTCCCCGGTGGACCCCGGAGGCAGGTCGGCGTCGAACAGCGTGAACGGGCGGCCGGAGATGTCGATCGCGCAGCTCGCGCGCGCCTCGTCCATGGGCACGGTCGCCGAGCCGTAGCGGACGATGCCGGCGCGGTCGCCGAGGGCGCGATCGAGTGCCTGGCCGAGCACGATCGCGGTGTCCTCGGCGGTGTGGTGCGCGCCGGTCTGCAGATCGCCGCTGACGTTCACGTCGAGGTCGATGCGCGCGTGGCGCGCGAGCAGGTCGAGCATGTGGTCGAGGAAGCCCACGCCGGTGGCGCGCACGCCCGCGCCGCTGCCTTCGAGGGTCAGCGTCAGGCGCACGTCGGTCTCGGCGGTCTTGCGCTCGATCGTGGCTGTTCGGCTCATTGCTGGGGATTCTCCCGCACGCGGGCCTCCATCGACTCCGCGTGCACGTCAAAGCCCTCCGCACGGGCGATCGGCGCGCCCGCGGCGGCGAGCGTGGCGGCGGCCGGGCCGATGTGCACCTCGGACATCGTGCGGCGGAAATGGCGCGGCGAGAGCGTCGAGGCGAAGCGCGCGGCGCCGCCGGTCGGCAGCACGTGGTTGGACCCGGCGACGTAGTCGCCGAACGCGGTGGCGCTGTCGACGCCGACGAACAGGCAGCCCGCGCAGCGGACCTGGCCGGCGCGAGCGCCTCGATCTCGGCGCCGATCAGCTCGAGGTGCTCGGGGGCGAACGCGTTGGCGAACGCGATCGCGTCGCGCGCATCGCCGGCCTGCGACGAGCGCGAACGCGGCCTCCCCGACCGTGGGGCGCTCGACGACGAGTTTTATGAGTGTGTCGGCGAGCGCGTCGCACACGACTTCGGATGGCGAGACGGCGGCGACGAGGCTGCCCGCGCCGTGCTCGGCCTGGGCGAGCATGTCGAGCGCGGCGAGGTGCAGCTCGCGCTCGCCGACGTCCGCGCCGAGCGCGACCAGCAGGTCGCTGGGACCGGCGAAGCCGTCGATGCCGACGACTCGCGGAGAGCTGGTGCTTGGCCTCCTGCACGTACAGGTTGCCCGGGCCGACGATCACGTCGACCCGCTCGACGGTGTCGGTGCCGTAGGCGAGTGCCGCGATCGCCTGCGCGCCGCCCATGCGGTAGACGCGCTCGACGCCGCACAGCCGGCAGGTGCCGAGGATGAACGGGTCGATCTGCCCGTCGGGGCCCGGCGGCGCGCAGACGGCGACGTCGAGCACGCCGGCGGCGCGCGCGGTGACGACGCCCATGACGACCGTGCTCGGGTAAGCGGCGCGCCCGCCGGGGACATACACGGCGGCCGAGCTGACGGGGACCTCGCGCAGCACGACGCGCTGGCCCTGCGGAAGCTGGACGCTGGCGTCGTGGCCGACGCCGGCGTCGGCGACGAGCGCGACGTTGGTGATCGCGACCTGCAGCCCCGCGATCAGCTCGAGCGAGAGCCGTTTGATCGCCTCGTCCAGCTCCGCGGCCGGGACGCGCAGCGCCAGCGGCTGGTTGCCGGCGGTGTCGAAGCGGCGCGTGTAGTCGATGACGGCGGCGTCGCCGTCGGCGCGCACAGCGGCGATGATCTCGCGCACCTCCTCGGCAACGGAGTCGCCGTCGGGCGACGAGCTCGCGCACGTGCGCGGCGGCGCCGGCGGGCCCGCCGAGCCGCTGTACCTCGTCGGCGCTGAGGCGCTCGATCTGCATGTCAGGCCGCGTCGGGGGCGCCGCGGCCGCGGGCGGCGGCGGGCAGCTCGCGCAGCCGCTGCAGCAGACCGTCGATGGCGGCGGCCTTGAGCTTGTGCGCGACGGGGTTTGCGATCAGCCTGGCGGTGCACACGACGATCTCCTCGCGGATCACGAGGTTGTTCTCGCGCAGCGTCGTTCCGGTGGCGGTGAGGTCGACGATCGCCTCGACCATGCCGGTCAGCGGCGCGAGCTCGACCGACCCCTTGACCTCGACGATCTCGGCCTGCCTGCCGGTCTCCTCGAGATGGCGTTCGGCGATGCGCGGATACTTGGTGGCGACGCGCATCACGCCGAGGCGCCGCAGCGCCTCGTGGGCGGGGTCCGGGCCGGCCTTGCTGGCGAGCACCATCACGCAGCGCCCGAAGCCGAGGTCGAGCAGCTCGTAGACCTCGCGGCCGCCTTCGCCGGGGCGCTGCGCGGACTGCTCGAGCAGCACGTCCTTGCCGGTGACGCCGAGGTCCGCGGCGCCGGCCTCCACGTAGGTGGGCACGTCGGAGGGTCGCATGGTGATCACGCCGATGTCCTCGAACAGCAGCTTGCGGTCGTTGGAGCGCAGCTCGCCGGTGTCGAGTCCGAGCGCGGCGAGCAGGTCGACGGTGCCGTCGAACAGCGCTCCGCGCGGCACGGCGATCGTGAGGCCGTTGATCGCGCTCATCGCGCGAGCTCGCCGTCTGCGGCGCGCGCGAGCAGCGCGCCCGGTGCCGCGCTCCTCGCCGGCGAGGGCGATGTGCAGACGGTCGACGCCGAGCGCGAAGCCGACCGCGGGAAGGCTGCGGCCGAAGCGTGCGAGCAGGTCGTCGTAGCGGCCGCCGCCGCCGATCGGCGTGCCGAGCGCGGGGTCGTAGACGTCGAACACGGCGCCGGTGTAGTAGCCGATGTTGCGCACGAGGCCGAGGTCGAAGATCACGCGCTCGGCTACGTCCGGCTCGAGCAGCTCGTGCACCTGTCTGAGGCCTGTGACTGCCTCCTCGGCCTCGGCGGGCGTGTCGCTCAGCACCTCTGGACCGCCGCGGCGCTGTGGCACCTCGAGCAGCAGCGCGGCGGCCTCGCCGGTGAGACCGGATTCGGCGAGCGTGCCTTCGAGGCCGACGAAGTCGCGCAGCACGAGCGCCTCGAGCAGTCCCGGGCGGGCTGCCTCGGGGACGTCGAGGCTGGCCATCAGCGCGGGGAACAGCGAGGCGTCGCCGAGACCGATGCGGTAGTTCTTCAGCCCGGTGGCGTCGAGCGCGTGGCACAGCACGGTGAGCGCGTCGGCGGTGCCCTGCGGCGCGGGGGCGCCGATGAGCTCGATGCCGGCCTGCAGCAGCTCGCGCGGCTGGCCGCGCTGTGGGCGCACGCCGCGGTAGCAGTGGGCGAAGTAGCAGAAGCGAAGCGGCGGCTCGCTCGACGCGTAGCGGGTGGCGACGACGCGCGCGATCGGCACGGTCATGTCCGAGCGCAGCACGAGCACGGCGCCGGTCTCGTCGAAGACCCGGTAGGCGGGCCGCGCTTCGGCCATGTCGGCGCGTGCGAGCACCGACTCGTACTCGAGCGCCGGCGTGTACACCTCGCCGTAGCCGTGGCGCTCGAACACGCCGCGGAGGGTGTCCGTGATCGCGCGCACCTCGCGCGTCTCGTCTGGGAGCACGTCGCGCGTGCCGCTCGGGATCGGGTGGATCATGGGAACCCCGAGATTATGCGTGCACGGGCTCCGTGGCCACGCGCTCGATGCGAGCGCCGAGGTCGCGCAGGCGCTCGTCGATGCGCTCGTAGCCACGGTCGATCTGGCGGATGTTGCCGATCTCGCTGCGCCCCTCGGCGCAAAGCGCCGCCAGCAGCATCGCCATGCCGGCGCGGATGTCGGGCGACTCGACGCGCTCGCCGCGCAGCCGGCGCGGGCCGGTGACGATCGCGCGGTGCGGGTCGCACATGACGATGTCGGCGCCCATCAGGATCAGCTTATCCGTGAAGATCAGACGGTTCTCGAACATCCACTCGTGCACGAGGATCGAGCCCTCG
Source organism: uncultured Solirubrobacteraceae bacterium (assembly GCA_963827455.1). Taxonomy (GTDB): domain Bacteria; phylum Actinomycetota; class Thermoleophilia; order Solirubrobacterales; family Solirubrobacteraceae; genus Palsa-744. The sequence continues at coordinate 1,855 of CAWHAW010000016.1, read as the reverse complement.
GCCTGGGTCGCGAGCGCGACGGCGATCGACGTGAGGTCGGCCGGGAACGCGGGCCAGGGGCCGTCCTGGATCTTGCTCTTGTACTCGCCTACGTCGGCCTGGACGACGAGCTTCTGGTCGCCGGGGACGACGACGTCGTTGCCCTGCAGCTCGGAGCGCAGGCCGACGCGTTCGAAGACGAGCCGGATCATGCGCAGGTCGCCGGGCACGGTGTCCTTGATCCGCAGCTCGCCGCCGGTGATGCCGGCGAGCGCCATGAAGCTGCCGATCTCGATGTGATCGGGCGCGACGTGGTGCTCGCAGCCGTGCAGGCGCTCGGCGCCCTCGACGGTGATGACGTTTGAGCCGATGCCGCGGATGTCGGCGCCCATCTGCACGAGCATGCGCGCGACGTCCTGGACGTGCGGCTCGCAGGCGGCGTTGCCGATGACGGTCGTGCCCGGCGTCAACGCGGCCGCCATCAGCGCGTTCTCTGTCGCCATCACCGACGGCTCGTCCATGAAGACGTCCGTCGGTCGCAGCCCGCGCGGAGCGCTCAGCACGATCTCACCGTCGCATTCGGTCACGGCGCCCATCGCGCGGAAGGCGTCGAGGTGCGGATCGAGTCGGCGGCGGCCGATGACGTCACCGCCGGGAGGCGGCATGACCGCGCGGCCGAAGCGCGCCAGCAGCGGCCCGGCAAGCAGGAACGACGCCCTGATCGACTCGGCGAGCTCGCGCTCGATCGCGACCTCGTGAACGTTGGCGGCGCACAGCACGACCTCGTTGGGCTGGCGCCAGCTCACGTCGACGCCGATCGCAGCGAGGATCTCGAGCATCGCGTCGACGTCGCGGATGCGCGGGACGTTGCACACGACGACCTCGTCCTCGGTGAGGACGCTCGCGGCGAGGATCGGCAGCGCGCCGTTCTTGTTGCCGGCCGGCACCATCGTGCCCGACAGCGGGACGCCGCCTTCGATGACGAACTTCTCCATGAGCTTTCGGCGCCGCCCGCCGGTCAACGAGGACCCGCCCGATCCGCCGGTGAAACGCCTGGCAAGCGTAACAGCCATGTCCTGCGGAGTTCGAGTCCCGGCGCGCCGGACCCTGCTTGCGCGCTCGGAGCTCGAGCCGCCGCCGGCTCCGACGCGCGGCGCTGCAACTTCCCTTGCAGCCGATAATGCCTGGATCGCCCTTCCAGAGCCAAATCCAGGCTCGACGACGCGACACGCACAGACGTTCGTGTCGTTGCCGTCCGACCGCCTTCCTATCTTACGAACACATGTTCTCCCCCGCTCCGACATCGAAGCTTGCGCAGCGCTCGCTCGGTGCCCTACGCGTGGCCCGCTCGTTCCTGTTGCTCGAGGACGACTACGCGGTCGACTGGGAGGTCGGCCAGGAAGAGCGCGCCCGTGTATCGCATCCGCACCGAGCGGCGCTGCGCGGAGGGTGCGCCCCGCGCCGTGCCGGCCAGTCGCCGGCACGGCCGCAGGTGTGCCTGTCGCCGGTCGGGCAGGCGGTGCCGGTGCACCCGAGGGCATGCATTCGACGCGACGACGGGGCCTGGAGCTGCGCCCACGATCCGGGTGCGGCACGTGCGGGCTCGCTCGTCCGTCACGCCGCGTCACTGACCGGCGATCCGGCTCGAGCACGACGACGGGCCGCCCGAAGGCGGCCCGCGTATCGAAAAAACCGGCGGCGTCCTACTCTCCCAGGCCCTTGCGGGCCAAGTACCATCGGCGCTGAGGGGCTTAACTGCTCTGTTCGGAATGGGAAGAGGTGTTTCCCCCTCGCCAAGGCCACCGGAAAAAGGCGAAAGACCACGCCTCCCACGGTCCCTCAAAACTGCACAGCGCCACACCGGGTATCAAAAAAT
>CAWHAW010000015.1:0-241497 GCA_963827455.1 uncultured Solirubrobacteraceae bacterium | reverse complement strand
GGACGCAGCGCGATCGAGATCGAGGATCGCATCGCGATCATCAAGCCAGGTCAGCGCATCCTCGAGCAGGATCGCTGCGAGGCCCGTGATGGCCCAGGCATCCGCCCACTCACTTGTCAGCGCTGCCTTCCCCGCGTCGAGCTCGTCCTTGTGTTCCCGTAGCGTCGTGTGCTCGCGCTGCAAGCGCGCCGCGCGCGCGTGGGCTGCCGCTGTGCGCTCGATCTGGGCGGCGTGGTCAGTTCGCGCGTCGGCGATGTGATCGGCGCTTGTCAGCAGCGCGCGCTCATACCGATCGGCGTCCTCAGGCTCCAGGGGCGAGCCGCCGCCGGCCAGAGCTCGGATCTCCGACCACCGCCCGTCGCGCAGCTCACGAGCACCCGTCAGCGCCTCGGCCGTGGGGGCCTCTCCAGCCAAGGCGAGGCTCTCACGCTCCTCGGCGAGCTCGGTCTCTTCGGCCGCCAGCCGCTCGTGCTGGGATTGCACGCTCTCCGCGGCGCGCTGGAGCTCCACGCAGCGCGTAGCGATCCGCATTGCCTTCTCGCGTGGCGGCGCCACGACGCGACGTAGGCCGTCCATCGATGGCGGCGCCGGGTCCAGGCGCGCCAGGCGCTCGGTCGCCTCTTCGCGCTGAAGATCGGCTTGCAGTCGGCTCTCCTCCATCTGCTCAGACAGCGCTCCAGCTCTCAGGGCCGCCGTGATCGTGGCGTGAAGCTCCTGCGTGTCCGCGGCGAGGGGAGCATTGCCGATGTCGGCGAGCGCATCATCCCGTACGCGCTCGGTGTCCGTCACGTGTGTTTGAGCGCTCGTCAGTCGAAAGACAAGCTCGTCGCGATCGCTGAGGGCGCGGTCCAGCGCGCGTCGCGCGGTCGCCGGCCGACGCAGGAACTCGATCTCGCCGGGTTCGACGCCCGTGATCGCGGCTGCAGCGCTCAAAATCCCGCCCGGGCTTCGTGCAGCTCTCCCTCGCGCTTGCGGCGATCTGCGGCGGCCTTGCTGATCGCGGAGACGTCGGCGTTCACGGTCTGGATCTCCGCGGCGCGGGCGATGATCACGTCGTCGACGTCGATTGCATCGAGTTCGGTGTCGAGCTTCGTGATGGCGACCGCGATGCGGTCGAGCTGAGCCGCGCCGGCGTGCAGTCGTCCCTGCGCATCGGACCGCTGCGCCGCCGCGGAGTCGGGCAGCTCGGGAGTCCCCCCAAGCCATCGAGCTCGGCGACGCGCTCGCTGTGAGCATCCAGGAGCGGGGCTATGACGCGCTTGCGTTCGACTGCGCGCGCAGCGAGGTCGACCTCCCGTATCTGCCCAATCAGCCCCTCGCGCGCCTCCTCGGCCCGCGTCAGCGCCGAGGTCATCTCGCGGTGGCGGCTCGGCCGCAGCATCACATCCCGCAAGCACTTCTCAGCGCTACGGAGCTCCGCCAGGGCCTTGTGGAGCACCGTGGTGCGTGCCCGGGGGTTGAATGTCCGCGTGGCCTCACCGTCGAGGTCGGCGAGGACGCCATGCAGCGTGGCGATCCCCGCGGCGGCGGCGAAGAGGCTGGCGCCGATCTCTCCCTCGCCCTGCAACAGCTCCGTGCCGCCCTGCACCAGGGTCTCGTGGTCGACGTGGAACAGGGCCTTGTAGACCTGCTCTGTCAGGCCTCGAAGGGCAGGCATGATCGGGTCGTCGACAAGCGCCTGTCCGTCGGCCCCGACGGGCGAGCCGACGCGGCGCTTGCGTCGCGAGAGCTCCACGCTCTCGCCGTCGAGCTGCAAACAGGCGCCGATGCGGAGATCCGCGTAGTCGTGGGTGTGGCTGTCGGGTGTGCGGGCCTCGATCCCGTACAGCAGGCTGCGCTCTCCACGACTGGCGGTGGACTTGCCCGAGGCGTTCGGGCCATGGATCAGATCCACGTGGCCCTGCCACGGACTGAACGCGAGCGAATGGTCCTCGAAGCACCCCCAAGGGCTGAAGTCGATCCGCTCGATGCGTAGGGCCATCAGGCCGCCGTCCTCTCCAGAAGCGCAGCCGGGAGAGACTGGCTGACATCGGCCATGAGGGCGCGAACGGTGTCGGGGTCGGCGGGGTCGAACTCCGCCAACACCGCGGGTGGCAGAATTTTCGCGAGCGACCCGAGCGTCTCTGCGAGCTCTTGCGCTGAGCCGGCCGAGAGCTCATGCAACTCCTTGACGAGCTCGCCGACGGCGTCATCGCCGGCATGTGCGAGCTCGCGCGGTGACGTCGTCTTCAGCAGGACCCCCTCGATCCAGGCCTGCTGCCCAGCGACGTCAGCAGCGGCAGCGACCACGTCGAAGCGCAACCGCTCCGCATCGGCCGCCAGCGTGGAGTGAGCGTCCGTCACGCCGGTGATCGCGATCCGCGCCGCGAGCAGACGATCGCCAGCCCCACCGACAGCTCGACGAACAGCCGCTCCGATGCGCTCGCAGACATCGTCGCGGGCGGCGCATCCAGTGGCGTCGAGCTCGATGAGCTCCCAGCGCACGCAGTCCAGGATGCGCTGCTCGAACGTGATCGTGCCGTCGTGCCCGACTTCGATCAGCGTGGCGCCCTTGGGGCCGGTCTCACGCATGCCGCGCCCCTGCAAGTTGCCTGGGAAGACGATCGGCGGGTCAGTGCTCAGCACCTCGCGGCTGTGGACGTGCCCGAGCGCCCAATAGTCGTATCCGTGCGCCACCAGCGTGTCGACGCTGCAGGGGGCGTAGTGCTCGTGGCCGGGACGACCGTCGGCGCTGGTGTGAAGCAACCCGAGATTGAACATGTCGGCGACCGGGCTCGGGTAGCTCGCTGACAGGTCATCGACGACGGCGGGTGTCGCGTAGCTCTGTCCGTGGACCGCGAGGCCGATCTCCTCGAACGTGACCGTCTGCGCCTGGCGCGCGGTGAGCATGTGCACGTTGTTGGGCAGCGGCAGCGACTTGGTCAGTTTGGACTCGGCATCGTGGTTGCCGGTGACGATTACGACCGGGACGTCGGCCTCCCGCAGGCGGCCCATCTCGTACACGAAGCGGACGCCCGTCCCGTAGTGCGGCCAGTCACCGTCGAAGATGTCGCCGGCGATCACGACCGCGTCCACGGCTTCCTCGATCGCGGCGTCCACGAGGTTCCCGAGCGCGACGCGGGTGGCTAGGCGCAGCTCCTCAACGGGCGCCTCGGGATAGGCGACGAGGCCCCGCATGGGACTGTCGAGGTGCAGATCGGCAGCATGGAAAAGTCTCATGGCGAACGTTTCATTGAACACAAGGTGCCGGATGGCTTGGATTCCCTGGGATCGCTCGGCTCAGGCGCTATCTGCATGAGGTCTCGGTCAGGCCGCATCTGACAAATCCTCTGCGCACCGACGTCGAAACCGACTGAGTCGCTGACGAATGGCCTCCGGACTGAGCCCAACGTGATCGGAAATCTCGTGCGTGAGCCGGGCCGGTTTTGACGGAGGCTCTGTTCCGTGGTTTCGTCCGCGGGAGAGGAGAGCCTTCTGGTATGCCAAGAGCGAGGAAGTATCCCGAGGAGTTGTTGGAGCGCGCGCGTAGGCTGGTGTTCGAGTCTGGGCGCCCGATCGCGCATGTCGCTCGTGATCTGGGTGTCCCTTCCGAGACGTTGAGGGTGCTCGTGCGCAGGTCGAAGCCAATGAGGGTCGGCGCAAGGACGTGTTGAGCGATGAGGAGCGTGAGGAGATCCGCAAGCTGCGGCGCGAGAACTTCGAGCTGCGTCGCGCGAACGAGATCCTGAAGTCCGCGAGCGTGTTTTTCGCGAAGGAGCTCGACCCAGACCGAACGAAGTGAGCCGCTATGTCGAGGAGCACCGCGGCCGCTTCGGGGTCGAGCCGATCTGCAGCACTTTGGGCGTGTCGGCGTCCGCTTACTATCAGCGCAAGACGGGGAAGCGCTCGGCCCGCCAGCTCGAGGACGAGCGGCTGCTGGCGCGGATCCGCGAGGTGCACGACGCGAACTACTGCGCCTACGGCTACCGGCGCACCTGGAAGGCTCTACGGCGTGCCGGGGAGCATGCGCCGCGTTGTCAGGTCCAGCGGCTGATGCGCGCCAACGGGCTCCAAGGCGCAAAGCGCCGCGGCAAGCCATGGCGGACCACCACGCCGGCCGCTTCTGCTCGCCGGCGGCCCGATCTCGTCAACCGCGACTTCACGGCGGCCGCGCCGAACGAGCTGTGGGTTGCGGACTTCTCGTATCTGCGCTGCTGGGAGGGCGTGGTGTTCTTCAGCTTCGTCGTCGATGTTTATAGCCGCAAGGTCGTGGGCTGGCAGTTCGCGAGCCACATGCGCACCACGCTCGTGCTCGACGCGCTACGGATGGCGCTCTCAACCCGGGAGCGCGTCGAGGAGGTCCGCCTCGTCCATCACAGCGACAGGGGCAGCCAATACGTCAGCGGTGACTACACCCAGACGCTCGCCGACCACGACGTGCTCGCATCGGTCGGGAGCACCGGCGACGCCTACGACAATTCGATGGCCGAGAGCTTCGTCGACAGCTTCAAGACCGAGCTCATCGCAGACCGCGTGTGGCGCACCCGCAGCCAGCTCGAGCTCGCGATCGTCGAGTACATCAGCTGGTTCAACAACACCCGCCTGCACGAAAACCTCAACGACCGGCCACCACGAGAGATCGAAGAACTCTACGCTGCGAAAAGCACAGCCCTGACCACCACAACATGAGACAGAAAACCTACTAACCACAGTCTCCGCGAAAGTCGGTCCGGCTCACAAATAGAATACAGATAGAATACGGGGCCAGACGCTTGACCCTCGGGCAGCGTGCAAAACTGCTTGATTTGCAGGGCTTTCTTCAATCGGGGAGACAGGATTTGAACCTGCGACCGCCCGGCCCCCAGCCGGGTGCGCTACCAGACTGCGCCACTCCCCGTGACCGCCTTCATTCTACGGCCAGCGCACCGACACGCGAGCGCTGGCCAGGCGCGCCCGTCTGGAGCGCACGACGCGTCCAGTCGGCATGAGAACATACGTTCGTGTCGTCCGACCACAGAATGTGCGGTTCTTGCCGGCAGCGGAAGCCCGCCTCGGAGTTCGCCTGGCGCCGGAAGGCCCGCGGCCAACGCGATAACTACTGCCGGCCTTGCCGCGCAGCGCAAGAGCTTCAACGTCGGCAAAGGCATTCGCGATTGTGCCTGGCAGTCGGTCCTCGACGAGATCGGCAAGTGCGAGGTCGTTTGTGCAAACTGTCATCGACGACGGACCGTCCTGCGGGGCGGCTTCGCGCGCGCGGTGGTAGCTCAACGGTAGAGCCTCGCCCTTCCAAGGCGATGATGCGGGTTCGATTCCCGTCCGCCGCTTCGCTGCCCCGCCTGGGCTGCGCCACGGCCTCCTACCGCCGCTCCTCCGTGGGCACCTCGCCCGACTCGTCCGCGAGGCCCGGCGGTGGCCACGGGCCACACCAGTTGTCGCGTGCGCCGTCGAGCGTGATCGTCGAGCCGCTGAAGGCGGCGCCCAGCGGCGATGCGAGCAGCGCGATCAGCCACGCGTGCTCGGCGACCGTGCCGAGCCGCTGCAGCGGCACCGTGCGCGACGCGCCCGCGCGCACGCTCGCCGGGTACTTCGCCAGCACCTCAGTGTCGAAGTGCCCTGCCGCCACAGCGGTCACCGTGACGCCCGCCGGCTGCCAGCGCTGAGCCAGTTCTCGGGTCAGCGTCTCGACCGTCGCGCGCGCCGCTCCCGAATGCGCCATTCCGGGCATGCCGTTATGGGGGGACAGCGTCACGTTCACCACCGTGCCGGTCGCCGCCGAGCTGAACGCGAGCTGGAATGCCGCCTCGGACATGTTCAGGCCGCCTTCCACGTTCAGCCGCCACACCGCGCGCCAGCCCTTTGCCGCGATCAGCTCCGCCGGGCTGAAGAACTGGCCGCCGGCGTTGTTCACGAGCACGTCCAGCCGCCCGTGGCGCTCCAGCACCGCTCGCACCATGCGCTCCGCTTCATCGGTGTCGCGCACGTCGCCCGCAAGCCACTCGGCGCCCGTCTCGGTGCCCACACCCTCGTTGATCTCTGCCGCGGCGGCCTCTAGCACCTCGCTGCGGCGCCCGACGATCGTCACGCACGCCCCGCAGCGAACCAGCTCCAGCGCGCTCGCCTTGCCGAGGCCCGTGCCACCGCCCGTCACGAGCGCCACACGGCCGTCGAGCAGTCCCGGCGCGAACACCTCTGAGCGCTCTCGCACGCTGTCCATGGCGAGCGATCATAGGCGCCGCGCGTCTGTCCCCCATCACGTCTAGGGTTCAGTGCGTGTCCCACAGGCCGCTGGTGTTCGTTTCCGGACTCACCGTCGCCGACTACCTGCTGTGGAACTGGTCGCTGAACAGCAATCACGACGTGCTCGCGCTCGTCTCCGGGCTGACCCTGCCGCCGCTGGCCGTCGCCAGCCTGTGGCTGCTCTCGCTCACAGTCGCGCGCCTCATCGCCCGCTCGGCCAGGCGCCCGGCAGGGCGCGCCGGCCGCAGGACAGTCGGCGTCCGGCGCAGCACGCGCCGCCGGCACCAGCGCGCAGCCGGCGCCGGCTCATCGCCGCAGGAGCCCGCCACCGCAGCCACGGCGAGCGGCAGCTCATCCAGCAAGCTCGCAGCCTGAGCGGCTCCGGCCGGTGAGCGCCGAGGGCGGACGCCGGCTGCCCGGCTCGCGACGCGTGCGCGCGACCCTGGCGGCGCTCGTCGTGCTGCTCGCCGCGATCGCGCTCGGCGCGTACCTCTACGAGCGCAACCGCACCGGCAACGTGTACCACCCGCGGGCGCGTTTCGTGGCCCAGCCGACACCAACGCTGCCCAAGCTGCCCACGCACGGGGTCAAGAGCTTCAGCTGGCCGTTGTACGGCTACACCAAGAACCACACGCGCTTCTTCCCCGCGCCGGCGCGCGTACGCCCGCCTTTCAACCGCATCTGGGTGCACGGAGGCAACTCGCTGCTCGAGTTCCCGCCGGTGCTCTACGGCGAACGCCTCTTCCAGCTCGCCGACGACGCCGTGCTCCAGGCGATCGACAAGCACAACGGACACGTCGTCTGGTCGCGTCGGCTGGGCCAGCTGTCCGCATCCTCGCCGGCCGTCACAGCCAACACCGTCTACGTCACCATCCTCAGCAGCGGTCATGCCGACAAGCCCGGCCGCGTCGTCGCGTTGAACAGCGCCAACGGCGCGATCCGCTGGATCCGCTCGCTGCCCAGCCCCTCCGAGTCATCGCCGTTGCTCGACCACGGGCGCGTGTTCTTCGGCTCGCAGAGCGGCATCGTCTACGCGCTCAACGACCGCACCGGCGCCGTCATCTGGACCTACCACGCCGGCGGCGCCGTCAAGGCGAGCCCGTCGCTCGCCGGCGGCGCTCTCTACTTCGGCGATTACTCCGGCCGACTGCAGGCGGTCTCCGAGAGCACCGGTCGCCGGCTCTGGATCAGCCAGTCCGAAGGCGCGCTGCTGGGCAGCGGCACGTTCTACTCGACCGCAGCCGTCATCTACGGTCGGGTGTTCCTCGGCAACACCGACGGGCGCGTCTACGCATACGACGCGTCGACCGGCGCGCTCGACTGGGCAATGCAGACCGGCGCCTACGTGTACTCCTCCCCCGCCGTCACCAACGCACCCGGTCTCGGACCGACGGTCTACGTCGGCTCCTACGACGGCACCTTCTACGCAATCAACGCCCGCTCGGGCCACGTCAGCTGGACCTTCAACGGCCACGGACGCATCTCCGGCTCGCCGACGATCATCGGGCGCATCGTCTACTTCTCCGACCTCGGCACGCACACCACGTACGGCCTCGGGATCTCCACCGGCCGCGTGCTGTTCGAGAAGAACACCGGCGCGTTCGACCCCGTGATCAGCGACGGCAACGACCTCTACCTCACCGGCGACACCGGCCTCTACGGCCTCGCGCCCCGCTAGCGCGTTTCTCCGAGCACGCGCGCCAGCAGGTTGCGCGTCAGCGCCACCACGCGCGGGTCCGGTGCAAGCGGCACGTCCGGCGAGGCCTGCGGAACCGGTGAGAGCGCGAACTCCCAGCCGAGCGTTCCGCTCGCAAACACGAGCGCGCCCGAGCGCGCCGTGTACAGCGTCGTCTCCGCGGCGCTCCCGTGAACCGGCGAGGGCTCGAGCTCCGAGCCACACCGCACGCCCGTGCCGGCGCCCACCAACAGCGTGCCCGGGGGCGTCGCCGGCGTGCGTTCGTCGAGCTCGTAGCCGACGATCCCCGGGATGCTCGTCGTCGCCGTGATGCCGGTGCCCGCGAACAGCCATGCCGGACGCAGCCTCGGCGACGGCCGCCATGCGTAGTAGCGGTACACAGGCGGTCCCGGCACTTCCAGGCGCGGTGTGATGCAGCCGTCGTACGCGCTGCCCGTGAGCTCCGCGCCGCCCTGCGGGAACAGCCCCGTCGGATCGGCACGGTCCGGATCCCGTACGACGAACTCCTTGTACGCGACGATTCGGTGGTCGCGCGCACCCGCCTGACTCGACGCGGCCGTCGCGCGCGCGAAGCGCACGCGCCACGCCATCGTGTCGGAGCTCATGAACAGCACGCTCGTCCCGTCGTCACGGGCACGCGCGAACGCACGCTCGTCGCCCGACGACCAGTACTCCGAGTGCCCCACGTCGATCACCGCGCGAGGGTGGTTGGGTCCTAAAACCTGAGCCGGGTCGCCGTCGATCGACTCGATCGTCGTATACCCGACCGGATAGTCGTAACGCTCCAGGAACCGCACCATTGCAACGTCGCGGACGAAGAACTGCCCCGCGCCCGTCTGGCTTTCATACGGGCGGTCATACGAGACTTCGACGCCCTGGCTCGTGCCCGTCACGCCCACCGGTTTCCCGCCCGGATACAGGCTGTCTCCGCCCCACCCGTTGTACGCCTCGTAGGTCGCCGTCGGTACCTCCACCAGCAGCCGCGGCGGACGCTGCGGGCGCAGCACGAACATGCAGTCGCTTTCCGCGCCCGTGGACGCGCGCAGCTTCACGATGTACACGCCGCTCGCAAGCGCCGTCGGGATCGGGAAGCTGAGCGTCGGGTGCCAGCGACACTCCGTCAGGCCCGTCTCGAAACGATGCGTGCAGCGCGGTTGCCGGGTGACTGGCAGCGGCGTGCTCGCCAGCACGAGCCTGCCGCCGCTGCCGCCGTACCAGCCCATGCGGTACACACGCAGCGTCAGCGTCCGCGCGCGAGGCGCGCTCACGTACACGCTTTGCAGTTGCCCCGGCGCGATCGCCTGCTCGGCCACGTAGCCCGCGATCGCTCCGTGCGCCACCCCGCCGAGCTCATACGCCGGACCTGGCAGGCGCCACGCGCTCGTCCCCCGCGCGCGGTTCTCCACAGCGATCGACGGCGCCGCGCCTTCCGTCCGCACGAGCCAGCGGTAAGGCAGCCGCGCGCCGCCCTGCGGCTGCTCCGAAGCCGGCGCCCGAGCGGCCGGCGGGGGAGCGCCGCGTGACCCCGCATCCCCACCGCCGGCGCTCGCGTGCGAGGCGCGTGTGCCACCACCGCACCCGGCCGCCATGAGGACGCAGAGGGCGCACAGCGCGCCCGCGAACGGCGCGCCGACGGTCTGCATGGATGAGCGCATCAGCGAGAACAGGCCGGCCTCACCGTCCGGACGACGCGCCCGACGAGCACGAGCCAGCGGAGCTGAACGCGCGCGACAGCGAGAAGCTCGCCGTAACCACCGTCGTGCCCGCTCCACGTACGGTCAGCGCCGTCCAGCCTCCCGGCGCCTGCGCCACGCAGCCCCTGCCCCGCGTGATCGTCCAGTAGCGGGTGAAGTGCACGCGCACCAGGAACCTGCCCGCGGCACGCGCGCTCAGCGCGAACGAGTCGTGCCCCAGTGACATCAGCTGCCCCGGGCCCGAGAGCAGTGGCGTCGCATCGAGCACGCGGAACACGCGCCAGTGCGCACTGGCGAACACCTGTTGCAGATACGGCACGCCGCGGCGGATCAGCGTGCCCTCCTGGGCGCTCGACGGGTCCAGCGCCGCGTCCGGCAGCGCCACATAGGAGACCGCCTGTTCGTGCAGCCAGTGCTCGTAGCCGGCCGCCGTCAGCCCGCGGGCGAGCAGCACGCCGTCGTAGCGCATCTCGAGCTGCTTCTCCCACCCGCGCGCCAGCGACACCGTCGGGGCGAGCAGCGCCGCCTCCCAGTGCGAGCGCGTCAGCGGCACCTCAACACGCACCGGGCCGCCACGCTGCTGTGACAGGAAGCGCTCCAGCGGCGCGTAGTAAGCAGCGCTCGTCGCTTCGCTACCCGCTACCGCGGTCGTCTCGCGCACCGGCCCCCAAACGACCCATACCGCGATCACACACATCGCCGCCGCGCCGACCGGCGCGATCCGCCGCCACGCCGACACGCCGGAGCGCTCCTGTGGTTGCGCGAGCCGCGCGCACAGCAGCAGAGGGCCCGCCAGCAGCACCGCGTAGCGCTCGACGTTGCTGCCCATCGGCGAGTGCACCAGCAGGCAGGCCACACACGCCGCCAGGTACACGCATGCGCCGATGCGCAGAAGCCGCGACGCCCGCGGCAGCGCCACCAGGAACGCCACCACTACCGCCAGCGTCGCCGCGAACGACAGGATCGGGTAGGGCTCATAGCCGCCTTCGGGAAACAGAGCCGCCAGTGGCAGCACGATCACAGCCACTGGGACAGCCAGCGTCAGCAGCTCACGCAGCGAGCGTCGCTGCAGCGAAACCGTCAGCCCCGCCAGCGCCAGCAACACCGCCGCCACGGGGCTCGCCGCCGCGCACAGCGCCGCCAGCGCACCCGCCCACAGCCAGCGCTCGCGCATCAGCGCCAGCCCCGCTGCGAGCGCGAGCGAGACCCCCAGCGCGAACGTCATGCGCCCGATCCACACGTCGCCAACAGCCGCCACCGCGAACCACGCAGCGCCCCAGCGTGCCGGCGCCTCGCCGTAGGCGGAGCTGACCAGCCGCGCGAACAACGCCGTCGAGGCGAGCACGCACAGCGCGCCCAGCACGCGTACGCCCAGCAGCCACGCCAGCGGCGGGTACAGCAGGCTGTAGCCCGGCAGGCTGTGCCCCGCGTACCAATGCTCGTCCCAAACGGCGAACCCGAGCTGGTGAAACAGCCCCACGCGGTACACCTGCGCCGCGAGGTCCGGCGTGCGCGGATCCACCAGGAGCCAAACCGCAACCAGCGCCGCCGTGAACGCGACCAGACCGATCCACGGGCGAGCAGACGGCGCGATATCACCGCCCACACTGCGAAGATCGAGCGTCGTCCGCTGTGCCACCACAGCGGATCCCAGGACACCCGACTCGGAAGTAACGTCCGTCGGCGCGGACGCGCCGCTGGTTCTCGCAGGCACGCCAAGATAATGACGCCCATGACCCCCAGCACCAACGACATGCGCTCCGCCCGCGCGAGGAAGGCCGCGCTCACCTTGGTGGCGATCCTCGTAGCGGTCGCCGCCGCCGGCTGCGGCACCAGCCATCCCGCGCCGCTCCCCGCGAGCGATCTCGCCGAAGCCCAGACGTTCCCGTTCTACAGGATCTACTGGACCGGCCCGAGCTTCGACGGTCGTCCGCTCGCAGCGGTCGATGGCATCAACGGCTACATCCCGAAAGTGGGCGACAGCGTCTACTACGGGGACTGCGTGCAGAGCAAAGGGATCTTCGGCGGCGGCAGCTGCGAGCTGCCGCTGCAGGTCACAACCGTCGTCTACGTGCTGCACTCGAACGCCACGCTCGGCTCGCAGAGCAACATGCTCATCCGCGGCGTGCCCGCAACCGTCTACGACGAAGGCCGCTCGATCGAGATCTACACGGGCAGGGTCGCCATCGACATCTTCTCCGACAACTTCACGCACGCGCTCCGGGCGAGCGAAGAACTGCGCCCGCTGAACGCGCCCGGCTCCGCCTCAGGCGTCTTGCCCGCGCCGGTCTACTGCCCTGGCCTTTCCGGCGCGGTCAGCGCGGCGCTCGCGCGCGTGATGGCGAGCCTGCCGAACAACGTCTGCCAGCACACCGCCGTCCAGCGGGCGTACAACAAGCAGATCACCAAATCGGCCTCCAGCGGCTAGCTCGCGGGCACGTCGCGCGGCGGCCGGCGCCTCTAGCTCGAGACCGCCGACGTGACCGGCTTGCCGATGTCGCGGCGCAAGCTGAGGAACGCGATCGACCCGATGACAGCCGGCACCCACAGCGAGATCGCGCGGTACACCACCACCGCCGCGATCACCACCGAGGCCGGGCGCGTACCGAACAGCAGCAGCATCCCCACCAGGCCGCCTTCGACCGCAACGAAGCCGCCCGGCACCGGTAACGAGTTGGCGAGCATGCCCACCAGATAGGCCATCGCCACAACCCAGAACGACGGCGCGTTTCCGAACGCCGCCAGGCACGCGTACAGCACGAGGTTGTCGAACAGCCAGTAGCCGACCGCCCCGAGCAGCCGCCAATCGTGCGCGCGGATCAGCTGCAGCGCGTCGTGCACGCCGCCGCTGACAGCCGTCAGCGCGACCGCCACGCGACCCTGCTCGAGCTTTCGGGCGGCCGCAGCGCGTCGCGCCCACGCTGCGCCCGCCAGCGTTCCGAGGATCGCCACGAGCGCCGCCATCGCCGGCAGCAGCGTCAGCAGGGGGTTGCGCGAGCCGGGCACCACGCCCAGCCACATCAACAGGCCGATCACCAGCACCGCCCCCACGTTGACCGCGCTCGTGAGCACGAAGATCAGGACCGAGCGCTTTGCGATCCGCTCCACCGACACGCCCTTCGTGCGCAACACCCACGCACCCAGCGCGATGCCCGCGAGCCCGCTCACGGACACGACTGAGTTGACCGCCAGCTCCGCAAGTGACAGCCGCGAGCTCAGGCTACGGCCGAGGCGACCGAAGACCAGGCCGAACAGAATGACGAAGCTGACGCAGGAGAGCACCTCCAGCCCAACGCCGGCGAGAATCCACGCAGTGTTTGCGTGCGCGATCCGTTTCGCGGCCGTGTTCAGCCCCGGAACCCCGATCAGCAGCGCCGCGAGCAGCGCGAAGAAGATCGCCAAGCTGATGACGCTGTTGCGCAGCTTGCGCGACTGAGACTCGAAAGTGTCGGCGCCTTCCTGCGCGGCCGTCTCCTGCTCAGCGATGCCAGCCTCCCAGCCACTTGGTTCTTAGCATTCTCTTCGCGTTTCCTTCGTTCGAGATCGCATTCGTGCATCACGCTAGCCTCTAATTGCCCAGTACCCGTCTCCCCACAGGATCGGGCATGGGAAGCGGACCGGGACGCTAGATCATGGCCGAGCAACCGCGCATACTGGTCGTCGACGACGAGCCTGCCGTACAGAGCGCGCTGTCGCGCGCCCTCACGCTCGAGCACTACGAGGTGGCCCGAGCAAACGATGGGCTCGAGGCGCTCGAGCGCCTCGGCGCCACACCCTACGAGGCGATCATCCTCGACATCGCAATGCCGCGCATGGACGGGCTCGAGGTGTGTCGGCGCCTGCGCGAGGGCGGCGACAGCACACCCGTGCTGATGCTCACCGCCCGCAGCGAGGTCGATGACCGGGTCGCAGGCCTCGACGCCGGAGCGGACGACTACCTCGTCAAGCCCTTCGCGCTGCGCGAGCTGCTCGCGCGCGTGCGCGCGCTGCTCAGGCGTGCCGGCGATGACGATGGCAACGGACAGGTCCTCAGCTTCGCCGACCTGCGCCTCGACCTGAGCGCCCACGAGGCATGGCGTGGCGAGCGACCCCTGGCGTTGACGCGAACCGAGTTCCTGCTGCTCGAGCTCTTCCTGCGCCACCCCCGGCAGGTGCTCACACGCTCGGTCATCTTCGAGAACGTCTGGGGCTACGACTTCGGCTCGAGCTCCAACTCACTCGGCGTCTACATGGGCTACCTGCGTCGCAAGACCGAGGTCGGCGAGGAGCCGCGGCTACTGCACACCGTGCGCGGAGTCGGCTACGTGCTGCGCACACCGCCATGAGCTTCCGCCGGCGCATCGCGATCGCGTCCGCCGCCGCCGTGGCGATCGCGGTGGTCCTCGCCGCGATCCTGACCTATGCCCTGACCTCCGACCAGCTCTACAAACAGATCGACACACAGCTCGGTCAGCGCGCCAGCCGCCTCGAGCACCTCGTCGCCGCCAACCCTACGCGCGCGCGTCTGTTCGGCAGGCTGTCGTTGAGCCCACTGCAGGTGCGCGGCTACCAGCAGCTGGTCAACGCCAGCGGACAGATCACCGCACGCTCGGTCGGAGGCGTCACGCTGCCCGTCGACGCGCATACCCGCGCGCTCGCCGCGCGCGGCGGCGCGCGGTTCTACAGCGACGCGGAGATCAACGGCGTCCACCTGCGCGTGCTCTCCGAAGCCTCCCGTCCTGGACGCGCGGTGCAGGTCGCGCTGCCGCTGAGCGAAATCGACAGCCTGCTGAGCCGCCTGCGTCTGATCCTCGCGCTGCTGGTCATCGGCGGTGTCGCGCTCGCTGCGCTGCTCGGGCGGCTGGTCGCCGGAACAGCCATGCAGCCGCTCAGGCGCCTGACCGAAGCCACCGAGCACGTCGCGCTCACCCAGGACCTCAGTGGACGGATCGAGCCCTCCGGCAGCGATGAGCTCGGGCGCCTCGCCGGGAGCTTCAACTCGATGCTCGACGCGCTCGAGCGCTCGATGGGCGCGCTCGACGCATCCGTGCATGCCCAGCGACAGCTGGTGGCTGACGCCTCGCACGAGCTCCGTACGCCCGTGACCAGCCTGCGCACGAACATCGAGATCCTGCAGCAGCAGGGCAAGGATATGGACGCCCAGGAAAGCAGCCGGCTGCTCGGCGACGTCGTCGAGCAGATCGAGGAACTGACACTGCTGATGAACGACCTGATCGATCTCGCCCGGGGCGAGGAACCGCGCGCCGACGCCGAGGAGGTGCGGCTCGATCTGCTCACCGACGAGGTGCTAGAACGTGCCCGTCGACGTTCGCCCGCGACCCCGCTGCTCGCTGAGCTCGAGCCGACGATAGTCACCGGCGTGCCCGCACGCCTCGAGCGCGCCGTCAGCAATCTCCTCGACAACGCCGTCAAGTACAGCCCGCCTGGCGAACCCGTCGAGGTACGGCTGCGGGCCGGTGAGCTGTGCGTCCGCGATCACGGGCCGGGAATCGCGCCGGAGGATCTGCCACACGTCTTCGACCGCTTCTATCGCGGCGCCGAGGCGCGCGGGCGGCCAGGCTCGGGACTGGGCCTCGCGATCGTGCGACAGGTCGCCGTGCAGCAAGGGGGCAGCGTCAACGCGGAGCCGGCCGTCGGCGGCGGGACGCTCATGCGCCTGTCGCTGCCCGGCGCCGAGACTGTCGACGCCGAGATCGCCTACGAGCGCTCCTCCGCCTGACGCGCCGCCAAGCGGAACGCAGCCGGCGCCAGCCCGTAGCGGCGTCGAAACGCGCGCGCGAAATGCGGCGCATGGCGATAGCCGACCAGCCGCGCGACGTCCGCCACCGGTATCGAACGCTGCTCTATCAGCAGCTCAGCACCCACCGCCATGCGTCGCGCCAGCAGGTCCTCGCGGAAGGTCGTCTCGCTGAACTGCTCGTACGCGCGCTGCAGCTGGCGCGGTGAGCTTCCCAGCCCCCGTGCGACCTCCGCGAGCGTCAGCTCCAGGCGGTAGTGACGCTTGACCACCACCCGTGTGAGCAGATACAGACGCCTGCGGGCGGAGGCCGTTTCGGGACGCACATCCCCCACTCCGACCCGGCTCGCAGACGGCGACGCCTACCCCGGCCGCTGCGCGGACACACACCAGGCGAGAAGCGCCGCAATTTGCGTCTTTTCGCGCGATCTAGCAACCGTTTCGCGCCGGAAGGGAATAGGCTTGCGGGTGGCCGGTTCGACGGAGGGGGTCGGCCGAGGGGCGGGATGGCCGAAGGTGGGAGGTCGAGGGAAGCATGAGCAGGCGGTCGAGACGGCGCGTCAGCAGGTTGCGAGCCTCGGTATTAGCCGTGATTTGCTTGGCCGTGCTGGGGAGCGCGGGCGTCGTGTCCTCGGCTGCTGCATCGTCCGGTGCGGTGAGCTGGGGCAACCTGCCGCAGCCCGTGAACGGGCTCAGCGGCGTCGTCGAAGTCTCCGCGTCGGAAGGCACGGACGCGGCTCTACTGGAAGACGGGACCGTCGTTCAGTGGGCTGCCCGAAGCGACGAAGCTCCCACCGCGGTGAGCGGGTTGAGCGAAGTCAAGGCGATCGCTCAGGGGCCTGACGTCCTTCTCGCCCTGCTCCGCGATGGCAGGGTAATGGCACTCGGCGTCAACGACGCGGGGGAGCTCGGGGATGGCAGTAGCGAAGAAAGCTCCGTGCCGGTCGAAGTGTCGGGTCTGAGCGAAGTGGTCGCTGTGTCAGCCGGAGGGGAACATGCCCTGGCACTGCTGCGAGACGGAACGGTGAGAGCATGGGGGAGCAACGAAAACGGCGAATTGGGGGACGGGAGCTTCATCGGACCGGAAACGTGCGGATTCTGGGGCTGCAGCAGGACGCCGGTCACGGTCAGCGGACTCACCGGCGTGACGGCGATCGCCGCCGGAGGCACCCACGACCTCGCGTTGCTCAGCGACGGCACCGTCAAGGCCTGGGGGGACAACGGCGAAGGAGAGCTCGGCGACGGCGAAGGCCCATACCGCGGGATGAGCAAGGACGAACCGGTGCCCGTTACCGGGCTGAGCGGCGTCACGGCAGTCTCGGCCGGTACCGGCGAGAGCCTCGCGCTGCTCGCCGACGGCAGCGTCCGTTCGTGGGGCAGCAACTTGTCGGGACAGCTCGGGAACCCGTCCGTGCAATCAGGTTACGAACTCGGGTCCAACGCGCCCGTGGCGGTCAGCGACCTCAGCGAAGCGGTCGCCGTCTCGGCTGGCGAAACGCACAACATGGCTCTGCTGGCCAACGGCACGGTCGTCGACTGGGGCGAGAACGGATTCCGTGAATCCGACATCAACGAACTCGGCACAGGCACACCTGGTCCGGACTTCTGCAAATACTATGAAGAACATCGGTACGATGAATCAGGCACGCCGTGCAGCAAGGTGCCGATCGAAGTGCAGCAGCTCACCGGCGTCAGTGACATCTCCGAGGGCCCCGGAGGGGCGCTCGCCGCCGGGGCGCTCAGCCAGCGCGTCACCGGCGTGAGCCCGGAACGCGGCGACGGCGTCGGCGGCAGCGAAGTCACGGTCACTGGCACGAACCTCAGCGGCGCCAGCGCCGTTCACTTCGGTGCGAGCGAAGCTGCATCGTTCACCGTCCTGTCGCGGACCGCGATAACGGCCGTCGCCCCGGCTGGCACCGGTGTGGTCGACGTGACCGTCACGACCCCCGAAGGCACGACGCCGATCACCCCGCGCGATCACTTCGACTACACACCGCTCTTGAGCACCGTCGCCCCCAGCGAGGGCCCGGCATCCGGCGGCACGGCGGTGACGATCACGGGCGAAGGGCTGCTCGGAGCCACGGAGGTCGATTTCGGGGCGAGCGCAGCCACGAGCTTCACCGTCCACTCCTCAAGCTCAATCACGGCCGTCTCGCCGCCCGGCGCGGGACAGGTGGACGTGACCGTGACGACGCCCGGTGGCAAGAGCCCGACGGGAACCGCCGACCTGTTCGACTATGTCGCGGCGCCGACGGTCACGGCGGTAGCGCCCAACCAGGGCTTGGGCGCCGGCGGCACCTCTGTGAGCATCAGCGGTACAGGATTCGCCGGGGCCACGGCGGTGAGCTTCGGCGCCAATAGCGCGGCCAGCTTCACGGTCAAATCGGGAACGTCGATCACCGCGGTGTCGCCAGCGGGCGCCGGGACGGTCGACGTGACCGTGACGACGACCGGCGGGACGAGCGCGACCGGCGCGCCAGACCAATTCACCTACCTGGCGGGGCCCGAATACGGCAGATGCCTCAAGGTCGCCAGAGGCACTGGCCGGTTCGAAAACAGTGGCTGCACGAAACTCGGCGGCACGAGCCTGTATGAATGGTATGCGGGTCCGGTCAAAACGCACTTCACGACGAAAATCAAAGAACTCACAACCATCAAGATCACCTCTGGCAGCGCACAGATCACTTGCCTCGGCGAGACAGGCGTAGGCGACTACGCCAGCCCCAAGACGGTCGACGGCGTGGTCCTCACGCTGACGAGCTGCGAACGGCTGGGGCAAAAATGCTCATCCGCAGAAGCCGCGGCCGGAGAAATCGCGACCAACACGCTCGAAGGCGGGCTAGGCGTCACGGCAGTCGGCGAAACGAGCGCCAAGAACAAGATCGGCCTCGACCTCTTCCCCGTCGGAAACACGGCGGCGGTTGCAGAATTCAGCTGCGGGGCAACACCTGTGATCGTGCAAGGCTCGGTGATCGGAGCGGTGAGCACGAACGCGATGAAGCTGACCGCGACGATCGCCTACGCCGCCTCGGCGAAGGGCAAGCAGAAACCGGAAGCGTTCGTCGAACAGCCGAAGGACGTGCTCCAAGTGTCGTTCAACGGTGCGCCGTTTGAACAGGCGGGACTCGTAATGAAAGCGGTGCTGAGCAACGAAGAAAAGCTAGAGGTCAACTCGATCTTCTGACACTTTGTGCGCAACCGCCCAGTGGCCGCGTCGAGCCAGCCCTGCCATTTCGGCCGGTGTGAACTTCGCCGCTCGCAGCTCCTGGAGCGGCTCCTGCGCGGCGTCACCGAGTCAAGTCCCGCACGATCTGCTCGAGCAGGCCCGCACACGCCGCCTGCACCAGCTCGAACACCTCGTCGAAGCCGCCCGTCCCGCCGTAGTACGGGTCGGGTACGTCCAGCTCGCGGGTGGGCGGGCCATCATTACTCGCCGGGTCGAACTCGCGCAGCAGCCGCACCTTTGCACGCTCCTCGTCCCCCGGCGCCTGCCTGCGCAGCTCGCGCGCGTTTTCGCCATCCATCGCCAGCAGCAGATCGAACTCCTCGAAGTCATCCGCGCGCACCTGGCGCGCGTGGCCCTCGAGCTCCACCCCGCGGGCGCTCGCCGCCTCGCTCGCGCGCCGGTCCGGAGGGCTGCCCACGTGCCAGGCGCCTGTGCCCGCCGATTCGAGCTGGACTCGGTCCTCCATGCCCGCGTCGCTGACCAGCGCCCGCATCACGCCCTCCGCCGTCGGCGATCTGCAGATGTTGCCCAGGCACACGAACAGCACGCGCGTCGGTCGGCGGTCCGCCCGACGGTTGGACACCGCGCTCGCCGCGCGGGCGCCGGAGGCGCCCACCTAATCCTCTCCCAGCTCGAGCACAGCCAGGAACGCCTCCTGCGGGACCTCAACGCGGCCGACCTGCTTCATCCGTTTCTTGCCCTCCCGCTGTTTCTCCAGCAGCTTTTTCTTGCGCGTGATGTCGCCGCCGTAGCAGCCCGCGATCACATCCTTGCGGAACGCCTTCACCGTCTCACGCGCGATCACGTGCGCGCCGATCGCCGCCTGGATCGGCACGTCGTACTGCTGGCGCGGGATCCGCTTGCGCAGCTTCTCCGTCAGCGTGCGACCCATCTCATAGGCCTTCTCCCGGTGCACGATCATCGACAGCGCGTCCACCGTGTCGCCGGCCAGCAGCACGTCCAGCTTCACCATGTCCGACGGCTTCATGCCGCTCAGCTCGTAGTCCAGCGACGCGTAGCCGCGCGTGCGCGACTTCAGCTGGTCGAAGAAGTCCAGCACGATTTCCGCCAGCGGCAGCTCGTAGGTCATCTGCACGCGCTCCGGCGACAGGTAGTTCATGCCCGTGTGCTCGCCGCGGCGTTCCTGGCACAGCCCCATCACCGCGCCCACGAACTCTTTTGGCGCGATCACCGACGCCGTGATGAACGGCTCGCGGATCTCCTCGATGGTCCCCGGATCCGGCATGTCCGACGGGTTGTGCACCTCCATCTCTTCGCCGTTCGTCAGCGTCACGTCGAACTCCACCGAAGGCATCGTCGCCAGCAGTTCCAGGTCGTACTCGCGCTCAAGGCGCTCGCGCACGATGTCCATGTGCAGCAGGCCCAGGAAACCGCAGCGGAAGCCGAAGCCCAGTGCGTCGGAGGTCTCCGGCTCCCACGACAGCGCAGCGTCGTTCAGCACCAGCTTCTCCAGCGCGTCGCGCAGGCCCGGGTAGTCGTCCGAGTCGATCGGGAACAGGCCGCAGAACACCATCGGCTTGACCTCCCGGTAGCCGGGCAGCGGCTCCGTCGCTTCGCCGGGGTGGTTGCGCGCGGCTGAGCCGCCGGCCTTCGCGCGGGTCGTGAGCGTGTCGCCCACGCGCAGCAGCGTCACGTCCTTCAGGCCCGTGATCAGGTAGCCCACCTCACCCGCCGCCAGCTGGTCCGTCGGCATCATCTGCGGGCTGAAGAAGCCGATGTCGTCGATGTCCGCCTCCGTGCCCGTCGCCATCGCACGAATCGCCTCGCCCTTGCGGAACACGCCGTCCACCACCCTGATGTACGCGATCACGCCGCGGTACTGGTCGAACTCCGAATCGAAGATCAGCGCCCGCGGCGGCCCGTCCGGATCCCCCTGCGGCGGCGGCACGCGTGCGATCAGCTCCTCCAGCACCTCCCCCACGCCGGCGCCCGTCTTGCCGCTGATCTGCAGGATCGACTCCGGCGGCTCGCCGATCAGCTCGCTCACTTCGCCCGCCACGCGCTCCGGCTCCGCGCCCGGCAGGTCGATCTTGTTCAGGCACGGGATCAGCTCCAGGCCCGATTCCACAGCCAGGTAGGTGTTCGCCACCGTCTGCGCCTCCACGCCCTGCGCAGCGTCCACCACCAGCAGCGCGCCCTCGCACGCCGCCAGCGAGCGCGACACCTCATACGTGAAGTCCACGTGGCCCGGCGTGTCGATCAGGTGCAGTTGGTAGGTCTCGCCGTCGCGCGCCGTATAGAACACGCGCACCGCCTGCGCCTTGATCGTGATCCCGCGCTCGCGCTCCAGGTCCATCGAGTCCAGCAGCTGCGCCCGCATCTCGCGCGGCGCCACCGTGTGCGTCAGCTCGAGGATGCGGTCCGCCAGCGTCGACTTGCCGTGGTCGATGTGCGCGATGATCGAGAAGTTGCGGATGTGAGACTGGTCCATGGGCTTCGCTACAGCGTAGATGGCGCGCGCGCCGGGGCGGCACTGCCTGCGCCGCCGGGGCGCCGGCCGCACTGCGTCGCGTCGGTCCACTCACAGACCCGCTAGCGTTGATGGTCCGGCGGATCGCCAACCCGACAAGGATTCATTCAGCCGCGGCTACGCGCCAGCCCTCGGGTTGGCGGCCTGTCCAGGTGTCGGGAGTGTTAAGCCGCCCAGGCGAAACACACAGTCCTGGGACGTATGTAGTAAGCGGCGATCTATGTTCGGGTGCACGCCGGGTGGGCCTCGTGCTCACCCGGCCTCTGCTCGGGCGCCGACGCGGCGGCGGCGAGCGCCCTTCAGCGCTGGGGCGTCCCGACTTTGAGCGCGCACCTTTCTGCGCTCAGAGCAGCGCCTCTTGGTAGGCACGCGGCAGCTCCGCCAGCACATCGGAGAACTCCTTGTCGCTGAGCGTCTCGCGCAACGCCGCGAACACGGCGCGCGCATGGTCGAGCGCCTGCTCGTAATCGACGCCCTCCCGCTCGGCGACGCGGGCGACGAATTCGTCGAGCGACATCCGCTGCGCCTTGCCATGGGACCGCTCGGTGCCGCGCTCGAGCGGGCCGCGAAGCTCTTCGGGGAGCTGCTCCTCGAGGTCCTCGACCTCGCCGCCGGCGATCCGTTCGGCGAGCGTCTCGAGCACCGCCTCGGTCGCGCGACGAGCGCCGGCGATCCCGAGCGCCGTGCGGCTCGAGACGCGCTTGGCAAACACCTCCGCGCCGACGATCTCCGGCCCCCCTGGGTCGCGTCTGCGCTTGCTCGCCTCGCCCAGCAGGCGCTGATAGTCGTGGGAGAGCTGGTGTTCGAGATTCGCGATCTCCTCGCCGCGAACCAGCCGCGAAAGGGCGATCAACACCGCGCGCGCGTGCGCCTCCGCCGTCTCGGGATCGACCTGCTCGAGCTCCGCCACGCGCCGCACGAACTCATCGGATCCGAAGGACTCAGCCTGTTCACCGGCCGCGCTGCTCAGCCACGTGCGGATCTGGAACGGAACATCCTCGGCGAGTTTGCGCACCTCACCGGCCGAGATTCGTTCGCCGAGCGTTTCGAGCGTCGCGCGCGCGGCGCGTTCGGCCTTGGCCCACGAGATCCCCGCCCGCTGCTCGATCATCGTTATGAAGCGCTCGTAGCGCCATTCTTCCGTGTACTCGAACGTCAGCTCCGCCGTCGCCGTCCGACCTCTCGCCATGGGTCTGGCAATAGGCCGGCGCCGGGCCCTCATCCACGTCCCGGCTCAGGCTCGCCCGAGACGCCCTCGGATCAGGTTGCTCACCTGGTGGGCCTCGGGGATGCGCATCAAAAGGACCGCGCGCGAGTAGACGTACACACCGGCAACGCCGGCTGCTCCCACGCTGACGATCTGCGCCGGCAGCGACGCGCCGAGGACGCTCTCGAGCAGCTTCCAAACGCCCCAGGAGACGCCCGCGAGCAGCGCAGACGCGATCGAGATGCGCAGCGTGATCATCATCGTCTGCGCCCCTTCCAGGCGGCCGTTGAGGCCCGTGCGCAGACGCCAGAACTGGAGCGCGAACATGACGACGTTGGCGCTGATCGTGCCGATGATCAACCCCGCGATCCCGAGTGGCTTGTACAGCGCGACGCTGACGATGATGTCGACGACGATGTTGATCGCGGCGAGGCTCGTCGGTATCCACGGTCGCTGCACCGCGAAGAAGGCCCGCGTCAACAGCAGGTTGAGGCCGCCGAACGGCAAGCTGAACGCGAACCAGAACAGCGCGATCGAGACGAGATGCGTGGACTGGGCGTTGAATTCTCCGCGCTGAAACAGGACGCGAACGATCGGCGTGGTGAGCACGAGCATGAACGCCCCCGCGGGGATCAGCAGCAGGTTGATCTGGCGCATGCCGCTCCCGATCGCGCGGCGCATCGCTGCGGGGTCGCGTTTTGAAGCCATGCGCGACAGCGTCGGGAACAGCACCGTGCTGACCGCGACGCTGAACACGCCCTGCGGCAGCATGTACACGCGGAACGCGTTGTCGATCGCACGCGGCGCTTCGGCTGACACTTTGCCGCCGAACACCGTGTTGATCAGCTGATCGAGGTTCACGATGCCCAGCCCCAGCGCCACCGGCAGCATCAGCAGGAACACCCGTCCGACGCGCGGGTCGTGCCAGTCGATGTGCACCCGCAGGCGAAAGTCGATCCGCCCGAGCGCGCCGAACGCCATCGCCAGCTGCACGCCCGTGGCCACGAGGATCCCAATCGCGTACGCATAGATGCGGTTTTCGCCGTGGAACTGCGGCGCGAGCACGACCAGCAGCACGATGATCACGACGTTCCACACCGCCGGCGACAGCGCCGGGATGGTGAAGTGGTCGTAGGACTGCAGGATCCCCACCAGCAGGCCGTTCAACGCGAGCAGCAGCACGATCGGGAACATCACCCGCGAAAGGCCCACGATCAGGTGCGTCTGTGCGGCGAGCTTCGAGCCGATGAACAGTGGCATCACCTCACCTGCCGCGAGCACGAACACAGCCGTGATCGCACCGGCGCCGATCAGCAGGATCCAGAACAGCGTCGAGGCCAACCGCACCGCCTCCGCGCGACGCCCCTTCTGCAAGAGGTCCGTGAACACCGGCACGAACGCCGCCGACAGGGCCGACTGCGCGAACAGGTTCGCGACGAAGTTGGGCACCTGCGACGCGATCGAGTACGCCGACGCGAAGCTCGTCGTGCCGAAGTACGCCGCGAAGACGATTTCGCGCACCAGCCCCACGACCCGCGAGAAGCCCGGTGAGGAACGCGAAGATCGCGGTGTTACGCGCCAAGCCGCCGGTACCCGACCCCGGCCCGCTCGGGGGCGCGGGCGGCTCCTCGGCGAAAACTTCGGCGCTGGCGGACACTTGAGGCCGCTATAGTACGGCGCTGCGCGGCGCGCCTGCGCAGTTGTGCGCGCTCTGCCCGCTCAGACCATGGCCAACATCCACTCCCAGAAGAAGCGAATCCTGCGTTCCGAGCGCGAGCGCCTCGAGAACCGTCGCTACACCTCCACGATCAAGACCTACTTCCGACGCCTGGAGGAGCTTGTCGAGGGCGATGACCAGCCCGCCGCCGACACCGCTCACCGCGAGCTCGTCAGCACGATCGACAAGGCCATCAAGCGCGGAGCCATGCACAAGAACACCGGCGCGCGCAAGAAGTCCCGCGCCGCCCGCACTCTCGCGGGCCCGTCTAGCAAGTAATAGCTTCGATCGCGTGCAGCGCCAGCGTGTCCTCGTCGAGGCCGGCGAATGGCCGTGCGGCTGCTCGCCAGTGGCGCGCCTCCGCGCGTGTCGAGCTCGAGGTCAGCGAGCGCCGCTAGCGCGGCGCGCAGCCGCTCGACGTCGGTGCGGGCGACGTCCGCGACGAAGCGCTCGGCGGCGCGCGCTGGCATGCGCAGCCCGCGCTTGACATCGGCGACCGAGTCGCCTGCCTGCAGGCGCAGAGCGACCGCCAGCGCGTCGCGCAGGCGCTGGGCCATCAGGTAGGTGAGGCCCGATACGCGCTCGCCCTGCTGGCGCAGACGCAGGTAGGAGAGCGTCGACTCGCGGGCGTCTGCGCCGACGAGCGCGTCGGCCAGGCCGTACGCGCGCCACTCGGTCGAGTGCGCGGCGCGGCGCTCGATGTCCTGCGCGGTGATCGGCTCGGAGGCGTCGCCTTCCAAAGCCAGCTTCTCCAGCTCGCGGAGCAGACGCTGCTGGCGCTCGCCAACCTGCGCGACGAGCGCCTTCGCGGCACCGGCGTCGAGCGAGACGCCGAGGCGCGCCGCCTGCTCGCGCGCCCATTTGGCGAGCTCCCACGGCTTGACGGTCGGCTGTGCCACCACCTGGCCGCCCGCGCGCTTGATCGCATCGTGCAGCGTCGTGGGGGCCTTCGCGCGGGTCTCCTCGCGCGCGAACAGCGCGAGCGTGGTGTCGGGCGGCATGTCTTTGAGCGCGGCGAGCAGGTGCTGCTCGACGTCGGCCTGGCGCCAGCGCTCGACGCCTTCGACGATGATCACGCGACGCCCGATCGCGAGCGTCATTGCCGCGAGCGCCTCGGCGGCGCCGGCCGGCGTGGCGGCGTCACCCTCGAGCACCTCGACGTTCGCACCCGCACCCGCCTGTCCCTCGACCAGCGCCCGCAACCCGGCCCTGCGCTCAGCCACCGCGCCATGATCGTCGCCGTGGATCAGGTAGGCGGGCTTGAGGTCGGGCATACACGCCCGAGTCTAAGCCCAGCGCCCCTGGTCGTTCGAGAGGCAAGCGATACAAGGACGCAGGGAGCGAAGTGTGCTCCGCACACGAGCGACCGAGGACGCCGTAGCGCGCCGCCTATCGGACGACCAGGTTGACGAGCTTGCCGGGGACGACGATTTCCTTGACGATCTCCTTGCCGTCGACGTGCGCCATCACGTTGGGAGCGGCGCGGCACAGCTCCTTGAGCTCCTGGGGACCGGCGTCGCTTGAGGCCTGCACGCGGTCGCGCACCTTGCCGTTGACCTGGCAGACGAGCTCGTACTCGTCGCGCTCGAGCATCGACTCCTCGGCCTGCGGCCACGGCTGCTCCCAGACGCGCTCGCCGGTGAGCATGTCGTAGACGTCTGCGCTGACGTGCGGCGCGAACGGGAACAGCAGCGATGCCGCGGTTGCGAGCGCAAAGCGCAGCGTCTCGGGCGCGACGGCGTCGCGCAGCCGCGAGCTGTCGTTGAGCAGCTCCATCACGGCGGCGATGGCGGTGTTGAAGGTGAAGCGGCGCAGGTCGCCGCTGACCTTGTCGATCGCCCAGTGCGCCTTGCGCAGCAGCTCGAGATCAGCGCCTTCGGGCGCGCTCGGCACGGACAGATCGGCGCTCGGCGCACCGCCCTGGTCGGCCGTCTCGGCTGCGAGGCGCCACAGCCGGCCGAGGAAGCGGTGGACCCCTTCGACGCCCTCATCGGACCAGTCGGCGTCCTGCTCGGGCGGCCCGACGAACAGGATGTAGGCGCGCGCGGTGTCCGCGCCGACGCGCTCGATGATCGAGGCGGGCGAGACGACGTTGCCCCTGGACTTGCTCATCTTGGCGCCGTCCTTGGTGACCATGCCCTGCGTGAACAGCGCCTGGAAGGGCTCCTGGAAGTCGAGGTGCCCGAGGTCGGCGAGCGCCTTGGTGAAGAAGCGCGCGTACATCAGGTGCAGGATCGCGTGCTCGACCCCGCCGATGTACTGATCGACGGGCATCCATTGGCGCAACGCCGACTGATCCCACGCGGCGTGTTCGTTGCGCGCGTCGCAGTAGCGCAGGAAGTACCACGAGGAGTCGACGAACGTGTCCATCGTGTCGGTCTCGCGGCGTGCGGGGCCGTCGCACTCAGGGCACCTCGTGTTCACCCAGTCCTCTGCCGCAGCGAGCGGCGAGCGGCCCTTGGGCGTGTAGTCCTCGATTGCGGGAAGTTCCACCGGCAGCTGGTCGTCGGGCACGGGCACCATTCCGCAGCGCTCGCAATAGAGGATCGGGATCGGAGCGCCCCAGTAGCGCTGCCGGGAGACCAGCCAGTCGCGCAGCCGGTAGTTGACCGAGGCGTGTCCCTTGCCTTCGCGGTCGAGCCACGCGACGATCGCGCCGATCGCCTCGCGGTTGGGCATGCCGTCGAAGTCGGGGTGCGAGTTGACGAGCGTGCCGTCGCCGACATACGGAAGCCCGCCCGCGCCCAGGTCCTCGTCGGTCGCGCCCGATCCAGCGCCGGCCTCGCCGGGCGGCGCGATCACGCGCCGGATCGGCAGGTCGAACGCGCGTGCGAAGGCGTAGTCGCGCTCGTCGTGGGCGGGCACGGCCATGATCGCGCCGGTGCCGTACTCCATCAGCACGTAGTCGGCGACGAACATCGGGATGTGCTCGCCGTTGACGGGATTCGTGACGGTGCGCCCCAGCGGCACGCCGGTCTTGGGCCTGTCGGCGTTGCCGCGCTCCTCGTTGGGCTCGTTGAGCGCGTGGTTGACGTAGTCGTGCACGGCCTGCTCGTTGGGCGTGCCCTCGGCGAGGCGCATGACGTCGGGGTGCTCGGGCGCCATCACGAAGAAGGTCGCGCCGAACAGCGTGTCCGGCCGGGTGGTGAAGACCGGGTAGTCGACCGGGTGGGCGGGGTCCAGGTCCTCGCAGCGGAAGATCACCTCGGCGCCCTCGCTGCGCCCGATCCAGTTGCGCTGCATGGTCTTGACGTGCTCTGGCCACTCGATCTCCGTCGAGGTCGCCCAGCAGGCGCTCGGCGTAGTCGGTGATGCGCAGGAACCACTGCTCCAGTTGCTTGACTTCCACGAGCGCCCCGCAGCGCTCGCAGTGGCCTTCGGCATCCACCTGCTCGTTGGCGAGGACGGTCTGGTCTTTCGGGCACCACTTGACCGCCGCCTCCTTGCGGTAGGCGAGCCCGGCGCGGAACAGCTCGAGGAAGATCCACTGCGTCCAGCGGTAGTAGGAGGGTTCGTGCGTGGCGAGCTCGCGCGACCAGTCGATCGAGATGCCCCAGCGGCGGAACTGGCGCTGGAAGGATTCGATCGACTCGTCGGTCGATACGCGCGGGTGCACGCCGGTCTTGATCGCGTGGTTCTCGGCCGGCAGGCCGAACGCGTCGTAGCCCATCGGGTGCAGCACGCGTAGGCCCAGCCGCCGGTGGAAATGCGCGATTGCGTCACCGACGGAGTAGACCTTCAGGTGACCGATGTGCGGCTCGCCGCTCGGGTAGGGCAGCATCTCGAGCACGTAGGAGTTCGACGCGCTGCGCCCGTCGGCGCGCGACTCCGTCGGCTCGTTGGAGACCTCCCAGGTCCGCTCGCTCGCCCACAACGCCTGCCAGCGTGGCTCGATCTCCTGGGGGTCGTAGCGGCGCTCTGGCATGGGCAATCGCAGGTTAGCGGTCGGCCTGCGCCGAAACCCTGCGGCTGCCGCGGCGGCAGCGCTCGCGGCGCTCAGCGTGGCGCGGAGAGCGCCTCCCCTCCCCGCGCCTGGTGGCGGCTGCGGCTGCGCAGCAGCTCGACGATCTCGGCTGGCGCCTTGTGCGGCGAGCCGGCATCGAATGGCGGCTGCGGGTCGTACTCGATCGACAGCTGGATCGCCTGCGCGACCGTGTCGCCGGCGATCTGGGCAGCGAGGGCGAGCGCCATGTCGATGCCGGCGGAGACGCCCGCGGCGGTGACGAGCTTGCCGTCGAATACCACGCGCTCGTCGACCGGCTCGGCGCCGAGGCGGCGCAGCTCGTCGAACGCGAGCCAGTGGGTGGTCGCGCGCCTGCCGTCGAGGAGGCCGGCGGCGGCGAGGATCAGCGAGCCGGTGCACACGGACGTTGTCCACGTGCTCGTGCGATCTGCGTCGCGCAGCCAGTCGAGCGCCGGGCCGCCGGCGCGGGCGGCGACCTCACCGGGACCGCCGGGGACGAGCACCACGTCCGGCCGGCGCACGTCCTCGAGCGAGCGCTCGGCGAGCAGCGTGAGCATGCCGTTGTCGGTGTGGACCGGCCCTGGCTCGGCGGCGACGAAGGTGACGGTCGCGCCGGGCAGCCGGCTGAGCACCTCGTAGGGCCCGATCGCGTCGAGCGCGGTGAATTTTTCGTATAGGAGGATCGCGATGTTCATGTCACTGACTCCTTTGTGCTCCTGGCGGGGTTGGCGGGACGTGCGTTGCGTGCTGCGTGTACGTGAAAGCGGCGGCGGTACTCCGCGGGGCCGATGTGCAGCGTTCGCAGGAACACCCTGCGCATGGTCTCCGCGGTGCCGAAGCCGCAGCTGGCCGCGATCGCGGCGATCGGCTCGCCGCTGTCCTCCAGCTGCCGTCGGGCGGCCTCGACACGCACGCGCTCGACGTGGCGGGCGGGGGTGACGCCGGTCTCGGCGCGGAACGCACGGGCGAAGTGACGCGGGCTCATGTGGGCGCGCGCGGCCATCGCCTCGACGCGGTGGTCGCCGGCGATGTCCTCGAGCAGTGTGCGCTGGATCTCGCGCAGCGGCTCGCGCTCAGCCTGCTGCGCGGCGAGCGTCGCGCTGAACTGCGACTGGTTGCCGGGGCGGCGCAGGAACAGCACGAGGTGGCGCGCGATCGTGAGCGCTGCGTCGCTGCCGAGGTCCTCCTCGACGAGCGCCAGCGCGAGGTCCATGCCGGCGGTCACGCCCGCGGAGGTCCACAGCGCACCGTCGCGCACGAAGATCGGCTCCGGATCGACGATCACGTCGGGGTGCTGGCGCTGCAGCTCGGCCGCCGACGCCCAGTGGGTCGTCGCGCGGCGGCCGTCGAGCAGTCCGGCGCGCGCGAGCACGAACGCGCCCGTGCATACCGACGCGGTGCGTCTGGCGCGTTTGGAAGCGTCGGCGATCCAGTCAAGGAGTGCCCGATCTTCGGCCGCCTGGGTGTGCCCGGGTCCACCGGCGACGATCAGCGTGTCGATTGGCGTCGGCTGGCTCGAGAGCTTGGCGTGCGGGATCAGGCCGAGGCCGCTGGAGCTCTGCAGCGGCTGTCCGTCACGGCTGAGCACGCGCACGTCGTAGCCGCGCTCGCGGCGCGAGGAGGCCTCGATCAGCTGCTGGGCGCCGGCGAAGACCTCGAGTGGCCCGGTCACATCGAGGCTCTGCACGCCCGGATAGACGACGATCGCGATCAAGCGACGGTTGGCGTCTCGCATACGACGATCATCGCGGACCGTCGGTCTGTCCGCAAGGACAGATTTCCAACAGTTTCTGCCATCGCATCGGGCGGGCCGGCGGGGCCGCCGACCGCCGCCGTCGCATCGTGCGGAGTCGGTCCGGACGCGCGTCGGCGCGGCGCTTTACGATGGCCGGATGGAGGGGTCACCAACGCAGGCATCCGAGCACGACGAACAGCAGTTCTTCGAGGACGAGGGACCCGACACGCTGAGCGCCGCACCAGGACGCGTGCAGAGCATCGTCGCAGCGGCGGAATCGGCGTCGCGCGAGTTGCGCGACCAGGCCGAGGTCCGGGCCCGGGAGCGGATCGAAGAGGCCGACCGCGCGGCTGAGAACCGTGTGCGGGCGGCCGAGGAGGAGGCCGAGGAGCTCGTCAGCTCCGCACGCGAGCACGCCAAGTCGACGAAGGACGAGGCCGAGTCAGCCGCGGCACAGCTCAGGGAGGAGGCCGAGAGCAAACGCGAGGAGGCGGCGCACGGGCTCGAGCAGGCGCGCGAGGAGGCCGCCCGTACGCTCGAGCAGGCGCGTGAGCAGTCCGAGCGGGTGCTCGCCGACACGCGCAGGGAGTCCGAGCAGGTGTGGGCGACCGCCCATCAGGAGTCAGAGCGCGTGCGCGCGTCCGCGCGCGAGGAGTCCGAGCAGCAGCGCGCAGCGGCACAGCAGGAATCGGAGCGGCTGCTGACGGCAGCCCGCCAGGAGGCCGAGGTCATCGAGCGCGAGGCACGCGAGCACGCCGAGGGCATCCTTGCGTCCGGCCGCGAGGAGCTGGCGCGGATGCTGCAGGTGGCCGAGGAGGAGGCGAAGGGCATCAAGGCGAAAGCACGCGAGGAAGCCCGTGACATCACCAGCGACGCGCACGTCATCGCCCGCGACATCCTCACCGAGGGCACCGAAATCTCCCGCAACCTGCGCGAGCTCTCGACATCGCTTCGCAGCAACGCCGAGCGCCTGATCAGCGACGTGCGCCTGACCCACGGCGGCATGACCGCGCGGCTCGACCAGCTCACCAACGGCGCCGAACTGGACGGCGGCGAAGCGACGCAGACGCGCACGCGACGCAGAATCACCGGCGGCGCCAATGGCAGCGGTGGCGGCGGCAGCGTTGGCAACGGCGCCAACGACGACCTCGACGTGCCGGAGTTCATTCCGCGGGGGTAGGCCGGGCGCCGCGGCGCGCGGAGCCGGCGCCTCGCGCGGGCGCCTCAGTATTGGCACAGCAAGGGCACAAAGCTGCCACAAAGGGCACCCACGTGGCACACGCCGCCGCGTAGATTGGGGTGCGTGGACGATCTGACACCCAGCCAGAAGGGCGCCGTGGCCGAGGCAGCCATCACCTCGATGGTGATCCAGCTCGGCCTGACGGTGCTGCGACCTTGTGCGAGGGGCGGCGTTACGACCTCGTGGTCGACCTCGAGCCCGAGCTGCTGCGGGTTCAATGCAAGCTGGCTCGTCACGTCTCGGGCGTGTTGTCGGTGCGCCTCAAGACGAACCGCCTCACTCCGGCGGGATACGTGAGCACGAGCTACTCGGCCGCCGAGGTCGACGCCATCGCTGCATACGCACCCGAGCTGCATCGTGGCTTTCTGATCCCGATCGAGGAGGCAGCCGGACGCTGCGCGCTCCATCTCAGGTTGGACCCAGCACGAAATAACCAGACTCGGAGGATCAAATGGGCTCGGGACTACGAGCTCGCGCCCGCGATTGAGCGGCGGCGACCGCGCCCGAGACTGATCGTCCCGAGCCGGGGCGGCTACACTTCCTGAGCTGGTCCTGGGGCTATAGCTCAGCTGGGAGAGCGTCTGAGTGGCACTCAGAAGGTCGTCGGTTCGAGCCCGACTAGCTCCATTTTTCAGGGCCTTCAACGTTGAAGACCAGGGGACCTTCTCCGACGATGGTGAGGATGATCTCCTGCGGGACACGTAGAGGATTGACGTCCCTGTGGATCAGTCGGGCGGGGACGTGGAACAATCCGCCCTCCTCGACCTCGGTCATCTCGCTGCCGCCGGGACCGAACTCAAACCGCGCGGCCCCTCGGACGACGTACCCCAGGACGTCGCGGTCACCGTGGTGGTGCCATCCTGAGCTGGCCGACGGCTCGGCACGGGCCCGCATGAGCGTCGCCTGACCCGTCTCGAAGGCGACGTCTCGCACGACCCCCGGCGTCGTCGCGGCACCGCCGCTGAGGCCATCTGGCGAGACAGCTGAAACGCGCTCGGCCATCTATCTATGTGACCAGGACTCCGCCGTCAACGACCAGGTCTTGCGCGTTTACGCCCGTGTTGCGGAGAAGGAATTCGGTGGCGTCTGCGACCTCGGCCATCGTCACGAGACGCCCGATCGGCGTGCGGGGGATGTGAGGATGCGCCGGCACGTCTCGCCACTTTGGGCTGTCGCCGACGACGCCCGGATGCAAAACATTGACGCGATGCGGAGCAATCTCGATCGCGAGCGTCCTTGCGAGAGCGCTGACTCCGCCATTGAACGCCGTCACCATGGTCGAGCCGGGATATGGGCGGTCCTTGGCCACACCCCCGAACAGCACCACCGATGCGTCACTCGTGAATCGCGGGTGAAGGGCTCGCACCACCTCCGTGTATCCGACCAGCTTGACCGTCACCGATTTCACGGCCTGCTCGATATCGAAGTCCGCGAAGCTGTTGACTGCTTGCTCGATCGCGGTGATCACGAGACTGTTGACCTCGCCGATCCCCTCGAGGGCGTCGTAGACGGTCTCCGGGCGTGCCAGATCCAGCGCGATCCCGCGGCTTGCGCCGATCTCCTTCGCGCACGTGGACGCTCTGGTGGCGTCACGACTGGTGATCACAACGTCCTCGCCACGCTCTGCGAGTCGCTTCGCGATCACCAGTCCGAGACCGCCGCTGCCACCGACGATTACCGAGCTAGCCATTTCCTGTGGTTCCTTTTTGTCGGTTGCGGCTCGCGATGCTATCGGCCGGAGTTGGCGTTCGCGTACCGATAGATCATCACCGGCAGTTTCCACGCCACGGGCTGGGAGCCGGGCTCGGCGCGTTCAGGATCCGTTGTTCACGAACGCCTGGTAAGGCCGGCACGGCTCGTTGCGCAGGCTCGGGCAGGCGGGCAGCGCCGTGGGCACGCTGACGCCCGAGACGATCGGAAGGGTGAGGCTCGAGGGCATGTTGGGCGAGAAGGCGATCGACTCCGTCGCGGTGGTGCCGGCCGGTTCTGTCTGGCCGAAGGACCACACCGGCTGTGTTCCGTTGGGTGCGGCGATCGTCACCCTGATGCGCGAGCCCGCGCGGTAGACGTGCCCCTCGAAGTAGAGCGGGATGGTGACGGGGACGAATTCGTCCGCGGGCATCGGTTCCTCGTCCGATGCGAGGAAGGTCGGGATCGGCTGGAGCAGCGTTGGCGTCTGCTTGAACATGTTCTTCTCGGTCGTGGCCAGTCGACGCTCGCTGGCCCTGAGCCAGCCGTCCTGAACGAACGTCTCGTTCCCGTCGGGACGGACCTCGCTGACCGTCGCCTGGAAATCGACGTCCGGGGTGGAGGACTTGACCCAGAGGTGGACGGCTCCGCCGCCGATTGCGGTCGTGTTGGTAGTGAGCGGCGGCGAGACGTAGGACACCGCCGAGCCCGCCGCGGGCTGCGCCCAGTTCCATTCCCACTCGGACGCGTTGCCCCACAGACCGCCCGAGCCCGTGTTGGCTCCAAAGTCCGTCAGCGGAGTGGCACTCGCGTCAGAGGTGTAGGAGTCCACCCCTTCCGCGGTCGGCTGCTTTCCGGTGAGGGCGCCGCCCGACCCGAGATACCAGCTCTGCGCCTTCGTGCCGGGGATCGGGAAACTCGAGAACGAGTCTTCGAATCCCGGGTACGGATCGCCTGCCGTCGTGCTGCCTGTTGGCGAGGTCCCCGCGCCGTTGTCGAACAGCACTCTGATCGAGGGGAGCGCTTCGAAGGCGGACAGGGCCGATTCGTAGGTCAGCTGTTCCTGGATCGGATCCGCCGGAAGCGTGACCACGTCGGTCTTGGGCAGCCCCATCGCTTCCTGGTAGATGACCGGGGCCGCGGCATGGATGACCGCCGCGTTGACGATCGGCGCCTGATGTGCGACGTACAGCTCGAGGAAGTCGTACAGC
Source organism: uncultured Solirubrobacteraceae bacterium (assembly GCA_963827455.1). GTDB lineage: Bacteria > Actinomycetota > Thermoleophilia > Solirubrobacterales > Solirubrobacteraceae > Palsa-744. Next base: position 207,674 of record CAWHAW010000015.1, on the reverse strand, counting down.
CGGTCGAACGTATACGGGTCGAGCGAGTCGACGTGGGCGCCGTTGGTGAACGTGAACCACTTGCGCGAGGTGCCGGTGAAGTGGTGGGCCAGGTCGGCGCAGTGCCCGCCGGTCTGCTCGTCCTCCCACTGGCACGCCATGAACGTCGGGACGTTGATTTTCCTGACGAACGTGACCGGGTCGAGCGGATCGGCGACCGCTGGGTCATAGCTCGAATTCGCTTTGATCTTGTCCAGCAGGTTCGCAGCCTCGCCGTGGAGGGCCTGATTGGCCGCGCAGGTCTGATCGCCTTCTTCGATTCGCGTCGTGGCCCATGCCTGCCCGTGGCCCGGACTGGCCGGTTCAGCGTTCTGCTGGCGCTGCTCGGCCCACGCCACCGCGAAGCCGGTGTTGAGAATGCCGCCGGGGTACAGCGTCGTCGCCGTGGCGTCGATCGTGGACAGCGGCGCGATCGCCTCGAGCCCCGCGGGCTGCGTCTGCGCCGTGAACAGCTGGCTGATCGCGCCGTAGGAGATGCCGAGCATCCCCACCTTGTTTCCCAGCACCCACGGCTGATTGGCGATCGTTTCGATCACGTCATAGCCGTCGAGGTTCTGCAGCGGTTCGAAGAAGTCATAGGCGCCGCCGGAACAGCCGGTCCCGCGCATGTTCACGTCGACCACGGCGAAGCCCATCAGGTTGGCGAGCACCGCGATCCCGTTTTCCGGTCCGGCCGGGTTCGCGTAGCCGTAGCCCGAGTACTCGATCAGGGTCGGATACGGGGGTGTGTAGCTCGGCGTCGGCACACCTGGGATCGGAAGGGTCGGGAAGTGGAACATCGACGGCACACCAGGCTCGCCCGCCGGGCTGCTCGGCGGGTGGACGTCGATCGCCAGCTGGGTGCCGTCGCGCGTCGTCAGATACGTGTAGCCGTTGTCGGGGATTTCCTGGCTGTAGATGCTGGGATCCCACGGCGCTGGCGCATGCGAGTGGACGGTGATCGCGGCCGATGTTTCGCCCGTGGAGGTCAGGCTGACCCGGTACTTCGCACCCGGCTTCACGTTCCGGAACAGCACGCCGCCGAGCGAGTCCGCATTCTGCGTGTACACGGTCGCGCCGTTCGCGTTCAGCAGCGACGTCTGAGCTTCCGCGGGCACTCCGGTGACGTACACCTGTTCCACGCTCCCCTGAGCGGTGAACGCCGACGCGCTCGCGGCCATCACCAGCGAGACAGCCAACGCCACGATCGCAGACGTGGCACCCATCGTTGGACTCCTGCGCGCACGCCCTCCCGCGCGCGCGCGCAGGGCCCCGTTTGCTCGCTTCACTCCCCTCCCTTGGTCCGCCACCAGGCGATCCTCTACCCGTGTGGGCGCGTCCTAAACGCTCTGCCCGCTCGTCAATCGACGCGCCGCGGGCTTCGAAATGGCTACTGTGAAGGTGCGATGGGAGCGGGCAGGTGGCATCTGCTTACTCAGGCCGGATCGAGCGGGTTGTGGGGCGTGCCGTGAGCTTGGTGACTGCCGGGTCTGTGATCGCGAGCTACCGAGGTGGCAGCACCTACGCGCCGCTGTACGAAACGTTCGTGATCGTGCCGCTGATCATGGTGATGGCGCTCGCGTGCGTGGTGATCGCGCTGTATCTGCGCCGCCGTCAGCGCCGACCGAGGCCGGTGGCCGACCAGTGGCAGGCGCTGGCCGTGATGGGCGAGCTCTGCCCCCATGGCTGGCAGGCCCAGATCACCCTTTATGGCTGGGGCGCGCCCGTGCCGGCCGACGCGCCCCCTTCGCGCGTGCCCCTGGTCGAGCTCGAGTGGACGCAGTTCGACGAGGAGCCTGGACAGATCGCGGTCGCACGGCGGGTGTGGGCGCCGACGATCGGCGAGGCGCTGCAGAGCATGGTCGAGGACCGGCGCACCGACCTCACGCTCGAGCAGATCGAGCAGGCGGCCGCGGACGAAGAGCAGGACTGGAAAGACTGACCGGCGCCGAACCCTGCGTGCAGCTCTCAAGTACTTCGGCGACTCGCCCGATAGGGGTCCATGGCCGCACCGCCCAGCTTCGCGAGGCCCACGTTCAAAGGGCCACGCTCGGACGCGAGCGAAGCGCTGTAGCGGGCGACCACAAGCCATCCGCACCCCCATTAGTTCCCTCGAAACCCGGAGCACGACCATGGAAATAGTCGCGAAGCAGGCAGTCAGGCCCCCCGCACCTGAGGTGCTGGCGACGTGGACGCAATATCGACAGTCCGGAGATCTCCAGCTTCGCGATCGGCTGGTGTTCACGTTCATGCCGATGGTCCGCTACATCGTCTACCGCAAGGTGCGCGAGGTGCCGACCCACTGCGACGTGGAGGATTTCCTGTCGTGCGGCGTGGAGGCGCTGATCCGCTCGATCGAGCGCTACGACCCCGACAAGGGCGCGACGCTGGAGCAGTACGCGTGGACACGCATCCACGGCGCAGTGCTCGACGAGCTGCGCCGTCACGACTGGGCGCCACGCTCGCTGCGCCGCGACGAGCGGACGATCAACTCCGCTCGTGAGAGCTTCGTCGCGACGTACGAGCGTCAGCCCAGCCGCGAAGAGCTCGCAGCGGCTGCGGGCATGACGCCGAGCGAGCTGACGAACCGGCTCGACCAGGTCGCGGTCGCCGACGTCGGCTCGCTGAACCGCTCGGTGCGCTCGGACGAGAGCGCGACGATCGAACAGATCGAGACGATCGAGAGCGCCGACAGAGAGTGCGACCCGATCGTGCAGGCCGAACGCGGCGAAGCCAAGGAGCGCTTCCGCAAGGCGTTCGCGCAGCTGTCCAAGCAGGAGCGCCAGGTGGCGGTCATGCTGTACGTGGAGGAACTGACGCTGCGCGAGATCGGCTCCCGCCTCGGCGTGACCGAGAGCCGGATCTCGCAGATCCACACGCGGCTGCGGCGGCGCCTGTATGAACAGCTGTCGGGTGAGCTCGCGCTGTTCAGCGAGCTGAGCTGACAGCAGGACGCCGCGAAGCCCGCGCGGCCCGGCCGATCGGCCGGGCGGCGGCGGTAGGATGCAGCCCCGCCCGAAACGAGGATCCTCATGCATGACGAGCTGCCCCCTGGGCCGCGCATGCCGGCGACATTGCAGACGCTCGGCGTGTGGAAGCGTCCGACTGCCTTCCTGGATCGTGCCAGGGCACGCTACGGCAGCCGTTTCACGGTGCGTCTGCTCGGCCAGCCACCGGCGGTGATGATCTCCGATCCCGAGGAGATCAAGGAGCTCTTCCTGGCGGCGCCCGACGTGTTGCACCCCGGTGAGGGCGCGAGGATCCTGGAACCGACGGTTGGCGCCAACTCGGTGATCCTGCTCGACGAGCGCGAGCACCTGGAGCAGCGCAAGCTGCTGCTGCCTGCGTTCCACGGCGAGAGCATGCAGCGCCTCGCCGGCCTGATGGCCGAGCTGGCCGAGGGCGAGGTTGAATCCTGGCCACGCGACGAGCCGGTCGCACTGCATCCGCGGCTCCAGCGCCTGACGCTCGAGATCATCCTGCGCGCCGTGTTCGGTCTGGAGCGCGGGGCCCAGCTCGACGCGCTGCGCGATCTGCTGACGAGACTCCTGCAGTTCGGCGACAGCCCCCTCTCGCTGCTGCCTGCGCCACCTCGCGTGCTCGCACGGTTCACCCCGCTGGCGAGCTTCGAGCGGCTGGTCGGGCAGGTGGATGAGCTGATCTTCGAGCTGATCGACGAGCGTCGGCGCGATTCCGAGCCGCACGGCGAGGACGTGCTCGCGCTGCTGCTTGCAGCTCAGCACGACGACGGCTCTCCGATGAGCGCGCGCGAGTTGCGCGACGAGCTGATGACGGCGCTTGTAGCTGGCCATGAGACCACCGCGTCGCAGCTGTCGTGGGCGTTCGAGCGGCTCGCCCGTGAGCCGGCGGTGCTGGCGCGCCTGCGCGAGGAGCTCGACGACGGCGCCGATGACAGCTATCTGACCGCGACGATCAACGAGGTCCTGCGCCACCGACCGGTGCTCCCAAACGCCGAGCCGCGGCTGGTCAAGAAGCCGATCGAGATCGGCGGCGTGCGCTACGCGCCTGGAGTGGTCCTGATCGCCAGCGCATACCTGCTGCATCACGACGCCGCGATCTACCCCGACCCCTATGCGTTTCGCCCTGAGCGGTTCCTCGAGCGGGAGGGCGGGAGCCCGGCGGGCACCTACACGTGGATCCCGTTCGGCGGCGGGCGACGCCGCTGCCTGGGGGCGAGCTTCGCGCTGCTGGAGATGAAGATCGCGCTGCGGACGGTGCTCGAGCGCTGCGAGGTGAGCCCGGTTCGAGCAGCGGCGGAGAAGGTCCGCAGGCGCAGCATCACGATCAGTCCGTCGCACGGAAGCCTGGTCGTCCTGCGCGAGCGCCGACCGGCCCACGCCGACGCGCCGGCGCGCAAGGCCGACGCTGGAGGCGTCCCGGCGCCCGCGTGAGCACAGCGCGAACGCCTGCAATCATCAGGAGGTGATTCTGCTTGCCGTCAAGGTGGTGCTCGCTCCGAGCTTCGTCGTCGGCGCGTCGCTCGTGGCGCGCCGTTTCGGCCCGCGTGTCGGAGGCTTGATCGGTGGGCTGCCGGTTGTGGCGGGCCCGATCCTGTTGGCGTACGCGATCGCTCATGGTCGCGAGTTTGCCGCGACGGCCGCCGCCGGCACACTGCTCGGCCTGGTGTCGCTGATCGCGTTCGTGGTCTCCTACGCCCGGCTGGCGCGGCGCACCTCGTGGTGGCTGAGCATGCTCGCCGGCTGGGTCGCGTTCGCGGCCGTGACCGCCGTGTTCACCGCCGTGACACCGCCGGCGGGCGTGGCACTGGCCCTGGCGGGCGTCGCGCTCGCCGCCGGGCTGACCGCACTACCCCGCGCCGGCAACGATCCTCAGCGCCGGGCGCAACCGCCGTCGTGGGATCTGCCGATGCGCGCGGCGTGCGCGCTGGCGCTGGTGCTGACGCTGACCGCCGTCGCCGGCTGGCTCGGGCCTCAGCTGAGCGGCCTGCTCGCGCCGTTTCCGATCATCGCGACGGTGCTCGCTACGTTCACCCACGCCCAGCGCGGCACTGACGATCTGCTGCGAATGCAGCGAGGGATGCTCGGCGGCTTTGGCGCGTTCGCCCTCTTCTGCTTCACGCTCGCGCTGGCGCTCCGCAGCATGGACACCGGCGCCGCGTTCGCGCTGGCGACCGCGCTGGCGCTGCTCACCCAGGCGCTCGCGCTGATGCTCGTCGGCAAGGAGCAGGCCCCCGTGGCGCCGATGACCGAGTACTACGTGGGCACTCCCCCACCGACCGGCTGATGGCGCACGCGCTCGCGTACGTCGGCGTAGCGGAGCGCCTCGTAGGCGACCAGCGCCACGAGCACAGCGGCGACGATCGCTATCGTGGCGAGCGCCGGCAGCGTCGCGCCGACTGGGACGAGCGCTAGCAGCGCCACGGCGCACACGAGGCGCCGTCCGTTCAGTGTGCCCATGTTGCGCAACCTGAACGCGACGTGGGCGAGCAGGTACAGCGCCGCGCCGCCCAGCAGCGCCACTGCCGGCACGAGCTTCAGGGGATCGTCGATCCCAACCAGCGCGCGCTTGATGCCGACGGCGATCAGCGCGATCCCCGCGACCATCGGCAGGTGCAGGTAGGAGTAGGAGTCGCGCGCGATCTCGTTGCGCTCTCGTCCTTCGGGGGCGCGTGCCAGTCGCCGGGCGGCGACGATCGCGACAACGTCGAAGTAGGTCCACCACAGAGCGGCAGCGATCACCACCCCCAGCACCGCCGCGATCACGACGCCGGCGGCGATCGTGGGTCTCGCGCCGATCCCGATCGCCACGATCGACTCGCCGAGCGCGATGATCACGATCGCGCCGTGGCGCTCGGCGAAATGCCCGGGCACGAGCCTCCAGCCATCGGCCCCGAACAGGAACGGCCCACCGAGATCGAGCACGAGCGCGAGTGCCCACAGCGCGAGCTGCAACGCGCCGCCGGTGAACGCCGCGAGGATCAGCAGGCCCACGCCGATGGCGGTGGAGCCGGCGAGCCCGAGCACCGAGTGACGCAGCTCCGAGTCCTCGCGGCTGGCGATCATGAACAGGGCGATGTGAGCGGCGCGAACTGCCGCGTAGGCACATGCGAACAGGAGCGCCTCTGATCCGAACGCGCCGGGGACGCACAGCGCGGCGACCAGGAACGCGGCCATCGCGGCGAACATCACGAGGCGAACGACGCCCTCCTCGGGATCGACGACGCTCGTCAGCCACGCATAGCCGGTCCACGACCACCACAGCACGCCGAGCGCGAGCAGGCCCTTCAGCATCCCTTCCCAAGTGGGCGTGTGCGCGATGAGCGTCGTGCACTGCGTGAGCGCGAGCACGAACACGAGGTCGAAGAACAGCTCCAGCGACGTAACCCGCTCGTCCTCACGCATGACCGCGCTGACGCGGGGCGGGTGATTGGACTGCGGTGTGCTCACCGACCCATCTTCGCAGCGCCCCGCGGCCATGGCGAGCGCACGCCGAGGAGCGGGGCGCCGACCGGATCGCCGGCGCCCGCTCCTGGTGTTGGCTTTGATCAGTGCAGCGACATGTTCGGCTCGCCGGCCGAGTTGAGTCCCGCTGCCGACGTCGTGCACGTGCCGCCCTTCGGCGCGCCCGCGTTGTAGGCCTGTGTCAGGCAGTTGCGCAGGCCGAGCTGCGCCCAGTAGTTCGGGTGGATGTCTTCCTGGATCTCATACGGCGGGAAGATCGCGGTGATCGTGCGGATCTGGTTGATCCACTCGCTCTTGTTCACCGCTTCGGCTGCTTTCCACGAGCGACAGCCCCTCTTCCTCGAGCAGCCCGACGCCTTTTTCGCACAGCCGGTGGCCGTTGAACGCGGAGGACGAGTTCCATCGTCTTGACGTTCGACAGCCCGGTCGCGGCCGCGGCGCCGAGCACGGTGCTGTCGATCGTCGGCAGCATCGTCGAGTTGGCGTAGTTGGCGTCCTTGTTCCAGAAGCCGCAGCCCCCGACCGTCTGGCGCGTGTAGCCGCTCTGGGAGTAGCGGAATTCCGAGCCGTTGGGAATCGGCGAGGGGTAGTCCTGGACGAGGATCGTGTACTGCGAGCTCGAGTAGCCGGCGTTGGTCATCGCCGTGGCGACGTTCTTGATCGCGGTCTCGATTTCGCCCTTCACCTGCGACGACGTTGCTGCGAGGTGAAGTTGTTCGTGACGGAGCTTTCTTCGCTGCAGTACGCCGGCCACCATTCGGGCGTGAGCAGCCAGTCCTCGACGCACGTCTGCACGATGCGGGCGAAGTTGAAGTTGTTGCCGCCGATCGAGATCGCGACGAGCTTGACGTTGTGCGCGGCGGCGAAGTGCTGGAGCATCAGCGCCTGCCCTTCGTGCCCGCCGGAGTTGTAGAAGTCGAGGCCCGGCTTGAACAGGCCTTCGGTGGTGAAGCTCGACGTCTTCGCCCCCGAGCAGGCGAGGTTCTCGCCGTCGACGCCTGCGCCGATGTAGACCTCGGCGGACTTGGAGCGATGGCAGCCTTCGATTGCTTCGCTCGAGCCGTTGTCGTCGTAGGCGCTCGAGCCGAGCGCGTCGATCTTGGATGAGCTTTCGTTGGTGTTGCCTGCCCAGCGACCTGCCTCACCGGAGATGTAGGAGTCTCCGAGGCTGACCGTGTACGGCGTGCCGTTGCCGGGTCCTTCCGCGTGAGCCACGCCAGCCAGCGAGCTGAGGCTGTACGCGAGCATCGCCGCCATCAGCACGCCGGCGACGAGCAGGGCACGACTGTTGCTTCGATCCATGATCGAGCGGTGCATCTGTTGGTCCTCTCTCTCCCGCGCCACCCCTCAGCGGCGCTATCGAGCCGACCCTAACGCCTAGCTGTACGGCCAGTCAATCGGACGATCAGCCGGCTGTGTCGCTGGCGGCACGCGCCGGCGCCTCGCCCCACAGCTGCTCGAGCCGGTAGAACTCGCGCGTCTCCGGCGTGAAGATGTGCACGACGACGTCGAGGTAGTCCATCAGGATCCAGCCGGCCTGCGCCGAGCCCTCGACCCGGCGCGGCAGCGTGCCGTGCTCGCGCTTGAGCCCCTCGTGGATGCCGTCGTGGATGGCTTTGGCCTGGCGCGCGGTGTTGCCGGAGCAGACGAGGAAGTAGTCGGTGTAGCCGAGCACGCCGCGCAGGTCCAGCTCGACCACGTCGACAGCCTTCTTGTCAGCGGCGTAACGGGCGATCTCGCCGACGAGCTGCTCGGCCTGCATCACGCGACGGCCCCGGCCCCGGCGCCGTACAGGCGGTGCTCGTCGATGTAGCGGGCGACCGCTGCCCCGACAAGCTCCTCGACCGCTTCCCCGCGCGCGACGCGTTCGCGCACGAGCGACGAGGACACCGAGATCGTCGGCATCTCCAGGAAGCGCACCGCTTGCCCGCCTCGAGCGCGTCGAGCACGTGCCGGCGTGCCGCACCGGCGCGCGCTGCAACCGCGAGCTGCGCCAGCTCGAGCAGCCGCTCGGGCTCCCGCCAGGAGCTGATCGTGCCAGCGGTGTCTGCTCCCACGATCAGCGTCAGCGCGGCGTCGGGCTGGCTGGCGTGTATGGAATTCAAGGTATCCACGGTATAGGACAGCCCGCCACGCTCGAGCTCGATGTCGCACACGGCGAGCTCGTCGACGTCCTCGACCGCGAGCTGGCACATGCGCAGCCGGTGCTCGGGGCCGGGATCTCCAGCACCTGACGCGTGCCCGCCGGCCGGCTTGTGCGGGGAGGTGTGTGCGGGCACGAGCAGCACACGATCGAGCGCGAGCTCACCGAGCGCGTGGCGCGCGAGCGCGACGTGCCCGAGGTGAGGCGGATTGAAGGTGCCGCCGAGGATGCCGAGCGCTCGTGCGCCGGGAGGGCTTGCGCTCACGCGCGGACGTGCCCGTCGCCTTCGACGAGGTACTTGAACGTGCACAGCTCGCGCAGCCCGATCGGCCCGCGAGCGTGCAGCTTCTGCGTCGAGTTGCCGATCTCGGCGCCCATTCCGAACTCGCCCCCGTCGGTGAAGCGCGTGGATGCGTTGACGTATACGCACGCGGCGTCGACGCCGAGCTGGAAGGCGCGCGCGGCGGCTGTGTCGCGCGTGACGATCGCCTCGGAGTGACCGCTGCCGTAGCGGCCGATGTGCTCGATCGCCTCATCCAGCGAATCGACCACGCCAACGGCGATGATCGGCGCGAGGTACTCACTGGCCCAATCCTCGTCGCCGGCTTCCTCGATTTTTAGATCTGGGATCGGCGCGGCTGTCGGCGATCGCGTTGATGGGTGCGTTCGTCGGCGCGGACCTGGACGCCGGCGGCGGCGAGCGCGCCGAGCATGCGCGGAAGGAAGTCAGCGGCGACGCGCTCGTGCACGAGCAGCGTCTCGGCGGCGTTGCACACGCCGGGGCGCTGGGTCTTGGCGTTGAGCACGATCGCCTCGGCCTGGTCGAGGTCGGCGCTCGCGTCGACGTAGACGTGGCAGTTGCCCGACGCGGCGTAGATCACGGGCACGGTGGCGACCGACTGCAGCGCCTGCTTGAGGCCCTCGCCACCGCGCGGAATGATCAGGTCGACCGTGTCGCTCTGGGTCGCGAGCTCGGCGAGCTCCTCGCGTCCCCCGCCGCTGACGAGGCTCACGCAGCCGTCGGGCAGCCCCGCCGCGACCGCTGCGTCGGCGGCGATCTGGGCGAGTGCGGCGTTGGAGTGCGTCGCCGAGGAGGAACCGCGCAGCACGATCGCGTTGCCCGACTTCAGGCACAGCGCGGCGGCGTCGATGGTGACGTTGGGCGCGCCTCGTAGACGACCGCGATGACTCCGAGCGGCACGCGGACCTTGCGCACGTCCAGCCCGTTGGGCAGGCGCCGGCCGTCGATCACCTCGCCGACGGGGTCGGCGAGCGCGACGATCTTGACGCACGGCTCGCGCGATCGCCCCGACACGCGCCTCGTCCAGACGCAGTCTGTCCAGCAGCGCGTCGCCGATGTCGGCTTCGCGGGCGAGCTGCATGTCGCGCTCGTTCGCCGCCAGGATCTCGTCGATGCGCCTCTCGAGCGCCGCCGCGATCGCCTCGAGCGCGGCATCCTTGACCGCGGTGTCCGTCTGCGCCAGCACGCGCGCGGCGCGCTTGGCCGCGCGGCACGTGTCCGCTACCGATGAGACGGCGATCGCCATGGCCCTACAGGGTACGACAGCCCGGCGGGCGTCAGTCGAGCACGAGGTAGTCGCGGTGGACGGCCTCGTCGGTGGCGCGCGGCAGGATCTCGCGCACGGCGTCGGACTTGAGGCCGATGACACGGCGCAGCTCGGTGGCGGAGTAGCTGCAGATGCCCTTGGCGAGCGTGCGCCCGTGCGTGCCGTCGCCGTCTGCGGGCGGCGATGTCGACGGCGTCGCCGGCGTCGAACTCGCCGATCACCTCGATGACGCCGACGGGCAGCAGGCTGGCGCTGCCCTCGCGCACCGCGCGAACCGCTCCGGCGTCGATCACGAGCGTGCCGCGCGAGGGCTTGGCGTACTTCAGCCACAGCTTGAAGCTCGAGTAGCGCGCCTCGCGCGCCGCGAAGCGCGTGCCCTCGCCGCTCGCCGGCGAGCACCGCACGAAGCGCGTCGCGCGCGGACGCCGTTGCAGATCACGGTGGGGATCCCCGCGGCGGTAGCCATCTCGGCGGCGACGACCTTCGAGCGCATGCCTCCGGAGCCGAGCGGCGAGGTCGTGTGGCCGATCTCGAGGTCCTCCAGCGCGCTGAAGTCGTCGACCTCGGCCACGATCCGCGCCTCGGGGTGCAGCCGCGGGTCGGCCGTGTACAGGCCGTCGATTTCGGTCAGCAGGATCAGCTCGTCGGCGGCGACGAGCACCGCCACCTGGGCGGCGAGGAAGTCGTTGTCGCCGAAGGAGATCTCGTCGGTGGCGGTGGTGTCGTTCTCGTTGATCACCGGCAGCACGCGCCACTCGAGCAGCGTGCTCAGTGTCTGGCGCGCGTTCAGGTAGTGCGTGCGGGCGCTCATGTCGAAGAACGTCAACAGCACCTGCGCGCTCGTCACGCTCGCGCTCGCGCAGCAGCTCGTCGTAGATGCGGTAGAGCTTTCCCTGGCCGACGGCGCTGGCAGCCTGCAGCGCGCCGATCGTGGTCGGGCGCTGAGGCAGTCTCATCACGCGCATTCCCCGCGCGATCGCGCCGCTGGTGACGACGATCACCTCGTCGCCGTCGCGGTGCAGTGCGGCGAGCTGGTCGCACACGCCGGCGAGGACGTCGATGCGCGGCTCGCCCTCGCTGTCTGCGACCACGCTGGAACCGAGCTTGATGACGACACGTCTCATCGGCGCCACGGAGCGTAGAGGTTCAGTGCGGCGGCTCCTGGCTCGGTCGCGCGACGCGAGCCTAGAGCGGCTCGTGTGGATCCAGCTCGAAGGTGATGCCTGCGATCTCGATCTCGTCCCCCGGCTGGAAGCCCTCGGCCTCGAGCGCCCCGAGCACGCCGATCCTGCGCAGCCGGCCCTCGAGATAGGCCATCGCGTCCTCGTTTTCGATGTCGAAGCGCTGCAGCAGGCGCTCGATGCCCCTGCCCCTGACGGCGAACGCGCCCTCCCCTAGCCGCTCGACGCGAAAGCCTGCGCTGCCGGCCGGGCGAAACACCATGTGCTCGGCCAGCTGCGGCTCCTCCCGCGTTCCCGTGCGTAGCTCTCCCGCGTCGTGCTCCGCAGCGGCGGTGGGCGCGAGCGGGACGGTGCGCAGCAGCAGCTCGCCCAGCTCGCGGACGCCGGCGCCGGTGGCGCTGGAGGTGGCGATCACGGGCACGTCCGGGCCGAGGCGACGCTGCCACTGCTCGACGGCCGCCTGCACCTGCTCTGGGCTCACCAGATCGAGCTTCGACAGGGCGAGCACCCGCGGAAGCCGGGCGAGACGCTCGTCGTGCGCGGCGAGCTCGCGCTCGATCGTGGCGTAGTTGCTCGCGGCGTCTGCGCTCCTCGCCCATGGACAGCTCTGGGGCGAGGTCCAGGACGTGCACCAGCAGGCGGGTGCGCTCGACGTGGGCGAGGAAGTCATGGCCGAGCCCGGCGCCCTCGCTGGCGCCCTCGATCAGACCTGGGATGTCCGCGACGACGAGCTGGCGCTCGTCGCCTTCGAGCACGCCGAGCACCGGTGAGAGCGTCGTGAAGGGATAGCTTGCGACCTTCGGCGCGGCGCGCGTGAGGCGCGCCAGCAGCGAGGACTTGCCGGCGTTTGGAAGGCCGACCAGTCCAACGTCGGCGAGCAGCTTGAGCGTCAGCTCGAGCCAGCCCTCCTCGCCCACGAGGCCCCGCTCGGCAAAGCGCGGGGCCTGGCGCGTGGGGGTGGCAAAGCGCTTGTTGCCCTTGCCGCCGCCGCCGCCGCGCGCGATCGTGGCGGTCTGCCCGTCGGCCAGCAGCTCCCAGCGGCGCCCGAGCAGATCCTCGGCCGGCGAGCCCCCGTTGGGGCTTTCCCCCGCGGCAGAGCCATCGTGCGCTGCGGCTGCGGGCACGCCTACGATCTGCGTCCCGGGCGGCACCCTGAGCGTGAGCGTCTGGCCTTCGGCGCCGTGACGCAGCGCACCCGAGCCGTGCCCCCCGCGCCCGGCGCGGTAGTGGCTCCTGCGCTTGTAGCTCTGCAGGTCTCGCAGCGAGTCGTCGCACACGACTAGCACCTCGCCACCGCGTCCGCCGTCGCCGCCGTCGGGGCCGCCGCGCGGCACGTGCGCTTCACGACGAAAGCTCATGCAGCCATCGCCGCCGGCGCCCGCCTGGACATAGATCCTCGCGCGATCGTGAAGCATGCGAGCCATCGTGACAGCCGCGGCGGGGCGGGACCGACACGATCGGATATGGGTAGACGCTGACAAGCACCACAAACCGGCAACAAAGGAGCAGAGACGATGAGCAACGACACGCCGGCGGGCGACGAACGCGTCTTCCTGATCACCGGAGCCTCATCGGGCATCGGTGCAGCGACCGCCCGTCGCGCACGGACGGAGGGGTGGCGCGTGGTGCTCGCTGCCCGCTCGCTCGATCGACTAGAGGCCCTAGCGCAGGAGCTCGGCGGTGAGGAGCATGCGCTGGCGGTGCGCTGCGACGTGAGCGAGTGGGAGGACCAGCAGCGCATGGCAGACGCCGCGCTGCGGAAGTTCGGCCGCATCGATGTCGCCTTCGCCAACGCCGGCTTCGGCGGACCCCGGGGCTTCCTGGCGGATACCCCGGAGCACTGGCGCGCGATGGTCCTGACGAACGTCTACGGAGCCGCGCTGACGCTACGCGCGACGATCCCCGCGTTGACGGACTCACGCGGGCAGCTGCTACTGACCTCGAGTGTCGCCGGGCGCCGTCCGCTGCCCGGGTCGATGTACTCGTGCACCAAGCACGCGGTCACGGCGATGGGCGAGGCGGCCAGGCAGGACCTGAACGGTACGGGGATCCGGGTCACGCTGATCGAGCCCGGCATGACCGACACGCCGTTCTTCGATCAGCCGCCGATGGACGCGCCGCTGACGGACGACGACGTCGCGCGGGCGGTGATGTACGCGGTCTCACAGCCGCCGCACGTGGACGTCAATGAGATCCTGATCCGACCGACCGCCCAGCCCGGCTAGCGCGCGCGCGTCAGGCGCGGTCGGCGTCCGGCAGCACGCTCACGACGCGACCGCGCCAGCCGCTGGTGAACTGCACGGTCCCGGCGGCGCGAGCGTAGAGCGTGTCGTCTTTGCCGATGCCCACGCCGGCACCGGGCTTGAAGCGGGTGCCGCGTTGGCGCACGATGATCTCGCCACCGGTGACGGTCTCTCCGGCGAACGTCTTGACACCCAGCCGCTGGGCGTTTGAGTCACGACCGTTGCGGCTCGAGCCGAGCCCCTTCTTATGAGCCATCTGCAGTCTCCTTGCCGGCGTCCGCCGTCTCGTGCGGAGCGTCGCCGGCCTTCGCTTTGGCCGCTTTCGCCGCCGCTTTTTTCGCGCCTGCGCTGATCTCGGTGACCTCGATCCGCGTCAGCTCCTGGCGGTGGCCGGTGCGCCGTTTGTATCCGCGCTTGGGCTTGAACTTGAACACGCGCAGCTTCTCGCCGCGGACGTGCTCGACCACCTTGGCGGTGACCTTCACGCTCGCGAGACCGGCCGCGTCGAACACTGCCTCCTCGGAGCGGTAGAGCATCGGCTCGAGCGCCACGTCGGCGCCCTCAGCTGCGGAGAGGCGCTCGACGAGCAGCGTCTGGCCGCGCTCAACGCGGTACTGCTTGCCGCCGGTCTTGACGATCGCGTACATGTCTGTGTGGTTCTCGATTTCTGTGGCTTTGAGGCAACGCCCTTGCCGACACTTCGCCGGCTCAGATGCTCGCCTACTCTGGAGTTGCCTTGGCCTTGGCAGCCGAACGGCGCCGTCCGCCCCTGCGGCCACGACGCCGAGGTTTGGATTGTAGGCCATCCTCGCTGACCCCGTCCTCGGCGCTTTCGGCGGCCTCGAGCGTCGCGGCCGCCACTTCCTGCTCGGGCTCGGAGTCGATCGCGGTGGAGGACTCGCTCAACCCGGCTTCGCGCCGCGCCTCGGCGTCCTCGCTGTCGACCGGCGCGCGATGGCGACGACCGCGGGACTCGCCACCGCCGGCCGCGCTGCCGGCGCCGGCGGAGCGGCGCCTGCCGCGCCCGCCCGCGCGCGACTCGGCCGCGCGTGCGGGTGCGCTCACCACCTCACCAGACTCATCCAGCAACAGCGCGCTGGCGGCGGTGCGACCGACCTGGTCGATGCGCACCATCCGCTTCTCGCCGACGTACGCGGAGGCGCCGGCTATCGAGATGATGTAGCCGTCGATTTTGGCGACGGCGTCGTCGACGTCGTACATGTGCGGCTCGACGATCTCGACGAGCACCTCGTCGCCCTGCCGGAACGGCAGCGCGCGCTCCTCTACCTCCTCGCGGGTGCCCATGAACGTGATCGCGAAGTGGTCCAGCGTCAGCCCTTCGGAGCCCTCGAACAGGAACGACTTGCCCGTGTCGGCCTCGAGTGCGTGCAGCACGCGCGAGCCGTGGCCGGTGAACTGGGTGCTCACACGCGGGTTGATCTGCACGAGGAACGCCTCGGCGTCGGGGTGCTCGACGGCGACGTCGCGCAGCTTGCGCTCGAACTCGATCGCGATCGTCTCCTCCGAGCGAATCACGCCCTCGCCCTCGCACGTGGGGCACGGGCGGCTCATGATCTCGCGTACGCCCTCCGTCACGTTCTGGCGCGTCATCTCGACGAGCCCGAGCTTGGATATCTCGGCGGTGAACGTCTTCGTGCGGTCCTCGTCGAGCGTCTTGCGCAGCGTCTTCATGACCGCATCGCGGTTACGTGCGCGCGCCATGTCGATGAAGTCGATGACGATGATGCCGCCGATGTCGCGCAGCCGCAGCTGGTTGACGACCTCCTCGGCGGCCTCTAGATTCGTCTTCGTGATCGTGTCCTCGAGCCCGGCGCCCTTGCCGCGACCGATGAAGCTGCCGGAGTTGACGTCGATCACCGTCAACGCCTCGGCGTAGTCGATGATCAGGTAGCCGCCGCTGGGCAGATCGACGCGCCTCGAGAGCACGCCCTCGATCGCCTTGTCGACCGCGTAGGCCTCGAATAGCGGTTCCGGCTCCTGCCACAGCTCGACCCGCTCGACGAGCTCGGGAGCCGTGCGCGTGAAGAACGATACGAGGCGGTGATACTGCTGCTCGTCGTCGACGATCGCGCGCTCGAAGTGCGCGGAGAAGATGTCGCGCACGACGCGCACGGAGAGGTCTGCCTCCTGGAACACGAGATCCGGGGCGGCGGTCTCCTCGACGCGTTTGACGAGCACCTCGTGGAGCTTGTTCAGGTACTTCAGCTCGCGCTCGAAGTCCTCGCGCTTGGCCCCGTGGGCGGCGGTGCGGACGATCACTCCGCCGCCGTCGAGCGCGAGGTTGGCCGTCTGGCGACGCAAGCGTTCGCGCTCGCGGTCCTCCAGCCGACGCGACACGCCGACGCCCTCTCCCGTCGGCGCGTAGACCATGTAACGGCCGGCGATCGTCAGCTCCATCGAGAGTCGCGCGCCCTTGGTCTTGAGCGGGTCCTTGACGACTTGCACCACGATCTCCTGACCGGGCTTGAGCAGGTCCGCGATCTTGCGCCCTCCGCCCCCGCCGCGGCCGCGTTTGGGTGTCTCGACGCCCGGCAGCACGATCTCGTCGACGTGCAGGAAGCCGTTCTTCTCGAGGCCGATGTCAACGAAAGCGGCCTCGAGGCCGGGCAGCACGTTGTCGACCTTGCCCTTGTAGATGTTGCCGACGATGGAGCGCTGTCCGCGGCGCTCTATGTAGAGCTCAGCGACGCGGTAGCCGGCCTCCGGGCCGCCGCCGCGCTTGCGGCTGCTGGCGGCTTTCCGTGCAGCGGAGGACGAGCGCGAGGCGGCGGGCGTTCCGCTCGCCTCCAGAAGCGCCACGCGCGTCTCCGCGCGATCGACGCTGACAAGCACTTGCTTTTTCAATTTGATCCAGTCTTTCGGTATGGAAACAGGCCGAGCATCGGGCAGGCTGGCGCCGGGGCGGCGAGCCTGCGCGCACCCGGAGCGCCCGGCAGAGAGAACCCCGCGCGAGATCGCGCTGGAGATCTGATTGGGGATGCTCGGCAAACATTCGTGTCTAGTAGCGCAGTACGCGACCCTTCAGTGCTGCCGAGGTCCGCGCCTGGACATAGATCGATTGGAGTAGGCCGACGCCGAGCAGGGTGGCGATCACCGATGAACCGCCGTAGCTGATGAGCGGAAGCGTTACACCGGTGATGGGCATGATCCCAATTGTCATCCCTACGTTGACGAAGACCTGAAACATGAGCATAGCTGCTACGCCGGCCGCGATCAGCGAGCCGAATAGGTCCTTGGCCATGACGAGCACGCGCAGCGTGCGCGAGATCAGCAACGCGTAGAGCGCCAGCACGAGCCCGGCGCCGACGAACCCGTACTTTTCGCCGAGCGCGGCGAATATGAAGTCCGTGTCGCTCTCTGGCACGAAGCCGTACGGGACCTGGCTGAGCTGAGCGCCGCGCCCGGTCTTGCCGCCCGAGCCGATCGCGATCTTCGACTGTTCCTGCTGGTAGGTGGGGTCTGTCGCTTCCTTGCCTTCCTTGCCTTCCTTGCCTTCCGCGGCTTCCTTGGCTTCGGTGGCTTCCTTCTGTGCGCGTGAGGACGGTGAGGACGGGTGCAGGAACGCTGTCAGCCGTTCGGTCTGGTAGGGCTTGAGGACCTGAACGCCGACCGCGGGGCCAGCCACCAGCACGAACGCGATCGCCACGCACACGAGCGCCGCGAGCGCCGCCAGATGGCGCCAAGAGGTGCCGGCGACGAACAGCAGCATGCAGGCGATCGCCATGTACACCAGGCCCGAGCCGAGGTCTGGCTGGGCGATCACGAACATCGTCGGCACGAGCGCCGCGATCAGCACCCGCACGGTCGTGTCACGTGATCGCAGGTGACGCGCGCGATCGACGATCAACGCGGACAGCGCGAGGATCAGCAGTACCTTGCCCAGCTCGGATGCTTGGAAGGAGAACAGCGGGAAGTTGATCGAACGAATCGCTCCGTTGGCCCCGTGGCCGAGCCCGAGGACCGCGAGGATGCTGAGCACCAGCGCGGCGTAGATGACGTTTTTGTAGCGGCGCAGGTGCGTGTAGTCCAGGCGGGACAGGCCAAGCATCGCGACGAAGCCGATCGCCAGATAGACGGTCTGACGAACGACGTAGTAGTGGGCGCCGCCGGGGAGATTGCGGGTGGCCGCCGGGAGCGTGACGATCGACGCTACGCCGAGTCCGATGACCGCGAGCGTCAGCAGCGGGTCGAGCGGCAGCCGCAGCGTGGGCGCCGCCGCCGGGGTCTCGTCGGGGACCGTGATCGGACTGAGCGGGCTCAAAACGTCTTCGAGGTGCCGGCCACGAACTTTTTCGGCTTTCCATACCACTGCGAGGCGATCAGACGTGCGATCGGCGCGGCGGTTTCGGCTCCAAAGCCGCCTTCCTCGACCGTCACCGCGATCACGATCGGGCGTTGCGCGTTGCCCAGGTAGCACATGTACCAGGACTGTTCCACGTGACCGGCGCGTTCGGCGGTGCCCGTCTTGCCGAAGACCGGGTCTTCCGCCTGGTTCCAGCCGGCCCACACCGGCGTAGAGGTGCCGCCGGGCGCGGTGGCCGCCTCGTGGATGCCTTCCATCACCAGGCTGAGGTCTTCGTCGTTGAGCTGCACGTGGCGGCTGGGGAAACGGAGCGTCTGCACCAGGGTCCGGTTGGGTTCGTCGATCTGCTTGCCGACGTGCGGGGTCACGACGGTGCCGCTGCCGCCGTTACGGTAGGCGTTGGCGAGCGTCGAGTAGGCGACGGCCATCTGCAGCGGGTCGGTGAGCAGCTCTCCCTGTCCCACGGCGAGGTCCATGTTGTAGCCGACCGTCCAGGGCGCCCCGGGTTCGCCGACGATGTAGCACCGGCGTCCATGGTGCTCGCGCTCGCATTTGGCTTCGAGCGCGTTCTGTTCAGCCAGCCAGCTGCGGGAGGGGATCACGCCGGGGAACTCGCTCGGCAGGTCGATGCCGGTCGGCTCTCCCACCCCCAGTTGGCGCGCCTTGCGCTGGATCACTTCGCCGCCGTGTTCGTTGGCGAGCTTGCCGACGGTGAAGAAGTAGGTGTCCGAGGACTCCTTCAGCGCTTCCACGAGCGTGGCGTTGCCGTATTCGGCTTTCCCGGCATTGCAGAACGGCTCGCTGGAGACAAAGATGCACTGCCCCGCCCCGAGCCCCTCGCCTGGCGTGATCACTCCGGCTTCGAGCGCCGCCATCGCGGTGATCGGCTTGAAGGTCGATCCGGTGGGGTATTCACCTTCGTCGGCGAGGTTGGTGAGGCGGCCGGCTTCTCCGTTGTTGCGGCCGGCGAGCGCGTTGTATTCGGCCTGTGTGAGCGGTTTGGCGAATTTGTTCGGATCGAAGCTCGGCGAGGAGCCCATCGCGAGCACTTCGCCGTTGAGCGGGTCCATCGCGACGAAGGCTCCTGCGATCGCGGGTTTGCCGCCGGCGCGCGCGTGTTCCATGCCTTCCAGCAGCGCCTTTTCGGACGCCTTCTGCAGGCCGAGGTCGAGTGTTGTCTGCAACGTGCGACCGGCGTGCGGGGGGATCGGCGCGAGTTTGCTGGGGACGGGCTGACCTTCGGCGTTGACCGCGACGCGCTGCTCGCCAGGCACGCCCCGCAGGTAGCGGTCGTAGTAGTACTCGACGCCGGCCTGGCCGACGACGGTGCCCTGCTTGACGCCCTGGAAGGCCCGCATCTTCAGCTCCGGTTCGCTCACCTGGCCGACGTAGCCGATGACCTGGGCTGCCAGTTCGCCGAACGGGTATTCGCGAATCGACACCGGTTCCTGCACGACCCCCGGGAATTCGCTCGCGCGCTCTCCGAGCACCGTCAGGGCGCCGCGTCCTCCGGCGGCCTTGACCGTGACGTGTCCGTACGGGACCGCCGTGATGCCCTCGACGACGCGTTCGTCGATCTTGCGCGGGCTGACACCGATCACCCGACCGAGACGCGTGAACAGTTGCTCGAGCCCGATGGCGGAGGCGGGCAGCGGCGGGACCGCAATCCGCGGCGGACCGGTGGCGCTGCGCAGGCGATCGAGCTCGTGGCGCTGCGCGTGCGTCAGGTGGCGAACGCCGCCGAGTGCGGCCTCGTAGCGCGACAGCCGGGCGACGGCATGGCGCCGCACGGCTTCTGCCTTGAACAGGCTGGCCTGGTATTCGGCGACCTGCGGGGAGATGCCGGGCGGCAGCTCGTCGGGAACGATCTGCACGGCGTTGGTGACGGTGCTGCCCACGATCGGCTGACCGTTGCGGTCGAGGATTTCCCCGCGCGGCGCCGGGATCGGCACGTGGCGCGCCAGGTTTGCGTCGGCCTGGCTCACGTACTGTTCGCCGGAGAGGACCTGCAGGTACCAGAGCCGGAAGAAGATCACCCCGAACATCACCATCGCGACGCCCCCGATGATCGCCACCCGCAGCGCCAGCTGCGGCGAGACCGGGATGCGCGGGTCCCGCGGCCGGACCGGCTCGATCGCGCTCACGGCCTCGTCCGTCCTGACGCGTCCTCACGTGGACGCAGGGCAAGCTGGTCAAGGACGCAGGGAGCGTGGCGTGCTGCGCACGCGAGCGACCGAGGACGCCGATCCAGCGCCGCCATGCGTACGCATGAGGTCACGGCTTGATCAGGGGGCTCAGTCCCCCGGTCGTGTAGGAGCGCCGGCGCCGGCGCCGGCGCGGGTCCTCGGGCAGGGCGCTGTCGAGGACGCGCCGGGTGAGCGCCCACATCGGCAGCGCGACGACCGTGTTGACGGCTACTCCCAGCACGATCTGGCCAAGCAGCTCGAAGCTCACCGGCGCGTCAACCCCGAGCATGAACTCCATCAGCGAGTAGCCGAACAGCGACACGGCCGACGCCGCAGCCCCGACGACCAGCGGCGTGAACGCTCCCTGCGGGTCGCGCAGCTCCCGCAGCCTTCCGCACCAGTAGCCGACCAGCGTGAACACGAGCGAGCTCAGGCCGAGCGTCTGCAGCAGCGCGAGATCGATGAGCAGGCCGACCGCAAAACCGGTGGCGGCACCGATGGTCGAGCCGCACAACAGCCCGACGAACGCCACCAGCAACGAGCAAACGTCGGCGTTGACGCCGAACACGGGGAGCTCGGAGACCACGCCGATCTGGAAGAAGACGACGATGAACGCGAAAGCCGCCAGCCGTGGCACGAGCGAGCTGGGCGCAGCGCCGTTCATTCACCCACCTTGGTCGACGCGAGCTGTTCGCCGGTGCTCGTGGTCGTGCTCTGCCCGGCCGACAGGCTCGCGGCGAGGCGGCTGAGATTTGCGGGCCGCGTGTGTGAGCCGGCGGTCAGCACCTGGACGATGTCGAGGTTGTGCAGGTTGGCGAGTGGCTGCACGTTGACGGACTCGTACGCGCTTTCTTCGTTGACCGAGGTGACCCGTCCGATCAGGATGCCCGGCGGGTACAGCGATTCTTCATTCGAGACGGTTCCGGAGGTTACGACGTATTCGCCGGGATTGGGCCGGTAGTTCGCGGGCAGGTACTGCAGCAGCAGATCATTCGGTTCGCCCACTTTCGGCTGCAGCAACCCCGTCGCGGTGTTGGAGCCGATCCGAGCGGAGACGCCCATCGCGCTGTCGGTGATCAGGTCCACCTGGGCGCCGTCGGAGACGACCGTTGCCACCCGACCGACGAGGCCTTCGCCGTTGATCACGGGGTCGTTGACATGGATACCTGCCGCTTCGCCCTTGTCGATGTTGACTGTCTGGTACCAGAGTTCGGGGTTCTTGCCCACGACGGTGGCCGTCACCGGGTGGTATTCATCGACCCCGAGCTGATCGAGGTGATTGAGCGAGATCAGCTGCCGGTAGGTGCGTTTTTCGGCCTGGTCGGCTACGAGCTCACGGCGCAGCTGCTCGTTCTGCTTGAGCAGTTCGTTGCGCTGGCTTTTTGCGTGCAGCGTGTCGCCGAACCAGCCGAACAGGTCGCGCACGGGCTTCAGAGCCTTGTTGGCGCCATCCTGGATCGGCGAGACGATCGCGAGGAAGTCGCGCTGCACGCCGTGCAGCCGTCCGTTGGGCGCCTCGCCGAAGTAGGCGGTCAGAAGCAGCAGGGAGAGCACGACGAGCAGTCCAAGGACCACGCGTCGACGCCGAACCGTCTTGTCATGCACCGATCGTTACCTTCCGAAGCGTTCAACCGACAGACTACCCACGACGCGGGCGGCAGGTGCGGCTCACCGGCGGCGACGGTTGCGTGAGGTCCGGTTCGAGCGGTGGATCGCCTCGAACTCCTCCAGTGACCGGCCTGAGCCGACGGCCACGCACGTCAGCGGTGATTCGGCCAGATGCGCGGGCATCTGCGTCTCCTCGCGCAGACGCTCGTCCAGGCCTTGCAGAAGCGAGCCGCCGCCGGCGAGCATGATTCCGCGGTCCATGATGTCCGAGGCCAGCTCGGGAGGCGTGCGGTCGAGCGTCTCCTTGACTGCATCGATGATCTGGGTCAGGGGTTCCGCCAGCGCCTGACGGATCTCCTCGCTGGTCAGCACGACCGTCTTGGGCAGCCCAGCGACCATGTCGCGCCCGCGGATCTCCGCCTGCAACTCCTCCGACATCGGGCACGCTGAGCCGATCTCGAGCTTGAGCTCCTCGGCGGTCTGCTGGCCGATCAGCAGCTTGTACTCCTTCTTGGCGTAGTTGATGATCGCCTCGTCCATCTCGTCGCCACCGACGCGGATCGACTGCGAGACGACGATGCCGCCGAGCGAGATCACCGCTACCTCGGACGTGCCGCCGCCGATGTCGACGACCATCGAGCCCGTGGGCTCGCCGACCGGCAGGCCGGCGCCGATCGCCGCCGCCATCGGCTCCTCGATCAAGTACGCCGTGCGCGCTCCCGCCGACAGGCACGCCTCCTCGACCGCGCGCTTCTCGACGCCGGTGACACCGGAGGGCACGCACACGACCACTCGCGGATGCGCCCAGCGGTTCTGGTGGACCTTCTGGATGAAGTGCCTGAGCATCTGCTCGGTCACGTCGAAGTCGGCGATCACGCCGTCCTTCAGCGGGCGGATCGCCTGGATCGTGCCGGGCGTGCGCCCGAGCATGCGCTTCGCCTCGATCCCCACCGCATGCACTTCGCCTGTGCGCGAGTCGATCGCGACGACGCTCGGCTCCGACAGGACGATGCCACGCCCGCGCACGTACACGAGCGTGTTGGCGGTCCCGAGGTCGACCGCCATGTCGCGGCCGCCGAAGCCTGTCAGATAGCTGAAGATGCCCATATAGAGAGAAGGAGCACGCTCGTATCCGGTCCAGCGCCGCTACCGATCGAAAGATCGGTCCGCGAAGCGTTCGGTGGCCTGCGCTCGTCGGGGCGTACCCGCGGGGGAGTCTAGCGAACTAGCCTCCGCGCCCGCCAGATGTGGCACTCGATTTGCAGCGCTCGAAGAGCTCCGGGCAGAGGTCCCGCAGTGGCTCCAGCGGCAGGCCTACGACGTTCTCCACTTCGCCGTGCACCGCCAGCACGAGCTTCGCACCCTGGCCTTGGATCGCGTAGCCGCCGGAGCGCCCACGCCACTCCTCGGTCGCGACGTACCAGTCGAGCAGCTCTCGGTCGAGCTCGCGAAAGGTGACCTGCGTACGCGCCACGGCGGTTCGCTCGGAAAGCCCCCCCTGTTCGTCGGGCACCAGCAGCGCCAGTCCGCTGATCACCTCGTGCGTGTGTCCTCCGAGCGCCGCCACCGTCTCGCGGGCCGCCGCAGGATCAAGCGGCTTTCCATAGATCACGCCGCCGAGGACCACGATCGTGTCGCAGCCGAGCACGGCCTCGCGCGCTTGCGGACGCCGCACCGCGCGCGCCTTGCGCAACGCGTTCTCGACCGCCACCGCCGCGGGGTCCTCGCCCTGCTCCAGCTCGCTTGCGTTGGAGACCCTGGTCGTGAAAGCGACGCCAAGACGCTCGAGCAGCGCCCGCCGCTGCGGCGAGCTCGAGGCGAGCACGAGGGGGAGCGCCTCGGCGACGATGCCTACGGGTTGAGGTCCGGGAAGAACAGGGCCGCCTCGCGCGTCGCCGACTCCGGCGAATCCGAGCCATGCACCATGTTGGCGCCCATCTCGATCGCGAAGTCGCCGCGGATCGAGCCGGGCGCGGCCTCGAGCGGGTTGGTCGCGCCGATCAGCTGGCGCGCCGCCTTGACCGCGTCGATTCCCTCGAGCACCATCGCGACGATCGCACCCGAGGTGATGAAGTCGACGAGCTCGCCGAAGAACGGCCGCTCGGCGTGCTCGGCGTAGTGGCGCTCGGCGAGCTCGCGCGAGACCGTCATGTGCCGCAGCGCCGCGATGCGCAGGCCCTTGTGCTCGAAGCGGGCGATGATCTCGCCGGTCAGGCCGCGTTTGAAGGCGTCGGGCTTGATCAGGATCAGCGTTCGGTCCATGGGTTCCTTTGGTAGGCCTGTTGAGGTCTTGAACGGCTGCTCAGGAGCTGGGTCGCGGCCGACCGCTGGGCGGCCGGGTCGAGCGGCGGGGTCGCGCCGGCGCCGGCTCGGTTGCGAGCGCGGGCTCAGCATCCTCGGCAGCCGCCTTCTCAGTTGCGGTGGGTACGTCGAGCTCGGCCAGGTCGCTTTCGATCTCCGGCGCCGAGCCGCGGCGTCGGCGCGAGCGCGCCGCAGCCGAGTCAGCAGTCGCGCTTGGCACGTCGAACTCCCCCAGATCGCTCTCGATCTCCGGCGCCGAGCCGGGACGTCGGCGCGAGCGCCGACCGGAGAGCCCGGGGACGTCGGCTTCGCAGTACGGGCAGATCGTCCACGCCTGGTCGAGCGGACGCGAGCAGCTGGCGCAAGGCTCCTTGAGCTTTCGCAGACAGCTCGGGCAGCGGATGAAGTCGTGCTCGATGCGGTAGCTGCAGTGCGGGCACAGCCCCTGGTCGAGCTGGCGCAGGCGCGCCTCGGCGGCCTGCGTCTCCAGTTCGCGCTCGAGCACGTCCTCGAGGTACTCGGGCGGACGCAGGACCATGTAGATGACCGTGCCCACGAACGGGAAGACGGACGCTGCGGTGGCGCACGTGACGAGCCAGGGGTCCACCAGGCGGCGCCGCGCGTCGGCGTAGGTCCAATAGATCAGCGAGAGGTACAGGACGGCGACGAACAGGATCAGGAGATCCACGGCCAGACTCAAGCCGCTGCTTTCGATTCCGAAGTATGCGAGAGTCGGCATCGGCCGGCTGAGTTTAGAGAAACAGCCGGCCGAAACCGTAACCCGCGGCGAAGAACACGAGGATCACCAGCGCGACGAAGACCGCCACGCCACCGATCATCGTGAGCACCGACGGGGCGGGTGGGTCCCGATCATCAATCATCGAGCCGAGCTCCGCGCGACGGGTTGGCCGTGTTCGCCGGCGCGCCGCTCGAGCGCGCCCAGGAGGTCGCCCACGAGATACACCGAGCCCGTGGCGAGCACGACGCCGTCGCGCGCGGCGGCCCATTCGCGGGCCTGTGCGAGCGCACGGGCCGGCTGCGGCTCGCACTCGCTCGCGTCGAAGCCGAGCTGGCGCGCCAACGATTGCAGCGCCGCGGGGGAGAGCGCGCGACTGTTCGGCGGAGCGGTGAACCACGCGCGCTCGACCCGTGGCAGCAGCGCGGCGAGCATCGCCGCGGCGTCCTTGTCCTCGAGCACTCCGAGCACGAGCGCGAGCGGCGCCTGGCCGACCATTTCCGGAAGCGACTCGACGAGCGCGGCGATCGCGTGGGGATTGTGCGCGCCGTCGAGGATCGTCAGCGGCTCACGGCTGAGAACGTGCAGCCGTCCGGGTATCTCGGTAGTGGCGGCGGCATCTGCCACGGCACGCTCGCGCAGGGGAATCGCGGCCGCCTGCAGGTACGCCTCGGCGGCGGCACGCGCGAGCGCGAAGTTGGCGCGCTGAAAGCCGCCGCGCGCAAGCAGCTCGGTGTCGGCAGGCAGTGGGCGCGGTCGCACGATCCGCGCGCCGCGTTCGCCTGCGACGCGCTCGGCCACCGCCAGCGCCGGCGGCGCCAGCTCCGCTCCGAGTACCAGCGCACCGTGCGGGCGCACGACCGCGAGCTTCTCCTCGGCGATGTCCTCGAGCGTCGGGCCGAGCCAGCGGGTGTGCTCGAGGCCGACGTTCGTCAGGACCGTGACCTTCGCGTCGACTACGCTCGTCGCGTCGTAGCGCCCGCCCAGCCCGGCCTCGAGGACGGCCACGTCCACCTCCTGTCTGGCCATCTCCCACAGGGCAGCGGCCGTGAGCAGTTCGAACTGCGTCACGTGATCATCCTCGGCGAGCGTACGGTTGACGTGCTCGGCCGCCCACGACGCGCGCCCGACGGCCGCGGCAAAGGCGTCGGTGTCGAGCTCTCGCCCGTCGATCAGGACGCGCTCCCGATAGGAGACCAGGTGCGGCGAAAGGTAGGTGCCTGTGCGCAACCCATGGCCCTGGAGGATCGCGGCGGTCATGCGCGTGGTCGAGGACTTGCCGTTGGTGCCGAGCACGTGGATCGCGTCGAAGCGACGCTCGGGCGAGCCGAGGACGGTCATCATCCGCCGCATCCGGTCCAGACCGAAGCGCATCCCGAACAGCTCCAGCGAGCGCAGCTGGCGCTCTGCCTGTGCCTCGGTCCAGATCACCTGCGGGCGCACCGACGCCCCCGCCGGCCCCCGCCTCGGCGCGTGAGCGCGTACAGCTCGCCCGCGATGCCCCTGAGGTCGAGCTTGCGCACGAGCGCGCGCAGCTCGAGACGCTGCTTCACGCTGAGGTTGCCCGGACGCCCGCGCGACGCACGCGCGAGGCGCGCCAAGCGCGCGCGATCCTTGCTCGAGAGCGCACGCCAGCGCCGCGCGAACACCACAGCTACCTGCGCGAGCGCGACCCATGGCAGGGCCCGCACCCTGGAGGGCACACCCTGATGGGCGCGGGCAGACAGGCGGTCGCGCTTCGAGCTGGTGTGGGCGCTGCGCCTCGACACAGCCGCGATAGTATCGCTCGCGCAGGGCGATCAGCGGGCGTCGCTCGGCCGCGCTCTTAGGCAGACTCCTCGCGCAGCGAGGAATCGT
This sequence comes from uncultured Solirubrobacteraceae bacterium, assembly GCA_963827455.1. Taxonomy (GTDB): domain Bacteria; phylum Actinomycetota; class Thermoleophilia; order Solirubrobacterales; family Solirubrobacteraceae; genus Palsa-744. Next base: position 181,066 of record CAWHAW010000015.1, on the reverse strand, counting down.
CTGGCTCCTCGCGTGCGGCTTCGGTGACGAGCGTGGGAGTGAGGCCCTTCTCGACGGTCTCCTTCGTGACGACGCACTTCTTGACGTCGCGGCGAGAGGGCAGCTCGAACTGGACCTCGAGCAGGATCTCCTCGATGATCGAGCGCAGCCCGCGCGCTCCGGTTTCGCGCTCGAGGCCCTTCTCCGCGATCGCGACGAGCGAATCGTCTGAGAACACCAGCTCGATGCCGTCGAAGGCGAAGAATCGCTGGAACTGCTTGACCAGCGCGTTGCGCGGCTCGACCAGGATCGAGACGAGGTCCTCGCGGGTGAGCTGGTGCACGGCGGACATGACCGGCAGGCGGCCGATGAACTCCGGGATCAGCCCGTACTCGATCAGGTCCTCGGGTAGGCAGTGCTCGAACACTTCGCCGGTGTCGCGCTCGGCCTTGACCTCGATCGCGGCGGCGAAGCCGACGCCTTTGTGCCCGATGCGCCGCTCGATCACCTTGTCGAGGTTCGCGAAGGCCCCGCCACACACGAACAGCACGTTGGTCGTGTCGATCGTCAGGAACTCCTGGTGCGGGTGCTTGCGTCCGCCCTGCGGGGGGACCGACGCCTGCGTACCCTCGAGGATCTTGAGCAGCGCCTGCTGCACGCCCTCGCCGGAGACGTCGCGCGTGATCGACGGGTTGTCGGCCTTGCGCGCGATCTTGTCGACCTCGTCGATGTAGATGATCCCCGTTTCTGCCTTCTTGACGTCGTAGTCGGCGGCCTGGATCAGCTTCAGCAGGATGTTCTCGACGTCCTCGCCGACGTACCCGGCCTCGGTCAGCGCCGTCGCGTCGGCGATCGCGAACGGCACGTTGAGGATGCGCGCGAGCGTCTGCGCGAGCAGCGTCTTGCCGCACCCGGTCGGGCCGAGCAGCAGGATGTTGGACTTCTGCAGCTCGATGTCCGAGTCGCCGGACATCATCATCTGCACGCGCTTGTAGTGGTTGTAGACGGCGACCGACAGCGTGCGCTTCGAGGGATCCTGCCCGACGACGTACTCGTCGAGCACCTCGTAGATCTCGCGCGGCTTGGGCAGGCTCTCGATGTCGAACGCCGGCGGTGCCGAGAGCTCCTCGTCGATGATCTCGTTGCAGAGATCGATGCACTCGTCGCAGATGTACACGCCGGGCCCGGCGATCAGCTTCTTGACCTGTCGCTGGGACTTGCCGCAGAAGCTGCACAGCAGCTGCTCGTTGGACTCTGTAGGTCTGGCCATATCCCTTGATGCTCCCTGCGTCCGGCGGCCTTACGAACCCGAGCTAATGCTCGGAGATCACCCGATCGATGATGCCATACTCCTTCGCCTCCTCCGAGCTCATGAAGTAGTCGCGCTCGGTGTCCTCGCGCACCTTCTCGAGCTCTTTGCCTGTGTGCTTCGCGATGATCTCGTCGAGTCGGCGGCGCACGTCGATGATCTCTTTGGCGTGGATCTCGATGTCCGTCGCCTGCCCCTGGAAGCTCGAGGAAACCTGGTGGATCAGGATCTTCGCGTTGGGGAGCGCCATGCGCTTGCCGTGTGCGCCGCCGGCGAGCAGCAGCGCACCCATCGACATCGCGATGCCGACGCAGATCGTCTGCACGTCGGGCTTGATGAACTGCATCGTGTCGTAGATCGCCAGACCCGCGTAAACCGAGCCGCCCGGCGAGTTGATGTACAGCGAGACGTCCTTTTCGGGGTCCTCGGACTCGAGGTGCAGCAGCTGCGCGACGATCAGGTTGGCGATCTGGTCGTCGACGGGCGTGCCGAGGAAGATGATCCGCTCGTTGAGCAGGCGGCTGTAGATGTCGAACGCACGCTCGCCGCGTGAGGTCTGCTCGACGACCATCGGTACAAGTGGGCTCATTGTCCTCGCTTCCGGCGCATGTCCTCGCCTTTGTTTCGTCTCGTCGACCAGATTCCTCTAGAGGCTAGCGATCTGGTGTCCACAACCTTGCAGGCGCCGCTGCCGGCTCGTTCGCCGCGCCCGGCGCGCCGTCGCCCTCCTTTCCCGGCGTCCAGATCTGCTCGCGCGCCTGCGCCTGCGCGAGCGGGATGGGCTTCGCGGCGTCGGCGATCACGCCGATCGCCTCGCGCGCGGCGAGATCCTCGCGGACCTCGTCGACGCGCCCGGAGCGGCGCAGCTCCTCGAGCAGCTTCTGCGGCTCGAGGCCCTCGCGCTCGGCGGTGGGAGCGAGCGCCGCGAGCAGGTCCTCCTCGGGAGGATCGATGCCCTCGGCCGCCACCACCGCCGTGATCACAGCCTCGCGTCGCAGCGCGAGCTCGGCTTCCGGCTCCATCTCGGCGAGTATGTCCGACTCCTCGCGTCCGACGATCTGCAGGTACGCCTCGCGCTGGATCCCGCGGTGCGAGAGCGAGTGCAGCATCCGCTCCCACATCTCGCGCGCCCTGGCTTTGACGAGCTCCGGAGTGACCGCGACCCGGGCGGCGGCCACCGCCGCGTCGAGTGCGGCTCCTCGGAACTCCGACTCGATCCGCTGCTGGTCGAGCTCGAGCAGGCGCTTGCGGACGTCCTCGCGGAGCTCGTGCAGGTCGTCGAAGCCCGCGTCCACGGCAAAGTCGTCATCGAGCTCGGGGAGCTCCTTCTGCTTGACCTCCTTGACGGTGATCTCAAACGACGTGTCGCGTCCGGCGAGCTCCTGGCTGCCGTAGTCGCTCGGAAACGTGAGCGCGACCGTGCGCGTCTCGCCCGCCACGGCCCCCAACAGCCCCTCCTCGAAGCCGGGGATCAAGTTGCCGGCGCCGAGCTCCACGAGCTGATCGCGGCCCTCACCGCCCGCGAACGGCTCCCAGTTCGGCTCCTCGCCCTCGGCGCCCTTCGCGTCGGCAGGCTCGCTCGCGAGCGAACCCACGTAGTCGACGACGACGAAGTCACCGGCGGCGGCGGCGCGGTCGGCTGTCTGCAGGCGCGCGAGGCGCTCGCGCATGGCCTCGATCTCCTGCTGGATCTGATCGTCAGCGACCTCCGGCTCGCGCCGGCCGACCTCCAAGCCCTTGTACTGGCCAAGCTCTGCCTTCGGAAGCACGCCGATCTCGATCGAGAACTCGAGCGCCTGGCCCTGCGGGGGCAGCTCGCCGAGGTCGAGTTGCGGATCGCCGACCGGGACGATCCCGGCGCTCTCGATCGCGTCGGAGTACCAGCTCGAGAGCGTGTCGCGGACGGCCTCCTCGAGCACCACGTCGCGGCCGATGCGTTGGATCACCAGCGGCGCGGGCACCTTCCCGCGGCGAAAGCCCGGGAGCTTCAGCTCCCGCCCGAGCTGGCGCGCCTTGCGCTCGAGCCGGCCCTCGACCTCTCCGGCGGGAACCTGCACCTGCAAGCGCACACGCGAGTCGCCGAGCTCGGTGACGGTGGTCTTCAGGGCGACTGGCACCAACGCCACGATACCGTGCCGCCAGATGCGGCCACACCTGCCTAGACACTCGCGCCGGCACGCTGAGACGTGGCTGTGGACCGGTCCGCTCGGCCACCTCGCCGGGGGCGCCCTGGACTTCATTGGCGCGCTCGCGCGCTACATGCTCGCGCGGCCGGCGCGGGCGAGCAGGCGGACGGCCCGCTGATCGGGCCGGCAAGGACACGGGCCTCGGCCGTCTGCCGGTCGAGGCCCGCGGTCCCCTCGCGAGGCGGTGGCCGCTAAGCGGCGGCCGGCGCGTGGACTCCGGAGCCGAACGAGAGCGTCACGCCGCGCGGCACCACGAGCACCGGGCTCCTCGCTGTCTCGATCAGGTGCGACGCCGAGGAGCTCAGCGATACGCGACCCTGCGGAGCGTCGGCGCGCGAGTCGATCACGAGCAGGTCCGCCTGCTCGTTGGCGACCGGCTCGACCGTCGCACCGAGTGCGCCGGCAAGCGCCTCTGCCGTCTGGCGCGCGCCGCCGTCACCGTCGCCGACCGCGACGATCCGCTGGATGCCGGAAGCGTCGACGTGCTCGGCGAGGCCCACCGGCGCGATCGCGATTGCGGTGCGGCCACCCTCGAGCAGGCGCTCGGCCGAGTTGCCGACGGCGATGTGGCCCTTGGCGGTGTGGGAGTCCGAGCAGAACACGATCACGTCGGCACCCTCGCGCTCGGCGAGCGCGGCGAGGCCCTCCGGCGTTGAGCGGTCGGTGACGACGTGGCGCTTGGCGCCGGGGATGCCGAGCAGCTCGACGCCGTGGTCGAGCACGCTCTGCGCCTCGGCCTGCGCGATCTCCTCGCGGACGCTGTCGGTCTCGGGGTTGTGGCGCACATACGCGAGTGACACCTCGGCGCCGGCGTTGCCGAGCAGGCGCCCCAGCGCGATGGCGTCCTCCTCGTTGGCGGTTCCGTCATAGGAAACGATGACCTTGGACATGATGCTCTCCTTCGTTTTGGTCGGCCCGGAGGCCGGCAAGTGGTTTCTCAAATGTTCGCTTTCGCACCATTTTGGCACCTCCCTGCCATCAGCTCCAGTGATTGTTGTGATCTATGCTATTAGTTTAGCTAATGCTCAACGTGGTTCGCTTGAAGGTGCTGAAGGAGGTGGCCTATCGCGGATCGCTCTCGGCCGCGGCGGAGGCGCTCTCCTACACCCAGTCGGCGGTCTCCCAGCAGATCGCGACGCTCGAGTCCGAAACGGGCATGGCGCTGCTCGAGCGCCACCCCCGCGGTGTCAGCCTGACCGCCGCCGGACAGACGCTCGTGGGGCACGCAGAGGGAATCCTGGCGCGCCTGGATGCCGCCGAGGCGTCGCTGTCGGCGATCGCCGGGCTGCGCGGCGGACGGCTGCGCGTGGCGTCGTTCCCGACCGCGGGCGCGACGCTGATGCCGCTGGCGATCGCGACGTTCCGCGCCTCCTACCCCGACGTCGAGCTGACACTGGCCGAGGGCGAGCCGGAGGCGATCGCCGCGCGCCTGCGCGCCGGCGAGCTCGACCTGGCGCTGCTGTTCGAGTTCGCCGGCGAGACGCTACTAGCCGATGACATCACGGGCACCGAGCTGCTCGAGGACCCGATGTACCTGGCGCTGCCCCGCGAGCATCCGCTGGCGGACAAGGAGCGCCTGCGCCTGGCGGACCTCGCCGGCGAAGCGTGGGTGCAGACATCGAGCCAGAGCCCCTGCGCACGCCACGTCGTGCGCAGCTGCCACGCCGCGGGCTTCGAGCCGAACGTGGCGTTCGAGAGCGACGACTACCAGACCGTCCAGGGCCTGGTCGCAGCGGGGGTCGGCGTCGCGCTGATCCCCGAGCTCGCGCTGTCGGTGGTGCGCCAGGACGTGGCGATCCGCGCGCTCTCCCCCACCCCGCCCGTGCGCCAGGTGATCGCCGCGATCCCGGCGGGCGCGCGCCTCGTGGCCGCGGCGCCGGCGATGCTGGGCGTGCTCGAAGAGGCCGCGCGGCGCTACGAGACGCAAAGGGGGCGCCCGGCCGACTAGGCCGGGCGCCCCCTTTTGGCTTCCTACTTTTGCGTCAGAGCCTTACGGCAGTGCGGGCGCCAAGTACGCTTCGTTGGCCAGTTTGGCCATCAATTTGTACCCGGCGAGGCTCGGGTGGATGTCACCTTCGCATCCGGGCGAGAGTCCCGTTTCGGGATGTTGGACGTTGGGGTTACACATTTCTGTGTACGTTTTGATCGCGCTGTACTCCTGGTTCACGGTCCCCGGCTTGTGGTTGAATTTCGGCATCGGGTTGGCCCAGTGCACGTTCGTGTACGGGGAGGCTTCGACCGCCGCCTTGAGGCTCGCGTTGAGCCCTTCCTGCAGCGCGTCGGTGCCGGGCAGGATGAACGCGTCCGGGTTGTAGAAACCGATCAGGACGATCGGCTTCGTGTAGCCCGTCGCGTCCAGCTGGCCGATGACGTCGAGGATGTTTTCAATGATGCGCGGGCTGGTCTTGGTGACCGCCTGGTTGCCCAGGCACGCCTGGAAGGCTTCGAGCTCGGTCTGCTTGTCTTGGGGTTCATGACCGGTCAACGCGTAGATGTGCCCGGGGTGAGGCTGTTCGGCGTAGAATTTTGTTTCGAATTCGTGGGTGATTTCGTTTTTGCATTCTTCGACGCCCGCGAGCTCGTCGTTCGAGCCGATCTGCAGCGAGATCGCTTCGACTTTCTCTTTGGGCAGGACGGCGAACAGCGCATCTTCAAGCTGCGAGAACAGCCCGAGGCTGTTGTGCAGCGGCAGGCCGTCCACGAAGTGATACGCGCACGGATGGAAATCGCCGGGGCCCTGTGGATGCCCTGGGCCTTCGGTCGATGCTTTCCCGCCGAGGGATTCGTCTTCGCCGATCAGCCCGTTCGATGTCTCACCGGGGCAGCCGTCGTTGACGAGCCTGATGGTTTTCCCGACCTCGGTTGCTTTTTTGAGGTCGTTGGCGAAGTAGTTCGTGAACCCTTCTTCGAAGTAGCTCGGTGAGTCATTGGGTTCGTGAAGCCCGAACTTTTCCGCTGTGTAGCCGAAGGAGATCGAGTCCCCCAGGGCCAGGTAGGTGGTCGTTGGCGGTGCTACGGCCTGCGCAGCGGCCGAACCGAACAGCAGCGCCGAAAGCGCCAGCACGAGCGCCATACACGACCCGATCAGTCGACCGCGCCGACGCAACGAAACTGCAGAGCCATTCATGGCTTTCATCACTCATCCTCCTAGTTGACGGCGGGACCGACGGCAGAACGAGCGCCCTCATTGCGCGATTCTTCGCGGAACTGGCCTGCAACGCAGACCACATTCCTCGCAGCCCCTCCTCTTGAATATTCCCTCACTGTGGAGCGCTCCGCCTGGATCCTCCCGACAGAGCAACCCAGCCAAGGTAACTGCGAAGGTCCCAGATGTCAAGCCTGCAGCGAAACGGCGGCACGCCCACGAGCTGGCGATCGTGGCGCCCGCCCGGGGCTCCACGAACACGCCGCGCGCCCAACCCCAGCGCTCCCGTCCGACGCGGCTGGCATCTTTCATCGGCTGATGAGCGTCCTGCTGCTGATCCTCGGAGTGCTGCTGGGAGCCGCGTGCGCGGCGGCCCTGATGCGCCGTGATCGTGCCCGCACGCGCGAGCAGCTGACGGCGATCTCGGTCGACGTGCTCGCCCAGACCGGCGAGTCGCTGGCCCAGCGCGTCGCCGAGGCGCGCCGCGTGGAGGAGGAGCGCGCCGCGGGCGAGATGGCGCGTCGCGCGGAGGAGATGAAGGGCATCGTCAAGCCCGTCCAGGAGAAGCTCGGCAGGATGCAGGAGGAGATCGGGCGCCTCGAGCGCGAGCGCCGCCAGGCGCAGGGCGAGCTCGCGCAGATGATCCGCCAGCTCGGGGACGGCGTCGGCACGCTGCGCCAGGAGACCGGCAACCTCGTGTCCGCGCTGAAGCGCCCGTCCACGCGCGGCTCGTGGGGAGAGATCCAGCTGCGCAACGTCGTTGAGATGGCGGGGATGGTCTCGCACTGCGACTTCGTCGAGCAGAGCACGATCCAGACGGGTGAGGGCAGCCTGCGGCCCGACATGCTGGTGCGCCTGCCCGGCGGCAAGCTCGTCGTCGTCGACTCCAAGGTCCCGCTCGACGCCTACCTCTCGGCGCTCGAGGCGCGCGCCGAGGACGAGCGCGAGCTGCACACCGCGCGCCACGCGCGCCAGACGCGCGAGCACATCCAGAAGCTCGCCTCCAAGGGCTACCAGCGCCAGTTCGATTCGACCCCGGAGTTCGTCGTGATGTTCGTGCCTTCGGACGGCATCTACCAGGCGGCGCTCGCTGAGGATCCCGCGCTGATCGAGTACGGCGTGCAGCAGCAGGTGCTGATGGCGACGCCCACGACGCTGATCGGCCTGCTGTGGGCGGTCCACTACGGCTGGCGCCAGGAGCTGATCGCACAGTCGGCACGCGAGATCGCCGACGCCGCGCGCGAGCTCCACAGCCGACTCGGGCGCTTCGTCGAGCCGTTCGCCAAGGTCGGGCGCCAACTCGACTCGGCGGTTGGGGCCTACAACGAGGCGATCGGCTCCTTCGAGCACCGCGTGATCCCACAGGTGCGCAAGATCGAGCAGGCGGGCGCCGCCTCCGAACGCAAGGTGCTCGCGCCCGACGCCGTCGAGATCACCGCCAGGGCGATCACCGCGCGGCCGGGCTTCGGGGACGAGCCCCAGCCGCCGCCGAGCTCGCTCGCAGCTGCAGATCCGCCCCCCCGTGAGCGGATCTCGAGCGGCGGCTGAGCAGCGTCACGATCAGCGCCAGCGCGACGGGCACCGTCGCGGGCAGCTCGTTGACGAGCAAGAACAGCAGGTCGAATGTGAGCGCCAGCGACGCGGTGAGCGCTGCGGCGCGCAGCTGCAGGCGACGGCCGACGGTCGCCGCGAGCAGCCCGCCGAGGACGCCGGCGATGAACAGGTCGCCGTACCCCATGACCGCCGAGCCAAAGACAGCGCTCTGGAGCTGCGGCAGGTTGGCGAGCGGACGGGCCGCGTTGAGCGCGTTGTTGGGGCGCTGCAGCAGTTCTGAGATGACGAGTGTCGCGTCGGCGACGGCCATCGCGACGATGCCGGCGGCCAGCCAGCGCGGTGGCGTGACGGTCGCGAGCAGCACGCCGAGCGCCACGCAGCTGAGCGCCGAGAGCGCGAGCGCGGCGGTCTCGCCGGCGAGGCCGCCGCGATCCGCCCAAGCGAGCGCGAACAGCGGCGCCACGAGCGCGGCCCGCAACGCCCGCCTGCGACGCTGTCGCTCTGCGTCCCACAGCAGCCAGCCGAGCGCGAGCGCAGCGAGGAGCGGGACCGCACACAGCGCGAGATAGGTGAGTCCCTGGGCGCTTGCGCTTTCGGCCGCGCCGGCTCCGAAGACGAACGCGATCACCGACAGCGGCGGCACGATCGCCCAGCGTCGGCTGCGAAGCCGAGCCGGCGGTCCCCACGGAAAGACGCCCGGGAGCGCCACGAGCGCTCCCTGCACCAGCGACAGCAGCGCGATCGATATCCAGAACGGCGGCACGGCTATCCAACATAGATCGCGCCGCGCGCAGGCGCGGCAGCGCTCAGTGGCCGAGCTGAACCGTCTTGACGATCAGCAGCACCACGGCCACCACGAGGTAGCTGCGCAGCAGCAGCATCGCCGTCTTGCGCCCCGACGACCACCTCGGTCGCTCGAGCAGCGCCAGCGGCGGCATCGTCCACGTCGCCCGCCTCTCGGGTGAGACCTTCTCTACAGGCACCCCTGCTCCCGGTCTGTTGCGCAACACGTACCCGGCCGCCGCGGCCAGTGCCACCACCAGCACGAGCGTCAGATACAGGAACAGTTTGGTCACGTTCACGCTCGGAAACAGCGTGCTTGCCATCAGGATCAGCGACAGCTCGACCAGCACGCCGATGATCACGGTCGCGATCGCGTTCAGCCACGGAGCGTTCGCCCACGGGCCGAGTACCTCGTGGTCGTTGCACAGCAGCAGCAGGAACACGGTCGCGCTCGGCAGCAGGACGCCCGCCAGCGCCTGGACCGACGTCGTGATCAGCCCGAGCGGCGCTCCAGGAATGAGGACGATCCCGGCCGCCGCCATGACCATCAGCGTGAAGCTCGCGTAGAACAGCTTCGCATCGAGCGGCCCGCGGTTGAGGGAGTGCTTGGCGCCGAACACGTCGCCGAAGGCGTAGGAGGTCGCGAGCGTCACCGCCGCCGCGCCGATCAGCGACGCGTTCAGCAGGATGATCGCGAAGAACGTGCCGGCGCTCGCGCCCAGGCGGCTCGCGAGCCCGCTCGCGACCGTGCCCGCATCGGCGAAGTGGCCGAAGTCGGAGGTGCCGGCGAACGCGAACGCCGTCACTGCCATCAGCGCACCGGCGCCGATCACCACGACGAACGCACCGATCACCGTGTCGGTGCGCTCGTAGTTGATCCAGCGGGTGGTGATGCGCTTGTCGATGATGTTCGACTGCTGGAAGAACAGCTGCCACGGCGCCACCGTCGTTCCGACGATCGCGATGATCAGCAGCACGGCGGTCGAGCTGGCGCCGCCGTAGATGCTCGGTACGAAGGTGTGGTGGACCATTTCGCCAACGTTGGGATGGGCGAGGATCAGCAGCGGGATGACGAGGAAGTTCGCCGCCACGAACACGTACATGAAGCGCTCCCAGCTGCGAAAGCTGCCGGTCGAGGTGATCGCCACGAGCGTCGCCGCCGCGACCGGCACCGCCACGTACTTGCTGACACCGAAGTAGCCCAGCGCGAGGCTCACGCCGATGAACTCCGTGACGATCGTGAGGAAGTTCAGCAGGAACAGATCGCCGACCGAGAACGCCCCCCAGAAGCGGCCGAAGCGCTCGAAGATGAGGCGCGCGTGTCCCACCCCGGTGACGGCACCGAGGCGGATCACCATCTCCTGATTGACGATCAGCACGGGGATCAGGAGCAGCAGCACCCACAACAGGCTCGTGCCGTAGTTCTGACCGGCCTGGGCGTAGGTGGAGACGCCGCCGGCGTCGTTGTCGCCGACCATCACGATCAGGCCCGGGCCCATGATCGCGAGCAGCGCCATCGCCCGCGAGCGCCAGCCGTGGCGCTCGCCCGTGTCGTGCATGCGGATCGTCCCGAGCGCGCCGCGGATGTCACCGATGTGGGCCTCGTCGAGGACTGGAGGCACGCCCTCGGGGCGCGGCTCGGCGGGCGCCAGCGTCGTCTCATCGGCCATCTCGGGTTTACCTCCTTCCTTCGCTCGCGGGGGACTCACCTGACATCTCGGTGCGCGCACGACGTCACCGCGGCACGCGCCCCGCAGTGACGGAGTCCCGGCCAGCGATCAGGCCAGGGAGGACAGGCCCGACGGGCGCGCGGCCGGCTGGGTACTTCGCGGCTGTTCTCGATCCATGCCGGCCTCCTCTCTATGCGCCGTGTGCGGCCAGTCGAAGCTGAGCCTAGCAATGCGCGCTCAGTCGCGTGCGAGACCGAAGCGCCGTCGCCAGCCGCTCGGAAGCGTGAGCTCGAGAACGTCATCGACGGTCACCACGCCGACCATCCGCTCGTTCTCGTCGAGCACGGGAAGCATCACGAGGTTGTAGTCGGTCATCATCCGTGCGACCTCGGGCAGATCGGCATCCGTTCCCACCCAGACAGGATCACCGTCGGCGATCTCCTCGAGCGACTGGCGCGGCTGGGCGCGCAGCAGGCTCACCACGAACGCGAGCCCGCGCAGGCCGCCCTCGTCATCGAGCAGGTAGACGGTCGTGAGCGTGCCCGCGGCGAGCTTGCTGTCGCGCACCTTCGCGAGCGCGTCCTCGACCGCGTCCGTCGGCGCGAGGCTGATGAAGTCCGGGCTCATCAGGCCGCCGGCGGTCGATGGGTTGTAGCCGAGCAGCGCTTCGATCTGACGTCGCTGACTCGCCGGCAGCAGCGCCAGGATGCGCGCGCGGCGGTCCTGGTCGATCTCGTCGATCAGATCCGCCGCGTCGTCGGGGGCCATGCGCGCGACCACCGCCGCCACCTGGGTGTCCGGACGCTCGCGAATGAACTCGAGCTGGTGGTGCTCGTCGAGCTCCTCGAAGACATCGGCCTCGAGCTCGCGGTCCTGGGACACCGCCTCGATCAGCTCCTCGCCCTCGTCGTGCGAGGCGGCCTCGACGAGGTCGGCGATCTCGGCGGGGTGCAGGTTGGCGAGCTTGCGATGTGAGAAGCGCAGGCGCGACGTCGGAACGTGCCCGACGAACGGCTCCATGTCCGCCCAGTCGAGGAACGGGCGATCGCCCACCATCCCACGTAGACGCCGCGGCAGCAGGCGGCGGAGCTGGGCGCGCGGGCTGGGATCGACGCCGACGACCCGCCACCAGCCCTCGATGCACGCCAGCTCGATCTCGTGCGCGGTGACGAGCCTGGGTGGATCGGCCTCGACATCGACGAGCTTACGGCCGAGCACATCGCCCGCGAGCAACACCTCGCCGGGTCGGCGCTCGAATTTGCGCAGGCTCAGCTTCTCTCCCGAGAGGCGCACCGCACCGGGGGCCAGCGTTGCGATCCGGTCAACGGGAACGAACAGCTCGCGACCGCCGATCCGCGCCTTCAGCCCGGTCACGGGCGGATAGCCGCCGTCGGCGAGGCGGACGATCAGATCCTCGACCCGTCCGAGGCGCTCCCCGGCCCGGTCCAGGAGCGGGCTGCGCAACGCCGATGAGAGATGCAGGGCCTGATGCGGCAAGTCAGCCATAACGTTACGCCCCATCTCGGACCAGAAGCGACGCCCCGATCGCGCCGCCGAGGTCCCCCAGCGCCGCTACATGCACGTGCGGCGGGTGCGCGTCGTGGAAGAGGTGCGGCTGCATCGCTTCGCTGATGCGCTTGACGTACGGATGTCCGAGTCGTATCCCGAGCCCGCCGCCGACGACGATGCCCCCGACGTCGAGCACGTTGATGACCGAGGCGACGCCCGCGCCGAGCGCGGCGATTGCGCGGTCGATCGTCTGGATCGCGAGCTTGTCGCCGCGCTCGAGCGCCCGCGCCCAGATGCCGCTCGTCAGCCGCGGACGGTCGTGTTCCTTCGCCAGCTTGAAGAGATCGGTCTTGCGGCCCTTCTCCTCGTACAGGTGACGTGCGTAGGCTTCCATCGAGGCGCGGCCGGCGTAGGCCTCCATGCAGCCCCTGCGTCCGCAGGTGCAGCGCGCGCCGTCGATCTCGACAACCACGTGTCCGATCTCGCCCGCCCCGCCACGTCCCGTCCACGGCCGGCCGTCGAGGATCAGGCCGCCACCGACGCCAGTTCCCCAGAAGACACCCAGCAGTGACTCGTAGAGACGGCCCGCGCCAAGTTTGAACTCGGCGTCCGTCGCCACCTGCACGTCGTTGCCGACCACGACCCTGCAACCGAGCGCGCTTGCGAGCGTGCTCGCCAGCGGGAACGTGCCTTCCCACCCCGGCAGGTTGCGCGCGCTTGTGACCTTGCCGTCTTCGATCGTGCCCGGCGAGCCGACGCCGACTCCCGCGAGGATCGGATGCCCGCCCACGCCCTCGACCTCCGCCGCCTTCGCGGCGTCGCGCAACGCCGTCACCATCTCCGTAGCGACGTCCGCCGGGCCGCCGCTCGTCGGCGTCGCTCGCCTGGCCGACCCGACCACGTTGTTCTCCTCGTCGACGATCGCGGCCTGGATCTTGGTGCCGCCGAGGTCGATCCCGCCGTAGCTGGCCATCGGCGCGGATGATCGCAGAGCGCCAGGCGCTCGACCGCGCCAAGCGCTCAGCGGCCACGCCGCGGTGTGTTCGGCGCCGGCCGAGGCTTACGGAGAAATTATCGAAGCAGGAGAACATCTGGCGCATTGCTCGGCGATGCCAGGCGGACCCGAGCACGAAAAATCGATAAGGAGTTCAATGCCTCAACCCATCAGCAGCAGACGTAGGCAAAGCCGGACCGCGGCGGGGATGCTCCTCGTAGCGTTGGCCAGTGTGGTGCTGGCGGCGTGCGGCGGCGCCTCGAACAGCTCTTCCTCGTCGGCGAGCACCAGCGCAAGCGCCACCACGCCGACCAAGACAGCTCCCGGGACGCCGGGCGCCCAGGGCTCGGGCCGCTTCCTGGCGCTGCGCGAATGCCTGAAGAAGAATGGGGTGACGCTCCCCCAGCGCAAAGCGGGAGCCGGCGGCTTCCTCGGTGGGCTGCAGGGCGCGAACAAAGCGGCTTACGAGGCCGCCCTGAAGAAGTGCGGAGCGGGCTTCGTGCCCGGACGTGGGAGCTTTGGCTCGAGCCTGAACACGCCGCAGGCCAAACAGGCGCTCGCCAAGTTCGCCTCGTGCCTGCGTCAAAACGGCGTCAACGTCCCGGCGCCCAACACCTCCGGCAAGGGTTCGATCTTCAACACCAAAGCCATCAACACGCGCAGCGCCGCGTTCAAGGCCGCGTACAGCAAGTGTCGCACCGACCTACGCGGTGCCTTTGGTGCGACGCCGGGCGCAGCTCGTCCGGCGGGCTAGGGACGCTTCGGCTTCGGGTCTGGGATCGCAGCGGAGCTCGGCTTGCTGGAGATCGTCGGCATCGGCAGCGCGGCCACGCGCTGCATCAGCTGACTCCATTGGGCCGAGCTGAGAGCGCTCGTGGTCACGACCGGCGAGGGGGCTGTGCGGCCTGAGCTGGCGGAATGCGCCTGTGTCGCGGTGGCTGCCGCCTTGAGCGCGGGCGTCGCCGCCGGCGGGTTGAAGACGAGCTCGATACGGCTGCGGTACACCGACGATGCGTGCGTGCTCGGCGAGCTCGGGTAGCGCATCAGGCTGTTGATCTCGTGCGGCGCGAAGGCCGTCGGAAGCGTCAGCAGGGCGCGGATCGTGAGGTCCGTGATCGTTTCGGGACCCTGGTGTCCCGCGATCGGTGTGCCGTTGATCGCCGAGATGTCCAGCTGACCACCGGGGTAAGCGCCCGACGGCGCCGAGCTCGGGCCGAACTGGCGCTGGTTACAGGGCAGCGCGGTGACGGTCGGCTCCAGGCCGCTTCGGGAGAGGAATGCGAGCACCGCGAGCACGCGCTTGTCGACCTTGCCGGAGGCGACTTCGTGTCGACCGCACGCGTCGATCGTGATCCCCGGATCCGACAGCACGGCACGCTCGAGTTGGGCCTTCGAGAGCAGGAACGCATCGCTTGCGGTCGCGCCGAGCAGTGGGTTCGACGCCTTGGCGCCCTTCGGATGCAGCGCCCCCTGCAGCTGCGCCCAGTTCGCCAGGATCGGCCCCGGGTTGACTGTTTCCGGGTCCACCGCGGGTTGGATCGCGAAGCGCAGGTGCCCGGCGTGCGCCCCGTGCGGTGTGCTCACACGCCCGAGCACCGTGCCCGAGGCGACGACCGCGCCGCTGCGCAATGGTGCGCGCCCCCCTGCATTCGTGCTCCTCGCCTTCCTGGCAGCGCTGGCGACGGCTGCCGCGCGTGCATCCGGGTTGCCGGGATGCGCGAACAGTCGCACCCTTTCCATGCCCGGTGGTGTCGCTTCCGTCGCGGCGGACTGCACCGATGCCTCGCCCTTGCTCGGCGAGCTCTGTACCGGTGGCGTCTTCACCTGCAGCGTCAGCGGCGACTGCGTCCCCGCGGTCGCGGGCTGCGAGGGCGCAGGGTCGTGCGTGCTTGCGGCTTCGATGACCGGCGAGGAGCTGTTCCGGCTCGAGACTTTCGGCAGTACGTAGCTCGGGGCGATGCTGCCGAGGCCCGCGTAGGTGAAGACGTCTCCGTAGACGTCGCGAAGCACGATGTACCTACCGAGCTTGCGCGACTCGCCCAGCTTGACGATGGTCCCATCCTGCACCGCCACGACCGACGCGTTCACCGCGCTCTTGAGGTCCACGAGCTGGAGCGTCGGGGCAGCCGCCTTGGACCCGTGCGCCCCGTGCGTGGTTGCGGCAGCCGCGGCCGCGGCGGGCGACAGCGGCGGCGTCGATCCCGGCGTCGCGCCGACGGCGCCCGCCGCACCGCCGGTGCTCGCGGGCTTGCTCGCGACGGCGCTCGCGCCGGCGGTCGCGCTCGACGGCGACGGGGCGGCCACCGGGAGTGCTTCCCAGGCGACGTGCCGGCCGGTAACCGGCAGGCGCCCGTCCACGAGGCCGGTGAGCGTTGCGATCACGGCCTTGGGGTAGGTGGAGATCAGCTTCGCGCGCAGCAGCACGGATTCGACATATTCTTCGGAATGGTTGTACGCGAGGATCGCGGCGCGAAGGTTGGTTGCCGCGCCCGCCGCGCGCAGGTATCGCGCGGCCGCGAAGACAGCGTCGACGGGGTTGTACGGATCGGCGTTGCCGGCGTTGAGCGCGTCGACGCCGTACTGCAGCCACGTGCTCGGCATGAACTGCATCCAGCCGACGGCGCCGGCCGATGAGACGGACAGATCGCTGCCGTAGTTGGTCTCGATTTCGTTGATCGCCGCGAGTATCTGCCACGGCACGCCGTACTGAACTGCGGCCGCCTTGTATATAGGCAGCAGGAACAGCGGGATGCGGTAGAAGGACAGTGACTGCACCGAGGCTTCCGAAGAGGCGAGCACCGCCGCGAGCGCGCCGGCCTCGGCGGCCACGACCTGCGGCGAGGCCGCGACGTTGTTCGGCCCGGACGCCGTTTCGCCAGGCTTCTTGGACTTCTTTGCGCCCTTGCTGCCGGGCGCTGTCGTCGTGGTTGTCTTGCTCGTCGTCTGAGTCGGTGCGGCCGGTTCGCTCGAGCTGGCCTTCTGTTTGCGTTTGAGCACCACCGTCGGGCCCTGCGCGGCGGACGGGGCCGGCGCGCCGCTCGTCCCCGAGCCCGTGGTCTGGGTCGGAGCGCTCGGCGTCGTCGCCGGCGTCGTCGGGGTCGGCGCGGTGCTCGCCGGAGTCGTGGTCGTCGGCGTCGTCGTCGGCGTCGTGGTTTCCGACGGCGTCGTTTCGGTGCTCGTCGAGGTCGTTCCCGTTTCGGTGCCCTGAGAGCCGCCCGATTCGGTTGCGGGTGTGGTGTTGGTTTCTCCCAGCGCCGAGCCGGCGAGCGGGCCGCCGATGCCGGCGGCGGTCAGTCCGCTGCCCGCGAGCGCGGTCAGCAACGCGCGCAAGACCCTGCGCCGGGCTCGATTCGCAGGGGTCATACGGGAAGGTTGATCATCTCGGTGGACGTCCCATGTGTGTGGTCGGCGCATCAAACCCACCGTCGCGGGGCACGCCCACCGGCAGTCTTATCGGCAGCCAACCACGAATCCGTAAAGGATTCGTAATCAAGCCGCCAAATTGTTGCGAGCTCGAATTCCATGTCGGGCAGGAGCGGATAATACGGGCGGGGCTCGGTTCTCGCTCCGGTGCAGGCGAGGCTGCAGCGGCTTCGCACCGGGCCTTGAGCGCATTACCTACCCCGCGCCCCCACGATCACGCACCCGATATCCTGTCTGGCGTGGAAACGATCCTGTCGGTACTCGAGGTTGTGATCGCGGTCGTCGTGATCCTCCTGATCCTGATGCACTCGGGCAAGGACTCGGGCCTGTCCGGCGCCTTCGGGGTGGGCAGCGGCACGGGCCCGCTGGGCGGTGGCTCGCTCGTCGAGCGCAATCTGAACCGCTGGACGATCTTCTTTGCGGTGCTGTTCTTTCTGAACGCAATGGTGCTGCTCAAGCATCCGTGGTCCTGAGCCGCTCGAGCCGGTTGAAGATCTCGATCGCCTCGGCGCGCAGGTCGGCATCGATCGCCCGATAGTCCTCGCTCGAGAGCTTGCCGGTCCGGAAGTCGAGCTCGGCGTCGCGTATCTCTCGGTACTTGGCCTCGCGCGCGGCCTCCAGCTCGTCGCGTAGGCGCGAGTCGGGCGCGAACGGCAGATCCAGCGCAGCGTCAAGCTCTCCGCCGTGCGGGCTCGGCGCGTCAGCCTTGCGAGCA
This sequence comes from uncultured Solirubrobacteraceae bacterium, assembly GCA_963827455.1. GTDB lineage: Bacteria > Actinomycetota > Thermoleophilia > Solirubrobacterales > Solirubrobacteraceae > Palsa-744. The sequence goes on along the minus strand of CAWHAW010000015.1, from coordinate 163,799 downwards.
CGTCGCAGCGGCGCACTCACCAGCGCCACCACGAGCCCGACGAGCAGGACCGTCAGGATCGCGATCAGAAAGCCCACCTCGTAAGGGAGTGAAGCCCGCCCAGCCGCGCGCGCGTCACACGCGGGCCAGCCCCCGCACGGCGCGCTCCCGCGAGCGCGCCGTGACGCGACGACGAACGGCGCTCGGCGCCGGCCACAGCGCGATCAGCCCGCCGCCGAGCCCGATCAGCCCGCCGATCCAGATCCACATGACGAGTGGCGAGACGAGCAGGTTGAACTGCGCCGCGGGCGGGTTCTTCAGGTATGCGCGGGCGAGGTAGGCGATACCGACAAGCGCGTCTTCCGCCGGCAACGTGCGGTTGCCGAGGGTGATGATGCGCTTCAACGCGGGGGTTTCGATATCCGGGTCGATCGCCGTCCACACGTTGCGGGTGAGGCTCGCGTCCATCGCGACGTGGCTGACCGGCTGACCGCCGATCAGACTCCCGACGGTGCCCTGGCTCGGGTCCTCAGAGGCGTAGAAGCCCTCGCTCGGGTTCAGCGTCGCCACGTGGTGTCCGTTCTTCGTGACGGAGAGCAACGCGCCGAGGCTCAGCGTGGAACCTGTGTGAGCCTGGTCGTACTTCGGTGTGATCGTGGCTGTCGGGCGCAGATAGCGGACCGTGTAGGCGCCTACGCGCGTGGACTGGCCCGGCGACAGGCTCAGCTGCGTGGCGTGCTGAAAGGACGAGGAAGCAGCCACGCCGACGAACAGCACCGCGATGCCGATGTGCACGATGTAGCCGCCGTAGCGGCGGCGGTTGCGCCGCACCAGTGCGAGCAGCGCGAGCGGCGCGGCCTCGCCGGCCATCGCGCGGCGCGCGCGCGTGCCGCGAAAGAACTCCTGACCGACGCTGCCGAACACGAACGCCGCCACGCAGAACAGCGCTAGCGCGAGCGGCTTCTGATTGATGCCGGCGAGCTCCAATCCGAGCAGCGTCCCGAGCGCGCACCCGATCGGCACGAGGAAGTTGCGGCGCGCGTTCGCCAGCGTCGCTCGGCGCCACGCGATCACCGGGCCGACACCGCTGAGTAGGACGAGGATCAGCGCCAGCGGGACCGTGTAGCGATCGAACCACGGCGGCCCGACCGACGCTTCCTGGCCGGTCACCGCCTCGGAGATCAACGGGAAGTAGGTGCCCCAAAAGATCACGAAGCACAGCGCGACGAGCACGACGTTGTTCGCGAGGAACGCCGCCTCGCGCGAGAGCCACGAGTCCAGCCGATGCTCGCTGCGCAGCATGTCGCGGCGCGAGACAACGAGGTAGATCGAGCCCACGATCATCGTCGCGATCAGGCCCACGAACGGCACCCCGAGCGTATGCCCGCCAAATGCGTGGATCGAGTCGAGGATGCCGCTGCGCACGAGGAACGTGCCCATGATCGCGAGCGTTCCGGTGGCGAGCACGAGCGAGACGTTCCACACCTTCAGCATCCCCCGCTTCTCCTGGATCATCAGCGAGTGCAGGAACGCCGTACCGGTCAGCCACGGCATCAGCGACGCGTTCTCGACCGCATCCCACCCCCAGTAGCCGCCCCAGCCCAGCTCCGAGTAAGACCACAGAGCGCCCAGCAGGATCCCGATCCCCAGGAACAGCCATGCGGCGAACGCGAAGCGGCGGATCGCTTTGATCCAGTCGGCGTCAACCCTGCGGGCGAGCAGCGCTCCCATCCCGAAGGCGAAGGGGATCGTGCACAGCGTGTAACCCGAGTAGAGCATCGGCGGGTGAATCATCATCGTCGGGAAGCGCAGCAGCGGATCCAGCCCGACGCCTTCCGGCGGCACCGGATGCGTGGTCGCGAACGGGTCGGCGTAGAACACCATCAACGCCACGAAGAACCCGCCGAAGCCGAGCAGGATCGCGGTCGCATACGCGGCCACATCGCGCAGGCGCTTGCGTGTCAGGAACAGCGCGAGACTCGACCACATCGACATCAGCCATGCCCACAGCAGCAGCGAGCCTTCCTGTGAGGACCACACCGCCGCGGCCCGATACAGCGCGGGCGTTGTGCGGCTGGAGGTATCCGCGACCGCGTTGAAGGCGAAGTTGTTGCGCAGGAACGCCAGCTCGAGGACGACGAACGCGGTCGTCAGGATCCCGGCGAGCGCGTACACGGCGCGCCGGCCCGATTCCGAGAACTCCACGCGGCCGCTACGCACCCCATACAGCGACGCGCCGATGCCGTAAGCACAGACGATCAACGCGAGCACGAGGCACGCGAAGCCGAACGTCGCCATCAGCGTCTAGCTCCCGGGCTCGTCGTGTTCGCCGCGCACAGGCGCACTCAGGCGTTCTGGTTCTCGCTCGGAGGAGCGCTTTTGTACTTGGACGGGCACTTCGTTATCAGCGAGTTGCGTTCCCCCACGAAGCGCGCCCCCTGCTTCTCGACGGTGACGATCACCTCGCGCCCTTCACGGAACGGATCGGGCACCACGCCCGTGTAGGAGAGCGCGATCGCCGTCCCGCCGGCGCGGTCGGCGACGCTGAAGTCCATGACGGCGCCTTCGCGGTGCACCGAGCCGCCCACGACAGTGCCGGTCAGCTCGTAGCTGCGCCCAGGCTGAGCCTCGCGTACGAGCTGGGTGGGCGTGAGAGCCGGGTCGGCCGCGCTGAAGCTCGTGTAGATCAACGCGCTCGCCAGCACCACGGCGGCGCTCAACGCCAGGACCAGCCGCACGGTTCGCTTGCGCGCGGGGTTCATCGCCTCGAAGTATCGCAAACCGCCTTCGCCCCCGCGTCGGCCCGTCCGCGACCCCCGCGGGGCGCGCATCGGTCGAGATCCGCAGGAAATCACACGTGCAAAGCGAAACCTTTGGGTGTGGATGACGTCTTATGTGGTAGAGCACGATGAGACCGAGCCTCCCCCACCCCCTTCGCGAACCGCGCCACCCCCGTCGCCGTCCTGCGCGAGGCGTCCGTCGAAGCAAAGCCGCGCACGAGCCGCTGCCGCGGCTACGCGACCTCGACGTTGAGCGCGTTCGCGAGGCCGGCGGTCCCGTCGATCGCGCGTCCTACAGCTGTGCCTGCGGCTACCTGTTCAGCGCGAACGTGTCGACGAGCGTCAGCTGCCCTCATTGCGGCGCCGAGCAGGCCTGGTAGGGGCCCCCGTTCGCGGGACCCCTTGCCTGGCGCTTGGTTGCTGCGGGCCTCGCGTCTAGCCGGCGGCTCCCTGAACGACTTGTGCATGACCGACGGCGTATGGCGATCTACTTTATGTGCATACCGGAGATCGCGCGCGCGATCACGAGCTGCTGGATCTCGGCGGTGCCCTCGAAGATGTCGTAGATCTTGGCGTCGCGGTGCCAGCGCTCGACGGGGAACTCGCGCGTGTAGCCGTTGCCGCCGAGGATCTGGATCGCGCGCTCGGTGACCCACACCGCCACCTCGCCCGCCTTCAGCTTGCTCATCGAGCCCTCGGCGTTTTCGAATTTGTGGCCCGCGCGGCCCATCCACGACGCGCGCCAGACGAGCAGGCGCGCAGCGTCGATCTCGAGCTTCATGCGCGCGAGCGTGAACGCGATCGACTGGTTCTCGATGATCTTGCGGCCGAACTGCTCGCGCTCCTTGGCGTACTCCAGCGCGTACTCGTATGCGGCCCGCGCGATCCCGAGCGCTTGCGCGCCGACGGTCGGGCGCGAGGACTCGAAGGTCTGCATCGCAGCCTGCGAGTTGCCCTTTTTGCCCTCGCGCACACGCGCGAGGCGCTCGTCGAGCTTGTCCTTGCCGCCGAGGACGTAACCGGCCGGGACGCGACAGTCGTCGAGGAACACGTCCGCCGTATGCGACGCCCGCAGCCCGTGCTTTGACACCTTGCTGCCCTGCGAGATGCCCTTGGCCTCGCTCATCGGCACGATGAAACGCCGCGTGTCCGCGGGCGCCGAGCTCGCGATCGACCGACGCGATCACGACGTGCACGTCGGCGATGCCGCCGTTGGTGGCCCATGCCTTCTGGCCGTTGAGAACCCACTCGCCGGTCGCCTCGTCGAACTTCGCCGCGGTGCGCAGCGCCGAGACGTCCGAGCCGGCGTTGGGCTCGGAGGCGCAGAACGCCGCCACCTTGACGTCATCCGGCGCGCCGAAGCAGCGCGGGATCCACTCACCGATCTGCTCGCCGGAGCCCTGACCGAAGATCGCCGCCACCGCGAGGGCGGTCCCCATGATCGACATGCCGATCCCGGCATCGCCCCAGAACAGCTCCTCGTTGACGAGCGGGAGCGTCAGGCCGGTGGGATCGGCGAAGAACTGCGCGAGCCCTTCGAAGCCGTAGAGCCCGATCTTGGCTGCCTCTTCGATGATCGGCCAGGGGGTCTGCTCCTTCTCGTCCCACTCGTGCGCGGCCGGCCGTACGACATCAGCCGCGAAACCGTGGACCCAGTCGCGAATGTCCTTCTGATCCTGGGTCAGCTCGAGCGAAAAGGTGACGTCCTGGCCGGCAGCGCTGGAAATTGCCTCGACGGCGGACTCAGCGGCTGCGGTCGCCGAGGCATTCGAGGCAGACGAGACGGCTGTGGGGGGAGCTGACATCGGACGCGATCTCCTTTGGGGGTGACGAGGTGGCGGCGGGGGAAAAGGGATTGGTGGGAGGCTCGAGCGCGCCCGCGACCCTTGACAGGTCACCACGCGCGACCCTTGACAGGGTAGCTCAGCAGGCCGGGCCCGTGGCCCCGGAGGGCACCCGACGCCCACAAAGATACCCGCGTAGGGCACGGTCCATGCACGCTCTGAGCCCTGCGCGTCGCGCAGCTAGCGCGTCTGCCAGGCTTCCTCGCCGCGCGTCAGCGCGATGACCTCCTTGGGCAGGCGGCCCTCCGCAACGTCGGCGACGGTCACCTGCTCGAGCACCGCGCGCAGGTTGGCGCGCAGCGCGATCCACACCTGCTGCAGGCTCTCGGCCGAGCCGGCGTACTCGACCTCCTCTGGGCGCTGTCCGCGGACCCCGACGAGCGGGCCCTCGACTGCACGGATGATCTGCGCGAGGTTGACCTCCTCCGCCGGATGCGCGAGCCAGTATCCGCCCTCGGGGCCGCGCTGGCTGCGAACGATCCCCGACGAGCGCAACTGCGTGAGGATGTTCTCCAGGAAGGACACCGGGATGCTCTGCGCCTGCGCGACTTCGTCGACCTTGCGAGGGGAGTCCTGAGCACTGTCCGCGAGCTCCACGACGGCGCGCACGGCGTAATCGGCCTTGGCGGTCACGTGCATGCCCTGATTCTCACGTATTCGGCGGCGAACCGGCGGGTGGGTGGGGTTCCGACACAAGTTAGGCAACCCTAATCGGCTGTGGTACGGTTCTGCCCATCATCCCGACCCCAGCGCTCGGATTTCCCCGATGAGCCGTCGCACCCCTCTCACCCTCGCCGCTCTGCTCGCATCCTTCGCGTCGGTGCTCGCGCTCAGCGCGTGCGGGTCGGCCTCGCGCGGCGGCGCCGCGATCACCGTATACAGCGGGCAGCACGAACAGACTACGGCCGCGCTGGTGAAGGCGTTCGAGCGCCGCACGGGCATCCAGGTCGCGGTGCGCAGCGGCGATGAGGCCGAACTCGGCAACCAGATCCTGCAGGAGGGCGCGCACTCCCCGGCGGACGTGTTCTACACAGAGAACACGCCTGTGCTGGAAGCGCTGCGCGAGAAAGGGCTGCTGGCGCGGATCGCGCCAGCGACGCTCGCCGGCGTCCCGAGCCGCTACTCCTCCCCGCAGGGCGAATGGGTCGGCGTCTCGGCGCGCGTCTCGGTACTCGACTACAACACGTCACTGCTCCCGTCTTCACAGCTGCCCGACTCGTTGCTCGCGCTCGCGGCGCCGCGGTGGAAGGGCAAGCTCGGCTTTGCCCCCTCGGAGACCGACTTCCAGCCGCTGATCACCGCTGTCATCAAGCTGGACGGGCTGGCCACGGCGGAACGATGGCTGAAGGGCATGCAGGCAAACGGCAAGCTCTATCCGAGCAACGAGACGGTCGTGGCACAGGTCAACAACGGCGAGAGCGCGATCGGGCCGATCAACCACTACTACTGGTTCCGGCTGCGCGCGGAGCTCGGAGCAGGCGCGATGCACTCGGCGCTGCACTACTACTCCCCGGGAGACCCCGGTGACCTGGTTGACGTCTCGGGGGCCGCGGTGCTCCGCTCTAGCTCGCACAAGGCCGCGGCACAGTCCTTCGTCGCGTTCCTGGTCAGCCGCGCGGGTCAGGAAACGCTCGCACACAGCGACAGCTACGAGTATCCGCTGCGCCCCGGGGTCGCACCCCACCCCGGATTGCGCCCGCTCGCCGAGTTCGGCCCATCGCCCTTGACACCGGCAGAGCTCGGCGATGGCCGTCAGGCGCTCGCCCTGGAGCAGAAGCTGGGGCTCCTGTAGGCGCTCGTGAGCAGCTTCGCCGACACCACACCGGCCGGCGGGCGCTGGACGCGAGCATGGGCGGCCCGGCGGCGCCTGCCGCTGGTGAGCATCCTCGGCGCGACAGTCGTCGCGGGGCTGGTGCTGCTGCCGCTCGCGTTCCTGATCGTGCAGGCCAAGCAATCCGGCTTCTCGGAAGCCGAGCACCTGCTGCTGCGCCACTCGGTGGCGGTGCTGCTGTGGAACACCGTGCGCCTGACGCTCGCGTGCACCGCGCTGTGCGCTGTCCTCGGCGTGGCGGCGGCATGGTGCGTGGAGCGCACGACACTGCCCGCGCGTCGGCTGTGGGCGGTGGCGCTCGTGCTACCGCTCGGCGTGCCCGACTTCGTAGTGGGGTTCGGCTGGGTCTCGATCGACCCCGCGCTGCACGGGTACCTGGCGGCGGTGATGATCATGACGCTGTCGCTGTATCCGCTCGTCTACCTGCCCGCGGCCGGCGCCCTTGCCAATCTCGACGCGGGCCTCGAGGAGGGCGCGCGCAGCCTCGGTCTCAGTCCTTGGCAGGCGTTCTGGAGGGTCACCCTGCGCCAGATCCGCCCGGCGGTGCTGGGCGGCTGCCTGCTCGTGACGCTCGCGCTGCTGGCGGAGTACGGCGCGTTTGAAATCGTTCAGTACCAGACCTTCACCGTCGCGATCTTCACCGAGTTCAAGCTCGGCTTCGATGTCGTCGCCGCGAGCGTGCTGGCGCTCGTCCTCGTCGTGCTGAGTGTCGCGGCGCTCGGCGCAGAGCTCTCGCTGACGGGGCGCGGCGGCCTGGTTCGCGTCGGGCCGGGGGCACGCCGGAGCGCGCGCAGGGTCGCGCTCGGGCGCCTGTCGGTGCCGGTGCTCGCGGCTCTGGCTGCGCTCAGCGCCCTGGCACTCGGCGTGCCGATCGGCGCGCTCGTGTACTGGATGGTGCGCGGCAGCTCGACGACACTGCCATCCGCTTCGATCCTGGCCGCGGTCGGGCACACCGCCGAGTACAGCGCCGCCGCAGCAGTGCTCGCGACAGCCCTGGCGGTGCCGGTCAGCGCACTCGCGATCCGCCATCGCAACCGGGCGACGGTGCTGCTCGAGCGTCTCGCCTACCTGCCGATGGCGCTTCCCGGGCTGGTCGTCGCGCTCGGGCTGGTCGCCTTCTCTGTGCGCTACGCGTTCGCGCTCTACCAGAGCGCGCTCGAGTTGGTCGTCGCCTACGCGATCCTGTTCCTGCCGCTGGCGCTTGTCGGCGTGCGCTCGGCGATGGGTCAGGCCTCGCCGCGCCTGGAGGAGGCGGGACGCTCGCTCGGCAGCCGACCGGCCGCCGTGTGGCTGCGCGTGACGCTGCCCCTGATCGCCCCAGGGCTGGGCGCGGCCTTGGCGCTGGTGTTCATCTCCTCGGCCACCGAGCTGACGGCGACGCTGCTATTGCACCCGACGGGCGTGAACACGCTCGCCACTCAGTTCTGGGCATACACCACCGAACTGTCCTACGGCGCGGCGGCGCCATACGCCGCGCTGATGGTGGCGATCTCGGCCGTGCCCGCCTACCTGCTGAGCCGCCGCATGGGCACGCTCGCACGAGCAGCGGGACCGCGTTGAGCTCGCTCGCCGTCAGCGAGCTGTGGAAGGGCTACGCGGGCACGCGTGTGCTTCAGGGCGTGAACCTCGCAGTGCCGGCCGGCTCGCTGACGGCGGTGCTCGGACTGTCCGGCTGCGGCAAGACGACGCTGCTGCGGGTGATCGCAGGCTTCGAGCGTGCGGAGCGCGGCGCGATCAGGCTCGGCGACCGGACGCTCGAGGACGGCCACAGCTACCTCCCGCCTGAGAAGCGCAACGTCGGCTACGTGTCGCAGGAGGGCGCGCTGTTCCCGCACCTGAGCGTCGCGCAGAACGTCGGCTTCGGATTGGCACGCCGCGAGCGCCGCGGTAGGGCGGTGTCCGAGCTGCTGGAAATGGTCGGGATCGCGCACCTGGCCGCCCGTCTGCCGCACGAGCTCTCCGGCGGCGAGCAGCAGCGCGTGGCGCTCGCGCGGGCGCTCGCGCGCCGACCGCAGGCGCTGCTGCTGGACGAGCCGTTCTCCTCGTTGGACGCGACGCTGCGCTCGCGGGTGCGTGAGGAGGTCCACGCGCTGCTGCGCGAGCAGGGCGTGACGACGGTGCTCGTCACCCACGACCAGGAGGAGGCGCTGTCGCTCGCCGACACCGTGGCCGTCCTGCGCGACGGCACGATCATCCAACAGGGAACGCCGGCAGAGCTGTACGAGCAGCCCGCCGACGAGCGCCTGGCGCGTTTTCTCGGCGCGGTCAACCTGCTCGACGCACGGTTCGAGCAGGGCACCGCGCTCACCGCGCTGGGGCCACTGGAACTACGGGGCGCTCCCCCTGGACGCGACGGCGCGCCAGCAGGCGTCGTGATGGTCCGGCCGGAGCAGCTAGACGTACGCGTGCACGGCGAGGACGCCGCGGACGCAGGGCCTGGCGCGAGAATCGCAGGCCGCGTGGAGCACTGCCGCTACTACGGCCACGACGCGCTCCTGCGGATCCGCCTGGAGCAGACGGGCACCGAGCTGCCGCTGCTGGCACGCGTGCACGGCGAGCAGGCCCTGCCTGCCGGCACACGCGTGACCGTCGGCGCCCACGGCCACGCGACGATGCTCGCGTAGCTCGGCCCGGACTCGACTCCGCGAGACTGTCGCGATGACGATCGCCCGGAGGCTGCTCGTGGGGGCAATGCTGCTGGCGCTCTGCAGTTGCGGCGGGGGCGCCACGACGGGCGACGGGCGGCCGCACACCGCGAGCGTCCCAGCCTACGTCGTCGAACCGTTCAGCCACGAGCAGCAACTCGTCGAGCAGGGTGCGCGCCTGGTCGTATCCGACGGATGCGCCGCGTGCCATCTGTCCGCCCCGGGCAAGGCGATCGCCCCGAGCTTCGCGAGCTTCGCAGGCCACCGCGTCGAGTTGACGGATGGACGCAGCGTGCTGGTGGACGAACGCTTCCTGCACGAAGGGCTGCTCAACCCCCGCAGGACCGTAATCAAGGGCTACGCAGCGGCGCCGATGCTGGCAGCCTTGCAGCGACTGCACCTCAGCGACCACCCTCAGCAGGTGGCCGCGCTGGCGGCGTTCATCGAGCAGGTGGGACCGGAAGCCGAATAGGCACCCGCTGCCTGGCGCTCCGGGCCCGCGGGGGCGGCGTCTAGCATCTGGCGATGCCCAAGCGCAGGATTCAGATCCGCCGGCGCCGGATCGCGGCTGCCGCGGTGCTCGCGGCGGTGCTCCTAGCGCTCGTAGCCGTGGCGCCCGGAACCACGTCGCGTGGGTCACGCGCCGCGCGTCCCGCCGCGAGCGCGAAGCACGGCCCTGGCGCGCACGCGCGGCAAACACACGTGGTCCGCGCCCCCGAAGAGAATCCAAGCGTGGCCGTGAAGTCGGTGCTCGCCTACACCCCATTCGTCAAACAAGGCGGAGATCGCGGGCGTGACATCGCGTTGACGTTCGACGACGGGCCCGGGCCCTACACGCCCGCTGTGCTCAGCGTGCTCGAGCGTTTGCACGTACATGCGACGTTCTTCGAGATTGGCGCGATGCTGCGCTACTTCAGCGCGTCCACGGTGCGGGAGCTGCACGACGGCGACGTGATCGGCGATCACACGGAGACCCACCCGGAGATGGCGAGCCTCTCCGCGCACGCCCAGCACGAAGAGCTGTTCGAACAGATATTGCACATCGAACTGCTGGGCGGCCCACGTCCCGTCCTGTTCCGCCCGCCGTACGGCTCGTACAACGCGACCACGATGCGCGAGCTGCGGGGGCTGCACCTGCTGATGGTGCTGTGGTCGGTCGACACCGGCGACTACCTGCAGCCGGGCGTCCCGGTGATAGTGCACCGCGCGCTCGCGGGCGCACACCCGGGGGCGATCATCCTGATGCACGACGCCGGGGGCACGCGCACGCAGACGATCGCCGCGCTGCCGACGATCATCCGCACCCTCCGCGCACGGGGCTTTCACCTTGTGACCGTTCCGGAACTGCTGCGCGATGATCCGCCGCCGGCGGGCCAGGCGTTGCCGTCGAGCCTGGGGGGTGACTGAATGGAGAGGGAGGCTCTGCGCGCGCGCCGCGACGAGCGTCGGCGACAGATTCGCCGGCGGCGTCTCGCGGCCGTGCTGCTCGCAGCCGCGCTCGCGGCGGTGATCGCGATCGTCATCGTCGCGAGCGGTTCGGGCAAGAGCTCACACGCAGTCGTGGCGGCCGACAGCGCCGCCGCGAGCCGGCATGCGCGTTCGCGTGCGGGCGCGCCCGCGAGCACGCGCACCGGCCCCCCCGGTACGCAGGCAATCCCGATCCTGATGTACCACGTGATCGCCGCGCCTCCGCCCGGCGCGCCGTTCCCGGGCCTGTACGTGGAACCGGCGGAGTTCGCAGAACAGATGCAGGCACTCGCGAGCGCCGGCTGGCACGCGGTGACGCTCGACCAAGCGGGGGAATACTGGCGTCACGGCGTGCCGCTCGGGGCGGGCAAACCGATCGTGATCAGCTTCGACAACGGCTACAACTCGCAGTACACCGAGGCGCTCCCGGTACTGCGCCGCCTGGGCTGGGTCGGCGACGAGAACCTCCAGCTCACCGGCCTCCCCCCTTCGCAGGGGGGTCTCGGCTCCGAACAGATCCGCGGCCTGCTGGCGGCGGGCTGGGAGCTCGACACCCAGGGCATCAGTCATGCGGACCTGATCACGCTCGACGCCGAACAGCTGCACCAACAGGTGGCCGTTGCGCGCCAGACGCTCCAGCGTCGCTACCACGTGCCGGTCAACTGGTTCTGCTACCCGTCAGGACACTACGACGCGACGGTCGTCGCTGCGGTGAAGGCGGCGGGCTTCGTCGGATCCACCACCGTGGTCCCCGGGTGGGCGCATCCCGGCGACGATCCGTATCGCCTGCACCGGCTGCGCGTGCTCGGCGGCACGAGCGGTCGCGGGCTGCTGGAATTGGTGGACGGAGCGCGCGAAGACCCGCCGGCGCCCGCGTCCTACAGCGCCTAGAAGACCACTGAAGTAGTCGATTCTGCAGCGGGCGCGTTGAGTGCTGGTTCTGGCGTGGGTGATGGTGGCGGCGCTCGGGGCGATGTCGCTCAGGCGGTGTTCTCGGCCAGGTGGTGAGCGATTGGGTTGAGATTGACGAGGGCGGCAGTCCAACTCGCCTGTAATCGGGTCTTGGTGGTACCGATGTAGCGGCTCTTGCGGGCGCCGTAGCGGTAGGCGAGCAGTCCGAGCAGCCGCTCGATCCGTGGTCTGCTGCGGCGGAGATGCTCGGCGTTGAGAGGGTCGTCGAGCGCCTGTCTGGCGGCGATCAGGAGATCCTCCTCGGGCGCGAGCCGGACCTCCTTGTTTGGCTGCGTCGGAACGCAGCGGGGCTTCAGGGGGCACAAGCCGCAGACGCGCTGGCTGAAGCGCGCACTGTGCCTGCCGGAGGGTTCGGTGTGGATCGGCGCGGTGTGCCCGGCCGGGCAGGTGACGACGCCGGCTTGCGGGTCGATCTGGAAGTCGCGCTTGTCCAGGCGGCCCTCGCGAATGGGTGCTTCAGGCACCGGCGCGAGCACCTGCACCTCGCGCGCTGTCATCTGCGCGCGGACCGCTCCGCCCCCGTAGGCCGTGTCGCCAAGGATTCGTGGCGGGCGCCGCCCAGGCGGTTGGGAGTCGATCAGCGCTGGTGTTTGTGGCCCATCCTGCTCTGAGGCCGCTGCTACCTCGATCGCCGTGATCAGCGGCTCTGAGGTGTTCGTTGCCGCAGCCGAGAGCTTGTAGCCATCAAAGCGCTGATGCTGGCTCTTGCGCCCGTGGCGCATCTCGGGATCGACCGTCGAGATGATCCGATCTGAGCGCGTGCCACGGTGAAGCCTTGGGACACCGTTCTCGTCAACGTCGAAGTCCTGGCCGATCAGCTCCCGCAGCAGCCGGTGGGCATCGGCCACCCGCTCGTCATCCAGCAGCTCCTCGGTGTGCTCGACCGCAGACAGTGCGCGCTCGGCGTCTTCTGCCACGCGCGTCAGCATGCGCTCGCGCTCAGCCTTGATCCGCCAGCGGCAGTCGGGCTTCTCGCCGGGATTTGTGTAGTCGAACTCCAAGCCGCGATCCAGCGCGGCAGACGCCTCATCATCGGCCGTCGCGACGGCGTCGATCAGTTTGCGCACCCCACTGCGCACCAGGCGCACGGTGTCCTGCGTCGCGGCCGCACCGAGCATCGGCGTCGAATCGACGATCTGCTCGGCCGGCCCATCAAGCATGCCCAGCTCCTCGGCCAGGCGCAATGTGTTCTCGAGCGCAAGGCGCTCCTTCCCATGCAACAAAAGCCGGGCGCGGAACTTCGTCAACGTCGTCGGGTGAAAGGCGCGCTGATCGACCGGCAGGCCGAGCGCGATCTTCCAGCGCAGGTCCCACGTCAACGACTCCATCGCCGCCTCGTCAGAGAGCCCGCAGCGGTACTCGAGCAACAGCACCTTCGCCAAAAGCGAAGGCGGGATCGACGGGCGACCCATGCGCTGCGAATAGCACTCTGCGAAGTCCTCATCGCGCACGATCCGCTCGCCATGCTCCGCCAACATCGCGAAGAACGAGCCCTCCGGCAATGGCCCAACCAAACCAGCTGCGTCGAACATCCCGACCTGAGAATCCGTCGTCGAAAGCATGCCCCAAAGGGTCTTAAACCCGTCGGACGGCACCAACGACTATTTCAGTGGTCTTCTAGCGAGCGGACCGTTGGCTTCTGCAGACGCAAGCGGTCAATCCGCCAAGCGATCAAGGCCTCGCCGGCCGTTGCCGATCGGCGAGAGTGATGGCCAGCTCCCAGTCAACCTCACGGGTCGAGCCGCTCTCGCGTCTCGGGCAGGCGCTCAACGCCCGCACGGCGGACGTGGTCGAGGCGATGCTCGTGCGCACCCGCGAGTCGGACTGCCAACTGGAGGCAGCGGTCGAGGAGCGCTTCGCGCGCGTCGGCGCCGTCTCGACCGTCGCGGTCGCCCGCTGGATGTCGGGCGAGGGCCCGGAGGTTGCGCGCGAGGTCGGCCAGGAGGCGTGGCAGATATTCGGCCAGCTCGCCTCCCAGCGTGCGGCGCCGCTGAACGAGGTCACCAAGCGCTGCCTGCGCTGGTGCGACGCAGCTGGTGAGGTCATAGGCAAGTGTGTCGAGGACCTCGACCTCGACCCGGCGGTACTGGCGCAGGCGCTCGCGATGCTGCAGCGCAGTCTCAACGTCACGCTCGTGCGCATGTGCGAGTCCTTCGAGAGCGAGCGCCGAGCCGCGGATGAGGAGCTCGAGCACCGTCAGCGCGAGCTCGCGTTCCTCGCGACGCACGACGCGCTCACCGGCCTGCCGAACCGAACACTGATCCTCGACCGCGTCGAGCAGCTGATGCTGCGTGCGCGCCGCGACAAGGCGCCGCTCGCCGCCCTGTTCATCGATCTCGACAACTTCAAGACGATCAACGACTCGCTCGGCCACGGTGCGGGCGACGAGTTGTTGCAGGCGGTCGCCGCGAGGCTGACCGCGGTGGTGCGGGAGACCGATGCAGTCGGCAGGCTCGGCGGCGACGAGTTCGTCGTGATCGCCAGCGAGTCCTCGCTCGCGTCCGGGCCGGAGCTGATCGCCGAGCGCCTGCTCGAAGCGCTCGACCAGCCGTTCCAGCTCGCTGGACTCGCTCACACATCACTCAAGCTGAACGCGAGCATCGGCATCGCCGCGGGCGACCGAGAATCCGCTGGCGAACTGCTACGCGACGCAGACGTCGCGATGTACGAGGCCAAGTGGGACGGGCGCCACCGCTACGTGCTCTTCGAGGCGGGCATGCAAACCGCCGTCCAGTCGCGGATGGAACTCGAGATGGACCTCCGCGTCGCACTCGAGAACGAGCAGTTCTTCCTGCACTATCAGCCGACCTTCAGCCTCAGCGACATGAGCCCCACCGGCATGGAGGCGCTGATCCGCTGGAGCAGCCCGACCCGCGGGCTGGTGCAGCCAAATGACTTCATCCCGCTGTTGGAGGAAACCGGCCTGATCGTCGAAGTGGGGCGCTGGGTGCTGCTCGAAGCGTGCCGGCAGGCGGTGCGGTGGCGCGAAGCCGGCCACCCGATCGGCGTCGCGGTCAACGTATCCGCTCGGCAGCTCGACAGCGATGACTTCATCAACGACGTCGAGCGCACGCTCCGAGAGACGGGCCTCGAGCCGAGCCTCTTGACCGTCGAGATCACCGAGACGGCCGTGATGCGCGATCTCGAGCAGGCAGCTGCGCGGCTCGCGAAGGTCAAGGAGCTGGGGGCGCGCGTGGCGATCGACGACTTCGGGACGGGCTACTCCTCGATGGCGCACCTCCAGCGGCTGTCGGTCGATGCGCTCAAGATCGACCGCTCGTTCATCGCGCAGATGACCCACAACAGTGAGGGCGAGACGATCATCCGCACGCTCGTGCAACTCGGCAAGGCGCTCTCGATCGAGACCCTCGCCGAGGGCATCGAGCGCACCCACGAGCTGAGCCTGCTGCAAGGTGAGCGCTGCGACAGCGGCCAGGGCTTCTTGTTTGCGCGGCCCCTGAGTCCGGAGGCCGCGTCTGCGTTCCTGCGCAAATGGGTCGCCGAGATGGCGCTCGTGAGTGAGTGAGTGAGTGAGTGAGAGACGACCGCTGATTATTGTCTGTGCCTCGCCTACTGTTGCGGCTGCCGCCGCGGCCTGGCGTGCCACGTAGTTGGCATGCGTGGGACGCGACCAGGAGCAGCTGCGGTGTGGTGCGCGGGGTCAGTCATGAGTAGGCGCAGTGGCTCCGCGTGTCGAGCGTGGGGACCCGGAGCTAGTCGACCCGGGTCCTCAGCTCTTGGCGCTTGCACGCTGGGGTTTCATGCTCGCCGTTTGCGGGTAGGTCGCGCAATGACCCTTCCCTCAGGGTCGTAAGGATCACTGTGATCGCTTGCGACGCGCCTGTTCATCCTCCGGGCGCGTCGCGAGCATTTAATTCACTCAACCGGCGAGCTCACGGGCCCGAGCGGCGAGGTGCGCGACCCCAAGCTTGTCGTACTCGCTCGCAGCGCGCCTCAGCGATACGACGGCGGCATCACGGTCCTGCTCCAGCAGCCGCTGACCCAGGAGCAGCTCGCAGCGGGCTGCCTCCAGCGGACGTCTGAGGCTCTGCCACGCCTCACGTGCGCGCTTCAGCTCAGCGGTCGCGCCCGGCAGCGGCCCGACGATCCCAGTGGCTTCGATCGCGGCCGCTTCACCCACTGGGTAGCGCGCGCGGTCGGAGAGCGCAACCGCCTCCCGCGCCGCCTGCTCTGCCTCGTCGTGGCGGCCGGACAGACCATGCAGCAGCGCCTGAGCCGAGTTGGCTTGGATCGACTGCACGATCAGACCGGCGCGTTCGCAAACGTCCAGCGCCTGGGCGAGCGCGGTCTCTGCGGCCGCGAGTTCGCCCTGGTCGCGAAGCGTGTTCGAGAGCCCATAGAGCGCGTCGAAGCTGACCTCCGACCAGCCGATCTGCTGCGCGAGCTCGTATGCACGGGTGTAGAAGATCTGCGATTCCTGCCACTGCCCGCTGCGCCAGTGCAGTCGTCCACGCAGCGTGTACGGCAGGCACAGCTTGCCGACCAGGCCCTCGCGTTCGGACAGTGCGGCGCTCGCGTCGCTGGAGCGCGCGACGGCTGCCCAGTCTGCGGCGTAGAGCGCGAGCTGCGCGACGGCCGCGTGCAGCTCTATCTCGGTCGGCACGTCGCCGATCTGCTGAGCGAGGGCGAGCGCCTCTCGGTAGGCATCGGCGGCACCGACGTAGTCGCCGTCGGAGCTCTCGAGATGGTGGCCGAGCGCCATCAGCGCGAGAACCGTCTCGTGCGCGTCCGAACCGCGCGCGAGCTCGACCGCGCGCTCGAGGTTCTCGCGCGCCTTGACCGTGTCGCCGATGCGGCCGAAGACACGCCCGAAGATGCCGTGGGCGCGGCTCGCCGCGCGCACCTCGCCGAGACGCTCCGCGAGCCGTAGCGCCTTCTCAGAGGCGTAGATCGCGAGCATGTTGTCTCCCGTCTGCATGTAGAGCCAGGCGGCCTCCTCGTACAGGCGCACGAGCGCCAGCGACGGCTCGCTGTCCTTGATCAGGTTGATGCCTCGCTGGTGATGCTCGATTGCCTGCTTGCGCTCGCCCTTGTGGGCCAGGCCGGCGCCGATCTTGCGGTGAAGCTCGGCGACGTGCTCGAGGTCCTCGCGCTCGCGGTGATGCTCGAGCGCCTGCTCCCATGCACCGATTGCGGCATCGACACGGCCGAGGCGCAAGGCGACGTCGCCCTGCTTCTCGAGCAGGCGCGCGACCACCTGCGAATCTTCGCCGGCCTGCGCGAGTGCGGCCTCGTAGTTGGAGAAGGCGTCAAGGTTCGAGTAGAACGCGGTAGCCGCATCGCCGGCCGCCTCCAGGTAGGTGAGCGCCTTCGCCCGGTACGGAGCGAGCGCGCCCGGAGCCAGGCCCAGCTCCCCGCCCAGCTCTGCTGCTTTGCCATAGTGCTCGGCGAGCAGCGCGACGACCTCCTCGACGCGCTCCCCGGCGCGGGCCTCGATGAAGCGTGCGACCTCGAAGTGCTTCTGCGCGCGCACAGCCTTGGGCAGCATCTCGTAGGCGGCATCGCGAATCAGCGCGTGCTTGAACGCAAGCTCCGGCTCGCCCGCGAGCATCCCGCCCTCGCCCGCCACGACGATGTCCTTGTCGCGCAACGCCCGCAAGGCCGCGGCGAGGTCCCCGCCCTCGGCCGTGGCGACCGAGATAAGGGCACCCTCCCAGAACGTCCGCCCGATCACGGCTGCATGCGCGAGCAGCCGACGCTGGAAGGGCTCGAGTGAGTCCAGGCGCGCCGCGAGGAGCGCCTGGACGGTCGCCGGCAGCTCGGCGGCACTCGCGCCTTCCTCCTCCGCCAGGCGACGGACCATCTCCTCGGCGAACAGCGGATTGCCCTCCGCGCGTGCTGCCACCGCAGCGACTACGCCGTCGCCGGGCCCGGTGACGTGCATCAGCGAGGTGATCAGCTCCCGAGTCTCGTTATCGCCGAGCGGCTCGAGGAACACAGTCGTCGAGTCGCGCCGCACCCCTCCCCAACCGGCGCGACGCGTGAGCAGCTCTTCTCTGGCGAGACAGATCTGCAGCACGGGCGCGCGCACCCATTGCACCAGATGCTCGATCAAATCGAGCATCCCCTCGTCCGCCCAGTGAATGTCCTCCCACACCAGCACGAGCGGACCCTCGCGCGCAAGTCCTTCGACACATGCGCGCACCGCCGCGAAGAATGCTTCGCGGGCCTGCTGCGCATCCTCGTGCTCCGCCGGCAGCGAGTCGTCGGGGCCCTCGATCCCGAGTAGCCGGCCAATCACCGCCGTTTTCGACGCCGCGGAGCGGCCCTCGGACGCGGGGAGGTCGAGCAGCTCGCCGACGCGCGCCGAGAGCTTGTCCCACGCCGCGGCCGGTGGATCACCGTCGGTGATGGCGCACTCGGCGCGAATGACCTCGCCGAGCGGCCAGTAGACGATGCTCGATCCGTACGGCAGACAGCGTCCGTGTCGCACCAGCGGTCGCGAGTCGCGGCTCTGCAGCTCGAGCTCGAACTGACGCAGCAGGCGTGACTTGCCTACGCCCGGATCGCCGATCACGGTCGCCAGATGCGGCGCGTGCTTGCGCTCTACCCGCGTGAGCAGATCGTGCAACTGCGCCAGCTCGGACGCGCGGCCCACAAGAGGGGAGCGGGACGGAAGCGCCGAGACCGACCTCGCAGTCCGCTCGTCCACCGAAACTGCCTCCCACGCAGGCACCGGCTCCGCCTTGCCCTTGACGACGAGCGGCTCCTCGAGCGGGCTGTAGTCGATCGCCTCCCGAGTCACGCGATAGGTCGCCTCGCCGACGGTCACGCTTCCCGGGTGCGCCGCCGCCTGCAGGCGCGAGGCGACGTTGACAGTGTCACCGATGACGGTGTAGCTGTCACCGACATGGCCTGCGAGCACCTCACCAGTGTTAATGCCCACGCACAACTCGAACGCGACGTCGTGCTGCGCCCGCAGCGGCTCGTTGATCTCGCCCATCGCGGCCTGCATGCCCAGGCCTGCACGCACCGCGCGCTCAGCGTCATCGCCGTGCGCCACCGGGGCTCCAAAGATCGCCATCACGTTGTCACCGATGAACTTGTCCACATAGCCTCCGTAGGCCAGCACCTCCTCCCCCAGTCGCCCGAGGATCCGCTCGAGCTGTCGCTTCACAGTCTCGGGATCCATTTTCGCCGCCACCGCGGTGAAGCCGGAGAGGTCGGCGAACAGGACCGTTACGGTACGGCGCTCATCCAGCGTCGGGGATGCGAGAGCAACGGCCGGCGCATCGACGTCATCCCTGGACGCGGGCGTGCGCGATGACTGACCGGCGACGTCGTCGAACGGCGCGCCGCACGCCACACAGAACCGCGCGTCGTCGGGCGCATGCTCGCCACACTCTTCGCAGCGGCGCTCGAGGGCTCTTCCGCACGCCATGCAGAAGCGCGCCCCGGCGGGATTTTCAGCAGAACACGCCGAGCAGCGGGCCATCGGCGTAACTCAATCTCGAGGGATAATCGCGAACACCACACGAGTATCACCTATTTGAGTGAGCTGGTCGAGGGCGGCCCTGCCGGCGTCACTCAGCCAGTTGCGGCGCGACCTCGGCGGCGATCAAGGCCAGGTGGTCGAGGTCGTCCAGGTCGATGATCTGCAGGTATGACCGCGACGCCCCGGCCCGGCGGTACTCCTGCAGTCGCGCGACGACCTCTTGCGGGGTTCCGGCGGCGCTCGAGCTGCGCAGATCGTCGAGGTCGCGGCCGATACGAGCGGCACGCCGCGCGAGCTCGGACTCCTCGCGCGCGCAGCACACGGTAATCGCGTGCGAGTACACGAGCTCATCAGGATCACGCGAGGTCGCTTCGCATGCCGCTCGCACCCCTGCGATCCGTTCTGCCGCGACCTCGGCGGGAGCGAACGGCACGTTGAACTCCTTCGCGAACCGAGCGGCAAGCGCCGGGGTGCGGCGCGTTCCGAGGCCGCCGACGATGATCGGCGGGTGGGGGCGCTGCAGCGGCTTGGGCAGCGCTGGGCTGTCGGTGAGGCGATAGTAGGAGCCGTCGAAACTGAAGCGCTCCTCGATCGGCGTGCTCCACAGGCCGGTGAGGATCGCCAGCTGCTCCTCGAGACGGTCGAAGCGCTCACCGAGCGCCGGGAACGGAATGCCGTAGGCGGTGTGCTCGGTCTCGAACCATCCTGTGCCGATGCCGAAGTCGACGCGGCCGCCGCTCATCGCGTCCACCTGTGCGACGGCGACCGCAAGCGGCCCCGGGAGCCTGAACGTCGCGGATGTGACCATCGTGCCAAGACGGATCCTGCTCGTCTCGCGGCTCAGCGCGCCGAGAGTCACCCACGAATCCGTCGGTCCCGGCAAGCCCGAACCCGGTTTGATCCTCAGCAGGTGATCCGATCGAAAGAAAGCACCGAAGCCGTGCGACTCGGCAGCCTGAGCCATGCTCAGCTGCTGGTCATAGCTTGCGCCTTCCTGCGGCTCGACGAAGATCCTCAGCTCCACGGCACGTCTCCTTCCCGGTCGGGCTCACATGCTCGCACGTGGCCCGTGTGACTGCGCTCGCCGCTCAGCCGGGCAACTCCGTGATCGGGGCGTCCACTGGGCTCGCCGCGACCAGCTTCCTGTGCGCGCCGCCGGCGGGCGCCGTTACCACCACTTGCGCTCGAGCGCCTGGTCAGTGCCTCCGGTTTGATCGAGGGCGTCGAGCTCCGCCATGTCCTCATCGGAGAGTCTGAAATCGAAGATCTGTGCGTTCTCCTCGATGCGCTCTCGGTGCGTTGACTTGGTGATCACCGGCACGTCATGCTGCACGCACCAGCGCAGCAACACCTGCGCCGGCGTTCGCCCGGCGCGCTCAGCGATCCGAGTGACGGCCTCGTCCAACAGGTGGCGCCCTGTGCCGAGCGGGCTGTATGCCTCGAGCGCGATGTCCTGCTGCCGGCAGGCCTCTAGCAGCGCGCGACGGTACTCGAACGGACTGAACTGCACCTGGTTGACCTCAGGTGGGAGGTCAGCTACGGCGGTCAGCTGCTCGATCTCCGAAACGCTGAAGTTCGAGACGCCGATTGAGCGGGTGTAGCCGTGCTCCCGCGCTTTTTCCATGCCCGGCCACGCCCATGTGGCACCGCCCTGGGGCCAGTGGACGATGTAGAGGTCGACCTGGTCGACGCCGAGTCGTCGGAGGCTGTTCTCGGCCTCGGCGGCCGGATCTTTGTGGGCTGGGTAGAACTTTGTAGTGATGAACACGTCCTCGCGTTGGATGGCTGCATCGCGCAACGCCTGGCCCACGCTTTCCTCGTTGCCGTAGGCCTGGGCGGTGTCGATGTGGCGGTAGCCGAGCTCGAGCGCCCATCGCACCGCGTTGACGCACTCGGGGCCGTTGGGCACCTGCCAGACGCCGAGGCCGAGCATTGGCAGCTCGTGGCCATCCGCGAGGACGCGCGCCTGACCGTCTGATGTCATTGCGAGGGGAGTCATGGCTTCTCCTGTAGGTCGCTAACGCCCGTCATCTACCCCGTCTGGCGACCATTACGTCGTATGTTTTGCGTGCTAGGTCCAGAGCGTCCTCGGCGTCCAGGGATGATCGGCTCTGGCCGGGACATCCGGGAGATCATTCAAACGCTCGACGGCTTCGGCTCGATCAGCGGCTGGCTGCGGAGATCCAGCTAGCCAAGCGGCAGACACGCCTCGCCGTCGCCTACAGCGATAGCTACCCCGAAGAGATCGCGGATCGAAGGGCCGAAGCTCGGCGTCAGGGATCGCACCGCGGCCGCGGCCCAGGCGATGTGCGAGGCCTGGACGCGCCGGACGCGCCGGACGCGCCGCCCGATCGCCACCGCGCGCGGCCGCCAGAGGTTCGCCCCCGCCTTCCCGTCTGGGTCCGATCCGTGGTACCGTACCCGTCTACGTCCTGGGGATCGACCGGGGAGGTGCGGCCGGGGGTGCCCGCGCGTGGAAGAGTGACCTGCAGGGCTTGGCAGCGGCACAGTTGCCTCGCCAACCCCTCGGAGACGAGGCGAAAGGGTGGACAAGGAGACCATGAAACACACGAGAATGCTAGTCGGGCTGGCCGCAGCGGTGGGTGCGCTCGCCGTTTCGGCGGTGCCTGCGATGGGCCATGACTTCGTGGCCAGCAAAACCGGAAAACTAAGTGGGAAAGGCTACGAAGAAATCCCGCCCGTCGAAAAAGGATCGGGAGAATTTCGCGGCTTCGAACCCGAACACATGCAGTCATGGAAATTTGGCGGTTTCACAATCTACTGCTACTCGGCCTCTTCTAAAGGCGAAGTAACCGAAACCACTTCGGATGTCATGCAGCTCACGACCAAATACGGCGCGTGCGGCTGGTATCCCAACCCCAAGGTGGATCTCCACAGCTCGGCGGCGTTCGCCCCCACAGGGATCACGGTCAAGTACCACGCCAACGGGTACGTGCAAACGCTCGAAAACGGCGAAGAAGTTGAATACAAGGGCGAACTCCTGCCCTCGTCGGCAAGCATCAAAGTGAGCGGGAAAATCTGCAAGATCGAAATTCCGGCGCAGACGATCCCGGTCAGGGCCATCAAATTCCCTAACGAAGAATTCTCTTCGGTGCTGTATAGCAACTTCACCACTCCCGTTGCCAAACCGACGAAGGAATTCCCCCTCGGGGAACAGGAAAAGGTGCTGATCACCAACGCCTGGAAAGGCATCAAATACCACTTCGGCGGAGAAGAAAACCAGTGCACGAACCCCGAATACTTCGAAAAACAGTCCGGGGAAGAAGGCGGTCTCGCCGGTGGCGTTTACAAAGGCCAGCTGGAAGCGAAACTCGGCGGAGGCAACCTGAAATACGAATAGCCGCCAAGCCACCATCAGTATGAGTCTGTAGTTCCGCCAGAGGGCGGGGAACGGGACGCTACCGCGGCCGTTTCCCGCCCTCTTGGCGTTGCAGGCCGGCTTCTCCAAGCGGCGAACGGGTCTCGAACCCGCGACCTCAAGCTTGGGAAGCTTGCGCTCTACCAACTGAGCTATCGCCGCGCAAGCCCGATTCTAGGCCCTTGACCGTCACAAGGGTGGCTCGCGAGCCACCATCACCCGGCGACCGCGCGAGCGCCGTGCCTGCTCCCACATGCTCCGTTGCAGAGTGAGCACGCGGCCACCGGCATCCCACTACCCTTGCCGCGGATGGCGCTCACCATCAAGCTCCCACGCGCCAGAGGCCCTCGGCGCGGCCCCGCTCGAACGTGCCTCGCGATGCTGGCCGCCGTCACGCTGCTCGCGAGCTGCGCTGACTCCAAGGGCTCCGTCTCAACGCAGGCCCGGTTCGTCGCGGATGCAAACGCGATCTGCGTCGCCGGCCTCCGCAGCGCCGCCCTCCTGAAGGCACCAAAATCGACGGCAGAGCTGCTGTCCTTCTCCGAACGGACGAGCTCGATCGTGTCCAAGCTCGCGAGCGAACTGGCCAACGTGAAGGCTCCCGCGAACGACCGCGCCGCGTACAGCCGCTTCGTGAAGAGCGTCGCGCGGGAAGCACGACTGCTCGAAGACGCAGTCGCTGCGCTGCGCGCCCGCAGCGCTGTACGCGCGCGTCTGGCGCTCGAAGGCCTGAGATCCACCGGCGCCAACGAAGAGGCAAAGGCGCTGGGCATCACCGACTGCGCACGCACCGTGTCGCCCGGCTGACGACTGATCAGGGGACCCCCGTTCGCCCGGGCAGCGGCTGCAGCTGGCACCCGTGACGCGCCGCCGCTCTAGTCTTCTCGCTCGTGAGACGCCGCCTCGTGCCGATCCTCGCCTCGCTCGCAGGCGCCGCGCTGATCGCGCTGCTGCTGTACGGCGTCTCCACACAGTCGGCCAATCGCACGCTCGACGAACAGGTCCAGCGCCACGCGTACCCCTTGGCGCCCGACGCCACGCATGAGCTGCCGGTGCTCGGCGCGAGCACGAGCAGCACGCTGGCTTCGCTCAGGGGGAAGGTCGTGGTCCTGAACTTCTGGGCTTCGTGGTGCGAACCGTGCCAGACGGAGGCGCCGCTGCTCGAGCACGCGCAGAGCCAACTCGAACGGCATGGTGCGACGGTTCTCGGCGTCACCTACCAGGACAACTCCCCCGACTCCGAAGGCTTCGTGCGGCGCTTCCACCTGACCTATCCTGTCCTTCGCGACACCACCAGCGAATTCGCGAGCTCCTACGGCACACACCAGGTGCCCGAGAGCTTCATCATCAACCGCAAAGGACGAATCGTGGCCATCTCCCGAGGCGAGATCGAACAGGGCTTCGTAAACCAGGCGCTCGCGCTCGCCGCCAGCTCGTGAGAGCTCGATCCGTACCGCTCGCGGCCCTGCTGGTCGCGGTGGCGCTCATGGCAAGCGCCGCGCAGGCAGTCGCCGGCGTCGCACCGCGCCCGTCGCTGCTCGCGATCGAGCGTCAGGCGATGTGCGTCACGTGCAAAGTCGCGCTCGACGAGTCTCAGGCCCCCCAGGCCAACACCGAGCGGGAATACATCCAGAGCCTGATCAACGAGGGCAAGGACGAACCCGAAATCAAGCGCGCGCTCGTCGCCCAGTACGGGCCGACCGTGCTGGGTCTGCCGAGTGCCCACGGCTTCGACCTCGCCGCGTACCTCGTGCCGGTGCTCGTCGTGCTGGGGCTGATCGCAACGGTCCTGCTACTGATCCCAGGCTGGCGGCGACGGGGTCGCGTGCAAGCCGGCGCAACCAGCTCCTCGGCAACGCTCAGCCCTGAAGACGCAGCCAAGCTCGAGGCCGACCTCGCGCGCTTCGACTGACGCGTCCGCGGCGACGCACGCGGTGAGCGCCGAGCCGCTCGCGGGCGTCGCTACATCTTCGTCGGCGCGCTCACACCGAGCAGCTCCAGCGAGCGCGCGATCGTGCGCATGCTCACGACGCACAGCAGGATGCGAAACGACTCCACCTCCCTCGGTTCCGCGCCGATCACGTGGCAGTCGCGGTAGAACGCCGTGAACGTCTGCGCCAGCGCGAGCGCGTACGCCGCGATCCGGTGCGGCGCGCGCCGCTGCGCCGCCTCGGCGAGCTCCGCCGGAAATGCCAGCAGCTGCTCCACCAAAGCGCGCTCGGCGATGTGCAGAGGTTCGCGCTCGAGCTCCGCCACCGCCGCGCTCGCGCCCTGCACGCGCTCGGGACCCACCTTCGCCAGCATCGACGCGATCCGCGCGTGCGCGTACTGCACGTAATACACGTCGTTCTCGCTCGACTGTTCGCGCGCCAGGTCCAGGTCGAGGTCGACCGTCGTGTCGTGCGAGCGCGCCAGCAGATACCAGCGCGCCGCGTCCACGCCGATCTCCGCCACGAGGTCGTCGAGCGTCACGAACTCGCCCGCGCGCTTGGACATCTGCGCGCGCTCGCCCGAGCTCATCAGGTGCACCAGCTGCATGATCAACAGCTCGAGCTCCGCCGGGTCTCCGCCGAGCGCCTCGTACGCCGCCTTCATGCGCAGCACGTAGCCGTGATGGTCGGCGCCCCAGACGTCGATCTGGCGCTCGAAGCCACGCTCGCGCTTGTCCTGGTGGTAGGCGATGTCCGACGCGAAATACGTGTGCTCGCCGTTCGAGCGCACCAGCACGCGGTCCTTGTCGTCGCCGAAGTCGGTCGTGCGTAGCCACAGCGCTCCATCGCTCGAGTAGGTGTGGCCTTCGCGCTCGAGGATCGCCAGCGTGTGCGCCACCGGGCTCGGATCGCCCTCGTGCAGGGAGCTCTCATAGCTCCACACATCGAACTCGCCGACCCCGAACGAGGCCAGCGACGCGCGAATGCTCTCGATCACGAGCACAACCGCCGCGCGGCCTACATCCGTCGGCGTCATGGTCGCGGCATCCGGCAGCCTCGCCGCCAGATCCACCACGTAGTCACCCTTGTAGCCATCGTCGGGCACCTGCTCGCCCCGCGCGATCGCCTGCAGCGACTCGCCGAGCTTGCGCACCTGCGAGCCAGCGTCGTTGACGTAGAACTCCCGCTCGACGCGATGGCCCTGCAATGCAAGCATGCGCGCCAGGGCGTCGCCGTAGGCCGCATTGCGCGCATGTCCCACGTGCATCGGCCCTGTGGGGTTCGCCGATACGAATTCCACGAGGATGCGCTCCGGCCGCTCGAGGAGACCGGTCCCGAACGCCTCCCCCGCAGCCAGCGCCTGCGCGAGCGCGGCCGTCAACCACGAGTCCGACATGAACAGGTTGACGAAGCCCGGCCCGGCGACCTCGAAGCGCTCGAGGCTCGTCCCCAGGCGCGCCTGCAACGTGCTGCCCAGACGCTCCGCCAGCTCGCGCGGCGGCACGCCGACGCCCGGCGCCATCAGCAGCGCCGCGTTCGTCGAGTAGTCGCCGAACTCCGGGCGTCGCGGACGCTCCAGCGTGATCGAGGCACGACCGCCGTTGGCCGTGCTCGCGCCCGTGAGATCGGCCACCGCGGCGAGCACCGTTTGCCGCAGGCGCTCCGGCGAGGCTTGATCGTCGTGGCTGGGAGGCTCTGTCATTGGGTCCGTACTCGGGGATTGCGATACTAGCTGTGTGAACGACCAAGACTCAGGCGCCGAGCGCCACATAAACATCCATCTGTCCCCCGAGATCATGGGGGGCGTCTACGCCAACTTCGCCAACGTCAGCCACTCCGACTACGAGTTCACGGTCACGTTCGCGCGGGTCGACCACGAGGTCGAGTCAGACGAGGTCCCCGGGGTCGTGGTTTCGCGAGTCAACCTGTCCCCGCGCTTCATGCGCGAGCTGATCGACGCGATGGAGGACAACTACTCCAAGTGGCGCACTCGCGAGGGCATCAAGAACCTTCCCGAGTACGGCGGCACCGAGAGCGGTCCGGCCAGCGAGTAGCGGGCCGTGCCGCGGCGCCGCGCCTGACAGGGCTGGCTGCGCGCTTGCAGCGACGGCGGGCGTGGAACACGTGACGCTCAGCGGTGTTCGTACCCTGCAAGGATGAAGGTCGCCGTCATCTCCGATATCCACGCCAACCGTCACGCCTTCGAGGCGACTCTCGAGGCCGTCGCCGCCAGCGACGCGTCCGAGCTCTGGTGCCTCGGCGACCTCGTCGGCTACGGAGCCGACCCCGATGCATGCATCGAGCTCGCACGCGCACACGCGGCCGTCTGTCTGGCCGGCAACCACGATCTCGCGGTGACCGGCGAGATCCCGCTCGACGAGTTCTCCAAGGGCGCCAGCCTCGCGGCGCAATGGACGCGAGAGGTGATCGCTCCGGAGAACCTCGCCTTCCTGGAAGGTCTCAGCCCGCAGGGCCAGGAGGGTCCCGTCGGCCTGTTCCACGCCAGCCCGCGTGACCCCGTGTGGGAGTACGTGCTCTCAGTGCTGCTCGCCGAGCTGTGCCTCGACGTCCAGCGTCAACGCATCTGCCTGATCGGGCACTCGCACGTGGCGCTGTCATTCGCGCGCCAGGAAGGGGAGCTGGCCACCGGCGAGCCGCGGCGCGATCGCACGCAACTCGACGTCGCCGAGGGCGAATGGCTGCTCAACCCAGGCAGCGTCGGCCAGCCGCGCGACGGAGACCCACGCGCCTCGTGGCTGCTGCTCGACCTCGACGAGATGGCCGCGTCGTTTCACCGCACCGACTACGACGTCGCCGGCGCCGCCGGCGCGATCCGCGCGGCCCGCCTGCCCGACTCGCTCGCCGAGCGCTTGGAGTACGGCCAATGAGCCGCCGCCGACGCCCGTCGGCCGCGCGTACCGCCA
This sequence comes from uncultured Solirubrobacteraceae bacterium, assembly GCA_963827455.1. Classification (GTDB taxonomy): domain Bacteria; phylum Actinomycetota; class Thermoleophilia; order Solirubrobacterales; family Solirubrobacteraceae; genus Palsa-744. The sequence goes on along the minus strand of CAWHAW010000015.1, from coordinate 136,591 downwards.
GACCCGCCCACCGAGACGCGGCGCGCCGCGCGCAGCCGCTGCGCCTCGCGCTGGCCGCGATGCTCGGTATCGCCGCCGCCCTGCTCGTCGCCTGCGGCAGCTCCAACGGCAAGTTGATTCCCGTCGCCGACTCGGGTCCGCTGCAGGGCGACTTCGAAACCGTCGCGCAGGACGCCGAAACCGGTAGCGGCAGCTGCTCCACGACCGAAACAGCGCTCGCCAAGACCGAACAGGACTTCAACGCGTTGCCGGGATCAGTCGATTCCGGGCTCCGCGACACCCTGCGCCAGGGCATCGACAACCTGCGCAAACGCGCCCTCGCCCTGTGTGCACAGCCCCTCGCGCAGAAGACACCCACGAGCACCACGTCCAAGCCGAGCACCACCACGAACACCAGCAGCGCGACCACGCCGACGACAACGCCCAGCACGACGACGCCGACAACGAGCACTCCCGCCAACACCACCCCCACCACCCCCGCAACCCCAGGAGGCGGAACGCCCGCCGGGCCGAGCGAAGGTACGCCGGGCACCGGCAGCGAACAGGGCGGCACCGGGGCCGGCGAAGGCAGCGGTGAAGCCTCCGCCGGTGCAGGCGCGGGCGCCGGCGGGCTCGGCGCGGGCGGACAGGAAGGCGGCAAATGAGCGAGCGCGAGATCGCGGGGCGCTACCGGCTGGAGAGCCGGCTCGGCTTCGGCGGTATGTCCACCGTACACCTCGCCCAGGACCTGCGACTGGAACGCCCCGTCGCAGTCAAGCTGCTCGCCGAGCACCTCGCCGACGACCCGGCCTTCGTCTCGCGCTTCCAGCGAGAGGCACAGGCCGCCGCGCGCCTCGTGCACCCGAACATCGTTCAGGTGTTCGACTCCGGCCGCGACGAGCGCACAGCCCAGTACTTCATCGTCATGGAGTACATCGAGGGCTCCTCGGGTGCGGAGATCCTGCGCGACCAGGGCTGGGTAGAGGTCGATGAGGCGCTGTCGATCATCGAACAGGCGTGCGAGGGCCTGCACTACGCGCACCGCCACGGTGTGGTGCACCGCGATGTCAAGCCCGGCAACCTGTTGCGCGCGCGCGAAGGCGAGGTCAAGCTCGCAGACTTCGGAATCGCGAAGGCCACCGAGCAGTCGAGCATCACCCAGGTCGGCTCCGTGCTCGGAACCGCCGCATACCTCGCACCCGAGCAGGCGCGCGGAGAGGAGGCCGGACCGAGCGCCGACCTGTACGCGCTCGGCGTCGTCACCTACCAGCTGATCTCCGGACGCCTGCCCTACGAGGCCACCTCGCTGACCGAGCTCGCGCTCAAGCAGCAGCAGGAGGAGCCACCAAGGCTCGACACGCTCGTGGCCGCCGTCAACCCCGAGCTCGGCCGAGGCCGTCGCCGGTCGCCCTCGCGCTCGATCCACGCGACCGCTACAAGACCGCTCTCGAGATGCGCCACGCGCTCAGCGACGGGGCCAGGGGCATCGCGCCTGGCGAGCGGCCCGGCGCCACCCGCAGTCGCCGCTCGGCCGGCGGTGCGGTGCCTGCCACCGAGGCGACCAGCGTGCTCACCGGCGCCACACGCTCGCGCGCGCCCGCCACGGTCGCCGCGCGTCGGCCGCGTCCCGGGCCCGTCAGAGCCGCCGCCGCGCACGCGCAACCCGCCGGTCACGCCCCGGCGTCCGGCCGGCGCCGCTCGCGCCTACTGGTGGCGATGCTCGCGATCCTGCGTGCTCGCGGTCGCGATCGTCGCTGCCGTGATCCTGACGGCGCCCTCATCCACGAAGGTCGTGCTGCGCAACGTCGTCTACTCAGACGTCCAGCACACCGCCGCCGCGCTGCAGAAGCTCGTCTCCGAAAACACGCAGTAGTGCTCGCCGCCATCCTCGATGTCAACGAACTCGTCAAGTAGCCACTCGGCTACCCGCTGCTGTTCGTGCTCGTGATGTGCGAGTCAAGCGGGGTGCCGATCCCCGGCGAGACGGCACTGATCGCCGCTGCCGTGCTCGCCAGCGAGGGCAAGCTGCAGATCCCGCTCGTGATCGTGATCGCAGCCGCCGGCGCGATCGTCGGCGACAACATCGGCTATGTGATCGGCCGCAAGGGCGGGCGCTGGGTGCTCGAGCGACCCGGGCCTTCGTCCGCCAGCGTCACGAGGTTCTACGGGTCGGCGAGCCGTTCTTCGAACGTCACGGACCCAAGGCGGTTTTCTTCGGGCGCTTCGTCCTCGGTCTGCGCGTCTGGGCATCGTGGCTGGCCGGCGCGACGCGCATGCACTGGCGCTCGTTCGCACTGTGGAACGCGCTCGGGGGCATCTGCGTGGGCGACTGCCGTCGGGCTGGTCGCCTACTTCCTCGGCAACTCCGCCGGCAACGCGGTCGAGGCCTTCGGCGATCTACGGCCTCGTCGCGGTCGTGATCGGCAATCGTCGGCGGGCTCGTGCTGCATCGGCGCCACCGCCGCGAGTCCGCCGGAGCCAGCCGCAGAGCCGCAGCGAGTAGCGGTCCGTCGCGCCGGCCGGCTCAGCAGGCGGTGCAGGGAGCGATGCGCTCCCACATGTCCGCCAGCAGGCTCAACTCGCTCTCGGAGAAGCGCGAGAGGAAGTGCTCCCTGACGACCGCCAGATGCGTGCCGCGCGCAGCCTCCAAGCGCTCGCGCCCGGTCGTCCGTGAGGCACGCGTATGAGCCGCGGGCGTCGTGTTCGCAGGAGCAGCGCTCCAGCAGCCCCTCGCGCTCGAGACGGTCGACCAGCCGCGTCAGCCCGCTGCGCGACAGCTGCGCCTGCTCGGCGAGGTCGCACATGCGCATGCGCCCGCCGGCGGACTCCTCGAGGTGGTGCAGCACCTCGTAGGAGGTCATCGGCAGCCCGTGCGCCCGCTCCAGTTCGGCGTCCAGGCGCTTGGCCAGGCACGCGTGCGCCCTGCAGCAGACCCCGCCACGCGCGCAGCACTCTCCGACCAGTCCCTGACTGAGTGCCTCCTGCTCGGCGGTGGCGATCTTGACGGCGGTCGCGGTCGACATGGCGGTCCTTGCAACAGGCCCCTCCTCAGTCGAACATAGCAGCGTCAGGCCCGCAGCTCGCCGAGATCGCGTTCATCGCCGCGTCGCCCGCCACGCCCACCACATCATCAGCGGCTGCAGCGGCAGGCGCGCGTACAGCGCCCAGCGCGGGATCCGCGCGGAAGCGCTCAGGCGCGCGCGCCATGTGCAGGTTCGCGGGGAACACCGCCGCCAGCAGCGCGATCAGCCCGAGACCCGCCAGGCGCCGCGTCCGCGGCACGAGCACCCCCACGCCACCCACGATCTCCGCCACGCCGCTCACCTGCACCAAGCACGCTTCGCGTCGCCCTGCAGCCGCGGCGGCACGATCTGCTCGTACGGACGCGGCATCACGAAGTGGTTGACGCCGGCGCCGAATGAAGAACGCCGCCAGCAGCTTGCGCGACCTTCCGCGCCGCTCGCTGCCCTGCTCCTGTGAGTCCATCTCTACGCTCCTTTTCGCCACGCGCACGCCGCCCGCAGCCGCAAGGCTGCCCTCTGAGAAGGAAAAATCTAGCTGCCCTCGATCAGCGAGTGCCCGGTCATCTGCTGCGGCTGTTCGATCCCCAGCAGCTCGCAGCACCGTCGGCGCGACGTCCGCGAGGATGCCGCCCTCCTCGCGCAGCCGCACGCCGTCGCTCGTCACGATCAGCGGCACCGGGTTCAGCGAGTGGGCGGTGTTCGGGCTGCCGTCGGGCTCGAGCATGTGGTCGGCGTTGCCGTGGTCGGCGGTCACCACGCACACGCCGCCGCGCTCGTGCACCGCCGCCACGACCTCGCCGAGGCACTCGTCGACGGTCTCGATCGCCGCACCGCCGCCTCGATCACGCCCGTGTGCCCGACCATGTCCGCGTTGGCGAAGTTGATGATCCCGAACCGCGGAGGGCTCGATCCGTCGCGCCAGGCCCGCGACGAACGCGGCCGCCGCCTCGCGCGCGCTCATCTGCGGCTTGTGGTCGTAGGTGGGCACGTCCCGCGGCGAGGGCACCAGCTCGCGGCGCTCGCCGCGCAGCGGCGCCTCCTCACCGCCGTTGAAGAAGTACGTCACGTGCGGATACTTCTCGGTCTCCGCCACGTGCAGCTGCGTCGCCCCCGCCCGCTCGAGCACCCGCGACAGCGTCGTGGCCGGGCGCTCCGCCGAGAACACGACCGGGTAGGGCCAGCCCTCCTCGTAGCTCGTCATCGTCGTGTAACGGCTGATCGGCGGCGCGCCTCCGCGACCGCTCCAGCCGGGAAGGTCCTCCGGTCGGTCGGGATCACGTTCTCCGAAGCCCGGCTCCGCGAGCGCCCGCGTCAGCTCGCGCATCCGGTCGGGCCTGAAGTTGAACGCGATCACGCTGTCGCCAGGGCGGATGCGCGCCTCCTCGCCCACGAGCGTGGGGTCGATGAACTCGTCGGTCTCGCCTCTTCGATATGCGTTCTGTACCGCCAGCTCGCCGCTGTCCGCGCTGTGCGGCGCCCGGCCGTGCACGAGCATGTCGTAGGCGCGCTGGGTGCGCTCCCAGCGGCGGTCGCGGTCCATCGCCCAGTAGCGACCCACGACCGAGCCGACGCGAGCCCCCGGCGTGGCGTCGAGCTCGCGCAGATACGCGGCCCCCGCGTGCGGCAGCGTGTCGCGGCCGTCGGTGAACGCGTGCACCACCAGGTCTCGCGCCGCGAGCGAGCGCCCGAGCGCGATCAGGGCTCGCAGGTGATCCAGCGAGGAGTGCACGCCGCCGTCGGAGACGAGGCCGAGCAGGTGGACACGCTCGGCGTCCGCGAACGCCGCTCGCAGCATCTCGTTCTGCGCGAGCGAGCCGTCGGCGGCCGCGTCGTCGATCCGCACCAGGTCCTGGCGCACCACCGCGCCCGCGCCCAGGTTCAGGTGCCCCACCTCGCTGTTGCCCATCTGCCCCGCCGGCAGGCCTACCGCCAGCCCGCACGCGTTTAGCGTCGTGTGGGGGTATGAGGCCCAGAGCTCATCGAACACGGGCGTGCGCGCCAGCGACACGGCGTTGCCCGGGCCCGGCTCAGCCAATCCCCAGCCGTCCAGCACGATCAGGCACGCACACGGCGCCGGGAGGTTATGAGGCCCGCCCACCCCGCCCACTCCGCGCGCCCCCGCCGGGAGGCTCATCGCGTGCGCGCGACCGAGCCGCCGCCGGAGCGTGCGACGGCGCCAGCCGCAGCCGCAATCTGCGCAAACGACTCGGCGTCGAGCGACGCGCCGCCGACCAGCGCCCCGTCCACATCCGCCAGCCCCAGAAGCTCCGCCGCGTTCTCGGGCTTGACCGAGCCTCCGTACAGGACTCGCAGCGACTGCGCCGCCCGCGCGTCCCGATCTGCCACGAGCGCACGGATGAAAGCGATCGCCTCCTGCGCCTGCTGCGGCGTGGCCACCCTGCCCGTGCCGATCGCCCAGATCGGCTCGTACGCGATCACCACCTCCGCCAACCGCTCGACGGCAACGTTCGCCAGATCCTCTCGCACCTGCTGGCGCAGCTTGCGATCGGTTTCGTCGTTGTCGCGCTCCTCCTCGGTCTCGCCGACGCACAGGATCGGCGCGAGACCCGCAGCCAGCGCCGCCGGCAGCTTCAGCGCCAACGCCCGGTCGGTCTCGCCGAACATCGCCCTGCGCTCGGAATGACCCAGCACCACGCCGCGCACGTCCAACTCGCTCAGCATCGGCGCCGAGATCTCGCCCGTGAACGCGCCCTCGGGCTCCTGGTGCATGTTCTGCGCGTAGACCTCCACGCGCGAGCCGCGTGCGCTGTCCACCATCGCCTGCAGGTCCGTGAACGGGACGCAGATCGCGACGTCGACGCCGTCCAGCGCAGACACGCGCGGCAGCAGCGCCTGGATGTACTCCTCCGCGTGCGCCAGCGTCTTGTGCATCTTCCAGTTGCCCGCGATTAGCGGGGTGCGCGCCGACTCCGAGGCCATTAAGACGCGACTCCGGCGCCTTCGAGCGCCTGCACGCCAGGAAGCACGTGACCCTCCACCAGCTCGAGCGTCGCGCCCCCGCCGGTCGAGAGGTGGTCCACCGCATGCTCCAGGCCGAACTGCGCCAGCGCCGCCGCCGAGTCGCCGCCACCTACAACAGTCAGTCCCGGCGCGCTCGCAACCGCCTCGGCCACGGCGCGCGTGCCGGCTGCGAACGGCTCGAGCTCGAATGCACCCATAGGGCCGTTCCAGAACACCGTCCCCGCACGCGCGATCTCGGCGCCATAGCGCGCCGCCGTCTGCGGGCCGATGTCCAGGCCCATCCAGCCGTCCGGCACCTCGACCCCGTCGAGCACATGGTGCTCGGCCTCGGCGGTGAGGGCCTTGCCGATCACGAGATCGCTCGGAACGAGCAGCCGTGCTCGGCCGAGCTGCGGCGCGTGCGTGTTGCTGGCCAGCGCCAGAGCCCTGCGCGCGTGCTCGACGTCCTCGTCGTCGCACAACGACTTGCCGACCGCGTGCCCCTGTGCGCACAGGAATGGAAAGCACATCGCGCCGCCGATCATCACCACGTCCGCGACCGACAGGAACCGCTCGATCACCTTGATCTTGTCGGCCACCTTGGCGCCGCCCACGATCGCCACCAGCGGGTGCTCCGGATGCTCGAGGATCCCCGTCAGCGTCTTGACCTCGCGTTCGAGCAGCCGTCCGGCCGCGCTCGGCAGCAGGTGCGTGACGCCCTCGTTGCTCGCGTGCGAACGGTGCGCCACGCCAAAGGCGTCGTCCACGTACAGATCGGCCAGCGCCGCGAGCTCCTTGGCGAACTCGGGATCGTTGCTCGTCTCTCCCGGCACGAAGCGCACGTTCTCCAGCACCAGGATCTCTCCGTCGCCCAACTCATCGGCCAGCGCGGTCACCTCCTCGCCCACCACCGCCGGCGCGAGCGTCACCTTCGCGCCGGTCAGCTCGCGCAGGCGATCTGCCACAGGCGCCAACGACAGCTCCGGCACCGGTTTCCCCTGCGGCCTGCCCAGATGCGAGACCAGAACGAGCCGCGCCCCGCGAGCGCGCAGGTCTTCGATCGTCGCCAACGCAGCAGCGATGCGGGTGTCGTCGCTGACCAGCGGAACGCCGCCGGCCGCCGCGTCGCTGTCGGTGCCAAGCGGCACATTGAAATCGACCCGCACGAGCACACGGCGTCCATGCACGTCGAGGTCGTCAATGCTCCTCATCGGCTCTCCCATCTGTCGCGCTCCATCACGATATCCACCCCGCAGACCTCCTGTCTGCCGGCCTGCCCGCGGCCTCGGTGAGATGGGCCGGGTCGCCGTCGCTCACAGAACCCTCTGCACCAGGTCCACCACGCGGTTCGAGTACCCCCACTCGTTGTCGTACCACGCCACCACCTTCAGCATCGTGCCGTCCATCACCGCGGTCAGCAGCGAGTCCACGATCGATGAGAACTGCGAGGAGATGATGTCGGTCGAGACGATCGGATCCTCGGTGTACTGCAGGATCCCGGCGAGCGGACCGCTGTCGGCTGCGGTCTTCAGCGCCGCGTTGATCTCCTGCACGCTCGTCTCACGAGCGCACTCAACCGTCAGGTCGACGACCGAGCCCGTCGGAACCGGGGCGCGCACGGCAAAGCCGCCCAGCTTGCCCTGGAGCTCCGGGATCACGAGGCCGATCGCCTTCGCCGCACCGGTCGATGCCGGAATCAGGTTGATCGCCGCCGCCCGCGCGCGACGCAGGTCCTTGTGAGGCAGATCCTGCAAGCGCTGGTCGGCCGTGTAGGCATGAATCGTGGTCATCAGGCCGTGCTTGATGCCGACGGTGTCGTTGACGACCTTCGCGACCGGCGCGAGACAGTTGGTCGTACACGACGCGTTGGAGATCACGTCGTGGCGCTCGCGGTCGTAGACCTCGTCGAAGTTGACCCCCAGCACCACCGTCGCGTCGGGGTCGCTCGCCGGCGCCGAGATGATCACCTTCTTCGCGCCCTGCGCCAGATGCTTCGCGGCGCTCGCGCGGTCGGTGAACAGCCCCGTCGACTCGATCACCACGTCGACCCCCAGCTCGCCCCAGGGCAGCGCCGCAGGGTCGCGCTCAGCCAGGACCAGCAGCTGTTTGCCATCCACCTCCAGCGCGCTCTCGCCACTGACACGCACCTCGCCCGGGTAGGGCCCGAGGATCGAGTCGTACTTGAGCAGATGCGCCAGCGTCTTTGAGTCGGTGAGGTCGTTCACCGCCACCCACTCGATCTCGTCCGCCAGCGCGTCACCCCGGGCCTTCGCGGCGCGGAACACGTTTCGCCCGATTCGGCCGAAACCGTTGATCCCCACGCGTACCGCCATTCACTGCCTCCTGAAACCGAAAATGAACGATGCCGGCCTCGGGAGCCAGTGGCCGACCGGAGATCCTCCGGCCGCCGATCGCTCCCTCGCCCGGCGTGCGCGGGGGAGGCTATCAGCGCGCCGCACGACGACGACGACTTCGGTGTGCCGTCAGGCTGCCCCGGAAGGCTGAGGAGCCGGGTGCGGCAAGCCCACCGGCATCTCGGCTTCCGCAGACGGCGGCGGAGCGGTCACGGTGACGCCGGCGGTGCTCGCCTCGAGCTCCACGCGCGCGAGCGCGGTGCCCGACACCGCGGCGATCTCGTACGCGTCGTCGATCGCGCGCTCGACCGCAGACGCCGGGAGCAGGCACGCCTCGAGGAAGCGCCGCAGCTGGCCGCCGTCGAGCATCCGCGCGTCCGCCTCAAGCTCCTCGATATGGGTGCGCGCGGCGACTCCCGCGATCTGCGGTACGAGGATGCACGCCGCCATGTCGTCCGGGGTGGCCAGCGACGCCGCCCGCACACGCGCGAGCAGCTTCGGGGCGTCGGGCCGTGAGCCGAGCTCGGCGACGATCTCCCTGAGCCGCTCAGGCCCGAGCAGATCGTCCTTGCACCGGGCCTCGATGAGACCGTCGGTGAAGAAGCAGGCAACCGCGCCCAGGGGCAGCGACACGGTCGTTTGCCGGCGCCCCGTGGGCACCGTCCAGCCGATCGGCGGAGAAGCGCAGATGCTGAGCGGCTCGCGCGTGCTCAACCCCAGCAGGATCGGGGCAGGATGCCCTGCGCTCGCGTACGTCAGGCGGCCCTCGCCGGTGTCATAGACGCCCACCACGACCGTCGCGAAGTGCTCCAGCGTGCGGTCGGCCAGCACCCGTCCGGCCAGCGCCAGGGCCGCACGGGGCTCGAGTCCGGCTTGGAGATACGCGCGCAACGTGTAGCGCATCAGCGCCGCCTGCGTCAGGGCTTCATGTCCATGTCCGGCGACATCGCCCACGATCAGCGCGATCCTGCCCGGCCCGGGAACGAACACGTCGTAGAAATCGCCCCCCGCCGCCGGGCCCTCAGCCGGTCTGTAGGCGACCGACACGGCCGCACCGCCGATGCGTGCCGGGATCTCCGGCACGAGCGCCGCCTGCATCACGTCGACGTCGTGAAGCAGCGTCGCCTGCTGCCCCTCCAGGCGCCGCGCGCGACGTGCGGCCATGCTCGAGCGCACACCGAACCACAGTGCGAGCAGCAGCAGGACCAGGATGATCGGCTTGCTCCAATCCGGTACGGGGAGCGGAAGCGGTATATGCCTGCCGATCGCGTCGAGCGGGTCGCTGGCGCCATGTCCGGCGCTCGAGCGGCGGCCCACGTTCTGGATCGGTCTACGAGGTCCCCTCGCAGCCGCCGTGGCGCTCGCAGTGGAGCCGCCGGGAGCGCCCGCTCCGCTCGGGCCACGCGCGCTGTGCGAGGCCGAGGGCCTTCGCCGGGCGCCGCCGTGTGCCGGGCTGCGACTCGTGGCTTTGCCGGCCGACGTCGAGGCAGACGCCGGCACGGCGCTCGAGCCAACCGCCGCCGCCGTCGCAGTCGTGCCGTGGCCGTCGCCCGACGAGGATGTTCCGCCGGCCGACGTCCCCGAGCCGCCCCCGCCGGGGCTTGTCGGAGTGCCTGTGCGCGGGACTTCCGTGGGTGTGCCGCTCGGCGTCGAGACCGTCACCGGCGGTGTCGACACGGTGACCGGCGGCGTCGACACTTTGATTTCGGGCGTTGACACCGTGTCCACCGGCGTCGACACGGTGACCGACGGAACGGATGCATTCACAGCAGACGTCGAGACCGTGACCGACGGCGTCGACACCGTCACGCCGGGTACCGACACCCCGACGCTCGGCAGCGACACGCCTACCTGGGCAGCGGCGGCGCCGCCGCCCAGCAGTGCGGCGGCCACGCCCATCAGCGAGGCACCAAACGCAATCGGCATACGCTTGGACCGTCGCGAGCCCATCTCAGTCACCGTCGCCTGTGACGTCGCATCGAAGCGCTCGGCGCACCTCAATCAGCCGCCGCCAGCGCCAGCAGCGCCGCCTCGCGTGTGGAGTACAGCGCGATCAAGCCAGTGACCCCCGCTATGTCGAAGGTTCGCAGCACCTGCTCGTTCTTCTCGCTGCAGACTACCGCGAGCGATCCGTCCCCGTGCTCGCGCAGCCTCATCACCGCGCCGACGAGCGCGCCGATCGCGGTTGAGTCGATGAACGTCGTCGGCGACAGATCGACGACGAGCCGCATACCGGCGCCGATCGCCTCGGCGATGCGTTCTCTGAACTGGGGACTCGCCGCGTAATCGAGCTCCCCGCCCGCAACCAGGATGACGACGTGGTCGTGGTCGACGCCCTCTGTCGTCGCGTCCTCGGTGAGATAGAAGAAACTCATCTGCTGCGCCTGTGCTTGGCGACCCGAGCCCTCTCCCATTTTCGAAAGCCGTCATCAATGCTGTAGCACACGATCCGCAGAAAACCCGTGGTAGCGGGCGGTTTTTGGCCGGAATTTCGAGGTCAGGAGGTGCGCGGCGACTTGTCGAGATCCCGATGCGCGACAGCCACGTCGAGATCGTCCTCATCGCGGTAACGCTCAGCCAGGTGCTCGGCGATCGCCACCGAGCGGTGGCGGCCGCCGGTGCAGCCGATCGCGATCACGAGGTGCGCCTTGCCCTCGGCGACGTACTGCGGCAGCAGGAAGTCGAGCAGCGCCTCGAGCCGCTCATATAGCTGCTCGAGGCGCCCGTCACGCGCGATGTACTCGACCACCTCGGCGTCCAATCCGGTCAGTTGCTGCAGCTCCGGCTCGTAGTGGGGGTTCGCGAGGAAGCGCACGTCGAACGCGAGGTCCTCCTCGCGCGGCGGACCGTGCTTGAAGCCGAAGCTCATGAACGTCACCGACAGGCGTCCGACGGTCTGGCGCGGCAGGAACTCCTCCGCGATCTTCTCGCGCAGCATCGCCGCCGACATCCCCGTCGTGTCGATCACCAGGTCCGCGCGTCCGCGCAGCGGCTCGAGCAGCGCGCGCTCGGCCGCCACCCCAGCCGCGACGCTCCCCTCCGGAGCGAGAGGGTGACGCCGGCGCGTCTCCTTGTAGCGCGTGACGAGCGTCTGCTCTGCGGCCTCGAGGAACAGCACGTGGTGCGAGAGCCCCAGCGCGTCGAGATCGTCCACCACCGCGCGCAGCGCCTCGAAGTACACGCCGCCGCGCACATCTGAGACGACCGCCGCACGCTCGACCTTCGACCCCTTGTGCACGAACAGCTCGACCAGCGAGCGGATCATCTCCGGCGGCAGGTTGTCCACGCAGAAGTACCCCGCGTCCTCGAACACGTTCATCGCCGTCGACTTGCCCGCTCCCGAGAATCCCGTGATCACGACGAGGTCCTGCAGGCGTGACTCGATCACCGGCTTGCCGGCTTTCGCGCCGGCGGCGCGCAGCGGGCGCAGGGGCCTGATCACCGCCATCACCAATGATTGTGCCGCGCCCGGCGGACGCGCGGGTCACCTGGCCGTGAACGGCTCACGGCTCAGCCCGCGCGGTGCAGGTATGCGTGAACATCTCGGCCGACCTTCGCCGGCAGTCCCGGCACGGACTGCAGTTCCTCGCTCGACGCCGACACGACCGCCTCCGGCGAGCCGAAGTGCGTGAGCAGTGCGCGCTTGCGCGCCGCGCCGATCCCCGGCAGCTCGTCCAGCAGCGAGCTCTTCATCGCCTTGTCGCGACGACCGCGGTGATGGGTGATCGCAAAGCGGTGCGCCTCGTCGCGGACGCGCTGCAGCAGCTGCAGCTCGGGAGTGGAGTGCTCCAGGACCAGCGGCGCGCGAGCGCCCGGCACGAATATCTCCTCGATCCGCTTGGCGAGCGACACGACCGCCACGCCACGCTCGCGAAAGCCTCGCAGCGGGCCGAGCCCGGCGGCCAGCTGCCCCTTGCCGCCGTCGATCACGACCAGGTTCGGTAGCGCCGCGAAGCTCTGGTCGTAGGCGCTGTCGTGCGGCGAGATGTCCGCCTGGCGCTCCCACTGGGCGAAGCGGCGGCTCAGGACCTCCGCCATCGAGGCGAAGTCGTCGGGCGCGCCCTCTGGTCGTGCGGATCGTGAAGCGACGGTAGTCGGACTTCTTCGGCGCGCCGCCCTCGAACACCACCATCGAGGCGACCGTGTGCGTGCCGCCGAGGTTCGAGATGTCGAAGCACTCGATCCGGATCGGCGGCACGTCCAGGCCCAGCGCCGCCTGCAGGCCGTCGAGCGCCTCGACCCGGCTCTGGCGTCGGCGCTCGGAGCGCAGGCGCTCCTGGTCGAGCGCGAGCAGCGCGTTGCGCTCGGCCAGCTCCAGGATCCGGCGCTTCTCGCCCCGCTCGGCCGCGCGCAGCTCCACCGGCCCGCCGCGCCGGCTGGAGAGAGCGTCCGCCAGCGCGGGACGACGATCGAGCCCCCGCTGGACCACGAGCAGCGCCGGGATCGACGTGTAGCCGCCGTAGTACTGGAGCATGAACTCCTCCCCCACCTCGGCCTCGTCGCGCTCGGCCTCGTTCGCCAGGTAGAACGACTGACGGTCCGAGAGCACGCCGTCGCGCACCTGAAACACCTGCGCGTTCGCGTCGCGCCCGTCGACCGCCACGGCGACCGCGTCGAACGTCCCCACGGACTCACTCGTCACGCGGCGGCGCTCCAACAGCGAGCGCACGGCCTGCAGCCGGTTGCGCTCGAGCGTCGCCTGCTCGAACTCCTCCTCTGCCGCTGCCGCCAGCATGCGAGCCTCGAGATCCCGCTCGATCGCCGAGAAGCGACCGTTGAGGAAGTCGATCACGCCGTCGATGCTGTCGCGGTACTCCTCTCTGGAGACGTAGTCCACGCACGGCGCCCCGCAGCGCTTGATGTAGTAGTCCAGGCACGGGCTGCCGCTGCGCCGACCCGGCTCCGGACCGGTGCACGAGCGGAACATGAAGACCTTCGCGAGCACCTCGAGCGTTGCCCGCACGCGCTTCGCGTTCGAGTACGGGCCGAAGTAGGCGCGTCCCTGCCGATGGCGCTCGCGCGTGAAGTACACCCGTGGATATGGCTCGTCCAGCGAGATCGCGATGAACGGATAGGACTTGTCGTCGCGCAGGCGGATGTTGAAGCGCGGCCGGTACTGCTTGATGAAGCTCTGCTCAGCGAGGAGCGCCTCCGCCTCGCTGGCCACGACCACGCACTCGATCTGCTCGACGCTCGCAACCATCTCGGCGTGTCCCGGGGAATTCGTTCCCCGCCCACCCACCTGTGCCTTGGAGAAGTGCGACGCCACCCGCTTGCGCACCGACTTCGCCTTGCCGACGTAGATCACGCGCCCGCGTGCGTCCCTGAATAGGTACACACCCGGCTGATCGGGCAGCGCGCGGCGTTGCTGGGCCAGGCTCGCGCGTGCGTTCTCGGCCGCCGTCGGCGCGTCGCCGTCGCGCAGGTTGGGGTCGTCTGAGTCCGTCAGCGCCTTCGTCGCAGCCATGACTTCGAGGATAGGCGGCGTTTGAAGAGGCTCAGTAGCTACGGGCGTGTCGGTACACCGCGACGAGCGAGTACACCACGAGCGCCGCCAGCACGAACCATGCGAACTCTCCAAGTCCGCTCCAGCGGTGCACCTGCACCAGTTCGTTGCCGCGCACCTGTAGCGCGTACCACATGCGCGTCCGCACTACGTACAGGAACACCGCCAGCGCGACCGCGCCGTAGAGCAGACCCCGGTACCGGTCGCCGAGCCCGTACAGGGTCATGTGGTGTTCGCGATACATGCGCAGGCCGAGATAGCCGATTGCCACGCCGAACACCGCCCACAGCGCGGCTTCGAAGGTGCTAGCGGCGCGCCCGCCGCCCGGGATGAAGTACACCGCCGCCGCGATCGCGAGGATGATCGCGACGTTGCGCGTGTTCTTCAGCGATTCGCTCACAAGCAGAGGTTAGCCGCCGTGCCAGCTCCGAACCTGCTGAAACAGGCTCTCAATCGACGAGCGTCTCGAGGCGCGCGTACGCGTCCTCGACCGCGCGCGTGGCGGCGGTGTGACGCGCTTCGGACTTGGCCGACTCGTAGCGACTCGCCCACGCCGCCGGGTCGGTCAGCTCGGCTTCGAGCGCGCGTAGCGCCGCCTCGGCCGCTTCGACGTCACGCTCGGCCTTCTGCTGCGCGCTGACACGGTTCTTCGACGCACCCTTCGCCTTCGCCTTGCGCTTCGGCTTGTCAGTCTTCTCCGCCGCCGACACGTCCAGCCGGCCTCGCTGCGGAGCGCCAGTTGGGCTCGAGCCGTTGACGACGCCGATTGGCGGCCCGGAGCCGTGAGTCGGTGCGCCGACGCCGACGCCGACGCGAGCGCGAAGTTCGTCGCGCACGCGCACGTACTCGGGCCAGCCGCCGACGTAGCTGTGCAGCGAGCGCTCCTCCACCGCCACGGTACGCGTGCCGACCGCGTCCAGCAGGGCGCGATCGTGCGACACGAGCAGGATCGCTCCTGCGAACGAGCGCAGCGCGTCCTCCAGCGCCTCGCGGCTCTCGAGATCGAGGTGGTTGGTGGGCTCGTCGAGGATCAGCACGTTGGCGCCGGATTGGACCAGCACCGCCAGCGACAGCCGCCGGCGCTCGCCGCCGGAGAGCCCGCTGAGCGGCTTGTCCGCGTCCTCGCCCGAGAACAGGAAGCGTCCGAGCAGCGCGCGCGCCTTGCCCGGGCTGAGGCTCGTGGCGCGCTGCGCCGCGTCGGCGACGCTCTGCGTGGGCGGGCCGCCCGCGCCGAGCTCGTCGGCGTGCTGGGACAGATACCCGACCTGGACGTTGTGGCCGGTGCTCAGCTTTCCCGCCGCGAGCGGCCGGCGGCCGGCAAGCGTCTCGATCAGCGTCGTCTTGCCGGTGCCGTTGGGCCCCACCAGCGAGACGTGCTCGCCGCGTTCGAGCCACAGCTCGACGCCATCGAGCAGCACGACCGGCTTGCCGTCCTGGCCTTCGCCGATCTCGATGCGGCCGTCGAGTAGCTCGAAGATCACGCGCCCGGTCCGCTCGGGCGCCGCGAACGCGAACTCGAGGCCCTTTCCATCGCGCGGATCCCGCTCGATGCGCTCGATCTTGTTCAGCTTCTTGACGCGCGACTGTGCCTGTTTGGCCTTCGTCGCCTTGTAGCGGAAGCGCTCGATGAAGCGCTCCATGCGCTCGATCTCCGCCTGCTGCTTGTCGATCGCCTTGCCCAGCGCCATCTCGCGCGCCGCCTGCTCGCGACGCCACTGATGCCACGTGCCCGCGAAGAAGCGCGAGCGGCCGGCCTCGAGCTCGAGCACAGCCGTACCCACCGCCTCGAGGAACCAGCGGTCGTGCGCCACGAGCACGATCGCCGCGTCGAGGTCCACGAGCGTCTGCTCGAGCCACTCCAGCGACTCGATGTCCAGGTGGTTCGTGGGCTCGTCGAGCAGCAGCACGTCGGCACCGGTCGCCAGCGCACGCGCCAGCGACGCGCGCGTCAGCTGGCCGCCGGAGAACGTGTCCAGGTTGCGGTCGAGGTCCGCGTCGCGGAAGCCGAGGCCGTGCGCCATCGCGGTCGCACGGTTGCGCCACAGATAGCCGCCGCGCGACTCCAGGCGGGCTTGCGCCCGCGCATAACGGGCGAACGTCGCCTCGTCACTCGCGCCCGCGGCCATCTTGGCCTCGAGCTGCGCCAGCTCGGCCTCGATCTGCAGCTCCTCCACGCAGCCCGACAGCAGGTAGTCGCGCAGCGCTACGTCGCGCTCACGCGGCGGGCGCTGGTCGTGCAGGGCGATGCGCACACCCTTGGCGACGCTCAGCTCACCGCGGTCGATCGACGTCTCCCCCGCGAGCATCCGCAGCAGCGTCGTCTTGCCCGCGCCGTTGCGCCCTGCGATCGTCATTCGTTCGCGGCGCTCGAGCTTGAACGACACGCCGCGCAGCAGCGGCTTGCCGGCCATGTCCTTGTGCAGGTCGGATGCGATCAGTAGCGCCATCGGCTGCTGATGGTAGGTGCTGAATTTGCGTTTCCGCGTGCTTCGGTAGGATCTCGATCGATGCGCGCCCGCCTGCTCGCAACGCTGTTCACGCTCGCGCTGGTCGCGGCGCTCGCGCTCGCCCCCGTCGCAGGCGCGTACAACGACGGCCGCGGCCTGTACGGCGACCTCAAGGAAGAAGCAGTCACCTTCACCGGCCTCGCGCTGATCGTCTTCTTCCCGCTGTTCGTGTTCTCGATGAGCATGCTCCAGCGCCACTTGGACAAGCGCAAGGAAGCCCGCAAAGCCGCCCACAAGGCGTTCCTCACGAACAGCCAGTGGCGCGGCGGCTGGTAGCTAGCGGCCCGATGGCCGGCGCTGGACTTTGTCCTCAGTCGCTCGCGTGCTAGCGCACGCCACGCGGTGGGCGGGCCTTTCATCACCCGTCCAGCTTGGCCCTCGGGCCGCTAGTAGCGTTCGACGTGAGACGATGAAGGAGCCGGCGCCGGTTCGCTACGAGCGCGACGGCGCCGCCGCCGTGGTCACGATCGACCGCCAGCATCGCCGCAACGCCGTCGATGGCCCGACAGCCGCCGCGCTGCACGAGGCGTACCTGCGCTTCGAGGCCGATGAAGACGCGCGCGTGCTCGTCGTCACGGGAGCTGGCGGCGTCTCCTTCTGCGCGGGCGCTGACCTGAAGGCGACCGACACGATGGCCGGGCGGCTGATGAGCGAGGAGGGGCCGATGGGCTTCACGCGGCTGACGCCGACCAAGCCCACGATCGCCGCGATCTCCGGGTACTGCCTCGCGGGCGGCCTCGAGATCGCGCTGTGGTGCGATCTGCGCATCGCCACCGAGTCCTCGATGCTCGGCTATCCCGAGCGCCGTTGGGGCGTGCCGTTGATCGACGGTGGCACCCAACGGCTGCCGCGCATCGTCGGCCTCGGGCGCGCGCTCGACCTGATTCTCACGGGGCGTATGATCGACGCCGACGAGGCGCTGTCGATGGGCCTGCTCACCGAGGTGGTCGCGCCCGGCGCCCACCTCGAGCGCGCGCTCGCGCTCGCCGAGGGCCTCGCGCGCTTCCCGCAGCGGACGATGCTCGCCGATCGACGCGCTGCGATCGAGGGCTTCGGCATGCCGCTCGCCGACGCGCTCGCGCTCGAGGCGCAGGCCGGGCCGGAGGTGTTCGAGGACGGCGCCCGCGGCGCGCAGCGCTTCGCCGCCGGCGAGGGACGCGGGGGAGCCGGCGCCGGGGCGTGATCTAGCGACCAGGACTGCCGCTTGGGCAGTCCCTCACAGGCTTCCGCGCGGCACGATCCAGCGCGTCGGTTGACCTGTGATCGCCGCGATGCGCTCGAAATCCGCGTCGTAGTGCAGCACCTCGACCCCCGCGGACTCCGCGGCAGCGGCGATCAGCAGGTCCGCATGCCCGACGCTGCGCTGGTGGGCGCCACCTTGGTGGGCCAGCTCGCGGTAGACGTCGATCGCGCGCGCCCACTCGCGCTCGGCGATCGGGAACTGCGGCAGTTCGTTCAGCTCAACTCTGTGCTCGTCGAACTCCTGGCCGTTGCGAGCGCGCTTCAACAGCTCCAGGGAAACCATCGCACACGTGCCAATATCGCCCGCGAACATCGTCGCGTTGAACGCCGTCTGCAAATCGGGAGTGCGTCGCGATACCCCCCATGCGCTGGTGTCGGCGAGTTGAATCACTCAGCAACCAGCTTGCCCCAGGGCTTCGTTTCGCTCCGTGAGCGGCGCATCTCCTTGACATCGTCCAGGGTCATACCGCCGAGGTCCCATTCACCAAGCCGTTTCAAGCGCTCGCGACGAACCACGTCGCGCAGCGCGTCGTGCACCGTGTCGGTTGTGTTCCTCGTCTTCAGGACCTCACGCGCCTCAGCGACGAGATCCGTGTCCAGGTTGATGGTCGTTCTTCTCACCATTGGCACCCTCCCATACATACGCCCGTAGATCAATAGCCATACAGTGATTGTATCGTTGTGTGCACAGAGTCGTCACAGTTCGGGCACACTTGTGCACGGCGCGCAGCAGGCTGACCCGTCGAGACAGCCGCACGCGAGCCAAGTGCCTGTCACGAGCTGACGGCGCCGGGTATGCTCGCTGGACGATGGCCTACTTCGTGACAGGAGCAACCGGCTTCATCGGTCGCCGTCTGGTCGAGCGGCTGCTCGAGCTGCGCCAGGGCAAGGTGTATGTGCTCGTACGCGAGAGCTCGACCGCGCGGCTCGACGATCTGATCGCCCGCTGGAGCTTGATTGCCGGCTCCTCCGCGCAGGAGCGCGTCGAGCCGGTGATCGGTGACCTGCGCCGCCCGCTGCTGGGCGTCGAGAAGGAGCGCGTCGCGGAGCTGCGAGGCGAGATCGACCACTTCTTCCACCTCGCCGCCGTCTACGACATGACCGCGCCCGCGGAGCGCAACACGGCGGTCAACGTGGGCGGGACCACGCACGCGGTCGAGCTGGCTCGCGCGATCGACGCCAAGCGGCTGCACCACGTGTCCTCGATCGCCGTCGCGGGCACCTACCGGGGCATCTTCGACGAGGACATGTTCGACGAGGGCCAGCGCCTGCCCTCGCCCTACCACCGCACCAAGTACGAGTCCGAGCGGATCGTGCGCGAGCAGCCCTACGTGCCGTGGCGCGTCTACCGGCCGGGCGTCGTGGTGGGCGACTCGCAGACCGGCGAGATGGACAAGATCGACGGTCCGTATTACTTCTTCAAGGCAGTCCAACGGCTGCGCCAGCTGCTGCCCGAGTGGGTACCGCTCGTTGGGCTGGACCTGGGGTACACGAACATCGTGCCGGTCGACTGGGTGGCCGGTGCGCTGGAGCACATCGCGCACGAGCCCGACCTCGACGGCAGGGCGTTCCATCTCACCGACCCGCACGGGCAGCGCGTCGAGGACGTGATCAACGAGCTGGCGACGATCGCGCACGCGCCGCGTTTCGCGGTGAGCATCGACAAACGGATCACCGACCCGCTGCCGAAGTGGCCGCTCAAGCTCGCGCTCGCGTTGCCGCCGCTGCGCCAGGCCCGCACCCTGGCGCTGCGGGATCTCGGCATCCCCGAGGAGGTGCTTGCCCACATGGAGCTCGTGCCGCGCTTCGACACACGCGAGACCACGCGCGCGCTCGCCGGCACGCCGCTCGAGCAGCCGCCACCGCTGAAGGACTACATCGGACGCCTGTGGGACTACTGGGAGCGAGACATGGACAACCAGCTGCGTCGCGGCGCCACGCTCAAGCAGGCGCTCGATGGCAAGCACGTGCTGATCACCGGGGCGTCCTCGGGCATCGGACGCTCCACGGCGCTCAAGGTCGCAGAGGCCGGGGGCGTGCCGCTGCTGGTAGCGCGCAACGTCGACAAACTCGAGGAGGTGCGCGCCGAGATCGTCGCCGGCGGCGGCACCGCTTACGTCTACGCCGCGGACATCTCCGACATCGAGTCCGTCGAACGGCTGCTCGAGCGCGTGCTCGCCGACCATCGCAACATCGACATGCTCGTCAACAACGCCGGACGTTCGATCCGGCGCTCGATCGCGCTCAGCTACGACCGCTTCCACGACTTCGAACGCACGATCCAGCTCAACTACTTCGGCGCCGTCAAGCTGATCATCGGCCTGTTGCCGCACATGCGCGAACGCGGCTCGGGCCACATCGTCAACGTCTCCTCGATCGGCGTGCAGACCAACCCGCCGCGCTTCTCCGCCTACGTCGCCTCGAAGGCGGCGCTCGACGCGTTCACGCGCGTGGTCGCCTCGGAGGTCATCGGCGACGGCGTCACCTTCACAACGATCCACATGCCGCTCGTGCGCACGCCGATGATCGCTCCCACGAAGATGTACGACGCGTTCCCCGCGATCAGCCCCGAGGAGGCCGCCGACATGATCTGCGAGGCGCTGCGCGCACGCCCCAAGGAGATGGGCACGTGGATGGGGAAGTTCGGCGAGGTCGCCTACACGCTGTCGCCGAGCACGGTCGACAGGCTCCTGCACCTCGCCTACCGCGTCTTCCCGGACTCGGCCGCATCCAAGGGCCACGCCGACGTGGAGGAGCGCGCGTCCTTCGAGCAGATCGCGATGGCGACGCTCACCAGGGGCGTGCACTGGTAGCGCTCTTGCGCGGTCGCGGCGGCTGCGGTCTTGAGATGATCAGCGGGTGAACGAGTCGGTCCCGGCGATCGAGGTGAGCGCGCTTCGAAAGCGCTACGGCGACTACGAGGCGGTGCGCGGCATCGACATCACCGTCCGGCGAGGCGAGGTGTTCGGGCTGCTCGGCCCGAACGGCGCCGGCAAGACGACCACGGTGGAGATCCTCGAGGGCTATCGGACGCGCACCAGCGGTGAGGTCTCGGTGCTCGGCTACGACCCGGCCGGGCGCTCGATCGAGCTGCGCCGGCGCATCGGGATCGTGCTGCAGTCAGGCGGCATCTACAGCCACATCACCCCGCGCGAGGCGCTCAGGCACTGGGCGAGCTTCTACCCGCATCCCCGCGAGGTCGAGGAGGTGCTCGCGCTCGCCGGCCTCGCGGACAAGGCCGACGAGCGTAGCCGCAGGCTCTCGGGCGGTCAGCTACGCCGACTGGACTTCGCGCTGGCGCTGATCGGCGACCCGGAGCTGATCTTCCTCGACGAGCCCACCACCGGCTTCGACCCGCAGGCCCGGCGGGCCGCGTGGGACACGGTGCGCTCGCTGCGCGACCTCGGCAAGACGATCCTGCTCACCACGCACTACCTCGAGGAGGCGCAGGCGCTCGCCGACCGCGTCGCGATCGTCAAGGACGGGCGCGTGCTGGCGATCGGCGCTCCGCGAGAACTGATGGCCCGCCCACCCGGCCATCCGCCCGGAGCGGCGAACTATCGAGTCTCCTACCGCGATCCAAGCGGCGAGCTGATCGAGCGCGAGACCGACGACCCGACGGCGCTCTTGAACGAGCTCACAGGCGAAGCGCTCGCGCGCGGGCAGCAGCTACAGGAGCTGTCGGTCTCCCGCCCGACGCTCGAGGACGTCTACCTGGAGCTGACGGCCAATGCCTGACGCGCTCGGCGGCGCGACCGGCCCGTCGCCGCCCAACCCGGTCGTGCTGTCGTGGCGCCAGTACCGCCTCGAGCGCAGGATGTTCTGGCGCAACCCGAGTGCCGCGTTCTTCAACTTCGTGCTGCCGCTGGTGATCCTCGCGGGCGCCGGCGCGGCGCTCAGCGGCAACCAGCACCAGCTCAACCGGCTCGTGCCGATGATCGCCGGCATGAGCGTGATGTCGACGACCTTCACCGCACTCGCCTACAACATCGTGTTCCTGCGCGAACGCGGCGTGCTGAAGCGGATCCGCGGGACGCCACTGCCGACCGTGTCCTACTTCGGCGGTGTGGCGGCCAACGCGGTCACGAACACAGCTCTGCAGATCGCGATCATCGTCGTCGCCGGGCGCGTGTTCTTCGGCGTCGGCTGGCCTCGTCACTGGGAAGCGCTGATCGTGTTCGTGCTCGTCGGCGTCGTGTGCTTCGCCGCGCTCGGCGTCGCCTTCGCGCACCTGATCCCCAACTTCGAGTCGACCGCCGCGTACGTCAACGCCGTGTTCCTGCCGGTCGTCGCGATCTCCTTCTACGCGTTCGACTCGAGCAGCGCGCCCGGCTTCGTGAGCACGATCGCCGACGCGCTGCCGCTGAAGCCGCTGATCGACGGGCTTTCGGCGGCGATGATCGGCGGCGCGAGCCTCGGTGGCAGTCTCGACTCGCTCGCCGTGATCGCCCTGTGGGGCGCATTCGGCCTGTACTTCGCCGTGCGCGGCTTCTCCTGGGAGGGCGCGCGCACGTGAGGCAGCTCGCGGAGGACGTTCACCTGCTGCGCGGCTGGCCGCCGAACGCGATCAACGTATACGTGATCGGCGACGTGCTGCTCGACGCCGCCACGCGACAGGGCGAACGGCGGATCATGCGCCAGATCGTAGGGCGCACGCTCAGCGCCCACGCGCTCACCCACGCCCACCCGGATCACCAAGGGTCGAGTCACGCGATCTGCGAACGCTTGCAGATCCCCCTGTGGTGCGGGCAGGGCGACGTGCCGGCGATGGAGACTCCCGACGGCATCCACAACCCGAAGGCGCCGCCGTGGCTTGACCGGCTCTACACGCGGTTCTGGACCGGTCCACCGCACCCGGTCGCGCGTGCGCTCGTCGAGGGCGACGTCGTGGCGGGCTTCACGGTGCTCGAGACGCCCGGACACTCGCGCGGTCACGTCGCCTACTGGCGCGAGTCAGACCGCGTGCTGATCCTCGGCGACGTGCTCAACAACATCGACATCAGGACGGGGATTCCCGGACTGCACGAGCCGCCGGCGATGGTGACGCCCGACCCCGCCCGCAACCGCGTATCCGCGCGCCGGCTCGCCGCGCTGCGTCCGCGCTTGACGCTCTTCGGCCACGGCGCTCCGCTGCGCGACCCCGGGAAGCTCGCCGACTTCGTCGCCGGGTTGCCGAGCTGAGCGGCCACATGGGCGAGACGATCTTCCGCGCCGGCGGCGAGCGCGACGCGACGACGACGAGGGCGGCGGCGGCTGGAGACATGTCCTCTTCCGAAGGTCGTGCAACCATGGCTATACAGCCGACGGAGCAGGCGCGCGGACCATGGGATCCGCGTGCGCTACACGGCGGCGCGCCCGCGGCGCTGTTCGCGGCCGCGTTCGAGCGCGCCGAGCCCGGTTCCGAGCTGCGGATCGCGCGTCTCGGCTTCGAGTTCCTGCGCCCGATCCCGCTCGCCCCGCTGCAGCTGTCGACGCGCATCGTGCGCCCCGGCCGGCGCGTGCAGGAGCTCGCCGGCGAGCTGAGCGCCACCCACCCCGAGTCGGGCACCGAGCAGCTCGTGTGCCGCGCGAGCGCGCTGCGCGTGCGGCCGATCAGCGCCGAGGCAGCAGACGCGGCGATCGCCGGCGCGCGAGAGGCCACGACACAGGCCACGACACGAGCAGGTGAGCAACAACTGCCACCACCCGAGGCCGGCAAGGCCGTGCGCTTCTCGCTGAACGAATCCGAAGAATCGAGCTTCGCGGCCACGGCGATGGAGATGCGCTGGCTCGACGATCCCCAAACGCCGGGCCCGGCGCGCGTGTGGATGCGCCTGCGCCATCCACTGCTGGCGGGCGAACAGCTCAGCCCGCTCGCGCGCCTGGCCGCGACCGCCGACTTCGGCAACGGCGTCGCCGCGGCGCTCCCCTTCGAGCGCTTCCTGTTCATCAACGCCGACCTCACGATCCACCTGCAGCGCCACCCACGCGGCGAATGGATCGGGCTCGATGCGCGGACGTGGCTCGCGAGCGGAGGCACGGGCCTCGCCGAGAGCGTCCTGCACGACCTCGACGGCCCCGTCGGCCGCGCGTTTCAGACGCTCGTCGTCGAGCCCCGCTGAACGAGCAGTCGGTTGGCAGGAAAATAGTTGCGGGCGCAAGCAACGTTGCTACTGTCGGGGGCAGCCTGTCCTAGTGGAGACAGCAACACCTGCAAACAGGAGATCCGATGTCAACACCAGAGAGCACCGCAACGCAGACCCCGCTGCCGACCGGCACCTGGCAGATCGACCCGATCCACTCGAGCATCGAGTTCCAGGTCAAACACCTCGGCATCGCGACCGTCAAGGGCCAGTTCACCGACTTCGAGGGCACGCTCGAGGTGACGCCGGACGGGCTCAACGCCTACGGCACGGTCGACGTGGCCAGCGTCAACACGCGCGAGGATCAGCGCGACGCGCACCTGCGCTCGCCCGATTTCTTCGACGTCGAGAACCACCCGCAGATCACGTTCAAATCAACAGCTGTGCGCCCGCTCGACGACGACGAGTTCGAGGTCGAGGGCGACTTCACGATCCGCGGCGTCACCAAGCCGCTCAAGCTCGTCGGCGTGCTCGAGGGCACCGAGACCGACCCCCAGGGCAATGATCGCGTCGGCCTCTCTGCCACAGCTGCGATCAATCGCTCCGACTACGACATGAAGTTCAACATGGCACTCGGCTCGGGCAACGTCGTCGTCGGCGAGAAGGTCAAGATCCTGATCGACATCTCAGCCGTCAAGGTCGCCTGAGCACTCCGGCCAGAAGCTCAGCGCACGAGCACGTCGGCGAGCGCGTCGTCGACCGCCGCCAGCGTGTCCGCGCTGAGCTTCACGCCCGACGCCGATGCGTTCGCGCGCACCTGCTCGGGACGGCTCGCGCCGACGATCGCCGAGGCGAGGTTCTGCTGGCGCAGCACCCACGCGAGCGCCATCTGGGCCATCGTCAGCCCCGCCTGCTCGGCGATCGGCTCCAGGCGCTGAACCGCCTCCAGCACGCGCGGCTGGATCAGGCGATCGATGAAGCCGCCCATGCTCTCGCTCGCCGCACGCGAGTCCGACGGCGGCGACTCACCGGGCCGGTACTTACCGGTGAGCACGCCCTGCGCCAGCGGTGACCACACGATCTGTGAGATCCCCTCGGCTTCGCACAAGGCGACCAACTCCGCCTCGGGAGCGCGCCACAGCATCGAGTACTGCGGCTGGCTCGAGACCCAGCGCTCGACGTCCGGCAGCGCGAGCGACTCGACGACCTTCTCCACCGGCCACTCGCTGAAGCCGATGTGACGCGCCTTGCCGGCCTGCACCACTTCGGTGAGCGCGCCCATCGTCTCCTCGAGTGGCGTCTGCGCGTCGTAGCGGTGACACTGGTACAGGTCCACGTAGTCGGTCTGCAGGCGCTCGAGCGAAGCGTCGATCTGCTTGTGGATCTGCGCCGCCGACAGGCCGCGATCGGTGTCGGACATCGGGAAATAGACCTTCGTCGCGAGCACGTAGGAGGAGCGCTCGTGACCGGAGAGGACCTCGCCGAGCAACGCCTCGGCGGTGCCGCGCCCATACACGTTGGCGGTGTCGATGAAGTTGATGCCCTCCTCGAATGCCGCCTCCACGCACGCACGCGCCTGCTCGCGCTCCACCCCGCCCGAGTACGTCAGCCACGAGCCGAGGCTGATCTCGGAGACCTCGATGTCGCTAGTGCCAAGCCGGCGGAAATCCATCGGCCGGGAGGCTACCCTGAATCACGATGCGGCCTATCTTCAACGGTCGAGCATGACCGTCATCGACCCGAGCCTGCGCGTCCGCTCCGTGACGCTCGCCGTCAGCGACCTCGGGCGCAGCGCCGACTTCTACGAGCGTGTGCTCGGCCTGCCGCTGATCTCCCGCGACCAGCACGCCGCGCAGCTCGGCCCGGATGCCGAGCGGCCCGCGCTCGTGCTCAGCGACATCGAATCTCCGACGCCGCTGCCGCCGAGCGCCACGGGCCTCTACCACGTGGCGTGGCTGCACCCGAGCCGCGCCGCGCTCGCGGACAGCGTGCGGAGGGTAGCCGGCGCGAGCTGGCCCTTCGAGGGCGCCTCCGACCACGGCGTCTCCGAGGCGCTCTACCTGAGCGACCCCGACGGGCTCGGAATCGAGCTGTACGCCGACCGGCCGCGCGAGCGCTGGGAGCGCGCAAGCGACGGCCACAGCGTGAACATGGTCACGCTGCCGCTCGATCTCGAGGACCTCCTCGAACAGTCGCTCAGCGAACCCTCCGCGGCCGTGCCGGCGGACACCAACGTCGGCCACGTGCACCTGAAGGTCTCCGACGTGCCCAGCGCGACGGCCTTCTACCGCGACGCGCTCGGCTTGGAAGAACAGGCGCAGCTGCCCTCCGCGGCGTTCCTCGCCGCCGGCGGCTACCACCATCACGTCGGGCTGAACTCATGGCAGAGTCGCGGCGCCGAGAGCGCCCCCGACAGCGCGCCCGGCCTGCGTCAGATCGAATTCGAGCTCGGCGACGCCACTGCACTGGACGCGCTCGAGCGCACGATCGCGGATGCCGGCGCCCCAACGGCGCCCGAACGCAGCGACGAGGAGCTTTCCGTGCGCGACCCCGACGGCCAACTGCTCGCGTTCGCGCAGCGCTAGTCGCTCTGAGTCACCGTTCGGTCAGCCGCTGACGGCATCCAGGCGCGCGAGCTCATCCGCCGTCAGCTGGAGATCGACGCACGCCACCAGCTCGGCTAGCTGCGCGGTCGAGGTGGCGCTCGCGATCGGCGCGAGCACCGTCGGCTGCGCGAGCAGCCACGCGAGCGCGACCGCCGCGACCGCTGTGTCGTGTACCGCCGCGATCTCCTCCAGCGCGTCCAGCACAGCGAAGCCGCGCTCGTTGAAGTACGCCCCGCGCACACCCGACGCCCGCGGGCTGTCGACCTCCGGCCCGTCGCGCCGGTACTTCCCCGTCAGAAAGCCCCGCGCGAGACCGAAGTACGGGATGCTCGCAAGCCCGTGGCGTTCGCACACCGACCGCAGCTCACCCTCGTAATCGCGGCGCTCCATCAGGTTGTAGTGCGGCTGCAGCGCCACGTACGAGGCCATCCCGGGTTCCTCGCCGACCCGCATCGCCTCCTCCAGTCGCGCGGCGCTGTAGTTGGAGGCCGCCGCGTAGCGGATCCTGCCCTCCTCGATCAGCCCGGCGAACGCGCCGAGCGTCTCCTGCAGCGGCGTGTCGGGATCATCCCTGTGGGCGTAGTACAGGTCGACCGTCTCGATGCCGAGCCGCTCGAGCGAGCCCTCGATGCCGCGCCTGATGCTCGCGCGCGAGAGACCCGCCGGATCTGACGCCATGCCGACCTTGGTGGCGATCACCAGCTGCTCGCGGTTGCCGCGCGCCGCGATCCAGCGACCGATGATGCGCTCGGACTCGCCTGCGCCACCGGAGCCGCGACGCCCATACGTGTCGGCCGTGTCGATGAAGTTGCCACCCGCGGCGACGTACGCGTCCAGCACCTCGAACGAGCGCTGCTCGTCGATCGACCAGCCGAACACGTTGCCGCCGAGGCACAGCTGGAAGACGTCGAGGTCGGTGTCGGCCAGACGGGCGATGCGCTCAGGGTAGCGAGGGCCCGATGGTCTGCTACTGCACCGGGTACGGCGGCGGGCCGCTGTCGATGATGCCGTTCTGCACGCCCGAAACGTCCATGTAGAGCGCATACACGATCGCCAGCAGCGCAAACGCGGCGAACACCGGCGCACGCCACTTCGGACGCCGGCTCAGCACATGCGCCGCGGCGGGATAGAACACAGGCGCGGCCAGCAGGATCATGCGCCCCCAGTCGAGCGCGAAACTCATCGCCACCACGCTCAGCGCCACCAGCACGAGGCCACGACGCGCGAAGCGCATGTCGCGCAGGGCCAACGGAGCGACGAGCCACAGCGGCCCGTACACGGTGAACATGCGGCGCGCCTCCCGAAAGGCGCTCTGCAGCCCCAGCTTGATCACCGTGAAGCGCTCTGCCACCAGCGATCCCGCGTAGCCCGGAACCTGCGTTTCGCCGACGGTGCGGATGCCGAGCCTGATCGCGGCGTAGACCGCGACCGCGGGGGCCGCCACCGCGAGGCTGTCAAGCGCCGCGCGGCGATCGAACGGACGGAGCGCCCACAGCGCATACGCGAACGGGACCACGAACAGCACCGCTTCGCGTACGACCACGCCGAGCGCCAGCGTCACAGCCAGGCGCCAGCGCTCTCGCCGCACCGCGAAGTAGCTCGCCGCCATCATCGCGAACACGGTCGCGATGTCCGGATTGCGCCCCTGGCGGAGCATCACGATCACAAACGGCGGCGAGACGCACATCAACACCGCCAGCGCCACCGCCACACGCGGATCGCTGCCGAGCTGGCGCATCAGCAGATACGCGAACGCCGCCGCCCCGCCCGCGGCCAGCAACGCCAGCGCGGTGAACGAGAAGGTGTGGCCGAAGGGCAGCCAGTTGACCAGCAGCGGCAGCCCGAGCCGAAAGCCGAACGGAAACGTGTGCACGCCGAACGGGTGGCGGGCGATGTCTTCGTAGATCAGGTCGTCCCCACGCGGCGTCGGCTCCTTGCGGATCGGCGCGCTCAGCACCCCCAGCGCGATCGCACCGGCGACGCCGACGAGCAGCGCGTCGCGCCGGCGCGCGTGACGGCCATGATCACCCGCAGCCGTCTGCGCGTCTGCGTGTGGCGGCGAGCGTTGAGCGCTCGTCGTGGCTCGGCCCTGCACTCGTGGCAGCCTATCCGCGCCGCCTGATGCGTAGAGCGCGTTCGCGGGCTGGGCAGCTCGATGCTCAGAACGGCAGCCCGAGAACCTCCGCGACCTCGCGGCCAGCGGAATCATCCACTCCGACCAGGGCACCCAGTTCGGATCCTGGGTCTTCAGCCAGAAGGTCACAGAAGCCGGCCTGGCACCATCCGTCGGCGCCGTCGGCGCTCCGTTCGACAACGCGATGGTCGAGGCGTTCTGGGCCCGCATGCAGGTCGAGCTGCTCAACCGCAGAAGATGGAAGACACGCGTCGAGCTCGCCACCGCGATCCACGACTACATCGAGATCTGGCACAACACACGCATACGCCACAGCGCCCTGCAGATGCTCACACCAACCGAGTTCGAGAACCAACACCAACAACAACAGACCGCCGCCTGATTCCAGACCGCCGACTCCAGGAAACCCGGGCTAGATCAAAGTCTCCGTCAAACACAGGATGGCTCACACCGGCAACATATGGCCGATCTTGCGTACGGCGTTGATGGCGGTCACGGTCGCCCGCGTGGCGGTTGGCTGCGAAAGTGGAGTGTGCGTGATGTGGTCTTGCTAGGGCTTTAGTTTAGTTCGCTGCGGGAGATCTGCACAGGTCGGGCACCTGGCGCGATTCCCGCTGGCCTGCATGGCCGTCACCTCGCGGCTCTTGTGGCGACGGGACGCGTTGTGCGCGCTCAGGACCCGAGGATGCCCACGTTCGCCCACCGGCGCTGTGGTGAGCGGCGTCACCGCGAGCAACCGAGCAAGAGTTCATAGTCGACCGTGGGCGACTGGCGCGCTCCAGAGTTGAAATCTGTCGCCCTTGCTGTTTGACACGCTTCTCCGACAAGCGCATGGCGGCGGTTCCGCGGAAATTCGGCGAGCAGCCATCGGCCACGCACCTTTATCGCGCTATCGGGAGCTGCACCGTCGAAGACGACGGCCTTGCGCCCATCGATGACCACGCGGGTCTGCGAGCCAATCTTGGCCAGCTCAACGCCTTCGTGCCACTCGGCTCTCAGATCACTGGCGCAGTCCCCTCCGGCAAGATAGTCCAGCTGCAAAAGCGCGGGGGACATCTCGCTCTTGCAAATGTGAGCGAAATCCGCCGCACGCCCGGCCGACGCCACCCGAGCAAACAAAGCGCGGACTTCGGCTTCGGACGGCTTCGCTGAGTGACTCGCACCGCAACCGATCGCCAGGAGCACCGCGCCCACCGCTACGCCGCTCAGGGCCACTCGCATCGACAGGATGCTACCCACAAGCTCGCCTTGCGAACCACGACCCATACAGATCGCTCGGCGTCGCCCTAGCTGACGCACGCATCGACACACCTCTCGTCTCGATGCGACCTCGGTCGCCCGTCGCATCCTGACGTCCGACCACACTCGCGACCGCCCGCACCCGCGGCGCCCGTCTCGAGCGAGGGCGCAACAGCAAATCCTGCTTCCGTCACGCGACCCCACAAGCGTTCAGCCCCGCCACCGGCGCGCGCACCGTCGGCGCCGGCGCTGTTGCGCTCATCGCCGGGGTTGCGCCCGCGCCACCTTCCTGCCGGCGTGATGCAGCGCCTAGTTCGTACGGGTGCCGCTTCTATATGCGCACTCGTACACCGGGGTCCTAATGCGACGCTGAACTGTCGTTGGTTACGCGGCGAAAGCGCGAGTCAGTGAGGCCCAGCAGCACCAACCTAAAGGAGCACCATTAGGAATCCGCGTGGTTGGTAGGTCTGCCGAGTTGCCTCGCCGCGTCAGTCTGGCGCCGCGCAGCTCGCATGCGGTGCGCTACCAGCACGAACTGGGGCACGACCACGCCGACAATTAGCACAACGAGACCAGCCACCGCGTCGAGACTCCAGATGAGCGCCACGGCGATGGCGGCTACGATCATCGCCACGATCCACAGCCGCGTCCGCCGACCCCCAGACGACTTGTTCCTCACAGTTATCCCAACCTTCGGCCCGTACCACGCCGCGAGCTCGTAGCCAATCCAGGCGCATACAGCGCAGACAATCACCCCAACCGCCGTCAGCACGATGGCACCCTGACGGCCGCTCGCCTGCTCGAAGCGTAATCGCCACACCCGTCGATCAACGCCGACCACACCATGGTTCTAAGCGTACCAACCTGCACCAACCGTCTTTGTTATTCCAGCCCCCCGTCGATTGCTCCGATCACAGCCTCATTCCGGCCGCTGCTACCCCTGTGCCTGTCCCAACGCAATGCATCGCGACGATGGGATCTACGTCAACCGTCGCGGCAGCACACAAGGTCCCCCCGCCCAACCCCGCGATCGTCACGACAGCTCCGACGGTGCCTCCGATGATGCGCCCCAAGATGCTCTCGCTCGCTCCGGTGCTCTCTCCGTGTTTGTACGCGGAATTTGACACGCGAAGATAGCCCACCAGCTTGCCGACATTCCTGCCATGGGTGCCGCAGATCTGGATATAGGTGTAGTTCCCTTGAGAAAAGATCGATGGTTGAAGATTGCGGTCGAACGGGCATGTTCCGTCCGGGTCATTTTCGTTTATGGGATCATTTCCGGCGAATATATAGCCTTCGCTCGCGGGATCGGGCTGGGTC
The DNA here is from genome assembly GCA_963827455.1 of uncultured Solirubrobacteraceae bacterium. GTDB lineage: Bacteria > Actinomycetota > Thermoleophilia > Solirubrobacterales > Solirubrobacteraceae > Palsa-744. Next base: position 105,658 of record CAWHAW010000015.1, on the reverse strand, counting down.
CATCGCCCGGTCGTCGGGTCGTAGTAGCGTTCCCCGAAATGATAGAGGCCGTTTGCGACGTTGCCTTTGCCGGCGTTACCGCCGAGGGCATGATATCCGCCCTGGAAGGTGAACGGGTCGTTGGTCGCACTGTACGCGAGGCCGTACGAGGTCGCATTGGTGTTCTCGCCGTAAGGCCCGTAGCGAATGGTTTGTACGAGTTCGCCACTGCTATTCAGTAGCCCCACGATGTTATCTTGGGCGTCATAGATCGGGTTGTAGTCGCTGCCACTCGGGAGGCGCTCGTCCACGAGGAGCCCGCCAGCTGTCCGTGCGTAGTAGCTCGTGCCCGATTCGTTGACCTGCTTGGTGACCCCGAGGGTGCTGTTTTGCAGGGTGTCGGCTCCGAATCCCCTGAGGACGCTTTGGCCGCTCCCGAGATACGTCACGGCTTGTTCGCCTGAAACGCCATCTCATAGCCACCGCCGGCAAGCGCAGCGATACTGGGGCTGGTGCTGTTGTCCATGCCTTGCTGGAGGTTCGCGGGGCCCGAGGCCGAGTTGTACGTGTACAGGTTCCCGGTGTTCGCCTGGAAGGCGGCTCGGAAGCCGCCAGCCGGTGATGCTGCGATCCGGCGACGGCTGACGCTAGGCTTACTCGTCTGGCGCACTCTCTGCTCGATGGCGTTCGCGCCGTGCCCAGATCGCAACGCCGCCGACGGCGAACCACAACGCGATTATCCCGAGGACGAGCAACACCACGTCACCCTCCGCCAAGCTGGTTGCAATCACCGCAGCAGCTGCGACGCCACTAACGAGGGCAGCGTTGCGCGCGAACCTCACCGGATCGTTGGCTTTCGTCCGACTACGTTGCCTTGGATTGGCTGGCTCTGTCATTTCCGGGCGCTCGTACGGACAACCATGCTCGATCAGCAGCCGGTTAGGTCATGGGCTAGGCCAAAGGCCTCACCCACGAGCTCCGACCCTCCAGACATCAGGAACAGTGGGCCGCTCACCTCGGGACCTGCCGGGCTCGTGACGATACCGGCCCCTCCGTAGTACACGGCCATCGCAGAGCCTCCGACCTGCAGCGCCTTGCATACGCTAGGACCGTGAGCTTGGCTGCGGCTCCTCCATTTGACGCTCGACTTGGACACCCACTTTATGTACCCGGCATTGTGTCCTTTGTAGCACAGTTGCCAATAGGTCGCGTGCGGTTCGGCCACAACGGTAGGCAAAAGAGCAGTATCAAACACGCAAGTTCCAAGCGGATCGCTATTGTTGACCGGATCGCCTTCGGCGAAGGCATACGATTCGTCGCCTCCCATCGGGTCCTCCTGCGTCCATCTCCCGATGGTGGGGTCGTAGTACCGTTCGCCGAAATGATACAGCCCATTCGAGACGTTACCGGTGCCGGCATTACCGCCGACTACGTGGTATCCACCTTGGAACGTGAACGGGTCGTCGGTGGCGCTGAATGCGAGGCTGCCGGCGCTGCTCGCGTTCTCCCCGTATGGGCCATAACGAATAGTTTGTACGAGTTCGCCGCTGCTGTTCAGTACGCCGACGACGTCTCCCTGAGCGTCATATACGGGGTTGTACGTCGAGCCGCCGGGTAGCGCTCGTCCACGAGCAGACCGCCGATGTCCGGGCATAGTAGCTAGTGCCTGATTCGTTGACCTGCTTCGTGAGGCCGAGGCTACTGTTTTGCAGTGTGTTGGATCCGAATCCCGTGAGGATGCTTTGTCCGCTCCCGAGATACGTCACGGCTCGTTCGCTCGAGGAAGGCGGCGTGATGGCTTTTAGCTGATTGAGGTTGTTGTATGAGAAGGTGGTGCTTGCGGGGTCGTTGTAGCCGGTGATCGTGGTCTCGTTGCCGGCGCCGTCGTAGCTGTAGCCTGAGATCTCGCTCGAACTGGATTTTGAGCACGCTCCTTCTGTTTTCATCCTGCATTCGAGCTCGTTGCCCGTGTTGTAGCGGTAGAACGGTCCACTGGTCGTGCAGGTGTTGGGTTTATTTGTGTAGGCTTCAGATGTCCTGTTCCCGGCTCCGTCGTAGCCGTACTGGTAGCAGGATGGGGCGTAGGCTTCGGGTTCACTTTGCGTTTCGGCGAAGGTCAGCCGTTCGAGGGCGTCGTAATCGTAGGTCGTGGCGGCCGTCACTCCGCCCGGCCCGGTGAAAAAGTCGTGGTTGATCAGGGGTGTGTCATTCGTACCTTCCTTGTAGGTATATTCGTTGCTTAGCAGTGTCGTGCCTGCCGGGTTCTTCGCGGCGATTTTTGTCGGGCGCCCGGTCGCGGGTTCGAGCGTGTAGTTGAGTGTTGCGCCGGAGGGGTAGGTGAGCTTCGTCAGCGAGCCGTCGTTGTCGTAGGCGACGCGCGTGCATTTCGAGGGTGTTTCTCCGCAGTTGCCGCTGGGCTCGGCCATCGCTTCGAGCTCGTTCAGACCGTTGTATTTGTATTCGCTCATCCCGCCGCTGTCGGTGAACGCGGCTAGGTTCGAGGCCGCGTCGTAGGTGTATTCCTCCGTGGCACTGCCTGGCAGCTCTTCCTTGATCACCCGGCGGAGTGCGTCGTACGTGAATTTGGTGGTGCCGGTCGGGTCTTCGCGCTTTTCGAGGTTGCCGTCTCCGTCGTAGGTGTATTTGAACGTCTTTGTCGCGCCGGGGCCGGTGTCGACTGCTTCTGTGACGCGATCGTCCTTGTCGTAGCTGAGTGTGGTTGTCTCGCTGGAGGTGCACGACCCGCCGGATTCCACGAGGCATTGCGTGATGGTGTGCGGCCGACCGTCGGGGTCGACGGTGATTGTGGTCTTCCCGAGGCCTGACCCGGCGGGAGGGACGATGGTCTTGAGGTTTCCTTTTTCGTCGTATTCATAGGTGGTCTTGTGTCCGCCGGCGTCGGTCGTGGCCTTGATTGTGCCCTTAAGCGTTCCTTCGGTGTTGTAGCTGAAGTTCGTCGAGTTTTCGCTCGTCAGCGCATCTGTTTCGCGCTTGAGTCCGCCTGCCGTGCCGGTCGCGCCTTCGAGTTCAGTTCCCGTGCAGGGATGTCCGCCTTCCCAGTAGCAGAGGTTCGCGGACTTCTGTCGTGTTGAGGTTTCTGTCGTTGGCTGGTTCGCGAATGTTTTGTCTTCGTATTTCGATGAGGTCGCGTAACCTTGTTCGAGCGCGCCGGAGGGGCATTCGCCGCGGGGTTTGCCGGTCGTGCCTTCCACTACGCATCCGAGGTTTTTGCCGGCGACGCCATACACGAGGCTGGTTACGCCGCGGCTGGCGCCGGTTTCGCGCGGCGCCGCGGTCGCTGAGAGCTGGTTGCCGAACGGGTCGAACGTCGCCGCGGTTTCGTTGCCGGCGGCGTCGAATGTCTTTTCGACCTGGTCGAGGACGTTCGCGCAGTAGAGCGTTTCGTGGGCCGCGAGTTTGAATTCTTTGCCTTCTTTTTCGCCAGCGGGTTTCGTCCAGTCGGGGTCTCTGACGAGCGTGCCGGTCTGGTTGGCTGCGCAGTATTCTCCCGGTGCTTTGCCCGTTTCGTAGTAGGCGAGTTTCGTCGTCGGGCCTGTGCCGTGTTCGAGGTTGGTCACGCGTGTGATTTCTGTGATCCGCCGGTGGCTGTCGTAGCCTAGTTTCGTGACGTGCCCGTCGGGATCGGTGATCTTCGTGACCGTGTAGTTGCTGTATTCGTAGCTCGTTGTCTTGCCGTCGGCTTCGGTCGCGCTTTCGAGCTCCGGTTCGCCTTCCCCGAAGTTTTTGTACGTGAACGTGAGTTTGCGTTCGCCGCTGAGGTCCTTGAGTTCGCTGACGTAGTGTTCCGAGCCTTCGTCCACGCGTTCGATTTTGTGGCCTTGCGGGTCGGTGTAGGCGATCGTGTGGGCGGCTATGAATTCCGAGGCGACCTTGTGGCCATAGCGGTCTTCTTGGATCAGCTTCCCTTCGTTTGTGAACTCGACCTTTTCCTCACTTGCGTCGTAGATCAGCTCGTGTCCCACGCCCGTGGGCAGCGAACTCGGGCAGGGGCTCGGGCTACCGGCCGCGCACATCACGGCCTTGATCCCGGGCGGCGACATGAACGACCCCGTCGACTGCTTCTGGAACTCGAACCATGCCCCCGTCCCGTCCTCGAAGCTCACCGACCCATCCCCGTATTCTTCGAGTTCGAGCGCGTTGGAGTCCTCCCAGTGCCCGTATTCCTGCTTCTCGCCGTTCAGCCCGTTCCACACCCGCGTATCGGAGTAGCCGAACCCAGCGACGCCCGTCATCTGCAGCTGGCTGCTCTGCAGCAGGATGTTTCCGTTCGCAACGTTGACGCCGAGCGTCGACTTGTCCGTCAACGGCGTCGCGACCATCGTGTACTGCGGCTCCGATCCGACCCCACGGGGCTCATAGGCGATTTCGAGATACGGCTGGTCGCTCGACGCCGAGGGCGAGTCGATCGTCAACATGTTCGCGGTCTGGTTGTCGGTCTGGTCCTTGACGATAAGACCTTCGTTGGCATACCCCGTTGCTTTTCCTTCGTATTCAGGGGCTTTGGTCGTGTTGACCCACTCCTGCACGAGTTTCGTGGGATACCAGTAGTACCAGCCGCTCGATGCGCCGACCGACGGGTTGACCGCGGCATCAGATTCGGTTTCCGGGTTTGAGAAGTCACCGCCTGGGGTGGTCCAGGAGTGCGTCCCGTCGTAGGTGTCCCACGTCGCGCTCGTTGTCCATGGCTTGGTCACGCGATAGACACCGACTGCCTTGGCTGTGCTCGTGCTGTGCGCTGTCACGTACAGCCCCGAGCTTGGCGGAGAGCACGTTTGCGGCGAGCGGCAGTTCTTCGCTGAGGTTGAACTCGAGCAGCGCGTGGTTCTCCTGATGCGTCGAGTCATAGCCCACACGCAGTTCCGAGGACGAGCATTTGCTAGTCGTCGGCGATTCCGCCGCGAGCGTGCATGCCTGCGCAGCCGACACGAACACCGTCGGGTCGACAGCGACCGCACCCGACGCGAGCTCTTCGCGCAACCACGCTTCGCCGGTGTCGACCGTCAGCTCCCAGCCCGACCCTGATGCCGCGATCGTGCTCGGCAACACGCGACCAGACCCAGGACCTTCGGCGGGTCGATACGCGGTGGCTGCTGGGATCGTGAACATCACGGCCCCAGCGCTGTTGACGAGCGCAATCGACCCGTCCGCTTCCGATCGGGGCGAGAACCCAGCCGGCAGCGACAGCGAGTAGCGCAGCTCGCTGGGCGCTTCCCCACCCTTCAACGTCACGACCTCCTGCACCCCGGCCGGCTCAGAGACGTAGGACAGATCCGTCGAAGGCAAAGCTTCCTGATAAGTCGCCGTCGCGCCCGAGACCGACGGCAGCGAGTCGGAGGCGCCCTCCAGCGAGAACGAGACCGTGCCCCCTGCGGCGCTCAGCGAAACACTCGAGGACAACGATTCTGGCAGCCGCAGCGGAAGCTGTTCGCCGTGTTTTCGTAGCCACCGAGCGGCGAGGCGACCAGCGCGCTATCGATCGCGTGCCAGGACCCATCGCTACCCCTGTAGTTCACAGGCGCACCGAAGATCCGCGTCACCAACGGCCGGTGCGGCGCCCTCCACGTATCCGAGAACGCCGTCGACATGCTCGACACCAGTTCCCCAGCAGGGGCAGCGCTGTCGCCAGTGCCGCCTGAGGCGCCCGCAGATGCGACCGCTGGGCCTGGAGCCTGAAGCTCGTGCGACAGCACTTCGCGAACACCCGCCGATTCAAACGAGTCACGGCCACTCGCGCTCGGCCGCCTCAGCAGAGGAACCACACAACAGCAGCCCCATCCCCGCGACCAACCCGCATCCGAGCAAAACGCCAGCACGGCGCGACAACAAACCGAGCCTCATGGCCCCGCCTCCTCACCCCATATGACGGCAGAGCCAAGCTCCACCAATGTCCCCCGATGCATCTGCGGGGCGCCCTGTCCAGGCAACGCGAATTCCTAACACGAACCGAAAGCCGCGTCAAGCCCAATGACCAAATATTTACCGATAAATGGACTTCTGTTTCAAGCCGAACCATCCGGGTAACCCGAACTACGGCACGTCCCGGACACGACGCCTAGCAGTAAGAGGCCGCCCGGTCGAGCACGACAACCAGGGCCACTACCGGACAGGGCGAAAGGCCCCAGGCTCGACCGGGCAACCATCCAGATCCTAGCCCGCATAGTTGGGCCGCTAGCGTCGCCGGCCCATAGCAAAGCTCTGGATCGGGGGCGCGACCGCGCGCATGCTCGACCCCACCTCATCGCCACCGGCCTGCTCCTCTCTCGTTGACTGCTGCGGGTCCTCGCGGCGCAGCTGGTGCACGCGCGCCTGCGCAACCCTCCCCTCGTCCTCCTCGATGCCACCCGGCAGGAAGCGCTCGAGCGCTGCCAGCTCGCGCACGATCACGTTGATAACCCCCTGCGCGCGCTCGAGGCTGCCCCGGGCGAGCAGCAGCGGCTCGGCCCGCGCCAGGGGGCGATGGCGCTCGTAGACAGCCTTCGGCACGATCAGGTTGACCGTGCCGAACTCGTCCTCGAACAGCAGGAACATCGTTCCCTTCGCCGTCCCCGGTTTCTGCCTGGCGATCACCAACCCCGCCACCGCGACCTGGCAACCGGACGGCAGTCGCGGCAGCTGCGCGCTGGTGGCCAACATCGGCACGGTCAGCCGCCCGCGCAGGATCGCCAGCGCGTGCTCGCCGAGCGTCACGCCGCTGGTGGAGTAGTCGGCGATCAGCCGCTGCCAGCGTCCGAGCGCGCGCAGCCGCGGCGGCTCGGGCAGCTCCAGGGGCAGCGCCAGCTGCGTGCTCTCATGCGCCGCCGCGGAGGAGCCGTCGCTGGCCCCCGATCCGTCGCTCGCCCCGAAGCGCCCGACCGTCTCCGCCGGCGCCGCCATCCCCAGCTGCCACAGGGCCGTGCGCCGGTCGCGCTCGACGAGCGGCAGAGACCCGTCCGCGTGGGTGTCGAGCAGGCCGTCGCAGGCGCCCGACCAGGCCAGCTGTTCGAGCGAGCCGCGTCTGCAGGCGATGCGCCCGGCGAGCTCTCCGAGGCTGGTGAAGGGCCCATTGCGCTCGCGCTCGCAGACCAGCCTGTGCATCTCGGCGGCGGGCACGTCCTTGATGTAGCCCAGGCCAAGGCGCACACCGCCCCGCTCGACCGTGCACTGCACCTGGGAGGCGTTCACGTCGAGCCTGTGAATGGCGATTCCGCGGTTTTCGGCCTCGTGGACGAGGCTGTCCGGAGCGTAGAAGCCCATTGGCTGCTCGTTCAACAGCGCGCACAGGAACTCCGCGCCAAAGTGCACCCGCAGCCAGGTCGACTGGTAGGCGAGCAGGCCGAAGGCGGCGCTGTGCGCCTTGGGAAAGCCGAAGCCAGCGAAGCCCTCGATCATCGTCCACACGCGCTCGGCCGTCTGGCGGTCGGGCGGGGTGGGCGGGTCTCCCATCCCAGGTTGGGGGGGTTCCCGATTCCGCAGCGCCCCCTCGATGAAGCGCTCGCGGTGACCATGGAGCATCTCGTGCGAGCGCTTGCGGCTCATCGCCCGGCGCAGCCCCTCCGCTTCCCCGGGGGTGAAGCTGGCGAACACTTCTGCCACCTGCATCACCTGGTCCTGGAAGATGATCGTGCCGAGCGTCTCCCGCAGGACCGGCTCGAGCGATGGGTGATCGTAGGGGACCACGAACTCGGGGTCCTCGCGCAGGCGCCGTCGCCGCTCGATGTACGGGTTGATCGCTCCGCCCTGGATCGGGCCGGGCCGCACGATCGCGACCTGGATGACGAGGTCGTCGAGGTTCTCCGGCCGCGTACGGCGAATCGACTGCATCTGCGCGCGGCTCTCGATCTGAAAGACGCCAACGGTGTCGGCCGCGCGGATCGCCTTGAAGGTCTGCGCGTCGTCAAACGGGATGCGGGAGAGATCGATTCGCTCACCGCGCACACGCGCGATTTCCTCCACGCAGCGCTCCACCGCCGAGAGCATCCCGAGGCCGAGCAGGTCGATCTTCAGGAAGCCCGCATCAGCGCACGAATCCTTGTCCCACTGGACCATCTGCCTGCCCTCCATCGCCGCGGGCACCACCGGGCAGCAGTCGATCAGCGGCCTCGTCGCGATCACCATCCCGCCCGAGTGCTGGGAGAGATGGCGTGGCAGCCCGTAGGCCTGCTCGACCAGCCGCGCCAGCCAGCGCCAGCGTGTGGAGCCCTGTCCGGTGGGGGCGATGCTCTCGGCATCTCGACCCCACGGCTCGGCTCCGCGGGCGGCGCGCTCGATCTCGCCGGCGGGCAGCCCGAGGACCTTGCCCAGCTCGCGGATCCCCCCGCGCGTACGAAACGTCGGAAAGGCCGCCACCAGCGCTGCACGGTCGCGCCCGTAGCGCTCGTGCACGCGCGGGATCAGCCGCTCGCGGATGTCGCGGGGAAAGTCCAGGTCGATGTCGGGCAGCCCGTGCAGGTCCTCGTGCAGGAAGCGCCCCAGCTCCAACCTGCTTGCGATCGGGTCGATGTGCGAGAGGCCGGTCAGGTAGCACACGATCGAGGACACCGACGAGCCGCGTCCGCGTCCCGGCGCCAGTAGCGCGCGCGGCGAATCGCCACCGGGGCGGACCTCCGCGGCGACCTCGCGCGCCAGCTCGAGCATGTCGTGATGGAGCAGGAAGAATCCCGCCAGACCGAGCTGCTCGATCACGCGCAGCTCCTCTTCCAGACGCGCGTGCGCCTCCGCGTAGGCGCCGCGGCCGCCGGCTGGCGCAGGCACGCAGTCCGACCCGTAGCGCTCGTCCAGCCGCGCTCGGCAGAGCTCTGCCAGACGGCGCGTGGAGCCCTCGTCCTCCGCCCCCGGATAGCGGTAGCCGAGGTCCGTCGTCAGGTCGAACGTCAGCTGCTCGGCCAGCGCCAGCGTCTCACGGACCGCCTCGGGATGATCGTCGAAGCGGCTGGCCATCGCCCGGGGCGTGCTCATCACATGGCTGTGGTTGCCGCGTCGCAGCGGCTCGGATGCGTCGAGCGTGGCGTGGTGGGCGAGCGCCACGAACGCGTCCTGCAGCTCGGCCCTGGCGCGCGTGTGCGAGTGGACGTCGCCGGTGGCGACACACCTGACTCCCAACCGCCGCGCCTGCGCGGCGAGCGCACGATTGCGCGCACGATCGTGGCGGGCATACGGGCGTTGCAGCTCCACGTAAAGGCCCTCCGGCCCGAACGCGTCCAGCAGCCGCCGCGCGGCGGGCTGGTCGTCGTTTCCGCGGCCGATCACGGAGCGCTCGGCGCAGCCCGTCAGGCAGACCAGACCCTCGGCATGGTCGATCACCGCCTGCAAGTCAACCCACGGCTCGCTGCGCTCGCGCCGTGCCGTGCCGTCACGGGTGTGCGCATGGGCGAGCGTGATGATCCGGCAGAGGTTGCTCCAGCCGCGCGCGTCGCGCACGAGCAGTGTCAGGTGACGCGTCCCGCCCGCCCCGTGGGCGCCGCTTGCCACAGCGCGGCCATCACCGCCCTCGCCGGCGCGTGGCTCCTCGAGAGCCACGTCGATCTCCGCGCCGTGGATCGCCCTCACCCCGCTGTCCGCCGCGGCCTGTGCCAGCTCCATCGATCCCGAGAGCGAGTTGTGGTCGGTCAGCGCGAGCGCCGTGTGACCCAGCTCGCCGGCGCGCTGCACCAGCTCGTGCGGCTGCGACACGCCGTCCAGGAACGAGTACGCCGAGTGGCAGTGCAGCTCGACGTATGGCGAAGTCCTCGCGGCCATACTCACGAGCTCTGCACGAACCAGTTATTCGAGCCCAGGTCGTGAAAGACGACCACGTTGCGGCCCCGCTCCCCCACCAGCTCCCAGTAGCGGCGCCGCAGCGGCTCGGCGGTCCACCAGCGGTCCTCCACCAGCCAGGACTCCCGCAGCGACTCGACGCGTTCGCCGTCCACCTCGGCCGGCATGCCCTCGGGGCGGGCGGGGTCCAATCGCACACGCGCCTGGCGGGGCTTGTTCAGGGCACGAGCCATGCGCGAGCCATCAATCCGGAATCGGGGCCAGCACCACCCGCCGCTCGGGCACGCGCGAGTCGGGATCGACGCACACGGCGCGCAGCGCCGCATCCTGCCCTGCCACCGCGCGCACCTGGGCGACGGCCTCGCGCAGGCGCGCGGCGCGCGCAGGATTAGCGGCGGGCTGCCCATCCGGGTTCTCCTGCTCGAACAGCCCACCCTGCTCGCTGAGGGGCGGCCCGAAGCCCTCGACGCCCAGCCGCAGCACGGCGGCTGGGGCGGGGAGCGTCAGCAGACGCGTCGACAGCGCCAGCCAGATGCGCTCGCGATCGCACAGCGCCTGACGGAAGACCACGCGTTCGCGCCAGCCGCCGCCCGCGAGGAGCAGCGCCGATAGCGTGGCGGCGCGCAGCGTGCGCCCGCGCCGCTCGGGGCGGGCCAGCAGCCGGTCCACGAGCACGCCCAGCACGCGCTTCAGCGCCTCGCCGGAGCTCGCATCGCCGACCCCCATCGACTCCTCCAGACACTCTTCCACGCGGCGCGGGCGTACGCGACTGTCCTCGCCACTCGCCAGCCTGTGCGCGAGCGCGCCCGGCGCCCCGAAGCGGTCGCTCAGCTCAGAGCGCCCGAGCCGCGTCAGCTCACCCAGCGTGCGCACCCCCAGGCGTGAGAGCGGCTCCACCAGCGCCGCTGTGTCCTGGCGGAAGCCGAGCAGCCCGATCGGACGCCCGGCGAGCCAGCGCCTGGCCTCTCCACCGTCGAGCACGAGCGGACGGCGCGAGCGCACCGCCAGAGCGGCGGCCAGCGCACAGAAGCGCGTCGGCCCGGCCCCGATGTGCACGGGGCGCTTGCCGATCACAGCTCGGCCGGCGCGCGCGGCTGCCGCGAGCGTCTGCTCCTGCGTGCCGTAGATCCCGCGCAGCGGCTCGCTCTCGAAGTACGCGAGCCCTGGACCGGCCGGCTCGACGGCCGCGCCGATCGACTCCAGCGCACGCGTCGTCCGCTCCCACACCTCCGCCACCTGCACAGGGTCGCCAGGCACGAGCACCAGCTCGGGGCAGCGGGCGAGCGCCTCTCCGAGGGCCATCCCCCGCGCCACGCCCTGCGCCTCGGCCGCTCCCGAGACCTCGCCCACGCGCTGTTCGCCGCCAACGAGCGGCGCCACCGCCAGCGCACGCCCCGCCAGCGTCTCGTGAGCGATCTTCGGGCCCTCGCCGGCCGCCACGACCAGCTCGAAGCGCGGGATGTAGAAGCAGACCACCATGCGAACGTATGTTCGCATAGAGCTCTGCCTACGTCAATCGTCAATCCATCGTCAACGGCCCCTCAGCCGAGCCGCTGAGGAACTGGCGCACGAAAGGGTTCTCAGAGGAGAACATCTTGGCGGCGTCGCCCGATTCGACGATCCGCCCGCGCCAAAGGACGGCGATGTATTCGCCGATCTGGCGTGCGGAGGCGATGTTGTGCGTGACGACGATATAGGTGCCTTTGTGGATCTGGTGCATCTCCTGGATCAGGTCGCACAGCAGCGCGGTGCGCACCGGATCAAGGCCCGAGTCGGGCTCGTCGAAGATCACGATGTCCGGCTCCATAACGAGCGCGCGGGCGAAGCCGGCGCGCTTGCGCATGCCGCCGGAGAGCTGCGAGGGCGCGTCGTCCATCGCGTCCGCAAGGCCGACGTCGGCCAACCGCTCGCGCACGCGCTGCGAGATCATGCCCTCCGAGTAGTCCGTGTGCTGGCGCAGCGGGAAAGCCACGTTGTCGAACACCGACATCGAGCCGAACAGCGCGCCGTCCTGGAAGAGGACGCCGATCTTGCGACGCAATTCCAGCAGGGCGGGCATCGTCAGCTCTTTGACGACTTTGCCTTTCACCACGACATCGCCGGAGTCGGGGAACATCAGGCCGATGATGTGCTTGATCAGCACGCTCTTGCCGGTGCCGGACGGTCCGAGTACGACGGTGATCTTGTCCTCCGGGAATGCGACGTTCAGCCCGTCGAGGACCGACACGCCGCCGAGGCGCTTGTGCACGTCCAGGCAGCGGATCGACCACTCGCCGTCGTCGGGGTCGGCGACGAAGTCGACGTCGCTTGCGTGGTACTGGTGGCGGTCGTCCTCAGACATCACTTGCCCGGGGGAGCTTTATACACGACATGCGGGAACTGGCTCGTTTCGCCGTTGAACGTGAACGGCCCCTGCTGGGCGCACCCAGGCGCGGCCACGCTGTTGGCCTTTTCCGGTTCGTTTGCGACCGGGGATTCGCCCGCGTTCGGCGGGTGGGTGAGCTCCTTGAGGAGTTCTTCGGAGACGATTTCGTTGGCCGGTCCGCTGACCGACGGCGCGGAGTTCGCGCACGTACTCGCGTTGAACACAGGCAGCCCGCTCACGAGCGAGCCGTAGGCGCCGGAGTGCGGGTAGGCGTTTGCGCGGTTGGTGCCGATTCGTTTCGGGTAGACCGCGAGGCTTTCCGGCGTGAGCACCTGCATCGCGGTGAGCAGGTGCTGCTTCGGACCTTCGTGGCTACCGATGTTGGCGTTTTCTTCGGACGCCTGCGTCGCCGCGGTGATGTTGGCGAAGAACGACTGCACCTCCGGCAGGTACTCACCGAGGTATTGCAGGAACGGATCGAGGTTGTGCAGGACGGGCCTGAAGTTTTCGAGCACCGGGACTGTGAGTTCTAGCGACTTCTTCTGATCGGGCAGGCCCGTCTTGGCGGCCTTTGTCAGCGGCCCGAGTGCCGTGAGGAAGCTGTTGAACTGGGGCGCGAACGGCTTTGCCGTCTCGAGCAGCGCCGAGAGCTGGCGCTCGGTCGGCTGGAATTCCTTGAAGTAGGGGTTGGCGATCGCAGCGAAGCGATCTGTTTCTTTGAGCGCCACCGTCGAGTTGTGCTCGAACGTCGGCAGCGCCTGGAAGGCTTCGGCAAATGCCTGGCTCGCTTCTGCGGCGGCGTGGAAGGTTCGCTCGCCGTTTTCGATCGACCCTTCGAGCTGGTGGTCGCGGCTCGCGAGCGCGTTGAAGACGACGCCCGTGTTGTGTACGAGCGCTTTCACGGCCCCTTCCTGCTGGTCGAGCAGCGTCACGAGTTGGTTGGCGTGTTCGACGAACGGTTCGAGCTGGGCAAAGGACGCGTTGATGTCTTCTCCGCGGTTGGCGATCCCGATCGCGACTTCCCTCTGCCACAGTTCGAAGTCGGCTCTGGTCTTGCGATCGAACGCCGAGAGGATGTCGTCGAGGGTCACCGATGGTTCGACCTGGCTGTTCGGGAGTCGGTGTCCGTCCTGGAGCCGCGGTCCGCTGGCGGCCTCCGGGATCAGCTGTATGTAGGTCTCCCCCAGCAGCGTCTTCGTGCGCAGAATCGCGTGCATGTCTTCGCGGATCGGCGCGTAGCGCCCGTTGAGTTCGACGGTCGCTTCGGTGCGGCCTTCGTTGTTCAGCTTCAGCGAGACAACGTGCCCCACTTCCACGCCGCTGATGCGCACGTCCGACTGTTCGGCCAGGGAGAACGATCGTGGGAACGCCACGGTGAAGCGATAGCCCTTCGGTTTCAGCGGCAGCGGGCCGCCGAAGGACTCCCACAGGAACATCAGCAGCGCGAAGCAGCTGAGCACGAACAGGATGATCACCAGCAGGTTGCCGAGTGTCGGGGCGCGCTTCTGCATCTCAGCCCTTGCCTCCGAAAGCGTTTTTCGCCAGGCTTGAGAACGGACTGCTGGCTGGCGCCTTCGCGTGGCCATGCGCGCTTGCCGCAGCGCTCACGCTTCCTTTCAAGATCCCCTGGTTGATGCATTCCTGCTTGGTCGGCGGCTTCAGCAGCGTGACGAGCAGGTTCACCGTTGGGTTGACTTCCGAGGCGCCTTTGAAGATCGGCAGCACTTTGCAGTTGAAGTAGACGAGGCTTCGGCCCAGCACGCCGTGGGCGTCGGCGGTGCTGAGCACGCTGTTGAGATCGTGGTTGCCCCAATCGAGGAAGAAGAGGAAGCCGCCCTTGCTGGCGCCGGGGTTATAGGCGATCTCGTTGAAGAATTCGTTGAGCACGGAGAACGCGGACGCCAGTTTCGGCAGCGCCTGCGCGAGGTTCTGTGTAGCTGGGCCCAATTCGTTGACAACGGGGAGGATTTCGCGCGCGAACGGACGCACCTCGTTCTTGATGATCGGCGTGGTCTTCAACGCGAGCTTGCGTGTCGCTTCGTTGGCCGGGCCAAGGGCCCGCGCGAACGGCTCGAGCTCGTGCAGCGTCGGCGCCAGCACGTGCGTCGCGGTCGCGAGCTTGCCAAGGCCGACGCCCGTCTTGTGCAGGGCGCCAGGCAGCAGCGCGAGCGTCTTCTTGAAACTCGCGTCCTCTTGGGCGAACGTTTTGAATACCGCGTTGGACGCGTCGACAAGTTGCGCCAGCTGGGTGTCCTTGTCGCCTAGTGCTTTCGTCAGCACGCCGAAGTTGTGGATCGAGCGCGCGACGTTCGCGTGGCGGATTTCGAGCTGCTGGGCGATCTCTTCGGTGTAGCGAGCGGTCGGGTCGAAGCGCTTCAACGCCGCGGACAAGGCGGGTCCGTTGCCCTTCAGCCCGATGCCCAGCCCGGCGAGCAGCTCCTGCAGGTAGGAGCGGGTTTCCGCGTCGAGCCCCGCAAGGAACTGGTCGAAGTCGATGTTCGCGGCCGTCTGAGACTGCGGGATCACTTCCCCGCTGTGCAGTTTGCCGGCCGAGGGGGTGCCGGGACTGACCTCGAGCGTGATGTCCTGCAGCTGCGTCTTCGGGCGCAGCAGCATCGTCGCGTTGCGGTAGATGTAGGTCGCATACTTCGGGTCGACTTTCATCGTCACGAGTGCGACGCCGTGGCGCAGATCGACGCTCGCGATTTCGCCGATCTTGGCGCCGGCGATGGTGACCGCCTGACCCTGGCCGGGCGTCACGGCCTGGGCGGTCTGGAATTCGCCCTCGAGCGTGAAGTAGTTGTGCCCGAGCACCGGCACCCAGCTCGGGAGCTTGAGGTTCTCATGGGCGAGGATGTAGCCCCCGACGACCGCCGCGAGCGCGACCATCGTCAGCACGGCGATGAACGACGCGCGGTAACGCTCGATCTGGTCGCGGACACTCCGGCCGCCTTCGTGACTGTCGGCGGGGTTCATCCCTGTCCGCTCCCGTCGGCGGGGCCCTGCGACAGCGGTCCGTTGAAGTTCGGCAGCGCCTGCTTGGCGCACGGCACGAGCGGCTGATATGGGGGCTCTTCGGCGGGATACGCCGGGCGCGTCCCGAGCGGCGTCAGCGGCGCGCGCGTCAACAGCTTTTCACCTTCGGTTTTCGGATGCGCACCGAGGACGCCGACGGGCAGCGAGCGGAGCGTCTGGCCGCTGTTGCCAACGAGGAACCTGACCCCCGGGCCGTTGCCGGTGAAGCCCTGGCCGATGCTGTCGAGACCGACGAGGCTGTACCAGAATTCCTTGTAGTTTTCGACGCCGGTCGTGTTGTTGCCGTCCTGGATCTTGGTGTTGCCGGCCGGATAGATGACCTTGGTCATGCATTCGTTGAAGGCTTCCGTCTGCTTGTAGAGCGGCGTCTGTTCGGCCGTCAGCTTCGCGATCGTGGGAATCGAGGCCTGCAGCCCCTTCGCCACGCCGCCGAGCTCGCTCGGCGCCAGCGAGGCTTGGACCTGTTCGATCCACGGCAGCGTCGCGGCGACCGTCTGGTTCGTGTTTTTCACGCCTGGGAGGATGTCGTGTGCGAAGGCGCGCGTCGGCGGGAACGAGGCGTCGAGGCCCGCGAGGCCCTGATCGACGCTCGTCAGCGACCCGGGCAGCTCCGCGACGAGCGTTTTCAGGCCGGCGGACTGCGATGCGAGCGCTTCGAAGAATGTGTTGAAGTTCGGGAACAGTTCGCTCAGGTCCTGTTCGTGGACGTTCAGCGCGGCCGTGATCCTGCCGATGCTCGCGATCAGCTTCGACAGGTCGTTTGGTTCGGTCCCTGTGACCGCCTGGGCGTCGATCGCGCCGCCGCGCAGCGGCGCCGCGCCACGCGCGTAGACCTTGTTCAGCGCCTGCGCCGCGTTCAGCCCGCGGACTTCGGGTTCCTGTTCGGCATCCTCTGCTGCGGTCGGCTTCGCCGTGAGTGCTTCGCCGTAGTTGATGAGGAAGCTCTGTAGGTTGGCGCGCGTGTCCGTGTTGAGCGCGTCGAGCACCTGGTCGAGCTGCACCGGGTCCGAGCTTTGCGTGGTGGGGATCGTGTAGCCGGAGGAAACGGTCCTGGCCGTTGGCGAGCCGGGCTGCAGTTCGACGAACCAGTTTCCTTCCAGGAACAGACGCGGACGGATCTTGACGGTCGCATCGGTGTGGATCGGCAGCCCGCGGCTTTCGATTTCCATGTTCACGAGGCCCGTGTTGCCCTGGCGCTGGATCGTCGTGACCTGGCCGATGGTGACGCCGGCGATGCGCACCGGCGACTTCGGCTGAATGTCAACCGTGGTGGCGAACTGGGCCTTGAGACGGAACCCGTGTTTGAACGGGAGGTGCTTGGTGAAGCCGAAGTACACGGCTATCGCGATCAGCACGAGCAGCACGATTCCCGCGCGGACAGGGTGTGCGCGCTGCAGGTCCACGACCGCGACGCGATTCCGCCGACCCCAGAAGCGCACGCGTTTCACTTGCCCTTCCCCTTCGGCTTGCTCTTCGCCTTGGCCGGTGCCTTGGTGAGTCCGAGCGCCTTGAGCGTCGCGGCCGGATACTTTGCGCCGAACAGGCTGTCTTCCCGGTTGGTGATTTCACGATTGTTCGTGACGTCCGCTGCAGGCAGCTTGCCGACAGTGAGCTGGGCCGGAATATAAGTCTCGTTGCCCGCTTCACATACGTTCGGCTGACCTGGCGCCGTCGTGTTCGGATAGGGGTTGTAGTGAAGGTGGTTGTTTTTAACGATGGCGCTGCTACCCGGTCCCGCTTTTTCGATGTCAGGACCATTGGCGGGCGCCGATGCCGGGTAACCCTCATTGTTGACACCCGAGGGAGCGAGCAGCGTGCCCGCACGTGCGAGGGTGCCGACGCCGATGTTCTCGGACTCGAGGCTCGCGAGGTTGCGGAAGGCCAGCGTCCAGTAGTTGCAGTTGACCTGCTCGGGCGCGATCCCCGCGAGCAGCGGGTTGCCGATTTCGAGCGTTTCGGCGAAGTCTTCGAAGGCGAGCGTTACCACGGGGTTGTGCGCGAATTCGTTCAGTGCCTGGGAGGATTCGGCCAGCTTCGTGTTCAGCGCCGTCGCCGCGGCGAGGTTGGTCGCGCCGACGCTGAAGGCGTGCCCGAGCTGCGGCGCGACTGTGCGCAGCGAGTTCGCGCTGGGACGCAGCAGGTGCATGAACTCCGCGGCGTTTTCGTAGAAGGGCGCCTCGTGCGGGAGCGAGTAGATCGCCTGTTCCAGAGACGCCGGCCCGCCCTTGTTGGCGGCTTCGATCGACGGTGCCACGCTTGCCCAAGCCTTGAAGAACGTGTCGAGGTTGCTGAAATATTCCGCCTGCTGTTGCGCGACCGGCGCCGACTGGGAGGCCACGCGGTCGAGCGCGACGAACAGCTCGTGCAGCCCGGTCGCGGGCAGCGCGAGGTTGTGCAGGGCGGGGATCGCATGAATCACGAGCGGCCGCAGTTCCGCGATCGTGTTGTTCAGGCCGAGCCCACGGCCGGCGAGGCCGTCGCCGAAGTTGTTGCTGTTGATCTTGATCGCGGTCCTGGTCGGCTTGTTGAACATGTTGAAGAGTTCCTCGATGTCCACCGGTTCACGCGTGTTCGCGACTGGGATCGTGTGACCGGCCTTCAGCGTCTGGCCCGAGCTGCCCTTTTCGAGTTCCAGGTACTTCAGCCCGACGGTCGAGACCGACTGCACAATCGCTTTCGTGTCGGCGGGCAGCGGTTCGATTTTCTTTTCGAGATGGAGTTCCGCGATCGCCGTGATGCGTCCGGTGCGCGGGTTCTGGTGGGGTGTGAGCGAGCTGACGAGGCCTACCCGCGTGCCCGCGATCCGGACCTGGTTGGACACCTGCAGGCCGGCCGTCTCGGGCAGTTCGACCTTGATGTTGTACGTCGGCACGAACGGCAGGCCGTTGTTGGCGTTGTAGGAGAGGAACACGGCGACGACGACGATCAGCGTGGTGATCGCGCCGATCAGCAGCGGGCTTGCGGCCAGTGAACTGCGACGCCGGTTCATGGGATCTCCGACGGGTCGCAGCTGAGCAGTTCACCGTCGACGAACGGCGAGGACCCGTCCGCTGCCGGCTGGGTTCCGGCGCCGGGGCAGCGGCGCAGCTGCCCGTGTACGAGCCCTTCGAGCGCCTGGGGTGCCGTGGCGGCGGGCGTGAGCGCTTCGTGTTCGCCGACCTTGAAGTCGGGCAGGACCGGGTTGATGTGGACGTAGTGGCCGTCGGCGTCGTAGTACCCCGCGCCTGCGCCGAACGTGCGCAGCGTACCCGCCAGATCGGGTGAGTACGGCCCGAATACGGCGGTGATCGGCACCGTTTCCTTCAACGCCGTGACGCTGATCGGCGAGGCTGTCGTCAGCTGCTTGGCGAGCGCCGGCAGCGCGTTCGCGAGATCGGTCAGATCGTTGTTTGGCCCCGGTCGGCTGAAGGTTTCGCTGAAGTTGCGCACGACCGGCGTCGCGGTGCTCAGCAGCGGCCGCAGTCGTTCGAACAGCTCCGTCAGCGACTTGGTCGTCGGCCTCGACGCGTTGACGAGTGTCGTCAACGCGGCGAAGGTGGCGGGGAGTTCCGCGAACGTCCGGTTGCCTTGGCGCAGGGTCACAGGGAGCTTTTTCAGCCCCTGTGCGAGCGCGGTCTGCTCAGAGCCGATCGCTTGGAACGTCTTGTTCTGGTTTTCGACCAGGTTCGCGACCGATTCCTGGCGCGCGCCGATCGTGGTCACGGCCTTCGCGGTTTCGATCAGGAAGTGCGTGAAGACGGGCTGGTCGCGTGTCAGCTGGGAGATGAAGTGGTCGGTGGACGTAAGCGCGGGTGGGAAATATTCGGTCGAGGCTCGGAGGTTTCGCCCCTGTCCGGCGAACTGTTCGGCCGTGCCCTGGATGAACCCCTGCAGCCCCTTACGCGTCTTCGGGTTCAGCGTGTTGAACAGCGCGTCGAGATCGGTCACTTCTCGCGTGGCGCTCGCCGGCAGCGTCGCCCCGGCCCGGTAGGCAGGGTTGCTGTTGGGCCCCAGCGAGAGCTCGATGTAGCGATTGGCGACGGTCGTCAGCGACGGCGTGCGCACCTGGGCGACCGTTCCCACGTGCAGCGGCACGATCGAGCCTTCCACGTGGATCGTGACTTCCGCTTTGAAGTTGGGGGTCAGGGCGATGTCGGTGACGCTGCCCACCGGCGTGCCGCCGACCTCGACCTGGTCGCCCCTGACGAGCTGGTCGGCTTCGGCGAACACGAGCTTGTAGTTCGCGCCGCTCGAGCCGGCAAATACGAGGTAGGCGACGACCAGCACGACGAGCGCCAAGGCGCCGACGGCGATAATCCGCACCGGCCCGGTGCGTGGCGCTTTGATTGGCGTGCGAGGAGCCGGTGGGCCGCCCGGTGGCGGTGGCGGCGTGGCCGCTGGCGGGGTGGGCGGGCTAGTAGTTGCCACGTGCCTGTCCTTCTTCGCTCGCCTGCCCGCTCGGCGGGCTCACGCCGTCGGGTATCGCGGCGCTCGAGTGGCCGCTGGCGACCGTCGGGTCGGGGATCTCGCCGAGCCTGTCGAGCAGCTCGATCCACTCGCGGGGCGTGAGCCCAGACGCTGACTGCGCAGCAACGCGCGCACCGCCGGTGCCGCCGGTTCCGAGCGCCCCGAAGGTGACCTGGATCGCGTCGCGGGCGTTCGGGCTCGTGTGCGCGGCGGCAGCGCCCGGGTAGCTCATCAGGCTCACGATCCGCTTGGGCCTCGCGAGCCCCTGGAGCATCAGCAGCTTGCGCACGGTCGTGTCCGCGATCGAGCCCGGCCCCTGATGGCCCGCGACCGGCACACCGTTGATGGCGGTGATCTCAACGGAGACTGCGCTGGCGCTCGCGGGAGCGTTGGCGGCGAGCGCCGCAGGCGTCCTCGCGGCGCACGGCAGGCCCGGAGACGGTCGGCCGCAGGCCCGAGACCGACAGGTACTCAAGCATCGCGAGCACGCGCGTGTCCACCCGGCCCGCCTGCACGTCTTGGCGCGCGCAGCCGCCCAGCCGGATGCCGCCGCCGTGCAGAAGCTGCGGCTCGAGCTGCTGCTTTGACTCGAGCAGCACCTGGCCGACCGTCGGCGATGTGGCGAGAAACGGGTTCTCGCCCTTCGCCCGGAAGATCGAGGTGTCTTCGAGAGCTACCCAGCCATCGAGAATCGGCTTCGGGTCGATCAGCGGCGCTCCGCCGGCGGGGCGCATCTGGAAGACAATATGCGGGGCTTCTGCCGTCGTCGAGGCCGCAGCGCCTGCGCCGGCGCCGACGTGGCCGAGCACCGTGCCGGCGATCACCTGCACGCCGGGCACGAGCGGATGCAGATAGACGTCGTTGGCGCCTTCGGTGAAGACGCGCACATGGGAAGCCGTCTTCCGAGGCGCCGGCACCTGCGTCGGGCCGGCGGCGTTCGGCGTTGGGACGGGGCTCGCTTCAAGGCCGGCCGCGGCGCCGAGCGCGAGCCCGGAGATCGTGGCACCTTCGCTCAGCGGCGAGCGCGGCTGGGCGCCGGCCGTAGCCGGGCCGCCAGGCGCCTGTTCGCTGCGGCGTGGCGCGACACGCGGACTCGGCGTGGTGTGGACGTGTGGCTCGAGCACCGGATACACCGAGGCCACATCGCCCAGCTCGGCGTACACGAAGGTGTTGCCGTAGGCGTCGCGCAGCGTCACGAAGCGCCCGAGCGAAGGCGAGTCGCCGACCTGCACGACCTCGCCGTCCGCAACCGCGATCACCGGCGCTCCCGCCTGCGAGTAGATCGTCGTGCCGACCAGCGTCGTTTGCTTCGCGGACCCCCCGACTGAGACCGTCGGGAAGCCGTCGCTGTAGTGCGAAGCGGCGTGCACCGGGAAGCGGGCCTCGGTCAGGCCGGTGATGGCGCCGAGCAGTTCTGACGGTGTGCCCCCGAGCAGCTGCGCGCGCAGCATCACCGATTCGACGTATGCCTGCGAGTGGTTGTAGGAGAAGACGGCTGCCTTGATGTTCGTGTCGCCCCCCGCCGCGCGCAGGTACCTGGCAGCGGCGAAGATCGCGTCGGCCGGGTTGTACGGGTCCTTGAAGCCGTCGCCGTTGGCATCGACGCCGTACTGGGCCCACTCCGAGGGCAGGAACTGCATCCAGCCCTCTGCTCCGGCGCTCGAGACGCTCAGGTCACGCCCGTAGTCGGTCTCGACCTCGTTGATCGCCGCCAGCACCTGCCAGGGAACCCCGTACGCCGCCCCGGCGGCCTGGAAGATGGGCAGCAGGAACGGCGGAATCTCGAAGCTTTCGATGAAGAACGCCGGTACCCCGAAGATCGAGGAGCGCAGGTTCAGCGGCAGCGACGGAGTCAGCGTCGAGGGAGCCGGCGCCGATTTCTTCGCGCGCACGCCGCCCGCCGCGGAGCCTTCCCTGGCTGTCCCCGCTGTGTCGCCTGGCGGCGCGCTCGAGGACTTGTGCTTGGCATGGGCGGTCGCCGAGCCGCTCGTGCTCGTGCCCTGTGGGTGCTCGGCCTGGACCTGCGGCGGCGCTTCCGGCGCAGCGCCTTCGGGCGAGCCGGCCGTGCTGGTCGCCGGCGGCGGCGCTTCCGCGGCCTGGGAGCCGGTCTGCGTTTCCGTGGCCGCCGGCGGCGATGGCGTCGCGCTCGGCGTCGGCGGCGTCGCGGTGTTCGTTTCGTCCGCCCGGACGGCCGCCGGCACGGCCAGCGCGAGCGCGCCGGCGGTCAGCGCGGGCAGCAGGTATAGGAGGGCGGAGTGTCGGGTCATCGTGTCATTCGTTGCCGAGCAGGTATTTGAGGAGCAGGCCATCCGCTTCCGAGCCTTCGCTCGGCGGCGTGTAGAAGGTGGTGCCGGCGGTCGAGCCGCCGACGGGCGTGGCGCTCGGAGCGGGCGAGCCGCTCGTGGGACTCGGCGCTGACGCTTCGCCTGCGCTCGTCGTCGTCGTGGGCCCGGGATATTGCGCGAGAGCCTGCGCCGGGGTCGCGCCTTTGAGCACCGCGAGCGTGCGCGACATCAGCACGCTGGTCGTGCTGCTCGCGACCGCTGAGGACGCGTTCGGAGGGTTGCCGGCGCTCGCGACCGTGCCTGAGTTGCTGAACAGCTTGCGCCGGCAACCCACACCGGAGGACTGCGTGATTTCGTATTTGAGGCAGCCGTTGCCAACGCCCTCGGCACGCAGGAAGTGCCCGAGCGCGTCGTAGCCGTTGGCCGAGCTCGTGCCGAGGAAGATGAAGTCCATGATCCGCTCGAGGCCGCCGGTGTTGCGCAGGCTTTCGAACAGCTGCGAGAAGTTAGTCGTGAACGGGACGGCGGCCTTGCCGAGGGTTTCGAGGCGTTTGAGCAGCGGCCTCACGCCGACGAGCGCCGGGCCCGACACTTTCGAGGTCTGCCCAAGGTTCACGAAGAACTTTTCGGAGCTCCGCGAGAACGCGGGCAGGCTCGTGAAGGCCTGGTTCAGTCCGGGCGCGGCGACTTTCAGGCTGGTGAACGTCGGTGTCGTCTGTTCGGCGAAGCGACCGACACGTTCGAGCGCGGGGCCGAGCTGTTCGAGGAAGGGCGGGAACAGCGCGAGGTTGCGCGCCAGGGAGCCGCGCGTGGCTGCGCCGGCCTGCGCCACGGTGTTGCTCTGCACGATGAAGTCGGCGACGCGGGAGCTGACTTTGGCGAGCGGCTGCAGCGCCTGATCGGAGTCGACGGCGAGTTTTGCGAGCACGTGATTCTCGTTGGCGAGGATCTGCAGCACCTTGTCGAGTTCCTGCAGCGCGGGCTGGCCCGCTTGATCACTTCGCTGAGGTCGCTGCCGCGCCCCGCGAGCCCGGCGCCGAGTTCGTTGAGGATGATCGTGAAGCGCTGCTGTTCGGGCAGGCGGTTGATGTCGCCTAGCAGGTCCACGTCGACCGGGCTCGAGGTGTTCTGCACCGGGAGCAGATACTCACCTTCGCCTTCGTGGCCACTCGGGATTTTGCGCAGCGGTGGCGGCAGCGGTGTGCCTTCGACTCGCGCCTGCGTCGGCAGGCAGTCGACGTACTTCTCGCCGATCAGCGACTGAGGGCGGATTTCGCAGCTCGCGTCGGTGCGGAAGTCCTTGAAGCCGGGGTTTTCGATGTTGAGCACGATCGCCGCCTTGCCCTGCGGCGTCGGCGTGACCGAGCTCACCGTTCCGACCTTGACGCCGGCGATCTTCACGTTCTCGCCCGAGATCAGGTTGCCGGCGTCGTCGAAGATGGCGCGCACGTTGTAGGCGCCGTTCGAGCCGCCCGCGGCGGTTGCGAGCAGGACGACGGCGACGAGCGTGGCGAGGCAGGCCGCGCCCGCGAGGCCAGCAGCCCATCTCCTCCACCCCACGATCTCCGTCCTCAACCCATTCCTTCCTTGCGTTTACAACGAGCGGGCGACCCCACCGTCTTCGATGGGGTCGCCCCTCGAGCCTTGCCTGTAGTCGAGCTTACGCCCTCAATAGCGCAAACCCTGCAGCTTCCGCTTTCGTTACTTGCGCGGGCACGGCGCCTTGTAGAGAGCGGTCGCCGTCTCCGGTTTCGATTCTTCCCCGTTTTCCGCGAAGATCACTTCGGTCTTCAGCGGGAAGCCGCCTTTCGGACATTTCGTCGGCACACGGCCGTAGTAGGTGTCCTTCTTCGGGTTGTTCTTCGGTCCGATCGCCGACCCGGCCTTCACGTCGATCGTCTTCACCGACGCGTACGGCGCGCCGGGCACGCTCGCCACGAGCGGCACCTGGGTGATCAGCTCGGGGCCGAACCCGCCGCCGCCACCGACGTTGACGTAGTGACCCTTCGACAGGATTTCCAGGGACACCGGCGAGTGGCCGTCGGTGAAGAACAGGAAACCACCGCCCGGTGCGTAGAAGGAAGACAGTTCGGCCTGCTCTTCGACGCGTTCGCCGCCGAAGGTCACGAAGCCAAGCACCGTTCCGATCGGACCGGCCGCCGAGCCCTTGGCGCACTTGATCGGGCCGAACTGTTCGAGCGTCGCGGCCGTGCACGTGGGGAACCCGGTCGGGTGGAGCTTAGAGCCGGTGGGCAGGTAGAAGTTCACGCCGATCACGGGCGGCGGCGAGCCGAGGTATTCGGTCCCGGAGATTTCGTATTCGGCCTTCAGCGCGGTGCCCGCGCCGAGGATGTTGCCGGTGTGTGGGTAGCCGGGGATCGGCACGGCTTCCGCTTTGAACTTGACGGTCGGCAACGCCGAGGCGACTCCAGGTAGGGCCAGCAGCGCCAAGCCGAGGACGGCAAGACAGGTCGATGCTCTACGCATCAGGTTTCTCTCCCTCTTTTGATGGACAGGTCCGCCTCGATCCGGGTAGATCCGGAGCCATACCGGTCCGGCGACATCGAGATCCCTGCAGGTTCGCAGTGGAACATTGGCGAGTTTCTGATGCAAACCTTATATGTCGCGCTCATTGCGTTCAAGTTGTGACCGTTGGGTCCCAGGGCGTATTCGAATGGGCTGGAGCGCGGTATGCCCGCACGCGGCGGTGATCCAAACACTGACCCTTGACCTGAGCCTGAGCGTCAGGGCTGGGTGACGGACAGCTCGAGCCGCTCGCCGCCGAAGCGCACGCCGACCGGCTCGAGCACGACCTCCCGCGGCCCCTCCTCGACGCTCCCGGCGAGCAGCGCGTCGAGCCCGAGGCTGTCCGCGATCTCGACGACGCGCGCACCGGCGCCGGCGCCGCAGTACACGGCAAAGCCCGCGCCCATGTTGAAGGTCGAGTACGCCGCCTGCGAGTCCATGCCCGCCTGCGCGACGAGGTAGCTCAGCACCGGCGGCACTTCAGGCAGACGCTCAATGCGATAGCGAAGCGGCTTGTCGGGACGCATCAGCTTGAGCAGACCGTGACCGGTGATGTGGCTGAAATAGGTCACCGGCACGTCCTGCTCGAGCAGCGCCGCCACCAGCGGGACGTACATCACCGATGGCTCGAGCAGCGCCTCGCCGAGCGTCGCGCCGCCGAGCTTGGTCGCGTACCCGTCCGGGAGCCGCGAGGCGACCCTGCGCGCGAGTGACGCGCCGTTGGCGTGCAGCCCGCTGGAGGCGACGAGCACGATCTCGTCGCCGGCCTCGAGGCGCTCGCCGAGGATCGGCCGGCGCCCGTCGGGGAGCGCCCCGACGGCGGCGCCCGCGAGCTCGATGTCATGCTCGGCGAGCATTCCGGGAAGCGACGGCGACTCGCCCCCGCCCCACACGCAGCCGGCGTCGGCGCACGCGCCGCGCCAGCCCTCGAGCAGCGACGCCGCGCGCTCGCCCTGCAGATACCAGTCCGATGCGCCGGTGGCGAAGTACGCGTTCACCACCAACGGCAGCGCGCCGACGCAGCAGAGGTCGTTGACGATCGCCGCAACCGTGTCGTAGGCGACGTCCGCGAAGCAGTCGATCCCCTGCTCTTCGAGCACCTGGCGGGCGATGATCGACTTCGTGCCTAGCCCCTCGACGACGAACGCGAGCGTCTGCTCGCCGAGTTCGAACACGAATGCCGGCTCGCCACGCGAGGCGTCCAGCGCACGCCCGCCGCGCGCCGCGAGCAATGAGGAGGTGGACAGCGCCTTGGCCATCGCCATGCGCTTGCCGGCGTCGAGCGCGTCGTAGTCGACCCCGGCCGCGCGGTAGCTCGCGCCCGCCTCGCCCTGGCCGGCGACCTCCTCTGCGCGCTGACTCCCGCCGTCGTCGCTCATCCGCGATGATCCTAGGCGACCGTCCACGCCACCGCCGTCATCGAGGGAGAGAACCAATGGACTTCGAGCCGAGCCCGCGCTGTTCTGAATTCAAGGAGCGCCTGACGGCGTTCATGGACGAGCACGTATATCCCGCGGAGGATGTGTACGAGCGCCAGCTGCGCGAGTCCGGCGACCCGCACTTCCAGCCGCCGATCATGGAGGAGCTGAAGCGCCTCGCCCGCGACGCGGGCCTGTGGAACATGTTCCTGCCCGACGAGGAGCACGGCGCCGGGCTGTCCAACAGCGACTACGCGCCGTTGGCGGAGATCCTCGGTCGCTCGCACATCGCCTCCGAGGCATGCAACTGCTCGGCGCCCGACACCGGCAACATGGAGGTGCTCCACCAGTTCGGCACGCCCGAGCAGAACGACCGCTGGCTGACGCCGCTCTTGGATGGAGAGATCCGCTCGGCGTTCGCGATGACCGAGCCCGATGTGGCGAGCTCGGACGCGACCAACATTGCGCTGAGCATCGAGCGCGACGGCGACGAGTACGTGCTCAACGGGCGCAAGTGGTGGATCACGAACGTGTTCCACCCCCACTGCCGGATCTTGATCGTGATGGGCAAGACACAGCCCGACGCCCCGACCTACACGCAGCAGAGCCAGGTGCTCGTGCCGCTGGACACGCCGGGGGTGACGGTCGTGCGCAACCTCCCAGTGTTCGGCTACGACGACCAGGACGGGCACGGAGAACTTCTGTTCGAGGACGTGCGCGTGCCGGCGAGCAACATGATCGCCAAGGAGGGCGACGGCTTCATGATCGCCCAGGCGCGCCTCGGCCCGGGACGCATCCATCACTGCATGCGCGCCATCGGCGCGGCCGAGCGAGCGCTCGAACAGATGTGCAAGCGCGCGGTCTCGCGCGTGACGTTCGGCCAGCCGCTGGCGAGGCGCGGCAACATCCAGGACTGGATCGCCGAGTCACGGATCGAGATCGAGATGGCGCGCCTGCTGACGCTCAAGGCGGCGTGGATGATGGACACGGTCGGCAACCGCCACGCACGCATCGAGATCTCGGCGATCAAGGTCGCGGCGCCGAACGTCGCGCTGAAGGTGCTCGACCGCGCGATCCAGGTTCACGGCGGGGGCGGCGTGTCCGATGACTTCGGCCTCGCCCGCGCGTACGCGCACCTGCGCACCCTGCGACTCGCCGACGGCCCCGACGAGGTGCACAAGCTCTCGATCGCCCGGCGCGAGCTCGCGCCCTACATACCGCGCGAGGAGCCCGCCAAGGTGACCGCGTAGCCACGCGATGCTGACGCTGATCGGACTGGTGAGCGTCGCGGCGGTGGCGGCGCCGGTGACGCCCGTCCTGAGCGCGACCGCTACCCCCGCCGAGCTGACGCTCGGCGGGGCCGTGACGGTCACGGGCACGCTCGTCGAAGCGGGCAACGCCCTGCCGTCCATGCTCGTCGCGCTACAGGCCGACTCGTACCCGTTCCGCGGCTACGCCACGATCGCCCGCCAGGCGACCGCTGCGAACGGCAGCTTCTCCTTCACGGGGATCCGACCCGACCGCAACACACGGCTGCGCGTCGTGCTCGAACGCCCGACGGCCGCGACGCCTTCGCAGGCCCCGGCTCTGGCCAGCCAGCAGTTGTCGGTGATCGTCGACCCGAGCGTGGCGATCAACGCGCGTCGTCTCGGTCCGGGCGCAACGCGCCTCAGCATCCGCATCCGTCACACGCCGCTGGGAACCGCGGCACCGGTGATGACCCGCTGGTTCCTCGCCGCCGGCGACTCGCACGACTTCCGGCTCGCGGCGACGACGTCCAGCCGTGAGCTCAGCGCCGGTGTCACCTACGCGAGCGCCACGATCGACCCGCCGTCGAAGCGCTTCTCCTACCGCGTCTGCCTGAACCCGCCGTGGGAACGCGCGATGGGCCCGCCCGCCTCCCACCGGCCCTGCCCCGACCACCAATTCACCGAGCCCAGCGGCACAGCCGCGCCGGTGTACCAGGGCGTAGGCAGCGGCACGCCGGTCGCCGCGTATCCATCGCCAGGCGCCGTCGCCGCCGCCACCCGCTACCTCGACTCGCGCGCCGGAAGCACGTCGTTGGCGGTGCTCAACAGCGCGGGCGAGCTGAGCGGCGTGCGGCTGCACGAGCACTTCGAGACGGCGAGCGTGGTCAAGGTGATGATGCTCGTGGCCTACCTGCAGATGCTGAACGCCGATCACCGCGGCCTCGACGCGCAGGACACCGCGCTGCTCTACCCGATGATCCACATCTCCGACAACGAAGCCGCCTCGGCGGTGCTCGCGATCGTGGGCGGCGCCGCGGTGGCACGCGTCGCGCGGGAATCGGGCATGAGCGACTACGCGCCGGGTGTCGGCTGGTGGGCCTACACGCAGACCTCCGCCGCCGACCAGGCGCGCTTCTTCTTCGCGCTGCAACGGCTGATCCCGTCGCAGTTCTACGGATACGCGCGCGGCCTGCTGTCGGGCATCGAGCCGTCGCAGAGCTGGGGCGTCCCACCGGTCGCCAGGCCCCGGTGGCAGGTGTTCTTCAAGACAGGCGCGCTTCCCGAAGAGGGCGTCTTCAACGAGGTCGCCCGGCTGGAGCGTCCGGGCCTGACGTTCACCGTCGCGGTCTTCACCGCAGGGGAGCCGTCGATGAGCTACGGCGAGGAAACGATCCAAGGCGTGGCCGCGGCGCTGCTCGCCCACGCGCCATGATCGCCCCGCGCGCCACGACCGATCCAGCCGCCCGCGCCGGCGTCCGCTGCGAGCGCGCATGAGCAGGCTGATCTACCGCGAGCGCCCCGCCGCGGGCGAGCCGCAGGGCCTGTTGATCCTGCACCACGGGCGCGGCGCCGACGAGCACGACCTGCTCGACGCTCGCCGACGTCCTCGACCCCGAGCGGCGGCTGCACGTCGTGACGCCACGCGCGCCGCTGACGCTGCCGAGCTCGCCCGGCTACCACTGGTACCTGGTGCCGCGCGTCGGCTACCCCGACCCCGAGACGTTCGACGCCGCCAGGCGGGCGCTCGGCGAGCTGCACGACGAGCTGTGGCAGAAGACCGGCCTCGCGCCGGAGCAGACGGTGCTCGGCGGCTTCTCGATGGGCACGGTGATGAGCTACGTGCTCGGCTTCGACCCCGAACGGCCTGCCCCGCGCGGGATCCTCGCCTTCTCCGGCTTCATCCCCACGGTCGAGGGCTGGCAGCCGGACCTCGCGAACCGGACCGGCGTGCGCGTGTTCATCGCGCACGGTCGGCGCGACGAGGTGATCCCCGTCGAGTTCGCGCGCGACGCCGAGACGCGGCTGCGCGACGCCGGCCTGCAGGTCGACTACCACGAGTCAGAGGCCGGACACCACATCGACCCGCGGGAGATCCCGCACGCCGGCGCGTGGCTGCGCGCGACATTCCAGCCGCGCCCGGCATAAGGTTGATCGTCACAGCCCGGCAGCACTAGCAGGAGGAGTCGCATGTCCGCCGCGACGTTGGGTCCGCAGCAGTCCGCGAGCCGCGCGCTCGAGGTGCTGATCGTCGGCGCGGGCTTCGGCGGGATCGCCGCCGCGATCGAGCTGAGCCGGCGTGGGATCACGAACATCACGATCCTCGAGAAGGCCGCCGAGCTCGGTGGCACGTGGTTCTACAACAGCTACCCGGGCGCCGCGTGCGACGTGCCCTCTCACCTGTACTCGTTCTCTTACGCGCAGCGCCGCGACTGGTCGCGGCTGTGCTCGCCCCAGCCGGAGATCCGCGCATACCTCGGCGAAGTCGCGCGCGCGTACGGCATCGACCGGCTCGTGCAGACGAGCACCACCGTCACCGACTGCGCCTGGGACGCCGAGCGCTGCCGCTGGAGCGTGCAGACGGCGGAGGGCCCCGGTCACGAGGCGGACGTGCTGGTCATCGCGACGGGGCAGCTCGACCAGCCTGCGCGTCCGGACATCGACGGCGCCGAGAGCTTCGCCGGACACAGCTTCCACTCGGCCGAATGGGATCACGACTACCCGCTGGCGGGCAAGCGCGTGGCGGTGATCGGCGACTGGCGCCAGCGCCGTCCAGTTCGTGCCCGAGATCGCGCCCGCGGTGGCGCGCCTGAGTGTGTTCCAGCGCACGGGCAACTGGTTCCTGCCGCGGCGCAACCGCCGTTACAACCAGGCGATCAGAGCGGCGATCGAACGCGTCCCCGGGCTGCAGGCGCTGCGGCGCAGGTTCGTGTTCGAGTACACGGAGTCGCTGACGCTCGCGATCCGCCACCCGCGCACCGTCGGGCGTCTCGCCGCCGCGCGCTCCGCCGGCTTCATGCGCTCACAGCTGAAGGACCCCGAGCTCCGCGAGAAGGCGTGGCCCGACTACACGTTCGGCTGCAAGCGGATCCTCTTCAGCTCGCACTACCTGCCGGCGCTCGCGCGGGCGAACGTCGAGCTCGTCACCGATGCGATCGCGCGCATCACACCCGACCGGCATCGAGACCGCCGGCGGCGCGGAGCACGACGTCGACTGCGTGATCTGGGCGACCGGCTTCAAGAGCACCGACTTCATGTTCCCGATGCGCGTCAACGGCGGCGACGGCGTCGAGCTGCACGAGTACTGGTCGGGCGGTGCGCATGCGCACCTCGGCATCTGCGTCCCCGGCTTTCCCAACATGTTCGTCATGTACGGACCCAACACGAACACCTCGGGCGGGTCGATCATCGTCTACCTCGAGGCCCAGGCGGGCTACATCCGACAGGCCATCGAGCAGCTGAGCGCACGTCGCGCGGGAGCGATCGAGGTGCGCGCGGAGGTCGAGCACGCGAGCGACCGCGAGCTGCAGGCGCGCTTCGCCGGAACCGCGTGGACGCAGTGCGACTCGTGGTACCGCGACGAGAACGGGCGGATCGTGACCAACTGGCCCGGCTACATGCGCGAGTACCTCGAGCGGACCGCGCGCCTGGACACCGGCGAGTACCGCTTCGCCCCGCTGCCAAAGCCAGCCCCTGTCGTGAGTGCTTAGGGTGCCCGGAGGAGCCGTGAGCGCGTGTACGACTACATAATCGTCGGGGGCCGGCTCCGCCGGCTGCGTGCTCGCCAACCGGCTCTCCGAGGATCCGTCGGCGCGCGTGCTGCTGCTGGAGGCCGGCGGCGCGGACCGCTCGCTGAAGATCAAGATTCCCGGCGGCGTTCCCCGAACAGTTCCACACCAAGCTCGACTGGGACTTCGCGACGGAGCCGGAGCCGCATGTCGACGGGCGCGAGCTGTACATCCCGCGCGGCAAGACGCTCGGCGGCTCGAGCTCGATGAACGCGATGCTCTACGTCCGCGGGCGTCCGCTCGACTACGACGGCTGGGAGGCGCAGGGCGCGCCCGGCTGGGGATACGCCGACGTGCTCCCCTACTTCAAGCGCTCCGAGGACAACGTGCGCGGCGCATCCGCCTACCACGGCGCCGGCGGCCCACTGCACGTCGCCGAGCAGCGCTCGCCGCGACCGATGAGCGCGCGGCTGCTCGCCGCCAGCGAGGCCGCGGGGATCCCGCGCATCGCCGACTACAACGGCCCCGAGCAGGACGGCGCCTCGATGTTTCAGGTCACGCAGAAGAACGGGCGCCGCTTCAGCGCCGCCGACGCGTACCTGCGCCCGGCGCTCACGCGTCCGAACCTCGAGGTCCGCAAGAACGTCAGCGTGCTCGCCGTGGAGCTCGAGGGGGACCGCGCCGTCGGCGTGCGCGTCGGGCGCGGACGCCGCGGCAGCGTCGAGATCCTGCGCGCCGAGCGCGAGGTGCTGCTGAGCGCGGGGGCGATCGGCTCGCCACAGCTGCTACAGCTGTCGGGCATCGGCGGGGGCGAGGACCTGCGCGCGGCCGGCGTCGAGGTCCGCCACGAGCTGCCGGGCGTCGGTCGCAACCTCCAGGACCACCCGTTCGTGACCGTCATCTGGGAGGTCTCCGACACGAACACGCTGTACGGCGCCGACAAGCCCAAGCCGCTCGCCGAGTGGCTGCTGCGCAGAACCGGCAAGCTCAGCTCGACCGTCGCCGAGGTCGTCGCCTTCACGCGCACGCGCGGCGGCCTGCCGGCACGCCGACATCCAGTTCCACATGGGCGCCGCCTACTACGAAGACCACGGCGCCGAGACCTACGAGGGCGACTGCATGGTGATCGCCCCCACGCTCGTCTCGCCGACAGGCCCGCGGGCGCGTGTGGCTGCGCTCGCCGGACCCGACCGCCAAGCCGCGCATCATCACCAACACGCTGTCCGAGCCCGACGACGTGCGTTCGCTGCTCGCGGGCGTGCGGCTGGCGCGTGAGATCGCCGCGCAGTCGCCGCTGCGCGAGCTGATCGTCACCGAGCTCAAGCCCGGCTCCGCCAACGTCGAGGACGCTGAGCTCGAGGCCGATCTGCGCCGGCGCCTGATGCTCATCTACCACCCCGTCGGCACCGCCAGGATGAGCGACACCCACGAGAACGCCGTCGTCGACTCCCAGCTGCGCGTCCACGGACTGCAGGGCCTGCGCGTGATCGACGCCTCGATCATGCCCACGATCACCGGCGGCAACACCAACGCACCCACGATCATGATCGCCGAGCGCGGCGCGGACTTGATCCGATCCCACCCACCCGCCGCGAACAACGTCGAGAGCAGCGGGAGCCTGGCGTGAGCCTCTCGATCAACTACCACCGTGAGGGCGAAGGGCCGCCGCTCGTGCTCCTGCATGGCGTCGGGCACCACTGGCAGGCGTGGGAGCCCGTGATCGAGCGGCTCGTCGATCGGTTCGACGTGATCGCGTGCGACTCGCCCGGCTTCGGTCACTCCGCGCCGCTGGCCGCCGGCATCGAACCGACGATCCCCGCCTACGCCGACGCGTTCGAGTGGTTCTTCGCGGAGCTCGGCCTCGAGCGCCCGCACGTCGCCGGCAACTCGATGGGCGGCGCGATCGCGCTCGAGCTCGCGCGCGGCCGGGCCGTGCGCTCGGTCACCGCCTTCTCACCCGCGGGTTTCTGGAACGGACCGGAGCTCCGCTTCTGCCAGCTGTCGCTCGGAGCGGCGGGCGCCGCGCCGACGGCTGCGCGCCCCGCGATGGAAGCGCTCGCGCGCACCCGCGCGGGGCGTGTCGCGCTGTTCTCCCAGACCTACGGTTATCCGGCGCGCCTGCCGGCCGAGGAGGCGGTCGCGACACTCAGGGCGCTGTGGGCCGCACCCGCGCTGAGTGGCGCGCTCGACGCCTTCGGCCAGTACCGCTTCGGCGCGCCCGAGCAGCTGCACAGCACGCCGGTGACGATCGCGTGGGGCAGACGCGACAGGCTGCTGCCCTACCGCCTGCAGGCGCCGCGAGCCCGGGCGTTGATGCCGTGGGCGACGCACGTCACGCTGGGCGCCGGGCACGTGCCGTTCTACGACGATCCCGCGGCCGTCGCCGAGGTGATCCGCCTGCGTGCGCGCTCAGCCGCGCCGGCGGAGGCTCAGCGACCCTGACGCGCGTGGCCCGCCGGCGCTAGCCCGCCCACGCTGCGCTAGCGTCTCGGAGCCGTGGTGACGAGCGAACGGCGAGTGCTCAGCGACAGCTCCCACTGGCGCTCGCGACGAGTGAGGGTCGGCGCGCTCCTGCTCCTGATCGCAGTCGTGGTGGCACGGATCACCACGGAGGCCACGCCGCCCTTGACCGTGCACCGCACGCTGGCCGCGTACGTGCGTGCGCCCGGTCGGCCGCCGGTGCTCGCGTGGCCACGCGAAGGACAGGCGGCCATCGAGCTCGAGGGGGTCGGGGGCATCGCGAGCGCGCGCTCTCTCCGGCCGGTCCCGATTGCGAGCGTCGCGAAGATCATGACCGCCTATCTCGTCCTGCGCGAACATCCGCTCACCCGCCGACAGCAGGGGTTCACGATCACGATCACCCGTGCGGACGTCGCCGACGAGCAGCGGCGGGTGGCGCTCGGCGAGTCGACCGTGAGCGTGCGCGCAGGCGAGCACATCACCGAGCGCGAGGCGCTGCAGGCGCTGCTGCTGCCATCGGCAAACAACATCGCCGTGCTGCTCGCGATCCACGACGCGGGCTCTCTTGCAGCGTTCGTCGCACGCATGAACAGCACGGCGCACGCGCTGGGCATGCGCGCCACCACCTACACCGACCCGAGCGGCTTCAGCCACGAAACGGTCTCCACGGCTACCGATCAGCTCCTGCTCGCGCGTGTCGCGATGAACGACGTGGCGTTCGCGACGATCGTCGCGGAGCCATCAGCCGTCGTGCCGGTCGCGGGTCGCGTCGAGAACATCAACGCCCTCGTCGGCACCGACGGCTACGTCGGCGTCAAGACGGGTTCCGACGGCGCCGCCGGAGGCTGCCTCGTGTTCGCCAAGCAGATCACCGTCGCCGGGCGAGGACTGACGGTGCTCGGCGCGGTGCTCGGGCAGCATCAAGGACCGCCGATCGAAGCCGTGCTCGGCGCGGCTCGGCGACTCGGCGACTCGCTCGCTGGCGCAGTGCACGTCGAGACGGTGCTGCCTGCGGGTACGCGCGTGCTGAGCGCCAGCTCCGCGGACGGTCGCCACACCACCGCGCTGACAGCGGCAGCGCTGCGTGAGGTCGGCTGGGGCGGACTTGCGCTTCCGGTGGAGTTGACGGCGCGGGTGCCCGGGGGCGGGCTGCGCGCGGGTCAGCGCATGGCGACCGTTTCAGTGCTAGGCGCGAGTCGCGCGTCCAGCGGGGCGTTCTCCGTGCGGTCGGTCGGCGGTCCGTCGCTCGGCTGGCGGCTGACGAACCTACTCTGAGTCGGCTGAGTCGGCCATCTCGGGATGCGCGTTCTCGTGTTCGGCCGCGCGTAGGCGCGAGTCTGCCCCTTGATGGCGGCGCTCCAATTCCCTGAGCCGCGCCGGACTCGTCAGACGCGGGCCGTACGCCTTCGCTTTGTAGAGCTCGTAGCGCTCGCGGTGGTAGCGGGCTTCGGCCTGTAACTCCTCGATTCTTCGCAGGCCGATCATCACTACGACTCTAGCGCTCCCAGCGGTGACGCACCCGGTGTCGGGAGTCGAAAGCTCTAGGCGTGGGCGCGCCGTTTGAGCACGAGCACCACAGCGAGCGCGAATAGCACGCCAACGGCAATCGCGCCCGCGGTGCCGGCGTCGCCGACGACGTCGGTGATCGACGGACCCACGAAGTACGCGCCGAGCCCGATTCCCAGGGCCCACGCCAGCGCAGAGATCGCGTTGAAGGCAAGAAAGCGCGAGGCGCGCATGGCGTGGATCCCGGCGATCCACGACGGCGTGAACAGCACCGCGATCGGGCCATAGCGCGCGTAGAAACGATCGCCGCGCGCGATCAGCGCCAGCCGTAGCTGGTGCAGCGGTCCCGGTGCCGTCAGCACGCCGCGACCGCCCTTGATGCCGATGAGCCATCCGGCGGTGCCTCCTATGCTCGCCCCGGCCCACGCGACCGCGAGCACGGCCGACAGGTCGAGCCGCCCGTGAGCCGCGGAGATCGCCGCTGCGACGAGCGCCGCCTCTCCCGGCCCAGGCAGCCCCACCCAGCTCGCGCCGGCGGCGAGGAACACCCCGACATAGTCGAGCGTGGGGTCGTGAGCGTGGTGGTGCAGGACGGCGAGGCCGGCCAGCACCGAGAGCACCGTTGCGAGGGGACGCACCCCGTCATGGTGACGGTCGCGGCTCAACGCCCGCGCGTTCGACGGCTCCATGCCGGCGCCGCCGGCGAGAAAGCGGTTCAGTACGAGCATGCAGCCGCTCGCGGCGACGACTTACACCAACATCGAGGTCGCTGCCGGGCTGGTGCTGGCGCTGGCCTCGACGACGCTCGTGAACCTCGCGTACGTACGCGAGCATGACGCCGTCGGCGAGCTGCCGCCGCTGTCGCTGCTGCGCCCGGTGCACTCGCTGCGGCTGCTGCTCGCCGATCGCGCGTGGCTCGCGGCCTTCGCGATGGAGTCGAGCGGCTTCCTGCTGTACGTGGCCGCCCTCAGGCTGGCCCCGCTGGCGCTCGTGCAGAGCGTCGCGGCCGGAGGGATAGGCGTCCTCGCCGTGGCCTCGGCGCGCATCGGGCGCCGCGAGCTGAGCCGGAGTGAGCGCGCCGGCGCGGGCGTCTCCGTCGCGGGACTGCTGTTCCTGTCGCTGTCGCTGGCAGGAGGAGTCCAGCAGGGTACGCGCGGCAGCCTGCTCGAGATTGGCCTGTGGCTCGGCTGCAGTGGCGCGGCTGCGTTGCTCGTGCTTACGGCCGGTCGCGCGGTGCTCGGGGCGGCCGCCGCCGACGCGGTCGCCGGCGGGCTGCTGTTCTCCTGCGGGGACATCTCGACGAAGATCGCGACCCAGGGCGGCACAAGGGCCCTGTTCGCGCTGGCGGCGATCCTCGCCTATGTGCTCGGGAGCTCGTTGCTCCAGGTCGGCTACCAGCGCGGCACGGCGCTGAGCATCGCCGGCGTGGCGACGCTGCTCACGACCGCGCTGCCGATCGCCGCCGGCGCGGTGCTGCTGGGAGAGACGCCGCCGCACGGCGCCCAGGGCGCGCTACGGATCGTGGCGTTCGCCGCGGTCGTCGCCGGCGCGGTCCTGCTCGGCCGCCCGCGACCTCGAGCCGCGGGCGACGGGGCCTAGAGACGCCGAGCCGGCGGCCACCTGCCGCCACGCGTAGGTCACGCGAGCCCGCCTGCAAACCGGTTTCTCGTACATTCGTCCAAAAAATCGCTGCTGCGCGCAATTCACTTCCATCTCGCGGTGTAGGTCCGCACACTCACCCCCGATCGACAAGTCTGAAGGGGCAAACCCGTCGTGAGGCGGGCTCGCAAAGTAAGGGGTCTCGACGAGACAGCCCGACTGCCAGCTAAGCAAGGAGGCTCTTGATGCTGTTGCAGTCGAACCCGCCGCACCGCGCCGCCACCGGTTCAGCGCGCGCCAGCGCTTCCAGTTGGCGTCGCCTCTGGCGCAACGCGTGCATGAGCGACGGCTTCTCGCTGCCCGAACTGCTGGTCGTGATCCTGATCATCGGCGTGCTGGCCGCGGTCGCGCTGCCCGCGTTTCTCAGCACGACCACCGCGGCGACCGACGTACAGGCGAAGGAACTCGTTCGCAGCGCGCAGCAGGCTGCAGAGACGATCGCCGTCGGCAACGGCGGCAGCTACGCAACCGTCTCCACGGCGGAAGTCGCTGCCGAGGAGCCGACGATTCCGAGCACCGCGAGCACCCAGCACGCCTACCTGAGCAGCGCGACGGGCGAAGAGAATGGATTCACCGTCACCGCGACGGCGACCAACGGCGACGAACTGACGATCGCGCGGGCGGCGAACGGCACGGTCAGCCGTAGCTGCCACAGCACGAAGGCAGACTGCTCGGGAGCGGAAAACTCGAGCTGGTAACGGACTTGGGGTGAGACAAGCGCGGCCCCCTATTGGGGCGGGGCCGTCGAGTGCAGGCGCCAGCCCCCGCGGACGTGAGGGACGCCGCGGGGGCTGCTGCGCTCAACTGTGATCGGGCAGATCGGTAGAAGGTTGCGCCCGTATGCTCTCGTCGCCGATGGATCTCCATTTGCACGACAGGGTCTACATCGTCACGGGCGGGGCCCGAGGCCTCGGCTTCGCGGCCGCCGAGGCGCTCGTCGCAGAGGGCGCACGTCTCATCCTCAGCGGCCCGCACGAGGCCTCCGCCGCTGCTGCGACGGCACGTCTGACGGCGGACGCCGCCGCCAAGGACCGAGTCGCATGGGTGGTCGCAGACAACGCCGACGCCAGCACGCCCGAGCGGCTCATCGCTGCCGCCGAGGACCGGTTTGGTCGCCTGGACGGCGCGCTGGTGAGCGTTGGGGGCACGCCGAGTGGAACCGTCGCGAGCACCCCCGATGAGGCATGGCGGAGCGCGTTCGAGGAGGTCTTTCTTGGTGGCGTCCGCATCGCGCGCGTGCTCGGCGACTACCTCGCTGACGACAGCGGCGCCGCTGGAGCGGGCGAGGCTGTCGCCGGCACGGGCGGCTCGCTGATCTTCGTGTTGGCCTCGTCGGTGCGCGTACCGCTCGCGGAACTCGCCGTCTCAAATGGCCTGTTTCCGGGTCTCGCCGGCGTCGTCAAGATGCTCGCCGAGGAGCTCGGCCCGTCCGGCACGCGGATCAACGCGATTCTGCCGGTCAGGATCGCGACCGAACGCGTGCGTGAGCTCGATGCCCTCAGCGGAGACCCGGATGATGTGCGCGCCCGCAAGTCGCAGGACATCCCCCTGCGACGGTACGGCGAGCCGGACGAGTTCGGACGGGTCGCCGCGTTCCTGCTATCGCCGGCGGCGTCCTACATCACGGGGGCGATGATCCCGGTCGACGGAGGCTCCATCCGCGCGATCTGAGCTTTCGCCGGCCGCTAGTCGAAGCCGTGGAACGGCGAGCGATCGCCGGCGTCCCAAGCCTCGCGCAGCCCGGGGGCGCTGAGGTCCCAGTCGGGACGAATCTCACGCGTAACGGCGCGCAGGTCGTGCCAGAGGTCAACGGTCGAGGGCCGCCCCCAGAACCAGTAGCCGTTGTAGATGCTGTGGATGACGAGGCCGGGCTTCAGAACGAACGTGTGCGGGATCATCGGGTCGTTCTCGGGGTCGGTGTACTCCTGGATGTCGAGGTCCTTCTGGACGATCCGCTCCGCGTCCGAGAGGAACGTCCACTGCGCACCGACCGACGCACGGAACTCTTTGAGCTGGCGGTCGGCGTCGCTTGAGATCGTGGCGATCTGGGTGTAGGCGACGGCGATCCTCGAATGGAACGCGGCGAGTTCAAGGTGCTGCTGGTGCTCCTTCGGGCAGTAGAGGCCGCGCGCGAGCGTCAGGATCAGCGGATCGTCTCCCTGCAGCTCGCTGAGCTTGCACGGAGCTTTCGTGTGGTCGGGCAGCTCAAAGTCCGGGAACCCGGCGCCGGGAACGATGTCGGGCCGCACGGTCGGTCCCCCTCACTCGCCCGCGCGAGCGAGCAGTTCGCAGGCCAGGTTGACTGTGGGGGCCGGGAGCGCGGAGGTCATCGTCCAGATGATCCCAAGACCGAAGCCCGATTGGCGTCCCCCTGCGCCGCCCATGAACAGAAGCGTCACCGTCACCGTATCTGATGTACAAACTGCACCATGAAGGAGCGCAGAACGACTGACCAGGCCTCGGAGGAACAGGGTTGAGCGATACGAGCACCCCACACGGCAAGGTGGTCGTGAACAGGTGCATGTCGCTTGACGGTTTCATCGCTGCTGCCGGCCACGTGATGGACTGGGGCGGAGGTCGCCAGCTCGCCGACTTCGTCGGGCCGGAGGAGTTCCACGAGATCGCGGCTGCCACCGGCGCCATGCTCGTCGGCCGGCGGACCTCCGATGTCGGAGAGAGGATGGAGGCCGAGGAGCCGGGCAGCGTCGACTACCCCTTTTCCGGACCCGTGTTCGTCCTCACCCATCGTCCACCGGAGCCCCCGGATCCGGGCATCACATACCTCACCGGTGACATCGGGGAGGCGGTAGCCACGGCGCGCAGCGCCGCGGGCGGGAAGAGCCTGGAGATCCTCGGCGCCGACGTGGCCGCCCAGTGCCTGCAGCGCGGCCTCGTCGACGAGATCCTCGTGTACGTACTGCCGGTACTGCTCGGAGACGGCGTCCGCTTCTCGCCGCCGGGCCTCCCCCGG
Source organism: uncultured Solirubrobacteraceae bacterium (assembly GCA_963827455.1). Taxonomy (GTDB): domain Bacteria; phylum Actinomycetota; class Thermoleophilia; order Solirubrobacterales; family Solirubrobacteraceae; genus Palsa-744. The sequence goes on along the minus strand of CAWHAW010000015.1, from coordinate 66,279 downwards.
ATCGACCTGGAACCGGTCAGCGCCACTCGGTCGCGCAGCGTCACCATCCTCCGGTTCCGCGTCCGCAAGTAATCGCTGCGCGGCGCTTTCTCCGATCTGAGCGCTACACGGCGCTGTAGCTCCCGAGGGGGTCGCGCTCGGCGGGCGTCGCATCGTCGCGGTCGGTGGAGCGGCTCAGCTCGCGCCACCGTTCGTCTGAGGCGAGCTGTGCACGGGCAGCAGCTGTCGCATAAGCGTATGCCTCGCTACCGAGCAGCAGGCGCCCGGGAGGCTCGTCCATGTCGGCGACGCGCAGGATGACCTGCGCGACCTTCGCGGGGTCGCCGAGTGGGCGCCAGGAGGAATCGTGCATCGCGGCGGCGGCGCCGACCGTCTGCTGGTAAGGCTCGGTGATCTCCGGCACGGTCATCGACGACCCGGCCCAGTCCGTCGCCATGCCCCCGGGCTCGAGCGAAGTCACACGGATTCCGAGCGGGGCGACCTCCGTGGCGAGAACAAGGGAGAACCCGGCGGTTGCCCACTTCGCGCTCTGGTACGCCGACAGCCCCGGGGTCGCCATTCGGCTGCCGACGGAGGTCACGTTGATGATGTGCCCTTCTCCCTGTTCGCGCATGATTGGAAGGGCGGCCTTCGTGGTGTGCACTGTGCCGAAGAAGACTGCCTCGATCTGATCGCGGAACGCCTGGTCGCTCATGTCCTCGACCGAGGCGAGGTCGGCGTAGCCGGCGTTGTTCACGACGACGTCGAGCCGGCCGAACGCCTCCAGCGCAGCGCGCACGGCGGCGCCTGCCTGGGCGGGAACGGCGACGTCGTGGGCGATCGTACGCAGGCGATCGCGGCGGCCTTGCTCGCTTGAGCGGAGCGCGAGCAACCTAGGCACGAGCAATCGTCGAGCCTAGACTGCCGTATTTGCGGGGAAAAAGTGGAGACGGTGGGAATCGAACCCACGTCCGCGATCGCGTAAGGGTGGCTTCTACGAGCGTAGCCGGCACTCTGATCTCATCCCCCACTCGCCTCGCCGGCTGGGTTGTGGGGGACCAGCCTCCTTGAGATTCCCCGGATTGGCGGAGGCGGACCGCACCGGGTGAGCCTGCTTTCTGATCCCGGCCTTCCCCGCCGCAGGCAAGCGGGGCCCGAGACCTCACGGCTTAGCTATTGACTAAGCGGCGAGGGCGTACTCGTGAGAGTCCGCACTTATGTTTTTCCCGGGTGTTTTACGAGGCCGCCCGGGACCTCGACTCGCAACCACACCCACGAGCCGACCACGTCGAAGCCTGTCGTCCCCTTGGATGCACTACATGTGCTGCCAATCCAGTGTACCGCCGGGCGGGTGTGGCCTTGGCCGAACGTGCTGTGCGCGGGCTGGGACGGGCGCCCGGGAGCGGACGAAAAGAGACGCGGTTCCAAGCCACCTTTGAGGAACCCTCCTGGTCCGGCCCGAGGGCCTTTCCTCTTGGGTGGCGCGGCCTCACACCTCAGTGGCCTCGCTCTTTGCGGCTCGGTTCCGCGTCTGGATTCAAGTTAGCTCGCGCCCACGCGGATTGCAACGATGCTGGACGATCGATTTCGCACCTTCCGAGAAAATCTCTGCGACACGCATGGTCGGCGAGCGCGTAGCGGCCATGACCGCGCCTGGCACTGGCGCACGGAAGCCTGCGCAGCTGTTAGGAAGCGCTTAGAACTGCTGCCAGAATGTAGGTATGGAGAACATCGACGTGCCGCTGCCCGCCGCATCGCCGGTGCCGGTGGCACCGGTGGCGTCGGGCACCTATCCGAGCCAGGCGACGGCAACGCCGTCGACGCCGATCTACTCGGACGAGAACCCGTTCGGCGATCCGCCGCGCAAGGCGGCTCCCCTGCACAACGCGCGGAAGCGGATCGGCAGTGCGCTTGCGGCGCTGGTCGCCCTGGTGGCGAAGTTCGGTGTGGCGATCAAGGCGCTGCTGGTGGCGCTGCCGAACCTGAAGCTGTTCGTGACGGCGGGTACGGCGCTGGTTTCGGTGGCGGCGTACAGCCTGTTCTTCGGCTGGTGGTTCGCGGCGGGCTTCGTGGTGCTGCTGTTCGTGCACGAGATGGGTCACGTGATCGCGCTGCGCCGTGAGGGCATCAAAGCGAGCGCGCCGATGTTCATCCCGTTCATGGGAGCGGCGATCTTCACGCGCTCGCTTGGCGACAACGCCCTCGCGGAGGCGCGGGTGGGTCTCGCGGGCCCGATCCTCGGCAGCATCGGCGCGGCGGTGGTGGCGGTTGTGGGCGAGCTGACCGGCAGCGACCTGCTGATCGCGCTTGCGTACTTCGGCTTCTTCATCAACCTGTTCAACCTGCTGCCCGTGATCCCGCTGGACGGCGGCCGCGCAGCGGCGGCGATGAGCCCGTGGATGTGGTTCGCCGGCCTGGGCGTGCTGGTGGCGCTGGTGTTCCTCGAGCCGGGCAACCCGATCCTGCTGATCATCGTGCTGTTCGCGGCGTTCCAGACCTACCACCGCTGGCAACAGCGCAAATCCCGCACGCTCGAGCAGGCGGCCTACTACCGCGTAGCTCCGCGTCACCGTCTGCTCGTGTTCGCCGTGTATGTCGGCCTGATCGCGCTGCTGGTGTTCGGCATGAGCGAAACGCACATCCTCACCAGCGCCGGACACAGCTTCGGCTCGATCTGAGGCCACCAGCACCTGTATAGCGATGGCTATACAGCGTTCGCGAACGGAGAACGTCTCCCCCGGTCCCTACCGCCGCGCTTCGCGAATCCCGCGTTCGATGTCGCGCTTGGTCTCGCGCTCGCGCAGTGTCTGGCGCTTGTCATACAGGTCCTTGCCGCGCGCGAGCGCGATCTCGACCTTGGCGTGGGCACCGGAGAAGTAGATGCGGGTGGGCACGAGCGTGAGCCCGCGCTCGGACGCGCGCGCGGCGATGCGGTCGAGCTCACGCCGGTGCAGCAGCAGCTTGCGCGTGCGCTCGGGCTCGTGGTTTTCGCGAGAGGCGGGACCGTAGGGCGGGATGTGCACGGAGTGCAGCCACAGCTCGCCGTCGCGGATCGCGGCATAGCCGTCCTTGAGTTGTGCGCCGGAGGTGCGCAGTGCCTTGACCTCCGTTCCCTCGAGCACGATGCCGGCCTCCAGCCGCTCGATCAGCTCGTAGCGATAGGACGCGTAGCGGTTGGACGCGACGTCCCCCGCCCCCACCTTGCGCTTGCCCTTGCCCTTTGCCACGCGCCCGAGACTAGCGTTTAGAGTTTGAGCGGCTCCGCCCTGACGGGCTCCGCGGCGGCGTTCGCGGTGACTCTGAAGGCGGCGGCTCGAGGTCCACGCGCCCGCGGATCGAGTCGACGCGTATGACGCGCACGTCGATCGGGTCGCCGAGCCGCAGCGTGGCGCCGCTGCGCTCGCCGTGCAGGATCGTGCCCTGCTCGTTGAGCTCCCACCAGTCGCGCTCGCCGCTCGCCGCCGGCGCACGCAGCAGCCGCACGGGAAGCATGCCCTCGAAGCGCCGCATCACGTCTGCGCGCTCGTCGAAGGCGATGAAGGCTCCGGCTGATATCAGCCCGGTGATCTCGCCGTCGAACGGCTGCTCGAGGCCGCGCTCGTACAGCAGGCGCTCGAGCGCGAAGCTGCGCGCGACGTCGTCGGCGTCGCGCTCGATGACCATGGCGTCGCGCTCGCGCTCTGAGGCCCATGCCCCCAGCTCGGCGAGCTCGCCGGCGCGCGGCGCCGTCTCGCCCGCACCGACGGCCGACAGCAGCGCGCGGTGGCAGACCAGGTCGGGATAGCGCCGGATGGGCGAGGTGAAGTGGCAGTAGCTGGTTGATTGCAGGCCTGCGTGTCCGAGGTTCCTGGGCGAGTAGTAGGCCTGCTTGAGTGAGCGCAGCACCAGCGAGCTGAGCGCCTGGCGTCCGTGACCGGTGCGGCGCACGTGCTGCTCGACGCGCCGTGACATCTCGCCGACGAGCTCGGCGGCCTGCGTCGAGGACATGTGCTCCCCCTTTGCGGGCAGGGGCGGGGTGGGCACCTCGAGCGTTGCGAGCTGGTCGGCGAGGCGCTCGACGCGCTGCGGATCAGGCGGCTCGTGCACGCGGTACAGGCACGGGACGCCGCGCTTGGAGAGCAACGCGGCAACGGCCTCGTTGGCGGCGATCATCAGGTGCTCGATCAGGCGGTGAGACTCGGTCTGCACGCGGGCACGGATCGCGACGACGTTGCCCTCGTCGTCGAACTCGAACTCGGGCTCCTCGGAGTCGACGACGAGCGCGCCGCTGCGCTCGCGTCGCCGCTGCAGCGCGGCGGCCTCGACGCGCGCGGCTCGCAGCGGCGCGCCCCAGGGCTCGGCGGCGGACTCCGTGCCGGCGAAGATGCGGTCCACCTGCTCGTAGTCCAGGCGCACGTCGGAATTGATCAGCGAGCGATAGAACGCGGCGCGCGCGACGACGCCGTCGCGCAGCTCCAGCTCGACCGTGACGGCGGCGCGGTCGGCGCCGGCGACGAGTGAGCAGGCGTCGCTTGATAGCGCTTCGGGAAGCATCGGCTCGGCGGCTCCCGGTGCGTAGACGCTGGTGGAGCGCCTGCGCGCCTCGCGATCCAGTGGCGAGCCGGCGGGCACGTGCGCGGCGACGTCCGCGATGTGCACCCACACGCGCGTCCCGGCGTCCGCGCCGTCGATCGGCTCGGCTGAGATGGCATCGTCGAAGTCGCGCGCGCTGGTCGGGTCGATCGTGAGCGTTGGCAGACGGCGCAGGTCGCGCCGCTCGCCCGGCGCGCGCGCGACACGCGCGCCGGCGCTGCGCGCTTCGCGTTCGAGTGCGGCGTCGAAGCCGCGCGCAAGGCCACGGTCGAGCAGCAGCGCCTCGATCACGTCGCGAGCAACGTCGGGGCGCCCGAGCACGCGCAGGACGCGGGCGCCAGCGCCGCGTCCGGCGCTCTGCACCAGCACGAGCTGGCCGGCGGCGACCTCGACGGCGCCCGCGCGCCCGCCGCGGGCAGACCCCAGCGTCAAGCGGGCGCCTGCGCCTCGGCGTGGCGGGCGACCGTCGCGCTCGCGCGGCGGGAACAGGGGCTCGGCGGTGAGGAAGCGCCCGTGCCGCTCGACGACCGCGACGAGCGCCCCGGCGGGGGCCGGTCCGCCAGCACCAGCGCCGGCGCGGGCCGGCGAGCCGGTGACCGCGCGCCTCGAGCCGCGCCCGCGCTTGCCGGGCGGGCTCAATGCACTTTGGCGGCGAGCGTGCTCAGCGCGACATCCAGGCCGTGAGTGGTGTCGACGACGGTCTTCGCCACGGTCACTTCGGGAACGACGCCGGCGCCCTGTTTGACGCCGCCGCCGCCGAGATTGCGACCGTTGGGCGTGTAGTACTCGCCGACGGTGATGTCGAGCGCGCCGCCGTTTGACAGCGGCTGCTCCTCCTGGAAGACGCCCTTGCCGAACGTGTGCGTACCGACGACGGTCGCGCGGTGGTGGTCCTGCAGCGCCGCGGTGACGATCTCAGACGAGGACGCGGTGTTGGCGTCGACGAGCACGACCATCGGGATCGAGCTCGGAATCGCACCGCCTGTGGCGAGGAGCACCTGCGTCGGCTGGGTGCGCCCGCGGGTCGTGACGATCACGCCCTTGGGGATGAAGATGCTCGCGATCAGCTGCGCTTCCGCGACCAGCCCGCCGCCATTGCCGCGCAGGTCGAAAACGAGACCGCGGGCGCCGGCGTGCAGCTCGTGCTCGACCGCTTCGCGGACTTCGGCGTGCGAGCCGGGACTGAAGCTGGCCAGCGCCACGACGCCGAGCTTGACGCCGTGAACGGTCTTGGTGGTGGATTCGACGACCGGCTCGGAGACGACGGCGCGGGTGAGCTTGACGCTATGGGGCGTGCCGCGGGAGCTGGCGGCGGGCGGCGCCTGGATGCCGAGCTGGACGTCGGTGCCCGGTAGGCCTCGGATCAGCGCGGTGGCCGTTTCGGCGGACAGCCGTTCGAGCTTGCGACCATTGACCGCGACGATCACGTCCCCCACCTTCAACCCGGCGCGGGAGGCGGGCGAGGAGTTGAACACACGCACGATCAGCAGCCCGTGATTGGCGGAGAGCTCTGTGGCGACGGCCACACCGATGCCGGTGAAGTGCGGCGGTGCAGCGAATTCACGGAATTCGCTGGGGCTGAGGTAGTGCGAGAAGCGGTCGTCGAGGCTCGCCACGAGGCCGGAGATCGAGGAGTCGTCGAGCTTGCTCGCGGGGATCGGCCGGTAGTAGTCGTGCGCGACGCGCTGGACCGCTTCATCCACGACGCTCGCTTGCGAGCCCGAGACGAAGGCGCTGCGCAGGAAACCGGGCAGGTCTTCCGGGTGCCCGCCCAGCCACAGGCCGACGACGAGCAGCACGGGGAGCAGCACTGCGAGCACGATTGTCAGCGGCTGGCGTGGCGTTCTCGACATGGGCTCGCGCTAGCGTAGAACGTTCTAGGGTGCAGACATGGCGATCATGACCACGACCACGGTCCCGGAGAACGGGCTTCCGATCCACCGTATCGAGCTGCCCGGCACGCGGGCGCTGACGGTGCTCGTCGCCTTCGACGCCGGCGCGCGCAACGAGGGTCCGCAGGAAAACGGCATGGCGCACTTCCTCGAGCACCTCGTGTTCAAGGGCGGCGAGAGCTACCCGACATACAAGGACGTCAACGAGACCGCCGAGCGGCTGGGCGGCGTCTTGAACGCCTACACCAGCCACGACCTGGTGGCGTTTCACATCACGGTGCGCGCTGAGAGCGCGGCGCCGGCGATCGACCTGTTGACCGACTTCGTCGGCCGTCCGCGCCTGGACGCAGAGGAGCTCGATCGCGAGCGCGGCGTCGTGATCCAGGAGATCAACCGCGCCTACGATCAGCCGTCGACGGTCGCCGAGTACCTGATCGACCGCGCCGCCTTCGGCAATCACCCGCTGGGACGAACGGTCCTCGGACCCGAGGAGAACCTGCGCAGCTTCACGCGCGATGGAATTGTGGCGTTTCGCGAGCGCCGCTGGTCGGGTAGGCACGGCGGCGCCTTCCTGGTGGGCAATCTCGAGCACGTGCCCGACGATGCGCAGCTGCAGGAGCGCTTCGCGCGCTTTCCGTCGCTGCCCGAGCCCGGGCCGTATCTGCAGGCGGAGTTCGCGCCGGAGAAGCTGGCCGACGAGCGCGACACGAACCAGTCGCATCTGCGGATGATCTACCGGCCGCAGATCACGGTCTCCGACGTGCGTGAACGCGCGGCGCTGTCGATCTACTCGACGCTGCTGGGCGGCTCGATGGGCTCGCGATTGTTCGAGGAGATTCGCGAGAAGCGGGGGCTGTGCTACTCGGTGTACGCGCTCAACCACGCCTACGCGGACGTGCCGATCCTGCAGCTTGGCTCGGGCCTCGAGTCGGCGAAGGCGATCGAGGCGTACACGCGCATGCGCGAGATCGTCGATGAGCTGCGCGACGACGGCCCCACCGAGGAGGAGGTGGCGCGGGCGCGCGCGTACGCGGCCGGGCGGCTCGTGCTCGCGTTCGAGAACACCAACGCGGTCGCGCGCTACTCGGCCAACCAGCAGATCGTCTTCGGCGAGGATATCGACCCGGACGCGGCGATCGCCGCGCTCGATGCAGTCACCTTCGACGAGGTCAGACAGGTTGCCGCCGGCGTCGCGGACAACCTCGCCGTCGCCGTCGTCGGCCCGCACAGCGCCGAGGAATTCTGAGCCGGACCAGCTAGTCGGCGCTCGCCGCGGCGACATCGACCGACGAGCTCGGGCCGCGGAGCACAACCGCGACGACGACGGCGATCGCGGCCGCTGTGAGCGCGGCGGCGATCCAGAAGGCGAGGTGATAGCCGCTCGTCAGAGCGAGCGCATTGGAGTAGCCCTGTGCGCTCAGATGCGCCGTGCGAGACGCTGACAGCGTCGCGAGTACAGCCAGGCCGAGAGCCCCGCCGACCTGGGCGGTGGTGTTGACGAGCCCCGACGCGAGCCCGGCGTCCTGCGGGCCGACGCCGTCCATCGCCACACCCATCAGCGCCGGGAAGCAAATACCGGCGCCTGTGCCGAGCAGCAGCATCGAGGGCAGCACGTGGATCAGATAACCGCCCTGTACCGGTGCCCGGGTGAGCAGGATCAGCGCGAGCATGATCAACAGCAGGCCCGGCGCGAGCAGGTTGCGCGCGCCGAAGCGCGTAGCGAGGCGCTCGGCATAGCGGATCGACAGGGTCCCCATCGTCAGCGTCACGGGCAGGAACGCGAGCCCGATCTGCAGCGCGTCGTAGCCGAGCACCCTGCGCAGGTACAGCGCGCCGAGGAAGAACACGCCGAACATCCCGGCGACCGACAGCACCTGGATGGCGTTGGCCGCGGCGACGTTGCGCGAGCGGAAGATCCGCAGCGGCACAAGCGGGTTGCGCGCGCTCGCCTCGCGCGCGAGAAACGCGAGCAGCAGCGCGAGCGAGGCGCCGCCGAAGGCAAGCGTCCGCCCGGAGCCCCAACCGTAGTCGGCGGCGGGCTTGACGATCGTGTAGACGCTCAGCATCAGCGCGGCGGTGATCAGCAGCGCGCCGGGAACGTCCGCGCCGCCGCCGAAGCCCACGCCGGCTTCGTGTCGCAGCAGGCGCCGCGCGAGCAGCACCGTGGCGATCCCGATCGGGATGTTGATGAAGAAGATCCAGTGCCAATCGATCGACTGGGTGATCACCCCGCCCGCGAGCAGGCCGACCGCGCCGCCGGCGGAGGCAACGAACGCGTACACGCCGATCGCCTTGGCCTGCTCCCGGCGCCCGCCGTCCGAGTCCGCGGGGAACATCGTGATGATCATGCCGAGGATCACGGCGGAGGTCATCGCACCGCCGACACCCTGGACGAAACGGGCGGCGACCAGCAGCGACTGGCTGCCGGCGAGCCCGCAGAGCAGCGAGGCGAACGTGAACAGGCAGACACCAGCGAGAAACACGCGCCGACGTCCGATCAGGTCGCCGAGGCGCCCGGCGAGCAGCAGCAGGCCGCCGAAGCTGATCAGGTAGGCGTTGACGACCCATGCGAGGCTCGACGTCGTGAAGTGCAGCTGATCCTGAATCGATGGCAGTGCGACGTTGACCACGGTCACGTCGAGCACGATCATCAGCATCCCCACGCACAGTACGTACAACGCGACCCAGCGCTCGTCGCGAGAGCCGTCGCCGGGCGCGGCGGCGATGTGCCGGCCGGCGCCACTGCGATCGGCTCCGGCATCCACGCGGGGGGCGTCCGTCGTCGTGCTCACCGGCCGCCGTCCCCACTCTCAACGAACGCGCCGAGCGCGTCCATCATCTCGTTCGTGCCGTGCTCGCGCTGCTGCGAGGTGTCGTGACCGTCGAGATACACGCCGTGCTCGGTCAGCGTCAGGCGCGCACCGTCGTCGTGCGGCTCGACCTCGACCGTCGCCAGCGACACGGAGATGCGTACATCGTCTTTGTGCATGTCATAGGCGTGGATGATGCGCCGCCCCGGCACGATGTCCTGGTAGACAGCGTCAAGGGTGAAGACCGACCCGTCGGGCATGGCGACGGCGAGGTGCTCGCGCCCACCGACGCGGAAGTCGAGCGAGTAGTCGGGCTTGTTGGGCGGCCCGAACCACTGCGCCTTGGCGACCGGGTCGGCCCACGCGTCGAATACGCGCTGCGGCGAAGCGTCGTAGGTCCGCTCGATCACAAACGTGGACTGTGTGGTTGACCGCTCGACGGCGGCCTGGTCGGTGTCGCTCATTGCTCGCTCCTTTTTCGTACTGGTTCAGGGTCTGCGGCGAGGTACTCGCCGAGGCGGTCGAGGCTCTGCTCCCAGAAGGTGCGCCGCTCGGCGATCCAGCGCTCCGCGGCTCGCAGCGCCGCCGGCTCGACGGTGCAGGTGCGCACCCGTCCGAGCTTCTGCGAGCGCACGAGGCCGCTGGCCTCGAGCACGTGCAGGTGCTGGACGACGGCCGGCAACGAGATCTCCAGCGGCCGCGCGAGCTCGCTGACGGACGCCGGCCCGTGGATCAGACGGTCGACCATCGCGCGACGGCTGCGGTCGGCAAGCGCATGGAACAGAAGGTCGACTTCGCCCTCGACCGGCTGATATTGCTTAAGCATCGACTTAAGTATTGCATAGCCGCCGAGATGGCGGCGAGCGCGCGATCAGCGCTGGGCTGCAAGCGTCCAGCGCTCGACGTTGTGCTCGTAGATCTCGCGCAGAACGTCCTCGACGCCGTAGGTCAGACGCCACTCACCGTAATCCGCCGCGAACTCATCGATGTCGCTGATCCACCAGCGGTGGTCGCCGATTCGCGGCGAATCGGACAGCGTGCAGTCGAGCTCGCGCCCTGTGATCTTCTGGCACAGCTCGATCGCCTCGAGCATCGACACGTTCGAGTCGCGGCCGCCCCCGAGGTTGTAGACGGCCGCCGCTCGAGGAGCGGCGTGGAACGCTGCGAAGGCGCGCACGACATCGTGTGAGTGGATGTTGTCGCGCACCTGCTTGCCGCCGTAGCCGAAGATCGTGTACGGCTCACCCGTGACGGTGCACTTCATCAGGTAGGCGAGAAATCCGTGCAACTGCGCGCCTGCGTGCTGGGGACCGGTCAGGCAGCCACCGCGAAAGCACACGGTGGGCATCTCGAAATAGCGGCCGTACTCCTGCACCAGCAGGTCAGCCGCCGCCTTGGAGACCCCGAACAGCGAGTGCGTCGAGAGGTCGATCGACATGTCCGTGCCGATCCCGTCGTGCCAGCGGTGAGACTCGGGGAGCTCGAGGCGCGTGGCGAGCTCCTCCAGCGGCAGGAAGTTGGGGCGATCGCCGTACACCTTGTTCGTCGATGTGAAGATGAACGTGGCGTCCGGGGCGTGCGCACGCGTCGCCTGCAGCAGGTTGAGCGTGCCGTTTGCGTTGATCGCGAAGTCGGTCTGGGGATCTGAGGCCGCCCAGTCGTGCGAGGGCTGCGCCGCGGCGTGCACGACCAGCTCGATGTGGGAGCCGTGCCGAGCGAACAGGCTGTCGAGACCATCGGCGTCGCGGATGTCAAGCTGCTCCCAGCGAAAGCCCTCGACCTCGTCGACGAGACGCTCGGACGCCGGCGTGGTCGACGCCTCGGCGCCGAAGAAATGCGAGCGCATGTCGTTCTCCACGCCGATCACGTCGAGCCCCTGCGCGGCGAAGAAGCGGACAGACTCCGAGCCGATCAGCCCGCCCGAGCCGGTCACCACCGCCACCCCCATCAGCTGCTGATCTCCGGCCCCGGACGACGCCCGGCGAGCGCCAGGGCGAGGCGGCTCATCCGATCGCGACCATCCGGTCGATCGGCACGCGCGCCCTCACGGCGACGGCCTCCGGGACGCGGACCTCGAACTTCATGTCGCGCAGCGCGTCACGCAGCTTCGGCAGCGTGATCATCTTCATGTAGACGCACGACGCCTCGGCGTTACCGGGGATGAACTCGACGTCCGGAGCGGCCATGCGCAATGGGTGCAGCATTCCCGTCTCCGTGGCGACCACCACCTCGCGACGCGCGCGCGCCCCGAGCCCGCCTTCCTCGTCCCCGTCGAACTGCTCGCGCGCTTCGCGCTCGGCGTGCGCCGCATACTCGAGCATCCCGCCCGTCGACAGCATGTGCACGCCCTCAGCCGACACATCGCCCGCAGCCACGTACTCCATGATGCTCGTCGTGCAGCCGCACTCGGGGTGGATCAGGAAGTCCGCGCCGGGGTGCGCTGCGCGCGTCGCGTCGATGTCCGCGGGGCGAATGCCGGCGTGCACGTGGCACTCGCCGTCCCACACGTGCATGCGCCGGCCGAGCTCCTTCTCGACGTACGCGCCCAGCCACATGTCGGGGCCGAACAGGATCTCGGTGTCGGCGCCGTGGGTGTCGTAGATGTGGCGCACGACATCGACGGCGTTGGCCGAGGTGCAGCAGTAGTCGGTCAGCGCCTTGACCTCGGCGGTGGTGTTCACGTACATCACCACCACGCCGTCGGGGTACTCGGCCTTCCACGCCGCCAGCTGGTCGAAGTCGATCGACTCGGCGAGCGAGCAGCCGGCGTCGAGGTCGGGGATCAGCACGGTCTTCTCCGGACAAAGGATCGATGCGGTCTCGGCCATGAAGTGCACGCCGCAGAACACGATCGTCTCCGCGTCCACCGCCGCGGCGGCTCTGCGCGAGAGCCCGAGCGAGTCGCCGACGTAGTCGGCGACGTCCTGCACCTCTGGGACCTGGTAGTTGTGCGCGAGGATCACCGCGCGCCGCTCGGCGGCGAGGGCGCGCACCTCCGCGTGCAACTCGACGATCTCGGACGCGGACAGCGCGCCGCCGGCTTGCTGGCTGGGAGCCATCGGTAGGGCGGTTGGGGCCATCGGCAGGTTCATGGCTGTGTCTCGATGATCAGCGAAAGATCGAGCGCCGGCGCGGAATGAGTCAACGCCCCCATCGAGATCCATTCTATCCCGGTGTTCGCGAGCGCCCGCAGCGTCTGCAGGGTCACACCGCCGCTCGCCTCGAGCTCGGCCCTGCCCGCCACCTGCTCGACGGCTGCGCGCAGGCGGGCCTCGTCCATGTTGTCCAGCAGCAGGCGCGGCGCGCCGGCCGCGAGCGCCTGCGCGATCTCGTGCTCGTCGCGCACCTCAACCTCGAGCGTGTCCGCCAGCTCGGGCGCCAGCTCCCGCGCCCGCTCGATCGCCTCGGCGATGCCGCCGGCGGCGGCGATGTGGTTCTCCTTGATCAGGATCGCGTCGTACAGGCCCGCGCGGTGGTTGCTCGCGCCGCCGGCCGCGACCGCGGCCTTCTCGAGCGCACGCAGCCCGGGCGTCGTCTTGCGCGTGTCGAGCACCTTCGCGCCGGTGCCGCGTACCTCGCGCGCGGCGCGCGCGGCGAGCGTCGCCACACCGGAGAGGTGCGCGAGGAAGTTCAGCGCGGTGCGCTCGCCCGTGAGCAGCGCGCGGGCGCTGCCCGAGATCGACAGCACCGCTCCCCCCTGCTCGCGCCACACCCCCTCCTCCACGAGGCGCTCGAAGCGCGCGTCGGGGTCCAGCTCCACAAACACGGCTTCGGCCGCGCGCAGGCCGTAGATCACGCCGGGCGCCTTCTGGGTGATCACCGCCACCGCACTCGCGTCGGCGTCGACCGTCGCGAGCGTCGTGACGTCGCCCGCGCCCACGTCCTCCTCGAGCGCCGCACGCACCAGCGCGGCCGTGTCGGCATCAAGGGTGGAGCTCACTGCGCATCAGCATAGGATCAAGTGGATGGACGCGCGCCCCGCCGCAGACTCGCAAGTCACCCTCGCCCACTGGATGGGACCGCTCGACGCCAACGGCGCCGGCTTCGTGCACGGCGGCACCGTCATGAAGCTCTGTGACGAGGCCGGCGGACTGGCCGCCGTCAAGCACTCGCGCAGCAGGGTCGTCACGGCGAGCATGGATCGCATGACCTTCCTCGTTCCGATCCACGTGGGTGAACTCGTCACCTTCCAGGCGAGCGTCAACGCCGTCTGGCACACCTCTATGGAGGTGGGAGTGCGGGTCGACACCGAGGACCCCCGGACGGGCATCCGCCGGCACAGCAACAGCGCATACATGACGATGGTGGCGGTCGACGAGCAGGGCAACCCGCAAGCGGTGGCGCCGCTGCTGACCGCCACCGAGGACGAGCGTCGCCGCGAGAGCGAGGCTCAGCTTCGCCGCCGCAACCGCCTCGCCGAGCGCGATCAGATCCAGGCAGCTCGCTGAGCCTCGCGCGCCTAGTTTCTCGACGCCGCGCTGGCGAGCAGGTACGCACGCACGAATCCATCGAGATCGCCGTCGAGCACGCGCTGCACGTCGCCCATCTCGTACCCGGTGCGGTGGTCCTTGACCATCGTGTAGGGATGCAGCACGTATGAGCGGATCTGCGAGCCGAAGTTGACGTCCTGGGCGTCGCCCTTCTCGCGCGCGATCTCCTCCTGGCGTTCGCGCTCCTTGCGCTCGAGCAGCTTCGCCCGCAGCATCGCCATCGCGGTGGCGCGGTTTGAGGACTGCGAGCGCTCGTTCTGGCACTGCACGACGATGCCTGTCGGACGGTGGGTGATGCGCACCGCGGAGTCGGTCTTGTTGACGTGCTGGCCGCCGGCGCCCGAGGCGCGGTAGGTGTCGACCTGCAGATCGTCGTCGTTGATCTCGATCTCCCCTGTGTCCTTGACGACGGGGGCGACCTCGACGCCCGCGAAGCTCGTCTGGCGACGGTGGGCAGAGTCGAACGGCGACAGGCGCACGAGCCGGTGCACGCCGCTCTCCGCTCCGAACAGCCCGTATGCGTTCTCGCCCGAGGCCCTGAACGTCGCCGACTTGATCCCGGCTTCCTCTCCGGCGCTCGCCTCCAGCAGCTCGACCTCGAAGCCGCGGCGTTCGGCCCAGCGCATCAGCATCCGCAGCACCATCTCCGCCCAGTCCTGCGCGTCGGTCCCCCCCGCGCCGGCGTTGACCGTCACGAGCGCGTCGCCGGAGTCATAGCGACCGGAGAACAGCCGCTGCTCCTCCAGCTCGGCCAGACGCGCCTCGACCGACGCGATCTGCTCGTCGACCTCGCCTTCCAGCGACGCGTCCTCGGCCGCCATCTCGGCCAGCCCGTCCAGGTCCTCTACGTCGCTCTGCAGCGCGGTGAACATCTCCAGTCGCCGCGACGCGCGCGCGTGCTCCGCCGACACCGCCGCCGCACGCTCGGAGTCATCCCAGAAGCCCTCCGCTCCCATCTCGCCCTCGAGCGCCGCCACGCGCTCGGCCAGCCCAGCCGGGTCAAAGATAATCCGAGAGCAGCTTCATCTGCTCACGGATTGCAGCCAAGCGCTGGGGGGTGGACTCGCTGGGTGCGGCTGTGGCCATGCCCCTCACGCTATCAGCGTCTGTCGCGTGGCCGGGTCGGCGTTTGCAGCCGGCGACTACTCTTCTCCAACGATGATCGGACAGCACATGGAGGCTGTGCGATGCGCCTTCCGAGCCTGGAGCGAGCGCGATGGCGCGGCGATCCGAGCGCTGTATGCGCCAGACGCGAGCGCCGACGGTGGCGCTCTGACGCCTGAGTACACCGCCGCGGTGCACGGGCGCGACATGATCGTTCGCACCTTCGAAGAACAGTGGGCCGCCTTCGAGCGCAGCGAGATCGTCCCCGAGGCCTTCCTCGAGGCCGGTGAAACGCTGGTGGTGCCGCTGCTGTGGCGCGGCGTGCCAAAGGGCGCTGAAAGCGTCGTCGAGCAACGGCTCGTGGGCTCTTACACCTTCTGCGACGGGCTGATCACGTCCCTGGCGTGGTTCGTGCACATCGACGAAGCACTCGACGCGCTCGGGCTACCCCACAGCGCCGCCGCTGGGCTTGTCCCCGCCAGCCAGGTGCCAGGCGCTGAGAGCTGAGCTGCAGTCCCCGCCCACTACCCCTAGACGGACGTGGACCAAGCGGAGCTAGGACGCAGGGAGCGTGGCGTGCTTCGCACGCGAGCGACCGAGGACGACGCTCCGCGCCGCGTCCACGTCCGTCTAGGCGCCGTGGCACTTCTTGAACTTCTTGCCCGACCCGCACCAGCACGGGTCGTTGCGCCCGACCTGGTGCTCGTCGTCGAGCACGCGCTGCTCCACCACCGGCACGGCTTCCAGCTCCTGGCCGTTCTCGCCAAAGGCCGCCTCGGCGACGGCTCCGGTGCCGAGGCCGGCGGCCGCCGCTGCAGCCGCGAGCGCGCCCGAGCCGGCGGCGCTGTGGCCGCCCGAGTAGGACACGCGCCCGGCGCGCGTGGAGTTGCCGGCGGCGGAGAACGGCGCGATCGGCGCTGCTCCCGCTGCCCCGCCGTTCTCGCCCTCGACATTGACCTGCACGTTGAAGATCATGCGGGCGTAGTCCGACCACACGCTGTTCATCAGGTCGCCGAACAGCGCGAACGCTTCGTTCTTGTACGCCACCAGCGGGTCGATCTGCGCGAAGCCGCGCAGGTGGATGCCCTCACGCAGGTAGTCCATGTCGAACAGGTGCTCGCGCCAGCGTTCGTCGATGATCTGCAGCAGCAGGAAACGCTCGAGCGCTTCCATCAGCTCCTGGCCGAGCGCTTCTTCACGCGCGTTGTAGCGCTCGAGCGCCTCGTCGATGATGCGCTCGGTCAGGGAGTTGCGATCGAGCGACTCCGTGTCGAGCCCCTCGCCGGCGAGCCCCACCGGGAACAGCTGGCCGAGGGCGGTGAACAGGCCGTCGACATCCCAGTCCTCGTAGAAGTCGCCCGGCGTGTACTGGTCGATCGTGCGTTCGACGACCTTCGCGACCTCCTCCCGGGCCTCCTCGCCGATGCTCTTGCCGTCGAGCACCTCGTCGCGGTATTTGTAGATCACGCGTCGCTGCTCGTTCATGACGTCGTCGTACTCGAGCACGCGTTTGCGGATCAGGAAGTTCTGCTCCTCGACCTTCTTCTGGGCTTTCTCGATCTGTTTGGAGAGCATGCCCGCCTCGATCGGCTCCTCGTTGCCCTCCTCGTCGACGCCGCCGAGTTTGTCGAGGATCCGGTAGATGCGATCACCGGCGAACAGGCGCACGAGATCGTCCTCGGCGGACAGGAAGAAGCGCGATTCGCCGGGGTCGCCCTGACGTCCCGAACGCCCTCGCAGCTGGTTGTCGATGCGCCTGGACTCGTGGCGCTCGGTGCCGCAGATGAAAAGGCCGCCGGCGGCCATCACGATCTCGCGGTTCTCCGCCACCTTGCGTTCGAGCTCCGGCATGATCTCCTGCATGCGCCGCTCGTAGGTCTCCGCGTCGGCTGGATCGACGCCCTCGCGCGCGAGCTGCTGCGCGGCCATGTGCTCGGGGTTGCCGCCGAGCTTGATGTCGACACCGCGTCCCGCCATGTTCGTGGCGATCGTCACCGCGCCCGGCTGACCGGCCTCGGCCACCGTCTCGGCCTCGAGGGCCGCGTGCTCAGGCTTGGCGTTCAGCACCGTGTGCTTGATCCCGCGCTTGGTCAGCCGCTCACCCAGCAGCTCCGAGACCTCCACCGAGATCGTGCCGACGAGCACCGGCTGCCCGCTCTCGTGACGCGCGGCGATCTCTTTGACGACCGCGTTCCACTTGCCCTCCTTGGTCTTGTAGACCTGATCGTTGCGGTCCTCGCGGACCATGTCCATGTTCGTCGGGATCTGCACGACCGGCAGGTCGTAGATCTTCATGAACTCCGTCGCCTCGGTCAGCGCCGTGCCGGTCATGCCCGAGAGCTTGTCGTACAGGCGGAAGTAGTTCTGGTAAGTGATCGTCGCGAGCGTCTGGTTCTCCTCCTGGACGGACACGCCCTCCTTCGCCTCGACCGCCTGGTGCAGGCCCTCCGACCAGCGACGACCGTCGAGGATGCGCCCGGTGAACTCGTCGATGATCTTGACCTCGCCGTCGATCACGGCGTAATCGACGTCCTTCTTGTAGAGCGCCTGCGCCCGCAGGGCCTGGATCAGGTGGTTGACGAGATGGCCGTTCTCGGCGCGGTATAGATGATCGATACCGAGGAACCGCTCCGCCTTGGCGACGCCCTGCTCGGTGATCGCGACCGTCTTCTGCTTCTCATCGATCTCGAAGTCGAAGTCCGCCACGTACTGCTTCTTCGTGCGCGGGTCCATACCTTCGGGCGTCTGCCCGAGCGTCATCCGGGGCCCCAGGCGTGCGAACTTCACGTACAGATCCGCTGCCTGTTCGGGCGCGCCGGAGATGATCAGCGGCGTACGCGCCTCGTCGATCAGGATGTTGTCGACCTCGTCCACGATCGCGAAATGGTGCCCGCGCTGGACCTTTTCGGCGAGGTCCTTGGCCATGTTGTCGCGCAGGTAGTCGAAGCCGAACTCCGAGTTCGTGCCGTAGACGACATCGCACGCGTAGGCGCGGTGCTTCTCCTCGTAGTCCTGCATGTTCTGCAGCACGCCGACCGACACGCCCAATGCGTCGTAGATCGGGCTCATCCATTCCGCGTCGCGACGCGCCAGGTAGTCGTTGACCGTGACAACGTGCACGCCCTTGCGCTCGCGCGGCGCGTCATCCGGCGCCTCTGGATCGGCATCGCGCACCGCGAGCGAGTTCAGCACCACCGCGAGCGTCGCCGTCAGCGTCTTGCCCTCCCCGGTCTTCATCTCGGCGATCTGCCCCTCGTGCAGGGCCATCCCGCCGATCAACTGCACGTCGAAGTGGCGCATTCCCATCGTGCGCTTGCCGGTCTCGCGCACGATTGCGAAGCACTCGGGCAGCAGCGCGTCGAGCGACTCGCCCTCACCGGCGCGAGCGCGCAGATCGTCCATCCGCTCGCGCAGCTCGGCGTCGCTGTCGTGCTCGAGCTCGCCCTCGAACGCGCCGATCAGCGCTACGCGCTTCTCATATTCCTTGCGCTTCTTCGCCTCGCCGACGTTGAGCGCACGATCCAGCAGGGAGGGCATGCGCCAAGGATAGCCCCAGACGCGGGCACGCTAGACCGAAGGCAGCGATAGCCCCCGCGGCGCCGTGGCAGCGACCCTTGCCGAGGCCGCGTGCGCCTCCCGACGGTGGCGCAGTTTGTCGCGATGACGCTTGACCTGACGAGCCAGCTCGTCCACGACGAGGTTCAGCGAGTGCAGCATCTCGGGCGAGGCGTCCCGGGCGCGCAGGGTGACGCCCTTCAAGTACAGCGTGCACTCGGCCACATCCTTGTCGCTGACGCGCGGATTGCGCTCCCTGAAGATCTCGATCTCGAGGCGCGCGAGGTCCGAAACCTGTCGCGCGACCTTCCCCAGACGGCGCTCGGCATGCGTGCGAAGCTCGTCGGTGACCGGGACGTTACGACCCTTGATGTCGATCTGCATCACAGGCTCCTTCGGTCGGGAACTCCTTTTCGTCTCTCCGATGCTACGCCCGTGTGCGGCGGATGTAAATGCCCCTGGACAGAATGTCGCGGCCGCAAATTGCGCGGCCGACCGACGTGGGTCCGCGGCCAAGCATGGCCGGTCAGCCGCGTATGTTCAGCCGCGCCGGCGCAGGCTCTGGACGATGCCGCTGTGGCCGGCGATCGCGTCGATCAGGATCGACTCGGGCGCGACCTCGGTTCCCGGGAAGACTATGCATCCGCGCAACTGCGCTCGGTCGCCGACGCGCGCGCCGTCGCCGAGCACGATCGGCCCCATCAGGCGCACCCCGTCTCCGATGTGCACGTCGCGCCCGATCCACGCCTGGCCGTCGAGCTCTGTGTCCGCTCGCAGCGGAGAGGCGCCTCCGGCCACGAGCACCCCCGGACTCACCTCCTCGCCGTCGATCTGCAGGTGCAGCTCGCCGCGCAGCGCGTCCAGGGTGCCCTGCCGCAGCTCGCTGAGCGAGCCGACGTCGTTCCAGTACTCGCGCAGCTCGTGGATGTGGAATGGCACGTCGTTATCGATCAGCGCCGGGAAAACGTCCTGCGCCCAGTCGACGAACGGCCGCGCGGGGAAGTAGTCGAAGATCGAAGGCTCGAACATGTAGATGCCGCAGTTGCCGAGATCCGATAGCGCCTCCTCGGGGGCGGGCTTCTCCTGAAAGCCCGTGATGCGACCGTCGCGGTCGTGCAGCACCACGCCGTACTCCCGCGTGTCCGGAACCTCCTTCACAGCGAGCGTGGCGATGCCACCGCTCTCGCGGTGCCTGGCGACGAACGCGCCGAGATCGATGTCCGTCAGCGCGTCGCCGGAGATCACCAGAAAGGACTCGTCGCCGAAGAAGTCGGCGCAGCCCCGCACGCCACCGGCGGTCCCCAGCAGCTCCTCCTCGTAGCGGTAGCTCAGCCGCTGCCCGAAGTACTCGCGGATCGAGTCGGGGAAGTAATGCAGGTTGGCGATCACCTCGTCGAAGCCGTGTCGTTCGAGCAGCTCGACGATGTGCTCCATCACCGGCCGGTCGAGCACCGGCACCATCGGCTTGGTGATCTCGTACGTCAACGGGCGCAGCCGCGTGCCGAGCCCCGCGGCCAGGACCATCGCCCTCACATCGTCACCACGGGGGCCGATGGCCAAGCGAGGCAAGGACGCAGGGAGCGTGGCGTGCTTCGCACGCGAGCGACTGAGGACGCAGCATCGCGCCGGCCAGCGGTCACCGTGGTCAGTAGCGGTAGTGGTCCGGCTTGTATGGGCCGTCGACGGGCACACCGATGTAGGCGGCCTGATCGTCGGTGAGCCGCGTGAGCTTCACGCCGAGCGCGTCGAGGTGCAGCCGCGCGACCTTCTCGTCGAGGTGCTTGGGCAGCACATAGACACGCTTGTCGTACTCGTCGTTCTTGGTGAACAGCTCGATCTGGGCGATCGTCTGGTTGGAGAACGAGTTGCTCATCACGAAGCTCGGATGACCGGTCGCGTTGCCGAGGTTCAGCAGCCGCCCCTCCGAGAGCATGATGATCGCGTGGCCGTCGGGGAAGGTCCACTTGTCGACCTGCGGCTTGATGTTCAGACGCTGGATGCCCGGTACCTTGGCCAGGCCGGCGATGTCGATCTCGTTGTCGAAGTGGCCGATGTTGCCAACGATCGCCTGGTGCTTCATGCGCGCCATGTCCTGTGCGGTGATGATGTCCTTGTTGCCGGTCGTGGTGATGAAGATGTCGGCGCTGTCAATCACGTCCTCGAGCGTCTTGACCTCATAGCCCTGCATCGCCGCCTGGAGCGCACAGATCGGGTCGATCTCGGTGATGACGACCCGCGCTCCCTGGCCCCGAAGCGATTCCGCGCAGCCCTTGCCGACGTCGCCGAATCCGCACACCACCGCCACCTTGCCGCCGATCATCACGTCGGTGGCACGGTTGATTCCGTCGATCAGCGAGTGCCGGCAGCCGTACAGGTTGTCGAACTTGGACTTGGTTACGGAGTCGTTGACGTTGATCGCGGGGAACAGCAGTTCGCCGGCCTCGACCATCTGGTAGAGGCGGTGCACGCCCGTCGTCGTCTCCTCGGTGACGCCTTTGATGCCCTCGCCGATGCGCGTCCAGCGCTGTGGATCATCGCCCAGCGAGCGTGTGAGCACCGACAGGATCACCTGGTACTCCTCGGAGTCGGTGTCCGTCGGCGCGGGCACGGCGCCGGCCTTCTCGTACTCGGTGCCCTTGTGCACGAGCAGCGTCGCGTCACCGCCGTCGTCGAGGATCATGTTCGGCCCAGCTTCCCCCTCAGAGCCTGCCTGCGGCCAGTTCAACACCTGCTCGGTGCACCACCAGTACTCCTCGAGCGTCTCGCCCTTCCAGGCGTACACCGGCACGCCGCGGGGATCGTCGACCGTGCCGTCGGGCCCGACCGCGACCGCGGCTGCGGCGTGATCCTGCGTGGAGAAGATGTTGCAACTGCACCAGCGGACCTCCGCGCCGAGAGCGGTCAGCGTCTCGATCAGCACGGCGGTCTGAATCGTCATGTGCAGCGAGCCGGTGATGCGCGCGCCGCGCAGCGGCTGCGTATCGGCGTACTCGGCCCGGATCGCCATCAGGCCCGGCATCTCGTGCTCGGCGAGCGTGATCTCCTTGCGGCCGAACTCGGCCAGGGAGAGGTCGGCGACCTTGAAGTCGGTCGCGAGCGTGGCTGTGGGGGTCATTGCTGACATGACGAGGCCTCCTGTCGGTCAGGTGAGCGCCCTTGCTGCAAAGATAACGGGCCGAGCGTGGCGGATTACAGCCCGTCGCAGCGCTCCTCGGCCGCCCCGCAAGGTAGCACACGCTTCCCGCCGTCTAGCGCTCGGACGCGCTCCCGGCCGTCTAGCGTTCGGCGAGCGCGGCCTTCAGCTCGTCGAGGATCTTCACCGGTCCGGGGTCCACTCCGCGCAGTGCCGCCAGGTAGATCGACACGAGGTCCCCGAGCAGCACGAGCGAGATCACGCGCTCGATCGCCGTCTCTCCGCGCGTCTCCAGGCGGAAGCTGGCGGCCGCGCTGCCGGCGATCAGCTGCTCGGTCAGCGCCATGCGCTCCTTGACGCGGGGGTGAGCGTCGGAGTCGTCGAGGAACACCGCAGAGAAGCGGGCGGGCGGGTTCAAGTCGCGCGCGCCCTCCCAGCCGACGATCTCGTTGTGGTCGAGCTCGGGAAGTTCGTTGGAGAAGGCCGGCTGCTTCGCGTTCTCGTTGATCTGTGTCTTCCATCGGTAGGCGATCGGGTTGGTGAGGCCGGCACCGGCGATGATCGGCGTCGTGCCCGACAGCCCGCGCGCGACGGTCTTTGCGAGCGAGTCCTCCGGCGCGTCGGGGCCCCACTCGGCGACCAGCTGCTCTATGTGCGAGGCGGCCACGTCGATCTCGGAGGTAAGCCGTGGACCTGCGCCGCACAGCGCGGCGACCTCGAGCGACGCGACGATCATGTATGCGACCGCCGCGCGCGGCTGAAAGCCGGCGGGCAGTGGGATCACGGGCACGCCGTCATCGCGCGCCATCTCGGCGAGGCGCCCCCCGGTGGTGACCACGGTGCGCTTGGCGCCGAGCGCGCCCGCCGACTCGTAGCAGGCGAGCGTCTCCTCGGTGTCCCCGGAGTAGCTCGCGCACAGCACCATCGTGTCGGGCGTCGTCCATGGCGGCAGCCCGTATGCGCGTGTGATGAAGATCGGGCGCGAGGCGTGGTCGCCCATCGCTGCCCGCGCGAGCGCACCGCCGATCGCCGAGCCGCCCATGCCAGCGACGACGAGCCCCGCGGCCGTGTCCCAATCCTGCATGATCGCCGACTCCACGCGCCACAGCGCGTCACGCAGGTGCTCGGGGAGCGCCAACACGTCGCCCAGCTGGTCAGAGGGGTCGACCCGGGCGATGCTCTCGCGCGAGAGCTCCTCCGCGGTTCCTGTCGCCGTCGCGCCGCCGTCACTCATCTGCTGCTCGCCTCCTGTTGTGCTGGGGTGGTGATGGCCGTCGATCGTTGACATGTGGGGTTCGCCATGGTCGATAGGGAGCCCGAGCGCCTAGAACTCGATCGCGTGATCGGGTAGCTCCACACCAGGGAAGATACGCGCCCCGCGTGTGATCACGTTGTCAGCCCCGATCTGGACGTTTTCGCCGAGCACCGCCCCGCCGGTGATCTTCGACCCTGCGCCGACGCGGGAGCCGGCGGCGATGATGCAGTCGCGCAGCTCGCAGCCCGCGCCGATTTCGGCCCCCTGCAGGACAACCGCACGCTCGACCGTGGCGCCCGCGCCGATGGAGACGTCCTCGGCGAGGACCACGAGGCTGCCGACGTGGGCACCCTCGGCGACCCGCACGCCGCGCTCGAGCACCGCTGGCGGGATCACCCTGCCGTGCACCTCGGCACCATCGTCAACGGCGAGCCAGTCGCTCCCCAAGCGCTCGGAGACAGCTGTCTCGACGTTGCCCTCGATGATGTCGAAGGTCCCCTGGAGGTAGCGCGCCGGCGTACCGATGTCCAGCCAGTAGCCCTCGGCGGGGTAGCCGTACAGGCCGTTTCCGACGAGCAGCGGCCACACCTCGCGCTCGATCGAGACGTTTCGATCGGGCGGCACGAGCTCGAGAATGTCGCGCTGCAGCACGTAGGCACCGGCGCTGATCAACTTCTCGCCGGATATGTCGGACCTTGGCTTCTCGATGAAGTCCGCCACCGATCGGTCCTGCGCGAGGATCACCAGGCCGTAGGCGCTCGGGTCCGGCACCTCGACGAGAGCGAGCGTCGCGCGCGCGCCGGTGGCCCGGTGCTGCGCGATCTGCGCGCTGAGGTCGATGTCGGTGAGAACGTCGCCGTTGAGCATCAGGAAGCTCTCGTCGAGCATCGGCTCGGCGAGCTTCAGCGCGCCGGCCGTGCCACGCGGCTCCGGCTCCTCGACGAAGCGCAGGCGTATGCCGAGCTGCGAGCCGTCGCCGAGCACGCTGCGCATGCCCTCCGCGAGGAAGCCGCAGGACATGATCACGTCATCGATCCCGTGTGCGCGCAGCCACTCGAGCATGAACGCTATGAACGGCCTGTCGACGAGCCGCACGACCGGCTTGGGCACCGTCGAGGTCAGCGGGCGCAGGCGGGTGCCCTGCCCCCCCACCAGAATCACCGCCTGAATGCTCTCACCGCCGTCCTATGCCCTCGTAGACGAGCCCAGCAGCACGTATCGCGTCCGGATCCAGCGCGTTGCGCCCGTCGACGACGAGCTCGCCGCCCATCGCATCGGCCACCTGCTTCCAGTCGAGGTTCAGGAACTCGGGCCACTCGGTCACCAGCACGACCGCGTCGGCATCCGCGACCGCGGCCAGCGGCGAGTCCGCGAACGTGACCCTCGATACCAGCGCCCGCGCCTGCTCCTCAGCCACCGGGTCACATGCCGTGACGATCGCCCCGTCGGCCTGCAGGCGCGCCGAGAGCACCAGCGAGGAGGCCTCGCGCATGTCGTCGGTGTTCGGCTTGAACGCCAGGCCGAGCAGCGCCACGCGCTTGCCGGCCAGCCCGCCGAGGTGCTTGTGCAGCTTGCCGATCACGCGCCGCTTCTGCAGCTCATTGACCTCGATCACCGCCGTCAGCAGCTGGAAGTGGTAGCCGGAGTTGCCGGCGAGTTGCTTCAAAGCATCCACATCCTTTGGAAAACACGAACCGCCGAAGCCAATACCCGCTTGCAGAAACTTGGACCCGATGCGATCGTCGAGGCCCATCCCGCGCGCGACCTCGACCACGTCCGCGCCGGTCTCCTCGCACACGTTGGCGATCTCGTTGATGAACGAGATCTTGGTCGCCAGGAAGGCGTTGGAGGCGAGCTTGACCATCTCGGCGCTGGCCACGTCGGTACGTACCAGCGGCGCATCCAGCGGCGCGTAGAGCGCGACCACCGCGTCGCCTGCCCAGCCGCCGTCGTCGCCGACGACGACGCGGTCGGGGTGCAGGAAGTCCTGGACGGCTGAGCCCTCCTTGAGAAACTCAGGGCAGGAGACGTAGCCGAGGCCCTGCTTGCCCTGCTCGCCGAAGACGCGCTGCAGCGACGCGCCGGTGCCGCAGGGCACGGTCGACTTCATCACGAGCGCCCGGTCCTTGGCGGCCGGGACGGCGTCGACGACGGCTTGCACGGCGCTCAGGTCCGCGTCGCCGGAGTAGGTCGGCGGCGTCCCGACGGCGACGAACAGCAGTCGGCAATGCTCGAGGGCGTCGTTGAGCTCGGTCGAGAAGTGCAGGCGCGTGGCGTTGCGGGTGAGCAGCTCCTCGAGCCCGGGCTCGTAGATCGGGACCTCACCGCGCCGCAGACGCTCGACCTTGGCGGCGTCGATGTCCACGCACCAAACGTCGCTGCCGAGCTCCGCGAAGCCGACTGCCGTCACCAAGCCGACATAGCCGGTGCCGATCACTCCGATTGGCTCACGTGTCTCACTCATGAGGCGGGGAAGGCTAGCCGGTGCGGACGCTGGAGGCGATCGGGTGCGCGCGGCGTGCTCAGGAGCCGCTGGTGCTCAGCCGAAATACAGGATGATTGGGGGCGATCCGCGCGAGCTCCTGATCGCTCGAATCGGGGCCTACGCCGTCGAAGAACACGCCGACCTCGGCCTTCCAGCGCTTCAGGTAGGCGCGCAGTACCGGCGCCTTGTCGTGATCGTCGAGCTCATCGGCCTGGAAGGTCTCGCTGCGCCGGCCGAGCAGCAGCCGTCCCTGTCCGCTGGCGCGCAGGTTGCGCACCCACTGCGTGTGCCCGCGGGGCGCCACCAGGTAGCGCTGACCGTCGACGGTGAGCAGGTTGACGGGCGTGCGGCGCGGCTGTCCCGAGGTGCGCCCGCGCACCTCCAGAACCCGTGAGCCCCACACGCTGATGCCCGCTCGCGTCAGCCATGCGATGACGCGGTTGAACACGTTCTTGGTGAACCATCCAGGGCGCTTGAAGTGATCGCCGCCGGCCTCCATCGCGGCGCAGCCTCCTACTGCCCGACCGCCAGGAAGGCCTCGTAACGCCGGATATCGCGTTGCGCCCGCGCGCTTTCCTCGCTGTCGGGCTCGGCCCGCTCAGCCGCAGTGCGCGCTTCCGAGAGCTTCGTCTCGAAGGTGGCGCGGTCGATCTGCTCGGGCGGGATCGCCTCCTCGACCAGCACCAGCGCGCGATTCTCGGCGAACTGCAGGTAGCCCTCAGCCTGCGCGAAGCGGACGATGTCGCCTTCGGAGCGATATAGCCGCAGCTCAGTGGGTTCGAGCGTCGCGAGCACGGGCTCGTGGTTGGCAAGGATCCCGACCGAGCCCACGACGGTGACGGTCGAGACCATTTCAACCTCGCCGGAGAACACCTCCCCCTCGGGGGTCAGCACTTCGATCGGGAACTTCGAGTGGGCCATTATTTCTTGGCTGCCGCTACTACTTCGTCGATCGTGCCCTTCAGGAAGAACGCGCTCTCGGGGACCTCGTCGTGCTTGCCTTCGATGATCTCCTCGAAGCCCCTGATCGTCTCCGCGATCGGCACGTACGCGCCGGGCGTGCCCGTGAACTGCTCGGCCACGAAGAACGGCTGGGAGAGGAAGCGCTCGATCCTGCGAGCACGCGAGACGGTGAGCTTGTCCTCGTCGGAGAGCTCGTCGATGCCGAGGATCGCGATGATGTCCTGCAGCTCCTTGTAGCGCTGCAGGATCTCCTTGACGCGGTTGGCCACGCGGAAGTGGTCGTCTCCGAGGATGTCCGCCTTGAGGATCGTGGAGGTCGAGTCCAGCGGATCAACCGCCGGGTAGATGCCTTTTTCGGAGATCGCGCGCGAGAGCGCGGTGGTCGCGTTGAGGTGGGCGAACACGGACGCCGGAGCGGGATCGGTGTAGTCGTCGGCCGGCACGTAGATCGCCTGGATCGAGGTGACCGAGCCACGCTTGGTCGAGGTGATGCGCTCCTGCAGCTGACCCATCTCCGTCTCGAGCGTCGGCTGGTAGCCGACCTGCGAGGGCATGCGTCCGAGCAGCGCCGAGACCTCGGAGCCCGCCTGGACGAAACGGAAGATGTTGTCGATGAACAGCAGCACGTCCTGGCCCTGGTCGCGGAAGTATTCGGCCATCGTCAGACCGGACAGCGCGACGCGCATGCGCGCGCCGGGCGGCTCGTTCATCTGGCCGAACACGAGCATCGTCTTGTCCAGCACGCCCGACTCCTTCATCTCCAGCCACAGATCGTTGCCCTCGCGTGAGCGCTCGCCCACGCCGCAGAAGGCGGACAGCCCGCCGTGCTCCTTGGCGAGGTTGTGGATGAGCTCCTGGATCAGCACCGTCTTGCCCACGCCAGCACCACCGAATAGCCCGACCTTGCCGCCCTTGGCGTAAGGGGCGAGCAGGTCGATGACCTTGATGCCCGTCTCGAACATCTCGGTCGTCGGCGTCAGATCCGTCGGTGCCGGCGCCTCCTGGTGGATGCCACGGCGCTCGACGTCGGCGGGAAGCGGCTCGCCGAGGTCGATCGGGTCGCCGAGCAGGTTGAAGATCCGACCCAGCGTCGCCTCGCCGACCGGCACGGTGATCGGGGCGCCGGTGTCCACGACCTCCAGGCCTCGTGCGAGACCGTCGGTCGTGTCCATCGCGACAGCCCGCACGCGATCGTCGCCGAGGTGCTGCTGGACCTCGCACACGAGCAGGTCCTCCTCCGCGCCGGCGCTGATGCCGGGCGCCTCCTCCTCCTTGTTGGCGGCGGGCCGCACGATCGTGATCGCGTGGTTGATCTCGGGCAGACGGTCCTCGAACACGGCCTCGATCACGACGCCCTGGATCTCCTCGATGCGCCCGACGTTGCGCTCGGTGGCGGTGCCGTTGACTGACCCGCTGGCCTCTTGTGTGGGGATGGATGCCATTAGCTCTCTGATCTCCTAATCATTCTGTTTCAAGTTCGTGTGGTGGTGCGTCTGAGGGGTCCGCTTGGCAAGCGAGACAAGGACGCAGGAAGCGTGGCGTGCTTTTGCACGCGAGCGACCGAGGACGCAGTATCGCGCAGGCCAGCGGGCATCTCAGGCCAAACCCTCGGCGCCGGCTACTACCTCCATGATCTCCTGCGTGATCTCCGCCTGGCGGGCGCGGTTCATCTGCAGCGTGTACTCGGTGATGATTTCGCCGGCGTTCTCGGACGCGCTGCGCATGGCGGTCATCTGTGCCCCGAAGAAGCCGGCCGCCGACTCCACCAGCGCGCGGTAGATGGAGATCTCGATGTAGTCTGGGACGAGGCGCCTGAGAATCTTCTCGGGGTCGGGCTCGTACTCGACGGAGGCGCGTTTGCCGGCCGAGGACTGCTCCTCGACCTCCTGTTCGTTGCCGATCGCCGCGTGCGTGAGCGGCAGCAGTGTCTGGCGCGTGACGTGCTGGGTCAGCGGCGAGACGTATGAGTTGAAGATCATCTCGACGCGATCGACGTGCCCATCGACATACGCCTGGATCAGGTCGTCGGCGATCGTCCGTGCATCCGCGTAGGCGGGCCGATCGGCGAATCCGGTGTACGCGCCGCTCAGCTCATTGCCGCGGAACGCCAGCGAGGAGACGCCACGGCGGCCGGTCGCATACCAGTTGGTGCGCAGCCCCTCCTCCGAGAGCTCCGCGGAGAGGCGCACGCCCGAGCGGATGATCTGGGAGTTGAAGGCGCCGGCAAGCCCACGATCGCCGGTGACGAGCAGCAGTCCGGCGTTCGTCTTGGTCTCGTGCTCGCGCAGCAGCGGCACCCGCGCCGCCTCGCTGCCGGCAGCCTCGGCCGCCTGGCGGGTCATGCGCGCGAGGGCGTCGGCGTACGGGCGCAGCGCGTCGATCCGCTGCTCGGCCCGGCGCAGACGCGCGGCGGCGACCATCTCCATCGCGCGCGTGATCTTCTGGATGTTCTTGACCGAGGCGATCTTGTTCTTGACGTCGCGCTGAGATGCCATGGCGTTCGCGGCGGCCGGCGCTAGGCCGCCGCCGTTGCCTCCTCAGCCCGCTGGGAGGGCTCGTCGGACTCCGCTTCAGCCGACGGCTGGGCGGACCTCGAGACCGGAGCCGGGTCGGCGTCGAGCGGCTGACCCTCCTCGTCGAGGTCAAAGCCGAAGTCCTGTGCGAACTCTTCGACGGCGTCGTGAACAGCCTTTTGCGTCTCCTCCGACCAGTCGCCCCCGGCGATGCCCTTGAGCACGTCGCTGTGCTGGGCGTGCATCCGTTCGGTCAGCTCGAGCAGGAACTCGGTGACGCGATCCGCGTTGATGCGATCCAGGAACCCGTTCGTCGCGGCGTAGATCTGCACGACCTGGTCCTCGACAGGCAGCGGCTCGCGCTCGTGCTGGTTGAGCGTCATCACCAGTCGTTCGCCGCGAGCGAGCGTGCGCTGGGTGTCCATGTCAAGATCGGAGCCGAACTGCGCGAACGCCTCCAGGTCGCGGTACTGGGAGAGCTCGAGCTTGATCCTTCCGGCGACTTTCTTCATCGGGCCGATTTGGGCGTTACCGCCGACGCGCGACACGGAGATGCCGACGTTGATCGCCGGACGCACTCCCGAGTTGAACAGTTTCGACTCGAGGAAGATCTGCCCGTCGGTGATCGAGATCACGTTCGTGGGGATGTAAGCCGAGACGTCGCCGGCCTGCGTCTCGATGATCGGCAGCGCGGTGAGCGAGCCACCGCCGAGATCGTCGTTGAGCTTGACTGCGCGCTCGAGCAGGCGAGAGTGCAGGTAGAACACGTCACCCGGGTAGGCCTCACGACCGGGCGGGCGGCGCAGCAGCAGCGACATCTGGCGGTACGCGTATGCGTGCTTGGTCAGGTCGTCGTACACGCACAGCGCGTGTCCACCGCTGTACAGGAAGTGCTCCGCCATCGCGCAGCCGGCGTATGGCGCGATGAACTTGATCGGCGCGGCCTCGTCGGCGCCGGCGGCGACGATGATCGTGTTGTCGAGCGCACCGTACTCCTCGAGCGTCTGCGCGAGCGCCACGACCGTGGACATGCGCTGGCCGATCGCCACGTACACGGACACCACTCCGGAGTCCTTGTTGTTGATGATCGTGTCGATCGCGATCGCGGTCTTCCCCGTCTGGCGGTCGCCGATGATCAGCTCTCGCTGACCGCGGCCGATGGGGATCATCGCGTCGATCGCCTTCAGACCGGTCTGCATCGGTTCCGTGACCGGCTGGCGCTGCACGACGCCCGGCGCCTTGAACTCGGCCGGACGCGTCTGCTCGAGGGAGATCGGTCCCTTGCCGTCCAAAGGACGGCCGAGCGGGTCCACCATCCGCCCGAGCAGCTGCTCGCCGACGGGGATCTCCAGCAGCGTGCCGGTGCGCTTGACGGTGTCGCCCTCGGAGATCTGCTCCCACTCGCCAAACAGCACAGCACCGACGTTGTCGGACTCGAGGTTCAGCGCCAGTCCGGTCACGCCGTGGGGAAGCTCGAGCATCTCGAAGGACATGCAGTTCTCCACTCCGTGCACGCGCGCGATGCCGTCAGCGACCGACAGAACGGTGCCGACCTCGGTCAGCTCGGCGGTGCCGCTGTCGAGTCCCTCGATGCGGCTCTTCAGGATGCTTGTGATCTCGTCGGGGTTGATCTGCATTTTTGTCTCCTTGTGAAAGAGGGGCCCGGCTTGTCGGCCTGCGGCCGACCGCGCCGGGCGGGCGGGCCTCTAAGAGGCTCCTTGGGCAACTTGCCTGCGCAGCTGCTCCAGTCGGTTGCGGATAGAGGCGTCGAGGATCGAGTTTCCGACCCTGATGATGATGCCGCCGAGGATGTCCGGGTCCACGCGCGCAGCCAACGTTATCTTGCGGCCTCCGGCGCGCTCTCCGATTTTCTCACCGAGTCGCTCTGTGGTCGCCGGATCGAGCTCGATCGCGCTGGTGATCTCTACCGGCAGGATCCTGTTCTCCTCCTCCCACAGGCGCTCGTACTCCTCGCGGATGCGGAAGATCACGGGCATGCGGTGGTTCTCGATCAGCACGCTGAGGAAGTTCACGAACAGCGGGTCGGCACCGTCGAGCATGCGGACGAGCGCATCCTGCTTCTCCTTGATGGAGAAGTAGGGCGAGAAGAAGAACACCGCCAGATCGCGGTTGTCGTTCAGGGCGTCTGCGAACTGGCTGAGCTGCTCGCGCAGCTCGTCGAGCGTGCCGTGCTCGCGCCCTACCTCAAACAGCGAGCGGCCGTACACCTGAGCGAGCTCCTCCATCAGGGGCACCCTTGCGGCCCGCTCGCGCGCAGCGGGGTCGGAAGATCCAGGACGGGACTGCGAGTCGCGATCGCGAATATCAGTGGCGAGCGGGCCGTCATATCGATCAGTTCTGTGCGCTGGCCGACAGGCCGGAGAGGTCGAGTTCGGCCAGGGCCTCCTCCACGAGGCGCCGCTGGTCGGCGTCGTCGAGCGTCTTGCGCACCACCTTCTCGGTCGCGATGATCGTGAGGTCGGCGACCTCGCGGCGGATGTCGTCGAGCGCACGTTTCGTCGCCGCGTCGATCTCGCGTTCGGCGCGCTTGGAAGCCTCGGCGAGGATCTCGGATACGCGCTCGCGCGCCTCCTGCTCGTGCGCGTCGGCCGTCTGGCGGGCGCGTTGGAGGATCTCCTCGGACTGTGCGCGCGCCTCCGCAAGGCGCTCGCGGTATTCCTCGAGCACCTTCTCGGCTTCCCGGCGCAGCTGTGCTGCGGCGTCGATTTCGGCGTCGATCGTCTTCGCGCGCTTGTCCAGGGCTTCGCCAATGCGCGGGAAGACCCACTTGCTCAGGATGAACAGCGAGATCGCGAACACGACGATCGTCCAGATCATGATCCCCACGTTGGGGGTGATCAGGAACGAGCTGCCGGAGGCGAGCGGGATGGTTGACGCGGCGAGCATCGGCCTACAGGAAGAAGGCGATGAAGCCGCCCACCAGGCCGTAGAAGAAGGTCGCCTCAGTCAAGGCGAAGCCGAGCCACTGGTCGCGCTCGACCTCGGCGCGCAGCTCCGGCTGCCGGGTCTTGGCCTGGATCGAAGCGTTGAACACCGCTCCGATGCCCGCCCCGGCGCCAGCGGCGCCGCCTCCGGCACCGACGCCCAACGCGATCGCGCGACCGGCATCCTGACTCTGCTTGATGATCGGTTCCGCGACACCCAGCAGCGGGTGGATCGCACTCAACACGTGTAGAAACTGCATCGCTCGATAGCTCCTTGTTTGTTAGTGACTTTCGACCGCTCCGCCGATGTAGATGGCGGTCAAGATGGCAAAGATGAACGCCTGTAGGCCGGCGATCAGGACAGCCTCGAAGACGAAGAGAGCGACTCCTGCCGGCAGCAGGAACCAGGACACGAGCTGCAGCCCGACGAGCACGCCGAGCTCGCCGCCCATGAACGCGATCAGCAAGTGACCAGCAAGCAGGTTGGCCCAAAGCCGCACCGTCAGCGAGATCAGGCGCAGGAAGTTCGAGAGGATCTCGATCGGGAAGATCAGCCCCACGATCGGACCTTTGACGCCGCCGGGCATCAGGCTTTTGAGGTAGCCGATCGGGCCGTGGCGCTTGACTCCCTCGTAGGTGAACAGGACGAACACGCCGAGCGCGAGGACCAGCGGAAACGCGACGTTGGTGTCGGCCGCGTAGATCTGAAACGACGGGATGTTCGCGCCGAACAGCTTGAACGTCTCGCCGCTGTTGACCGGCAGGGGGATGTAGCCGATCAGGTTGGAGACGAGGATGAACACGAAAATCGTGGCGATCAGCGGGAAGTACTTGCGCTCCATTTCGGCGCTGAAGTTTTCTTTCGCCATCCCGCGAGTAAGGCTGTAGAACCACTCCACCGCGACCTGCAGGCGCCCGGGACGCTGCTGCAGGTGTTTGGCGATGTACGTCATCACGCCGATGGTGATGCCGGCTGTGATCAGCAGATACAGGACGCCCTTGTTGAATGCGATCGGTCCGAGCTTGAACCAGGTGTCGAGTTTGAACTCGTCCGTCGGGGAGAAGACGCTGCTGGCGACGCTAGGGGCCTTGTGCGCGGTGACGCCGAACAGGATCACGAACACCACGATCCCGCCGATCCATACGCCCAAGACCCAGTACAGGACCTTCCGTCCCTGGCTCATCCCGGTGTCAGGAGCAGGCGCTCCTGTCGGAGGAGATGCCGCCATTGCGCTCATCGCTGTGGGGCTCCTTGCGGGCGACCGCTGATCAGACGCACCGCGAATACGATCGAGTAGGCGCAGAAAATCAGTAGCGCCGCGGCCAGACCGTCGCGGCGTCCGCCGATGAGCGCAGCGAGCACGATCGCTCCGGCGAGGAGCCAGATGCGCCCGAAACCGTCCACCAGGCTGAGGCCGAAACGGGCCTCGGCCCCCCGACCGGCAATCCAGCGTTGGCCGGCGCCGGCGAGTACACGCTGTATCAACCACGCGGCCGCGCTCACGACGAGACCCACGACAGGGGCGCCCAGCGCCAGCCCAACGGGCACGGCGAGGCAGACGAGCACGACGTCGAGGTACCGCAGCACCGCGATTGCTCGGCTCGCGAGCGCCGCGCCGGCGTCTGGCTCCTGCGTGCCCCCAAGAGGGAGCTCTAGCGGCGATTGGGTGATGGCCGGGCGTAGGCCGGCTTGCGGTCGTCGAAGCACGTGGAGGGAAACGTGGCCGTGTTACCCGTTGGCTCGCCGGCGGCGTGACGGGCCCACGCCGTTGGCGGTGTTTGTAAGTCGTTTTGCTGGCATGTCCCGTTGACTGGCCACCCTATAGAAAAGAAGGTCCCGGCGCGGAAAAGCGGCGGCGCCGTCGACGCGTCCCTCAACGGTCAGCCACGGCGAGGCCCAGTCTAACCGGTCTTGAACTTCGTAACAACTTTGTGACAACGGCTACGCGCGGCCAGAGTCCCCGAGCAGCCGCGCTGCACGTGCCGTGCGGCGCACCTGCAGCCGGGCCCAGACGGCGCGAAGTCGAGCATCCAGCAGCCGTACGAGCAGCATCGACAGCGCGATCGTGGCAAGCCCGCCGAGGATGTCGAGGACGTAGTGGTTGCCGGTCGCGAGTACCGCGAACGCGGTGGCGCAGGGATACAGCACGGCGAGCGTTCGCACCCATCGACGCCCGCTGATCCGCCACAGCACCACCGTGCACCACACAGCCCACGCGATGTGCAGCGACGGCATCGCCGCGAACTCGTTCGCGGCAGAGGCCAACGTGCCGGAATGCCACGAGCCGATCGCGTGGGTTGCTGCCACGACGTCGGTGAAGCCGTGCAGCATCCGCGGCGGGGCGACCGGATACAGCCAGAAGACGACGAACGCGAGCACGTTGGCGAGCACGAGCGCGTTGCGCAGCGGCCGGTATATGTCCGCGCGGCGCCACCACAGGAAACCGAGCAGGCCGAGCGTGACGATGAAGTGCGCGTTGTCGTAATAGTCCGACGCCGCGAGCCCGAGCGTGTGGTGCGCGGCCAGCCACGTGTCGAGCGCGTGCTCGGGATCGATATGCAGCGACTGCTCGACGCGCAGGAGGTCCGCCCCGTGGGCAAGTGCCGCGTGGACGCGGAGCGGCGCCAGGTTCGTGACCGCGTCGTACACCCAGCACAGCCACACGATCGTGAGCGCCTCGACCCACCAGTGCGTGCGTGCTCGAACCTGTGGACTCGCCACAGGGGATCGGATGCCGGCCCTGACAGCGCCGCTGGCCTCGAGGTTTGCGGGTGCGACGGTAGACAGGCTGTCGATCTTATCCGCCGGCTCAGCGGTCGCTGGGGCCTCACGGCATGACCGGCTCGAGGCCTCGCTGGGCGAGCGTCTCGAGAACGCGCGGCAGCGCAGCCGCTGTGCGCCTCCAGGAGTCAGGCGCCGAGTAGTCATCCGCGTCGTGCAGCAGCAGTACAGCCCCCTCCCCCGCGCCGTCGGTCACGCGTGCGGTGATCGACGCGGGCGTCGCTCGTGCCTCCCAGTCCCGGCCCCAATGGCTCCACAGCAGCGTGCGCCAGCCGTGCGCGCGGGCGATGCGCAGCGCTGCCGCGTTGGCGATCCCGTACGGCGGCCGGTAGAGCGTCGGCGAGCAGCCGGTGTGCTCGCCGATGCTGTCCTGCGCTCGGGCGATGTCGGCCCGCACCTGCGGCGGGGTGAGGCGCAGCAGGTTGCGGTGGCGGTGGCAGTGCAACGCGATCTGGTGGCCGGCGTCGGCGATCTCGCGTGCCAGCGCGGGATTGCTCAGCACCTGCTCGCCGACGAGGAAGAACGTCGCGTGGACGCCCGCGTCGCGGAGGATCTCGAGCACGGCCGGAGTTCCCTGCCCGTGTGGACCGTCGTCGAACGTCAGCGCGTAGCCACGCCCGCACGCGGTCCGGTCCTCGATCCCCAGCGGCACACGCAGTGCGGGCCACGCCCCAGCCAGCGCCGGCAGCAGGTAGCCGGCGAGCGCCGCGCCACCGACCGCGCCCGCGAGACGCGTGGCTCGGCTGCGATGATCGTGGGTAGAGATGCTCAAGCTGATCCTGGGAATCGTGGCGGCGGCTGGCGCGTCGGCGCTTTACAGCCTAGGGATCGCCCTGCAGGCGATGGATGCCAAGGAGGCGCCCGACGAGGAGCACCTGCGCCCGGCGCTGGTGATCGGCCTGCTTCAGCGCGCCCGCTGGCTGCTCGGCACCGGACTGTCGATGCTCGGCTGGCCGCTGCAGGTGCTGGCGCTGCTGCTCGCGCCGCTCGTGGTGGTGCAGCCGACGCTCGCCGTGGGCCTGCTGGTGCTGCTGTTCTTCGGCGAGCGGATGCTAGGTGAGCACGCGGGGCGCTACGAGCATCTGGCGATGCTTGCGATCGTCGCCGGGATGATCGGAACAGCTGTGTTCGCGCCCCCGCGCAGCGCGAGCCCGGCCGGCAAGCAGCTGACGATCACGCTCGTGCTCCTGGGGCTCGCCCTACTGTGCATGCTGCCGTATCTGCTGCGCGAGTTAGGGCATTCGATCGCAGAGGTGACGATGGTCTGCGCGGGCCTGGCGGGCGGTTGGAGCGGCATCGCGACGAAGCTCGCGTCGAACGATCTCTCCCACCATCATCTGCTGATCGCCGCGCTGTGGGGCCTGTCGACCGCCGCCGCGGGGGCTGTGGGCGTGCTCAGCGAGATGAGCGCGCTGCAGTCGCGACCGGCGATCCAGGTGGCGCCGGTGGTGTTCGTGACTCAGACGATCGTGCCGGTCGCGGTGGCGCCGTTCCTGTTCGGCGAGCGCTTCAGCGCGACGGCGCTGTCGGGCGTGCCGCTGACTATCTCCCTCGCCGTCGTGATCGGCGGCGCAGCGTTGCTGGCACGCTCGCCGCTGTTGCTGGCGTTGATGGAAGCGGAGCGCGTCAGCGAGGTCAGGGGCTCGGCGCCGAGCCCCTTGGAGCCGAGCCAGGTGACGATTCGCTCGAGTCCGAGCACCGATGCTGAGGACCCGTCGAGTTCGACCACGACCACGTCACCGGCGCGCATGCGTCGTTGAGGCAGCGGACGGGTCGCGCTCAAGCGCAGCGCGCCGACCACCGGGGTCGCGCCGTCGGTACGCGCGAGCACCAGCTGGCCGAGCGACAATCCACCGTGGGGCTGTAGGTAGAAGAACGAGTGATGCAGCCCGAGCGCATGAGCCTGCGCGCGCAGCAGGCTGCGGGTGCGCTCCCAGCGCAGTGGCGCCGAGTTCGGCACCTCCGCCAAGAACTCGTCGTGGAGCGCGCGCAGCGTGTCGATTCCGGCGACATGCGGCACGCTCGAATCGTCGGCGAACGAGACGTGGATGCCCTTTGCGGCGAGCGCCGCCGCAACGGTCGCGACGTCGCCGGCGGGCGCGTGCACGATCACGCCGACCGCCGACTGCGTAGTGGCGACGCGCACGAGTGGGTGCACGTGCAGCAGCTTGTCCGCGACCGCCGTGACCTCGTCGGTCGACGCCATCCATCCGCCGACCACCACCAGCAGCGTCAACTGTGTCGCGAACGCCACCATGCGCAGCCTCCAGCGCGGGATCGGCCGTACCCGTCGCGGTGCGTGCAGCACCACGTCGACCGC
The DNA here is from genome assembly GCA_963827455.1 of uncultured Solirubrobacteraceae bacterium. Classification (GTDB taxonomy): domain Bacteria; phylum Actinomycetota; class Thermoleophilia; order Solirubrobacterales; family Solirubrobacteraceae; genus Palsa-744. Next base: position 29,481 of record CAWHAW010000015.1, on the reverse strand, counting down.
CGCGGGATGCTCGAGATGCGCCGCGGGCGACGCCTCCCCGGTCGTTCCGACTTCGCGTATCTCGCGCTCGGCGGCGAAGCTCGCCTGCACGTGCGTGCGCAGCTCCTCGGTGTCGTTGGCGAGGCGCAGGAGGTCGAGCGCGGCCATCGCCCGCGTGTTCAGCCGCGCGTGTCCGACCGGCAAACCGTAAGAGACCACGGGCGTGCCCGCAGCCCGTGCCTCCAGGCACGTGACGCCGCCGGTCGAGTGCACGAGCACGTCGGCGGCCGCCAGGATCTCGGGCATCTTGTCGGTGAACCCGTAGATACGCACGCGCGGTTCGTTCACGAAGGCGAGGCGCAGCTTCATCGCGAGCTGGTCGTTGTGGCCGGCGAGACAGACGATGCTGCTGACCTCGGGCACCTTGGTGAACTCGTGAACGGCGCCCGCGATATCGCCGACGCCCCAGCCGCCGCCGGACACGACCACCGTGCGACCGATCTCGGACAGGCCGAGCGCGCGTCGCGCCTCGGCTGGGCAACGGGGCTGCAGGAAGTCGGCGGAGATCAGCGGGCGCACGAGCTGCACGCTCCCCCGCCCTGCGATGCGCTCGACCGACCGCATCGACTCTCCGTACATCACGAGGTGCGTGTCGATTCCGGGCTGTGCCCAGAAGAACAGCCCTGTCAGGTCGGTGATCGTGGCGACCGTCGGGCAGCGCACCGCCCCCGTGCGCCGCAGCCTGGCCAGCACGACCGTGACCGCGGGGTAGGTCGAGACCACGACGTCGGGGTCGTGCTCGGCGATGACGCGCGCCAGCGGCCGCGAGCCGAGCAGGCACAGCAGCCGCCGCGTCACCGCTCTGACGGGCATGACGTGCTCGAGCAGCCAGTAGACGAGCGTGTAGGTCCAGGGGAAGAAGCGCAGCTGGACGCGGTATCCGTCCTCGACCACCGGGCGCACGAGCGGACCCATAGCATCGAGCCCGTCGATCACGCTCACATCGACGTGCTCGGGGGAAGCTTCGATCTGCTCCGCCAGGGCGCGCGCCGCCGCGGCGTGACCCTCGCCCACATCGGCGGACAGGATCAGGATGCGGCGCGGGCGAGCGGGATGCAAACCCCGGCGCCTGTTGCGTGTGCGGTAGCGACTTCGCATAGGAGGTGGCGCCCCGTAGAGCGACCTTAGGCCGGCGTATGCGCACGCGGACATTCCCCAGCGCGCTCCGAGCCTCCTAACAGCGTACCGGCCGCGGGGGACACCTGCAGGACGCGAGAGGTAAAAATGGACGGATCCCCGCTGCGACCCCCATACCCCCTGTGCTGGTCGACGGGACCGTGCGCGCACCGACGGGCGCGCCCGTCGGGGCGCGCACGCCGGCGGCACTCGCGCGCGCTTTGGGCGTGCTCGGGCTGCTCGGGATCGTCGTTTGTGCGTTCCTTGTGAGCGCCGGAGCCGCCTCGGAACCGTCCCGGTACGTGCCCGCCCGCAGCGGCGGCTGGCCGGCATGGCTGGCCGGACCGCTGCGAGGACTGGGAATCGGCCTGTCCACCGGGGGATTTCAGACGCTGGTGCTGATCATGTGCGCGAGCTATGTGCTCGTGCTCCTCCTCGCGCGGCAGTTGCCGCTTGCGGCGCTTGCGGCTGCGATCGTCCTGGCGGACGTAATCGTGGCGCTGGGGCCGCCGCTGATCTCCCAGGACGTCTTCGGCTATCTCGCGTTCGCGCGGTTGGGGGTCCTCCACGGGCTCGACCCGTACACGCACATCGCAGCCGAAGCGCCCACCGACCAGGTGTTCCATTTCATCGGCTGGCCGTTTCTGCATTCGCCGTATGGACCGCTGTTCACGCTCCTGAGCTACGCGCTGGTGCCGCTTGGCGCCGCAGGAGGGCTGTGGGCATTCAAGGCGATCGCGGTCCTCTCGAGCGTCGGCGCGGTGGCGCTGATCGCGCGGGCGGCGAGCCGACTGGGCCAGTCGCGGAACTGGGCGGCGGCGTTCGTCGGCCTGAACCCGGTGCTCGTGCTGCTCGCGGTGGGAGGGGCGCACAACGACACGTTGCTGATGCTCGCGCTGGCCGCCGCACTGGCGCTCACTGCTGGGGCCCGTGCGACGAGCTCGGACATGCGCGCCGGCGCGGCGGCGCTGGCCGCCGGCGTCGGGATCAAGGTCACGGCGGGATTGGTGCTGCCGTTTCTCGTGCTCGCGCCGCGTCGCTCCCGCGACCGCGCGGGGCTGGCGCTCGCGGCGTGCGCCGCCCTGCTGGCGGTCGCACTGGTGGGCCTGCTTGGCTTCGGCGTGCACACGTTCGGCTTCGTGGGCGCCGTCGGAGAGCAGCAGCAGCTCGTGGCGACGCACAGCATCCCCGCAGAGACCGCGCGTCTGGTGGGTCTCAGCGGGACGCCCAGCTGGTGGCGTCACGTGTTCCTAGGGGGGTTCCTCGTGGTGCTCACGTTCGCGCTGTGGCGCACCGCGCGGGGCGCGAACTGGCGCGTCGCCGCCGGCTGGAGCACGATCGCGCTGCTCGTGTCGACCGCGTGGCTGCTGCCGTGGTATGCGATCTGGGTGCTGCCGCTAGCGGCCGTCAGCGGCGATCGGCGCCTGCGCGCCGCCACGCTCCTGCTTTGCGCCTACGCCATCCTCATCCATCTGCCGCTTGCCGATCCGCTGCTCAGCCCCCCTGCCGCTCGCGTCGCCCACGGCGTGCACGTCGCTGTCCCCCACCTGGGACACCGCCTGGAACTCGCCGGTTTCCAGGTGCTTGACCACATCCAGGTCGATCTCCGCTGGTGAGGCCTCCGGGCGCAGGCGCCGCAGGCGAATCGCGTCCAGGCGCCTGAACTTGAGGATCTCGAGCACGTAGACGAGGTACACGCTGGCCGCGACCACGACCAGTCCGATCGCGAGCACGACGAGCGTCCAGCCGGTGTTGTAGTGGCCTTTGTGGTCGCTGTAGGGCACGAACCGCAGCGCCAGCGCCATGCCCGCCAGCAACAGCGTCCACGCGTACAGGTAGGCGATCGTGCGGCGGCTGGAGAAGCCGATGCGCGCCATGCGGTGATGGAAGTGCTCGCTGTCGGGCCGGTAGATCGGCTGGCGGTACTTCAATCGCTTGAGCACGACGAACGTCGTGTCCAGGAACGGCACCGCCAGCAGGATCAACGGCAGCACGAACGACACGACTGCCGCCGTCTTGACCGCGGCCTCGACGGTGATCACGCCCATCAGCAGGCCGAGCAGGTTCGCGCCGCAGTCCCCCATGAAGCTCGATGCGGGCGGGAAGTTGTAGAGCAGGAAGCCGAGTGCGGCACCTGCGGTCACGGCGGCCAGGACCCCGGGCTGCTGACGGCCGGGGAAGTCGAAGGCGATCACCGCCATCGCGGCGGCGATGATCGCGCAGACCCCTGCGGCGAGGCCGTCGACCCCGTCGGAGAAGTTGACGACGTTCATCATCACGACCAGGCCGATCACGGTCAGAATCGGGCCGGCGTCGGCGGGGCCGGTGTTGGGGAAGTTGAGGTGCCCGACGAACGGGAGCGTGATCGCCTTCACCGCCACGCCGAAGTGCACGACGATCACGGCGGCCAGCACCTGGCCGAGCAGCTTCAGCGCCGGATGCAGGTCGAAGCGATCGTCGAGCGCGCCCACGAGCGTGATCACCGCGGCGGCGATCAGCACGCCGTGCCACAGCTGCGGCTGGTGTTCGGTGGCGTAGCCGGCGGGCAGCCAGATCAAGCCGGCGAGCAGCACCCCGGCGAAGATCGCCAGTCCCCCGAGCAGCGGCGTCGGGCGCTCGGACAGGCCCCGCTCGCGCGGCTCGTCGATCGCTCCGACGAACCTCGCGAAGCGGATCGTGAGGGGCGTCAGCAGCGCCGTGAGGACCGCGGCGGCGAGAAGTGCGTAAAGCGCGTCGAGCTCGGTTGGATGCGCCATCGGCTCGCGTAAAGCATCGCAGGCCGGGAGGTCGGGGCGCGTCGTCGAGCGGATCTGTGCAGTTCGGGCCCTACACCTGCGCGGTAACCGCGAGCTGCTCGTAGAGCGGGTAGCGCTCGACGATCGCGCCGACGCGCTCGGCCAGCTCGCCGGCCCGTGACTCGTATTCGGGTGTCAAAGCGATCGCGAGGATGCGCCCGACCTCTTCGAAATCATCCTGCTGCAGGCCGCGGGTGGCCAGCGCGGGCGTACCGATGCGCAGACCCGACGCCTCGATCGGGGGGCGCGGGTCGAACGGCACGGCGTTGCGGTTGACGGTGATCTGGATCTCATGCAGGCGGTCCTCGGCCTGTTTGCCCGTGAGCGCCGGCTCGGTGTCGCGCAGATCCACGAGAATCAGGTGGACGTCGGTGCCCCCGGTGAGCACGTTGACACCGTGGCCGGCTTTCAGCAGCTCGTGCGCGAGCGCCCGGGCACCCTCGATCGTACGGCGCTGGCGCTCGGCGAACAGCTCGCTCGCGGCGATCTTGAAGGCGACGGCCTTCGCGGCGATCACGTGCTCGAGCGGGCCACCCTGCTGGCCGGGGAAGACCGCCGAGTCGATCTTCTTGGCGAGCTCCTCTTTGCTCAGGATCACCCCCGCGCGCGGGCCGCCGAGCGTCTTGTGCGTGGTGGTCGTGACGACGTCGGCGCCGTGCTCGATCGGGCTGGGGTGCAGGCCCGCTGCGACGAGACCGGCGAAGTGCGCCATGTCGACCATCAGCAGCGCGCCGACCTCGTCGGCGATCTCCCTGAAGCGCGCGAAGTCGAGCTGGCGGGGATACGCCGACCACCCAGCGAGCAGCAGCTTCGGCCGGCGTTCGCGTGCGATCCGCGCGACCTCGTCCATGTCGATCAGGCTGGTCTCTCGGTCGACCTCGTAGGCGGCGATGTCGTACAGGCGCCCGGACACGTTGATCTTCATGCCGTGACTCAGATGGCCACCGTGCGCGAGCGACATGCCCATGATCGTGTCGCCGGGCTGTAGCAGCGCGTGATAGACGGCCGCGTTGGCCTGCGAGCCCGAATGCGGCTGCACGTTGGCGTGCTCGGCGCCGAAAAGCTCCTTGGCACGGTCGATCGCGAGCTGCTCGGCGACGTCCACCCACTCGCAGCCCCCGTAGTAGCGGCGGCCGGGGTAGCCCTCGGCGTACTTGTTGGTCAGCACCGACCCCTGGCACTCGAGCACGGCGCGGGGGACGAAGTTCTCCGAGGCGATCATCTCGAGCGTGCTCTGCTCGCGCTCGAGCTCGCCGCGCAGCGCCTCGGCGATCTCGGGATCGACCTCGGCCAGAGGACGGTTGAAGTAATCGGGGCTCAGCTCGGACACGGCGCTCTCCTTGGACGACGTGAGGACTTTGGTGCCCAGGCGCGCGGCGTATCTGCTGGCCGCTCCCCGGTGGTCAATTCCACCTCAGGCGCCAGTCGCGGCAGCTCCATCGAGGCTAGCACTCAGTCAAGCGTTGTGAGCGTCTCACGCACCGTACTGCGCGCCAACGCGCCCTCGCGCAGCACGTGCCAGCGCCGGTGGGCGCTGTAGTCGCGCAGGTCGATCACCGTGGACGGCGTGCCGGGCAGCTCGCCGCCGTCGAGCACGAGATCGGCGCCATCGAGGATGCTCTTGGGGATCTGCTCGAGCGAGCGGGCATCCGGCTGGCCGCTGAGGTTGGCGCTCGACTGCATCACCGGCTTGGCGCTCGCGGCAAGCGCGCGCAGGCGCTCGGGCAGCTGCGGCACCCGCAGGCCGAGCGTCGCCGGATCGACTCTGCACGCGGGCGCGAAGCGACGCACCGGATTGGCCAGCAGCAGCGTCACAGGTCCAGGCAGCAGCGCCGCAAGCGCGGCCCGCTCGTCGTGGTGCAGCTCGCTGAGCGTCTCCAGCGCGGGCTCCAGTGCGAAGAACATGACCGCCGCGGGGCGCGCGGCGGGGCGACCCTTGAGCGCGTACAGGCGCTTCGCGGCACGCTCGTCGCCGGGATCGCAGCAGACGCCGTAGACGGTGTCCGTGGGGAAAACCGCGACCCCGCCGCCGGACACGCACTCCTCCAGACGCCGCGCGTCGCGCGCGCTGAGCCTCTGCTGCTCGTCGATGTTCGCAGTCATTCCCTGTGGCGCTCCGCGACGACCACCCGCTGGATCCGTGCAAGATCGCGTTCGAACCGTATCGTGTCGAAACCGGCGGCGCTGGTCAAGTCGGCGACCGGCTGAGCTTGACCGGCGCCGACCTCGAGCCCCAGGAAGCGCACGTCGGGCAGCTCGGCCAGTTGGGCGAGCAGCGTGCGGATCACGCCAAGCCCGTCGAGGCCCGCGAACAACGCTCCATGAGGCTCGTGTCGAACGATCTCCGGTGCCAGCGTCGTGCGCTCGGACTCGGCCACGTATGGCGGGTTGGAAAGGATCGCGTCGAAGCCATCCTCCACGTCGGTGAGCAGGTCGGCGTGCAGCCATTGCACATCCAGCCCGAGCGCCTGCGCGTTGGCCTCGGCCAGCTCGAGCGCGGCGGTGCTGACGTCGCTGCCCGTGACCTGCAGGTCGGGGCGCTCATCCTTCAGCGCGAGCGCCACCGCACCGCTGCCGGTGCCCACATCGAGCACGCGCGCGCCGGCCGGCAGACCGAGACCGACCTCGACGAGCAGCTCGGTCTCGGGGCGCGGCACCAGCACGCGCTTGTCGACGGCCAGCTCGAGGCGGCGAAAGCCGCGGTGCCCGACGATGTAGGCCACCGGCTCGCGTCCCACCGCGCGGCGACGCACCGCATCCTGGAAGGCGCGGACCGCTGAGCCGGCGACGAGCGCGTCGGGGTCGAGCAGCAGCTGCTCACGCCGCACGCCCAGTACGTGCGCGAGCAGCAGTTCGGCGTCCAGGCGAGGCGTTTCGCAGCCGGCGGCCGTGATCGCGGTGATCGCACCCTCGAGCGCCTCGCGTACCGGCGTGCCGGCATTCGACGGTGCGTGCATCAGTGACTCATCGCCGGCTAGGCCAGCGCCTGCGTCTCCAGACGCCGGCGCTTCTCGTCTGACTGCAGCGCGCCTGTCAGCTCCTCGAGCTCGCCTTCGAGCACCTGGTCGAGGTTGTGCACGGTCAGCTTGATGCGGTGGTCGGTCACGCGCCGCTCACCGTAGTTGTAGGTGCGGATCTTCTCCGCGCGATCACCCGTGCCAACCTGCGAGCGCCGGTCCGCGGCGAGCTCGGCCTGCTGCTCGGCGAGCGCGCGCTCGTACAGCCGCGCGCGCAGGACGCGCAGCGCCTTCTCGCGATTCTGCAGCTGAGACTTCTCGTCCTGCATCGAGACGACGATCCCGGACGGCTTGTGCGTCACGCGGACAGCCGAGTCGGTCGTGTTGACCGACTGGCCACCCGGTCCGGAGGAGCGATAGACGTCGATCTGCAGATCGTTCGGGTCGATCTGGACGTCCACGTCCTCGGCCTCCGGCAGCACGGCGACGGTCGCCGTCGAGGTGTGGATCCGCCCCTGGGACTCGGTCTGGGGCACGCGTTGTACGCGGTGGGTGCCGCCCTCGTACTTGAACACCGAGTACGCGCCGTCGGGCGGGCGGGACTTGATCTCGAAGGTGTACTTGCCGTCGCCGATGTCCATCGGCTCGGTCTCGAAGCCGAGCCGCTCGGCGTAGCGCACAAGCATCCGGTACACGTCGCCCGCCCACAATCCGGCCTCCTCGCCGCCGGCGCCGCCCTGGATTTCGACGATCACGCTCTTCTCGTCGTTGGGGTCGCGCTCGACCATTGCCAGGCGGATCTGCTCCTCGAGCTCCTCGATGCGCCGGCGCGCCGCTGCGAGCTCCTCGCGCATCTCCGCGTCCTCACCCATCTCCGAAAGGAGCTCCTCAGCGCCCGCCGCATCGTCCTGGGCGAGGCGCCACTGCTCGGCGAGCTTCGCCGCGGGCTCGAGCTGGCTGTAGGCGCGGCCGACCTCCGCGTAGCGCTCTCTGTCGGAGATCACCTCGGGGTCGGTCATCTGCGCGCCCAACTCAGCGAAGCGCGACTCGATCTGGCCTACAAGCTCTTCGATCACGAAGCGAGCCTACAGCGCGCGCCCACTCGGCTGGGCGATGCGGGGCGCCGGCGTCGGGGGTGCCGGCGTCGGCGCCCCGCGCTCAGGCCGCCACCCGGCTCGGAGCGGCAAGCTCGAGCAGCTCGTCGAGCGTCGCGGACAGCGCCTCGACGGCGTCGCGCTCGAGCGGCAGACCGTCGGCTCCGAGCGACTCGTCGGCCTGCGGCACGGGCAGCTCGCGGTCGACGACGCGCGCCCCGATCGTGGCAAGCACCTTGCGCAGCTCCGCCTGTGCCCACACTGCGCCGAACAGCCCGGTGCTGGCGCCGACGACGGCTGCCGGCTTGCCCCGCAGTGGCGTGGTCGCGATCGGACGGGAGACCCAGTCGAGCGCGTTCTTGAGCGCGCCTGGGATCGACCCGTTGTACTCCGGAGTCGCGACCAGCAGGGCGTCCGCGTCGGCAATCGCCGCCGAGAGGGCGGCGACCGCGGCGACGCTGTCCTGCTCGTCGTCCTCGCTGTAGGGGGGGATCGCAGCGAGTTGATCGAACAGCACCAGCTCGACACCGGAGGGCAGCAGCGAGCGCGTGCCTTCGAGCAGGCGGGTGTTGTAGGAGTCGCGCCGCAGGCTGCCCGACAGGCCGAGGATCCTCATGACGCTAGGCCTCCCGCACGAGCTCGAGTGAAACGTCGAGCCTGACGTCGTTGGCGACGGCGTAGCCGCCCTTGGGAAGCTCGGCGTTGAAGTCGAGCCCGTAGTCCCGGCGATCGATCACAGCCTCGAGCTCTACGCCGAGCTTGTCGTTGCCGGCGAGGTCGGTGTGCGGGCCGGAGACGCTGCCGCGCGCGGTGACGCGGTGGGTGTGGCCCTTGATCGTCAGATCGCCCTCGACCTCGAGCTCGCCCTGCTCGCCGACGTTGATCGCGCTCGAGACGAACCCGATCTCGGGGTAGCGCTCGGTGTCGAAGAAGTCCGGCGCTCCCAGATGGGCGGCGAGGTTCTCGTCCTTGACGACGACCGAGTTGGCGCGGACGGTACCGCGCAGCGCAGGCTCTCCGTTCTCGCCGACCGTCAGCGCGCCGTCGTAGTCCTCGAAATGCGCGCGAAAGGTCGCGACGACCATGTGTTTGACGGCGAAGCCGACGTGCGAGTGGATCTTGTCGATGCTCCAGGTGCCGGTTGCGAGTGGTTGGGCGGTGCTTGTGGGGCTCATCGAAGTGCTCCTTCCAGATGGTTTGCGGACCGTAGTCCGTTTACGAAGCTGAGCCTAGCACATAACCGGACCGTAGTCCATTTAGTAAGCTTGTACCTATGGCCGCGTTTGCCGAGCTCCCCCAGATCGAACCGGACTCCGCCGAGCGGGCGGATGCGGCTCGCAATCGGGAGCGCATCCTGTGCGCTGCGACGCGCCTGTTCGCCGAGCGCGGTGCAGGCTGCGTATCGATGGACGAGGTCGCCGGGGCGGCAGGGGTCGGCAAGGGAACGCTGTTCCGCCGTTTCGGCTCGCGTGCGTCGCTCGCAGCCGCCGTGCTCAGCGAGCGCGAGCGTGCGTTTCAGGAAGCGATCATCCGCGGTGAGCCCCCGCTCGGCCCCGGGGCGCCGCCGGCTGAGCGCCTGATCGCCTTCGGCGAGGCCCTGCTCGAAACGCTCGAGGCGCACACCGAGCTGCTGCTCGCGGCCGAGACTGGTGCTGCGCGCTTCGAGCACCCCGTGTATAGCGTGCACAGGCTGCACGTCACGCTGCTCCTGCGCGAGGCCGATCCCGGATGCGACGCCGAGATGATCGCGGACACGCTGCTGGCCGCGCTAAGCGCCGAGCTCTTCATCCACCAGCGCCAGGTGCGGGGCATGTCGCTCGAGCGCCTCGAGCAGGGCTGGCGCGAGCTGGTGCGCCGGACCGTGCCGGCGGGACGTCGTTCAGGCCTAGGCGACGACCTCGACGCCGAGGAGATCGGCGGCGGAGAGCTCGCCGGGCGTCTCGCGCTCGAGCACCGCCTGCAGCGCCGCGATCGCAACCGCTAGCTGGTCGAGGTCGGGCTCGCGCGTGGTCAGCAGCTGCAGCTTCAGGCCGGGCCACATCACCGCCCGTACCCACCTCCTGCTGCGGTTGCGCCCGGCGAACTTGATCAGCTCGAAGGAGATTCCCGCGACCAGTGGTACCCCCAGCACACGGGTGGCCATCAGCCAGTACCACGCGGGCAGTCCGATCGGCGCGAACACGAAGATCGCGACGATCATCACCACGAGCAGGAAGCTCGTGCCGCAGCGTGGATGCAGGCGCGAGAAGCGCTGGGCGTTCTGCGGTGTCAGCGCGAGACCCGCCTCGTAGCATGAGATCGTCTTGTGCTCGGCGCCGTGGTACTCGAACACGCGGCGCAGGTCGCGCACACGTGACAGGAGCAGCATGTAGCCGAGGAAGAGGCCGGTGCGGATCAAGCCCTCGATCACCCAGAACAGGGTCGAGGAGCCGAGCTGGTCCTTGATCAGGCTCGTCAACCCGACCGGCAGCAGGAAGAACAGCCCGACCGCCAGCACCACCGCGAGCACGATCGTCCCAACCCACACCGCGCGCGGGATCTCCTGGGTGTCCTGCGCCGCTGCGCCGCCCTGCTCGTTCTGGCCGGCGGGCTCCTCCGGCGGCAGCTGCGCGTTGGCCGAGATCTCGAGCGCGCGGAAGCCGATCACCAGCGACCCTCCGAGCGCCACGACGCCGCGGACGATCGGCAGGCGCAGCACGCGGTGGCGCCGCATCGCCGACTCGAGCGGATACGTGGTGACTTCGATCTCGCCTTTGGCGCCTTCCTGCTCAGAGCGCTCGTCGTCGAGCAGCTGCTCGGCCGTCGGCTTGCGCACCGCCACCGCCCAGTTGGCGACGCCGCGCATCATCACGCCCTCGATGACCGCCTGCCCGCCTACGGGCGCATCGCGCTGGGCGCTCAGCTCGCCGTCGGCCTCGAGCAGCGCAGAGGGCGCCGCGGGGTCAGCCACGGCGCCTGCCATCTGACTACTGGGCGGACCGAGCTTGGTGCAGGCGGCCTTTTGCGACCCTGCGCTGGAAGCGCTCGACGCGGCCACCGGTGTCCATCAGCTTCTGCCTGCCCGTGTAGAAGGGGTGGCAGTTGGAGCACACCTCGACGTGCAGCTCATCCTGAGTCGCGCGCGTGATGAACTCGTTGCCGCACGTGCAGCGCACGTGGGCGCGAACGTAGTTGGGGTGAATCTCTGCCTTCATCGTCGCTCGATTCTAGCGGGCCACGCGCCGAGGGACGCGATCACGAGGATGCGCCGGTTGCGCCCGCGCCGGCGCCGGCTGTGGTGGTGGACGTGGCGGCGGCGGTGCTCGACGGCGGTGCCGGCTGTTCGCAGCGCGCGGTGTACAGCTCCTCGGCCTTGATCGTGTGACCCTTGGCATTGAGCCAGCGGAAGTTCACGACACCGCGGTAGAGGGCCGGCGCGGAGAGGTTCGTGACCTGCTGGATGCGGGTGAACACCTTGACGCCCGGGTTGGAGCCATGCCACGCGCCGAGAGCAGCGTCGTTGACTGTCCGGTACTGCAGTTCTCCGGGGATCTGCTCCTCCACCTCGACGCGAATCTGCATCCGTGCGGTTCCCGGGATGGCTGTCATTTCGCCCGCGAACGTCGCGGATCGTTCGGTCTGGGGCATCGTCGCGGTGGCGCACTGGGTGAGCGTCGCGGCCGCGATCGGCTTGGCGGTCGACGCACCGCTCTCGCCGGCGACGGCGACGACGACGCCCGCGATGCTCTGCGTGCCGCCGGCCGACGGCGTCGCCGCCGCCGTCTCACCCAGGGCGGGCGAGGAGAGCGCCAGGGACGCGACTGCGGCAGCGAGCACGGACCCGAGCACAGGCCGCTTAAAGGCCGCGTGCGCGTGCACGTCGGCTCGAAGCCATCGCTCTCATCGCCTTTGTAAACACTCGAGGAGAGCACTCGTTTCGCAGCGAGCGTCGCGGCCGGTGCAACGAATCGTCGCGAACAGCACCACGAATGTCTCCCACCCGGGCGAGCGAGCTGCTCAGGTGATCTGATAGAGCGGTCCGTCGCCGCCCTCGGGGGTCGTGAGGCGACCGCCCTTGGCGGTGATCGCGCCGCACTGCACGCAGTTGGTGTAGTTGACGATCACGTCGACCTCACCGTGCTCAGGCGCGTCCTCGGGAATCTCATAGACCCCGGCGGGGCACATCCAGCGCCACGTCTCGGCTACCTCGCGCGGGACGTGTTTGCGCACGCGGATGTGGTTGGGGGCGTCGTCGCGGGTGGCGTTGCCGGTGATGAACACCGAGGAGAGCTTGTCGAACGTGTATTTCCCGTCGGGCTTTGGGTAGCGGTCCTTGGTGTCACCGACGAACATCGGCTCGGCGTCATCGCGGTGCCACGCTTGCCGACCCGGGGGCACCTTGCCCTTGGACATGATCGACGGACCCGCGAGCAGGCTGCCGACGAGGAAGCCTTTCTGGAAGGCCTGTCGCGTGTTGCGCACCTGGTAGAGCTCGGTGCCGATGGTGGATTTCTCGACCATCTCTTCATAGTCGGACAGGTCGGTGCTACCGCGCTTGAGCGCCGCGTAAATCGACTCGGCCGCGAGCATCCCCGACTTGATGCAGTGGTGGACGCCCTTCAGCGCCGCCGTGTCCACCATTCCGCCGGCGTCGCCGACGAGCACAGCGCCGGGCATCGACAGCTTCGGCATCGACCAGTACCCGCCACCCGGAAGCGCCTTCGCGCCCCACGCGACTCGCTCGCCGCCCTCGAGGATGCCCTTGACGAGCGGATGCGTCTTGAACGTCTGCAACAGGTCGTGGGCCGAGGTGGTCGCGTCGCGGTAGTTGAGGTCGACGACGAACCCGATCGACACGAGATCCTCGCCCGTCTTCTCGTCCTTCATCGGATACATCCAAGTGCCGCCGAGCTGTCCGTACTTGGCCGCCACCTTCAGAGGCCACGGCTGCACGAACGTGTGAATCACCCTGTCGAGCGGCTTCTTGACCTTCCACACCTCCTTCACGCCGAGCTCCCAGACCTGCGGCTCGCGTCCGTCGGCGAGGTCGAACTCCTTAATCGCGGCGCCCGTCAGGTGTCCCCAGCAGCCCTCGGCGAGCACCGTGGCCTGCGCCTTGATGTCGGTGCCAGGCTCGAAATTGCCCAGCGGCTCGCCGTCCTTGCCACGCCCCTTGTCGCCGGAGCGCACGCCAACCACCGCGCCGTCCTCGACGATCAGCTGCGTTGCCGAGGTCTCGGTGAGGATGTAGGCGCCGGCTTCCTCGGCTTGGCGCTGCTGGTAACGGGCCATGGCTGAGACGGAGACCACCTCGTTGCCGTGGTTCTTGAAGTTCGGCACCGCCGGGATCGGCACAGAGATCTTGCTCTTCGGGCCGGTGAGCATGTACACCGACTCCTTCTTGACCTCGCCGAACGCGAAGCCCTCCTCCCGCCACTGCTCACGAGTCATGTCCGGGAACAGCTCCTGCAACGGGCCTGGCCGCATGACGGCACCGGACAGGTTGTGTCCACCACACGTCTTTGCCTTCTCCACAACCGCTACCGGAACTTCACCGAGGCGCTCCATCATCTCGGGGTCGTCGCCCAGCAGCTGCAGCAGGCGGTTGGCGCAGGCCAAACCTGCCGTGCCGCCGCCGACGATCACCACGCCGACCTCGATCAGCTCGTCCTCGGCGTCGAGGCCGTGCTTGATGAACTCCTTGCGCGAGTCGACGGGCGGCGGATAGGCCGCCGGTACGACCCTGCCGTTGCTGGAGCCGTGTCCGGACATCGCTATGACCCCTTCTTGGCCTTCACAGCCTCTGTGAGCTTCGGCAGGATCTTGTTGAGGTCGCCGACGATTCCAAGGTCGGAGAATTCGAAGATCGGCGCGTTGGCGTCCTTGTTGATCGCGACGATGTTCTCCGAGCTCTGCATGCCGACCTTGTGCTGGATCGCGCCGGAGATGCCCGCCGCGAGGTACAGCTTCGGCGAGACGGTCTTGCCGGTCTGACCGATCTGCGCCGCGTAGGGGTACCAGCCGGCATCGACGACCGCGCGGGTGGCGGCGACGGCGCTGTTGCCGCCGAACGCCTTGGCCAGGTCCTCGGCGAGCTCGAAGCCCTCCGGCTTGCCCAGACCACGCCCTCCCGCGATCAGGATGTCAGCGCCCTCGATGTCCACATCGGCGCCGCGCTGTTCGCCGCGGGTGAGCATCGTCGCCTGCTGCGCCTGTGCACTCAGCTCGAAGCTGAGCTGCTCGACCGGTGCGTCGGCGTCGCCGCTCTCTCTGATCTCAAACGCGTTGAGGCGCCCGATGACGATGCCGACGTCGGAGCGGTATTTGACTTCGGAGATCGATGAGTCGCCGAGGATCGGACGCTCCGCGATCAGCTCGCCGTTCTCGGCGCGCACGTTGGTGACCTCCATGACGACGCCCGCGCCGAGACGCGCCGCCAGGCCGGCGCCGATCTCGAAGCCGAGCAGGCCGCCGCCGAAGAGCGCGTAGGAGTAGTCGCCGCCGGTGATGGCCGCGGCCATCGCGTCGACGAGCGGCTGCGCGAGGCCCTCCGGGCCCTCTGCGACGAGCACCTTCTTGGCTCCGTATTTGCCGAGCGAGGCCGCGAGGTCCTGCGGCACGTTCTCACCGAGCAGGATCGCGTGCGCCTCGCCGCCGAGCTCCGCGGCGAGCTTGGCGCCCTCGGAGACGGCGCCGAGCGAGTTCTTGTTGATCGCGCCGTCGTAGTGCAGCGCGTAAACGAGGATGTTGGACATATGGTCTCAGGTTCCCTTCGACAGATTAAGAATGAGGGGCCCGGCTTGCCGGCCTGCGGCCGTCCGCGCCACCCTCAGATTGAGAATGAGGGGCCCGGCTTGCCGGCCTGCGGCCGTCTGCCCCACCCTCACAGGAGCTTCCTCTCGTCGAGCCAGGCCACGATTTTTTCGACGGTCTCGCCGGTGTCCTCGTCCTCGATGATCTCGCCGGCGGCCTTCGCCGGCGGCGCCTTCGCGGCGACCCACTGCGCCGCGGAGTTATCGCCCCCGACTTTCGAGGCGTCGATCTCGACATCGCCGGCGGTCACCGTGTCCAGCGGCTTCTTCTTGGCGCCCATGATCGCCTTCAGCGACGGGTAGCGCGGCTCGTTGATGGCATCCCCGACGGAGATCACCGCGGGCAGCTTGATCTGGACCGTGTCGTAGCCGTACTCGGCCTGACGCTCGCAGCGCAACGCTTCGGACTCGACGTCCATCTTGATGACCTGCGTCAACGAGGGCATGCCGAGGTGCTCGGCGACGACCGCGCCGATCGTGTAGCACTCACCGTCGTCGGACTGCTGGCCGAGCAGCACCAGGTCGGGACTCTCGCGCTGCAGCGTCTTGGCGAGTGCGTAGCCGGTGGCCGCCACGTCAGAGCCGGCGACGACCGGATCCGAGAGGTGGACCGAACGATCGGCTCCGAGCGACACCGCCTTGTGCAGCGCGCGCACGGCGCTATCGGGACCCATGGTGACGGCGACGATCTCCTCGACCGGTACCGCACCACCCTCTTTGATCTGCATCGCCGCCTCGATGGCGTGCGTGTCATACGGATTCAGGTTCTTCTCGCCACTGCGGTCCATGCGCCCCGTCGAGGGATCTATTCGCTTCTCGACGGCGGCGTCCGGGACCTCCTTCACCAGGACGCATATCTTCATTCTCAGAAACTCCTTGGGGTATGAGTGAGGCCAATCTTACCTGCTCGAGCGGTTGACTGACGAGTCAATCGGCTTCGGTTCCGCGCGAAAGCGACGGCGCGCTAACGGCTCACCACCGCGCCGCGGATGAAATCGACGATCGCCTGCGTGGGCGCCCCCGGCGTGAACACCTCGGCGACGCCGAGCCGCTTCAGCTCGGGAATGTCGTCCGCGGGGATGGTGCCGCCGACGGTGATCACGACATCTTCGACCCCCTGCTCGCGCAGCAGCTCGACGACACGCGGCACGAGCGTCATGTGGGCGCCGGAGAGGATCGACAGGCCGACGGCGTCGGCATCCTCCTGGATCACGGTCTCGACGATCTGTTCGGGCGTCTGATGCAGGCCCGTGTAGATCACCTCCATGCCCGCGTCGCGCAGTGCGCGCGCGATGATCTTGGCACCGCGGTCGTGGCCGTCGAGCCCAGGCTTGGCGACGACTACGCGGATCTTGCTCTGGGTGGCCGGCCCGGCTGGCGTCATCGGCGTGGGCACCAGGGCAGCGTACGGCACGCCCGGATCGGGGGCTGTCTCGCCTTCACCGGCCCCGCCGTCCCGCGCGCGCACGATCTGCGCCGCCGCGATCGATCACGGCTCGCCCGAGCGACGCGAGCGCGGTGCCGGCGCCGAGCGCGGCGAGCACCTTCAGGCGCCTGCCGAGCCGGTCGAGCTCGATCACCTCCCAGCCCTCCTCGAGCGCGATCCGACGGAGCACGGCATCGGGGTTGACGACGACGGCGTGACGCACGGCGCGCAGCATCGGCAGATCGGACTCCGAGTCCGAATACGCATAGGAGGCGGACAGGTCGATGGCGTCGCGCTCGGCGACCTCGCGCATCGAGAGCACCTTGCCCTCGCGGTAGTTGAACGGCCCGGCGGGCCTGCCGGTGTAGTGGCCATCGACGATCTCCGAGCGCGAGCCGAGGCCGCCGTCGAAGGCGAGCACGCGCGCGAGCAGGTCGGCCATCTCCTGCGAGGCGGCGGTGAGGATGTAGACCGGTACGCCGGCGTCCTGGTGGGCGTAGGCGCGCTCGAGCATCTGCGGATACAGGCGCGGGAGCACCCCGGAGAGCACGCGCGGGGTCAGCCGCTCGAGATCGCGCACGCGCACGCCGGCGATCATCTCCCCAACCCGCTTGCGCACGTCGTCGGCGCGGTCGTCGGTGGAGCCGCGCAGACGGAAGCGGAGGTTCTCATAGACGTCGCGCACGAGCCGCCCGCGCGAGATCATCCCTGTCTCGTAGGCCGCGCGCGCGAAGAACACGCCCGAGGACCCAGCCATCAACGTCTTGTCGAGGTCGAAGAACGCAGCGCCGCGGGGTTGCCCGTTCAGCGACGCGGCGCCGGCGCCGTTCTCCTCGGCGGTCACCGCTCGCTGAGATCGCCGTGAGTCGAGCCAGACAACGACGCAGCGAGCGTGGCGTACTTGGTACGCGAGCGAGCGAGGACGCAGTATGGCGAAGCGCTCACAGCGATCTCAGACCCTGAGGATCAGCGCGTCGCCCTGACCGCCGCCGGAGCAGATCGCCGCGCAGCCGAGCCCACCGCCGCGCCGGCGCAGCTCGAGCACGAGGCTGCCGAGGATCCGGGCGCCGGAGGCGCCGATGGGATGGCCGAGCGCGACGGCGCCGCCGTTTACGTTGACGCGCGCCTCGTCGATGCCGAGCATGCGGATCGAGTTGAGCGTGACCGACGCGAACGCCTCGTTGATCTCCCACAGGTCGATGTCCCCGGGCTGCAGGCCGGCCTTCTCGAGCGCCTTCTTGGCGGCGCTGGCGGGCGTGGTGGCGAGGTAGGCGAAGTCGTTGGCGCTCTGGGCGTGCGCGACGATCTCGGCGAGCACCTCCTTGCCGTTGGCGCCAGCCCACTCCTCGGAGGAGAGCACGAGCGCGCCGGCGCCGTCGTTGACGCCGGGCGAGTTGCCGGCGGTGTGCGAGCCCTCCTTGCCGACGAGTCCGGGCAGCGAGGCGAGCTTCTCGAGCGACGTGTCGCGTCGCGGGCCCTCGTCGATCTCGACGACGGTGCTCTGCTTGCGCCCGTTGACGGTCACGGGCACGATCTCCTCGGCCAGCCTGCCCTCGTCGGTGGCGGCGAGCGCGCGTTCGTGTGAGCGCAGCGCCCAGCGGTCCATGTCCGCGCGCGTGATCTCGAGCTCGTCGCCGACCTCGGTGGCCTCGACGAACATCTGCTTGCCGGAGAACGGGTTGGTGAGCCCGTCGTGGACCATCGCGTCGAGCATCTGGGCGTCGCCCATGCGGTAGCCGAAGCGCGCCTGCGGGAGCAGGTAGGGCGCGTTGGACATCGACTCCATGCCGCCGCCGACGCCGACCTGCATGTCGCCGGCGCGAATCGCCTGGTCGAGGATCACCGAGGCGCGCAGGCCCGACGCGCAGACCTTGTTGATCGTCTCCGAGGAGACCTCCTTGGGAACACCCGCCTTGATCTGTGCCTGGCGCGAGGGGATCTGCC
Source organism: uncultured Solirubrobacteraceae bacterium (assembly GCA_963827455.1). GTDB lineage: Bacteria > Actinomycetota > Thermoleophilia > Solirubrobacterales > Solirubrobacteraceae > Palsa-744. The sequence goes on along the minus strand of CAWHAW010000015.1, from coordinate 11,319 downwards.
CCTGGCCGGCCTGGAGGACCTGGCCCATGACGACGTGCTCGACCTGCTCGGGCTCGACGCCGGCGCGCTCGAGCGCCGCGCTGATGGCCAGGCCGCCGAGCTCGGTGGCGTCCAGCGAGGCCAGGCCGCCACCCATCTTGGCGATGGGGGTGCGCGCGCTGCCGAGGATCACGGTCTTGGACATGGAAGTGGCTCTGCTCCTGTAGGTCGTGAGTAGGGACGCGAGAGCGAGAATGGTAGTGGACGGCCGGCGCCGCGCCGCGCGGCGGCCCGCCGCAAAGTGCCGGTCACCCCGCGGCGACGAATCGTTCGGAAGGTGGATATCGTGCGCGCCCATGCACATATCGGCAATCGCTCAAAGGGGGGGAGCGGCTGATGCGGACACGATCGCAGTCGGCTCCTTCGAGGGGGACGCCGCCCCGCCGGACGCGCCGGCGGAGGTTGGACAGCTGCTCGACTCGGGCGAGGCACGCCGCTCCTTCAAGTCGCTGGCGCTGACGCACGCCGAGGGCAAACGCTGGCTCGTGGTGGGTCTCGGCGCGCGCGAGGAGTTCACGCCCGAGCGCGCCCGCGTGGCGGCATCGATCGCAGGGGCGCGCGCCAGAGAGGTGTCAACCCACACGCTCTGCTGGAAGGTGCCCGGCGACGGCGGCGACTCGCAGGCTGTGGAGGCGATCGCGGCGGCGCTCGTGGAGGGCACGATTCTGGGCGACTACAGCTTCGAGCTCTACAAGTCCAAGCCGATCGGCGGTGGCGGTGGCGGTGGCGATCGCGCAGGCGACGACGCGCCGCCGAAGCATCTGGAGCGCCTGATCATCGCGGGAGCCGACGGACTCGAGGCCACGGTCGCCGAGGCGGCGCTGGTGGGCGAGGCGGTCAATCGCGCGCGCGACCTGCAGAACCGTCCCGGCAACGACCTGACGCCGACGGCGCTGGGCGAGTACGCGACAGCGCTGGCGCACGATCTCGAGGGACTGTCGGTGGAGGTCGAGGGACGCGATGGAATCATCGCGCGCGGCATGGGCGCGTTCGCGGCGGTGGCACAGGGCTCAGACCAGGAGCCGGCGCTGATCACGCTCAGATATGAGGGCCCACCCACCCCGTCCGGCGATGGCGGCGTCGCCGCCGCCGGCCCGACGCTCGGCCTCGTCGGCAAGGCGGTCACGTTCGACAGCGGCGGCATCTCGCTGAAGCCGGGCGCGAAAATGGCCGAGATGAAGTTCGATATGTCGGGCGGCGCGGCGGTCATCGAGGCCGTGTCGGCGATCGCGCGCATAGGGCTGCCGGTGCGGCTCGTTGCGGTGGTCGGCGCGACGGAGAACCTTCCGAGCGGGCACGCGATCAAGCCGGGCGACATCGTGACGGCCGCCAACGGCAAGACGATCGAGGTCAACAACACCGACGCCGAGGGCCGCCTGGTGCTGGCGGACTGCCTGTGCCACGCGGTCGCGCAGGGCGCTGAGCGGATCGTCGACCTGGCAACGCTGACCGGCGCGGTGATCGTCGCGCTCGGCTCGACGTACGCGGGGCTGATGAGCAACGACGACGAGCTCGCGACGCGGATCACGGCAGCGGGCGAGCGCACCGGCGAGATCGTTTGGCGCCTGCCGCTGCACGAGGAGTACGACGAGCTGATCAAGGGCAAATACGGCGACCTGGACAACGCGCCGGAAGCACGCAAGGCCGGCACGATCGTCGGCGGGGCGTTTTTGTCGAACTTCGTCGGCGACACACCGTGGGCGCACCTCGACATAGCCGGATCGGCATGGGACCTCGATCGCCCGTACGTCGGCAAGGGCGCGTCGGGCTACGCGGTGCGCCTACTGGTCGAGCTCGCCCGCTCCTACTGTGCCTGAGTCGCTTCGGGCGCGCGTTCAGAGGTTTGAAGGGAGACCGCTTCGCGGTCTCGAGCGGGGTCGCGGAGCGCCCGCGACGTCGCTCGGCACGTCCAACCTGCTCGTGACCGCCGCCCAGGCCGCGCCGCGCGGGTCGATGTGCGCGCGGTGGCGTCCGGCCTCGCCTGGGATCTCGACGAGCTCGACCTCACCGCCCGCAGCGCGCGCGGCGCGCTCGTAGTTGCGGGCGAGCTCGATCGAAACGGTCTCGTCGAGCGTCCCGTGCACCAGCAGGGCGGGCATGATGAGCGGCAGCAGGCACATTGGGTCGCCGACGGCGTAGCGCTCGGGGAAGTCCTCGGGCGAGCCGCCCATCAGCCCGCGCACGGCGCCGTCGTGCCAGCGCCTGTAGGCGCCAGCGAGGTCGCACACGCCGGCCTGGGCGACGACGCGCGCGACTGCGACGGCCGGGGTGCCGGCGATGAAGCCGGGGGCGCCCTGCGGGAGTTTGTCGCGGCCGGCGGCCCACAGCGCAAGATGGCCGCCGGCGGAGTGACCGATGATCGTGACCGCGTCGAGCGCGAGCGGCGCGGAGAGCTCGGCGAGGTGGTCGATCGCGGCGGCGACGTCCGTGAACGTGGCCGGCCAGCCGCCGCCACCGCCGACGCGCCGGTACTCGATGTTCCACACGGCCCAGCCGCGCTTGACGAGGTCCGCGGCGAGGCCGCGCATCACGATCCGCCCGTAGCGAGACCTCCACGAGCCGCCGTGGATGAGGACGATCACCGCATGCGGCCCCGGACCAGGCGGCAGATGCAGGTCAGCGCGCTGCGAGCGATGCGGGCCGTAGCTGAAGGTGCGTCCGCGCTTGAGCAGGTACAGGATCAGGCGCGTGCGGGCCACTGCTGGTCAATCGTGACAGACCGCCCGCGCGGCGCTCGCCAGCGAGGCCGAGACCCGGGCGGCGACGTACGATCACGCCGTGGCGAGTGAGCCAAGCGATCCGCCCTATCTGACGAATGCGCCGGCGACACCGAGCGACGTCGCGGACTTCCTGCGCGCGCATCCGCCGTTCGACGCGCTCGAGCAGGCGGACGTCGTGCGCGCGGCGGCGTCCGCCGAGGTCGAGTTCTTCCTCGCGGGCACGACGATCTTCGCGCAGGACGCGCGGCCGGTGGAGCACCTGCGCGTGGTGCGCACCGGCGCGGTGGAGATAGTGCACGAGGATCGCGTGCTCGACCTGCTGGTCCCAGGCGAGCTGTTCGGCCACGCCTCGATGCTGTCAGGGCTGCCGCCGGGGTTCGCGGCGTGCGCGCAGGAGGACACGCTCTGCTACCGGATCCCGGCGCAGGTGGCGCGCGACGTGCTGGCGCGGCCGGAGAGCGTGCGCTTCGTGGCGCGCTCGCTGCTCGAGATGAATGAGCGCACACCCGGGCCGCCGGCCGCGCGCAGGCCCCCGCCCGACCCCGCCAACCAGCCGGTCGCGAGCCTGATCCGCGACCCGCCGCTGCTGTGCTCGCCGACGAGCACGATCCGCGAGGCGGCGGCGCTGATGGCCGCTGCGCCGGCGACGTCGATCGTGGTCGAGCTGGGGGACTCGCTCGGAATCCTCACCGACCGCGACCTGCGCACCCGGGTGGTGGCGGCCGGCGTCTCCTACGAGGACCCGGTCTCCTCGGTGATGAGCGCCCCCGCGTACACCGTCGCGGCGGACATGCTGGGAGGCGACGTCCTGCTGGAGATGCTCGACCGTGGGGTACGCCACTTCCCGGTGCTCGCGCCGGCAGGTCAGGTGATCGGCGTAGTCGAGGCGGTCGACCTCCAGGCGGTCGAGACGCTCTCCTCGTTCTACCTGCGCCAGGCGATCGTGCGCGCCGGCGGTGTCAAGGAGCTCGCGCGCGCGTCGCAGGGCCTGCGCCCGGCCGTGATCGCGCTGCACGACGCGCGCGTGGCGGCATCGAGCATCGCCGCGATCTACTCGGTCGTGCTCGACGCGCTGACGCGCAGGCTGATCGAGCTCGCGCTGGCCGGAGCCGGGCAGCCGCCGGCTGAGTTCTCGTGGCTCGCGCTCGGCAGCGAGGCGCGGCGCGAGGCGACGCCCGGCTCGGACGCCGACAGCGCGATCGTGTGGTATGGCGACGGCGACGAGCAGCTCATACGTTCCTACCTACACAGCGTCGCCGCGGAGGTCGTCGAGGGATTGGCAGCGTGCGGCATTCGCGTGGACAGCCATGGTGCCACCGCCTCGGACGTGCTGTTCGTTCGCTCGCTCGAGTCGTGGCGGCGGGCGGCACGCGACTGGATCGAGCGCCCCACCCGCGAGCAGGCGCTGATCCTCGTATCGGTGCTCGTCGACAGCCGCCCGGTGTGGGGAGTGCACAGCGGCGCGCCCGTCTCGGACACGTTCCGCGCTGCCTCCTCGCGCCCCGAGCTCCTGCATCTGCTCGCGCGCTTCGCGCTCGCGCACCGGCCGCCGACGGGGTTCCTGCGCGGGCTCGTCGTCGAGCACGGGGGCGAGCATCGCGGACGGCTCGATCTGAAGCGCGGGGGCCTGTTGCCGGTCGTCGATCTCGCGCGCTGGGCGGGGATGGCGGCGGGCGTGACGAGCGCGTCGACGCTCGAGCGCCTGCGCGCCGCGGCCGACGCGGACACGCTGCCGGCGGCGGACGTGCACACGCTCGAGGACGCGTTCGAGCTGTTCTCGGAGCTGCGCATGGAGCATCAGGTCGGCCAGTTGCGCGCCGGGGTGGAGCCTGACGACCATGTCGACCCCGACGAGCTCAGCGCGCTGACGCGCAGCTACCTCAAGGATGCGTTCCGCGCGGTCGCGTCGGTGCAGAAGCGTCTCGCCGCGGAGCTGAGCCTCGGCGTGCGATGAGACTCCGCCGCGCGCCGCACGGCCCCGGCGCCGCGGCGTACAGGAGCGCACGCCTGCCGGCCGGCCGCACGCCGTGGCGCGACGCGGGTTATTGCGCCGTCGACCTCGAGCTCAGCGGCCTCGACCCCAAGCGGCACGAGATCATCTCCTTCGGCGCGGTGCCGATCGAGGATGGGCGCGTGCAGCTCGCCAGTGCAGTCCATGGGCGCGCGCGCCCGCTGCGTGAGCTCAGCGAGTCCTCGATCCGCGTGCACGGGCTGCGCGCGGCCGACCTCGCCGACGCGCCCGCGCTCGAGGAGGCGATCGACCCACTGCTCGCGCTGATGGCGGGCAGGATCCCGGTTGTCCACGTCGCCGCGATCGAGCGCGGCTTCTTGCGGCCCGCGCTGCGCCGGCAGGGCCTGCGCTTGCGCGCGCCGATGATCGACACGAGCGTGCTCGGACTGGTCTGGCTGCACGAGCGCTACGGCGGCGGCCCCCGTCATCTGTCGCTCGCCAACCTCAGCCAGACACTCGGCCTGCCCTCCCACCATCCACACGATGCATTCGGTGACGCGCTGACGACAGCGCAGGTGTTCCTGGCGCTGGCCACGCATCTGAACGCGCTGCAACCGCAGACGGTGCGGCGCCTGAGCGCCGCCGATGGTCACCTCGAGTCGCTGCTAGCGTTCCCGTCCCGCTAGAACAGCTGCAGGTAGCGCTCGAGCTCCCACGGCGTGATCTGCTCGTGAGCGGCCTGCACTTCGCGGCGCTTGACCTCGACGTAGTAGTCGATGTAATCGTGATGAGGTCCCAGCCCGCCCGTGCTGCCGAGCGCGGTGCGCAGCACCTCGCAGCGCTCGAGCTCGCGCGTGGCGTCGAGCAGGTTCGCAGGCAGCAGCTCGATCCCGGCCGCCGCGAGCTCGTCGTCGCTCATCGTGTAGAGGTTGGCGGCGTTGGGCTCCCCGGGGTCGAGCCCGCGCTCGATCCCGTCGAGCCCCGCGGCAATCATCGCGGTGGCCGCCAGGTAGGGGTTGCACGAACCGTCGACCGTGCGATCCTCGATGCGCCCGCCCGCGGGAATGCGCAGCATCTGCGTACGGTTGTTGTAGCCGTAGCTGACGTATGCGGGCGCCCAGGTCGAGCCGCTCGTGGGCGCGCCGACCGACAGGCGCTTGTAGGAGTTGACGGTCGGGGCGGTGAGCGCGATGTACGCCTTGGCGTGCGCCTTCAGGCCGCCGAGGAACTGGTACCCGAGCTCCGATAGCCCGAGCCCGCGCGGATCCTCGCCGGGATCGCGCTCGAACACGTTCTCGCCGTCGCGCCAGAGGCTGACGTGGAAGTGGCAGCCGTTGCCCGTCAGCTTGGCGAACGGCTTGGGCATGAACGTCGCGATCAGGCCGCGCTCCTGGGCGAGCGACTCGACCATGTAGCGGAAGAACACGGCGCGATCGCACGTGGTGAGCGCGTCGGCGAACGCGAAGTTCTGCTCGAACTGGCCGTTGGCGTCCTCGTGGTCGGTCGCGTAGTTATCCCAGCCGAGCTCCGTGACCGCTTTGGAGACGGTCGTGACGAAGTCGAGGTTGCGCGTCAGCGCGCGCATGTCGTAGCAGGGCTGCTCGAGCGTGTCGAGCGGGTCGGCGAGCTCGAGCTCGCCGTCAGCGCCGCGGCGCAGCAGGAAGTACTCGAGCTCGGCGCCGATCTTGAGCTCGAAGCCGAGCGCCGCGGCACGCTCGAGCGCCCCGCGCAGGATCGTTCGCGGGCAGTATGGCCACGGCTCGCCCTCGACCGTGACGTCGCAGGCGAAACGCGCGACGTCGTTGCGCCACGGCAGGATCGCGAGGCTGCGCGGGTCTGGGATCGCAATCAGATCGGGGTCGTCGGGGCCCTGGCCGATGTCGCCGGCGGCAAACCCCGCGAAGCCGGCGCCGTCCTCGAGCATCTCGTCGAGGTGGTGCGCCGGCACGAGCTTGGCGCTCGGCTTGCCGTGCATGTCGACGAACTGCGCGAACAGGAACTCGATGCCCGCGTCCTTGACGATCCGCCGCACATCGTCGGCGTTCTGGGGCGGCGCGGTCATCTGGTGAAGGTATATCCGCACCGCCGGGATGCCGCTATGGCCGGCGCATCCTGAAAGCGAGAGGTAGCATGTGCAGTACGCACATATGTCCGATATCACCGAGCTAAGCGGGCTGCGCGACGAGAATCGCACGCTCTACGGCGTCATCAAGCTCGTGTCCTCCTCGGTGGAGCTCGGGCCGATGCTGCAGGGGATCGTCGACCTGGCGACGCAGGCGACGGACTGCCACGCGTGCTTCATCTACCTGCTCGAAGACGACCAGCTGACGATCCGCGCGGCATCGCAGGTGTTCGCGGACGCCGTCGGGCGCGTGCAGCTCGCAATCGAGGAGGGCCTGACAGGCTGGGTGGCGCGCCATCGCACGCCCGAGTTCATCCGTGAGCAGGCGATGAACGACCCGCGCATGAAGTACATCCCGCTGCTGCAGGAGGAGCGCTTCCAGTCGATGGTCGCGGTCCCGATCCTGTCGCGCTCGAATGACACGCTCGGCGTGATCGTGCTCCACACCGAGGCGCCGCGCGAGTTCACCGAGGACACGCTGAAGCTGCTCGTGAACATCGCGTCGCTGGTCTCCGGCGCGATCGAGAACGCACAGCTCTATCAGCGCGAGCGCCGTCGCGTCGACACGCTGACGCGGCTCGCGGCGATCGGCGGCGAAGTGGCCTCGGCGACCGATGCCGACGACCTCGGGCTGATCGTCGCACGCGGCACGCGACGGCTGCTCGAAGCCGAGCTCTGTCAGGTCTACCGCCTCGACCCTGACGACAGCGGCCTGCAGCTGCTGCGATCAGATCCCGAGGCGGTGTCCTCGCCGCCCGAGCTGTCGGCTGCCGGGGTCCTGATCGACGCGCTCGACGGCCGCGGCTCCGGGCCGGCGGCCCGCGCCCTGTGGCCGGGGCTCGACGTCGGCGATCTGCTGCTGACGCCGCTGACCGCCGGGGGCGAGCGGCTCGGGCTGCTGTGCGCGGGCACGCCCCCGGGTAGGAAGTTCAGCGGCGAGGACACCGACCTCGCGCGCGCGATCGCCCAGATCGCGGCGGTCGCGATCAAGCGCGCTGAGCTGATCGAGTCGCTGACGAACGCCAACACCGTCAAGGACCTGTTCGAGGCGCTTGCGGCGGGCGCGACGGCGTTCGCGGTCGCCAAGGCCGCCGAGGTTCGTTGCGATCTGACGAGCCCGTTCCTGATGGTCTGCGCCGAGCCGGCGGGTGGTCTCGACTCGGCGTCGGTCGAGTGGCGCGATGCAGCCGAGGTGCTGGGCCGTGGTCTCGCGGCGCTGCAGCCAAGGGCGGCGGTCGAGGCCGGACCCGGGCCCGTGCGGGCGGCGCTGCCGCTCGGCACGAGCCGGCCCGAGCGCGTCGAGGAGCTGCTGCGCTCGTGCGTCGAGCTCGGCCGGCAGACGCGTGCGGCGATCGGCGTCAGCCAGCTGCGAAGCTCGGGCGCGGAGGCCACGCGCGCCTACCACGAGGCCCTCGACGCGGCCACCATCGGCCGGGCGCTGCTGCACGACGGCGGCGCGATCGCCTACTCGCAGCTCGGCGCATACCGCTACCTCGTGCACATCGCTGCCGAGCAGGCCCCGCGTGACCGGATGCGCGAGGCGGTCGACGCCCTGATCGCCTACGACAACAGGCGACGCTCGTCGCTGTTGGACACGCTCGAGCGATATCTCGCCGAGCGTCGCAGCGTGATCGAGAGCGCTCGCGCGCTGTTCATCCACCCGAACACGCTGCGCCAGCGGCTGGCGCGGATCGAGGAGTTGACCGGCGTCGAGCTCGACCAGGACGACCTGCTGTCACTCGAGCTCGCGATCAAGCTGGCACGGCTCCACGGGCGCCCGGGCGCGCCGAGCGGCTCAGTCGCCGTCTGACACCAGGAACACCGGCACCTTCGCCTTGCGGCGTACCCGCTGCGGCTCCTGGGTCCACATCATGTCGGCGACCAGGCGATTGCGGTCGGGGTCGGCTGCCATCACGATCGCCTGGCACTCCTTGGCGGTGGCCTCCTCGCATATGCGAGCGGTCGCTTTGCGCGTTCCGATCACATGGCCTGTGGCCTGCAGGCCCTTGCGCTTCAAGCGCTTGATCGCGCTGTCCACGATCGTGCGCTGTTCGTCGAGCTCTTTCTTCGTGGGCAGCAGGCCGGGGTTCGGCAGGCCGAACGCGACGCCGTGGACGCGCGCGATCGACAGTACGCACACGCTCGCCTCGGAGCTGTCAGCGAGATCGGCCACGCGTGCGATTGCCGCGTCCGGGATCGCTCGCCCCTCCGTCGCGAGCAGGATGCGCGCGAAGCCAGGGTCCTGCTCGCTGCGGACCATCACAGGCGCCGGCGCCGCGTTCATGGGCCGGGATCCGCGCTGGCGGTGGCGACCTCCGCGGTCGATACGTCGAGCTTGGGCGAGGAGGACGCCGGCGGACCGACGCCGGCCCGCTTGTCGTGCCACTTGCGCCAGCGATACAGCGGGTAGTAGGAGAGCAGCACCGCCAACCCGATGAAGTAGTAGGGCAGCGTCTTCTGGCCGGCGGCGTTGCAGGTGCAGTCGGCGTACACGGGTCCGCCCCAGATGTAGATGACGGCGTACACACCGGCGAGCGCGAGCGCCACGTACTTCATCCACTCCGGCAATTTGAACGGCCGCCGCACGTTCGGCCGGTGCTTGCGCAGCAGGTAGTAGCCGATCAGCACGGGGATGAACGAGAACAGGTAGCCGACGTTCGAGAACGTGTAGATCTGCACCGCCCCCCCGAAGAACACGACGACGATCGAACAGACCACGTTGAAGATCATCGAGCGATGCGGCACGCCGTGTGAGTTGGTGGCCTGGAAGAAGCGCGGGAAGTGCCCGTCGGTGGACATCTGGTGCAGCGAGCGCGCCGTGCCTGTGATCGCGTTCAGCGCGGACAGCACGAGCGCGAGAATCAGCATGATCGCGATCGCCCAGTTCAGAATTTCCGACCCCTTCCCGGCGCCGAACACATCCGAGGCGAAGCTGACGAAGATCGTCTTCGGATCGACGAGCGCCGTGTTGCCGAGCGCCTTGACGCCGAGCACGATCACGAATGCGATCGGGATCATCGTGTAGATGAAAACGCCGTAGCCGCCCTCGAGGTTGAGCGCGATTTTCGCATCACGGTCAGGGTTGCGCGTCTCGCCTATGTAGCACGCGGCCGCCTCCATCGCGATCACGTTCCAGGTCAGCAGGAATGCGAAGGCCACATACAACGTCAGCCATCCGTGCCCGAATTGGGATGCGAAGAAGCCCGTGCCGTCAATGTGACGGAAGTGGGTCAGTTCGGCGAAGTTGACGACCGACGGGTTGAAGATCCACGAGATCGCGAGGAACGTCAACGGGATCATCGCCAGGATCGCGAGCGTCGTCGCGAATACCGTGCCAAAACGCAGACCACGGTATGAGGGAATGAACAGCAGCAGCAGTCCGACGACCGAGATGCCGACGGTCCAATAGGCGATCGGCGTGTCGATCGGGGTGAAGCCGGCCGTCGAGAGGTGCAGCAGGTCGACGATGTAGAACGACGCGAGGATCATGTTCAGTGGCGCCACCGGGAACCAGCCGAGCCAATAGCCCCAGGCGGTGAGGCCGTTGATGTGTTCGGCCAAACGCGGCCATCTGTCCTTGTAGGCGGGGTACGCGTAGGCGGGCGAGCCGCCCGAGCGCTCGGGCATCATCGCCGAGAGCTCCGCCAGGAACAGGCACAAGAGCCAGCCGCTGCAGGTGATCACGAAGATCACGGGGATCGATGCGGCGCCGAGCGAGGTCACCATCACCGGCGCGATCCCCGTGACCAGGATCACGCCCGCGAGCCCGATGACGAAGGCGCCCCACCAGTTGATGGTTTTCGGCAGCCCGCCCCCCTCGTAGCTCAGCTCGTCGTGGATAACTGAGCCAGTCTCATCCGCCATATGCTCTCCCGATCACGGTTGTGTGTTCGCCGCCAGGTTGCCAGGTGACCGGGAGAACTCCCAGGCGAGATGTGAACACAATTGTTGGGAGCGACATGGAGCACCTGGACACATTCCTCTCTCTACAGCCACCGTTCGACGGGCTGCCCCCTGCTGAGCTGTCTGCGCTGGCAACGCGGGCGCGCGAGGTCTCCTTCGATACCGGAGAGCTGGTGCTGGTCGAGGACGGGATCCCCGCCGAGGGCCTCTACGTCCTGACCGCGGGCTCGATGGAGCTCGTGCACGAGGGCGAGCCGATGGTCGTGCTCGAGCCGGGCGAGTGCTTCGGTCACCCCTCGCTGTTGAGCGGCATGGCGCCCCTGTTCACGGTCCGCGCGCGGAGCCGTCGGTGTGCGCATTGCTGGACGCGTCGAGAGCGCGCCGCGTGCTCGGCACGGAGGCCGGCGTGCGCTACGTGGCGGGGACGATGCGCACGCGCCTGACCCGCACCGGTCACACGGTGCACGGCCTGCTCGACGTCGGCACGACGCCGGTCTCGGCGATCATGCGCCCGGCGGTGTTCTGCGCGCCTGGGGAGCCGTTGCACATCGCGGCCGCGAGGCTCGGCGCCGACGGGGAGGCGA
>CAWHAW010000014.1:0-291797 GCA_963827455.1 uncultured Solirubrobacteraceae bacterium | reverse complement strand
GTGCAGCCCTACGACAAATCGTCGATCAAGGCGATCGAGAAGGCGATCAACGAGTCCGACGTCGGGCTGACGCCCTCCAACGACGGCAACCTCATCAGGCTGGTCATCCCGGAGCTCACCGAAGAGCGCCGGCGCGAGCTCGTCAAGATCGTGCGCAACCTCGCGGAGGAGGGGCGCGTGGCAGTGCGCAACGTACGCCGTGACACCATGCACCAACTGCGCGAGCTGAAGTCCGAGGGCGAGGCGTCCTCCGATGACGAGCATCGCGCCGAGGTCGAGCTGCAGAAGCTGACCGACGGGCGCATCGGAGAGCTCGACGACGTGCTCAAGAGCAAGGAAGCGGAGATCCTCGCAGTCTGATGCCCGGTGCCGGGGAACCCGCGGCGGCTGGTCGGGTCAGGTACCTCGCGATCATCACCGACGGCAACGGACGGTGGGCGCGCGCGCGTGAAGTGCCGGTCAACGAGGGCCACAGCGCCGGCGCAGACACGGTCAAGGCGCGGCTGCGCGACGCCGCCGAGCTCGGGATCGAAGAGTTCACGGTGTACTCGTTCTCCACCGAGAACTGGTCGCGGCCCGCGGAGGAGGTGCGTGGGCTGATGGCGATGTTCTCGCAGCGGATCGCGGGGGAGACACCCGAGCTGCACGAGGAAGGCGTTCGCATGCGCTTCATCGGCCGGCGCGAGGGGGTCGACGAGCGCCTCGCAGAGCAGATGCTGTGGGCGGAAGAGCTCACGCGGGCAAACACGCGCATCACGATGTTCGTGGCGTTCAACTATGGCGGCCGCGCAGAGATCATCGACGCCGCCCGCCGATTCGCGGCCAAGAGGGTGACGCAGTCGGCCGAAGGCCGACAAGCTGGGCCCCTCGGTCTTCGATCTGACGAGGAGGAGTTCCGCGCGTGCCTGTACGCGCCGGAGATGCACGATCCCGACCTGATCATCCGTACGAGCGGCGAGCGGCGCCTGTCGAACTACCTGCTGTGGCAGTCCGCCTACTCCGAGCTCGTCTTCCGCGACGAGCTGTGGCCGGATTTCACGCGCGAGGCGCTCGAACAGTCGCTCGCCGAGTACGCCGAGCGCCGGCGCCGGTTCGGCGGACGCTGACGAGCCGCTGATGGGGAGTGCTCCGCACACACCTGCAGGCACGCGCGTCGCGCGCGAGGAGCAGCAAGAGGGCTCCGGACGGCGCAGCCGGCGTCGGCGCCAATCCTCGCGCCGTCGACGGCGCAGGCGTGAGCCACGTTCGGAGCTGAGCGGGCGCGTGCTGGCGGCGATCCCAGCGATCGCCGTGGCGCTGTTCCTGGTGATCGAAGGCGGCCTCGTCTTCGCGCTCGGCATGTTCGTGCTCGGCGTGGTCGGCATGCACGAGCTCTACGCGATGTACGAGCGTGCGCACCCAGCCCGCCTGGCCGGGTTCATCGCGCTCGCCGGGCTGCTCGCGGCGGCCCTCTACGGCGATCAGTTCCAGATCCTGCTCGTCGCCGTGGCGGCGCTGCCGCTGGTGTTCGGGTTGACGCTGGCGCAGCCGCGCCCGTCGGTGGGTGGGATCGCGGTGACGCTGCTCGGCATCTACTGGATCGGATTCGCGCTGGCGCACGCGGTGCTGCTGCGCGGCCTGCCGCACGGGCTGGGGATCGTGATCGACATCGCCGTCGGCACATTCCTGGGCGACACCGGCGCCTACATCGGCGGGCGCATGTTCGGTCGCCGGCCGCTGGCGCCGTCGATCTCCCCGAACAAGACCGTCGAGGGTCTCGTGATCGGCATGCTGTTCGCGATCCTCGGTGTGTGGATCGCGGGGCGCTACCAGGAATGGCTTCCCGGCACGCACGCGCTCGTATTGGGCCTCGGAGTCGCGGTGGTGGCGCCGATCGGGGACCTGTTCGAGTCGTTCGTCAAGCGCGAGGCCGGCATGAAGGACTCCGGCGGGCTGTTCGGGCCACACGGCGGCGTGCTCGACCGGCTCGACGCGGTGCTGTTCTCGGCCGTCGTCAGCTACTACATCTGGTCGGCGTACGTTCATTAGCGGCGAGCGCGAACCGAGCTACCGCGGAGTCGACCCGTGCGAGTCAGTTCAGCTTTGCGGAGAATGCTGTGCCGCTCTGCATCCAGTAGAGCGTGCTTGCGGCGAGCGCCAGCGAGGACGGATCGATGTCAGCACCGCTTGCCAGCACTCGGCTGCCCGTCTCATCGATCGCGTGGACCTGGTACGTGCCATTGACTCGACCGGTCGCAACGATCCAAGCGACCGCCGCGTCAGCCTTGACGACTAGAGCCGCGACCGGGCCGATACCGACCTGCGGCGGTTCTGGCGCTGACGGAACGCTGGTGGGCGCTTGGGTGCCGGTCGGCACTTCGTGAAGCACTCGCCCGTCTCGGAGATCGCGGACTATGACAACGTCGCTGCCGCCACCGAAACCGGAATAGACGCTTTCTGTATAGGCGACGACCGTCCCGTTGAGCGTCTCGTTCAGGACGCCGCTCGCACCCCCAGGGCCGCCGTAGTCCGGTTCCGGCGCTTCGCCGAGTTTGTATGTCCGGCCTGTTCGAAACGCGCACCCGAAAATGCCATGGATGTAGGGCAGCTCTCGAACGAACGGCGCCTTGTACACCTCAGCCTGCCGGTCGGCTGCGATGACACGCGGGTGGCCCGGCGGACACTTCGGAGGGGTGCGATGGCTGTTCGCGGCGCTCGTCGAGCTCACGGCCAGCGACACAAGTCCCACCACGGCCATCACGCACACGCTGACTTGTCTCATACACCTAAGACATCGACGCGCGACCGGAGTTGCGTGACCTCTACGCCGTTAGACCGGGTCCTGGTCCAGAGTGGGTGGTCCGTCGGCACCACTGGTGCGCGTGGATCCGCGATTCGCGGCGCTCGCCATTTGGGCAGAGGGCCTGGTCACGGAAGTCCTTCACCCAGGGCGACATAGCCGAGGAATGTGCCGCCGCTGAACGCTTCGCCGAGACTGGTATGCGCGATCGAGTGGCTTACAGGAGGAACGGGACGATCGCGTGGACGCGCGCCCTGTAGTCGGCGTAGGCGGCGAGAAAGTGTCTCTCCATGATCCGTTCCTCCTGCCGCGCCTTCCACCACAGGGCGCCGCACAGCGCTATGAACACGGCGAGACCTACGGCACGCCCGTAGTTGATCATCGTGCCGAGCGCCATCGCGATCAGGCCCGTGTAGATCGGCTGGCGCACCAGCGCGTACGGGCCGGACTCGATCAGCTCGTGGTCCTGCTTGAACGTGACCTCGGAGCTCCAATTGCGCCCGAGCGTGGTCCGTGCCCACACCGTGAAGAGGAGCCCAGCGAGGACGAGGCAGGCGCTCACGATTTCCAGCGCGAGGCTCGGGTGCCATAGGTAGGAGTGGGCGGAGACGCCCGCGAGGCGCCCAAGGGCTACGAGCCCGATGACGAGGACGATCGCCACTACCCGGTACCCGAGCACACCTCCTCGCTCGACGGTGCGCTTCGTCCTGATCGCCATCGCGAGCCAGTAGAGCAACCAGGCGAGCCAGCAAACCTCGATGAATATCCCGCTCCAGTGGTTCATTGCCCAGAATCTCGCACGTTCGGGCGCCGGAGCGCGAGGACCTATGATCGGCGCGTGAGATCCTTCTCGACCACCGTCCCGCCGCCCATCGAGCGCCTGATCGGAGGGAAGTGCCCGCGCGCAAGCGCCTGCTGATCCTCGGCTCGACCGGCTCGATCGGCACGCAGGCGCTCGACGTGTGCTCACGCAGCCACGAGCTCGAGATCGTGGGCCTGTCGGCGGGAGGCTCGTGGGAGATGCTGCTCGAGCAGGCGCGCGCCCACAACGTCGTCCGGGTCGCGCTCGGTGACGAGCACGCTGCTGCGCGCGCCTCCGAGGCGTGGACCGACGGCGAGGTGCTGACTGGCGCCGAGGGGCTCGTGCGCCTCGTGGTCGAGTCGGGCGCGGATCTCGTCCTCAACGCGCTCGTCGGCTCGGTTGGGCTCGGGCCGACGGTCGCGACGCTCGGCGAGGGGATCGACCTGGCGCTCGCCAACAAGGAGTCGCTCGTTGTCGGCGGCGAGCTCGTGACGGCGCTGGCGGAGGCCACCGGTGCGCAGATCATCCCGGTGGACTCCGAGCACACGGCGCTTCACCAGCTGATCGCAGGACAGCCGCCGGGAGCGGTTGAGCGTCTCACGATCACAGCCAGCGGCGGGCCGTTCAGAGGCCGAAGACGCGAGGAGCTGGAGGACGTGACGGTCACGCAGGCGCTCGCGCACCCGACGTGGGCGATGGGGGGCAAGATCACGATCGACTCGGCGACGCTGATGAACAAGGGGCTCGAGCTGATGGAGGCCCACCACCTGTTTGGGACGCCGTACGAGCGAATCGACGTGGTCGTGCATCCGCAGTCGCTCGTGCACGGGATCGTCCAGCTCGCCGACGGCGCCATGCTCGCGCATCTCGGACCACCTGACATGCGCATCGCGATCTCCTACGCGCTGCACGGCGGCGAAAGCGTGCGGCTGCCGGTAGGGGCGCTCGACCTGCAGGCGGTCGGCGAGCTCACATTCGAGGCTGTCGACCTCGACGCGTTCCCGTGCCTGCGCCTCGCCGGCGACGCTGCACGCGAGGGCGGCACCGCGCCGTGCGTGCTCAACGCCGCCAACGAGATCGCCGTTCACGCGTTCCTGGAGGACCGGCTGCGCTTTCTCGAGATTCCCGACGTGATCGAGCAGACGCTCGATCAGCTGGGCAGCGAGCCGGTGCGCTCGTTCGAGTCGTTGTACGAGGCCGACCGGCGGGCGCGGGAGGTGGCCGCGGAGGCGGTCGCGCAACGCGGTTGATGCAACCGGCGGGAGGCGCGCAGACGCCTGCCACACTGAGGCCATGAGCTGGATCCTGGTCCTCGGCGGAATCATGCTGCTCGTGATCCTGCACGAGCTCGGGCACTTCGCTGTCGCGAAGGCCGTCGGCATGCGCGTCGAGCGCTTCTCGCTGTTCTTCCCGCCGACCATCTTCAGGGTCCGCCGGGGCGAGACCGAGTACGCGATCGGCGCACTGCCGCTAGGCGGCTACGTGAAGATCACCGGCATGAGCCCCGAAGAGATCGGCACCCTGGAACCCGAGGTAGCCAGGCGCGCCTACTACAACCAGGCGCCTTGGAAGCGCATCGCCGTGATCCTTGCGGGACCAGGCGTGAACCTGCTGATCGCGTTCGCGATCTTCTGGGGAATCCTCGCGTCGGGCAGCCTGACGGGCGCCTCGACGCTGGAAAGCCTCAACCCGTCGATCCACACCGTCGAATCCAGCGCCTCTGTCGGGGCGATCGAGAAGGGCGCGCCCGCCGAGGGGACGCTGCGCCGCGGTGACCAGATCATCTCTGTCAACGGGCGCCATGCCAGCGTGAAGTCGGTCGTCGCGGTCGTCAGCGCGGATCGCTGCGCAGGCGCGCAGGTCAACGGATGTATCGCCGCCGCACCCGTGCACCTTGAGGTACGGCGCGCCGGACACGACCTCGCGCTATCGGTGCGCCCCCGCTACAACAAGACCTTCGGGCGCATGCTGATCGGCTTCGACTTCGGCGTCACGGCGAAACCGGTGGGCGTGTTCGCCGCCGCCGGAGTCGCGTTGCACGAGATGTGGACGACGACCACCAACATGGTCACGAACGTCGTGCACGCGTTCACCAGCTCCAAGGTCCGCCACCAGCTGCATAGCATCGTCGGCATCTCCGAAATCGCGCACGAAAGCGTGCTCGCGGGGCCCGGCTACGCGCTCGTGTTCGCCGGCTTCATCTCGCTGGTGCTCGCCGTCTTCAACCTGTTCCCGTTCCTGCCGCTCGACGGCGGCCACGTGCTTTGGTCGGTCGCCGAGAAGGTGCGCGGACGGCGCATCTCGCTCGCGGCGATGTACCGCTACAGCTCCGTCGGAATCGTGCTGCTGGCGTTCCTCGTGATCAACGGCATCAGCAACGACATCGGCCGGCTCGGGGGCTGAGCAGCCTCCTTCAGGAGCAGACACAGCCGCATACGGGCTAAGCCCCAACCGGGCGGATCGACACCCAGCTCTTGACGAGCGGCCAGAAGCGCTCGGGCAGCGCCGGGCCGAACAGCGTCTCGAGCTCGGCGCGGCGCAGCAGCGAGATCTCTTCCCAGCCGCCCGTCACGCCGAGACGCCAGTACGGGCGGCGCAACCGTGGCGCTAGCCAGTGTGCACCCGGCAGCAGCGAGTGCGGCTCGAGCGGGAACCCGAAGGCGGGGGTCTGCACGAACCAGCCGCGTCCGACACGCCGCAGCTCGGCGGCGAATGACGGACGCCGCGCCGGCTGCACGTGCTCGACGACGCTCGAGCAGTACACGAGATCGAACTCGTCATCGGCGAATGGCAGACCGTCTGAGGGGTCCGCGCGCACGAACGGGCCGGGATATTGAGGCCGCTCGACCACGTCAAGACCGGTGATGTCGAGGTCGGGCTCGAGCGCGCGCAGGCCGAGCGCGCCGCAGCCCACATCCAGCACGGTGCCGCCGGCCGGCAGCTGCGCCAGCGGGAAGAACCGCTCGTGGCGACGCGCGCGAGCTCTCGCTGCAGCAGGCCCAGCGAGCCGCGCGAGCGGGCCGCTGGCGGTGGCGTAGACCTCGGGCATCTAGAATCCAGCCTATGGCCTCAGCACGCCAGATCCACGTCGGCCCGGTGGCGATCGGCGGCGGCGCCCCCGTGGCGGTGCAGACGATGACCAAGACCGAGACCGCCAACCTCGATGCGACGATGGACCAGATCCGCACGGTCGCCGAGGCAGGCGCGGACATCGTCCGCGTCGCGGTGCCGCGCGAGCAGGACGCAGAGGCACTCAAGACGATCGTCGCGCAGTCGCCGATCCCGATCATCGCTGACATCCACTTCAACCACACGCTCGCGCTGAAGGCGATCGAGGCGGGCGCGCACTGCGTGCGTCTGAACCCCGGCAACATCGGCGGCCCGGAGAAGGTCGCCGAGGTGATCGCACTCGCCAAGCAGCGCGGCACGCCGCTGCGCGTCGGCGTCAACTCCGGCTCGCTGCCCAAGCATCTGCGCCAGCTCGAGTACGACAACCCCGTCGAGGCGCTTGTCACCGCGGCGCTCGAGACAGTCGAGCTGATGGAGAGCCTCGAATTCGAGGACTTCAAGGTCTCGATGAAGTCCACCTCCGTGCCCAACACGATCGCCTCCAACCGCATGCTGTCGGAGAAGATCCCCTACCCGCTGCACCTCGGCGTGACCGAGGCCGGCACCAAGTGGTCGGGCTCGCTGAAGTCAGCGGTCGGACTCGGCACCCTGCTCGCCGACGGCATCGGCGACACGATCAGGATCTCGCTCTCCACCTTCCACGCCGAGGAGGAGGTCAAGGTCGCCTGGGAGATCCTCAAGGCGCTGAAGCTGCGCCAGCGCGGCCCGGACCTGATCGCCTGCCCCACCTGCGGGCGCCTGCAGTTCGACATGGACTCGGTCGTCGCCGAGGTCGAGCGGCGCCTGGAAGCCTATGAGGACCCGATCGAGGTGTCGGTGCTCGGCTGTGCCGTCAACGGCATCGGCGAGGCGCGCCACGCCGACTTCGGTATCACCGGCGCCAAAGACATGGGCATGATCTACTCCAAGGGCGAGCCGCTCAAGAAGGTGCCCACCGAGCAGCTCGTCGACGAGCTCTTCAAGGAGATCGACCGTTACTACGCCGCCGGCAAGACCGTCCAGCGCGACGAGGCCGCCGCCGCCGACGCGCGCCGATGGCTGGCCGAGAACGAGGACGCCACGGCCATGACGCCTGAGCGCATCGCCGCGCTCGAAGCAGCCGCGGCGCAGGAGGACGCCAGCGCCGGCGCGGTGCTCGAGTCGATGCTCCTCGGCGACGGCCCGGTCGAGCCGGTCGCAGCGCTCGACGAGGCGGTCTCGCCGGTCGCCGGGCGCCGCTTCAGTCGCAGCTAGTCACTCCACGCGGACGTGTACGACGATGGCTATACAGCGTCCGTCATGAACTGAAAGAACGCCGGCGGGCGTGTCCACGCGCGACCCGCTCCACGCGGAGCGCGCCCCGCGCGGAGCGCCTATAAAGCTCTAAGCCGCCGTCCGCTGCTCAGCTCGCCGCGTCGTAGCGCTCGGCGACCTTCGACCAGTCGACGACGTTCCACCACGCGTCGATGTAGTCCGGGCGGCGGTTCTGGTACTTGAGGTAGTAGGAGTGCTCCCACACGTCCACGCCCAGCAGCGGCGTCTTGCCGTCTGAGATCGGGTTGTCCTGGTTGGCGCTGCCCACGACCGCGAGGTTGCCGCCGTCGAGGATCAGCCACGACCAACCCGAGCCGAACTGTTTGATGCCGGTTTCCTTGATCTTGGCCTGGAAGTCGGCGAAGGAGCCGAAGCTCGAGCCGATCGCGTCCGCCAGTGCGCCGCCGGGCTCGCCGCCCCCGTCGGGGCTCATGTTCTCCCAGAACATCGTGTGGTTGTAATGTCCTCCGCCGTTGTTTTTGACGGCGGTCAGCTTGTCGGCGGGGACCTGGCTCAGATCGCTGAGCACGTCCTCGATCGGGGTGTCTGCCAGCGGAGTCCCCTCCAGCGCGGCGTTCACGGCGGTCACGTAGGCCTGGTGGTGCTTGTCGTGGTGGAATTCCATCGTCGCCTTGTCGATGTGCGGTTCGAGCGCGTCGTACGCATAGGGGAGCGGCGGAACTGAATAGGCCATGTCGGGACTCCTTCTCGTTGTCGCTCTGACGTTCGGTCGGTGATCGCTGTTCTATCAAAGGCGGGGATCTGCTCTGGGGATTAGGCTTGACGCATGCCGCCGCTCACCACCGGTCGCCCAGGCCGGCCCGCCGCGTCGACGCGCGAGGCTGCGCTGCGGCTCGCGCGCAAGCGCTTTCTCGCCTGCGAACGCGTCGACGTGCAGGCGATCGCGCGCGAGCTCGGCCTCGCGCGGGCGACCATGCACCGCTGGTTTCAGACCCGCGAGCTGCTGCTCGGCGAGGTGCTCGGGGCGCTCGGGGAAGAGCGCCTGCTCGCGCTCCGCGACGAGGTGGGCGGCAGCGGCGCGCCCGCCCTGCTCGACACGCTCGACCGCTTCAACCGCGAGGTCGCCGCGACCCGCGGAATGCGCGCCCTGTTCGCGCAGGAGCAGGAGCGCGCGCTGCGAATCCTCACCTCGAGCGTCGGGCTCGTCGAGCCACG
The DNA here is from genome assembly GCA_963827455.1 of uncultured Solirubrobacteraceae bacterium. Lineage (GTDB taxonomy): Bacteria > Actinomycetota > Thermoleophilia > Solirubrobacterales > Solirubrobacteraceae > Palsa-744. The sequence continues at coordinate 282,618 of CAWHAW010000014.1, read as the reverse complement.
CACCGTCGCATGCATCGAGCGCCTGATCGACGCCGAGGTCCAGAACGGCAGCTTCGCCTCGCCGACGACGCCCGCGGTCCTCGCCTACGCGCTCGTGCGGCTCGGGGAGGCATTCCTGTACAACGATGCGATCGCGGGCATCCGCGGCGACACAGCGCGCCTGCGCCAGATCGAGATCGCGCTGCTCGGGATGAGCGAACGCTAGGAAGCGAGAACGGAGGAAGACATGCGAATCCCACGGAGATCCTCTCAACTGCGCGTGAGCGCCAGGCGGGCCACGCTGGTCGTGGCCGTCGGCCTCGTGGGCCTCGTGCTCCTCAACGCGGCCGGTGCGATGACGGGCTCGGCGCTGGCCAAGACGGTCTGGCTGTGCAAGCCAGGGCTCCTCAAGAATCCGTGCACCTCGCCGCTGACAACCACCGTCGTCCAGACCAACGGCCAAACGAGCATCGAAGATGCGGCGGTCAACTACAAAGCCCCGATCGACTGCTTCTACGTATACCCCACCGTCAGCGACCAGAAGACCGAAAACGCCAACCTGCGCATCGAACCGCAGGAGACCTCGGTCGCGATCCAGCAGGCCTCTCGCTTCTCCCAGGTCTGCAAGGTGTACGCGCCGATGTATCCACAGGTCACGCTCGCGGCGCTCAATAGCGGCAAGCCCGTCAGCGCCGGCGCAAGCCTCACGGCGTTCATCGGCGTCGCCAAGGCGTTCGCCGACTACCTCGCCAAGTACAACCACGGCCGTGGCTTCGTCCTGCTCGGCCACTCGCAGGGTGCGCTGATACTCGAGCATCTGATCCAAGGCGTGATCGACCCCAATCCTGCTCTGCGCCATCGGCTCGTCTCAGCTGATCTGATGGGCGGCAACGTGCTCGTGCCCGAACATCGGTTCGTCGGCGGGACCTTCCAGCACGTCCCCGTCTGCCTCACGGCGGCTGAGACGCAATGCGTGATCGCCTACTCGAGCTTCCTCAAAGAACCGCCCAACCCCTCGTACTTCGGGCGTGAGAACAGCCCGCTGCTCCAGCCGGGCGTGGTCAACGTCGGCAAGGAAGTGGTGTGCGTGAACCCGGCGCTGCCGGCGCAGAACGGCGCGACCGGGGCGCTGCTGCCGTATGTGGCGCAGGCCGCCGTCTCCGGCGCACAGAGCCCGTTCCATCAACCCCCCACGACAACCACGCCCTGGGTCGCGTCGGTCGGCGAGTACACAGGCCAGTGCCGCAAAGAAAACGGTGCCAGCTGGCTGCAGGTCAACCCGGTCGGCCCAGCGATCGATCCGCCCGAATACGTCAAGGAAGAACTCGGACCCGACTGGGGCCTGCATGTCGACGACGTCAACATCGCACTCGGCAACCTCGTGCGGACGACCGCCATCCAGTCGGCCGCCTACAGCTCGAAACGCTAGCGTTTGAGACTTTGGCTCTCGTGTGACTAAAATACCGCGCGACACGGCGGGGACACACACCGAGCGCCCCGCATGAGGAGTGAGGAGATAGTCATGCAGGACGCAAGGATGTGGGGCTCGTGCTCGAGCTCTGTCAGATGGCGGGCAGCCTTGCTCGCCGCTCTCAGCGTCAGCGCAATCGCAATCGCTGGGCTCGCCGCGAGCTCAGCCTCGGCTGAAACCACGTGGCTGTGCAAGCCAGGGCTCGCGAGCAACCCCTGCCTGAGCAGCGAGGAAGCAACCGTGGAGCTGCCGGGCGGCACCAGCTTCATCGAACACGCCCAGCCCGCGAAGAACCCGCCGATCGACTGCTTCTACGTATACCCGACCGTGAGTAGCCAGTTCACGATGAACGCCAACCTCGAAATCGGGCCCGAAGAGAAGCAGATCGCGATCGATCAGGCCTCGCGCTTCTCGCAGACGTGCAAGGTCTACGCGCCGATCTATCCGCAGTTGACGATCCCGGCGATCAATACGCCCGGCGGGATCACACCTGAAGGCTCCGCAATCGCATACATCGGCGTGCTCACCGCGTTCGAGGAATACCTCGCCCGCTACAACAACGGGCGCGGCTTCGTGCTCGTCGGGCACTCGCAGGGCTCGGCGATGCTCGAGCAGCTGATCAAGGAACAGATCGATCCCAACCCGGCGCTGCGCAAGCAGCTCGTCTCGGCGATCCTGCTCGGCGGCAACGTGACCGTGCCGAAGGGTCAGAGCGAGGGCGCGATGTTCAAGAACGTCCCGTCCTGCCAGAACGCTGCGCAGACGCACTGCGTGGTGGCGTATTCGAGCTTCCTCAACGAACCACCCAACCCGTCCAACTTCGGACGCGTCGGCGGCCCGCTGCTCGGCGGCACCGCCACCGAAGAAGAAATCAAGAACGACGAAGTCCTGTGCGTGAACCCGTCGCTGCTCGTCCAGGGCAACTACCCCGGACCGATGCTGCGCTATGAGTCGACCTCCCCCTTCCCGGGGCTGCTCGAAAAATTCGTCAAAGCGCCCAAAGCATCGACCCCGTGGGTGGCGTTCCCGGCCCAGTACACCGGCCAGTGTGAGCGGTCCGGCGGAGCTACGTGGCTGCAGCTGACCGACGTCGGCGGGCCGCAGGACACACGCGAACAGATCGAGGAAGTCCTCGGTCCGCTGTGGGGCACGCACCTCGAGGACGTCAACGTCGCCCTCGGCAACCTCGTCGGCCTCACCGGCATCGAGGCCGGCGCCTACCAGCTGCAGAACCTGCACTAGCAGCCGGGGTGGGTTCCCCGACCCGGGTCGCCACGGACGGCGGCCCGGTCGGGGGTCCTTCGTCGGACGTGCCGCCTCTGGTGAGGCGCTGGGCGCGGCCAGCGCTTTCAGGCGACCGGCTCCTACCCCTCCAGAAGCCCTTCGATGGCGGCGTCGAACGACCTCGAATCGGACGGTGAGAACCGCGCCGGCGTCCCTCCGCTCGCGCCGATCAGGAACGACGGGGTTCCGTTGAGACCGGCGTTCTCTGCCGCCTGCTCGTCGCTGGCAATCTCTTCGATCAGATCCTCCTCGCCGCGGTCGTCTGCCCATCGCTCGAGGTCCAGGCCCGGGATCTGTGCGGCGATGCCCCGGAGGTAGGGATCGGTGACATAACCCGTGCCCTCGTCTCCCTGCTGCTCGTAGAAGGTCTCGATGAAGTGCCACGCCTTGGCCTGCCTGCCTGCCGCCAAGGCCGCGACCTGCTGCGTCACGAACACTTCGCGCTCCTGTGTCGCGGTCTGAAACGCGCGATATTCGATCCGCAGCTTGCCGGCCCGCACCCAGCGTTGGATTATCGAGGGCAGCACGTCAACCGAGAAATCCCTGCAGAAGGGGCACTCCAGGTCGCCGAAGTAGACAAGCGTGACGGGCGCCTCCCGCTGGCCGAGAGCGTTTCCGCGCTGTTGGATGCCGGCCAGCAGGGTGCTGATCGCCTCACTCTGCTCCATCGGCTTCATTATGCGCAATCGTCTCGCCGCCAGCAACGCAAAGACACCCCCTTGAAAAGCACTCGCGACGCCGCACCACCTACATCAGCTGGCACGATGCGACAGGCGCCGAACAGATACCGGCAAATACTTGATCGAATCGACCGCACGACGGTCTTCATCCCTCAACCACTCAGGAGGTTCGAGATGCCCGCCACACAGCTCACGACCAAACAGCTCGGGAACACCGGCCTGGAGATAAGCAGCATCGGGTTCGGCGCGTGGGCGATCGGCGGCGGCGACTGGGAGTTCGGCTGGGGCGCCCAGGACGACGAGCAGTCGATCGCCGCGATCCACCATGCGCTCGAGCAGGGAATCAACTGGATAGACACCGCCGCCGCGTACGGCTTCGGCCGCTCCGAGCAGACCGTCGGCCGTGCGCTTGGGGGGCTCGTCGAGCGGCCCTACGTCTTCACCAAGTGCTCACTGCTGGAAGGCCCGGGGCGCACGGTCGTCCACAGCCTCAAGCGCGACTCGATCCTGCGCGAGGCCGAGGCCAGCCTGCAGCGGCTCGGCCTCGACGCGATCGACCTCTACCAGATCCACTGGCCGATCCCGGCGGCGGACATCGAGGAGGGGTGGGCGGCGCTCGCCGAGCTCAAGGAGAAAGGCCTCGTGCGCCATATCGGCGTCTCCAACTTCGACGTCGAGCAGTTGCGGCTGATCGCGCAGATCGCGCCCGTCGAGACGCTGCAGCCGCAGTACTCGCTGATCGAGCGAGACGCCGAGCGCGAACTTCTCCCATTCGCCGAGCGGGAAGGGATCGGCGTGATCGTCTACTCGCCGATGGGCTCGGGGCTGCTCACCGGAGCGATGACTCCCGAGCGGATCGCCAAGCTCCCCGACGACGATTGGCGCAAGCGCGACGAGCGCTTCAACGAGCCGGCGCTCTCGCGCAACCTGGAGCTGGTCGAGCGCCTGAAGGCGGTCGGCGAGCGCTACGGCGCCACCCCGGGCGCCGTCGCCGTCGCCTGGACGTTGCGCAACCCGGCCGTCGATGGAGCGATCGTCGGCTTCCGCCGGCCCGACCAGGTCGACCCGATCCTGCCCGCGGCGAGCATGCAGCTGACTGACGAGGACGTCGCCGAGATCGAAGGGCGCCCGCGATGAAGCGGGTCGAGCCCGCGATCGTCCTAAACCCGATCTGTCACCCGCTCTGTCGGCCCTGGCCGGTACTCCCGGGTTGGTTCTCGCCCCAGCGCCCGTCGCCGTGATCGCGCGGCGGGGCCGCGGGCTCCGTCGCGGCCGGCTGAGCGCTCACGTCTCGACGCTCGCGCAACCCTTCGGCGGTGATTCCGGCGGCCGCGAGCATGCGCCGGAGGTCGACGACCATCTCCTCGCCCACATCCTTCCCACTCGGCCGGTGCAGCGTCGCGGTCTCGCCACCCAGATCGACCTTGAACTTGCCGTTGTGCTCCTCCTTTACCTCCCCGACCGCTTCGAGCAGGGACAGCACGTCCCGCCACTCGATGTTGTGACTCACCGGGTGGGACAGGATCGCCTCCGCCGTGCGGCGATGGTGGTGGTCGAGATGGGTGGCGTCGATCATCTGGACTCAACATATACGCTCATTCCTTCCGGGCAGGCACCTGCGAGCCCCCGCCAGCACCATGACTCGCCTCTCCGAATACCTACTGCCCACCGAGAAGCAGCCGCCGGCCGACGCGGAGGCGATCTCGCACAAGCTGATGGTCAGGGCGGGCCTGATCCGCCAGATGGGAGCCGGGATGTGGACGTGGCTGCCAGCCGGGTGGCGGGTCCATCAGCGCGCGGTTCAGATCATCCGCGAGGAGATGGACGCGATCGGCGGACAGGAGATGTTGATGCCCGTTCTGCAGCCAGCCGAGCCGTGGCTCAAGACCGGGCGCTACGCGATCGAGGAGCTGTTCAAGCTCACCGACCGCAAGGGCTCCGAGCTCGTCCTCGCGCTGACGCACGAGGAGGCCGTGACCACGCACGTCGCTCAGGTCGTGCGCTCCTATCGCGATCTACCGCTGATCCTCTACCACGTCCAGGTCAAGGAGCGCGACGAGGCGCGCCCCCGCGCGGGGGTGCTGCGCACCCGCGAGTTCATCATGAAGGACTCCTACAGCTTCGATCGTGACGCCGCCGGGCTGGACGAGCGCTACCAGCTGCACGTCGCTGCCTACGACCGGATCATGCAGCGAACCGGCCTTCGCTTCTACAGCGTCGAGGCCGATGTCGGGATGATGGGAGGCCTCGGCGCGCACGAGTACATGGCGCCCTGCCCCGCCGGCGAGAACGAGGTGGTCCTCGCGCCGGGCTACGCCGCCAACGTCGAGGTCGCGAGCGCCGACCCCCAGCCGGTGGAGCTGCCGCCCGTCTCGGCGGCTCCGGAGAGTCGCAGTACGCCCGGTCTGACGACGGTGTCCGAGGTCGCGGGCGTGCTCGGGGTGCCCGAGGGCGCCCTGTTGAAGGCGTACCCGGTCGTCGTCGCGCGCGATGGACGCGAGGATGAGCTCGTGCTGGTGCTCGTACGTGGCGATCACCGCGTCAACGAGATCAAGCTCGCGAACGCGCTCGGCGCAGCGAGCCGCCCGGCCGGCCCCGAGGAGATCGCGCAGAAGCTCGGACCTCCCGGCTTCATCGGACCGGTCGGCCTCGACGGCAAGGTCGAGATCCTGCTCGACGCTGCCGCCGCGCGCGGCGCAGGGGAGGGCGGCTGGGTGACCGGCGCCAATGCACCCGACGAGCATCTCCTCGGCGTCATGCCCGGACGCGATTTCCAATTTCGCGAGGTCGACGTGCGCAGCGTCGGCGTCGGCGACACCGTCGGCGGGGAGCCGATCACGATCGAGCGGGCGATCGAGGTCGGCAACATCTTCAAGCTGGGGACGCGCTACTCCGAGCCGCTCGGAGCGCGCTACCTGGACGAGAATGGGGTGGAGCAGCCAATCTGGATGGGCTCCTACGGGATCGGCCCAGCGCGGATCGTCGCCGCCGCCGTCGAGCAGTACGCCGACGAGCACGGAATCGCCTGGCCGCGCGCGCTCGCGCCGTTCGCCGTCCACCTCGTCGCGTTGGGCAAGCCCGGCACACCCGAGCGCGACGCCGCCGACGCGCTGTATGAGACGCTCCGCGAGGGCGGGGTGGAGGTCCTCTACGACGACCGCGAAGCCGGCACCGGTGAGAAGTTCGCCGATGCCGAGCTGCTCGGCTGCCCCGTGCGGCTGACCGTCGGGCGACGCTCGCTGGAGTCCGGGGAGGCCGAGGTCCAGCTCCGCCGCGGCCGTCAAGAGGCTCCCGGCCTGTCGCTCGCGGCCGAGCCCGCGCAGATCCTGCGGGCAGTGGACGAGCTGTGGCGAAGCGCCCCCTAGGAACCTGTTTCGAGAAGATCGGCACGCTCGGATGCGTCCCTGGACGCTGCGCTGGATCGGCACGTGCCGGCGTGCCCGTGCTACCAGCACGGCCTTCACCGTCCCGCGTCGCCCAGCTTGGTCCATGAACGCCCCGACCCCACCGCCTATCTCGAAACAGGTTCTCCGGTTGCTCGGACTCGACCGCTCCGGGCCGCCCCCAAAGCAGACGCAGGCCGGGCAGCCGCTGCGCCCATGGACGCTGCCCAACGCGATCGGCTTCGCGCGCCTGGCCCTGGTCCCGGTGTTCCTCGCCGTCGCGCTCGCCAGCAGCGATGGCGTCGGCGCGCTCCAGGCGACGCTGTTCGCTGTGATCGGCTGGGGGGACTACGCCGACGGCATCGCCGCCCGCCTGACCGGGCAGTACAGCCGCCTCGGCGCGCTCATGGACCCGGTCACAGACCGGCTGCTGGTGCTCTGCGGCGTCATCGTCACATGGCACTTTCAGCTGCTCCCACGCTGGGCGCTCGCGGTCCTGGCCGCGCGCGAGCTGCTGATGCTCGCAGTCGGCCGTTATGCCCTCTCACGTGGCGTCGAGCTGCGCATCAACTGGCCGGGGCGGCTCGCCGTCGCGCCGGTCATGGGCTCGTTCTTCTTCGCCATGGTCGGGTTGGGGGGGTTCGCGGAAGTGCTTCTGTACGTGGGCATCGCGCTGGCGCTCGCCGCCACTGCTCTCTATGCCCGCACGGGCCTCCGCGAGCTGCGCGCCGCGGCCCAGCGGTACGGCAAGCAGTCGATCCCATAGTCTCAAGCTCAGCCTGACCTTTTGGGCTATACTCGCGCCATGGCCGGCGCTGCCGGCGTATCCACCAACCCGGCGCAGGACGGCGCGTGCCCCGAGAGGAGAGCCCCATGGACGAGACGTTCCCCGACCTTGGCTCGTTGTCGGACGTCGAACTCAAAGACGTCATCCGCCAGCTCACCGAGGAGGAGACCGAGGTCTCCTACAAGCGGCGCATCCTGCACGGCAAGATCGACATCCTCCGGGCCGAGCTGGTAAACCGGCTGCGCCACAAGCACGAGGACGGCGACATCGCGATCACCGGCGAGGACGTCCAGAAGCTGACCGACATCCTGGCCAACCGCCAGCAGTAAGAGCCCGTGGCGCTGCACTGCACCGAGTGCGGATTCCTCAACGACGAGGGAGCCAACTACTGCCAGCGCTGCGGCGCGCTGCTGACGCACGCCGAGGGCACCGGCGAGTCGGTGACGGCGACGTATCGCATCGACGAGACCGGCGAGCTCGTGCCGGTCGAGATCGGTGAGGTCACAGCGCACGGTCCGGCGCTCGTGATCCGCGCCGGCGGCGGGCGCGTGGGGGAGAGCTTCGCGATCGAGGGCGAGCGCATGAGCATCGGCCGGCGTCCCGAATCCGAGGTGTTCCTCGACGACGTCACCGTCTCGCGCGATCACGCGCTGCTGATCCGCCGCGGCGACGACTGGTACCTCGACGACTGCGGCTCGCTGAACGGCACCTACGTCAACCGCTCGCGGATCGAGTCCCATCGCCTGGAGGAGGGCGACGAGGTGCAGGTGGGCAAGTACAAGCTGACCTACCTCGCACGCTGATGGCAGCCCACACGCCACCCAAGGACCCGCCGCTGGCCCCCGTCGAGCTCGAGCTCACCGCGGCAGATCCCGGCGAGCGCGCGGAGCTCGCCAAGCGCCACAAGTCGTTGACGATCGGCGCGGTGTGCAAGGCACTCGCGCAGGAATTCCCCGACATCTCGATCTCCAAGATCCGCTACCTGGAGGACCAGAAGCTGTTGACGCCGCGGCGCACGCCCGGCGGCTACCGCCTGTACACGCAGGGAGACGTCGCGCGGCTGCGCACGATCCTGCGCATGCAGCGCGACGAGTTCCTGCCGCTGCGCGTGATTCGTCAGGAGCTGGCCGCCGGCCGCGGGGGGGAGGGATCCGATCCGCCGCCCGTTCCGGGCCGTGTCGGGCGCGAGGGCGTGCGAGGCTGGCGCCCGAGTGTGAGCGTGCGCCAGGGCTCCGGCGCGCTGTACTCGATGGACGACGTGCTCGAGGAGACAAAGGCGGAGGCCAAGCTCGTGCGCGAGCTCGAAGAGTACGGCGTCGTCAAGGGCGAGATGCGTGGTGGCGTGCGCTACTTCGACGAGACCGAGCGCGAGATCATCGCCGCGGTCGCCGAGCTCGCCCGCTACGGCGTCGGCGGGCGCAACCTGCGCGTGTTCCGCTCCTCGGCCGACCGCGAGGCCAACCTGCTCCAGCAGATCCTCGCGCCGGCGCTGCGCTCGCGCAACCCCGAGCGCCGCAAGGAGGCGGTCGAGGCGCTCGAGAACCTCGCCGCGGTGGCCACCCACCTCAAGCACCTGCTGCTGGTACGCGACCTGCGCAAGATCGTCAGGTGATGGAGGGGCGGGCGGGCAAGTCGGTCGACCTGCGCTCGCTGATTCGCGACATACCCGACTTTCCCAAGCCTGGCATCAACTTCAAGGACATCACGCCGCTGATGGCCGACGCGGGCGCATTGGCAGACGCGGTGGCGCAGCTGGCCGAGTACGCACGGCCGCTGCAGGTCGACTGCGTGGTCGCGGCCGAGGCGCGCGGCTTCCTGCTCGGCCCCGCGCTGGCGCTCGAGCTCGGCGCCGGCTTCGCGCTCGCGCGCAAGCCGGGCAAGCTGCCGTATGAGACGGTCAGCGCCGAATACCAGCTCGAGTACGGCGAAGAGATGCTCGAGCTGCACACCGACGCCGTAGCGGCAGGTAGGCGCGTGCTCGTACACGACGACCTGCTCGCGACCGGCGGCACCGCCGCGACCCTGTGCGACCTCGTCGAGCAGCTCGACGGCGAGGTCGTCGGCTGCGGCTTCTTGATCGAGCTTGCCTTCCTCGGCGGACGCGAGCGGCTCGCCGGACATGACGTGCACGCGCTGCTGACATACGAGTCCTAGGCTTCGCGGTCGTGCCCACAGCGCGTCGCAGCCGCACGATCGCCGCCCCTCCACAGGAGCTCTGGGAGCTGATGCGCGATCCGCACCACCTGCCGCGTTGGTGGCCGCGGGTGACGCGGGTCGAGGATGTCACCCTTACGGGCACGGGGGAGGCCGACGCGTTCACTGAGGTGATGAAGACGCGCAAGGGCAAACTCGTGCGCGCCGACTTCAGCGTCGTGTGCGACGAGGCGCAGCGCACGCTCACCTGGGTTCAGCGAATCGAGGGGACACCGTTTGCGAGCGTGCTCGAGTCCGCTGAGACCGAGCTGCGCCTCGCTGCCCGCGAGGACGCGACGACCGAGGTGACGATCGAGCTGCGCCAGCAGATGGCCGCCTCATCCGCCCGTCACAACTCGTTCCTGAGACTCGCGCCGCGCTTCGGCGGGCGCCTGGTGCGCCGCGCCGCGCTCGCCACGATCGAGGAGGCGCTCGACGGCCTCGAGCGGGTCAGTGGCTGACTCGCGCGCGACCCCCGTTATGCGCTGGTGGGGCTGGGGAGACCCTGAGCACCCGCCGGCCCTGCCCGAGCACGCGCTGGGCTTCCTGCGCGAGACGGTCGGGGTCGTGGCGCGCCCGCGCCCACCCGTGGCGCTCGGGCAGGTCCGGCTTGCGCCCCCCGCCACCTCAGAGGCGGCGCTCGCCGGACTGCGGGCGATCGTCGGCGCCGAATACGTCCGAAACGGACATGCTGAGCGCGTGCTGCACGCCGCGGGCAAGGGCTATCCCGACCTCGTGCGCCTGCGCGCCGGCGAGCCCGACGGCGCGCCCGACGCGGTCGTCTATCCCGGTGAGCACGACCAGCTGCGTGCCCTGCTGGAGCTCTGCGCGCGCAGCTCGCTCGCGGTCGTCCCGTTCGGCGGTGGGACGAGCGTCGTCGGCGGCGTCGCGCCGCTGCGCGGCGAGCACTCCGGCGTGATCGCGCTCGACATGAGCCGCATGGCAGAGGTGCTCGAGCTCGACGCCCAATCCGCCACCGTCAGCGTGCAGGCCGGCATCAGGGCACCCGCGCTCGAGCGCCATCTCACGGCGCGCGGGCTCACGCTCGGACACTTTCCCCAGTCATACGAGTACGTCTCACTCGGCGGCTGCGCTGCCACACGCTCGGCCGGCCAGGCCTCCAGCGGCTACGGCGCGATCGAGAAGCTCGTGCTTGGCCTGCGGCTGGCGGCACCCGCTGGCGAGATCGAGCTGCCGCCCCTGCCCGCGAGTGCTGCCGGGCCGAGCCTGCGCCAGCTGCTGATCGGCTCGGAGGGAACGCTCGGCGTGATCTCAGAGCTCGCGCTGCGGGTGCGCCCCGCGCCGAGCGAGCGCATCTACGAGGGCGTGTTCTTCGAGGACTTCGCCGCCGGCGGCGAGGTGCTGCGCACGCTGGCGCGGGAGCACGCGCTGCCCGACGTCGCACGCCTGTCCGATGAGCAGGAGACGCGCATGTCGCTCGCGCTGGCCGGAACGGGCGGCCTGAAGGGACGCGTCGGGCGCGCGTACCTGCAGCTGCGCGGCTATCGCGGCGGCTGCCTGGCGATCCTCGGCTTCGAGGGCGCCGGCGAGGAGCTCGCGAGCAGGCGCAAGCGGGCGCTCGCACTGGTGCGCGATGGCGGAGGACTCGCGGTCGGGCGTTCGCCCGGTGAGGCGTGGCTGCATGGCCGCTTCGGAGCACCGTACCTGCGCGACGAGCTGCTCACACACGGCGTCATGGTCGAGACGCTCGAGACCGCAGGGCAGTGGTCGGCGCTCCCGCGACTGCACCGCTCGGTCGGCGACGCAATCGCCGCGGCGCTGCGTGCCTGCGGGACGCCAGGCCTCGTCATGTGTCACGTCTCGCATGTCTACGAGACCGGCGCGTCGCTGTACTTCACGCTGATCGCGCCGCAGCGCGAGGGGGACGAGCTCGGGCAGTGGCGCGCGGTCAAGCAGGCCGCCGGCGACGCCATCGTCGCGGGCGGCGGCACGATCACCCATCACCACGCCGTCGGGCGTGACCATGCACGGTGGATGCCCGCCGAGGTGGGCGAGGGTGGGCTCGATGCGTTGCGCGCGGTCAAGGCCGAGCTCGATCCTGCGGGGATCATGAACCCGGGGAAGCTGTTGCCCTGAATCACGTGAAGCTCAACGGCCCACGCAACACCGCCGGGCCCGGGTGGGTCGGTTTGGGGCTCGTCTCTCGCGTCAGCAGCACTTCGTGAAATTCGGCGGCGTTGCTCGGCAGGGGTGAGATGCCTTCGAGGCGATGTTTCGAGTTGACCGCGGAGCTCTTCGTTACCGGCACGAAGCTCGTCGGCGAGTTGTATAGCCAGATCGCGTAGTAGAAGCCCTTGGCCAGTGGCAGTTTCTGGGCGTCGATGAAGAACGCGCGCTTTGAGCCTTCCGAGAGGACATATGCGGCGCCGACGCTCCCAATCCCGGGTTTGGCCGGTTTCAGCGCAATCTGATCGTCGATCGTGGGGCCGGTTTTGGTCACGGTGCTGGCGGTCTGGCCCGTCGCGCCGTTTGATTTCTTGGCGCTCGATCCGCCCGTGAGCAGCACGACGGCAACCGCTATCGCTGCGACGAGGACCGCCAGGAGAATCGCGCCACCGACACGCGAGCTGCGCTGCGAGCGCGCGGACGGGGCGGGCGGCGCTGCGGCTGCGACCGAGGAAGGAGGGGCGGAGGACAGATCGCCGACGCGCTGCGGCTCCGGCGGGCCTGCGCCGGCGACGGCGACGGGACCGGCGGGGATCTCGGGCATGCTCGAGCCCGCCATCGGCGCGAGCTGCGCGGCGACGTCGGCAGCCCACGCACGCGCGGGCTCGGAGCTGTTCAGGAGCGCGCGCGTCCGCAGCCGCTCGGCGACGCCAGGCTGCTGGCCCAGCAGGTAGTCGCCGATCTCCTGGCGGCTGTCAGGTGAGAGCTCGCGAGCTCTCCCGGGCGCGAGAACGACGATCGCTGCCTGAGCGCGGTCGTGTACGGCGCGCTCGGGGATGCCGAGCAGCGTCGCGACCTCCGCGTAGCTCTTGTGCCGGAGCAGCAGCAGTGAGAGCGCCGCGCGCTGGTCGGGTGGGAGCTCGTCCATTCGACTCATGATGTGTGAACGTCCGCCACCGCTGGTGGAGACCCTGTCGGGCCGGTACCGGAAGGACCGTAGGCTATCGTGGCGCCCCCATGGAGACGGCAGACAGCGAGCGGATCAGCCGGGCGATGCGGGGTTTCGATCGGCTGTACGGACTCGAGCTGTTGGCGTGCTCGGACACCGATGTTCGTGCGCAGGTGACGGTGCGCGACGAGCTCAAGCAGCCGGCGGGTCTCCTCCACGGTGGCGTGTACGCCTCGATGGCCGAGGCGATGGCCTCGCTGGCGACCGCGCTCGGGGTCGCCGAGCGCGGCGAGACGGCGATGGGCCTGTCCAACCAGACGAGCTTCCTGCGCCCGATCACAGCGGGGGTCGTGCACGCACACGCCACGCGCATACACCGCGGCCGCACCACGTGGGTGTGGGACGTGCGCTTCAGCGACGACGCCGATCACACGTGTGCGGTGACGCGCATGACGATCGCTGTCCGCCCTCTGCTCGACGGTCGTGCCGGCCCCGCGAGCGCAGAGCTAGACCAAGGGGTGTAGCGGCGGGGGAAGCTGCGTGGGCAGCGGCGCTTCGCCGAAGCCGGTGTTCGGCAGCGCGGGGGGCAGTGGCGCGCCGGGTGAGCCGACTTCGTTGATCGGCACAACTGTTCTCGCGGCCGTCGCGGCGGACCGCGCGCTGCTCGCGTAGATGTCCACGACGACGCCCGCTGTTGGCAGAACGATCGTCCGCCCGGCGCGTGCCAGCAGCGCATCGACGCCCCTGATGGGCGCTCTGCGTGTCGTTGCGGAGCCGCCGGGCAGGAAGCTGTTGTCGGGCGAGCTCACCACCTCGATCGCCGTCACGCAGGCTCCCTCGCCGCCCCTGAGGCAGGCGCCGTAGTGCAGGCTGTAGGCACCGCTGGGGTCGCGCGTCGCTTCGCTGACGGCCATGCCTTCGAAGCTGGCGCCCAGCCAGTACACCGGAAACGGCGCCGCGATCAGGCTCTCGAGGATGTTGTGCGGGATCGGACGCTCCTGCAGGGTGTTGCCGCACGAGCACAGCGCGAGCGCGCACACGGTGAGCGCGAACAGCGCAACGAGGGCTCGTACCGGAGCGGCTCGAACGGGGACAGGCACGCGGGCAGGTTAACGGGCGCCCCGTCCGACCGCCGCCGCTAGCCGCGATAGCGGTTGGTGATCGGCATGCGCCGGTCGCGCCCGAATGCCCGCGGCGTGATCTTCACCCCGGGCGGCGCCTGGCGGCGCTTGTACTCGGCGAGGTCGACCAGCCGGATCGTGCGGTCGACGTCACGCTCGGGCAGGCCCTGCGCGATCAGCTGCTCACGGCTGTGGTAGAGCTCGACGTAGCCTTCGAGAATCCGATCGAGCAGCTCATACGCGGGCAGCGAGTCGTCGTCGCGCTGCTCGGGGCGTAGCTCAGCAGAGGGCGGGCGCTCGAGGATCGAGTCGGGGATCGGTTGCTCGACACCGGCCTGCGCCTGCGGACCGTCGAGCGCGTGCGCGGCGAATCTACCGGCCGGCGAGTTACGCCAGTGCGATAGGCGATAGACGAGCGTCTTGGGCACGTCCTTGATCACCGCGTAGCCCCCGGCGAGATCGCCGTACAAGGTGGTGTAGCCAACGGACATCTCGGACTTGTTGCCGGTCGTCACCACGAGCCATCCGAACTTGTTCGAGAGCGCCATCAGCAGGTTGCCGCGGATGCGCGCCTGCAGGTTCTCCTCGGTGAGGTCCGCCGCGTGCGCGGCGAACTCGCCTTCGAGCGCCCGGTCATAGGCTCCCATCACGGGCTCGATGACCAACTCGTGGGTGCTCAGCCGCAACGCGGAGGCGAGCGCACGGGCGTCCTCCTGGGTCGATGCGGAGGAGTACGGCGATGGCATGACCGCCGCGCTCACGCGCTCGTAGCCGAGTGCGTCGGCCGCCAGGCAGGCGACGAGCGCCGAGTCGATCCCGCCGGAGAGACCGAGCACCACGTGCCGGAAGCCGTTCTTCTCGACGTAGTCGCGCAGCCCGAGCATCAGTGCCGCGTATATCTCGGCCTCGACCGGCGCGAGCGGCTCGGCCAGCGGGCCGCCGGGCGTGCGGACGGGCTCCGCCCGCAGAGCGCCAGGCAACGCCGGCAGTTGCAGCGCCTGGCGCTCGGAGCGGCGCGCGACGGGCCGCTGGCTGGTGTCGCGCAGGCGCGCCGCCGCGGCAGCCTCGAGGTCGACGTCGCACACGAGCAGCTCCTCACGAAACTGCGCCGCGCGGGCGATCGTCGTGCCGGTGTGATCGATCACGCACGAGTGGCCGTCGAAGACGAGCTCGTCCTGACCGCCGACGAGGCCGCAGAAGGCGACGCACGCGATGTTCTCGCGCGCCCGCTGCGCGAACATCAGCTCGCGCTCGGCGCCCTTGCCGGCGTGGTAGGGGGAGGCGGAGATGTTGAGGATCAGCGTCGCGCCGGCGAGCGCCTCTTCGCTGGCCGGCGGTCCGGGCTCCCAGATGTCCTCGCAGACGGTCACGCCGAGGCGCTCGCTACCGACGTCGATGACGGCTCCCGCGGGGCCGGCCTGGAAGTAGCGCTGCTCGTCGAAGACGCCGTAGTTCGGCAAATACACCTTGCGGTAGATCGCGTGTACGGCTCCGTCCGCGAGCACGGCGGCGGCGTTGTAGACATCGGCGGCGCGCTCGGGGTAGCCGACGACCGCGACCAAGCCACGTGCATCAGCGGCCAGCCCGCGCAGCGCGGCTGCGGCGTCTGCGAGGAAGTGCTCCTTCAGCAGCAGGTCCTCGGGCGGATACCCGGTGAGTGCGAGCTCGGGAAACAGGACGAGCTCGGCACCGGCCGCGCCGGCCGCACGCATGCCCTCACGGATCCGCTGCGCGTTGCCCTCGATGTCGCCCACGGTGGCGTTCATCTGGCACAGGGCGAGGCGCATGCGTCGGATCGTAGCCGCGGCCTGGACGCGAGCAGCGAGCGAGAAGGCGTGCCCACGGCACGATCCAACCCTCAAGTGCGTGCGGTCGGGCTGCCGATGCCATCAGCGTGATCCGCCTACGCTCGCTCCTGCGCCACCCTGGCGCGTTGATCATCACGACGCTGGCCGCGTCGGACGTCGCCTACCGTCTGCTGCTGCGCGATTCGCTGCGCCGTGCGCTTGGCATCGAAGCGACGGTCGCGGGCGCGTTCACCCGTCCCCCCGCGAAGCGCTCAGCCGGCGTTCGCTGGCCGCGTCACTGAGCCACGCTTGTCCGTGGCGCGCCGCGCCGGCGGGCTGGTGCCATTGCTCTGGGGCTCTTTTGCCGTGCGCCTGCCCGAGCGCGCGGAGCGACGCGAGCGCACCCCAGCCGCGCGCGCGAGCGAGGCGATCGCCGCCTCCAGGTCGCGAGCAATCTGGTCGAGCTCCGGCAATGCGTCGTAATCGCCGAGCAGGCCGAAGCCGAGATGACCGTCGTAGCTCATCACGGCGATCCCGAGCGCCTGGCGCTGTGCGAGCGGCACGACCGGGTAGAGCACCTGCAGGCGGCGGCCCAAGAGGTACAGCGGGAACTGCGGCCCGGGCACGTTCGTGACGACGAGGTTGAAGAACGGCTGGCGCGCCTGCAGGCGCGCGGCCTGGCTGAGGATCGTCGGCGGGGCAAAGCCTGCGAGGTTCGTCAGCACCTGCGCGCCGACCGCTTGACCGCCGCGCTTGAGGTCCTCCATCGCAGTGCTGATCCGGTGCAGCGCCTCGGCCGGGTTTTCCACGCCCACCGGCAGCGGCGCCCACATCGCTGCGACCTGATTGCCGAGCGCGCCGCGCTGAGCCTTCGAGCGCACGGACACCGGGACCATCGCCTTCAGCTCGAGCCCCTCGGTCTCGTGACCCTGGCCGCGAAGGTAGCGACCGAGCGCGAGGCTCACCGACGCGAGCACGACGTCGTTGAGCGTGCCGCCGAGCGAGTCCTTGATGCCCTTGAACTCGGCCAGCTGGGCATCCACGAACGTGTAGCGGCGGTGCGGCCCGATGTCGACGTTGAACGGGCTCGGCGGCGCCGGCGCGTTGATCCCTGCGAGCGTCGTCGCGCCGACGCTGGCGAGGCCGTCCTTCACCTGCGAGACCGCCCGCCTGGGCGCGCGCAGCAGGGCACGGGCGCCGCGCGCCATCTCCGCGGGCACTGTCGAGCGCTCGACCAGTGCCTCGCCCAGCAGCTTCGCCTGCCCCGGGAGCGGCTTCGCGCTCCACGGCGTGGAGGGCAAGCTCGGGACGGGTTCGGCGGCGGTGTCGAACAGGACCGTCGTGATGTCCACGCCGGAGATGCCGTCGACCAGCGCGTGGTGGGTCTTGGCGATCAGCGCGAAGCGCCCGCCGGACATGCTCTGCACCAGCCATATCTCCCACAGCGGCTTGGAGCGGTCGAGGCGCTGCGAGAACAGGCGCCCGGCGAGGCGCTTGAGCGCGGCGTCATCAGCCGGCTTCGGCAGCGCGGTGTGGCGGATGTGGTAATAGGCATTGAAGTGCGGGTCATCCGTCCATACGGGACGGCCCTGGCCGAACGGGACGAACGCGAGGCGCTGGCGGTAGCGCGGCACGAGGTGCAAACGCCCCTGGATGTGCTCGACCAGCTCCCGCAGCGTGGGGGCTTCGCCGTCGAACACCATCACCGACGCGACGTGCATGTGCGCGCTCGAGTGATCCTCGAGATGCAAGAACGTCGAGTCGAGTGCTGTCAAGCGGTCGGGATTGGCCACTGCGTCGATTGTTGCGGTTGTGGGTGCCCACGTCAACGACCTGTGCGAAACAGGTCGCCGCGACGGGCGCTGTGAGTCTCTACTCGCTCTCGTGTGCCTCGCCGTGGACATCGCCGAGCGCGACGCGCTCGGCCAGTCGCAGCAGCCCGATCAAGCCGTGCGGGCGCACGTCCGCGCCGGGGCGCACCGCCACCGAGGAGCCGTGCGGCCCGAGCACCTCGACGATCGTGCACACGTCGCCGATCTGGCAGTCATCGCCAAATCGCGCTTCCAGCGCCTCCATCTGTTCTGCCACGACCTGACCGATCTTGGTTGCGTCCAGCGACATCTCTCGAGCTCCTAGACGTAGATATCCGAGGGCCGAATGATGACCGATGATCGCGCGGCACTAAAGCATGTGCATGAGCGCCGCTGCGAGCACGAGCCCCGCGACCAGCACGCCGCCAAGCGTCAGCACACCGGTGCGCCAGCGCCTGCCGACGCGGTAGATCGTCGGCGCCGATTCGCCGGGCGCCACACCGGCGACCGGAGCGCGGGCGCCGTGGCGAACATCGATTGCGGGCAGCGCCGCGGCTTGCGCTCCGGTCGCGAGCAGCGGGCGCTGGCGCGCTTCGAGTGCGATCGCGTGCGCAACCTGCTGACGCAGCCGGCTCAGCTCGCGCCGACGTACAAGCACGAAGACGCCCAGCAGCGCCACGACAGCAAGGCCGACGAAGCCCAGCGCCGCAGCGAGCTTCGAGGCGAGGCTGGTCGGGTTGATTTCACGCGGGGGCAGGCTCACGCTGTGCAGCGTCGGGATCGTCGCCGGCGCCGCAGCGGCGGAGCTCCGGGAGGAGATCACCGGCAGGGTGTGCTCGGCCATTGCGAGCATCTCCCTCGGCTGCACGCTGTTGGTGAGCGTGTTCTGGATCCAGTATGCCGCGCCCGCTTCATGCCACGCGATCGTTCTGATCTCTTCACCTGCGTAGTAGAGATCATAGGTTCGCGAGCCGATTTGAACGGTCTGGCTGGGGCTGTTCAGCATCGGCGGGTCGGTCCACGCGCTTCCCTGCACGTCGTAGTATTCGCCGAGGCCGCCGCGATCGATCACGATCACGTACGTCGGGTGGGTGTGACCCTGGCGGTCGTGGATGTCGTACAGGCGCAGCATGTCGGGTTCGGCACCGCCGTATGCGTCGCGCACGCGGGGGTACTCGAGCGGAAATGGGAGCTGCGGCGAGGCTGCGCGCGCCTTAATCAGTGCTTCCCCGGTCGTCGGCGTCAGCGACAGACGCGGCGCGCTGTGATGGGTATGCGGACGCGGGCGCGACGCCTTCACCGCCCGGCTCACCTTGCCCGCGGAGATCGGGCCGGTCCCGTTGAGGAAGGACCGCACCGCTTCGTTGATCTGTTCCGGTGACGCCGTGTCGAGAGTGGGCAGGAGCGTGACGTGGAAGGGAACCTGGCGCACCGGCTTCCCGGCTGATTCGACCAGCAGCTCGAGCAGCTGCAGCACCTGTTCTTCGCCGTGCAGGTCCGTTTCCATGGCCTTGCCGAGGATCCGCTCGAACTTTTCACGGTTTTCAAAGAGCGTCGCGCCGTACTCGGCCTTCACTTCGAGCAGGAAGCGCTGATCGCGCGAGTCACGAATCAGTGAGGTGCTTTCATGCCTGTTGGCGACGAATTCGAGCGCCTGCGGACCGCACAGGCGCTGATAGCCGGGCTGCAGGTTGATTTCGAAGTACTGTTCGCCGCCGGGTTCGTTGACGTGGTAGTAGCGCTTGTCGACGGTCATGTAGACGCAGCCCATTTCGTCGACCGCGCGCTTGAACTTCTTGAAGTTCGTCACGAACACGTGGTTGATGACCTTGATGCCGAGGACGCGCTGGAGCGTTTCAACCATCAGCTTCACACCGCCGGAGGTGCCACCGCCGTACTCGTAGCCGTAGGTGTACGCAGAGTTGATGCGATTGGTGATCAACTGGCCGTTGGGGGCGGTGAAGCTGACCTGCAACTCGCGCGGGATCGACAGCATCGAGATCGTCGGCTTGCTGGGGTCGATTCGCACCAGCAGCATCTCGTTGGAATGCGGAAGGACTGCGCCAGCGGGGTTGTTCTTCGGCGGCGGACGTTCGTCGTTGCCGATCAGCAGCAGCGTCTCCGGTTGGCCTTTCTTCGCGGGAGCCAGCACCTTCGTGGCAACCTTGACACGCCTGTTCTGGTCGAGCGCTTCGACGATTTTGCTGACCTCGTTGCGTGCAATCGCATAGGTGGCGCCGCCGGTCAGCAAGACGATCGCGAGGCCAGCGAGCAGTACGCGCTTGGCCATCCACCATGCGCGCCGTGGCGGCTCAGGAGCAATCGGTCCGGCGGGATCGGGGGGCGGGGGCAGCGTGGGTGGCGGTGGCGTGACAGTGCTCAACGTCGGGAATGATCGTAGATATCGGGGCGGGCGTCGCTGGTTCGGGCATACACCGCCGCGCCAATACACTCGCGCGAACATGTCGACGGGGCGCGCGCCCCGCAAACGCTTGGCGAGGAGGATCCATGACAGCAGATCGCGAGGTGGAGCAGGTCGAGCACCAGCTCGCCGGCCCGGTCAAGTCTCTGCATCATCTCGGCAAGGCGCTCCACCCGAGCCCGCGCGTGCTCAAAGAAGCGATGGGAGAGGTCGACGGCTTCAACGCGAAGTTCGCCGTGCTGATCACGAGGCTCGTCGGCACGATGTGGTGCGCGTACCTGTTCGCCGTGATCGCTCTGATCGGCCTCGGGCCTGCGCTGAAACCGGGCGGCGAGGGAATCATCGCGTGGATCGCCCAGACGTTCCTGCAGCTCGTGCTTCTGTCGGTGATCATGGTCGGCCAGAACGTGCAGAGCCTCGCCTCCGACGCGCGCGCGGCCAACACGTTCAAAGACACCGAGAAGATCCTCGACCGACTAGATGTGCACACCGCGGGCGGCCTCAAGACGATCCTCGACCGACTCGATGAGATTGCGCCCCGCCCAACCGAGTGAGCTGGGCGGGGCTCTACTGCCTTCCTAGAGGCCAGGAGCAGTGGACAATTTGCGCCCGGCGGCGCGAGGGTAGCAAAGCGCACACTGCCGGGCGTTGACTGCTGACCGCACGAGATGTTCACTGAAGACCTTCAGGGTGTTCACCGATTTGCTCACCGACGATTCGCTTCAGCTCACGCCGGATCGCGTAAAACATTCCTAAAGAAACCGCCTGCAAACAGCCAGTTTCCGGGGCGAGTACCTAGTGCGGCTACCCATGTGTGACGACCGTCACACAGACCCCCCTGTAGACGGATATCCTACGAACGATTGTTCGACTCGCCGAGTCGCTCCCGTTGATGGGGGCGAGCGGGGGACCCACTGCCGGAACGCACGAAAGCGAACCGGATAGGGCGAATCGGCCGCATCTGCGGCTGTAACGCCCGGCTGATACGCGCCCATGCGCGTGCCCGCCGGGCCGTGAGCCCGACAGCTAACCCCGTAGGCGTTACCAAGGAGGGTTGCCCACTTCATGTTCGTACCCCCGACGCCGCTTTCTGCGGCGCCTCTGGCACCGGTCGGCGTCAGCTCATCGGTAGCCAGCCTAAGCGTGCCCACGCCGGCGCTCACGGCTCTGAAGGCCCGCGACCACCAGCTCAACGTGCTCGCCGACCAGCGCACGAGCGTCACCGGCACGTTGCTGGAAGACCAGCGGCCCGGAAAACGCGGGCTCGTGGTGGCACTACAGGCACTCGGCAGGCACGGTTGGCACACGCTTGCGCGTGCACGTACCGGTGCCCACGGCCGCTTCCGCATCAGCTACTCGCCGCGCCGACTCGGAAGCGCATGGCTGCGACTGCGCTTCGCCGGCAACGCCTCCGAGCGCTCGTCACACCGGCGGCTCGGAAAGCTCAACGTCTACCGTCTGGCCGAGGCCTCGTGGTACGGCGGCGGCGGCGGCCTCGCGTGCGGCGGCGAGCTGACGAGCTCCACCATGGGTGTCGCCAACAAGACGCTTCCGTGC
The DNA here is from genome assembly GCA_963827455.1 of uncultured Solirubrobacteraceae bacterium. GTDB lineage: Bacteria > Actinomycetota > Thermoleophilia > Solirubrobacterales > Solirubrobacteraceae > Palsa-744. Next base: position 261,067 of record CAWHAW010000014.1, on the reverse strand, counting down.
GGCACGCTCGTCACGCTGCGCTACGGCGACCGCACCGTGCGCGTTCCCGTCGTGGACCGCGGACCGTATGTAGCGGGACGTGAATTCGATCTGACCGAAGCGACCAAGGACGCACTCGGGTTCGACGGCGTCGGGCAGGTTTGGAGCACCAGCTGAGCAAGCTGAAGCCCTGCACGCGCGCCTGCAGGATGGGCGCGCGCGTGCAGGGGTTGGATTTCGGGCGCGCGCTTCATTGAATCTGCCGATGTCCGTGATGGTGAGCGCGTCTCGCACACAGGTATGGCTCGAAGGTCTCGGCGATTGGAGCTGGCCGGGGCAGGGCGGAGCGGCGGTCGAATATCTGCCGCCGTCGTGGGTGCCCGCGTTCCCGCCACGGCGCGAAGCCGCTGCGGGCGCTCGCCTGCGGCCCGCTCCGCCACAGCCTGGGCGCGCGCGGGCTCGCAGGCTCATCACCGGTGTACTGCTCGGTGCGCTCGCGGTCGTCTGCCTGGCGCTCGCACACGGCGGGCAGCTGACCTTCGCTGGGCTCGTCGGCGACCGCGGCGCCGCGGTCGAACAGGAAGCGCCCGCGATCACCTCGGCGCCCGCTCCCCAGCCGCTGCCGACGTTGCAGCCCGTGAGCCAGGACGCGGCTGGCAGCTCGATCGACCGCGCCTCCTATCCGTCGGCGGCGCTCGGCGGAGAAGGCTCGTTCCTCGTCTACCTGCCGTCCGGCTACGACGCGACCAACAGCCACTACCCCGTGCTGTATATGCTGACCGGCAACGACCAGTCGGACACCGCGTTTCTGCAGATCGGCCTGCAGGACCAGCTCGACCAGCTGATCGCCAGGCACGCGATCCCGCCAGTGATCGCCGTCATGATCCAGGGCGGACCGGGCTCGAACAACTGGCGCAACAAGGGGAGCCTGCGTTACGAAAGCTACATCCTCGAAGTGCAGCAGCTGATCGACCGCGCGCTGCCAACGGTGCCTGCGCGCGACGCCCGGGCGGTTGTCGGCGACTCGATGGGAGGCTACGGCGCCATGAACGTCGCGCTGGCCAATCCCTACCGCTTCGGCGTCGTCGAGAGCTGGCTCAGCTTCTTCAACGGCCTCGAAGGCGTGCTGCACGCGGATCGGCCGATCATCTCGCGGCTCGGCCTGCACGCGTTCATCTACGGCGGTGAACAGGACCACATCGCCAACCCCAACGAGGACCTGCCGTTCGCCGCGGCGCTGCGCGCCGCAGGCGCCGACGCGACCGGCGCGGTCTACCCCGGTCAACACAGCCTGGAAACGGTCGAAGCTCACCTCGAACACATGCTCGTGTTCGCCGGGCGCTCGCTGCGCGCGTCGCAGACCCAGCGCCAACACCAGCCCCATGGCTCGGCCTGAGCGCAAGCGCCGCGGTGTGCAGGCGCTCGGCGCGTTCGGCGCCGGGTCGCTCGGCGCGCTCGCGTTGGGCGCGCTCGCGGGCGGCGCCGTCGCGATCGGCGCGCTGGCGATCGGCAGGCTGGCGGTGAGGCGTGCCGCGATCGGCTCGCTGGACGTCGGCGATCTGCGCGTCGCGCGGCTCACCGTCGGAGAGCTCATCGTCGAGCAGCGCCAAACCGCGCCGGCTCCTGACTCGTCGACCTAGCACGGGACACTCGAGCGGGCTTTCGACAGCCCGCGTCCGCAAACTGCGCGTAGTCCCAAAGTGGTGAACGTCCACTGGCCGCTCAGCCAGTACTATTGTGCAGCGTCCTGCGGCAACGAGCAATGGGGGTGTCCGATGGCGGCGGTTGGCAGCGATCTAGAGAGCGTCGAAGTCACGGCGCGCGATCTCTGGGTCGATGGCCCGCCGCACGAGCTCTTCAAGCAGCTGCGCAGCGGCTGCCCGATCCACTGGACGGAGAGCCTCGAAGAATTCCCCGACGAGGCGGGCTTCTGGTCGGTGACGACGCCCGAGGACATCCACACCGTCAGCCGCGACTGGCGCACCTATTCCTCAGAAGACGGGATCACCGCCGCGGGCGTGCTCCCGATCGAACTCGTGCGGGCGATGTTCATCGGCATGGACCCGCCCAAGCACGATCGCCTGAAGGCGCTGTTCCAGGCCGGGTTCACGCCGCGGCGGATCGCCGCGCACGAGGACGCCATCCGGGCGATCGTCGTGAAGGTGCTCGACCGTCTGGAGGGCCCGCCCGCCCGCGAGGAGTGCGACCTGGTCGCCGAGCTCGCCCAGCCGGTGGTCGCGCGCGTGATCGGCAGCTTCATGGGGATCGCCGAGCAGGACGACGAGATCTGGGCGCGGCTGATGAACTCCACCCTTGGAGCCGGCGATCCCGACGTGAACCCGGACGGCATCGACGGTGCGCTCGAGAAAGACATTCCTGAGGTCTTCGAGCGCTGCAAGCGACTGATCGCCGAGCGTCGCGACACCCCCACCGACGATCTCACCAGTGTCCTGGTGCACGCGGTCCTCGACGGCGAGAAACTCGAGGAACACGAGATCGTGATGGGCTTCTTCCTGTTGATGGCTGCCGGCAACGACAGCACCAAGGCCACGTTCTGCTCGGCGATGCGCGCACTGATGGAAGACAGCGAGCAGATGCAGGCGCTGCTCGCCGACCCGTCGCTGGTCGCGGGCGCGGTCGAGGAGGCGCTGCGCATGTTCCCCGCCTTCGCGCACTTCCGCCGCACCGCAACGCGCGACACCGAGCTCCACGGGCAGAAGATCCGCGCCGGCGAGAAGGTGGTGCTGTGGTACGCCTCGTCCAACCGCGACGAGACGCGCTACGAGAACCCCGACCACTTCGACGTACGCCGCAACCCCGAGCATCAGGCCTTCGGGGCCGGGGGCCGGCACTTCTGCCTCGGTACCGCGCTCGCGCGCCTCGAGCTGAAGATCATGCTCGAGGAGACGCTGGCGCGCTTTCCCCGCATGGAGCTCGCCGGCGGAGCGGGCGGGCCTCAGTACGTCGAATCCCCCTTCATCAATCAGCTCAAGCTGCTCCCCGTCCGGCTCGCGGCCTAGCGTCGCGGGCCGGACGGGCCCTCGACCGCCTCGCGTGCGCCGCGAGTAGCTGACCACCGGCGCACACCAGCGGGTCACGTGCGTGCGTCTGGGACCGGGGCTGGTGGCGGTCGTTCGCCTTGTCGAACACGCCGAAAGTGATGGCACCGCCGGGGTATATGTGCCCGCGTGAGCGCATTGGCACTTCGTGATAGGTGCCGTCGTGTTCGGCGCACATGGCGCGCAGCGTCGGGGCTGTCCCGCCGCTGGCGTCAAGCAGCAGCAGCCGCCGCGCGGCGTGCGTGAGCGCTGCCGTGAACTCGAAGCGCTGATTCTCCTCGGTGTGCGGCGTGTCCTGGAAGAGCATGTCTACGCGGCGGCCTTCCAGTGCGGGCAGCAGCATTCTTGGGTGGTGCCGATGATGCGCCGCCAGTGCCGCCGCATCGGCTCGCGCACCATGCTGCCGGCGTTGAGAATGGTGTCGAAGGAGATCAGCTCGCCCGGCTTGCCTTCCGCCGCGTTGCGTTCCAGTGCCCGCAGCAGCGCCAGCGAGCCGAGCCCGAGGTAGATGCCGGTCTCCACGATGAGACTTGGCTTGCCTGCGCGCACGATCACGTACCACGCGAGGCGGTTGCCGAGCGGCGGCTGACGCTTGGTGTCCAGCCGCCAGCGTAGGTGGCGCCTGAGGAGCTCGTTCAGCTCGGGGTCGGTGCGGGTCTCTGCCGCGTATGCGGCCAACTCCTGCACTGGGCGCCCCAAGGCGACCGCGAGTGCGGCGATCGCCTCGGCCTCGTTTTCCAGTTCGTAGGAGTAGCTCTCGATCTCCGGATCGAACAGGACGTATGCCGCTCGTGCACGCCAACCGATGTTCGCCTGGGATGTGCGCGCCACCCGGTACTTGGTCCACCATCGCAGACGGGCGAGGCGATGCGCGCGAAAGCGCCACTCCGGGCCGACTATTCGCTTGAGCGCGTTCATGCGCCCATCGGCGAGAGCGTCGCTCTGCCGCCCGAGGGCCGGGGGGTGCAGGGGCGCAGCTGAGGCATCGTGAAACTCCTTCGGACAGAGGTGATCGCCCCGGAAGGGGACGCGGGCCGTGGCCGCGGCAACTCGCCGCGGGGCGGTCAGACTCAGATCCGAAGGACTGCCAGTTGGGCAGGGCCAGCGCGAGCGCTGGTCCTGGGAGGGCTGCTAACCAGCCCAGTCGGTGCCGCGAGGATTCGCACGACGATCGTGCGTGTCCTCTCGAGAGGTGCTGCGCCCTTGCTCCAGCCGATTCCCGCGATGGTGGCGAGTGCACTCGCCGTGGCGCACAGACACGCCGTGCATGCCGCGTCATCACATCTGCACAGCGCTGCATGCACGCCGATGGCTGCTACGCCAAGCACGACCAGCACGCTGAGCAATACGACCAGGCGGCGGTGACGTCTGACGACGCGGATCACGTCAGCCATTAGCAGCACGCGGATTATTCTAGACGCGCATTTCCGTCATTCCAGTCGGGGAGCCGCACCGGTGATGTGCCGCGGCGGGCGGCGGCTCGCCACCGCGGCCGCGCGAGCGGTGCTCGAGGCTCATGCGCGGCCCTGACGCGCGCGGACGGCCGCGATCGCACGCAGCGCGCGTTCCGGGTCGACCGGGATCTCTGCGAGCCCAGCGACCAGCTCAGCCGCGTCGTCGATGCTGGCACGGCCGCGCAGCTCGCCGCACCAGCGCTCCAGCCAGCGCAGCGCCCAAACGTCGAACTCGTCCGGTCGCTGCACCGCGATCAGCGGCAGAAAGCGCAGCATCAGCCCAAGCTCGAGCGGGCGCGTGCGCTCGTGAGCCGCGACCTTCGCCACCGCGATCGCGAAGTCGAGCTCGCCGCGGGCGAGGTGGGCTTCGAGCTCACGGATAGGGCGATACGGCCTTCCCATACGAACACATGTTCGCATGCCCTCCCCGGGAGCGGAACGACGTCGCCGCGCGCATATGCTCGAAGGGTGTGCGGGCGCTACACCAACACGGCTGGACCGGAAGAACTGAACGACCGCTTCAGGGTGCCGATCTCGAGCGAGGCGGGGACGCGGCGCTTCAACATCGCGCCGACCGAGGAGGTGCTCGCGATCGTCGCGGCGCACGGCGAGCAGGAGGCGCGCATGCTCCGCTGGGGGCTCGTGCCGTCGTGGGCGACGTCGATCGACGGTCCGTTGATGATCAATGCGCGCATGGAGACCGTCGCCACGAAGCCGGCGTACCGCCGGCTGATCCCGCGCGCCGAAAGGCGCGCGCTGCAGCTCGCCGACGGGTACTTCGAGTGGCTCAAACCCGAGAAGCGCAGCGAGCCCCACCAGCCGTTCTTCTTCCAGGTCGACGGCGGCATCCCGTTCGCGTTCGCCGCGCTGTGGACGCCTGCCAAGATCGACGGCGATTGGATGCACAGCGTGACGCTCTTGACGTGCGACTCCGCGCCCAACCGCGTCGCCGCCTCGATCCACGACCGCATGCCCGTGATCCTCGCCGACCGCGACACTCAGCAGGCGTGGCTGGATCCCGCCCTCGGCACCGAGGAAGCGCTCGCGCTGTGCGGCGCGCTGCCCGCCTCGCGCCTGAGCGCGCGGCCCGCGAACCCCGCCGTCAACAAGGCCGGCGACCTCGCCGCCGAGGGGCCCGAGCTGCTGGTCGCGCCCGCCTGAGGACGGCTAGGATGGCTCGCAATGCGAGTGCTCATGGCTCTACTAGCGAGCCTCCTGGCGGCGGGCGCGTCGCTGAGCGCGGTCCCGGCCGCCGGCGCGTCCGGCCGCGCCGCGAGCACGTCGAGCGTCACGACCTGCGGCTATATCCGCGCGAGCGTGCCCTACACGCGCCAGGGCACTGCCGCACGCTGGCGTGTCTATGTGGCCGGCGCGGCCTCGTGCGCGAGCGCCGCGAAGGTGCTCGACGCCGTCATGCACCTTCAAGCCAGACGGCACCTCGGCAGCAGCGAAGCCGGCTCGTACTTCACCGATGGCGGCTGGCTGTGCCCGTTCGGCAACATGGGCTCACAGACCTGCGAGCTGCCGGCGCGGCTCCCGGCCCGTCCGCCGATCCGGGCGCACGCGCTGGCGCTCGACTGTGCGACCGCCGGGCGTGGCTGTCCCGCGCACGTGCCGTTCCGCGACCTCTGATTCGCGCTCGGGCTCTCACGCCGTAAGCCAGCGCCGCGGGTTCTCGACGAAGATCGTCGCGAACGTGTCATCGTCCATCGCGCCCAGCTCACGCAGCGCCGGTACCACCTCGTCGAAGACGAGCGTCATCGACCAGTTACGGATCCTGCCGCTCTCCTCGAACGCCTGCCCCGCCTCAGGCGGGAACCAGTCGATCGACGCGCAGAAATCCTGAGAGATCATCAGCCGCTCGGCGTGGCCGCGGCGCAGGAGCTCCGCTGCGGTCGCGTTGCGCCTGTCGATCGGCAGGTACATCTCCAGGCCGTAGCGGTCGAGACCGACATACACGCCGCGCTCGATCAGCCCCTCGATGTAGGCGATGTCCTCGGTGTCGCCGCAGTGGGCTATCTGCACGCGCGCCATGTCGACGCCCTCCTCTTCGAAGATCTCCACCTGACGTGGCCCCGTCGCCACCGCCGGCATCGAGTGCGCCATGATCGACGCGCCCGTCTGCACGCTCGCGCGTGCCACCGCTCGATGGATCTTCTCGACGTTCTCGGTGACGCCGGCCGCATCGGCCGCGCACTTCAGGAAGGCCGCCTTGATACCGGTGTCCTGGATGCCGCGTTCGATGTCCTCCACGAAGTGGTCGGCCATCACGTCGACGTCGCGGTTCACGAAGTAGTGGGGGAGAAAGTCGTAGCTGTAGATGCCCGTGCACGCCACGATCCGCACGCCCGTCTCGTCCGCGACCCGCTTCATGAAGCGCACGTCGCGCCCGCCGAACATCGCCGTCGGATCGACGATCGTCTGCACGCCGCGATCCTTGGCGGCGGTGACCGCCACGAGCGCCGCGTCGTACTCGAGCTGCTCGTCGTAGCGGCTCGGCCACTGCTCCGAGACAGCCTCGTCGCGGAAGCGCAGGTGCTCGTGCACGAGCACCAGCCCCAGTGCGTCGGCGTCGACGGCTCCCTGCACTGTCTCTACGCTCCGCTCGACCACCGAAACCTCCCTCTCGCTGAGTTGCACCGCAGCCTACCCACCACGGGACGGCCGGGCGCCGGCGTCACTCGGCGCAGTGCTTGCTCGCGATCAGCTCGATCGTGCCCTTCGTGCGCATCGTGCTCGGCCCGAGCAGTCGCTCGACGCCACGCAGGTCGAGCGCCGACTCGAGCAGGCCTCCGCTCGGCAGCCAGTAGAGCTCGCGCTCGCCGAAGCACAGCGCGTCGTCGTCGCTCGCCAGCGACAGCACCTCCGAACGCACCTCGGAGGTGGGGGAGACACCGAGCAGCGAGACCTGCAGCTTGCCGCCGGCCGCGCGCACCTGCGCGGGTGTGAACGGCTGCCGTGCGGCGATCGCACGCACCTCTCTGTCGGAGCGGATGAACGTCGGCACCGCGTAGCCGAGCAGCGCGGCCAGGCCCTGCTCGACGTGCTCGGCGACCTCCTCGGGGGAGCGCTCGTCGGCGGCGAACACCACGTTGCCGCTCGCGCGGAACGTCGCGACCTCGGCGAAGCCCAGCGTCGCGAAGTGCGCGCGAAGCTCACCGTTCGTAAGACGGTGGCCGCCGACGTTCATCCCGCGCAGAAACGCCGCATACGAGGACACCCGCCAGACCCTAACCCGACGCGCGGCGAGATGGGCGTTGCCTGAGAGTCAACCCCAACCGGGCTCGGACCGACGCAAATTCACGCAGATTCCGAGAACTCCGAACGCACCCTGCACGGGGGCTCGACATGCTACCGCCGACTCGTTCGTCAGACTCTGGGCCGTGCCGGGGGCGGAGAGGACCGTGGACAGCAAAACCAATGCCGTGTTTTTGACCGGTGCGACCGGCTTCGTCGGCATGGAGCTGCTCGCCCGCTATCTCGAGCGCACCGACCGGCGCGTCTACGCGCTCGTGCGGGGAGCGGACGATCGCGAGGCGCAGGCGCGGATGCAGCGCACGCTCCTGGGCCTGTTCGGTCCCGCCAACCCCTACGCGGAGCGGGTGGTCGCGGTGCGTGGAGACATCACGCGCCCGGGCCTGGGCGTTGCCGGGGGACTCGATTGGCTCGCCGGGCAGGTCAGCGAGGTCGTGCACAGCGCGGCGTCCGTCTCCTTCGAGCTCGAGCTGCAGCAGGCGCGCGCGATCAACCTCGACGGCACGCGGCGCGTGCTCGAGTTCGCCGAGCACTGCCACGCCCGCGGTGGCCTGCGGCGCGTCTCCTACATCTCCACCGCCTTCGTCTCAGGCGAACACGACGGCTGCTTCAGCGAGGACGAGCTCGACGTCGGCCAGCGCTTTCGCAACAGCTACGAGCAATCGAAGTTCGAGGCGGAGTGCCTGATCGCGCGCTCCTACTCGCAGCTGCCGATCACGATCTTCCGCCCCAGCATCATCGTCGGCGAGCGCGCCAGCGGCTGGACGTGCTCCTTCAACGTCCTCTACTGGCCGTTGCGCGCGTTCGCGCGCGGGACGTACTTCGCCTTGCCGGCGCGCGGCGGGGCGCCCGTCGACGTCGTGCCGGTCGACTACGTCGCCGACGCGGTGTTCGCACTCAGCCACGCGCGAGAGGCCGACGGGGCGACGTTCCACCTGACCGCGGGCGCGAACGTCAGCAGCGTCGGCGAGGTGATCGACCTTGCGACGACGTTCTTCAAGCGTCCCGTGCCGCATCTGATCGAGCCCGCGGTCTACCGCCGGTGTGCACCCGCTGCTGGTGCGCAGCGCGCCCGACGAGCGCAGCCGCCGTGCCCTGATACGCAGCGAGGTCTTCTTCCCCTACTTCACGATGCAGGTCGGATTCGACAATCGTCGCGCCCGCGTCGCGCTGCGCGGCAGCCGCATCGCGACGACCCCGCTCGAGGGCTACTTCGAGCGACTGATGCAGTTCGCGCTCTCCGCCGAATGGGGCAGGCGACACATCACGCGCGCCAGCGCGCGCATACGCACCGCGCCGTCCTTCCGCGCCGCACGCGTGTCGCACACGCGAGGGGATTTGGTCGGCGCCGCCCCATTGGTCATGGCCGAATGAGCAGCCCGCGACTCTCGGCGCTCGACGCCTCCTTCCTCGCGGTCGAGACGCCGACCGCGCACATGCACGTCGGCTGGGTGGCGCTGTTCTCGCCGGACGCCGACGGACGGCTGCCGAGCTTCGCCGAGCTGCGCGATCACATCCAGCGGCGCGTCGATCGCGCGCCGCGCTACCGGCAGAAGCTCGCGTCGGTGCCGCTCGGCCTGTACGCGCCCGAGTGGATCGACGACCCCAGCTTCTCGATCGATCGGCACGTCTACTGGGCTCCGGGCTCGCTCGACGGCCTCATCGACGAGGTGATGTCGATACCTCTGCGTCGTGACCGCCCGCTCTGGGAGATGTGGATCTGCGAGGACACCGCGAACCGGCGCCTGGCGATCGTCGGCAAGTCGCACCATTGCATGGTCGACGGTCTCGCCGCCGTGGAGCTCGCCTCGCTGCTGCTCGACCCGACGCCGGAGCCCGCTCCGCACGAGCCCGCGCGCTGGCGCACGCACAGCGACCCCGAGCCCGGTGGCGAGCGGATACTCGCGCGCGGCATGCGCGACCTCCTCGGCCAGCAGCTCGACATGTTGCAGTGGCCGCTGCGTGCCGCGAGCGCGCCCGGTCCCGCCGCGCGCCAGACCGCCGTCGGCGCGCTGCGCGCGATCCGCGCGCTCGACCAGCTGCTGCGACCGGCGCCGGCGAGCGTGCTTAACGCGGAGCTCTCCTCGCTACGCCGCCTGGCGTGGGCGCAGCGTCCACTCGAGGACCTGCGGACGATCAGGCACGCCTACGGAACGACCATCAACGACGTCATTCTCGCGGCCGTCGCCGGCGGTATCCGCACCTATCTGCTGCGGCGCGGCGAGGAGCCGGCAGCGCTCAAGGTGATGGTCCCGGTCAACGTGCGCAGCCCCGAGGACGTCCTCGGCAACCACATCTCCTTCGCGTTCGCCGAACTGCCCTGCAACGACCCCGACCCGCTCGGCCGCCTCTATCAGGTGCACGCGAGCATGAGCCGCTGCAAGCGTGACGGGGAGCCTGAGGGCTCCGACCTCGTGCTGAAGGCCGCTTCGCGTACTCCCGTGACGGTGCAGCAGGCGCTGTCGCGACTGATCGCCAGTCCGCGCGCCTTCAACCTCGTCGTCTCCAACATCCCCGGGCCGACGGTGCCCATGTACATCCTCGGCTGCCCGCTGGAGTCCGTCTACCCGATGGTGCCGCTCGCCGACCACCACGCCGTATCCGTCGGCATGATCACCGTTCACGACCAGGCCTGCTTCGGCATCTACGCCGACCGGCAGGCGCTGCCCGACGTGAACATGCTCGCTCAGGACATCGACGACGCAGTCACGGAGCTGCTCGCCGGCACATACAGAGTGCAGCCGGCGGGATCGCTGCTGACGCGGGCTCGCGCCGCCGTGCCCGACGCGTACCCGTCGACTCCGCGGCCGCACACCGCGCCGATCGTGGAGGCGCCCGCGACCGGGCCGGACGGCAGCGGGCAGGTCGACCTCGAGCTACAGCGCCTGGCGAACCAAGAGAGCTGAAGCAGATGAGCGGACAGGAGATGCTGCCGGTGCTCGCGCTCGGCGACGGCTCCACCGTCAACGGCGGCTCCAACATCGTCGCCTGGGCGAAGGCCAATGCGCCGGCCCCGGCCGGCGAACCGAGTGCTTAGTCGTTCAGGCGGCGGGTTTGCGCAGGTTGTCCTGCGCGCGGAACAGCCCCACGACGCCCTCGTCCGCGCCCTCCGCCAGCGGCACGAACGGATGGCGCGTCGCGACCCCGACGGTGTCGTTCTCCGGGTAGATGACCACATCAGGACTGTTCGCGGTTGAGATCGCGAGCAGGAGCACCGGCTCGGAGCTGCGGTTCTCGATTGTGTGGATGCCCTCGCGGCCGCGCACGCACGCGACGACGTCGCCCTTGCGGAGCTGCTCCTCGCTGTCGGCCGTGCGCAGCGTAGGGGAGCCCTCGAGCACGATGAACAGCTCCTCGTTGCCGTAATGGCCATGCAGGTCCATGCCCTGCGAGCCCGCGGTGAGCTCGTAGAGGGTGCCGCCGAGCTCGCGCGCGCCGGCCGGGCGCGCGAACGGCTTGCCGCGGATGCCGCGATCCTCGCGGCTCATCGGGAACTCGCCCTCGAAGATGTTCGGCCGGGCCATCGCTCGCGCGCCGCGTCGCTCAGGCGGCGGTCGAAGCTGAGATCCGCTCGGCCACGATCGAGGCGACGCGGGCGCGATGGCGCTTGGCACCGCCGAGCAGAGCGGCGTCGATCTGCGCGCGCTTGAACAGCCAGTGCACGTCTGCCTCCCAGGTGAAGCCGATACCGCCATGCGCCTGGATCGCACTGGCCGTGACTTCGCGTCCCGCGTCTGATGCCGCGGCCTTGGCCATCGCCGCGGCCTCAGCCAGGGCCTCGGGATCGGCGTCGGCGGTCCACGCCGCGAACGCGGCCATCGAGCGTGCCTTCTCGGTGTCGAGCAGCATCTGCGCGCAGCGATGCGAGACCGCCTGGAAGGCGCCCACGGGAACGCCGAACTGCTTGCGGTCCTTGACGTAGGCGACGGTCATCTCGAGCGCCCGCTCGGACACGCCCACGAGCTCCGAGCTGACCGCGACGAGCGCGCGCCCCAGACCGGGGCAGCCGTCCTCGAGCTGCTCACCCGCGCCGTCGCTCGCGCTCACGCGCGCCGCCGAGCGAGTCGGGTCGATCGTCGCCACCGTGCTCACCTCGGCGTCCTGCGCCGTCAGCAGCCGTCCGCTGCCGTCGTCTTCGACGAGCACGATCACGTCCGCCTCGGCGCCGCTCACGACCAGCTCCGCCGTGCCGTCGAGCGCTCCCGCGAGCGCGCCGATCTGCTCACCCGAGGCGAGTCCCGGCAGCCAGCGCTCGCGCTGCTCGGGCGAGCCCGCCGTGCTCGATCACACACGCGGCCATCGCGCTTGCCAGGAACGGCACCGGCGCCACCGTGCGCCCCAGCTCCTCGGACAGGATCGACAGCTCGATCGTGCCGAGGCCCTGGCCGCCGTACTCCTCGGAGATCGCGATCCCCGGCCAGCCGAGCTCGCACAGCTCCTTCCAGAGTGCTTCGTCGGTCGTGCCAGCGGGCGGGTGGGATTCAATCGTTCCGCGCACCCGTGCGAACGTCGCGCGCTCTGACAGCAGGTCGCGCGCCGTGCGCTGGATCTCGCGCTGGTCGTCGGTCAGGCCGAAGTCCATGATCTACGCACGCCTCCCCGCGGAGCCCGAAGGGCGGAGCCCATAAAAATCAAAACTCATCATGCGGCGACCTTGAGGCGGGGGAGACCGAGAACGCGCTCGGCGACGATGTTCTTCAGCACCTCCGTGGTGCCTCCCTCGATCGTGTTGCCGCGCGCGCGCAGCAGCTCGTAGCTCCAGCTGGTGCCGGCCGTCAGCGCCGCGGGACCCACCACGTCGACCGCCAGCTGCGTGACGCGCTGGTTGGTGTCCGACCACAGCCACTTGACCAGCGAGCCCTCGGGGCCCGGCTGGCCGTAGCGCTCGGCATCCGTCAGGCCCTTCCACGCGAGCAGGCGGATCGACTCGCAGCGCACGTGCAGCTCGGCGATCGCGTCCGCGTACAGCGAGTCCTCCAGCAGGCCCTTCTCGGCGGCCACCGCGATCAGATCGTCGAGCAGCTGGCGCAGGCGGATCTGCAGCGCGAAGCCGAGGCCCGCGCGCTCGTTCATCAGCGTCGTCAGCGCGACCTTCCAGCCATTGCCGACGCCGCCGACGACGTTCGCGTCGGGGATCCGGGCCTCCTCGATGAACAGCTCGTTGAACTCTGCCTCGCCGGTGATCTGGCGCAGCGGGCGCACCTGCACGGCGTCCTGTTCCATGTCCATCAGGAAGTACGTCAGGCCCTTGTGCTTGGCGACCTCCGAGTCGCTGCGCGCGACGAGCATGCACCACTTCGCGTACTGCGCCCCGCTGGTCCACACCTTCTGGCCCGTCACCACCCATTCATCGCCGTCTTTTACCGCCCGCGTTTTCAGCGCCGCGAGATCCGAGCCCGCGTCGGGCTCGGAGAAGCCCTGGCACCAGATCTCCTCGCCCGAGAGGATCGGCGGCAGGTAGCGCTCCTTCTGCTCCGGCGTACCCCACACCATCAGCGTCGGGCCGCCCAGCAGCAGACCCAGCGTGTTCGCAGCGAACGGCACCCGCGCGCGGCCCAGCTCTTCGAAGTAGATCGCCGACTCGCTCTGCGAGGCGCCGCGCCCGCCGTACTCCGTCGGCCACGCCGGGGCGGCCCAGCCCGCGTCGTACAGGCGCCGCTGCCAGTCGCGCCGGTAGGCGAACTGCGCGTCGTCGCCGGCGTCCGCCGGCGGCTTCGCCTCGGGTCGGTTCTCCGCCAGCCACGCGCGCAACTCATCGCGGAAGGCTGTCTCTTTCTCGCTGAAAGTCAGGTCCATCGGCGTTCGGCTCTGCAGACTACTGCAACTCAGGGTTGACAAGTACAGCCAGCAAAGTGCCCTCAGCCGTCGGTCACCCGCGCGGCGTAGCGGTGGTGGAGCATCAGCGCGTTGCCGTCCGGGTCGGAGAAGAACGCCATGTGGCACACGCCCGTATCGAGCGTCTCGCCGTTGAACTCGACACCGCGCTCTTCGAGCGTCGTGCGCGCCTGCGCCGTGTCCTGGACGTGCAGCGCGAGCGGGTTGGGGCTGAGCTGATGCTGCATCCCCATCTCCGTCGGGTTGTACACGCTCAGCGTCACGTTTCCCGTCTCGAACTCCGCGTAATTGCGCTCGGGCAGGTACACCGAGCGGCGCAGGCCGAGCGTGTCACCGTAGAACGCGGCCGCCGCCGCCAGATCGTGCGTGGGCATGCCGATGAAGTCGACCTCTGTGATGAGCTGCGCAGTCGCGGCCACGGGCCTGTTCCTCTCGTCTCGGGATTCGGGCGTTCGATGCTACTTCCTCGCCCCAGTCGATCCTCGCCTCGGTCGAGCAGAGCCGCTCACCGGGCGCCGCGATGCGCGACGACGCCGCCCGCCGGGCACGCCGCTAGATTCGAAGAACCGTGTCCAACGCAGAGCACGCACTGCGCGTCGCGCACCTGGACGCCGACGCCTTCTACGTCTCGATCGAGCTGCGCCGCCATCCAGAGTTGCGCGGGCGGCCGGTGATCGTCGCTGGCAGCGGGCCGCGCGCGGTGGTCACCACCGCGAGCTACGAGGCCCGCCGCTACGGCGTCGGCTCGGCGATGCCCGCGTCGCGCGCCCGGCGGCTGTGCCCCGACGCGGTCGTGCTGCCGCCCGACTTCGCGACATACCGCGAGGCCTCCAAGCAGGTGATGGACCTCGTACGCGCGCACGTCGAGCGGGTGGAGGTCGTCGGGCTCGACGAGGCCTACCTCGACGTCGCCGGGCTGTTCTCGCCGCGTGCGGCGATGCGCAGGCTGCTCGCCGAGATCAAGGCCGCGACACAACTGACGTGCTCGGTCGGCATCGGGCCGAACAAGCTCGTCGCCAAGGTCGCCTCCGACGCCGAGAAGCCGGCCGGCTTCGTGGTGCTCAGCCGCGAGCAGGCCTGCGCGCGCTTCGCCTCCGCGCCGCCGGGGCTCGTACCGGGCATTGGGCCGAAGACCGCCGCGCGGCTGGCCGAGCTCGGGCTGACGACGCTCGCGGCGCTCGGCGCCGCGCCCGAGCACGTGCTCGTCGAGCGCTTCGGAGCGAACCTTGGACCTGAGCTCGCCCGCCGCGGACGCTTCGAAGGAGCCGGCGAGATCGGCGCCGCGCGCAAGGTCGTCTCGGAGTCGCGCGAGCGCACGTTCGACACCGACCTCAGCGATCCGACGCAGATGCGCGAGCAGCTCTCGCTGATGGCCGAGGAGCTCTGCTGCGGCCTGGCAGCGCACGGCCGGCGGGGGCGGACGATCGCGATCAAGGTGCGCCTCGACGACTGGACGACCGTCACCCGCGCGCGCACGATCGCCGAGCCGACGTGCGATGCGCAGCTGGTCAGCGAGGTCGCGCTCGGATTGCTGCGCGATTACGCGCCCGCGCGCCCGGTGCGGCTGCTCGGCGTGCGCGTGGCCGGCCTGAGCCAGACGCATCCCCGGGTGGCTGCCGGCGAGCCCGGCTCGGTCTCAAGCGGCGCGGAAGGCAGCGCGGCCGGTGGCGGAGAGTCGACGGACCAGCTGGCGCTGCCGGTATAGGATCGCGTGATGAGCGTCATCGATGTCGGCGAGGTCGAGCTCGACTACGAGCGCAGCGGCGCCGGGCCGCCCCTGCTGATGATCATGGGGCGCAGCGGCACCTACGCGCACTGGGGCGAGCCGTTTCTCGAGCAGCTGCGCCGCGACTTCGAGCTGATCCTCTATGACCACCGCGGAGTGGGTGCGAGCACGCGGCTCGACGGACCGGTCACGATCCGCGAGATGGCGCACGACGCCATCGGGCTGCTCGCGGCGCTCGAGCTCGACTCGGCGCACGTCCTCGGCATCTCGATGGGCGGCATGATCGCTCAGGAGCTCGCGCTCGCCGCTCCGGAGCGCGTGCGCACGCTGACGCTCGGCTGCACCTACTGCGGCGGCCCCGGCAGCGCGCTCACGCCCGAGCACGTCGTGCGACGCACGGCCGACGCGATCGCCTCGGGAGTCCCCGAGCGGATGATCCGCGCCTCCTGGGAAGCGAATGTCTCGCCGCCCTTCGCCGCCGACGATGAGGCCTGGGCGCGCTTCCTCGAGATCAGCCTGCGCCGCCGCGTCTCGCTGCAGGTGATCCTCGCGCAGACGCGCGCGTGCGCCGAGCACGACACCTCCAGGCGGCTGCACGAGATCATGCTGCCGACGCAAGTGATCCACGGGACGCGCGACGACGTGCTGCCGGTGCAGAACGGGCGCATCGTCGCGGAGCTGATCCCGGATGCGCGCCTCGAGCTGCTGGATGAGATCGGGCACCTGTTCTTCTGGGAGCGGCCCGAGCGCGCCGGGGAGCTGCTGCGCGCGCACGTAGCAGTGCATGCCTGACGCCGCGCTAGCCTTCACCGCCCTCACCGAGGACGGCGTCGCCCTGTCCGGCGAGGAGTCCGGGCCGGCGGAGAGTGACGGCGCCAACGCGGTCCGCGGCGATGCCGCGGTAGTGCTGCTGCACGGCCTCACCGCGACCCGCCGCTACGTGGTGATGGGCTCCACCGCGCTGCAACGCGCGGGCCACCGCGTGATCTCCTACGACGCGCGCGGGCACGGGCGCTCATCGCCCGCCGCCGCCCCCGGCGAGTACGGCTACGAGCGGCTCGAGCGAGACCTCGCCGCGGTGCTCGACGAGCGCGGCGTGCAGCGCGCGGTGCTCGCCGGAGCGTCGATGGGTGCCCACACGGCGATGCGCTTCGCGCTGACCCACCCCGAGCGTGTGGCGGCGCTGGCGATCATCACGCCCGCGTTTGACGCGAAGCCCAACCCGTTCGCGCGCGCCGCTGAGCTCGAACGCTGGGACGCGCTCGCGCGCGGGCTGCGCGAGGGCGGCATCGAGGGCTTCCTCGCCGCCTACGACCTCGCGGCGGTGCCCGAGTCTCTGCGCGGGACCCTCGAGACCGTGCTGCGCCAGCGCCTGGCCGCGCACGAGCACCCGCTGGCGGTGGCCGACGCGCTCGAAGCGGTGCCGCGCTCGCGTCCCTTCGAGCGTATCGAGCAGCTGCACGAGCTGCAGATGCCGACGATCGTCGTGGCGAGCCGCGACGAGGCCGACCCGGGCCATCCGCTCACGGTCGGCGAAAGCTACGCGCAGGCGATCCCCGGGGCGCAGCTGCTGGTGGAGGATGAGGGCCCGCCCACCCATTCGCCGCTGGCCTGGCAGGGGGGCCAGCTCTCGCGCGCGATCGATGCGCTCAGCGCGCGCGTGCGTGCGTGATAACGTACGCACGTATGCCAAACCAACAGTGGGACGGCGCCAGCTACGACCGCGTATCGAGCATCCAGCAGGGCTGGGGCGCCGAGGTGCTCGGCCGCCTGCAGCTGCACGGTCGAGGAGACGGTCCTGGACGCCGGCTGCGGCTCGGGGCGCATCAGCGAGATGATCGCCGCGCGCGTGCCGCGCGGGCGCGTGATCGCCGTTGACGCCTCCGCGTCGATGGCGGCGGCCGCGCGCGAGCGCCTCGCGGCGCTGATCGCTGAGGGGCGGGCGGACGTCGAGGTCTGCGACCTGCTCGAGCTCGAGCTGGCCGACCCCGTCGACGCGATCCTCTCGACCGCCACCTTCCACTGGATCGCAGACCACGATCGGCTGTTCGGTCGCATGCACGCGGCGCTGCGCCCGGGCGGCAGTTTCGCAGCGCAGTGCGGGGGAGAGGGCAACATCGACGAGCTGCGCGCCCGCGCGCGTGAGGTGCTCGCGGACGCACCCTACGCCGAGCACTTCGTCGGCTGGCGCAGCCCGTGGAACTACGCCGGCGCGGAGATCACGCGTGAGCGGCTGCTCGCCGCCGGCTTCATCTCCGCCGAGACCTGGCTCACGCCGGCGCCGTCGGAACCGGAGCACCCGCGCGAGTTCCTGAGCACCGTGGTGCTCGGCCCGCACGTGCAGCAGCTGCCGGTCGAGCTGCGCGAGCGCTTCATGGACGAGGTCATGGAGGCGCTCGGCGAGCCGGTCGTGATCGACTACGTGCGGCTCAACATCAACGCCGTCGCCTAGCGGGACCTTTTGGCGCACGCGGATTAGCGCGTGGCGCCGTGAGGTAGACAATGAGGGCCGTGGGTCTTCCACCTTCCGTCGGTCGTCTGCTCGTGAAGCACCCAGCATTGGGGCGCCGGGCCATGCGAATGTCGCAGGCGTTCATCCTCTGGCGTATTCAGACCGTCGGTATGCCCGAGACTGCGACGTGCCAGGACGTGCTCCAAGACCATAGGAAACGCAAGATGGTCGCAAAAGCGGTCTACGAGGAACTGATCGGGATGGAGGAGTCTGAGCGTCGAATCCACGGAGATCTGCTGTTGTGGAGGACGGTGGCGGAGCGCTTCCCAGGTGGCCATGAGGAAGTTGAACCGCTGGTCGAAGAGGCTTGCGACGGGTCGAGTACAACATCGCCGTACTCGACGACCCTTCAGCGGATTCGCGCGGAACTAAAACAGTAATCAGGAACCCGTCGGTGCCGGCCGCAACTAGACAGCCGACGCCGCCTCGCCGGCGAGGGAGGGATTGTCCGCGCCCACCTCGGCGCCGCTCAGCAGCGCCGCGTAGCGCCCGCCCAACGCCAGCAGCTCCTCGTGCGTGCCGCGCTCGACGATGTGGCCGGCGTCCAGCACCAGGATCTGGTCGGCGTCGCGGATCGTCGAGAGCCGGTGGGCGATCGCGAGCGTGGTGCGCCCGCGAGAGAGCTCGTCGAGCGCCTGCTGCACGGCGCGCTCGGTCTCGGTGTCGAGCGCCGAGGTCGCCTCGTCGAGGATCAGCACAGGCGGGTTGCGCAGGATCGTGCGCGCGATCGCGATGCGCTGCTTCTCCCCGCCCGAGAAGCGGTAGCCGCGCTCGCCCACCGGCGTGTCATAGCCGTCCGGCAGCGAGGAGATCAGCTCGTGGATCTGCGCCGCCTTGGCCGCCTCTTCGATCTCCTCGTCGCTCGCCTGCGGACAGGCGAAGCGCAGGTTCTCGCGGATCGAGGCGTGGAACAGGTAGGTCTCCTGCGAGACGAGACCGACGGTCGCGGCGAGCGAGTCGAGCGTCATGTCGCGGATGTCCACGCCGTCGATGCACACGCGTCCCTGCTGGGGCTCATACAGGCGCGCCACCAGATACGCGAGCGTCGTCTTGCCCGAACCGGTCTCGCCCACCAGCGCGGTGCGCGTCCCCGCCGGGATCTCCGCGCTGATCTCCTGCAGCGTCCACGGCGCCTCGGGCGCATAGCGAAACCACACGTCCTCGAGCTCGACGTCGCCGCGCACGTCGCTCAGCGCGCGTGCGTCCGGGCGTTCGACGATGTCCACCGGCAGGTCGAGGTACTCGAAGATGCGCGCGAACAGCGCCAGCGAGGTCTGCACTTCCACGCCGACCGACAGCAGCTGCTGCATCGGGAACAAGAGACGCGTCTGCAACGTCGTGAACGCGACCACCGTGCCGATCGAGATCAGGTCCTCGCCGTGGACGCTGGTGTAGCCCGCGAACCAGTACACGGCGGCGGGCATGATCGCGAAGGCCATCTGCACCGAGGCCATCCGCCAGCGCCCCGCCATCCGCGCGCGCACCTCGAGGTCGGCCAGCTCGCTCGACTCCCCGGAGAAGCGTTCGACGAGCTCATGCGAGCGGCCCATCGTTTTGCCGAGCAGGACCCCCGACACCGACAACGACTCCTCGACAAGGGTCGACATGTCCGCCAGGCGGCCCTGACGCACCGACTGGATGCGGCGGCGCTCGTTGCCGACGCGACGCGTCAGCCACACGAAGAACGGCAGCAGGATCAGCGAGAACACGGTCAGCTGCCAGCTGAGCGCGAACATCGCCACGATCGTCGCGGTGACGGTCGCGACGGTCGAGACCGTCGAGGTGGCGGTGCTCGTGACGACGTCGTCGATGCCGCCGATGTCGTATGCGATCCGCGCCTGCACCTCCCCGGAGCGGGTGCGCGTGAAGAACGCCAGCGACATGCGCTGCAGGTGTGCGAACACGGCCGCGCGCAGGTCGTGCATCACGCGCTGGCCGACCTCGTTGGAGATCCAGGTCTGCGCGACGCCGATCACGCCGTTGATGACCGCCAGCGCGATCATGCCGGCGACGAGCCACGTCAGCAGCGTCAGATCGCGTCCGATGATGCCCTTGTTGATTGCTTCGCGCAGCAGGAACGGTGAGGCGACGCTGAGCACCGAACCGAGCACGATCAGCCCGAGCAGCAGGCTCAGGCGCAGACGGTAGGGGATGAACAGCCGGCCGATGCGCCGCAGCGAGACGTGTTTGTCGGCGACGTCCTCGGGGCGCGGCTCGGCCGCCTGGGCGCCGCCCCGCCGCGAGCGCCGGGGCGGGCGGGCATCCATTCCGCCGTGTCCCTGCGCGAATGGTTGATTACTCACACGTTGACTCTACCGGCGCCCAGCCGCCGCCCAGGCGCCCGGCAGGCGCCCGCCAGGCGCCCAAGCACAGCCTGCGCGTGTCGGCTCAGCTCGGCGCGTGCCTACTGGGGCCCGTCGTACTTCGCCGCCCACGGGTCCACCCACGGCAGCGGGCTCTCCGGGAGCAGCGGGGCTCCTGGCGACGGGAGCGCGAAGCCGCTGATGCCGCCCGCCTGCTCGAGCAGCGGCTCCGCGGCTTCCGAGCGCCCGGCGCGCATGCCGTTGATGAAGGCCTTCAGCAGCGCCGTTTCGAGCGCCAGCGAGTCGCGCTCGTCGATCTCGGCCACCAGCCGTTCGCGCAGCTCCTGCTCGATCGGAGCGACGGCTTCGGCGGCAACCTCGACCAACCCGTTGGGATCGTCGCCTTCCGGCGGCGGCAAGCTCATTTGCGCATATTGTGCTCGATCGCGCCGCCGGACGGCGCCATGCGCCGCGGGCTCGCGATCGTGCGTGGCTCCGACCCGCCGGTGGGGCTCGACGCCCGCGCCGGCGTGGCCGTCCGCGTGGGTCGGGCGCCGTCGGCGGACAGCGGCGCGGGCCTGCCGATGTGATAGCCCTGCGCGCGGTCGACCCCCATCCTGCGAAGCAGCTGCAGCGTCTCGGCGTCCTCGACGCCCTCCGCGACGGACTTCACGTCGAACGAGCGTGCGAGCGCGATGATCGCCTCGACGACGTGGTGGCTCGCGGGGTTCGTGGACAGGTCGCGGACAAACTCGACGTCGATCTTCAGGCAATCGACGGGAAGCTGCTTGAGGTAGGTGAAGCCGCCGTATCCGGTGCCGAAATCGTCGAGCGCGATCCCGCAGCCGAGGGCGTGCAGGCGTTCGACGAACTCCCGCCCAGCGGTCTCATCGCCGATCAGCGCCGTCTCGGTGATCTCGAAGATCACGAGCCCCGGGTCGGCTGCGGTGCGGTTCAGGCAGCGCTCGATGTACCCGATCGTCGCGCGATCTCCCGACCGAAGCGGCCGACACGTTGACCTCGACGGCCATGCCGGTCGCGGCGAGCTCGATCCCGCGCCGTATGACCCAGCGGTCGATCTGCGCGATCAGGCCGTAGCGCTCGGCCACCGGTAGGAACTCGCCTGGTGCGATCACCTCGCCCGCACGGCCCTGCATGCGCAGCAGGAGCTCCCGCTGCACGACCTCGCCGCTGTGCGGGTCGATGATCGGCTGCGCGTAGAGCACGAAGCGATCGTCGGCAAGCGCCTGCTTGATGCGCGCGATCCACGCCAGCGCCTCGGCGTCGCGCTTGAGGCTCTCCTCACGCGTCTTGCGCTCGGAGATGTCCTGGAAGACGACGACGCTGCCCTCGACGCCTTCGGAGGTGACGAGCGGGGCGGCCGTGTAGGCGATCGGAACTCGCTCGCCGTCGCGCGTCACGAACACCTCGTCTTCGGCGCGGATCGTCTCGCCGCGCAGCTGCGCGGCGAGGATCGCGCACTCCTCGCGCGGGACCGCGTCATCCCCGCCCCCGCAGCAGGTGAGCTGCACCGGCCGGCCGTGAAGCTCCGGCTCGCGCCAGCCCAACAACTCCTCTGCGGCGCGATTCATGTACGTGATGCAGCCGTCGGCGTCGAGCGTGAACATGCCTTCGCCGATGCTGTCGGTGACAGCCTGCAGATAGTCATGAGCCTCGCGCAGGCGAAGCTGTAACTCGCCGTTCAGCCGTGCCTCGGCGGCTGGAGCGGTGATGTCGCGAAACGACAGCAGCAGGCCTTCGACGCATTCGCGCTCGTCGCGCAGCGGCAGATAGTTGACCGACAGCAGCGCCTCGCGTCCGTCCCGCTTGGTGATCTGCACAGGCACGTCGCGCACGCCTTCGCCCGTGGCCAGCACCTGCCCACCGATGTGCAGGTCGCAGCCGTCATCGGCGTGGCGCGCCGCCAACGGCTGCCACCACTCGGTCAGCCGCGCCGCCTCGACGTCCTCGATCTCGAGGATCTCGCACGCCGCGGCGTTGGCGTCGATCAACTGACCGTCGAGGCCGACAACTATCACACCCTCGGCGAGCGACTCGAGAACCGACCTGTGCAGACGCTCACTGGCGGCCAGCAGGCCCAACTCGGTAACCGGCGCCGCGACCTCCTGAGTCAACAGCGCCAAGCGCCCCCGCATCATCGCTCGCACCGCCTCCGGGCAGGTCGCGGCGGGCTCTGCGTCAGCGCCTGACGGCGTGTTCGCAGGCCACGGCTGGGCTCGGTCAACGAAGGTCTACGTCTGCACATAGCTGCTCTGGCGCGGAGCTTCGAATCGTGAGGTGCCCACGCCCGATCCCATCGGTACGCCGCGTTCGACCCATTAGCGCCCGCCGGAGGCGCTAGCCATACAAACGGGCGGCGCCCGGCCGCGACACGCGTAGTAGGCTTGGGCACGCGCCTATGGGGCAAGAATGCGCCGGCATGCACAAGGGGAATGATGTGATCGACGCGCGACGCGACCGCGAGACTCTCGACCAGGATCAGGCCATCGCCGAGCTCGAGCAGGCGATCCGCGAGAGCCAGGAAGCCGAGCTCGGCGACAGCGACGAGGCCGCGCGGGAAGCCGAGCCGACCGACTAGCTGCGGCTGCTCGAGAGGGGAGCGACATGTCTGGCGCGGCCACCGACCTCTCTGCGAGCGAGACGCGCGTGCTCGGCTGCCTGCTCGAGAAGCAGCGGACGACGCCGGACGCCTACCCGCTGTCGCTGAACGCCCTGCGGCTGGCGTGCAACCAGTCCACCAACCGCGACCCCGTGGTCGATTACGACGACGCGGTCATTCGTGACGCGTTGCACCGGCTGGAACGCCGCGGCTATACCCGTCTGGCCAGCGGGGCGGGCAGTCGTGCGGCGAAGTACCGGCACCTGCTCGCCGACGCGCTGCCGATGAGCTCGGGCGAGCAGGCCATGATCTGCGTGCTGATGCTCCGCGGCCCGCAGACGCCCGGCGAGCTCAAGCAGCGCACCGAGCGCATGCACGCGTTCAGCGATCTGGCGAGCGTTCACGAGACCCTTTCCGGGCTGATCGAGAGCGAGCTCGTGCAGCGCCTCGAGCGCCGCCCCGGACACAAGGAGGAGCGCTACGCACAGCTGCTGCAGGAGCGGGAGGAGCCCCAGGGGCTCGTCGACCAGGCGGCCGCTGAGCGTCCACCGAGCGCTCCCACGCGGGAAACGGATGCGGAGCCGGATCCAGAGGCCTCGAACGGACGCGACCCGCGCGGCCTGCACGAGCGTGTCGCGCAACTCGAACGCGAGGTCGCTGAGCTGCGGGCGGCGATGCGCGATCCTATCTCGCAGGTGCAGCCATGAGTCACACACACTTGCTGCTCGCGTCCGCCTCCGACACGGCCACGGGCGTGGGCATACCGCTCGCGCTGGCCGCCGGTCTCGTGTCGTTCCTCTCGCCGTGTGTGCTGCCGCTCGTACCGGGCTACCTCTCGACGGTGATAGGAGTCACGCCCGCCGACCTGCGCGAGGGCGTCAGCGCGCGACGCGTGCTGGTGCCGAGCCTGCTGTTCATCGCGAGCTTCTCGTCGATCTTCATCCTGCTCGGGCTGAGCGCGACGGTCATCGGCTCGACGCTCAACACGCACAAACATGCGCTCGAGCAGGTCGGTGGGGTGGTGATCATCCTGCTCGGCGTGATCTTCCTGGCCACCCCGTTCATCGGCATGCTCAATCGCGAGTGGCACCCCGAGTCGCTGCTGCGCCTCGCCGGCCGCGGCGGGCCGCTCGTGGCGGGTGCGGCGTTCGCAATCGCGTGGACGCCCTGCACGAGCATCACGCTCGGCGCGATCCTCACCCAGGCGGCGGTATCCAGCTCGGCCGCACACGGGGCGCTCTTGCTCGCCGTGTATTCCGCCGGGCTCGCGATTCCGTTCCTGCTGATCGCGCTGGCATTCGAGCGGATGACCAACGCGTTGACCGTGGTCAAGCGCCATTTCCCAGTGATCATCGCCATCGGCGGTGTCGTGATGATCACGCTCGGCGTGCTGATCCTCACCGGCGAGTTCACCGTGCTGAACACGTGGGCCTCGAAAGCGGCGCCGTGGCAGGGGAGCGTCTAGCGGGGGGACCGCCCGGGGCGCCCTCTAGCCCCGGGCGATGTGCCGAGCCCCTTAGTTTTCGCTGATCGGGGTCGTTACTGCGGGGCCGAAGAAGTTGCCCGTGATCTGGGTGCTGGCTTTTTCGGTTCCCAGCGTCCAGACGCCGACCTTGGAGGCGTAGATCTGGTTGTCGTGGATGATCGTGCCTTTGATCGCGCCCGGCAGCAGTTCAGGCGGCAGCGACGGCCCGGGCGGGGGGCCGGACGCAACCAGGATGCCGGTCGTTTCCTCGTCGGGGGTGAGGAAGTCGAAGTCCCCGTCGAGGTTGTTGCCCGTGAGCACGTTGTCTTCGATCACGTTGCCGTTGAGGTCGCCGACGAGGTGCTGATGGATGGTCACGCCGGCGAGCCCGTTGCCGGCCGCCCAGTTGCCGCGGATGACGTTGCCGTATACGCCCGCGAACGGCGCGCCACCGCCGAGCAGGATGCCGGCACCCTGCCCGACGACGCCGTTGCCGTCGCTGAAGTTGTGCGTGACGACGTTGTCGAACACGCCTGCCAGGCCCGTCGGCATGCCCGTCATCGGGTTCACCGCCGCGGGACTGTGGCCCGCGAGCGTGATCCCGCAGTCGTGGCTGTTGCCGGTCGTGCGGTTGAGACGAATGATGTTGTGCGAAGTAGGGCCGAACTCGTCGGTGAGCAGGATTCCGCCGACGTTGTTCGCGACGTTGTTGGCCTCGACCACCGAGTCGGTCACCGACACGAGATGGATCGTCTCGCCGCAGTCGCCGGGCGCTTGCGGCGTGGAGAAGCACTGCCCGGCTTCGCTGCCGAAGCCAGTGCCGTTGCCTTCCAGGCTGTTGCCCGCGATCGTCACGTGGCTGACCGGCACGCCCCCGGTGGCGGGCTTCCCTCCGATCGTGCTCGGCGCTACCGGCGCGGTGCCGACGAGGATCCCCTCGAACTCGGCCTTTTCGATCTTGAAGCCCGCAACGCTGGAGCCCGAGCCTCCGGGGCCGACGATCTGCACGCCGTTGCCGGTCGGCGAGGAGCTCGCGTCGATCACGGCATGCACGCCCGTGAGGGTGAGCGGCTTGTCGATCAGGACCCCTTCGTCATAGGTGCCAGGGCACACGACGATGTGGGTTCCCGCTTTCACGGCTGCGACGGCTGCGTCGATCGTCGTGAAATGGGCCATCGCGCAGGGTTCGTCGTCGTAGCCGGACAGGACCGACCCGTTGACGAACACGGTCGGCGTCGGCGTCATCGCCTTGTGCGAGTGCCAGGCCGAGGCGACGGCGGTCGTGAAGAAGCTCAGTCCGACGCTCGCGAGCGCGGCGGCCGCCGCTGTACCGAACGTCCGTGTGAATGGAATCCGCATATCCAACCCCTCCTTGAGTGTGCTGTCAGCGCCCGGAAGCTTACGTCTAAGGCAAGCCCGGCAGCGTTCGGGCGCGACCCTACCACTCCGGGCTAGAGCGCGCCGGCCTCGACCTTCGCCGCTGCCCGGCGCTCCAGGTAGCGCCGTTCCCACGCTTCCTGGTTGCGCTTGGCGTCGAGCACGAACGGCGAGTAGCCGATCACCTTGATGATCGCCCTGTTGATCAGCGACTCGGGGAAGGGCAGCGGGCGCAGCACGTCCACGAACAGCACCACCCGCGTCTCGTCGGTGTCGTTCCACACCTCATGGTTGAAGGTGTCGTCGAAGACCATGCTGTGACCCTCCTGCCAGTGACGAATGTCCTCGCCGACGCGGATGCGACAGGACTCGGCGTCCTTGGGCACGATCAGGCCGAGGTGGTAGCGCAGCACGCCCTTGTAAGGGCCGCGGTGGTCGAGGATGTGCTTGCGGGGAGAGAGGATCGAGATCATCGCGGTGGTCATCCCCGGAATCTGGCGCATCAGGGCGGCCGTCTGCGGGCACATCTGCACCCCGAGCTTGGCCTCGAAGCCGTAGCCGTAGATGAAGAACGTCTTCCAGCGATCGTCGTCGGTGATCTCGATCTGGTCCTTCGAGATGTCCTGGAAGTTCGCGAGCTCTGCCTGGTCCTCGACCAGCCTTTCGGCCTCCTCGCGGATCACCGTCCAGTTATCCTCGATGTGCCTGATCCAGGGGAAGCGCTCGAGCGGAAAGAAGCTGGCGTCGCCGACAAGCGAGCGTCTACCGATGAAGCGCTCGATCGGCGCGAGGATCCGTTCTCCGAGCGCGATCGTCCATTCAACGGTGCGCTCCCACAGCGACTTGGACACGTTGCTAGACCTCCGGAGTTTGCTCTCGCGCGCCTGAGGCGCGTCTGCAGCGCTACCGGCGCAGCCTAGCGAAAGCCGCGCGGGCAGCCGCGACGCCGAACCCGGACGCTGCGCGTTTTGGACACGCCGCAACGGGTACACACGCGCCGACAGAGGGATCAAGGCGGGATCGAGGCGCCCGCGTCCGACGCTGCGAAAGGACTCCATATGACGCGACCCGTGAAGTTCTCGCTGACGCTCGCCGCCGCCGCGCTGGCGCTTGCGCTTCTGGCTCAGTCGGCGTCGGCGTTCGCGCCCGCGGGGGCCGGCCCCCTGCTCACCGAAGGCTCCACCGACCTCGGCGCCGTCGCGCAGCAGCGATCGGTGGTGCTCGCCTTGACGCCGAGCGATCTCGCCGGGCTGCGCGCGTTCGACTCCCAAGCCGGCCACCAGCGGCTCGGCGCGCACCAGTTCGCCGAGCGCTTTGGGCCGGCCCCGGCGAGCGTGACCGCCGTCGAGTCATGGGCGCAGGCGCAGGGGCTGGCTGTCACGAGCGTCTCACCCGATGATCTCCTGGTGCGTGTCACGGGCTCGACGAGCGCGCTCGGCGCGGCCCTCGGCGTGACGTTCGACCGCTTCCGCGCCGCGAACGGCTCGACATACGTCTCGAGCGCGAGCACCGCGGCCCTGCCGAGCTCGCTGGCCGGAGACGTGAGCGCGATCGTCGGCCTCTCCGACCTCGCTCGCACGCATGGCTACCTCGCCCATCCGTCGGCGACGGAACTGCCGGGCTTGGATTACCCGGCGAGCTACGGTCCGCAGGAACTCTGGTCGCTGTATGACGCTCCAACGTCGCAGACGGGCTCCGGGCAGCAGGTCTCGGTGATCGCCGCCGGCGACCTCAGCCAGCCGAAGAAGGATCTGACCAAGTTCGAGAGCCGCTTCGGCCTGCCGGCGGTCACCTGGAACCAGATCGACGTCGGCGCGTCCTCCAACGAAACCGAAGGCGATGACGAGTGGGACCTCGACACCCAGTACTCGACGGGCTTCGCGCCCGGCGTCTCACAGGTCAACGTGTACGTCGGCTCCTCGCTCGAAGACGCCGCGATCCTCGAAACGATCGACCGCTGGGTCACCGACGACAGCACCTCCCTGGCGAGCTTCTCCGCCGGCGAGTGCGAGCTGCTCGCTGACGCGGCCGGCTTCCAGGAATCGCTCGACACGGTGCTCGCGGAGGCCGCGGCCCAGGGCCAGACGCTGTTCACCGCGAGTGGGGACACGGGTTCGCAGTGCCCGGCGCTGGTTGCCGAGAACGGCGTGCCACTCGGCCTGCCGGGCGTCAACTACCCCGCCTCGAGCCCGTACGCGATCGGCACGGGCGGCACGAGCGTCCTCGGCAAGGGCGAGGAAATCGGCTGGTACGCCGGCGGCGGCGGCACCAGCGTGCTCGAGGCCACGCCCACGTGGCAGCAGAACGCCGGCGGCAGCTTCACCGGCGTCAAGCGCGGCGTCCCGGACGTGAGCCTCGACGCGGATCCCGAGAGTGGCTTTGAGGTGATCATCGACGGCAAAGAAGAAGTTATCGGCGGGACGAGCGCGGACGCTCCGTCGTGGCAGGGCATCTGGGCGCGCGCGCAGGCTGCGCACGCCGGCACGCTCGGCTTTGCCGGACCGGTGATCTACGAAACCGAGGCCGCGAGTGCCTTCAACGACATCACCATCGGCGACAACACGCTGTTCGGATGCACCCCCGGGTGGGACTACGTGACCGGCCGCGGCACGCCCGACATCGAAGCGTTCGTCGCGGGCGCTTAGAACGTGAACAGCCCCGGCGGGATGTCCCAGCCGGGGCTGTTCGAGGGATCACGAGGTGGACAGTTTGGTGGTTACGCGGCCTCGCGCAGGGCGGCCAGCTCCGGCGACTCCGCGAGCTTCTTCAGCGCGCGCTGCTCCAGCTGCGAGGCGCGCTCGGCGGAGAAGCCGAGGCGCTTGCCGATCGCGGTCAGCGTCTGTGGCTCCTCGCGGCCGGTGCCGAAGCGCAGGGTCAGGACCTTGCGCTCTGTTTCGGGCAGCTGCGAGATCGCCTCGTGGACGATCCGCTCACGCTCGTGCTCCCACGCGGTCTCCTCCGGCACCTCTGCGTCGGAGGGGAGCAGGTCACCGAGCGCGGTGTCGCCGTCCTCACCGATCTGCTGGTCGAGGCTGACGAGCGCTGCGCGCTGGTGGCGCACCTCTTCGACCTGGTCGATCGGCAGCCCGGTCTCCTGCGAGAGCTCCTCGAGCGTCGGCTCGCGGCCAAGCCGCACCGACAGCTCGCGCTCGACGCGTCCGACCTTGCGGGAACGCTGCGCGACGTGGACGGGCAGGCGAATCGTGCGGCCGGAGTTCTCCAGGCCGCGCTGGATCGCCTGACGGATCCACAGGGTCGCATAGGTCGAGAAGCGGAAGCCCTTGCGCCAGTCGAACTTCTCGCTCGCGCGGATCAGGCCGAGCATGCCCTCCTGGACGAGGTCGCCCAGGGGCAGGCCCTGGTTCTGGTAACGCCGCGCGTTTGACGCGACGAGGCGTAGGTTGGAGTTGACGAGCAGTTCCTTGGCGTGCAGGTCACCACGCTCGATCCGCTTGGCGAGATCGATCTCTTCGGCGGGGGTGAGCAGGGGGTAGCGCCGGGAGTGCGCCAGCAGCTGGTCGACTGCCTCCGGGATGAACGTGTCGGGGGTGCTCACGTCCAGCCGCTCGATCGGGCTGTCCAGCCGCTCAGGGGCGGCCGCCACGGGCTCGGTCTCCTCGACGAGGCCCTCGCGCTCTTGCTCTACTGTGAGGGTTGGATTTGTTGTGTCTGACATAGGCGTCTTTCTAATCCGATGCTTGGAGTCGGAATTATACGCCGCGATAGTTGCGTTGTCAACCATTCTCGGTGAAAGCTGTGCCACTAGCTCGTTCGACGCCATATACGCGGTTACCTTCCCGGCAGATCATTTCTAGCGTGCCCTGCATAACGCCTGCTAAAACCCAGAAATAGGCCAAACGGAGCGATCGTCGAGGTTCGTCTGGTCATCGGCCGGGCACCTTGGATCGCTGAGCTTTCGCGGCTAAGCTCGGCGCATGGACGTCGATCTCTCATCGCAGGTTGTGGCAATCACGGGCGCCTCGTCGGGAATCGGCGAGGCGACGGCGCTCGCATGCGCGCGCGCCGGAGGCGCCGTCGCACTCGCTGCGCGCCGCGGCGAGCGCATTGAGGCGCTCGCCCAGCAGATCATCCAGGAGGGCGGACGCGCGATCGCGGTGCGCGCCGACGTGGGCGAGGAGCGCCAGGCACAGGCGTTCGTCGAGCGCGCGCACTCCGAGCTCGGTCGCCTGGACGTGCTCGTCAACAACGCCGGCGTGATGCTGCTCGGACCGATCGAGAACGCGCCCACCGACGAATGGCGGCAGATGATCCACGTCAACGTGTTCGGCGTGCTCTACTGCACGCACGCGGCGCTGCCGTTGATGCACGCCCAGGGCTCCGGGCACATCGTCAACATCAGCTCCGTCGCCGGTCGCGTCGCGCGCGCCGGCTCAGGCGTCTACAACCTGACGAAGTTCGGCGTCGGCGCCTTCTCCGAGTCACTGCGCCAGGAGTGCGTGCCAATGGGCGTCCGCGTCACGCTGATCGAGCCCGGCGCCGTGGCCACCGAGCTGGCCGGCCACAACCGACCGGAGATACGTGAGCAGATCGCCCAGCGTTTCGGCGACATCACCATCCTCGAGGCTGAGGACATCGCGGGCGCGATCCTCTACGCGATCGGCCAGCCCCGCCACGTCAGCGTCAACGAGGTGCTCGTCCGCCCGAGCGGCCAGCTCGGCTAGGCCCGGTTCTGTCGCCCAGCGCCGGCGACATTCTCGCGCGCGGCGCCAGCTCGAGCTGGAGGATCTCCGACTGCTCGCTTCCCATGTGATCGACCTGCAGGGTCGTGTGATCGACGGCGAAGCGCTCGTGGAGCATCGCCTCGATCCGCCGGCGCGCCGCGTGGCAGTCGCTGTCGGCACCGACGAGCACGTGCGCCGAGAGCGCCGGAAAGCCGCTCGTGACCTCCCACACGTGTAGGTCGTGAACCTCGACGACGCCGTCCTCGGCGACGAGCGCCCGGCCGATCTCCTGCGGATCGAGCCCGCGCGGCGCCGCCTCGAGGAATACGCGGCCGGACTCGCGCACGAGTGATACGCCCGAGCGCGCCATCAGCGCCGCGATCAGCAGCGAGACGATCGGGTCCGCGCGCTCGAAGCCGCTGACGATGATCACCACCGCGGCGATCGCCGTGCCGATGAAGCCGTACAGGTCTGTGAGCAGGTGCTGGAAGCTGCCCTCGACGTTCAGGCTGCGACGCTTCGCGCCGGACAGCGTCCACACCGCTGCGAGGTTCACGACGATCCCGACGAGCGCGACCACCAGCACGACGCCGCCACGCACGTCCGGCGGCGCGACCAGGCGTCGCACGGCGTCGTAGGTGATCAGCGTCGCGAGGATCAGCAGCGTCAGGCCGCTGGCGAGTGCCGACAGGATCTCGACGCGGCGCAGCCCGAAGGTCAGTGCCCCGCCGGGCGGGCGTGACGCGAGGCGCAGCGCAACGAGCGAGAAGCCGATCGCGGCGGCGTCGGTGAGCATGTGCCCGGCATCGGAGAGCAGCGCGAGCGAGTGCGCGACGACAGCGGCCGCAACCTCGGCGGCCATGAACAGAAGGATCAGCGCCAGCGCCGTCGTCAGCCGGCCGCGGTCGGCGTCGGAGCTGGCGCCGTGGGCGTGGGCGCCGAGAGTGTGCGTGGCATGCTCCTGAGCCATTCGCTCACGATACGACGCTGGCGGACCGTAGTCTCTAGCCATGTTGCAGACGGGGGAGACGCGGCGGGTCACGCGGCGCGCCAGCACGCTCGTGTCGGTCGCCGCGGCCACGCTGCTCGTGGCCCTCAAGCTGGGTACCGGCCTCGCGACGGGCAGCCTCGGGCTGATCTCGAGCGGCATCGAGTCCAGCGGCGACGTGATCGCCGCCGTGCTGACGTTCTTCGCGGTCAAACTCGGCGGCAGGCCAGCCGACTTCGAGCACCCCTACGGCCACCGCCGCGCCGAGAACCTCGGCGCGCTCGGCGAGGCCGCGCTGCTGCTGGGCGGCGGCGTGCTCGTGAGCGTCGAGGCGATCACCCGCCTCGCCGGCAACGCCGCGCCGGTGACCGTGCACTGGTACGAGCTCGCGGCGATCGGCGTCGCTCTGATCCTGGAAGCCGCACGTATGGCCGTTACGCTGGCGGCCGCCGGCCGCGAAGACAGCCCCACGCTGCGCTCCAACGCCGCGCACTTCGCCGCCGACATGGCCGGCTCGCTGCTGGTGCTCGCGGGCCTGCTCGCGACGAAGGCTGGATTCCACGACGGCGACTCGCTGGCGGCGCTGCTCGTCGCAGCGATCGTCTTCGTCACCGCGGTGCGCCTGATCGCCCCGAACGCGAACGTGCTGATGGACCGTGCGCCGATCCAGGCGCGAGCCCTCGCCGAGCGCGCGATCGCCGCGCTGGGGCCGGAAGTCGAGCTGGATCGGCTGCGACTGCGCGAGTCCGCCGGTCGCTACTTCGCCGACGTCGTCGTCAGCGTACCGCCGGGACAGGCCGTCGTCGAGGGCCATCACGCCGCCGATCTGGTCGAGAGCGCGCTCGAGCGCGCGCTCCCCGGCAGCGACGTGGTGGTGCACGTCGAGCCGCGACGACGGGGCCTCGACCTGCGCGACCGCGTGCTGGCGATCGCGCTCTCGGAGCCGCTCGTGAAGGAGGCGCACGACATCACGATCTTCGAGCAGGGCGGCTCGGCGAGCGTGTCGCTGCACCTGAAGTTCCCGGCCGAGCTGGATCTGCGCACCGCGCACGAGGTCGCCGAACGCGTCGAGCGCGCGATCCGCGCGCGGCCCCGTGTCAGCGATGTGCAGACACACCTCGAGCCGCTCGAGCGCCCGCTCGTCGCACGCGCGCAGGACGATGGCGGCGGGCAGCACACGGCGCGGGCGGTCGAGCAGGTCGTGCGCGAACGCACGGGCCGGGATCCTGAGCGACTCAGGCTGATCTCCACGGACGCCGGCGACGTGCTGTTCCTGACGCTGCGCGTCGGTGCCGCCGCGTCGCTGACTGACGCCCACGGGCTCGCCGGCGAGCTCGAGGACGAGCTGCGCCAGCGGGTCGAGGGCATCGCCGAGGTGATCGTCCACACCGAGCCTGGGCGGTGAACAGACCTCGCGGCGCGCGCGGCAGGAAGGTTGTGGCGCCGCCGGCATCTATGCACTCGACACCACTCTGCGAAAGGGACACCAGTGATTGATTCAACGCAACATCAGATCGCGCCGTCGCGCCGCCGGCCGCCGCGCCGGACGATCATGGAGCTCGGACTCACCGCGGTCGCGCTTGCGCTCGGCGCAGCGTTCGCCGCGATGGCGCTCGCGTCGAGCTCGGCGACCGTCAGCTCGGCCTCCAGCGCGAAGCTGGGCGAGCGAGTGCTCGTCAACGCCAAGGGCAGGACGCTCTACGCCCTGACTCCCGAGACCTCCAGGCACCTCCTGTGCACCAGCAGCGAATGCCTGAAGTTCTGGCCGCCGCTGACCGTGCCCTCGCGCGCCACGAAGCTCGTACGCGCCGCCGGCGTGCACGGCAAGCTCAGCATCCTGCAACGCAAGGGCGGCATGCTGCAGGTCACGCTGAACGGGCTGCCGCTGTATCGCTTCGCGGAGGACCACGCCGGCGGCGAAGTCAACGGCCAGAACTTCAGAGGCTTCGGCGGGATCTGGCACGTGCTGGGCGTCTCCGGTGCTCCGAGCTCCGCCACGCCGATGAGCACGAGCGCGCCAGCTCCGAGCGCGCCCACCCCGACGACGAGCACCCCCACCACCAGCACGCCCACGACGACCACGCCCGGCTACCAATACTGAGGGAGTACTGCGGTCAGCTGGCCGGCGCAGTCTCCTCTCACCCCGCCGGAGCGTCGTCACGCCCGTGACGGCGCCTGGCGGGGTCTTCGAGACCGGTCGCGCGCAGCTGCGCCGGCACGTCGGCGAGCACGCCGCAGACGATGAACGCGAGCAGGGCGAGCACCCCGAGTGCGTGGGCCCATCCGGCTTCGGCGATCGTCAGCAGCCCGAACCCGACGAGCAGGCACGCGCCGGCGACGCGCGCCAGCAGCCCCTGCGCCGAGGCCGACAGCAGCGAGCCGATCGTCGGCGACGGGGCGGATGTCGGGCTCACCCCGTGTTCGAAGCGGCCGCGCAGCACGAGCCTGAACAGCACGGCGAGCGACGGGAACAGGATCACCGCGCCCGCCAGCACCGAGATCACGACCGCGACGAGCGTGTCGTGCGGTGCGGCCGCCTGGCGGACGGTCAGGCCCGGCAGCAGTAGCGGGTACTGGGCGATTCCCCAGCCGGCGATCACGGCGGCGACGGCGAGCGCGGCGGTGTAGCGGGCAGCCTCGAAGCGCCGGCTGCGAACGAGCTCGAGCGTCGACACGCCGGCAAGGATCGAAATGATCAGCGCGGCGAGCGCAGCGCTGTGCAGCATGCGGTGATAGAGCACGTAGTCGTCGTGATGGAGCACGACTAGGCCAGCGATCGCAACGATCCCCGCCACGACGCCGGCGACGAGAGCGCGCGCGCGAAAGCCCGCTTCGATGTCGCGCTCACGCGGATCCGTGCGCGCTGCCCGGCGTGCGTCGGCGGCCAGGAACACGGCCGCCAGATAGGCGGAGGTGGCGACGGCCAGCACACCGACCACGATCGAGATCGGCCCCGTCCAGCTCGTCAGCAGGTTGCCGGCGGCGTTGCCGACGGGCACGCGCCGCGCGGCGAGCGCGCCGACCATCGTGCCGAGCGCGAACGGCGTGAGGATCGAGGAGAGCGCGAAGACGGTGTCGATCGGCGCCTGCTCGCGCGGGGTGGCGGTGCCCGCCCGCAGCGCGTAGGAGGCTCCACGCAGGACGATCCCGACGGCGGCGATGAACAGCGGCACCGACAGCGTCGAGGCGAGCGAGCCGAAGAAGATTGGGTATGCGGTCCAGGTGACCGTCAGAACGAAGATCAGCCAAACGTGGTTGGCCTCCCACACGGGCGCCATCGAGCGGTGGGCGTGATCGCGCAGCCGTGCGCCGCGCGCGCCGCGTCCGGAGAACAGCTGCCAGAAGCCAGCGCCGAAGTCGGCCCCGCCGAGCACGACGTAGAAGATCAGGCCGATCAGCACGAAGATCAACGGCAGCTCGTACAGGTGCATGCCTAGACCGCCGGCTCGGGGCTCTCGGCGGCCCGGGCCGCCGCGCTCTCGGGTGCGCCGTCCATCGGCATGCGCGCGAGCCGCCGCAGGATCCAGACGACGCCGGCGAGCACGCCGAGGTAGACAACGGCCAGCGTGGCGTAGCCGACTGGGATGCCGCTCGCGCCGGTGACAGCTTCGTCGGTGAGCATCACCTGGTAGACGACCCATGGCTGGCGACCAACCTCGGTGACGACCCAGCCGGCGATCAGCGCGACCACGGAGGCGGGACCGGCGAGCGCGAGGGCGCGGTAGAACCAGACGGACTCGGGCGCCCGCCGGCGTCTGATGCGCACGAACAGGTAGACGATTCCGATCAGCGCCAGCAGCGTGCCGATCGCGACCATCAGCTGAAACGACACGCGCACGACGTTGACCGGCGGCTGGCGGTCCGCCGGCGCCGTGTCGAGGCCCTTGACGACGGCGTTGGGGTTGTGGAAGGCGAGCAGCGAGAGCAGTTTCGGGATTTCGATGCCGTACTTGACCTGGCCTTCGGTGTACCAGCCGAGCAGGTGCTCGGGTGCGCCGTGGGTTGTCTTGGCGAGCCCCTCGAGCGCCGCGAGCTTGATCGGCTGCGCGGTCGCGACGGCGCGCCCGACCCAATCGCCGATCAGGATCTCGACCGGCGAGGCGAGCGCCGCGATCGTCAACGGGATCGCGAGCGCAATGCGCTCATACCGGGTGGGTGCGAGCGGGTGCTTGCGCAGCCTGCCGATCGCGTACGCGCCGGCGATCAGGAAGCCGACGACCATGTAGCCGGCGATGTACATGTGCACGAGCTCCGGCCACAGGAAGCTGTTGCCGAACAGCGCGCTGAAGGGACGCACGTCCACGACCTTGCCGTTGACGAGGCGAAAGGCCGAGGGGTGGTTCATCCAGGCGTTGACCGAGATCACCGTCAGCGAGCCGGTCATGCCGGCGATCGCGATCGGGATGCCGCTGAGGAAGTGCATCCGCGGCGACACGCGATCCCAGCCGTAGATGTAGATGCCGATGAAGATCGCCTCCGTGAAGAAGGAGAAGCCCTCGATCGCAAAGCCGAGCCCGAAGACGCTGCCGAACCTCGCCGTGAACGCCGGCCACAACAGGCCCATCTCGAAGCTGAGGATCGTGCCAGTGATGACCCCGATCGCGAACAGCGCCGCCATCACGCGCGTCCAGCGACGCGCGAGCGTGCGATACAGCTCGTCGCCCGAGCGCAGGTACAGCCACTCGACGAACAGGATCATCGCGGGGAACGCGATGCCGAAGCACACGAGCGGGATGTGCACCGAGAACGACAGCGCCTGCATCTGACGCGCCTGCAGCAGATATGCCTGATGGACAGGCGTCATCCAACGCTCGTATATAGGTCGGGTTCAGTCCTCTGCGAGGCGCCGCAGCAGGACGGCCGCCCGCATGAGCACCTGCTGCTCGGCGCCTGAGAGGTCCTCGGCGATCGCGCGCGCGAGCCAGCCCTCGCGCTGGCGTCGGTCGGCCGCGAGCGTCCGGCGGCCCTGCTCGGTCAGCTCGACGAGGATCCGCCGGCCGTCGGCAGGGTCGGCGCGGCGCGCGATCAGGCCCTCGGACTCGAGGTCTGAGATCGTCTGGGTCATCGACTGCGGACGCACGCGCTCGGCCACCGCGAGATCGCCGATCGACCTGGTGCCTTCCCGGTCCAGGCGCCCCAGTACCGCACCCTGCGACAGCGAGAAGCGGTGCTCGGCGCGCAGGCGCCGCATCAGGTGGCCGAGGACGATGCGCAGCTCGCTTGCAAGGCGAGTGGTGTCGACAGCCTGACCCACGAACCGCAGACTACATCGCGACGAAGACCAGTAAAACTGCTCAGTTTCCCTGTATAATTTTATACAGATGGCGAGCTACGTGGGTACCCCAGCGGCTATGAACGGAAACGCCGGCGGATCGACCTCGGCCGGCTCGGACCGCTACAAGTGGATCGCGCTGTCGAACGTGACGCTGGGCGTGCTGCTGGCGACGCTGGACGGCTCGATCACGCTGATCGCGATGCCGGACATCTTCAGGGGGATCCACCTCGACCCGCTGGTGCCCGCCAACAGCTTCTACCTGCTGTGGATGATCCTCGGCTTCCTCGTCGTGACGAGCGTGCTGATCGTCAGCTTCGGCCGCCTCGGCGACATGTACGGGCGGGTGAAGATGTACAACCTCGGCTTCGTCATCTACACGCTCGCCTCGCTGGTGCTGACCGTGGACTGGATGAACGGGCGCGCCGGGGCGACGTACCTGATCGTCTTTCGGATCGTCCAGGGAGTCGGCGCCGCGTTCCTGCTGGCCAACGCGGCGGCGATCATCACCGACGCGTTCCCGGCCAACCAGCGGGGCATGGCGCTGGGCATCAACAACATCG
Source organism: uncultured Solirubrobacteraceae bacterium (assembly GCA_963827455.1). Classification (GTDB taxonomy): domain Bacteria; phylum Actinomycetota; class Thermoleophilia; order Solirubrobacterales; family Solirubrobacteraceae; genus Palsa-744. The sequence continues at coordinate 223,977 of CAWHAW010000014.1, read as the reverse complement.
TCGGCGTCAGCGGCATGTTCGTCGGGCTCGTGCTCGGCGGCCTGCTGGCGCCGATCGACTGGCGCCTCGTTTTCCTGATCTCCGTGCCGGTGGGACTGTTCGGCACCGTCTGGGCATACATGAAGCTCGAGGAGCGCAGCACGCCCAAACGCGCGCGCGTGGACTGGTGGGGCAACGTCACGTTCGCGCTCGGGCTGGTCCTGATCATGGTGTCGGTCACCTACGGCATCCGGCCCTACGGCAGCCACGCGACCGGCTGGGGGAGCCCCAAGGTGCTCGGCCTGCTGGGCGCCGGGGTCGTGTCGCTGGCGGCATTCGCGCTGATCGAGCGTCGTGTCGCCGAGCCGATGTTCCGCCTGCCGCTGTTTCGCATCCGAGCCTTCACGTTCGGCACGCTCTCGACCTTCCTCTCCGCGATCGCGCGCGGCGGGCTGCTGTTCATGCTGATCATCTGGCTGCAGGGCATCTGGCTGCCCCAGCATGGCTATGACTTCACCCAAACGCCGCTGTGGGCGGGCATCTACATGCTGCCGCTGACGATCGGCATGCTGATCGCGGGGCCGACCTCGGGGTACCTGTCAGACCGCTTCGGAGCGCGCTGGTTCGCGACGGGGGGGATGCTTGGCAGCGCGCTCAGCTTCTTGCTGCTGTCGCTGCTGCCGATCGACTTCCCGTTCCCGCTGTTCGCGCTGATCCTGCTGATGGTGGGCCTCTCGATGGGCATGTTCGCCTCGCCGAACCGCGCCGCGGTGATGAACAGCCTGCCGCCGCAGCACCGCGGGGCCGGCGGCGGCATGAACCAGACCTTCCAGAACTCGGCGCAGGTGCTCTCGATCGGCGTGTTCTTCACGCTGATGATCCTCGGGCTGGCCGCGAACCTGCCACACACGCTGGCCGCCGGCCTCGAGGCGCACGGGGTCTCCGCCGCGACGGCCGGTAGCGTCGCGCACACGCCACCGGTGTCGGTGCTGTTCGCCGCGTTCCTTGGCTACAACCCCGTCGAACACCTGCTCGGCCCGCACGTGCTCGCGTCGCTGTCGGGCGCCAACCACGCGGCGCTCACCGGGCGCTCGTTCTTCCCGCACCTGATCTCTGGCCCGTTCAGCAACGGGCTGCACGAGGCGTTCCTGTTCGCGATCATCGCTTGCCTGATCGCCGCCGCGGCGTCGCTGATGCGGGGCGGCAAGTACCACTATGTCGAGCAGCCCAGCCCGCCGGCGCCCGACGGTGCACAGGCGAATGCCGCGCAAAGGAGGCCCGAGACCCTCGACCAGCGTGCGGGCACGCTCGCGCGGACTACTACAGCAGAGGAGCAACATGCGCGTTGAGTGGCACGGACAGTCCGCATTTCACCTGAGTGGCGCCGAGCAGTCGGTGGCGATCGACCCGTTCGCGGACATGTCGGCGATGGCGGCAGGCCGCGGGATGCAGTTCGACTACCCGGCGATCGCGGGCGTTGCGGCGGACCTGCTGCTGGTGACGCACGAGCACTTCGACCACAACGGCGTGGAGGCGATCGTCGGGAGCCCTACGATCCTGCGCTCCACGGCCGGGACGCTCGACTCGCCGCTCGGCGAGGTCACGGCGATCGCCTCCGAGCACGACGAGCAGGCGGGCACTGCGCGCGGTCCCAACACGATCTTCGTGTTCGAGCTCGACGGGCTGCGCGTGAGCCACTTCGGCGACTTCGGACAGCGCGGGCTTCGCGAGGAACAGGTGTCGGCGATCGGCGACGTCGACCTGCTGATCCTCCCTGTCGGCGGCGGATCCACGATCGGCGCGCAGCAGGCCGCGCTCATCGTCGAGCGGCTGTCCCCGCGCTGGGTGGTGCCCATGCACTACCGCACGCCGCGGATCAACTTCCTCGAGACGGCCGATGACTTCATCGAGCGCTTCGAGCACGTCGAGCGCCTGGCGCAGCCGGCATTCGACACGGCCTCGCTCCCGGCGCAGGACGGCCCACTCGTGGTCGTGCCGGCCGCGCCGTAGTCGGGGTGACACGCGAAAGGACACGGGTATGACGAGGAAAAACCAGGAAAGGACGTGTGCGATGAACGTCGGACGGCTGCTGCTACGGCTTTCGGTAGGAGGCTTCTTCATCGGCCATGGGACCCAGAAGCTGTTTGGCTGGTTCGGCGGCCACGGCCTGGATGCGACAGCCCAGGCGTTCGAGGGCATGGGGCTGCGCCCGGGCAAGCGCAACGCGATCGCGGCCGGCGCGGCCGAGGCGACCGGTGGCGCGCTGCTCGCGCTCGGACTGGCGACGCCGCTGGCGGGCGCCGCGCTGACCGCCACGATGCTCACGGCGATTCACAAGGTGCATGTCAAGAACGGCCCGTGGGCGACCAACGGCGGCTATGAGTACAACGTCGTCCTGATCGGCGCAGTGCTGACGCTGGTCGAGGTCGGGCCCGGCGAGCCCTCGCTGGACGCGGCGCTCGGACGCGAACGCTCCGGTCGAGGCTGGGCGTTCGCGGCGCTGCTCGCCGGCGCTGCCGGCGCCGTGGGCGCGCATTACGCCGCCGCAGCCACCGCACCGGCGCAGGCCGAGTCCTCCGCACCGGTGGCGACGACGAACTCGAGCCCGAGCGCCGTCGAGCAGGAGACCCCCACCAGTTAGTGTTTCACCACTCCGTCGCGCGAAGGTTCCGTGCAGTGCGGTGTCCTCTCGAGCGACGACCCCGATCTCCAGGAGGCTGCCCCGTGGTTACCGACGCCAAAGGTCGCGCAAGGCCCCGTTCAACGCCGATCCTCTCGCTCCTGGCGGTCGCTGCGGGTGTGCTGGCGCTCGCGGGATGCGGCAGCTCCTCGAACACGACGAGCTCGACGACGGCCAGCACACCCGCCACGACGGCGACGAGCGCGCCCGCCGCAACGACGACGACATCATCCTCGACGAGCTCGGGAAGCACACTCGCGCTCGAAGCGAACCGTGAAGGTCAGCTCGCGTACAGCGCCAAGTCGCTGACGGCCAACGCCGGCAAGGTGTCGATCGACTTCACCAACATGGCGCCGCTCTCGCACAACCTGACGATCGAAGGCGCCGGCGGGAAGATCCTCGGAGCGACGCCGACCTTCATGGGCGCCAGCAAGACCCTGTCGCTACAGCTCAAAGCCGGTACCTACAAGTTCTTCTGCTCGGTGCCCGGCCACCGCATGGCCGGCATGGAAGGCACGCTGACGGTGAAGTAGCGGCGCCGCTTTGCCCGCCGTCCCCGCGCAAGGCGCAACGGGGAACGGGACTCAGCCGTGGACGACGACGATGTCGCCGATCGCGAGCATCCCGAAGACGGTGTGGGCCGCTTCGATCGGCAACTCGACGCAGCCGTTGGACTGGGGGAAGCCGTAGGAGGCGCGCGGATAGCCGTGGACGGCGTCGCCGCCATTGAAGTAGTTCACCCACGGCACGTCCGGCACGACGTATTTCGTCCCGTCGACATCTGTGCCGCTCATCGTGGTCGACACGTAGCGGGCGTAGATCGGGAAGCTGCCCTGCGCGGTTTCCGCGCCTGGTACACCGGTGTTGACCGGCGTCGTAAAGACGACGCGGTGCCCACGATGCAACTCGAGCGTCTCCGGCGAGGACTCGGACACCGACACCCACGTGTAGGGCTGGCGGTCGCGACGGTCGTTGGTCTCGTCGTAGAGCACCGACGCCCACGTGGGGCTGTTGGGTTCTCCCGTCACCCGCAGGCCGCGGTCGGCCTGGTAGACCTCGAGCGCGCCGCGTGTCGTCTCATCGAGCTGTCCCATCTGCACGCGCGGGGCGTCGGTGGGGTCGGGGGCGAGCGCACCGCGCGGGGGGTCGAAGGCGTGTTCTGCCGCTTCGCGGCGTGTCTCGGCGCCGGCGGGGATGTGCACGATGTAGCGAGGGTGAAGCCTGGCGGCGAGGTAGCCGAGCCGCGCGAGCGCCTGCTGCAGGCCCGCGAGTGGCGGACACGCGACGCGCACGCCGATCGTGCGTTTACGACCGAGCTCGGCGTGGCCGGTGGAGCTCGTGCGGGCCCACACGGTCAACGCGTAGCTGGAGCAAGGTTGCAAAGTGGAGACGGGCGTGAAGACCTCAGAGTCTCCGACCACGCGCCACGTACCGGCGAGCTTGGGAGCGAACGTCGGTGGCGGCGAGCCGGGCGCGACCGCCGCCGACAGCGTCACCGTCAGCGGCTCCGTACCGTTGGCGATCACGCCCTTGGGCAGCGACGTAAGGCGCGTCGCGGGCAGTGGCGCCGCCGGCGTGGGAACACCCGCGGGGCCTGGGGCTAGCGGGGCGCCGGCGCTGCGGTCGTGCGCGCCGAGCGCCACCACCGCGACGGCCACGGCCAGGACCAGCAGCGCAACGATCGACCCTCGTTTCATGTCAGGGCAAGGTAACGGATGCCCTCGGCGGCGCCTGCATCACGGCTCTCAGAGCGGCTCAGGGCTTCGCCCATGGAGCCTGTGTGTGTGACACCGCGTGCGCGGCGAGCGCGACCGCGAGCACGATCGCGGCGGCCACAGCCAGCGCTGCGGCGATCGAGACTTTGAGAACGAGCAGTGCGCCTGCGACGGCGCCGATCAGCATCGCCGCGACCGCGAGCGCCCTGCGCCCGAATTTCGACCCCGGTCCACCGATGAAGCTCGCTTCCGAGGCGAGACCGGTCAGCGTCCGCGTCAGCACGGTGGTCGTCAGCTCCGGCACCGCAAGGCGCTGCGCCGCCGCGTTCTGCACGCCCATCGCAAGCGCGAGCGGCACGAGCAGCGCGTAGCGCGTGCCACTGCTCAGCGGTTCGCCGACCGCCAGCGCAACGATCAGGGCGGCCAGTATCAGGCTGCACTGCGTGACGCTCGCGGCGCGCAGCAGCCGACCGCGATGATCGGCGTTGCGTGCGCCGAGGTAGCCGCTGAGGAGCGCCCCGACGAGGAACGAGCCCAGCGCGACGAGCGAGGTGATCGCCGACAGGCCCGCCGCGCCCGCGAGCGCGAACCCGAGGAACACGAGATTGCCGGTCATGTTCGCGACGAACACGTGCCCGAACTTGAGATAGCTGGTGGCGTCTACGACCCCCGTGAGGAAGGTCAGCACGATCATCAGCGGCATCAGCGGCCCGTGGCGGTCCTCGGGCGCCGGACGCAGCGTTCGCACCGCTTCCTCGAGCATGCTCATACGCTGCGCGGCCGCGACGAGGTCACCGCGGGGGAAACTAGCGCGTCGCGCCGCGGGGGCAAGGACTCACTCGAGGTAGGTGACGATCTCGGAGAGCGGCGCACGCTCGGGCACGCGCTGCTCCTGCACCGGCGTGCCCAGATACAGCAGACCGACGGGCGTCTCAGTCGGCGACAGGCCCAGGATCTCGCGTCCGCGGGGTTCCGCGAGCAGCGGCACCGTCCGCCAGTAGCCGGCGAGACCGCGGGCGTGTGCCCCCAGCAGCACCAGATACGCGGCGACGGCGGTCGCGAGCAGGTCCTCGCGGTCCTGGCCCTCCTCGCCGCTCTGCTCGGCGGTGACAGCGACGAGCGTCGGTGCCCGCTGCAACTTGACCGCGGATCCCGGCAGCTCGGCCTCGGCCAGCGCCATCAGCCGCTCGCGGGTGCGCTCGCCGAGGACGCGGAACCGCCAGGGATTGGTGAGGTGATGGTTGGGCGCCCAGCTCGCGAGCTCGAACAGCTGCTCGAGCACGCCCACCTCGAGCGGTTGTGCGCCGAACGCCTTGTGCGTGCGACGAGTGCGGATAGCCTTCTCGAGGTCCATGTCAGAAACCCTAGAGCCAAGCTCGCTCCGGGCTGACGTGGAATGAGTATCGGCGAAATCGTGGCGATCGCGTTCGCCGGCCTGGCGGCGGGCGCGATCAACACGCTGGTCGGGAGCGGGACGCTGATCACCTTCCCGGTGCTGCTGGCGTTCGGCTACGCGCCGGTGACGGCGAACGTCTCGAACACGATCGGCCTCGTGCCGGGCTCGGTGTCCGGAGCGATTGGCTACCGCCGCGAGCTCGCCGGCCAGCGGGGGCGTGTGCTGCGCCTCGGTGTGATGTCGCTCGCCGGTGGGATCACCGGTGCGGTGCTGCTGCTGGTTCTGCCGGCCTCGGCGTTCAAGGCGATCGTGCCGGTGTTCATCGCGCTCGCGCTCGTGCTGACCGTGCTGCAGCCGCGCCTGGCGCGCTGGCTGAGCGAGCGCAAGATCGACCTCGAGCGCCGGGGCTCGCTGCTCGTGTCAATCGCTGTGTACCTCACCGGGGTATACGGCGGCTACTTCGGCGCGGCCCAGGGCATCCTGCTGCTGGGAATCCTCGGCATCGCGCTCGCCCAGGATCTGCAGCGCACAAACGCGCTCAAGAACGTGCTCGCGGGCCTCGTCAATGGCATCGCCGGCCTGTACTTCGTGTTCGCCGCGCACGTCGATTGGGGGCCGGCAGCGATCATCGCCGCGACCGCGATCGTAGGTGCGCAGCTCGGCGCGCGCTACGGACGGCGCCTGCCACCGTCCGCCCTGCGCGCGGTGATCGTCGTGGTGGGTGTGTCCGCGATCGTACGGCTGCTCACGAGCTGAGCGCGCTCGCGCCGAGGCGTCAGTGCAGCTGCTCGATGAACGTGTAGATGACCATCAGGCTGACGAGCACCACGAACACGCGCAGCGCCCACAGCGCGGCGATGGTGCGCGAGCTGAGCGCCGCACGCGCCACCGGCCTCGAGGTCTCGGCGACGAACTGGTCGCGCTCGAGGTGCATGATCAGCTCGTCTGGCGAGTTGGGCAGCTCGATTGTGGGCGCGTCGCGGTTCATGAGCCGACCAGGTGGATCGTCTGCAGGAACGAGTCGATGCCGTATGCGGCTCCGCAGAGTCCGACGAAGGCGATCACGGCGATCCCGATGACGTTCGTCGAGCGCTTGTTGGCCCAGGCGCCCATCAGCCCGCGATCGTTGGCGAGCATCAGCATCAGCACGAGGCTGACGGGCAACAGCACGGTCGCGAGCACGTTCGCGTTGAGCACGATCGAGAGCAGCGGCGCGCCCGGGATCAGGATCACGACGGCTGCGAGCAGGGCGACGCCGATGTTGGCCGCGTAGAACACGGCGGCGCCGCGCGGCGAGCTGTTGAAGCTGTGCGATACGCCGACGCATTCACCGGCGGCATAGGCGGTGCTGGCGGAGATCGTGAGGATCGCGACCGCGCCAGCCTCGATCAGGCCGAGCGCGAACACCGCGCCGGCGGCGCCGCCGGCGAGGTGGTCGAGCGCCTGGGGAAATCCGGCCCCGGCGAAGCCCTGGATGCCCGGACCGCCGTGGGCCAGCAGCGCCGCGCCGGCGATTAGCGCGCCGACCCCGAAGACCGCCGCCAGCACGGCGCCGGCGGCAGTGTCGTAGCGCCCGTGCTTGACGTCGCCAGGGGTCATGCCCTTGTCGGCGGAGGCGCTCTGCTGGAAGAAGATCATCCACGGCGTCACGGTCGCGCCGATCGTGGAGGCGAGCAGCAACAGCAGCGTGTTGAAGCTCCCCGACGGGAACGGCGTGAAGTCGAACGAGCCGACGAGCGCGCCGACATGCGGTTTGACGAGGATCGCCGCAGCCAGGAACAGGCCGTTGAACAGCGCCATGCCGAGCACGATCCGCTCCCAGCGCCAGTAGCGCCCACCGCTGAGGGTGAAGACGACGAGCGCGAGCCCGAGGGCGACGGCGACGCCGGCGCCGAGATGGAAGTAGGCGAGCCCGACGCGGATCGAGACGAACTCGGCGACGAGCGTGACGAGGTTCGTGAACGTGAGATCGCCGGCGCCGAACCATCCCCAGACGCGCCCGTAGCGCTGCAGCACCAGCTCGCCGTAGCCGCGGTGGGTGACGGCGCCGACGCGCATGCACATCTCCTGGCAGACGTAGGCCATCGCGAACAGGATCGGTATGAACGGCACGAAGAACCCGAGGCCGTACTGCGCCCCGTCGGACGCGTAGGCGATCATGCTCGGCCCGTCGTTCTCGCCGAGCATCGCGAGGATCCCGGGCCCGACGAGCAGCCACAGCAGATACCAGCGCTTGCGGTGCTTGCGCGCGTGATGGACGCGGGCCCGGTCGTGCGAGCGCGCCGTGTCCTCGTCGGTCACCAGCGGCGGACCGAGGAGTGGGGAGGCGGCAACCGCCTCGCGCGTGCTCACCGCGTCACCTCCTCGCGCTCTACAGGCGCGCCCGGAGCGGACGAGCGCTCGAGCTCGACCCGCATCGCGCCGGCAAGCTGGCCACCGATCGCGTGCTCGCGCTCGCCGAACTGCACGAACAGCGGACCACCGAAGGGCTGGCGATCGCGCACCGCAAAGCGATCGCCGGGCGAGATGCCGCGGTCGGCGAGATAGCGCAGCATCTCGGGGTCTGAGTCGGACACGCGCACGAAGCGGCCCTCATCGCCCGGCCGCAGGCTCTCCATGCGGTCGGTTACGCGCTCTTCTATCTCCAGGTCGGCGTTCGGGATCGGGTCGCCGTGGGGGTCGACCGTCGGGTGGCCGAGCTTCGCGGCGATCAGCTCCTCGAGGTCCTCGGAGAGCACGTGCTCGAGCACCTCCGCCTCCGCGTGTACGCGGTCCCATGGCATGCCGAGCGCGTCTGCGAGATAGCTCTCGAGCAGTCGGTGATGGCGGATCACCTCGAGCGCGACCCGTCGTCCGTCGGCGGTCAGGTGCACGCCGCGGTAGGGGACGTGCGTGATCACCCCGAGCTCGCCGAGACGCTTCAACATCGCCGAAACCGAACCGGGTGTGATCGCCAGGCGCTCAGCCAGCGCATTGGTCGACACCGGCTGATCGCCGCGCGATTCGAGCGTGAAGATCGCCTTGCAGTAGTCCTCCACGGCTGCCGTTCGCAGCTGGTCGTTGACGGCCATGAAAAAAGATTATGGCATGCCAAATAAATTGTTCAAGTCGGATCGTGCCAGTAGACTCCCGGAGCGTGGGTCTCGAGTTCGCGGTTGTCCGGTTCGGGGGGGAGGGAACGGCCGTGCTTAGGTACGCCGACGCAAAGGAACGATCATCGAGCGCCCCACGCTGGGCGCAGAAGGTCGGATTTGTCGAACGTCACCACGACGGGCGCCTGGTGCTGCGCGGCACGTTCGCCGGCCACTACGTCGACGTCGACGAGGGCGATCACGTCTCCCAAGCGGGCGCCGCGAAGGGTGCGGTGACCGCCGGCCTATTGGGTGTGCTCGGTGGACCACCGGGCATCGCGGTCGGACTGTTGGTCGGTGCCCTGCTCGGTGCTCAGATGGGTCCTCCAAGCGACACCGAGCCCGAGCCGCAGGAGCTCGCAGAGCGACTCCGCAGGGCGATTCCCCCATCGTCCTCGGCAATCGTCCTGTGCGCCGAGGCCTCGGACGTTGACGAAATGCTCGCGGCACTGGGCCCAAGCGCCGAGGACGTCATCCGCCACTCGCTCACCGCCGACGAGGAAGCCAGGCTCGAGGCTTCGCTTCGTGCGACGCCTCCCGCAACGTCGCCGTAGCGCCCGTCAGCTCCATCACCACGTGCGGACCGATCATCGGCAGGTCGAACTCCTCTGAGATCACGCGAAAGCCCGCGCGTTCGTAGAAACCGCGCGCCGGCGTGCGGGCGTTGCACCAGATGCGCTGCGCGCCCGCGCCTTGCGCATGGCGCAGGAGCGCGTCGAGCACGCCCTTGCCCGCGCCCATGCCGCGCGCGGCGGGCGCGGTCGCCATGCCACGTATGCGCCAGCCGCCGGGCTCGCCATCGGGGGCGATGAGCCCGACGGAGACGAGCTCATCACCATCGAAGGCGCCAACCGCGAACGCGTCGCTGCACTCACTGCGAGCCATCTCCTCGACGGCTTCGTGCGGCCTGAGCACGGCTTGCCGCAGCGCGCGGGTGCGCTCGAGCGGCACGCGGCGCACGAGAAGCTCGATCATCGCCTGGAAAAGGCTAGTCGTGCGCGGGCGGACTTTCGCGTTAGCCTGGTCGGGTCCAAACGAAGGAGACTGGATGCCCACCTGCACCCATCTCGACCACGTCGAGATCACAGAGCTACCGGAGTCGGTCGCAGGCTGCACGCAATGCCTTGCGACCGGTGACCCATGGCTGCACCTGCGCATCTGCCTGGAGTGCGGCGAAGTTGGGTGCTGCGATGACTCACCCAACCGCCACGCCAGTGCGCACGCCCACGCCAGCGGCCATCCGATCATCCGCTCGCTCGAGCCCGGCGAGGTTTGGTCATGGTGCTACATCGACGAGCTCGTGCTGCGCATCGATGGGATTCACGGCGAAACCCGGATCCCGCCCTCGCCGCTCGGCGGTTGACCTTCGATCGCCAGGTGCACTGCGCTCGACCGCCGCGACTAGTGCGCGCTGTGTCCGCGCACCGTGCGCCAGCTCCCGAGCGTGATCCGCAGGATCGCGACGGTCATGCCGAGGCCGATCAGCGGGTCGAGGATCGGCACCCCCACCGCGATTGCGATCGCGCTGACGATCACCGCGAGTGAGACGTAGGCATCGACGCGAGCGTGCTCCCCGTCCGCGATCAGCGCGGGGCTGCGCAGGCGGCGCCCGGTTCGGATGCGGACGATGCCCGCGAGCCAGTTGCCGGTGAAGCCGATCGCGCCGGCCAGCGCGAGCACCGCCAGGTGACTGGGCGTCGACGGATGGATCAAGCGCACGACTGCCTCATAAGCGGCAACGCATGCCGACACGAAGATCGCCGCAACGACCGCCAAGCCGGCGAGGCGCTCGGCGCGCGCAGAGGCCAGGGCGAACGCGATCCCGAGCGGAACCGCCGTCAGCGCATCGCCGCCGTTGTGGATCAGGTCGGCCAGCAGCGCGAGGCTGCCGGTGAGCGCGAACACGAGCGCCTGCAGGACAGCCGTGCAGCCGAGGATCGCCAGCGCCAGTGCGACCGCACGCACGCCCTCGCGTGAACGCTTGATGCTCTCGTCGAGCAGGCCGTGCGCGTGGCCGTGGGAATGAGGGTCGCCGTGGGGGTTGGAGTCGTCGTGTGTCTGGGCGTGGGGGTGAGCATGGTGCTCATGGGGGCCGGAGTGGACGTGGGCATGGCGGAGGCCGCCGTGCCTGTGCACGTCGCCTTCGACGAGCTCGTAAACGCCGGGGGACACGTGAGCTCAGGTTAGGCGGGCGATCTGCGCTACGCGTCCTAGAGGCGTTGAACGCGTCGGGCGTGGGGGAGTACTCTTTTGCGAAATGCCTGGTTGACGTTGACCACTTCCGTATGCGGCGTACGCTCGTCCACCGCCCTGTCGGTGCTTCATTAGTGGCTGCACTCAAACAGGGCGAGCTCGGAGTAGAGACGCGCTTGGGGGTGAGCAGAGCGAGTGCTTGCCGGCGACGTGATCGACGCGGACGGTACGGGCGAGCAGTGTCGCCCCACCCACGCGGGCGCCGCGACGCCTTGTTGCGTCGGCTGCGTCGGCATCAGGCGGGCGGCGTCGAGCAACACGTAGCGCAGTTGGCCCGAGTTGACGAGCCGCGCGAGCTGGCCGGCCGTAGGCGTGGGGTCGGAGCCGCTGAAGCCACCGATGGTGATCACCGCCTGCCCGCTGGCCAGTGCGATCGGGTCCGCCGTTTTGGCATCGGTTGCGGCGAGGATGAAGCGCGCGTGGTCGCGGTGTGTCAAGAGGTATGAGGTGAGCAGCGCGAGGCTCTGCGGCTGCGTGAGTTCTCCCGCGGGCGACGCGACGGGAGCTGGCGCGCGCTGACTGGGGCCCGGTCCCGCGATCGGGTCATAGCCGGTGTGGCCGCGGGCAGCGGTCGCCAGCGAGTACGCGGCTGGGCCAGCGAGTGACGCGATCGCCGTCGCGATCAGGGCAAGCGTGACCCGTGCGCGATGGTGGCTCAAGCGGTGGAGTGTCAAGATCGCCGCGCCGGCCACCACGCCGCCGGCGAGCGCGATCCACCGCAGCCACGGGAAGAAGCCGGCTACATTCGCGAGGATCGCGAAGCTGACAGCAGAGGTGCCGAGGACGCTGAGCGCTAGAGCGCTGGCGGCTGCTGGCGAAGCGCGCGCGGAGCGCCAAAGCGTGACAAACGCCGCCGCGGCGAGCGTGGCCACTGCCGGCGCGAGCAGCGACGTGTAGTACGCGTGGCGCGTGCCCGCCGAGAAGCTGAGCACCAACGCACCGACGACCATCCACGTGCCCCACAGGAGATAGCTCCCGAACGCGAAGCTCGCGCGCGGCGAACCGCGTGTCTGCAATAGGCCGAGGCCAAGCCCCACCAGCGCGAGCGGCAACAGCCACGCGATCTGGCCGGAGACGTGGGCGCTGGAGAGGTACAGGAGGTTTCCCTCGAGGTGACGGCCGAAGGCGCCGGCGCCCCCGGTGACGCGTTCGACCCCGTTGCCGCCGAGGATCAGCTGAAACCACGAGTTGTCACTCGATTCGCCGACGTAGGGTCGACCGCTCGCCGGCACCAGCATCATCGCGCCGAACCACAGCACGCTGACGAACAGCGCCAGGCACGCCGCGAGCGCCAGCTCGAGGAGCCGCCTGCGCAACGAGCGGCGCGCGGCAAGAAGGTATGCGAGCCCGAACGCGGGCACCACGAGGTAGGCCTCGAGCATCTTCGTGTTGAACGCGAGGCCCACGAGGATCGCGCACAGCAAAAGCGCACGCAGGCGCCCCGTTTGGACGGCCACAGTCACGCTCCAGGCGGCGCCAACGAGCAGCGCGAGCAAAAGCGCATCCGGAGCGTTGTAACGCCCCACGAGCACCGCCACCGGAGTGAGCGCCATGATCAGCGCGGCGAGAATCGCGATCTCGTGGCCGAGCGCGCGCCGCACCGCGTCGTGGAGCACAACGACCGTCGCGATCCCGTACAGCGCGCCCGGAAGCATCACGCTGAGGCTGCCGAAGCCGAATACGCGGCCGGAGAGGCCCATCAGCCAGTCCGGAAGCGGACCCTTGTCGAGGCTGACGTAGCCGCCGAGATCGGCGGCATTGTCGAACAGCGCGCTCCAGCTGTGGCTCGCGGCGAGGGCACCCGTCGCGTAGTAGGAGTTGCCGTAGCCGCTGCGGGTCACGTCGACGAGCATCAGCGCGGCCGCGAGCGCCACGACGACGATCAGCGCCGGGCGTGACCAGGCCGGCTCCTGGATCTGCGCTGCAGGCGGACGGGGCTCGCTGCGCGCGGGCTGTGGCGGGGGGGCGATCGGGTCGGCGACCGGCACACGCCTGAGCGTAACCATCTCGCCGGGAAGGAAACCCTGGCTCCGGGAGTCCAAAGGACGACTCGCAACCAATCAGGGGAGAGACCCAGTGCCAAGACGCTCAACGTTCGCACCGCCACTTCTCGCTGCCGGCGTAGCCCTGGCTGTCGCTGGGTGCGGCTCCAGCACCAGCACGACGCAGAGCTCGGCAACGGCGAGCACTCCGGCTGCGAGTACCGCCGCGGCGCCCAGCGCGAACACCCCGTTCCTGGCGGCGCTCAAGACGGCCTCGACGGTCGCTTCGACGGTCCCGAGTAACGGCGACGTGAACCCCTACGGCATCGTGCTCGTCCCCGCGAGCACCGGCAAGCTGACGTCGGGCGATCTCCTGATCAGCAACTTCAACGACAAGGCCAACAATCAGGGGACCGGCACGACGATCGTGCAGGTCAGCCCCGCCGGTGGCGAGTCGTTGTTCGCGACGCTCAGCGCGAGCTCGCTGCCCGCCAGCTGCCCCGGAGGCGTCGGGCTCACAACGGCGCTGAGCGTCCTTCCCGGCGGCTACGTCGTCGTGGGTAGCCTGCCGACGACCAACGGCCAGTCGGCTACCGCCCAGCTCGGATGTCTGATCGTGCTCGACTCCGCCGGGAAGCCGGTGAGCACGATCTCGGGCCCGCAGATCGCCGGCCCGTGGGACATGACCTCGACGAGCCACGGCAACGAAACGACCTTGTTCGTCAGCAACGCGCTGAACGGAGGCGCCGCGAAGGGCACCTACACGATCAAGAACTCGACCGTCTTGCGCATCCGCCTTCACTCCGGAGCGAGCGAACCGCCGAAGGTTCTCGGCGAGCAGGTGATCGCCAACAAGATCCCGTGGCGCGACGATCCGACGGCGCTGGTGATCGGGCCGACGGGTGTCGCACTCGCAAGCGACGGCACGCTCTATCTCGCGGACACGCTCGACAACCGCATCGCAGCCATTCCGAATGCGCTGACGCGCACGAGCGCAGTGCCGGACGGCGGCGCCACGGTGTCCGAAGGCGGACTGCTCAAGCAGCCACTCGGGCTGACGATCGCAGCGAATGGCAACATCCTCACGACCAATGCCGGCGACGGTAACATCGTTGAAACGACCCCCGCCGGCAAGCAGGTGACTGCGCAGACCGCTGACGCAAAGACGGGGGAAGGATCGCTGTTCGGCCTCGTCCTCGCGCCCGAAGGGAAGGGCATCTATTACGTGGATGACGGTGAAAACACGTTGCGCCTGCTGCACGGAGGATCGGAAACGACAGCGTCAGCGTCGCCACCGGCTGCGCCCGCCGAAGCCAAACCCGAATCGTCGAGCTCCGGGATCCCGCAGGGTCCAAATGCCGGCGATGGTGACAGCGACAATCACGGTGAACCGAGCGACGGGGATGGAAACCTGTAGGACACGCACCGCGCCCATGCCGGCGATGCCCGCTGTCGCCACGACGCTCGGGACGGCAGCGGGCTCGGCGCTCACCGGTCGTCGGGAAGAGCGGCAAAATCGCGCTTGGCCTTCCTGTACCACCCCATCCCCGATATCGGGTTCTTCCACCTGCCCTGCATCGCCTTCAAGGCGCTTGTGTGCGCTTCATCGCCTCCAGCCACCATCTCCTTCAGATGAGCGTCCTGGGCCTTTATGACCTCATTGGCGTTCGTTCCATGGAGAGCGAAATCACACGGTCCGCCCAGCTGTTCACAGGTCATCGTCTTCATCGGGTCTCGCTCCTTTCACGAGGTTCGGCAGTCAACGGTCCTGAAGCAACCCGAGGACGTTGCCATCGGGGTCGGTGATGGTGGCCACCAGGCGCCCGCCGCCCACATCATGCGCGGGTTCCTTCACGGTGGCACCGGCAGCGGTCACCTCCGCGAGCTTCGCCTCGATGTCGGGCACGTGCCAGAAGGCCACCGGCGAGGTCATGCCCTGCGGTCCACCGCCCGGCACCAGCCCGATCTGCTGGCCCGCGGCCTCGAAGCCGACGTAGTAGGGAGCGTCGCTCGTCGGCGGGACGCCGAGCAGAGCTTCGTACACGGGCTTGGCCGCTGCCAGATCGGACACGGGATGCAGCACGGTTTTGATTCCCTGCGTGGCAGAGTCGCTCATGGTCACTCTCCTGAAGTCGCGGGCCCCATCGACCCTCGGATTGTCAGAGGACGGTCGGATGCGTCGTGATGTCCATGGCGGTCACCCTAGCTGCGGCTCCCAACCAGCGCTTCTCGATTCCTGATGCTCTGCAAGACTGGCTCCGGATGGATGACTGGGATCTCAAAGGCCTCGCTTGGAGACCACATCAGCCGGAGATCATCTGCTCGACTGAGCAGGGACGCGCGATCGTGCTTGATCTTCCGGCTGGCGAGAAGCTCCAGGATCACCAAGTCCACGAGGGAGCTTGGATCACCGTCATAGACGGCGAGTTGAAAATCGCCGGCCACGCTGGTAAGACGATCGATGCCGAGCCCGGGACGTTGGTGCAGTTCGCGCCTGGTGAGCGCCACGAGGTCCAAGCCGTCGCGGACTCACGCATCCTCCTGCTGCTCACTCCTTGGCCCGGTGCCGGCCATCCGGGAGCGATGACCCTCACGGAAAAGACCGACGTGCGCGAGCGCGCAGCCGAACGGGCCGGCTAGTACCGGGGTCGGGGCGTCTCACATCTGAGGCCGGACAGGCGTTTGTGCTACACTGTCGCACAATGTTGATAGGTGTTCGCGATCTCCGCAACCGGACGGGCCAGGTGGTTGACGCCGTGAAGGCGGGTGAGCGGGTCACGCTGACGGTCCATGGCGAGCCGGTCGCCGACATCGTCCCTCATGGGGGTCGGGCGCGCTGGTTGTCGGGAGCGAGTCTCCGCGAGGAGTTGCAGCATCGTGCCGCGGATTCCGGTCTGCGGCATGAGCTCGACGCTCTCGTTGGTCAGACTCTCGATGAGCTTTGAGCACGTCCAGCGGGCTGCTCGACACCTCGATATTCGTCGCGCACGAGACCGGCCGCCCGCTGGGGGAGTTGCCGGAACGCGTGGCTGTGTCCGTCGTCACGATCGGCGAGCTCCAACTCGGCGTGCTCAGCGCCAGCGATGACTCGACGCGAGCGCGGCGTGCCGACACGCTTGCGCTAGCAAGGGGCGCGGACCCAATCGCGGTCAGCGAAGCCGTCATGGTCACCTGGGCGCGACTCATTGCCGACTGTCGCGTCGCAGGAATCCACAGCACGATCCGGCTGACCGACTCGCTGATCGCGGCTACGGCCATCGAGCATGGACTGCCGGTCGTCTCCCAAGACGCCGACTACGTACGTATCGCTCGCGCGCACTCGGCGCTGCGTGTCATTTCCGTTTGACGAGCCTCAATCGCGCCAGTCGACCTCGAAGTGCCCGATCGGCTCGTCGAAGCCCTTCACGGCGATCGGGCCGCCATCGGAAAACCGGATGCCCTTGCCGCGACAGAGATCGTGCACCCCGGAAGAGACGACGATGCAATCCGGCTGAGCGCACGCGCACAGTCGTGCGGCCTGCTGCACCGCCGCGCCAAAGAGATCGTCCTGCTCGGTGACGGGCTCCCCGGCCGCCACCCCGACGCGCACGTGCAGCTGTGCCGGCGTCGGTTCGTCGAGCTCCTCCAGCGCTCGCTGGATTTGCATCGCCGCGGAGACCGCCTGGAAGGTCGAGGCGAACGCAGCCATGATCCCGTCGCCGGTGTGCTTGACCTCGCTGCCGCCGAAACGAGCGAGGACGGAGCGTACGACTGAGTCGTGCACCCGCAGAAGCGCCATCGCCGCAAGGTCTCCCAATTGCTGGGTGAGACGGGTGGAGTCGACGATGTCGGTGAAGAGGATCGCGCGGAAAGCGCTCTCGATGTATGGCTCGCCCACGGGGTGGGTGTTGAGCCGACCGAAGAAGCCACGCACGACGGCTTGATCGACCTCGATAACGCTCGACGGAAGCAGCCCATGCGCTGCCCGATGGGCTGCCTCGACGGCCTCCACGTCGGGTGCCTCGACTAAGCAGAAGCCGCTCCCGGCGTCCTGGTCGAACCAGTACGTGACGAAGCGCACGCCGAATCCGTCCTGAACCTCGAGATCGCGCATGTGGGCGACGGCAACCTCCGCGGCGGTCGCGTCCTCGAGATCGTGGCGGTCCATGAAGAGCGGCATGGCGATCAGTCTGGGCCGAGCGTCAGCGTATCGCGTTGGGCGAGGGGGCTGCCGGCGAACCCGCGGGGCGGATGTTCTGGTTGACCCGGAAGCGGTTGTCAGGGTCGTAGGTGGCCTTGATCTGCGCCAGGCGATCGTAGTTGTGGCGATAGCTCGCCCGCACCCGCTCCTCGCCCTCGTCCATCATCATGTTCACGTAAGCACCACCGGCAGAGTGCGGGTGAAGCGCGTCGAAGTAGTCGACGCACCAGCGGCGGATCGCCTCGGCATTGGCGGGGTCGTGATCGACACCTGCGAAGACCGATCCCCAGACCGCATCGCGGTAGCTCCACGGGGTGTCGGACGGGCCGACGTCGTGGGCAGCTCCGTCGATCGGGTAAAGGTGCATCGTCGATTGCCACGTCGGCATCTCGGCACCGAACTTCGCGTGCGCCTCGACGGCAGCGTCGGGGATCTCCTTGACGAAGTCAGCGCGCCAGTACCACTGGTCTCCGGCGGGATAAACGGGGTCGAAAGCGCCCTGGAGCGCCGCGAAGGGCATCGGCTGGACTGCGTGCAGCAAGGGCTCCGGCAGGGCGTCCAGCAACGGGGCCATCGCCGCGGCGGCGTCCTCGGGAGCGCCGGCGTAACACCAGACGACCCCGCATACCTTTCGCAGGTGGAGATCCTCGGGGAATGGCGGCGCCGGCGGGACCGATGCGAAGGCGAAGAAGCCGTTGAGCTCGCGCGGGGCGTTCGGCAGGAAGTCTCGGTAGGCGGCGAGCACCTCAGCGCCCAGCTCGACCGGCCAGAAGGTCGGGCCGCCGACGACGGTCGAGACCTCGTGCAGCCTGAACAGGAACGAGGTGACAACGCCGAAGTTGCCGCCGCCGCCGCGGATCGCCCAGTAGAGGTCGGGGTGCTCGTCCGCGGCGGCACGGACCGTGGCGCCGCTCGCGAGCACGACCTCCGCCTCCAGCAGGTTGTCGATAGTGAGCCCGCACTTGCGGGTCAGGTGCCCGAGGCCGCCACCCAGCGTGAGACCACCGACGCCGGTGCTGGAGATGATCCCGCTCGGTGCCGCCAGGCCGTGCGCGTTGGTCGCGGCATCCACTTCGCCCCAGGTGCAGCCGCCGCCGACCCTCGCCGTCCGGGCGCCTGGATCCACTGCCACGTCCTTCAGGCCCGAGAGGTCGAGAACGACGCCGTCCTCGCAGGTTCCCAGCCCGGCGCCGTTGTGGGCGCCGCCGCGCACGGCCAGCAAGAGGTCGTGGTCAACGGCGAACGAGACGACCTTTGCGAGATCGCCGGAATCGGTGCAACCCGCGATCAGCGCAGGGTGCCGGTCGATCATCGCGTTGTATACCTTGCGGGCCGCGTCGTAGCCCGGGTCCGTGGGCGCTGTAAGCGATCCCTGGAAGCCCCGCATCTCGCTGCGGGCCGTGTCGATCAAGGCGGTGGTGGTGCTCATGTCTTCCCCCTGTCGGGTCGTCTCGACTTGTCACGGCCGAGCCTACGCCGCTCGAATGTGGCTGTCATGACCTGAGCTGACCCAATTCGAATGCTCGGCCCTCCATCGATCCGAGATGGGCATGGTCAAGACTGACTATCGTCTCTTTATGGAGGCAGGGATCCTGGACGTTCCGGAGCCATTGCGGCCGACCTCGCCGTCCCCGCCTGCGACACCTGGCGCGCTCTGCCTGGAGCGCGCGACTGCTGATCCTCGCGACCTTCCGCGACAGCGACGCCGATGCGCCGGCGGAGCTCTCGGAGACGCTCGCCGACCTACGGCGCTCGGATGACGTCGTGCGCATGCGTCTGGAGGGACTCTCGGGGCCGGCGGTCTCTGACCTGGTCAGCCGTGCCGCCAGAAGCGACCCCGACCGCGAGGTCTGCGACCGGCACCGGTCAGTAGTGGGCAGGCTTGTTCGGCTGCTTGTGGTGGCCGGTGGTCGTCTTGGACGACGTCGAGGACGATTTGCCGCCGCAACCACCAGCCGACACGGCGAGCACCAGAACGACCGCGAGCACGAGGGCGCACACACCCCAAACATAGCCGCCGCAGCTTCTGGGGCCGGTGCAACGTCGTCGAAGAAATTGCGGCGTCTCACGGATGTGAGACAAGGAGCACGCTAGCTGGCTAGGTGCGTCGCCGGCGTCGTGCCAGTAGCAGGCAGGCGACTGTGCTCGAGCGTATCGGCCGGCCGATCCGGTGGTGGAAGGTTTGGTTCTCAGCGGCGAGAGCGTCACGCTGTCGCGGTGACAGTCCCGCCCAGAACGACATGGTGCCCAGCAGCGCGTTCACTTCGTCGGCGGTGTGCTCCAGCTGCGTCGGCACTGTGACGACGCGCGCGTCATCAAAGAGGTCCTCGGCATACCCACGCGTGATCGCGTAGTCGCCCAGCCATGCCCACGCCTCCGAGACGTTGTCGCGCCGTGCTGAAACGCCGGCGCGGATGCCGGCGAGATCGCGATAGGTAGGCCAAGCAGCGGCGCATTCGGGCGCAACCGTCGTCACGCCCGCGCGCAGCGCCTGCTGATCGTCGGCGCTGCGGGGATCGTCGAGCCCGAAATACGAGACGAGAGCAAGGCGCCCGCCGTCCACCAGCGCATCGGCCGCCTTGCGCCAGCTGACGTCCGGATCGATCCAATGGATCGCCGACGCCGAGAACACAGCCGCGTAGTGCGCACGCGGCAGCGACACGTCCTCGAGGCGCACGTTGACGAACTGCACGTCGCCGGCGCCGTTCAACCGATCGCGAGCCCGCGCGATCAGTCGCTGGCCCGGCTCCACGGCTGTCACGCGCAGCCCGCGGGCCAGCAGGCTGCGGGTGAGTTGTCCCGTGCCGCAGCCGATCTCGAGTACCGCGGTGCCGGGCCCGATGCCCTCGCACGCCCGGTCGACGAGTGCGTCCGGGTAGGTAGGGCGATGGCGGTCGTAGTCCTCGGCGACCTCGTCGAAGACGCGTCCGTAGCTGCGGGCGTCGGCTTGGCGCGACATGATTTCACGGTAGATCAGGGCGGGGACGCCCCGACGGCGGTCAGGTACACGCCACGTAGATCACCGAGGGCGGTGGCCGATACCCTGACGCCATGCCGATGCCGAAACGGTCGAGCGTCGATGACTTCTTTGCGCAACTCGACGACGTCCAGCGGCCGCACCTCGAGGCACTCAGGGAGCTGAGCCGCGACGCCGACCCGGAGGCGCGAGAGGCGCTGAAGTGGAACCTGCCCGTGTACGTCCGCGGCGAGAAAACGAGCCTGTGGATGCTCCAGAACTTCAAGAACCACTGCTCGCTGCGATTCCCACCGCCGTTCTTCGCCACCCAGAAGGCCGCGGTTGAGGACGCTGGATACGAGGCCGGTGAGGGCTTCATCAAGCTCCCTTACAGTCGCGAGCTGCCGACCGACCTTCTCAAGGCGCTGATGCAGGCGCGGGTCGAGGAGTATGTGGCGACCGGTGCCGGCTGGAACGAGCGCTGACACGAAGCTGCCCATTTGCAGGCACTTCTTTTGAATGCCTGATAATCGATGTTATGTCAACCAACGAGTCGCACGGGCTGCTGTCCGCGCGCCCGAGGGCGCGCAGTCGCGACGTGTCAGGTGCGGCAATCGTGGTTACAGGTGTCGAGCGGCTCGCGGGTGAGCGGCGAGGTGGCGCAGCAGCCCTTGCCGTGCCAGGTTTGGCGGCCCTCGTTGAGCGCGAGCGCGCCGATGGCGAGTGCGACGGCGGGGTCGGCCCACCATAGGCCGAGGGCGGCGTTGAGCACCAGTCCGGTGAGGACGCCTGCTGCGAGATAGGCACAGAGCATGTTCTGGGTGCCCTCGCCGGCGGTTGCCCCTGAGCCCAGGCGCTGGCCGATGGTCTGCTTGGCTTTGCCGAGGAGCGGCATGACGATCATGCTGGAGATCGATAGGCCGATCCCGAGCCAGCTGGCTCGGGGACGCTCGCCGTTGATGAGTGCGCGGATGGCGTCTTGGGTTATGTAGGGGGCGAGCAGGAAGAATGTGATCGCGACGAGCCGCTGGGCGCGTAGCTCGGCGTGCTCGGAGAGTCGGCGGGCGCCGGTGAAGCGCCAGATGACGATGATCGAGGCGAGCCCCTCGATAGCGGAGTCAAGACCGAAGCCGAGCAGCGCGACGGAGCTGGCAAAGATCGCGGCGGTGATCGCGACCCCGCCCTCGGCGGTCATGTACGCGAGGCTGAGCCAGGACAGCGCCTTCGCGCGGCCGATCAGGCGTTCGCGCTCGGCCAGCTCGAGCGGGGTTTCTCCGCGCGAGGCGCGCGCCGGCCGGGCGACGCTCGGCAGTTCGAGCGATGGGGTGCTCACGACGCGGCCTCGGCGAGCTCGAGGTGTGCGTCGAGCAGCCGGCAGCCGGCGTCGCTCAACGCGTAGAAGACGATCTTGTGCTCGCGTCGCGAGCACGCCAGGCCGGCGTCGCGTAGCGCGCGCAGGTGGTAGCCGACGAGGTTCTCCGCTCTCGCGGTGATCCACGCCAGGTCACACACGCAGAGCTCCTCGCCATCGCGCAGCGCGAGCGCGATCAGAAGGCGTGTGGGGTCGGCGAGCGCCTTTGCACGCGCCGCCGCCCCCGCCGTGAGATCGAGATCCAGGCACTGGCGGATCGCCTCGGCGCGCTCCAGGTCAAGACACAGCAAGTCGCAGCGATCCTCAGACACGAGTTCATCCTAACGCCCGTTGCGACGACCCTGGGATCAGATCGGCTGAAAAGGATTATACGCCTTGACAAACATGTTTTGGTCTGCCTAAATATCGCCGTGGCCGTGCCTGATTTGATTTCTGCGTCTGTCCAAGACTACGCCAAGGCGGTGTATGCGCTGGAGGCGCGCAAGGGCGCGGCGGTATCGACCACCGAGCTGGCCGAGCGGCTGGGTGTCACGCCGGGCTCGGTCTCGGCAATGGTGCGCAAGCTCTCCGACGTCGGGCTGGTCACGCATGAGCCCTACCACGGGGTGAGGCTCACCCGCGAGGGTCGCCGGGTCGCGCTCGAGGTGCTCCGCCACCACCGGCTGCTCGAGCTGTTCCTCGCCGAGGAGCTCGGGATGCCCTGGGATCGCGTGCACGCCGAGGCCGAGGTCCTCGAGCACGTGCTCTCCGAGGAGCTCGAGGAGCTCATCGCCGCGCGACTTGGCGACCCGACGGTCGATCCCCACGGCGATCCGATCCCGTCAGTCGGAGTTCGGGATCGAGGAGCGCCACACCCACAGCCTGGACGAGCTAGCGCCGGGGGCCGCCGGTCGCTTCGTGCGCGTCTCTGACTCTGACCCGGAGATGCTGCGCTACCTCGCCGAGCACGGCATCGCCATCGGCGATCGCCTAGAAGTCATCGACCGTCAGCCGTTCGGCGGGCCAGTGTTCGTGCGCTTCGGCAAGCGCGAGTATCCGATCGGCGGCGCGCTGGCGCGCGCGATGCGCATCGAAACCGAAGAGGCTCGGGGATAACCCCGCTGGGCCCCAATCCCGTCCCCGCGCTTGAGGGCGCCGTCGAGGGCGCCTCCGTAGCGCTACCCGGGGAGCTCGGCGGGACGCTCGCGGGGCCGAGCGCGCTCGAGCAGCTTCTGTCCAAAGGTCGCGTGCGCGCGACGCTCATGATGCTGGGCCCGGCGTTCGTTGCGTCGATCGCCTATGTCGATCCGGGCAACTTCGCCACCAACATCGAAGGTGGCGCGCAGTTCGGCTACCTGCTGCTGTGGGTAGTGCTGGCGGCGAACGTGATGGCGATGCTGATCCAGTACCTCTCGGCAAAGCTCGGGATCGTCACCGACAGCAACTATCCCGAGGTCGTGCGCGAACGCTTCCCGCGCGCGTTCACCTGGGGCATGTGGGTGCAGGCCGAGATCATGGCGATGTCGACCGACATCGCCGAGTTCCTCGGCGCCGCGCTCGGGTTGAACCTGCTGTTCGGCGTGCCGCTGCTGCCGGCCGGCCTGATCACCGGTGTGATCGCGTTCGCGATCCTAGAGCTTCAGACACGCGGCTTCCGCCGCTTCGAGCTGGCGATCACCGCTCTGCTGGGGATCATCTTCGGAGGCTTCCTGTACGAGACACTGCGTATCGGCCCCTCCGTACACGGCTCACTGAAGGGTCTCTTGCCCGGCCTCCACGGCGCCAGCTCGCTCTACCTCGCGGTCGGAATCATCGGCGCGACCGTGATGCCGCACGTCATCTACCTGCACTCCGCGCTGACGAAGGGCCGCATGCCCTGCCGCAACGACTCAGAGCGCGGCCGCGTGCTGCGCTTCGAGCGCATGGACGTCATCATCGCGCTCGGGCTCGCCGGCCTGGTCAACATGGCGATGCTCGCTGTCGCCGCCAAGCTCTTCCACACCCCCGCCCTCTCGGGTCTCAGCTCAATCCAGGAAGCCCACGCGCAGTTCGGCCACCTCGTTGGCGGCACCGCCGCGCTCGCGTTCGCAGTCGCGCTGCTCGCCTCCGGCGCCTCCTCATCCAGCGTCGGCACCTACGCCGGGCAGGTCGTGATGCAGGGCTTCATCAACGTCCGCATCCCGCTAATGCTGCGCCGCGCCGTCACGATGATCCCCGCCATCGTCGTCCTAGCCATCGGCGTCAGCCCCACCAGCGCGCTCGTGCTCAGCCAGGTCGTGCTGTCCTTCGGCATCCCATTCGCGCTCGTGCCGCTCGTCATGATCACCAGCCGACGGGACATCATGGGCATCCACGTCAACCGCCGCCTCACCACCATCCTCGCCTGGGGCTGCGCCAGCCTGATCAGCGCACTCAACGTCTTCCTGCTCTACCAACAATTCTTCACGAGCTGAACGCCACCGGCGCGTGAGCCGCTCTGCCAGGATGCGCCGATGACCGACTACGGCGAGCCGCTGCGCGAGCAGGACGTCGACCCGCACCCGGTGCGCCAGTTCGCGGCCTGGTTCCAGCAGGCCCAGGCGGCCGATCTGCGGATGCCGGAAGCGGCGGCGCTGGCAACGGCATCGGTGGACGGCGCGCCGTCGGTACGGATGGTGCTCGTCAAGCGCTTCGACGACAGCGGCTTCGTGTTCTTCTCCAACTACGCGAGCCGCAAGGCCGTGGAGCTCGCCGCCAACCCGCGCGCGGCGCTGGCCTTCTACTGGGATCCGCTCGGCCGCCAGGTGCGAATCGAGGGCGCCGTCGAGCGCACGAGTGCGGAGGAGTCCGCTGAGTACGTGCGCAGCCGCCCCCGCGGGAGCCAGCTGAGCGCGCTGGCTTCGCCCCAGAGCGAGGTCATCGCCAGCCGCGCGCTACTCGAGGAGCGCGTCGGTGAGCTCGAGCAGCGCTACCAGCACGGGGAGCTGCCGTTGCCAGCGCGCTGGGGCGGCTACCGGCTCGTCCCGGAGACGATCGAGCTGTGGCAGCAGCGCCACGATCGCCTGCACGATCGGCTGCGCTACCGGCACGACGGTGGCCTCTGGGTGCTCGAGCGCCTCGCGCCATAGCTTGCTCGAACCGCCCCGGGGCTGGGACCGGCACGATCGCCACCGTCTAGCATCAGGGCGAGCGGACCACGAATGAGAGGCAGGCGATGGCGGACAAGCTCTACACGGCCAAAGCACACGTGACCGGAGGGCGCGCAGAGGGACACGGGCGTTCGAGCGACGGCGCCCTGGAGGTCGACCTGCGTCTTCCCACCGAGATGGGCGGGCACGGTGGCGGCACGAACCCCGAGGAGCTCTTCGCCGTGGGCTATGCGGCGTGCTTCGAGGGGGCGCTCGGCGTCGTAGCGCGCCGCGCCAAGGCCGACCCCGGCGATGTCGCGATCGACTCCGCGGTCTCGCTTTCGCCCAATGGCGAGGGCGGCTTCATGCTGTCGGTGGGACTCGATGTCACGCTGCCGGGAATCTCCGACGCCGCCAGCGCCGTTGACCTCGTGCGCGCCGCCCATCAGGTCTGCCCCTACTCCAACGCCACGCGCGGCAACATCGACGTCGAGCTCACCGCCAACGGCGTTCCCGTCGAGTAGCGTCGCCTTCGAACCTGTTCTGAAACAGGTTCCTAGCGTCCGAGCGTGCGCTCGAGCTCGCGAGCTCTTGACGGAAGGCCGTCGAGTGACGACCGGACGTGCTCGAGATCGGCGCGCAGCTCCACGTCGCCGAACTCCACCGGGAGCATCGAGTCCTGCAACGTCGCGAGCAGCCGGTCGGCGTCGCCGACCGACGACACGGCGCTGTCGAGAAAGCCCTTGGCGCCTTTCGACGGGGCTCCGGCAACCGCCGGCGTGAACCCGCGACCCACCATGCCGTGACGCTCGGCGAAGCCGGCATGTGCGCGCCGCGCGCGCCCGTAGGCCATCTGCACGGGGCGAAACAACGCCTCCTCCACCCTGTCGGCGTTGCCTTCGTCGAGCAGCTCGTAGGCCTCGGTCAGCGAGGCCAGCGCCGAGCCGAGCGCCTCGGCCGCTTCGGCAACGGTGTCGAGCAGCTGCTGCCTGGCGTCGGCGCTGGTGTAGGGCACGCGCACCAGGTTAGTGCCCGCCGATCAGTGCGCGCGCTTGTTAGCTGATCGCGTACACGAGGGCCACCTCGGCCGTCAGCGTGCAGGTCACGACGCTCGCCTTTTTGGCGGTCGGGTGGCTGGTCGCGTGTTTCGGCTTGTGCTTGTGGAGCGCGGGCGCTGCAGGAGCCGCAGCCTCCCGCGGGGCGATGACCGGCGCGGGTGGCGAGCCGAAGTCGGGGCGTTCGCCTTCATACTGGGCATAGTTCGATTCTTCGTCGGACGTGCAGTTGATCCCGCCGCCGCCTTCGACGATGTTCTGCACGTCCACGAGCGTGACCGCCGCCTTCCCGGCCAGGAATTCGGCCTTCGTCTGCCCGTCGGCCATCGCGGCCGCCTGCGCTTGGCGATAGACGGCCGTCGCCGTGGCGAGGTTCGCGTCCTGCGCGATCGGCACGTTTGCAACCCCTTCCACGCTCACGCTGCGCAGGGGCGCTGTCGTCGTCGGTGCTTCCGCGGATGCGACGCCCAGCATGTTTGCGACAACCAAGCCCACCACGACAGCCAGCGTCGCTGCGATCACGCTCCTCATCGTTGCAATCGATGCTAGCGCGGACAGTCGGCGAGTACCCGAGCGCGTTCTAGTACGGCGTCGATCATCGGCTCGGTGAGCCTTCCCGTAAAGGTGTTCTGCTGGCTCGGGTGGTAGCAGCCGAGCAGCTTGTAGCGCTCAGCGGCGAGCTCGGCGCCGTGGGCGAAGCGCGGCCGCGGCCGCCGCGGGGCGACGGGCGGGTCGGCGAGCGCCGAGACCAGCCGGAGCGCGGCGTCCCAGGCGAACGCCCCCAGGCACACGATCACGCGGACGTCGGCGAGCAGCTCGAGCTCGGCGACACTCCACGGCAGGCAGAGCTCGCGCTCCTGCGGGGTCGGGCGGTTTGCCGGCGGTGCGCAGCGCACCGCCGCGGTGATCCACGCACCGCTGAGCTCGAGGCCGTCGTCGCGCCTGCGCGAGACGGGTTGATTGGCAAATCCGGCCCGCCACAGCGCCGCGAACAGGAAATCTCCCGAGCGATCGCCCGTGAACATCCGCCCGGTGCGGTTCGCGCCGTGCGCGGCCGGCGCGAGACCCAGCAGCAGCACGCGCGCGGAGGGATCGCCGAAGCCCGGCAGTGGGCGTCCCCAGTACTCCTCTGTGGCGAAGGCTGCGCGGCGCTCGCGGGCGACCTGCTCACGCCAGGAAACCAGCCGCGGGCAGCGCCGGCAGCGGCTCACTTCCCCCGCGAGCTGGGTCAGTCTCTTGTCTGTTTGCGTTCCCACGCCGCAGTAGTACCATCGATATGAACATGCCCTTCTGGGTCTGGATCCTGTTTTTCGCGGCGCTGGTGAAGATTCCGCTCGCTGGTCTGATGCTGTGGATCCCGTATCGCAACGACCGCGCGGCCGAGGCAGCTGACGTGCCTGACTCCTCCGAAGAAGACGGCGGCTCCAAGGCGCTCCCTGGTGGACCGCTGGACCCGCACCCGCGCTCGCCGCGGCCCCGTACCCCGCGCCCGCGCAAGCCGCGCCGCGGCCCGCACGGGTCCCCGTCCGCGCCACCGCGTGTGCGCACGTGCCTGCGCGCGCGGCCGCTGCGCGTCTCTCACTGAGCTTCTGAGCTCAGCGGTTGCGAGCTCAGCGGTTGCGCTTTCGCTGCTGGCGCGCCGCCTTCGCCTTCGCGCGCCGCTTGCGCATGGCGGCCTCGGAGTGGCGCGCTGAGCTGCCTTCGAGCAGATCGGTGTCGGTCGCCGGGACCACGCTGCGCACGTCGCGCATGATCAGGAACACGATGCCGATCAGCAGCACCGCAGCGGCGGCGATCCCCAGCAGCAGCACGGTGCTCGTGTTGTGCGGTTCCGACGAAGCCGCGCTCGTGCTCGTGGCGGCCTTCGGTTCCGCTTCTTCGGGCTGTTCTTCGGTCAGTTTGCCGAGCGCGCCGTTTGCCCCGAGGCCCGCGGCGCCGGCCACCGGCGCGGCGGTGGCGCCGAGCGCCAGCAGCGCCGCGAGGCAGAGCGCGCAGACGCTTGTGCGCAGGCGCCCGCTGGTTGAGGGCAAGCGGCTTGTCATCTCGCGAGCATACCGCTCCCCACCCCATAGAATGACGGCCGATGCCCCCGAAACAACGCCAGGTCCGCATCGAGCAGCGTGGCGCCCTCGAGGCGATCCAGGCGCTCGAGCAGCGATCGGACGAGGAGCTCGAGGCCGAGACCAAATACAAGGCCGCCGCGATGTCGATCCTCGGCGCGCGCGCATCCGAGCGCTTCGACGCCGAGGCGGCGCGAGGGTATTTTCAGCGCGCGATCGCCGCCGCTCGACCGCAGGAGCGGATGCAGATCAGGCGCATGGCGGATGCGTCGCTCGCCCTCGCGGAACGTCGCGCCGGCGACCTCAAGGAGGCGGTCGAGCGACTCGGGCAGACGCCACCCAGCGGCCGGCAGATGTTCGCGCTGAGGGCAATGGGGCTGCTCCTCCCCCCCGCCTCCGCCGGCATCCTCGCGCGCATGCGCGGTGTCCTTCTGATCATCGTGCTGGTCATCGCGCTGCTCGCGCTCGGGCTTGGCGTCGTCGAGCTGATCTCGCTTCCCTTCGGCGGCATCGGGGTCGCGCCGGGCGTCCTGCTCGGTCTGATCCTGGTGCTCGCCGTGCTCGCTGTGATGGCCGCGGTCGGGCGGCGCCGGCGCGACCGTGCACGCAAGGCCGCGGCCAGCTGAGGCTCCGTCCCCGTCCTCGCACCGGCCGCAGGACCATAGGCCCACCGTGTCCGCACCCCTCTGCCTAGTCGTGAACCCGGCCGCCGGTGGCGGCCGCGCTGGACGCCTCGCCCCTGGCGTCGAGCGCGCGTTGCGTGCGCGCGGTCTGACGGTACGTCGCGCCGACACCCGCGACCTGGATCACGCTCGTCAGCTCGCGATCGAGGCAGCGGGACGCGGCGAGACGATCGTGGCGCTCAGCGGCGACGGCATGATCGGCGTGCTCGCCGACGCCCTGATCCAACTTCCGGGCGCCGTCCTCGGCGTGATTCCCGGCGGGCGCGGCAACGACCTGGCGCGGGTACTCGGGATCCCTGACGATCCCGACGGCGCGGCGGCGGTGATCGCCGCAGGGCACACGCAGCCGGTGGACCTCGGGCTGGTCGCGGGCGCGGGCTCGGAGGATCGCGAGCACGCGTTCGTCGGCATCGCCTCCGCGGGCTTCGACAGCGACGCCAACCGCATCGCCAATCAGGCACCCGCCTGGCTGGGCGGCCTCGTGTACGTGTACGGAGCGCTCGCGGCGCTCCTATCGTGGCGACCGGCGCGTTTCGAGATCGAGCTCGACCCGCCGGGCGAGCGGCGCTCCTTCACGGCGTTCTCGGTCGGCGCGGCCAACTCGAAGACCTACGGCGGTGGGATGCGCGCGGCACCCGACGCGATGCTCGACGACGGCCTGCTCGAGGTCGTCGTGTGCGAGCACGTCAGCAAGCTCAGGTTCCTGACGAGAATCCTGCCGAAGGTGTTCAAGGGGACGCACGTGCACGAGCCCAGCGTCAGCGTGTTTCGCGCGCGCGAGCTCGTGCTCAGCGCCGATCGCCCGTTCACGATGTACGCGGACGGCGATCCGATCGGCGAGCTGCCGGTTCGCGTACGCGCACTCCCTGGCGCCGTCACGATGCTGACCCCGGCGCAGCCCGGGCCGGCCTTTTCGGGGAGCTGATGGCGGACACGCTCGCGGCAAAGCTCGCGCTCGCTCGTGGCGTCGGGGCGATCTCGCGCCTGCGGGGCGGCGGCGGCACGAGCGCACCCGGCAAGCTGCTGATGCGCCTCGCACCCGACGCGATCGGCGAGCTCGGCGCGCGCCTGCGACGCGGCAGCGTGCTGATCTCGGCGACCAACGGCAAGACGACGACCGCGGCGATGGCCGCCGGCATCCTCGAGCACGCGGGGATCTCGCTCGTGCGCAACCAGGAGGGCGCGAACATGGCCGGCGGGATCGCGACGACGCTGCTCGCCGCGGCGAAGCCCGGCGGAACGATCGCCGGCGAGCTGGGCGTGTTCGAGGTCGACGAGCTGTGGCTCGCGCGGCTCACCGCCGAGCTGCAGCCGCGCGCGATCCTGCTCGGCAACCTGTTCCGCGACCAGCTCGACCGCTACGGCGAGCTCGACACGATCGCCGAACGCTGGGAGCAGGTGCTGCGCAGCGGCGAGCGCAAGCTCGTGCTGAACGCCGACGACCCGCTGATCGCCGACCTCGGGCGCGAGCACCACGGCGCGCTGTACTTCGGACTGGAGGACGACTCGTTGACGCTCGCGGGGATGGCGCACGCCGCCGACGCCAGACATTGCCGGCGCTGTGGCGCCCCGTACGTCTTCGACGCCGTCTATCTGGGGCATCTCGGCCACTATCACTGCGCGAGCTGCGGCCAGTCCAGGCCGACCCCGACTGTCACGGCCAGCGATGTGCATCTGGAAGGGGTCCGCGCGGCGCGTTTCACGCTCACCACGCCGGCCGGCCGAGCCGAGATCGCGTTGGCGCTGCCCGGCCTGTACAACGTCTACAACGCGCTCGCCGCCGCGGCGCTCGCGAGCGCGTTGGAGGTTCCGCTGGAGAGCATCGTGGCGGGCCTGGCGGGCTCGCGCGCGGCGTTCGGGCGTGCGGAGATCGTGTCCGTGTCGATACCTGCTCGAAGCTCGGATGGCGTTGGTGCGCGCGCCGGCACGCGCGTGCTGCAGATCCTGCTCGTCAAGAATCCCGCGGGTGCCAACGAGGTGCTGCGCACGCTCGCGCTCGAGCCCGGTGAGCACGACCTGCTCGGGGTGCTCAACGACCACATCGCCGATGGCCGCGACGTGTCCTGGATCTGGGACGCGGATTTCGAGCTGCTGGCGGGCCGCATCCGCCGCGCGACGTGCAGCGGTACCCGCGCCGCCGATCTGGCGGCACGCCTGAAGTACGCGGGCGTCGAACCGGAGCGGATCGAGGTGCGCGAAGATCTCGCTGACGCGCTCGCCACGGCGGCCGCGGACAGCCCGGACCGCCCGGACGGCGCGGGGGCGCCGCTGTTCGCGCTGCCGACGTACACCGCGATGCTGGCGCTGCGCGAGCTGCTGGTCGCGCGCGGGGAGGCGAGCAGCGCATGGTCGTGACCCCATCGCACGGAGCCGGGCACGGCGACACAGGGACGGACGCGAGCGGCCCGCGGTCGCCGGACGCGGTCATCTGGCATGACCTCGAGTGCGGGACCTACGCGGCGGACCTGGCGCTTTGGCGCGAGCTCGCCGGGGAGGCATGTGCGGGAGTCATGGCCGCGGCCGGCTCGGGGTCGGGAAGCGTGCTCGACGTCGGCGCTGGGACGGGACGCGTGGCGCTCGCGCTCGCGCGCGCCGGCCATCGCGTGACCGCGGTCGACCTCGATGCGGAGCTGCTCGACGCGCTGCGCACCCGCGCAACTGGTCTGGACGTCGAGACCGTGCGTGCCGATGCGCGCCTGTTCGAGCTGGATCGGCGCGACTTCGCATTGTGCCTGGCACCGATGCAGACGCTGCAGCTGCTCGGAGGCGCGACGGGTCGACTGGAGTTCATGCGCCGAGCACGCGCGCACCTGGCCCCGGGCGGCGTGCTTGCGTGCGCGATCGTCACCGAGATCGATCCCTTCGACTGCAACGCCGGCGACCTCGGCCCGTCTCCGGAGGTCGCGCGCATCGCCGGAGCCACCTACATCAGCCGGGCCACGCGCGTGCTGGTGGACAGCCGTGTCGTGCGCATCGAGCGCGAGCGCGGAATCGTTCGACGTGGCCAGACGACGGCGCGAGAGCCGGCGTGGCAGCTCGACGTGATCGAGCTCGATCGCGTGAGCGTCGCGCAGCTCCAGGACGAGGGCCGCGAGGCGGGCCTGACCGCGGCGGGCACGCGCGTCATCGCGGCGACCGACGAGCACACGGCGAGCGTGGTGGTGGTGTTCCGTGCCTGAGCCGCGCGCATCGAGCGGCACGCTGCGCGTGTGCGCGCTGTATCCGGACCTGATGAACATCTATGCCGATCGCGGCAACCTGATCGTGCTCGAGCGCCGCTGCGCGTGGCGCGGCATCGGCTTCGAGTTCGCCGCGCGCGGTCTCGGCGAGCCGCTCGACGCGGACGCCCACGACATCTTCTACATCGGCGGCGGTCAGGATCGCGACCAGCGCCTGTGCGCGGAGGATCTGATCGCGACCAAGCGCGACGGCCTACACGCTGCCGCTGACCGCGGGGCGCTGGTGCTCGGTGTGTGCGGCGGCTACCAACTGCTCGGGCACTCCTACACGCTCGGCGCGGAGGAGATCCCAGGCGTGGGGCTGCTCGACGTTCACACCGTCCGCGAGGACGGTCCGCGCCTGATCGGCAACGTGGCAATCGAGGTTGAGAGCTTTGAGGACGCCGCCTCCGGCGGCGTGCGCGTGCTCGCGGGGTTCGAGAACCACGGTGGTCGCACCCACCTGGCCCCCGGTCAACAGCCGCTCGGACGCGTGTTGCGCGGCCACGGCAATGACGGGCGCAGCGGCCTGGAGGGCGCACGCACCGGCAACACGATCGGCACCTACCTGCACGGCCCGCTGCTGCCCAAGAACGTTTGGCTCGCAGACTGGCTCATTGCCCGCGCGCTCGGCGTCGATCAAGCCGAGCTCGCGCCGCTCGAGGACGAGATCGAGCGACAGACGCACCTCAGCGCCCGTCACGCGGCGGGCGTGTGAGCGACGCGCGCGGGGTTCCTCGCAAACTCGACGATCCCGTGGCGCCCCAGCGACGCGTCGAGCCATACGATCGGCCGATGGAGTTCGCTGAGTACCAGCGCCTGTCGCGCCGCACCGCCGAGTATCCGCGCGCGGCGTGGCTCGCCTACCCGGCGCTGGGCCTCGCCGGCGAGGCAGGCGAGGTGGCCGAGCACGCCAAGAAGGCGATCCGCGACGACGGCGGTGAGGTCAGCGAGGAGCGCCGCGCCGCGATGGCCAAGGAGCTCGGCGACGTGCTCTGGTATGTCTCACAGCTGGCGAGTGAGCTGGGGCTCGACCTCGATGAGCTCGCCCAGGGCAACCTGGAGAAGCTGCTCTCGCGTCAGCGCCGCGGGGTGCTCTCTGGCAGCGGCGACGAGCGCTGAGCCTGCGAGATCTCCTTTGGGCAGGGTCGACGAAGGCTTCGTGACGGAGTATCTCGCGGCGACCCAGCCCCTAGCCGCCTGCTTCGTGGCCGCTGGCGATCGCGCGCAACGTCGTGATCGCGGCTTGTGTGTCGCGCCGCCCCTGCGCCGTCACCAGCGCGCTCGCTAGCGTCGCGGGCGTGCTCAGCAGCGACTGGTTGGCGCGTTCGAGCTGCAGCTGGATCTGCTTGGCATCGGAGGCCGGCAGCCGCAGCCGCGCGAGGTCGGCGCTGACCGGTGCGGACAGGCCGGCCGCGCGCACGCTCTTGCGGTAGGCGGCGAGTTCCGCCGCGCCCAGGGCGCGCTCGCCGAGCGCTGTTGCGGCGAGCGCGTGCTGCGCCGCGCGTGCGTCGCTGAGTTCGCTGGCGAGCGCGGAGGCGAGCCTCCCGGCCAGCGCCCTAGCGGCGAGGCGCTGCATGCTCATCCAGCTTGCGTTGCGGACGAGTGCGGCGCCTCCGAAGCGATCGACCGTCGTCGCCAGCGCAGACGCGATGCCGACGGCCTTCGCCTGCGCTTGCAGCAGCGTGTTCAGTCGCCCGATGACCGAGCGGCCCAACCCGCGCACAGCATGGACGCTCGGCAGGCGCCCGACGACGGGCTTTGCGAGCGAGCGGTAGTGCGAGTCGGCGGGGTCAACCGCGATCGTCGCGGACAGCAGCGCCATGGCGCTCTCGTAAGTCACCGCGCCGACGAAGAACTGGCCGCACGCCGTCACGAAGATCGTCGGCACGCTCCCACATGCGACAGTTGAGGCGCCGAGTACGTTGCCGTCCGCGGCGAAGACCTGCGCGAGCGTCGTAAGCGTCGACTTGAAGACGACCGCCCAGCCGAGCGAGGGCTCGATTTCGACTTCCCAGACGCCGGTCCTGGTGCCGCTGGCGCCCTCTTCCTGAAACGGAACAGCCTTTGTCTGGCGATTCAGCAGCTGCGATTCTCCGAAATCGAACCCCGGTCCCTGGACTGACTGCAGCGATTCCACGAGCAGCGAGGTGGACGCTTCAAAGATGCTGAATTCCGAGCCGCACGGCACCTCGGGGCTCGTCTCCTGAGCCCCGAGAAGCGTGAACATGAGCTTGATCTCGGACAGCCGTCCGAAGGTCTGGCTCGCCATCGCTTCGCCGTCGACCAGCACGCGGAACGAGCTTCCGCTGATCGGCACCGTGCACCCGATCGGCCCCTTTTCCCAGGAGCCGTTCGCGGTGTAGCTCGATTCGTAGTAGTGCCCACTGCCGGAACCCGAGATTTTCCCGAAGGGGTCGATCACGAAGTCGAAGTTGAATGCCGCGGGGATCTCAGAGCTCGTCGTGAGGCTGAGGCCCTCGGAGGGATTGCTGTCGGTCCCGTTGTCAGTGACGGTTCCCATCGTCCTGCCCGTGTACCTGTCGGATCCAACGCCCTCGAACCCGGAATGGCGGAGTGCCGCGGAGCAAGCGGGCGCGCAAGCAAGCACCAGCGCTGTTGTCAGCCACCAGACCGCCGCTGTCCTCACTGCACTCCCCCTTTATGAGTGCCAGCAAGCGTTACAGGCGAT
Organism: uncultured Solirubrobacteraceae bacterium; assembly: GCA_963827455.1. Classification (GTDB taxonomy): domain Bacteria; phylum Actinomycetota; class Thermoleophilia; order Solirubrobacterales; family Solirubrobacteraceae; genus Palsa-744. The sequence goes on along the minus strand of CAWHAW010000014.1, from coordinate 189,539 downwards.
CACCGGCTGGCCCCAATATAACCGCCGCCTGCTTGGAGCGCGCGTGACATGATAGATGTGGACCGCGAGGAGATCGTGGATAGCCGGCTGCGGCGCTACTACCGTCTCACGGCCGCGGGCGAAGAGCGGCTCGCCGCTGAGGCAGCTCGTCTGCAGGCGAACGCCGTCGTCGCGACGTCACGGCTGGACCCGGCCGGAGTGCGATGAATGACCCTTAGAAGCGCGACATCCATGCGGCTGCGAGCGAGATTGCGAACTTCATGGGCGTGGGAGTACAGGCACCGGCGCGTCATGGTCCCCGTGCGCGTGCTCAGCGGGATCTGGCTGGTGGCCCTTACTGCCATCCTGTACGGCTACGGCGTCGGCGGCTGGTGGGGAGTGCTGCTGATCCCGGCAGCAGCCCTGCATTTCTACGTTGCCTACCGCACCCTGCGCCACCGCGTTCAGAGCTAGCGCGCCGCACCTGGACGCAGGCTCCGATCATCCTACGCCCGGATCGCCCGAAAGCCTGCCCGGCCTAGCTTCGCTTCGGTACGCATACACACCGATGAAAGGATCACCGACATGCCAGATTCAGCCGAGCTGCTTCACATGAATCTCCACGAGGTCTTTTCCGAGCGGGACCCTGAGAAGCGCCGCGCGGCCATCGAGCGGACGTATGCCGAAGACGTGAGGTTCATCGACCCAGAAGCCGACGTCGTGGGCCGGAAAGCGCTCAACGACCGCGCCGAGAAGATTCTCGACGACGCTCCGGCCGAGTTCGTATTGGAGGAGGACGGCCTGGCGTACGTCAGTCCCGACACCGCCGTCCAGCCCTGGCGCTTCGGCCCGCCGGGCAGTCCCGTGGTCCGCGGGATCGACATACTCACGGTGCGTGATGGCAGCGTTAGCGTCGTGCGCACCCTCATTGGATTCCGAAGCGATGCGTGAAGCCCAACGACAGCGGCCCGGGCTGACAGCCGGGCGAAAGCTCAACCCGGAGGTGCCATATGTCCGAGCCTGTTGACAGGAATCATCTCCTGCTGATCGGCGCCGGACCAGGAGTCGGCGCCGGCGTCGTTCGGCGCTTCGGCCGCGAGGGCTTCCGCAGCACACTCATCTCCCGCGGCGGAACGCTCGACCAGCTCGCCCCTGAACTGCGCAGCGCCGGCCTCCAGATAGAGGCGATCCACGCGGACATCGAGGATCTGGACGGCTACCGCGAGACGCTCGAACGGATCTTCAACGCACCGGGGGCCCCCGGCGTCGTCGTGTACAACGCTGCCCTGCCCGATCCAGGCGAGATCCTCGACGCCACCGTCGAGCGACTCCGAACCGCCCACGACGTCGATGTCCTCGGCGCCGTCGTCGCGGCACAGGTCGCCGCACCTGTCTTGCGAGCAGCTGGCGGCGGCACCCTGCTGGTCACCAGCGGCGGCTTCGCCGACAATCCAGTGCCCGCACTGGCGAGCCTCTCGATGGGGAAGGCAGCCCTGCGCTCGGCGCAGACGCTGATTGCCGCCGGCGTCGCGGAGGACGGCATCCACGCCGCGACCCTCACGATCGCCGGTGCCGTAAAGCCGGGAACGGACTTCGATCCGGACAACATCGCGGAGCTTTTCTGGACCGCCCATACCGACTCGAAGGACGCCTGGCAGACCGAGTATCGGTTCACGGGCGCATAGCGGGCCCGGAGCTGGGGATCCCGCGCTAAGGCGCCTGATTTAGGCATGGAGCCCGGCGGCTTTGAGGGCCTCCGAGCGATCTCGGTACACGCAAGTAGACGTCAAGCGACCGTCGTGGAGGGTCACCACGTGCGCGTCTGGCAGCTCGATCGGCACTCCGCTCGCGCTGCCCTTGGCCACGACGCGCACGAACACCACCACTTGGTCGCCTGCGTCGACAAAGCGCTCGGGATCAAAACGCCATTCGGCCCAGGCGTCCCGCAGCATCGCGACCAGTTGCGCGACTCCTTCTCTTCCACTGAAGACGGGTTCGCCCTCCGGGTAGCCGCCGGGAAGCCGAAGCTCGTACTCCTCGTCGAGGTAGTCGCGAAACATCCGATCCAAGAACGCCGCGTCGTCGTTCGCGTCAGTCCCCCCCAGACTGGGGAGAAACGCATACCAGCGACGGACAAGCTCGATGTTCGGCGACATCGTTGCGCCAAGTATCCCGAAGTAGCGCGATCGTCTGACTGCCCGTAAGTTGCCCCTTCCCGCGTGAACACCCACGCCGCGCCGACCCGGCTGTCGTCGAAGGGCCCGACCCGCAGGTGGCCGGAGCGCCTGATGGTGAACATCGGGATTGTCCTGTTCTTCGGGGCGTTCTATTTCAGGTTCCTGAAGCGAGCATGAACGGGACGCCCCGATGAATGCAGCGAACGACAACGCCGCTCGCACGATCACGGCCTCCGCGACTCTCACTGATCGTCCGATGCGAGCGTAAACGCCGCTCCTGGTCGGCGCTCGCTGGCGGACATCGGCCAGGAAAAAGTCGGGGCGGTGTCGATTTCGCCCGACCTCGTTCGACATGCGGGTAGAAACCACCACATCCAACAAGAGGAGACACAAATGCGCTTCATGGTTCTGGTCCCCGGGAGCCCCGAGTCCGAGGCGGGCGAGATGCCCAGTACCGAGATTCTGGGGGCGATGACGAAGTACAACGAAGAGCTGGTCAAGTCAGGGGTGATGCTGGCCGGCGAGGGCCTGCACCCGACCTCTAGGGGTGCGAAGATCCGCTTCAACGGCGGCGAGCGCACCGTCATCGATGGCCCCTTCACCGAGGCCAAGGAGCTCGTCGCGGGCTACTGGATCTGGCAGTGCGCGTCGCGCGAGGAGGCGATCGAGTGGCTCAAGCGAGCGCCGTTCGACGGCGGTGTCGAGATCGAGCTGCGCCAGATCTTCGAGGCCGACGACTTCGGCGAACAGCTGACGCCTGAGCTGCGCGAGGCAAACGAGCGGCTGCGCTCGCAGACCGCCCACAATTAGGAGCGTGACGCCGTCGCCCACCCATCGTGCAATCGACGCCGTCTGGCGCATCGAATCGGCCCGGTTGATAGCCGGGCTGACTCGCATCGTGCGTGACGTCGCTGTCGCCGAGGACCTGGCCCAGGACGCGTTCGTCGCCGCGCTCGAGCAATGGCCTGAGTCGGGGATCCCGGACAAGCCGGGCGCATGGCTGATGGTCACCGCCAAGCGCCGGGGCATCGATGCGCTGCGCCGGCGGGTCACACTCGAGCGCAAGCACGAAGTGATCGGGCGCGAGCTGGAAATCCTGCAGCAGCTCGACCGACCTGATCTGGCCGCGCCGCTCGACGACGTTCAGGACGACGTCCTGCGCCTGATCTTCATGACATGTCATCCGGTCTTGTCCCGAGAGGCGCGCGTCGCGCTGACGCTGCGTCTGCTCGGCGGGCTGTCGACGCCAGAGATCGCGCGCGCGTTTCTCGTCTCCGAGGGCACGGTCGCGCAGCGAATCGTTCGCGCCAAGCGCACACTCGCCGAGGCGCGCGTGCCATTCGAGGTCCCCGGACGCGACGAGCTGACTGAGCGTCTGTCGGCCGTGCTCGAGGTGATCTATCTGGTGTTCAACGAGGGCTACGCGGCGAGCGCCGGCGAGCACTGGATCCGCCCGGCGCTGTGCGAGGACGCCCTGCGCCTCGGAAGGATCCTCGCAGCGCTGATGCCGCGCGAGGCCGAGGTGCAAGGCCTACTGGCCCTGATGGAGCTGCAGGCCTCGCGGTTGCGCGCGCGGGTCGGGCCACACGGGGACCCGGTGCTGCTGGCGGACCAGGACCGGGCGCGTTGGGACCATCTGCTCGTGCAACGCGGCCTCGCAGCGCTGCGGCGTGCCGAGCAGCTCAGCGGCGCACTCGGCCCGTACGCCCTCCAGGCCGCGATCGCGGCCTGCCACGCGCGAGCCCGGAGCGTCAAGGAGACCGACTGGCCGAGGATCGTCGCGCTCTACGACGGGCTGGCGGCGCTCACCGGATCCCCGGTCGTGGAGCTCAACCGCGCCGTGGCGGTGACGATGGCCTTCGGTCCCGAGGCCGGCCTCGAGCTAGTCGATTCGCTCGCCGATGAGCCCGCGTTGCGCGGCTACCATCTGCTCCCCAGTGTGCGCGGCGACGTCCTCATGCGCCTGGGGCGCCTGGCTGAGGCGGGCGAGGAGTTCGAGCGCGCCGCCGAACTGTGCGAGAACGTGCGCGAGCGCGAGCTACTGCTCTCGCGCGCGGCCGCTTGTGGCGCATAAGGCGCGCGTGCACGTGTGAGACACTTCCGCGGCGTGCGATCGTTCTGAGGTCGTTCACCGCGCTCGACGGCCTCGAGCTCTCGCAGGTCCTTCCGTTGGAGCGCTTCCACGACGCGTACACACGGTTGGAGCGCGCTCTCGCAGGTCCTTCCGTTGGAGCGCTTCCACGACGCCTACACACGGTTGGAGCGCGGAGGGCTGCACGGCAAGATCGTGCTCACCCCCTAGACGCCACCACGGGAGGGCGGTCAGCATTGCTAGCAGCTAGCACCTCGCGATAGCTAACAAACCGACCGAACAGGAGCAAGCGATGCCTGCAAGATCCACAGTGGATACCGACGCCGCGGAGTTTGTGCAGCGGTGTCATGCGGCCCTGCGGCAGCACACCAGCGGTAACCCCCGGCCATTTCTCGAACTGTGGTCACGGGCCGACGACGTTTCGCTAATGGGTGGCGTCGGAGGCCATCAAGTCGGCATCGACGCGGTCAGTGAGCTACTGACGGCCGCAGCTAGGACGCTCAACTACGAGACGTGGGATGCAGAGACCCTTGCAGCGGGCTTCGGCGACGAGCTCGGCTTCACGGTCGAGCTCGAGCGGCTCACTCGCCAGATCGACGGCGAGACAGACGAAATGAGCCTCCGGGCTACGTCGGTCTACCGCCGAGAGGACGGCGCCTGGAAGGTGATCCATCGTCATGGTGATGGTCTCATGACAGTTGAAATAGACCCCGAAGGCCGACGGTAAAGCCCGCTCAGGCGGGTGCACGCTCCGATCATCCTACGACCGTTACTCCTCCAGCCCCGCGGCTTTGAGGGCCTCCTGACGGTCGAGGAAGATGCGAACGTGGCTGATCTTGCCGTCGATCATGTCGTACACGTTGGTGAGAGGCGGCGGTTCCATGCGAATGCCGCTGGTTCGGCCCGTGCCGCTAGTGCGTATGAACGCGATTACCCGCTTGCTGTCGACCGCTTCCACGTCGTCGAGCTCGATCCGGAAATCGGGTGCGGCTTCCTCGATGTCCGTAAAGTAACGCCTGATGCCGTCGGTTCCTTCGTACACCCCTCCAACGGTGGCCATTGGCGTCTCCAACTTGACGTCCTCGGTGCAGCAGGCGAGATAGCCCTCGACGTCCCTCGCGTTGATCGCCGCGATCGCACGCTCAACCAACCTCGCGTTCTCCTGCGCCATCGCCTACCCCCGTTCCTGTGCGAGGCGTTCCGCGGCAGCACGGGCCTCCTCGATGTCGGTGTAGTTGGTGATTCGCGCAATCTTGCCGTCCTCCCACACGCTGACGGTTCCATAGCGCAGCTGAACCTCACCTCTGCTCCCGACTGGACGGCCCTTCTGAACGAGCACGCGCAAGCCAACTCCGTTGCCAAGATCGAGCGTTTCCTCGGCCTCGAACTCGCTCTCCTCGTAGGAGGTCCACCAGTCCGCAATGAAGCCACGCGCCGCCGCCTGCCCCTCAAAGACGCCCATACCCACCGGCGACATGTCATACACGGCATCCGGCGCGTAGAAGGCCACAATCGCATCGACGTCGCCGCGATTGGTAGCTGCGGTGAGCCGCGTCTGCAACTCCACTAGGTCGGGGGTCGTGGACTCGTCGGGCATCCTCCGGTGAGTATCCCGGACCGCTGCTTTCGGAGCTAGGCGAGCGTTTGGCGGGCCGGACCCACTCTTGCGAGGCCCCCTGTGTGCGCCGGTGTGAGCGTCGTGTCCACGGGCGCACTCCCCCGTGCCGACTACCAGGAGGCCTGGCGAAACGACTAGCGAAACTCGCCACGTCTACTCCTCCAGGCCGACGGCTTCGAGGGCCTCTCGCTGCGTTCCGAACCATTCCACGCGAACGATGGATCCATTTCGCAAGGTCCAGACGCATGCCCCTCGCTGCTCGAACGTCGCGCCGCTACTCCTGCCTCGGCCAAAAGTCCGGTTGTAGCTAAGGACCTGGTCACCGTGATCGAAGATCTCATCGACGAGGACTCGGAAGTCCTCAAAGCCTCCAGCGAACTGCTCCAGGGCCTCTAGGAAGCCGTCACGGCCGTGGTGCACACCCGCATCCGGCTGCTCAGGCATGTCGTGCCATTCGATCTCCGAATCCATGAACGCTGTCGCGGCCTCCGGTCCATCGCGGTTGAACACCTCGATAGCGCGACGCACGGCCTCCACGTTCTCCTGCGACATCGCCTCTCAGTATCGCGCAGCGCCTACGTCGCGAGCGCTCTGGCTCGCACTCGGGCTTGCGCTTCGTGCGGGGATGCGCCGAGGGTGCCAGCTCGCCGCCGGCACCCCACAGAACGCGTTCAGCCGACGGAGCCGGCTTAGCGGGCCCCCCAGGTGGCGGGCAGAACCGCTACACCGCCGTAGCGAACGGCGAAGCGTGGCGGAGCGACCGTGCTGAAGCGCTCGTAGCCGGGCTTGGTGGTGGCGCCGAGCTGATCCGTGACGGCAACCACCTGGTTGGGGTCACCGCCCTGGTCACCGCCGCCGCTCACCGTGGACGTCGTGGCGTATATGGTCACGGGCCCGTTCCCGTCGACGTGTCCGCTGATGTTGCGCAGACCGTCGGTGGCCGGAGCCCATGGCAGGCCGGAGCCGCCCACGGCGGTGTTGTCGCCGGTCGGGTAGCCCGCAACGGTGTACGGCTGACCGATGTTCAGGCCGTTCTGCAGCGTGTAGGCCAGCTGCCACTGCTGGGCGGTCTGATTGAAGACCCACTTCTGCAGGCCGGCGGTCGTAGACGCGGCGGCATCGGCATAGGGGTCGGTCGGATCGGCGGAAGCCGGATCGTCGCCAAATGCGCCTGAGCCCTCGTCGGCGAGGTACAGCGTGTCCTTGTTGGCGAACCAGATGCCGAACGGGAATGTGTCGTTCTGGTCGAAGGCAGCCGGAACCTCGTTGAAGCCGTTCAGGATGCACATTTGGTAGGTGACGCCGGGACTCGGAAGCGCAGCACCTGGCTGCGGCAGGCCGACCGGCACATCCACGTTCACCGAGGAAGCGACGCCGCTCTCAGTGCCGGTGGCAGTGAAGCTCTGCGTCGGGCAGGCGTACGCAGGGTCAGTGCTGCCAACAGGGTCATCGGTGTTGACGAAGTACAGCGAGTCGGCGCCGTTGGAGCCGGAGCCCTTCGTGTAGTACACGACGTTGTTGTAGACCGTCAGGCCACGGAAGTTCGTGTCCTTGCCGGCCTTGTCGCTCGGGGAGAAGCTCAGGGCTCCTGCCAGGGTGGCCGGCGGCGTGAGCGGGCTCTGTGCGCTCTGCGGCTGGAACGACTCGGGGTAGCTCTGCGCGCCCGTGTCCTCGCCAAGGCTGCTGAACACATCACCGGCCAGAGTCGCCAGGGCAGGGCTGGTCACCTTGTTCGAGGCGCCGTTATTGTCGTTGCCGGCCGCCAGAAACTCATTGTCCGCGGAGTCGAGCAGCACCGCACGCTCGTTGTCACCTGAGTAGGAGTTGGTGTCGGTAAACGTCCACGTGCCATCACTGGACAGATCGCCCGCCACGCGGTAGTAGCCACCCGCCGTGTAGGTGCTGTTCTCGCCAGCGACGTCCGGGTTGGTGAAGTCGAACACGCCGGGGGTGTTCGAGTTCGATGCGTCCACGCTGCCGTTCGGAGCGCCGTAGCCGGAGAAGCTGAGGCTCTGGCCGTTGGTGGCGAGGTTCACCGCCAGCTCCGACTTGGACTCGAAGCTCGTGACCATCTGGTTAGTCGGGACCTGGACGCCTCCAAGCGGAAGGCCGCCCAGGCTCACGTTCCACAGCTCGATCGGGGTGTCGACGCCGAAGCTGCCGTCGGAGGAGGCGTTGTTGAACACCTCGGGGTACTCGCCGCCGATCACAGCCTGCGCGAAGGTGTCGGGTACCCAATCATTGAGGGTCGCGGTCTTGCTTGTCTCGAGCGCCTTCGCCTCAGGACCTCCGGCGAACGTGTCGACGAACGGTAGGTTCTGCCCGGTGGTGAGGTTGATGCCGTCGCCTGGGAAAACCGTCCCGGAAATCACGAGGCTGTTGGGGTGCAGGCTGGACTGGTGATGATCGAAACCGCCAAAGCCCGAGAGCGCATCTGCGCCCGCGGCGGGCGCGACTGCAAGCGCTGCTACGGCAGTCGCAGCCAGGGCGCTTCCGTGCATAGCCAGGACACGCAGACGCGCCCATCGGTCGGCATTGGTGGTAGCCACTATCTATCTCCTTAGAGAAGGGTTGATGTGCCCGAAGCTATCCACACCAGCGGGACCGGATGTGACCACCATGTAAAAAGCTGTCACCAGACTGTGATGGGCCAGTCGAGTTAGCGCGTGCATGGCATCAACGTTGAGGCGCTGACGGTTCAGCTGGTCACTCGAGCCCATCTGGAGTCGACCCGGACAGCACCTGCCCGGAAGCACCGTTTTGAACGAAGCCAGCCGGCATAGAACCGCTGACCCTCCCGATTGCAAAACGATTGGGCGACCTCGGCCGAGACGCCCGCTTTCGCTGGCGTTGCGCTACTTAGCGACGATGCGGCTTCCGTCATGCCGACGCCTCCGTTCATAAGCAACTTGCGCGCCGCCACACCCTCGGGCGGATGGCCGAGCTATCTAGCTGTAGGCATAGCTTCACTTGCGGCCCGATGCGCTGATATGACATCCGCCCCAACAGCTTCCAGTCCCAAGCGCGATGGCCGACCAGAAGACCCTTACGTCGGGATCGCGCACTTAAGAGGAGTGCGTACCCCTCCCGTCGTGACGGCTGGTTTGGTCAACGGGAGGTCTTTGGTGGTCGTCCGGGTCGAGCGTCGCTTCGCTCGCGTGCGCACGCAACCGCGCCACCGCCTGCTGCAGGCCCTCGACGCGATCGAGCGCCGTCCGAATCCGCTGCATCGTCTGTTCGTGTGATTCCGATGGAGCGTCATCCCGTGCGAACTCCTCGCAGTCGCACTTTAGGCACGAGCCGGTGACATCGATGTGCAGTCCACGGTGATCGCGGCGCGTGTGTCCGCATGCGCACATCGTCGCGAGGGTCAGCGCCTGCCCTGTCTCTGCGCCTCGCTCCCGCCCGTCCCCGTTCTCCGCCCACGGCTCACCGCTTGGCAGGTTCGTGATGGTTTCCCCCGCGGAAGTTCGAGAGTTGGCGTTTGCGTCCTTGCGTTTACCAAACACCTCGCGCAGCGTAGCGCCCAAGACGTCGCCCTGCCACATTTGCAGGTGTCCGAGCACCGGTGGCGCTCACGCTCGCAAGGGACGATTTGCGCGCGTCTCGCCGGGAAGTCAGGAGACTGCTCCTTCGCCACGAAGCGGGCGTCTCGGGTGCCGGAGCACGGACGAGTGCTCGTCATCCAATCGGGCGTCTCGCTGGGTACGCGGGCGGCGCCTGCTTTCCGCGCATTCCGAGACCCGTGAAGCCCGCGCGAGGATGCCTGTGCGGTCGCGGATGCGCGGCTGGCCGCCCGGCGGGTCATCTGGCGCTTGACGCTGGGGGGCAAGCGCGCAAGAGTTCTGTGGCGCTTACCGTCGATCCAGTCTGCTACAGGCGAGAACTCGACGCCGGGAGGTGCCGGATGAAGGCGATTGTGGTGACGGACGAGGCTGCGGGAACGGCCGGGATGACGCTGGTGGAGCGGCCCGAGCCGCCGGCAGCGATAAATGACGTCATCGTTGAGATTCATGCGTCGGGGTTCGTCCCGACCGAGATGTCGTGGCCGTCGACCTGGACCGATCGCCGCGGCCGTGACCGAACCCCGTCGATCCCTGGGCACGAGCTGGCCGGAGTGGTCGCCGCTCTCGGCTACGGCACGACGGGGGTGTCGGTGGGACAGCGGGTGCTCGGCCTCGCGGACTGGCATCGCGACGGAACCCTGGCGGAGTATGTCGCGATCGAGGCACGCGACCTCGCGCCGCTGCCGGGCGACGTCGACTTCACCGTGGGGGCGAGCCTGCCGATCTCGGGCCTGACCGCGTGGCAGGGACTGTTCGACCACGGCCACCTTCAGGCCGGGCAGAGCGTCCTCGCGCACGGGGCGGCCGGCGCAGTCGGGACGATGGTGACGCAACTCGCACGTGAGGCCGGCGCTTACGTCATCGGCACCGGACGCGCCGCCGACCGCCAGAAGGCGCTCGACTTCGGCGCCATGGAGTTCGTCGACCTCGAGAACGACGCCCTGGAAGACGTTGGCGGCGTCGACCTGGTGTTCGATGTCATCGGCGGCGACATTCAGAAGCGTTCCGCAGGCCTGATCCGGCCCGGAGGAACCCTGGTGACCGTCGTAGGGCCGCCCGAGGCGCGGCCCGCCGACGGCTTGGCAGTCGACTTCGTCGTCGAGTCCGATCGTGCCCAACTGAGTGAGATCGTCCAGCGGGTGCGGGACGGGCGACTGCGGACGAACATCGGCAACGTCGCGACCCTCGACGTTGCTGTCGGGGCCCTCAACCCCACCGAGCGACCAAACGGGAAGACGATCATCCGCATTCGTCCATAACGACTCGGAGACGGCGGCCCCCGTTCCGCGCTGAGCAGGTCTCCCGCCGGCCGAGCGTGTTTGCCGCAGCGTGATACCTTCGGTGTTGCATGACGCGCGTCCCGCACAGCTTCCTGTAGCGCTGGACCTCTTCAGCTAGGTCCTCTCGTCGCGGCCACGAGCCGTGACGCCACGGCTTCAGGAAGGAACGTCATGCGGTCACAGATGGTCGGCGCCTTGGTGCCGTCCGATTCACGCACGGGGTCGCATCTCCGTGCGCACGATCTGCGCAAGGGATTCGGTCACGGTGCCGTGCTCGACGGCGTCTCACTGACCGTGACCGCCGGGCAGCGCCTCGGTGTGATCGGCGAGAACGGCGTCGGAAAGAGCACACTGCTGCGGCTGCTCGCGGGCACGCTAACGAGCGACGGCGGCGACGTTGAATGCACGACCGAGAGCCGCTCTCTAATCGAGCAGGAGGTGGACGCGCCAGGCGCGATGACCGTCGCCTCGGTGCGCGCAGAGGCTCTGCGGTCGCCGCGCGACGCGCTCGCCGCGCTCCAGGATGCTGCGGCTGGCCTCGCCGCTGACGCAGAGGGCGCCGCCGGTCGCTACGCAGCGGCGCTCGCCCACGCCGAACGGCTTGCCGCGTGGGACGCCGAGCGGCGACTCGGGGCAGCGCTCAGCGCGTTCGATGCGCATTTCGACCCCGAACGGGCGGTTGCCAGCCTCTCGGTCGGCCAGCGTTACCGCCTCCGGCTCGGCTGCGCACTAGCCGACCCGGCCGGCACGGTGCTGCTCGATGAGCCGAGCAACCACCTCGACGACAGCTCGCTGGACCGGCTTGTGCAGTGGCTGGTCGAGTTTCCGGGGATCGTGGTGTTCGTGACCCATGATCGGTGGCTACTCGACGCGGTCGCGACGTCGATCTTCGACCTCGACCCAGTACTGAGCGGCGCCGGCACCCTATTCGGCGGAAGCTTTCACGCGTACCGCGAGGCGCGCGCCGGGACACTGCGCGAGTGGCGCCGACGGTATGCCGCAAGCCTCGACGCCGAGCGCGAGCTCTCCAAGCGGTTGATCACTGCTCGCGCCGCAGCTCCGGGGCACTGGCGGCCCGGCAAGGGCGCCGCCAAGCACGGACGGGAAAGCCGAGCGGCGAGTCAGGTTCGACTGTTCCAGAGCCGCATTGAGGATCTGCGACGCGAGCGCGGCCCCGCGCCGCCGGATCCGCTCACGTTCACCGCGCCCAGCGCAGCGGACACGGGCGAAGCGACACTGCTCGAGGCCGCCCGAATCACCGTAGGCGGCCGAGTGGCGCAGCCGTCGGACTCGCCCATCCGGCTCGGGTCGCGCGGCCGCCTGCTGTTGCGGGGCGCGAACGGAGCCGGGAAGTCGACGCTGCTGAGCGTGCTGGCGAGCCAACTAGCACCCGACACAGGCACGCTCGCCGTCGCGCCTGGCGCCCAGGTCATGCTCCTCGCCCAAGAGGACCACTGGAATCCCAAGCGCACGCCCGCCGACGTGCTCCGCGCCTGGGATCCCGACCAGATCCGTGCGACCGGACTCTTGGCCGACTCTGACCTCGGACGCCCGCTCGGCGAGCTCTCGATCGGGCAGCGCCGACGAGTCACGCTCGCCTCGGTCCTGCTGAGCCGACCATCGGTGCTGCTGCTCGACGAGCCGACCAACCACCTCTCGGTCACGCTCGTCGACGAACTATGCGATGCCCTCCTCAGCACGCCAGCCGCAGTCGTCCTCGTCACTCACGACCGAACACTGTGCCGCATGGTCCACGACTGGCCGACAGTGACCCTGTCACCGGTCACACGGGACGCGGGAGCTCGATGAGGTGAACACTCATCAAGCTCCTACGTCGTCGCCAACCCGCTCACGAGCACCGACCGATCCTGGCGGCGACCGCTGTGGGCCGGCGGCGTCGCTGGTCTCCTGCCGCTGGAGCCACGTTCCCTCGTATTCGCCAAGAGGAGGGAGCGCGTCGCGCCCGCTCTCGCGGCTTAGCGAGCGTCTGAAATGAGCCCTCGCTGACCCTCGCTGCGGACGACGTGCACCAGTCCGAGCTCCGGCTCCCGCGACTGCTCCTTTTCTGGGCTAAGCGATCGTCTCGCACATGGCTGAGAGGACAACTCCGTTTCGTCCGGGGCGGCAGCGGGTTTGCGAACTGCGTCGCGCCTCGTTGCCGCGGAACACCGCGGTGTGGCCGGGTGGCTTGCCCCTCCGATGCGGGTGGTGCGGATTAGCGACGTAGCTCTGCCTGTAGCCGGGTTGCGAGGCGGACGGAGGCGTCGATCTCGACTTGGCGGATTGACACGCTCTCGACGCTGACCCCGAATGGGACGCCGACGCGCCGGCAGAATGCGATCAGCTCGACGGCCGAAGCGACGGCTTGCTCGTAGGACGCTTCTAGTGTGTCCTCCGCGTGACGCAGCTCGTTCTCGATCCAGCGCGGCACATCGACACCGAGCCATTGAACGAACTCCAGTGTCTTCACCGACCCGCAGACCGAGAACGTAAAGACGATCGGCGCCGGCTTGAGACCACGAGCGGCGCACTCGTAGTGATAGTCGGAGACCAGATCCTTGGCGGCGTTGACGTCATAGACGATCTGGGTGACAAAGAACGAGCAACCTGCAGCCTGCTTGGCAAGCAGACGGAGGTGCTCCGTGCCTCCGCGCGCGTGGCGCTCTGGAATCGCCACACCTCCGAGCAGGAGATCTGGGCGGACTTCATTCCGTAGTTCGTAGGCCCGCCGCAGAGAGGTCGCGACCGGCTTTTCACGGGACGACGCACCGACGAACACCGACAGCGCCTGGGTTGGGGCCTGTTCGCTGAGCCACAACTGAAGCTGTTGCTCTGGGTACTTGCTGACAGCGCGGTACACGATTGCGGGTACCTCCAAGCCGACGAGATCGCGAGCGAGGTAGTGGGCGGGGTCCATCGTGGGCAGGAACGGAAAGGGCCGTTCCTCGGGATTGCGGTCGCTCTCGTCATCAATGTCGTAGAGCACAAGGCCGTCGATGCCCACGGGGCGCAGGCGCTCGAGCGTCTTCGCGGCGATCTGACGGGCATGCTCCGGTTCGGTCGTCAGGCGCGGTGGCGTCACCGCGAAGAGCAAGAACTCACCCGTCCCCTCCGCAATGCGCCGCTGCAGCTCCACGCGCCGAAGCGTAGCCAAGCGCCTGCGCACTACGACCTGGCGCCAGCGGTCGTGGCCGACATCTGCGGTGCCCCACACCTGCGACTAGGCTGACGGGATGCTCGATTTCGACGCGTACCTCGAGCGGATTGGTCTGAGCGCTAGCGAGCGGCCGACGCTTCACGACCTCCACCGCGCGCACGCGACGTCGATCCCGTTCGAGAACCTCGATCCGCATCGCGGGATTCCGGTATCGCTCGCCGAGGAGGATCTGGAGCGCAAGCTGGTGCGCGAGCGGCGCGGCGGCTACTGCTTCGAGCAGAACCTACTGCTTGCGTCGGCGCTTGAGCACCTCGGCCTAGAGGTCGAGCCGATGCTCGCCCGTGTGCGCGCTGGCGCGCCGCCGGGCACAGTGCGGCCTCGCAGCCACCTCGTGTTGCGCGTGACAGACGGCGACGGCCGCGTCTGGCACGCCGACGTCGGCTTCGGCCTCGGGACGCTGCTTGACCCGATCCCGTTTGGCCCAGACGGCGCGGCCGCTCACGAGCAGTCCGGGTGGAGCTTCCGGGTGGTTGAGGAAGGGCCCGAGCTCGTCCTTCAGACGCTGGCCGACGGCGCATGGTCTGACGCGTACGCCTTCCCCCCGCTGGCTGTCCCGCGCATCGACATCGAGACGAGCAACTGGTGGACGTCCACCAATCCGCAGTCGCCCTTCGTGTTCGGCCTGATCGCGGCCGTCCACCGCCCGGACGGCAGCCGCGAGCTGATCAGCGACTGGAGCGGACCGCTTGAGCTTAGGGTGCAGTCGCCCAGCGGCATGCACGTCTCACAGCCGCCCCGCGACGCGATCCCGGAGCTGTTGGCCGAGCGCTTCACCCTGTCGGGGTTCGCGCTCGGCGCCGACGGCCGCATACAGTGATCCGCCCGGGCGCTGAGGCGACACCACGACGGCGCTCAGCGCGTACTGCAGACAACCGGGGGCAATGCCCCCCTCGAGGAACAGGTTCTAGCGATTGCACCTGACCGCTCACGCCGATGGCGCAACCGCAAAGCGCGCAAAGCGCTCGGCGAGCCGCGCGGGGACGAGCGCGTGGACACGCACGCCCTCGGCGGTGTCCTCACGACTGACGTCTCCGGCGAGCTGGTGCAGCTCGGCGAGGCTGCCGCCATCGGCGTAGGGCACAAGCAGGTCAAGCGGGCGCAACGTGTGGGCGAGCTCATGCTCGAGGCGTTCCTCCAGGTCCGTCAAGCCCTCGCCCGTCACGCCGCTGACGAGCACGGCCTCCGGGTGACGGAAACGCAGCTCCTCGCGCGCGTCCGCGTCGAGCAGGTCGACCTTGTTCAGGACGAGCAGCCGGGGGCGCTCGCCGGCGCCGATCTCCTCGAGCGTTGCCTCGACCGAGCGCTGCATGATCTCGCGCTGCGCCTCCGACGCGGAGGCGTCCATCACGTGCACGAGCAGCTCGGCGCGGCTCGTCTCCTCGAGCGTCGCGCCGAACGCGTCCACCAGCTGGTGGGGCAGCTTGCTGATGAAGCCGACGGTGTCTGTCAAGAGATGGGTGCGCCCGCCGAGCTTCAACGTTCGCGTGGTCGGATCGAGCGTGTGAAAGAGCCGATCGCGTACGCCGACGTCCGAGCCTGTCAGCGCGTTCAGCAGCGTCGACTTGCCGGCGTTGGTGTAGCCGACGAGCGCGATCGTAGGCAGCGCCGCGCGCTCACGCTCGGCACGCTGCACCGCGCGCGTGCCCTTCACGTGCTCCAGCCGGCGACGCAGAACCGCGATCCGGTCACGCGCGAGCCTTCGATCCGTCTCGATCTGCGTCTCACCGGGCCCCCTCGTGCCGATGCCACCGCCGAGGCGCTCGAGGTGGCTCCACAGGCCGCGCATGCGCGCGAGGTTGTACTCGAGCTGCGCCAGCTCGACCTGGAGCTTGCCCTCGGCGCTGTTTGCATGCGAGGCGAAGATGTCGAGGATCACCGTCGTGCGGTCGACCACCGGCAGGCCGAGCGCCTCCTCGAGGTTGCGCTCCTGGCGCGCGCTCAGCTCGTCGTCGCAAGCGATTACGTTCGCGTCGCACGCGAGCGCCGCAGCCTTCGCCTCGGCGACCTTGCCCGGGCCGAGGTATGTGTTCGGGTGCGGCTGCTCGCGACGCTGGACCATCTCCCCCACGACCGCTACACCCGCCGTGCGAAGCAGCTCGGCCAACTCCGCCAGATCCTCGCCCTCGGGCAGCGCCGCGATGCAGAAGGCGCGCTGACGCGCGCGCTGCGAAGGCTGCCCCCCATTGTCGGGCCAGTCGGCTGGTTTTGGTGTGACGGTACTGCGACCGTTGCGGCTTCGATCCATCCACGTCCAAGTCTAGGACCACCGGGCGCCCGAGCAGTGTTATGAAAGGTGAACGAGCGCCAGGAACGAGGGCGTCCCGTTCCGGAGCGTCAAGCGCGAAGCGCGCCCAGCCGCTCCACCGCCTCCAGCAGGCGTTCGTCCGGCGTCGTCAGCGAGATGCGAAACCAGCCCTCGCCGGCAGGACCGTAGACAGCACCGGGTATCAGCACCACGCCGGTGCGCTCCAGCACGTGCTCGCAGTAGGCCTCCGAGCTGTCGAAGCCCTCCGGTATGGGTGCCCACACGTAGATCGTGCTGTGCGGCGGGCGCACGTTCACGCCGATACCGCGCAGTGCCTCGCAGACGAGGTTGCGCCTACGCCGGTAGAGCTCGTTCATCGAGGCCACCTCGGCGTCGGCGTCCGGTGAGAGCGCGGCCACGCCCGCGAGCTGCACGGCCTCGAACATGCCGGAGTCGATGTTCGTCTTCAGTCGCCAGTAGGTCTCGAGCGCCTCCGCGTTTCCAACCAGCACCGCGCAGCGCCAGCCGGTCATGTTGTAGCCCTTGGACAGCGAGAACACCTCGATGCCTACGTCCTTGGCGCCGGGCGTCTGCAGGAACGACGGCGCGCGGTAGCCGTCGAAGACGATCTCCGAGTAAGCGTTGTCGTGGACGACGAGGATCTCGTATGCGCGCGCGAACTCCACGACGCGCTCGAAGAAGCCCTCCGGCACCACGGCGCCCGTTGGGTTGTTCGGGTAGTTCAGGAACATCAGCTTCGACCTGTGCGCGACGTCCTCGTCGATCGCGCCCAGATCGGGCACGAAGCCGTGCTCGGGCTGCAGTGCCATCAGCACCGGCTCGGCGCCGGCGAGCCACGGACCGCCTGTGTATACGGGATAGCCGGGGTCCGCCGCGAGCGCGTAGTCCCCGGGATCGAGGAACGCGAGGTTGAGGTTGAAGATCGCCTCCTTGGCGCCGATCGCCGGGATGATCTCGTTCTCGGGATCGAGCTTCACGTCGAAGCGACGCTCGTAGAAGTCCCTTACCGCGCCCCTGAAGTCCTCGCGACCGCGGTTCGTCGGATAGCGATGCGTCTCGGGCTCGCTCACCGCCTCCTGCATCGCCTCCACGATCAGCGGCGGCGTTGGGCGGTCGGGGTCGCCGATGCCGAGGCTGATCACATCCACTCCCGCCGCGCGCTTCTGCGCGATCTTGCGCTCCAGCTGCGCAAACGCATACGGCGGGATGCGCTCCAGGCGTCTACTCGGCTTCATGCAGCTCCTTTTCGAAGTCGTCACTCAGTTGGCCCGCGAACACGGGCCGCGCCCAGCCTGTCAGGTTGACGCGCAGATCCTCTCCCACCTCGACTTCGAGCGCGCCGCCGTCGAGTTGCACCGTCACGAGCGCGCCCGCCCCGACGCGTAGAGCCGTCGCGTCGGCGCTGGCTGCGCCCCCCTCGAGCACATGGGCAATGGCCGCGCCGGTGGCTCCGGTTCCCGAGGACAGCGTCTCCCCCACCCCACGCTCGAAGATCCGCGCACGGATGCGAGTCGCGTAGGGGCCGTCGGGCGCGTAGCTTGGTCCTCGCGGCTCGAGCTCCGCGTACCAGGAGACGTTCGTCCGGTTGGGAAATATCTCCGCGCCTTCGATCTCAGGACCTATCGCGCCGAGGTCCAACGCATCGAGCTCGGCGACCGAGTCGACGTGGATCGCGCACTGGGGGTTGCCGATCGAGATGTGGCGGAAGCGCCACGCTCGTCCCCCGGCGCCGACGGTGCCGCGGCCGTCCGGCGGGCCTGCGGGAAAGTCCCCTGAGCGCAAGCTCGCGCGCCCCATGTCCACACGGCACGTGTCGGTCCCTGTGATCGTGGGGCGGAGCTCGCCGGCGAGGGTGTTGATCGTGAAGGCATCCTCGTCGGTCCAGCCGCGGCGGCGCAGGTAGAGGATCGCCTCGCGCGCGCCGTTGCCCGACAGCTCAGCCTCAGTTCCGTCGGGGTTGAAGATGCGCAGGTCAGCCACGTGGGCAGGGTCGGCGGGAGGCGAGAGCAGCAGCACGCCGTCGGCGGCCACGCCGAAGTGCTCCGCGCAGAGAGCCCGCACCCGCGCCGGCGTCAGCTCGAACGGCAGCTCGTCGCGCTCGAGGATCAGGTAGTCGTTGCCGAGTGCCTGCCACTTCTCGAATTTAATGCCCGCCATCAGTCGCGGGAGTCTAAGTCAGGCGTAGCGTGAAGGATCTCGCGCGCGACCGCGACCGGTTCGCGGCCAGTGACGTCGATCACGCGTACCCTCGCCAGCTTGCGCATCCAGGTGAGCTGACGCTTTGCGTAGTTGCGTGTGCGCCGCTTCATCGCCTCTACGTCGCCGCTCAGCAGCTCCTCGAAGCCGAGCGCCTTGCGCGCCGTCTGGGAGGCTCCGGCCGCGTGCGCCTGCAGCACCTCCTCGCGCACACCCGCGCAAAGCATGCCCTCGACGCGGGCGTCGATCGCCGCATACAGCGCCTCGCGCTCCATCGTCAGCCCGGCGAGCAACGTCGGCTGGCGCAGCTCCTCGCTCCACAGCTGCGACGGCTCGTCCGGTGGCTCGAGCTCGCCGAGGTCGAACAGCTCCATCGCGCGCACGACCCGCTGGCGGTCGTTCGGGTCGATCTCGGCCGCCGCCCACGGTGCGAGTCCGGCGAGCTTCGCGTGCAAGGCCGGTGCCCCTGAACGTTCGAGCTCAGCGGTCCAGCGCTCGCGTACCCCCTCCGGTGGTGGTGGGCGCAGGCTGAGGTTGGTGAGCGCGGCGCGCAGGTACAGGCCCGTGCCGCCCACTACGATCGGGCGCCTGCCCGTCGCGAGCAGATCGTCGATCTCGGCGTGGGCGAGCCGCGAGTACTGGCCGACGCTGAACTTCGCGTCGAGCGGGACAAAGGAGACCAGCCGGTGCTCCAGGCGCGCCTGCTCCGCTGGGGTCGCCGCTCCGGTCAGGATCTCCAGTCCGGCATACACCTGCAGGGCGTCGGCCGAGACTGCCACCGGTTCCTCGCCGCCACGCGCGTGCAGCAGCTCGGCGAGCGCCAGAGCGACCGCGGTCTTGCCGACCCCGGTCGGCCCGAACACGGCGATGATCGGCGACGGCGCCGCGCTCTCACGCGAGGATGGCAAGCTCGTGGGCGCCGTAGCCGGGGCCGCGCTCACCAGGCGCATGGGCGCCCTCACGCACGCGCCGCGCGACCCACTGGCAACGGGCGCTCACCACTCGGCGCTCGCTTCGGCGAGCGCCGCGAAGCCGAGCTTGTGCTTGTGATGCGCCGTTTCGATTCCGTAGAAGTCGTTGCTGCCGTAGTCCACGTAGTTGAAATAGATCACCATCGGCACGTAGCCGGTCTCCGCCGCCCAACGCATGAACCCGGTGATGTTCGCCGCCTGCTGCGCTTCGGTCCACTGCTGGCTGTCGCCCGTCGGCGACTGACCCACCGCGGTTGGCCAGCCGATCTCGGTGACGTATACCGGCTTGCCCGATTCGCTGTGCGCCAGTTCCACGTCGCTGCGATCGCCGAGCGCGCCGCCGCCGCCGCCGGTGGGGCCTCCATAGGGATGGACCGTGACCCCGTCGCAGTAGGGCAGCGCACCGGCGGCCTTGATGCCTTGTCCCCACGTTTTGTCCGGGTGCGGGCTGGCCTCGCCGCCGTCCCATGAGCACAGCTCGGCGGGACGGGATTGGACCGGCAGCGTTGCGAGCGCTTCGTGGACGGCCTTCGCGAGCGCCGTGTAGGCGCCGTAATCCGTCGGGTCCTTCCAGAACACGCCGTTGCCGGGCTCGTTCAGCACTTCCACCGTGAGGCCGCCCGCGAGACCGTATTTCTTGAAGTAGGACTCGACTTCGGCCGCGTAGCCGCCCGGCGAAAGCGCCCCGATCTTGCCTTCCGTGCCGAAGATGACGGTCGCGATGTGAACGCCGGCGGCGCTACCTTCGGGCTCGACGTAGCCCGCGTTTTCGCTGGAGGTGCGTACGTAGTGGATACCGCCATGCGCCAGGTCGGAGAACGTCGAGCTTCCGCCCCAGCCGCCGGAGTCGACCCCAATCACCATCGAGCCGGGGAGTCCTACTTCTTCGGCGGGTTCTTCTTCCGCGCGTTCTTTTTCCGCGCGTTCTTTTGCCGCGCGTTCCGCTTCTCGTTTGGGATATCCGTGGTGTTTCGCATGCGGTTTTGCAGCCGCGACCGGTGCGAGTTCTTCGCTGGCTTTGGCCGTTTCAGCAAGTTCTTTCGCCGGGTCTCCGAGGCCCACTTCCTGCCCTTCTTCCTGTGCTTCTTCCCGGCTCGCGGGCGCAGTCGTCTCGAGCCGCCCGGCCCAGCCTCCAATCATGCCGTCGGCTCCCAGCGCCTGCATGTCCACCACCGGCGTGCCGGCCGGCGGCGTGTAGGTCGTCTGCGTGGCGGGGACGTTCAGGTAGCGGATTCCGTCTCCAGCGAGATCGGTCATCAGCGCGACGTGCAACGCCGTGGTGCCCGCGGGCTCGGCGGTGACTTCGATCGCCGAACCGTTGTCCGCGACATGGTCCGTGACCGACGTATCGGCGAGGGCGGCCGGCGCGCACACGAAGGGGAGCGCCGCGATGAGTATGGAAAGTCGTCTCGCTTTCATGCGTTCCTCCTCCGCGCGTCGAAGACCTGACGGTACAGCCACGAGCACGCCGATGTTGGCCGGCGAATGCAGCCACATGCCGCGTTCGTCCTGACACGACGCTCCCTACCCACTTGCACGCAGCTGAATCGGCAGCATACGACCGCAGCGTCCTCGACGTCGCGGGTACGACGCTAGCTGGGGAGCAGCACCCGCATTTGCGGCCCGGCTGCGGGCCTCAAAATAGGCTCTCCTGCTGCGAACGGGGCGCGGGTGCCGCGTCCTCGCTGTCCGCATCCTCGCGTCGGCGGTTGCGCCAGAACGCGCCGGGAGCGCCGCCGCGGCGCACGAGTGCCGTGAGTCGGGCTCGTTCCTCCGGCGGCGCGTAGGCGCGGCGACGGTAGAGCTCCTCATATCGGGACACCAGGTCGGGACGCTGCGAGCGCAGCCAGTCCATGAACACGGTGCGCACCTCGCCACGCAGGTGCAGTGCGACCCCGGCGATGCTCGTCGCGCCGGCCTCGGTCGCTAGCTCCAGCAGCGGCTCGACCTGGTGGGGCGCGTCGTTGATGCCCGGCATCAGCGGCGCGATCAAGACGCCGGTCGGGATGCCCGCGGCGTTGAGCTCGGCCACCGCCTCCAAGCGAGCGCGCGGGCTCGGCGTGTGCGGCTCGGTCGCGCGCCAGGCCTTCTCATCGAGCGTCGGAATCGACAGACACGCGCTGAAGCTCGCCCGCTGCGCGATTTCGAGCATCAGCGGCAGGTCGCGGAGCAACAGCGGCGACTTCGTCAGCACCGAGCACGGATTCGCGGCGTCGCGCAGGGCTTCCCAGATGCCGACCATCAGCTTGTAGCGACCCTCGACCCACTGGTAGGGGTCGGTGTTCGTCCCGAGCGCGACGTGTTCGCGCTTCCACGACGGTCGCGCCAGCTCGACGCGCAGCACCTCCGGCGCGTTGACCTTGACCACGATCTCGCGCTCGAAGTCGCGGCCGGGGTTGAAGTCGAGGTACTTGTGGGTCGGGCGGGCGAAGCAGTTGTGGCTCACCACGCCGTTCGCGATGAAGTCGCCGGTGCCTGTGGTGATGTCGTAGAGGCGCATCGTCATGCCCAGCGGGCGGATCGAGACAACGCCGAGCTTGTTTGCGACCTTAAGAGCCCTCCCGTCAATCGTGCGCTTGCGCGTGATCGCGGGGTCTGTACCAAGGAAGAACCGCATCCTCTCATCGAGGCCGCCGCGAAGACGAATAGTGGTCATTCCGTTGGTTCCCTGCAGCTCGACCGCGTAGCCGAAGTCCAAGCGCGCGAGGGCGGCCTTGATCCACCCGAGGATTTCAGGGTCAGTGTTCGAGATGCGGAAGACGTGCTCGCTACACGAACCCTCTGCGTCGAAGATGCCGGCGAGAAATCCCTTGATCCAAGACACGCCCGGCATCATCGGCCAGTGGATCAGCTCGGTGATGCGTTCGACGTTGTCGCGCGTCTGCGTTCGTATCGCTGTTATCGCTCTGTGATTGCCGGCGGCCTTCGCGAACGCGAACTCGGTCGTGGCCACGCCAAAGCAGGCGAGATATTCGCTGGCACGATCCAGCGCCTCGGTGTCAGCGAGGGCTAGGCGAAATCGGTGTACCGCACCGGTCGTCCGGCCCGGCCGTTCGTACAGGTAGGAGCCAAGGTGCCCGTCTCCGCGAATGAGACCGCAGAGGTACCCTCGCCTGCAGTCGGCGTCGAGTACTGGCGCCTCGACACAGCCGCCCGGACCGAGCAGTTTGTTGTTCACGGTCAGGTGCGGGCGCTGCAAGGGTCCGGACCCGGTTCCGATGACGTGCTTCCAGCCGCGACCCGTTAGGAAGCGATGATCGGCGCTCGCGATCAGCTCGGTGCCGTCTTCGAGCTCGATGGCATACGCAGGCTTGATGCTCGACCACTTGTCGAGCACTTCTGTCGTGACAAAACGTCGGTATGCGCCCTGGCGCGTCGTCCCGTAGATCGCATCGCCGACCTCAAGGTCGGCGATCCTCTTCGCGCGGCCGTCGGCCATGAGGATGCGAGTCCCGGGATGGACGCAGTAGGAGCAGGCATGACTGCAACCCCGGTACGGATTGATCGTCCAGCGGAACGGCATCTGCGATTGCTTGGGCACGCGGTTCAGCACCGACTTCGCGTGAACCTCGTAAAAACGCATATCGAGCGCCTCGGGAACGTCGAAGCGACGCACCGAGGCGGGGTCGCCGTAGCCCGGTAGCTGCCGCTGCTCCCCGTCGTCGAGCGTCAAGTTACTCCAGCGCACGAACATATGTTCGCATAGGCGCCGGACGGGCGCCGCACCGGTCCCTTACGAACCCCCTACGTCCAGCTGCCCTGCGGCTTAGCGACCGCGCGCACGATGGTTGCACCCCATAAATCGACCCCAGGAGGTTCGATCCAATGAACATCTCAAGAATGCTCGGCGCGACCATGGTCGCGGGCGCGCTTGCAACCGGCGGCGCCGCCGCAGGCATCGCGAGTGCCTCGGCCGCGCCATCGACGACGGCGAGCACCACAAGCGCGGCCACCACCCCGGCGACGACCGCGCCGAGTGCGTCGAGCTCGACGAGCTCTTCAACCACTCCGCCGGCGCCCCAGAAATCGAGCAAATCCGGGAGCAACCCGTGTCCGAACATGGGCTCCGGATCGAGCGGCTCGAACTCGGGATCCGGCTACACCGGGCCCCCGCCTGGAGCCAGCGCCCAGTGATCGCAGGCCGGCGCCGCCGGTAAGAGCTCGGCGCGGACGAGGCTCAGCGCGGCCCGGCCCGCGACAGGACGGCGTGGGCGGGGGTTTAGGCCCGACCCCCGCCCGTGCCGTCAAATTGAGTAGCGCGCGATCGCCGCCGAGCGCTCAACGCTGGCGCTCACGATTCACAGCTCGATCACGCTGCGGATGCCCTCCTGGGCCTCCATCAGTTCGAAGCCGTGATTGACGTCATCGAGCGAGAGGCGGTGGGAGATGAACGGGTCGACGTCGATGTCCCCGTCCAGATAACGGCGAACGAGCATCGGAACGTCCTCGCGACCCTTGAGACCCCCGAAGGAGGAGCCGCACACGCGTCTGCCTGTGATCAGCAGCCGCGGCACAACCTCGAGCGTCTCGCCGCGGCCGGCTACGCCGCAGACCGTGCACAGCCCCCAACCCATGCGCGCCGCCTCGACGGCTTCGCGCATCACCGCGACGTTGCCGGTCGCCTCGAACGTGTAGTCGGCACCAAAGCCGCCCGTCATCTCGAGGATCCGCGCGACCGTATCGGGACCGCCGATGAGCACGTCCGTCGCGCCCTGTCCGAGCGCGAGCTCGAGCCGATCGGGCGAGAGATCGACGCACACGATCCGCTCGGCGCCCTGCAGCCGGCAGCCCGCGACGGCTCCCAGGCCGACCATGCCCGCGCCGAACACCACACACGTCGAGCCCGGAGCGACCGCAGCCGTTTTGATCGCCGCGCCCAGCCCCGTGCACAGACCGCACGCGAACAGGCACGCCCGGTCGAGCGGCGCCTCGCGATCGACCCGAGCGAGCGCGATCTGCGGCATGACGGTGTACTCGGCGAACGTCGAGGTGCCCATGAAGTGGCGCAGCGGCTCGCCGCCGCGGGACAGCCGCGTGGTGCCGTCGGGCAGGTAGCCGAGGTTCTGCTGCTCACGGATCGCCAGGCACAGGTTCGTCAGCGGGCTGACGCAGTGCACGCACTCGCCGCACTGCGGCGAGAACAGCGTGACGACGTGGTCGCCCTCGCGCACCAGCGAGACGTCCTCGCCGCAGCGCTCGACGACGCCTGCCCCCTCGTGTCCCAGCACCGTTGGCGCATAGCCCGAGGGATCGACACCTGAGGCGGTGTACATGTCGGTGTGACACACCCCGCACGCCACGAGTCGCACGAGCACCTCGCCGGGACCCGGCTCTGCGAGCTCGACATCCTGCACGACGAGCGGCCTCGCGAACTCCTCGAGCACGGCCGCGCGGATTCTCATCGGCTCATGCGCTTGCGCGGGCCAGCAGGCGCTCCTCGCCTGACAGGGTCTGGCTGGTGGCGCGCGTGATCTCGACTTCGGTCAACTCGCCGGGCGCGGCGAGGCCGGAGAAGTTGACCGCCTTGTTGTGGCGCGTGCGTCCGCGCAGGCGCTCAGGGTCTGTGCGCGATGGGCCTTCGACGAGCACCTCGATCGTGCGCCCGACGAAACGCTGGGCACGCTCGCGCGCCTTGCGCTGCACGAGCTCGACGAGCTGCTCCATGCGCGCCACCTTCACCGGGTGAGGCACGACGCCGTCTGTGATGGTGGCCGCCGCGGTGCCGCGACGCGGGGAGAAGATGAACGTGAAGGCGCCGTCGTAACCGACCTCCTCGACAACCTCGAGCGTCTCGCGGAAGTCATCGTCGGTCTCGCCGGGGAACCCCACGATGATGTCCGTCGTCAGCGCCGCGTCGGGCACGTGCTCGCGGATCATCGCGACGCGGTCGAGGTAGCGGGAACGGTCATAGGTTCTGCGCATCGCCTTCAGGATGCGGCTCGAGCCCGACTGCAGCGGCAGGTGGATGTGCTCGCACACACTGGCGAGCTCGGCGTGGGCGCGGATCACGTCCTCGCGCATGTCCTTTGGGTGCGGGCTCGTGTAGCGGATGCGCTCGATGCCGTCGATGCCGTCGAGCAGGCCGAGCAGCTCGGCGAAGCTCGTGCGCTCGCGCAGGTCGCGGCCGTATGAGTTGACGTTCTGTCCGAGCAGCGTCACCTCCTTGACCCCGTCGCCCGCCATCGCCTGCACCTCCGCCACCAGCTCGCCCGGCGCGCGGCTGACCTCGCGCCCGCGCGTGGAGGGCACGATGCAGTAGGAGCACGCGCAGTTGCAGCCGACGCTGATCTGCACCCACCCCTGATAGGGACGCTCGCGGTGGGCGGGCAGGTGGCCGGTGAAGCCCTCGAACTCGAAGAAGCCCTGTGCCGTGATCGAGTCGCTGGTGAGGAACTCGGCGAGCCTGTGCACCTGGCCTGGGCCGAAGGCGACGTCGACGAACGGGAAGCGTTCGAACACCTCATCCTTGACCGACTGCGCCCAGCAGCCGCCGACTCCGACGATCCGCTGAGGCTGTTCGCGCTTTAGCCGCTTGGCCTCCCCGAGGTGCGCGAGGAAGCGGCTGTCGGCGGACTCCCGGATCGAGCAGGTGTTGAAGAGGATCAGGTCGGCCTGCGCACGCTCGGACGCCTCCACGTAGCCCAGTGCCTCGAGCATCCCCTTCATCCGCTCAGAGTCGTGCTCGTTCATCTGACATCCGAACGTCGTCACGTGGTAGCGCTTCATGCCGAAAGCGTATCCCGGCGCGCGAACCGCAACACTTAGATGCCCGCCGGGTTGGCGTCCAACAAGGAGCCCGTGCCCACCACACGCGATCGGACAACAGCTATGAACGATGCGAGAGGCATGACCAGAGCGTGTCCACCGCCGGCTCGCATGCACCGTGCGGGCACACTTGGCGCCGCGCTGGCACTCGTACTGCTGCTGTGCGTGTCGCTTGCGCCGACGACCGCCAACGCCGCTGCGCCGCTCACGTGGTCTTCCGCGGCGAGCCCCGGCGGCACACTGAGCGGCGTCTCGTGCGCGTCGGAATCACTGTGCGTCGCCGTCAACCACGAAGGAGCGGGGTTCAGCACCTCGAACCCCACGAGTCCGAGCCCGACCTGGAACCCCACGATAAGCGACTCCGGCCAGTCGTTGAACGCAGTCTCATGCGCCCCCGGCGGCCCGTGCGTCGCGGTCGATGGCGCCGGCAAAGCATTGGTGAGCGGTAACGCGTCGCCGTTCCCAGTTCCCAGCGGAGGCGTACTCACCGGGATCTCCTGTCCAAGCGCCGGCTTGTGCGTCGCTGTCAACGAAGCAGGCAGCGTGTTCACGAGCACGAACCCCGGCAGCGGCGGCTGGGCGCTCGCGAGCACTCACGCTGGCCACGACTTGCGGGCCGTGTCGTGCGCCTCGACGGAGCTTTGCGTGGCCGTCGACAGCACCGGCAACGTGCTCGCGACCACCAATCCGAGCGCTGCCTGGTCGGAACACAAGATCGATTCCGAAGAACTCGTGGCTGTCTCGTGCTCGCCGACTGGCACGTGTGTCGCCATCGACCATGGCGGCCACGCACTCGCGAGCGCCGATGCTGGAGCGCCGGCGCCGACCTGGAGCCTCACACCGATCGGCAGCGAACATCCAACGGCGGTCTCCTGCGCGTCGTCGGGCCTGTGCGTCGCGGTGGACACCCACGGGCTGGCGTGGGCTAGCGATGATCCCACGAGCGCGACGCCGAGCTGGGCTGCGTCTACCGCCGGCTCGGTCTCACTCGCGGGTGTCTCATGCCTCGCGGGCGGCTTCTGCCTGGCGGGCAATACGATCGGGAACGCGCTTGGCGGGCACGTCCCAGCACCGGGCGTGACGACTGCGACGCCGGCGGAAGTGAAGGACGAAAGCGCGATCCTCGCGGGCGTGGTCAACCCGAACGACGCAGTGCTGAGCGCGTGCACGTTCGAATACGGCACAAGTGTCGCCTACACGGCGTCGGTGCCGTGCGCGCAGGTTGCTGCCGGGCTTGCCGCGAACGGCGGAAACCAAACGGTCTCGGCGGCGATATCGGGCCTCGCCCCAAACACCACCTACCACTATCGCCTGACCGCCACCGGCCCGTCCGGCGCGACGGGCGGCGCCGACGAGGCATTCACGACGGCGGTCAACTCGTCCGTCGCGATCGTCCATCCGAACCCCTCGATCTCGGGCACGCCCGCCAACGGGCAGCACCTGACGTGCCGCCCGGGCACGCCCTCGGGCACCACGGCGCAGCTGACCTACGCGTGGCTTCGCGATTTGATCCCGATCCCCGGAGCGGT
Organism: uncultured Solirubrobacteraceae bacterium; assembly: GCA_963827455.1. Classification (GTDB taxonomy): domain Bacteria; phylum Actinomycetota; class Thermoleophilia; order Solirubrobacterales; family Solirubrobacteraceae; genus Palsa-744. The sequence goes on along the minus strand of CAWHAW010000014.1, from coordinate 161,883 downwards.
CAGCTCGACGTACACGGTCAAAGGGCAGGACACCGGCCATCACCTGCAGTGCCAGGTGACTGCGACCGACGGCGGCGGCAGCGCCACGGCGAAGAGCGCGTTCGTGACGATTCCCGTCGGTGGGGTGCCGGTGTCAGGCGGCGAGACCGCGATCGGCAGGGCCGCGTTCAGGAACGGCAAGCTGATCGTGCCGGTCTCGTGCTCGAGCCAGGCGAGCGGGGCCTGCAACGTCTCGCTGCACCTCACCGTCGTGGAGGCGCTGAGCGGCGGGCAGGTCGTGGCGGTCGCCGCGCGCACAGGCCGGGCGCGCAAGAGCACCGGGCTGCGCCACCGCACGGTCACGCTCGTGAGCGTGCGGCTGCGGCTCGGGCGCGGGACGCACACGACCGTCACCGCCGGGCTCGGCACGAGCGGACGGCGGCTGCTCGCACGGGAGCGCCACTTCACCGCCAACCTGAACGTGAGCGGAACGATCATCGGTGTGATCGAAGGCCAACTCGCCCAGCAGTTGGTCACGCTGAGCAACGGCGCTCACGGCGCATCCACGCATGCCACGCATCATCGCTAGCCGCTCGCGCCTCGCGGCGTCGGTGCTGGTGGCGCTCGCCCTGTCGCTCGCGACGGCGCAGGCCGGCGATGCGCGACCGGCGCGCGTCGCCGCGCGGAGCGTGCTGGCCGCCACGCCGTACATGGGCTGGGACACCTACTTCGCGCTCGGAGGTAACTACAGCGAGTCGACGATCCTCAGGGAGGCGAGCCAGCTCGTCGCGCTCGGTCTCGAGCGCCGCGGCTACCGCTATGTGTGGCTCGACGTTGGCTGGTGGCACGGGTCGCGCAACGCCGCCGGGCAGATCACGGTCAGCTCGCGGCAGTGGCCGCACGGCCTGGCGTGGCTGACCCGGACGCTGCATGCCGCCGGCTTTCTAGTCGGCCTTTACACCGACGCCGGCCCGAACGGCTGCGGCGGCGCCGGACAGGGCAGCTACGGCCACTACCAGCAGGACGTCAACACGTTCGCTGCGTGGGGCTTTGACGCCGTCAAGGTCGACTTCTGCGGCGGCGCGGAATACCACCTGAACCCCGCCAGCGCCTACTCGCAGTTCCATGCAGCGATCGTCGCCAATGCGAGTCACCGGCCGATGCTGCTGTCGATCTGCGACTTCCTGCAGCCCGAACAGTACGGCGAAGGGCGTCCCATCGTCGACGAATCGGCCTTCGCCTCATACAGCTTCGGCCCGACCGTCGGCAACAGCTGGCGCACGGACACCGACGTGGGGCTGCCCGGCAACGTGCCGTTCACGGACGTGCTGCGCAACATGGACGCCGACGCCGCCGCACCCCAGGCGGCCGGCCCTGGCCACTGGAACGACCCCGACTATCTCGGCCCCGGGCAGGGCATGTCCGCCGCGCAGTTCCGCTCGCAGTTCAGCATGTGGGCGATGCTCGCCGCGCCGCTGATGGTCAGCGACGATCTCACCAAGATCAGCTCGGCGAGCCTCCAGGCGGTCGGGAACACCGAAGTGATCGCGATCGACCAGGACCCTGCCGGCGTCCAGGGCACGCTGCTGTCCACCTCCACCTCGGGCAACGGCCAGGTGTGGGTCAAGCCGCTCGCCGACGGCTCGCGCGCCGTCGCGCTGTTGAACCGCGGCTCGAGCGCCACCTTCATTACCACCAGTGCCAGAGCCGTCGGCCTACCGTCGGCGTCGAGCTACACGCTGCGCAACCTGTGGACGCACACCACGAGCTCGACCGGCGGCACGATCAGCGCCGAGGTGCCGGGCGAGAGCACGGTGCTGTTGCGCGTGGCTCGGCGCTGAGCGAGCCGCTCCAGGCCGCGCGTCGCGCTCGGCGCCCTCAACGCCTGATCCCGAGATAGCGGCCGAGGACTGCATAGCCGCCCAAGAACGCGCCTCCCTCCAGGAGGCCCCTGAGGACGCCATCATATGGATCGTTGGCCGCGATTCCGGCGAGGGAGATCACGATCGCCAGCGCGGCGCCCAGCGCGAGCGCGAGCCGGTTCACCGATCCGCCGGAGATGCGGGCTGCCGCGGGCCGGAGCGGCCCTAGGTCGACGAGCAGGTCGCCCGCCTCCCCGCTCGCCCTCGGGCGAAGCCGAGCTGCCCGGAGGACCGCGGGGGCCGCCGCGAGGATCGCCGCCAGCCCGATTGCCGAGACGAGCGGCCACCACAAGTTGGTGGCGTGGCCGCCGATCGCGATGGCGCCGGCTTGGGCGCGGTAGCTCTGTGTGATGGGGAAGGCGACGATCGTCACCGCGCCAGCGGCCAGGCCGATGCCGGCCCGGTGCGCGAGAACGGCTGCCTCCTGCCTCGAGATCGTTCTCCGCCCGCGGAGCTTTAGGGCCCGGAGCAGGCCGAGCCCTCCGGCAACGAGCGCCACCTGACCGGCTACGGCCGAGATCAGCAGCGCGACTGTGTCACGGGCGCCGAAGCCGACCGCATTGAGTGGCAGCAACGCCAACAGGCGAACGGTCACCAGGACGCCTGCGAGCGCCAAGGCGAGGAACGCCCCGAACGCGGCCGTCCGCGCGAAGCTCGTCCCTAGCTCGTCGGCAAACTCGGCGGCGAGTGCGACCGGGTCACCCAACTCGGCGTCGGGGTCGCAGCCCAAGTGGTCGGCGAACTCGGCGATGATCCGCTCCCGGCGCCCGCCACGGATGCCGGCACCGGCAAGCTCCGCATCGAGCTTGCTCAGATACTGGGCGGTGTCAGTCACGCCAGCACCGCTTCGACCGTCGTCGCGAAGTCGCGCCACCCCTTGCGGCGCAGGCCGAGCTCGCGCTCGCCCCTGGCGGTCAGCCGGTAGACGCGCCGGCGCCGGCCGGTCTCCGACCACTCACTCGCGAGCAGGCCGTTGCGCTCCAGCCGGTGCAGCGCCGGATATACCGTGCCCTCCGGCAGTTCCAGCCGACCCTGACTGCGCGTCTTGAGCGCCTCAATCACGGCATAGCCGTGCATGGGCTCGCCGGCGATGACGGCGAGGATGAGGCCGTCCAGATGTCCCTTCAGCTGTTCGGCGTCCATACCTAGCAATGCTATACCTAGAGTTGCTAGGTGTCAAACAGGTTTCGCCCACCGGCTCCAGACTTGCCGCCGGCGCTGCTCCGACGTCTGCTACGCCGCGGCAACCACCGGTTCGCTGGCGATCGCCGGCTCGGCGCTCTTCGGCGACGACCCGGTCGTGTCACGGTCGATCGGCGTCACCAGGTCCTTGCCCAGGCCAAGCGCTGCATAGATCTTGTCTTCGATCTCCTTCGCCACCGCTGGGTTCTCCTCGAGATACGCCTTGGCGTTGCTGCGCCCCTGGCCGAGACGGTCGTTGCCGTAGGAGAAGAACGAGCCAGACTTGGAGACGATGTTGTGCTCGAGCCCCAGGTCGACCAGGCAGCCAGCCGTGGAGATGCCCTTGCCGAACTCGATGTCGAACTCGGCCTGGCGGAACGGCGCGGCGACCTTGTTCTTGACTACCTTCACGCGCACACGGTTGCCGACCGCCTCGGTGCCGTCCTTGAGCGTCTCGATGCGCCGGATGTCGAGGCGCTGAGAAGCGTAGAACTTCAATGCCCTCCCCCCCGGCTGGGTCTCGGGCGAGCCGAACATCACGCCGACCTTTTCGCGGATCTGGTTGGTGAGGATGCACAGCGTCTGCGTGCGGTTCAGGTTGCCGGCGAGCTTGCGCATCGCCTGCGACATCATGCGCGCTTGCGCGCCGACCGTCTGGTCGCCCATCTGCCCCTCGAGCTCGACCTTCGGGGTGAGCGCCGCCACCGAGTCGATCGCCACGACGTCCACGGCGCCCGAGCGCACCAGCATGTCCGCGATCTCCAGGGCCTGCTCGCCGTAGTCGGGTTGGGAGACGAGCAGCTCGTCGATGTCGACGCCGATCTCTTTCGCGTAGAGAGGGTCCATCGCGTGCTCTGCGTCGATGAACGCGCACACGCCGCCGAGCTTCTGCGCCTCGGCGAGCACGTGGTAGATCATCGTCGTCTTGCCCGATGACTCCGGGCCGAACACCTCGACGATGCGCCCCCTGGGCACGCCGCCGATCCCGAGCGCCAGGTCGAGCGACAGCGCTCCGGTCGGGATCGCGTCGCAGCGGACCTGGGCACCCTCGTCGCCCATGCGCATGACCGTGCCCTTGCCGAACTCGCGCTCGATCTGTGTGAGCGCGCCCTGAAGGGCGGCGTCGCGCGCCTTCGCGGCCTTCTCCTGGTCGGTCACGGACATGGTCTGACTCCTCCTGTTCGAAATGGAGAGTGGAAGCTAGATGGCGCTGCGGACGGAACAGTTGTTCGTATCGTCCGACCACTGTCGGAGTGCCGCGAGCGCGCAGTCGATCCTCGTCGGCCCGATCAGCGATGAACGAAGCGGGAGGCTGGCTCGAAGTCGCCGTGCAACACGAGGGGGTCGAGGTCCGCTCCGTTGGGCCAGACAACGGTCCCAAGATCGTCGTCCACACGAACCTGCGCAAAGAAATCGGGGTCGGCAAGTGGCTCGAACACAGGGCCATGCAACTCCCCTGTGAGATCGACATCACGCGAGCTGCCATCGCTGAAGCCGATCCTCAGCCGGTAGTGACCGAGCACCTGCGCGGACATGACCCTTACGAAGTCCATCGCCTCATTTTACGGCAGCGGGTCGATCGGCTCAGGGGTGCCGCCACCCTTTGCTCGCACCCAGTCTGTTTCGAGCTCGCCGCGGTGCAGATCGACCCACTCCGTCACGAGTTTGAGCGCGCGAATCGGCAGATCACCGACCAGCACCTCGCCGCTCGCGATCGCGATCACCGCATGATGCTCGGCGTACTGGGCATGGAAATGAGGTGGTTCGTGATCGTAGAAGTACATCGTGATCGCGATGCCGTAGAAGAAGCTGATCCTGGGCATCCCGCCATCATGACCAGCGCCTGGGATGCCCCAGTGGGCTCAGCGACATCCATACGAACCCGCATACGGATGTCTACTATCGTGGCCAGCCTCGGCGCCCGCACGATCGTGGGGTTTGCGCAACGTACGGTCCTCTCCGCGCGGGACTCTCCGGCATCCGGCGCGCCTCAATGGAAGACTTGCCCGCGTGGATCTCGATTCCATCGTCGACGCCTACTGGGAGCACTACCGCCGTAGCGACGAGGAGCTCTTCTGGGCGTGGGAGGCCGTCGAAGCATCGATGACCAGCGACGGGAATGCCGAGGACCAGTACGGCGTGGACCGTATTCAAATGCTGATGGCGCTCGCCGACCGCGCGCCCGGCGAAAAGGCGTTGGCATACCTCGGCGCTGGGCCGGTCGAGAACCTCCTCGTCTACCACGAACCCAACATCGACCGAGTAGATGAGGCCGCCCGGCGACACCGAAGCTTTCGCACGGCCCTGCGGTGCGCCTGCTTCGACGCTCACATCCCGGCCGCTGACGCGAAACACCTGCGACGCTTCGGGCCGCCGCTCTAAGCTCGAACGATCCTCGCCGCGAGGCGGACGGGTTGAGAGGGGTTTAGCTACCTGCGCGTGCTCCACGTTTCAGCAGCGTCCGCACGCAACCATCAGGCGGTCGGGATCGCGATCAGGCTGTTGAAGTTGGCCGACCCGTTGGCGACCGCCACATTGCACTGAACGCTCAGCTGGGTGGGCGACGTCGCCGCAGTGATCACCGCCTGCAGTGCGGCCGGTACGGCGGCAAGCGCGGGTAGCGTCTTCATCGCGACCTGGTCGACGGTGGTGGCGCCCGACTTGAGAAGACATTCGACACTGTCTCCAGCGCCTGTCTGTGAGAGCTCTGTCTTGGCCAAGACGACGTATTTGCCTGCCGGAACTGCCAGTTCGACGACGGTCGTGGGCGGGGCGCTGGTCGGGAGGGCAGTCAGGCCCTGAGTAGCAGACAGCGGGGCAATTGTCCCGTTGGTGCCGTTCGTCCCGTTGGTGCCGTTGGTGCCACTCGCTCCATCGGTCCCATTTTCGCCTTTGGCTCCATTGACCCCGTTGATACCGTCGATGCCGTTGGTGCCATTGGCACCGTTCGGTCCGTTCGCACCATTGGCGCCATTGCTGCCCTTGGCTCCTTCGCCGCCGTTTGCACCGTTGGGCCCGTTGGAGCCGGGTGTTCCTGCCGCTCCGGTCGATCCAACGCTTCCGTTGGCGCCGACGGCGCCCTGGCGCCCTCCGAGCAACGCCCGCGTGCTCGCACTCAGATCTCTGGGTTCGACTGCGCCGGCCCTGATGGCCCTGCTGGTTACCGCGCCTGGGGCGATGGCGCCAGCTTGAATCAGGCCGTTTGCGGCGAACGCGGACCCGCCGAGCGCGATGAACAGCGCCGTGCCGGCGAGGACACTCGACGGCGTCGGCCACCGCCACCGGCGCGTTCGGTTCTCATGGTTCCTGGTTGCACGTTTGAGCATGGGTACCGCTCCTTTGGCTGACCGCGTGGCTGGAGCGGTGGGCTGCGTGAGCTAGCGCTCTCGCTACTAGGGCATCGACCGGTCGGTGGTGCCGCGTGAGCGCCTGGCTACGTGCGGACGAAAAGGGCGCTGCTCGCGGGAACTGGACAGATCGGAGTGGCAGTCATGCCGGCGGCACAGACTGCCGATAACCAAGGCAGTCCCCAGCTCGTCGCGCCCCCCTCTCCCCATGACCGGCCGCCCATCCGCCCGCCTGACCGCAGCCTTGACGCTTGTGCTGGCGCTGCTCGCGCTTCTCGTGACGCTCCTCGGGCCGGCCCAGACGCTCGCTCAGGCGCGCGAGGCCTGCAGGAACACCACGAGCCAGGCAAAGAAGAAACACGCAGCCCGCACCTGCTCACAGTCCTCGCGGCGGAGCAAGAAGACGCGCCACTCGAGCAAGCACCACGCCAAGCACGCGCCCGCCAAGAGCACCTCCCAGACGAGCACCCCCGCCTCCGCCTCGGTCCAACCGGCGCGCTGCGAAGGCGGTCAGACACCGGTGCGGAGCGCCGACGGGAGCTTCTCGTGCAGCGACGGCTCCGAACCGGAATGCGAAGACGGTGCGACGCCGAGCGCCTCGCGCAACGGCAACAAGCTCGTGTGCCCAGTCTCCAGCGGCGCCGAATCGACCTCGACCGCGGGCGAATGCGAAGAAGAAGAAGAATCCGGCTGCGCCACGGTGGCTGGCGAACAGCCCTGCGAAACCTCGGGCAGCGACGACTCGAGCTTCAGCTGCGAAGCCGTCAGCGAAGACTGAGCCGAAGAGCCTGCTCAGCGTCCGGCCGGTGCGAGCTCGCTGCTGGCGAGCGCCTCGTAGTTGGCGCCCTCGCGCGAGAGCCACGAGCGGTAGAGCACGACCGCCTGCGGCGTGAAGCTGAGCCGCGGCGTCGCGGGAAGCGACTGCTCGAGACCCTCGCGAGCGGATCGCTCGGCACTCGAGCGCCGCCCGCGGCCCCCGCGACGCAGGCGAGCAACCGTGATGTGCGGCCGGAAGCGACGCCGCTCGGGCTGCCAGCTGCTGACGCTGCAGAGCTCCGCGCTGAGCTCCTGCTGCACCCGCTCGAGCTCGCCACCGTGGTCGTGGATCTCCGCCGCGAGCGCCTGCGGGCGCCGCGGTGGCAACCACAGCGGCGCGCCCACCGACAGCTCGCACGTGTGCTCGCCGGCGGCCGCGAGCGCGCCCGCAAGCGCGTCGATCTCATCCACGGGCCGGCTTCCGAGGAAGCACAGCGTCAGATGCAGCGACTGCTCCTCCAGCAGCCGCAGCGCTTCACGCGAGCTCCCGAGCGCCCGCGCCGCCACTGCGACGCTGCGCGCCCAGCCGGCGAGCTCCTCGCGCACCGCCGGCGGCGGGTCGACCGCCACGAACAGCCTCGCTGTGGCACCGCGGGACATCGCGCCAGCCGATGCTAGCGCCCTGCGGCGCTGTTCGGGAACGGGCCCGCTCAGGCAGCCGCTGGCGCCGACGGAGTCCATCAACGCGCGACGAACGAGATGCAGCGCGATGGTGGTCGCGCGGTCGCGCACGTCGGCTCTGCCTCCGGGGAGGTTGACCGAGCGAGTGAGCTCGACGATCTCCGATCGCTCGTCGCCGGCGAGCGTGACGCTCAACCACACGAGCCCCACGGGCTTCTCCTCGGTACCGCCGCCGGGTCCTGCGACGCCGGTGATCCCCACGCCGACGTGAGCGCCCAGGCGCTCACGCGCGCCGTCGGCGAGGGCGCGTGCGACCTCCGCCGAGACCGCGCCGTGCTCCTCGATCAACTCGCGGGGTACGCCCGCGAGCGAGACCTTCGCCTCGTTGGAGTAGACGACGAGACCTCCGAGGAAGTAGTCGGAGGAGCCGGCCAACTCGGTCAGGCGCGCCGCGAGCAGCCCACCGGTGCACGACTCCGCGGTGGCGATCGCGCGCCGCGGACGCGATCCGGACGGCCCATCCCCTCTCAGGAGCGCCGCAACCTGCTGATCGACGGTGCTGCCGTCGCGCGAGAACAGCGTGTCGGCGTGGCGCTGCTCGACGACCCCGACGAACGCGTCGTAAGCATCCTGGGCGTCGGGCTCGTAGCGCGTCACGATCTCGACCTCGCCGCGTTTGAGGCAGGTCGTGACCTCGAGGCTGTCCAGCGCGACCCCCTCGCGCTCGGCGATGCGCAGCGTCTCGGCGATCTCGGACTCGGGGATCCCGAACAGGCGCAGCGTGTGCTGGCGGTAAACGGTGGCCGCCCGCGAGCGCGCTCTGAAGCGCCTCGGTCGCTAGCGCCTGCGTCCACATCGGCTGCAGCTCCCGCGGCGGACCCGGCAGCACCACGACGGTGGGGCCGGCGCCGCCTCGAGCGCTATCGCTCGCCGGCACCACCAGTCCGGGCGCCGTCCCGACCGGCTCGAGCACGGTCGCGCCGCGCGGGATCGTCGCCTGCTTGCGATTGGCCTCGGCGATCGCCTCGGGGTCGATGTTGGGCCAGCGTTTCATCAGCGGGCGCACGATCTGTGCGATCCGCTCTGACAGGGCCTCGTCGAGCACCATCTCGCGGCCCTGGAAGGCGCCGACGACCGCCGCCGTGAGGTCGTCGGCGGTCGGTCCGAGGCCGCCGCTGGTGAGGATCAGCTCGATGCCGCGCCCGGCCATGAACTCGAGCGCCGTGCGCATGTCCTCGGGGCGATCGCCGACGACGGTCGTGTAGGCCAGCTCGACGCCGAGCTCGCGTAGGCGCTCGGCGAGCCATGGTCCGTTGCGATCGCTGACCCTGCCGGTCAGCACCTCGGTGCCGGTCACGACGATGCCCGGCTCGCGGCGGCCCGTCCACGCTCGGGCGCGCGCTCACTTGCACGTCGGCAGCTGGCCCAGCAACAAGCGACTTGCGCCCGAGGGCCTTGGTGATCGAGTAGCCGATCGCCTGGCTGGACGGTGCCACCGTCCGCGGTGTGCCGTCCACGAACATCGTCACGGAGCTGTTCCCGAGCGTGATCACAAAGCGTTTTGCATGGTAGGTCGGCGTCGTTTCGCCCGGTTGCAGCTCGATGCCGGGGATCAGCTTGCGCCCGTTTTCGCCGAGCAGGCACACGTAGACGACGGCGGTGGCTCGCAGCGAAAGCGCCACGGGTGCAGTCGAAGCGGCGTGGTGGGTGCTCGTCGCCGGCGCGTGGTGTCCCGTGCTGGATTTGTGGCCGTGCGTGGACGCGCTGGTCGTCGTGCCGGTTGTGGAACCGCCACCTCCGCCGCCGCTCACGAGCAGCACGATCAACGCGATTATCACCACGCCGATGACGCTCACGGCGATCATGTAGCCCCGCGATGGCCCATCGCCGGATCCCCCCGCCCGCCTGTGCCTGAACGGGTGCGTGTACGCATGCGGTTGCTCTGCGGCGTCGAGACGATCGGCTCGAGCGTCGCCTCGCTCGGGCTCTCGTGATGCAGGCGGTACTCCTCGACCATCGCCTTGCCGTCGAGGCCGAGCGCCTGGGCGTAGGTGCGCAGGAAGCTCTTGACGAACGTGGGGCCCGGCAACAGGCCCCACTCTTCGTTCTCGAGGGCGCGCAGGTACTTCGCGCGGATCTTCGTCTGCGCCTCGATCTCTGACACGTCGATGCGGGCGCGCATACGCGCCTCGCGTAGCGTTGCTCCGATCTCGGGCATCAGCGCAAGAGGCTAGTCGCTGACGGCCGTGGCAGAGTGTTCGGTCGGGGATTCCAGCGACGCGAGCACGCGTGGCAGGTCGGCCTCGGTGATCAGCACCTGCCGCGGCTTGGAGCCTTCGTAGCCGGAGATCACCCCGCGGCGCTCGAGCATGTCGATCATGCGCCCGGCGCGCGTGTAGCCCAGGCGCAGGCGCCGCTGGAGCATCGAGGTGGACGCCGTCTGCATTTCGGCGACGAGGCGGATCGCGTCGGTGAGCAGCGGATCCTCATCGGGGTCGAACTCGTCCGGTCCCTTGTCGGAGCCGACTCCCTCCTGCGGCTCGACCTCCTCGAGTAGCTCCTCGCGCAGCTCGGGCTCGCCCTGACGGCGCCACAGGTCGGTCAGCTTGGCGATCTGGGCCTCGTCGATGTAGGCGCCCTGGATGCGCTGCAGGCGCGAGCTGCCGACGGGGCTGAACAGCATGTCGCCCTGTCCGAGCAGCGACTCGGCGCCGTTCTGGTCGAGGATCACGCGCGAGTCGGTCTGCGAGGAGACCGCGAAGGCGATCCGCGAGGGAACGTTGGCCTTGATCATGCCCGTGATCACGTCCACGCGCGGGCTCTGCGTCGCGAGCACCAGGTGGATGCCGACGGCGCGCGCCTTCTGCGCCAGGCGGATGATCGAGTCCTCGACGTCGGCCGGCGCGACCATCATCAGATCGGCGAGCTCGTCGATCACGCAGAGTATGTAAGGGAGCGGGGCTTCGCCCCGCTTGCGGCGTGCGTTGTTGAGCTCGACGAGGCCGCGCGTGCGCGCGAGCGACATGATCCCGTAGCGCGCCTCCATCTCCTTGACGAGGTTCTGCAGCGCGTTGGCGGCCATCCGCGGGCTCGTGATCACCGGCGTCAGCAGATGCGGGATCGACTCGTAGTGGTTGAGCTCGACCTGCTTGGGGTCGACGAGCACGAGGCGCACCTCGTGGGGCGTCGCGCGCAGCAGCACGCTCGAGAGCATCGCGTTGATCGCCGCGGACTTGCCCGCGCCGGTGGTGCCGGCGACGAGGATGTGCGGCATCTTCGCGAGGTCGGCGCCGATCGCCTTGCCGGCGACGTCCTTGCCGAGCCACACCGTCAGCGGCGACCAGTCCTTGGGGGCGGCCTGGTAGACGTCGCCGAGCTTGACGATGCGCCGGTGCGCGTTGGGCACCTCGACGCCGACCGCCTGCTTGCCGGGGATCGGCGCGAGGATGCGGATGTCGGTCGCCGCGAGCGCGTAGGCGAGGTCGTCCTTGAGCTGTGCGACCTTGGCCACCTTCGTGCCGGGAGCGAGGCGCAGCTCGTAGCGCGTGATGTGCGGCCCGGCGACCGTGCCGATCACCTTGGCCTGCACTCCGAAATGCCCGAGCGCCTCGACGAGGTGGGTGGCGATGCGCTCCTGCCCGGCGGTGTCGGGACGCGTCTGCTCGGCGCTCGAGCGGGTCAGCAGCGTGGCTGCCTCGGGCACGCTCCACGCGAAGTCGGGGTCGTCGGTCACCGAGCCCCGCAGCCGCCCTTGCGGGGTCAGCTGATCTGGACGCAGCGCGCCCGGGTCCGCATGGGCGACGCCGGCGATCTCCTCCTCCTCGCTGTCGTCAGCCGCGCCCGCGGGCGACGGGTCTGGTCCTCGCCCCGGTCGGTGGCGGGCGCCTGTGGCTCGGGGGCCTCGTCGGCGTGATCGTCCTCGTCGTCGGCCCAATTGCGCGAGGGCGCCTCGACGTGGGTCGCGCGCACGATCAGCTCGCGCTCGTTCGGCTCCGGAGGCATCAGCCCGTGCAGCGACTGCGACCCGTCATCGCTCGCCTGCTCACAGCGACCGCGCGTTCGGAGCCGACCGCAGGCTCGCGCTCGCGCAGCCTGCGCATCATGCGCGTCGTGTCGACGACGCCACTGCCGGTCGCGCGGATCACGCTCGCGATCGAGGCGCCGGTCAAGAGGATCACGCCTGTCAGCAGTAGGAAGACGACGAGGATGTCGACGCCGACGTCCTGGACGAGCCGGTGCGTGAGTTGGTAGAGCGCCTCGCCGACGACTCCGCCGTGGGTCTGCAGGTGCGCCGATGCCCACACGCGCCCGGTGTCGGCGGCGCCGCTCGAGAGGCCGAACATGCCGGCGGCGAGCGCGAGCGTGACCGCGGCGAACACGCAAACGGCGCCGGTGCGCAGCGGGCGCAACGCGGGCAGCACGGGGCGCAGCAGCAGCGCGCCGCCACCCACGACCAGCGCTACGGGTGCGAGCACGCGCGCACGGCCGAGCGTCCAGCCGAGCGCGACGGCGACGGCGTGCCCCGCCACGGCCTCCGTTCCAGCCTCCGTAGAGGACGAACCCCATGAACACGCCGGCGGCCACGAGCGCGAGCCCGAGCACGTCGCGCTCGCGCTGGTCGAGCACCGGCAGCCGCGGCAGCCCGCCGGACAGCAGCGAGCCGAGGCCGCCTGCGCCGCCTCGGCGGCCTGTGCGGCGGCGGGAGCGCCCGCGGGCGGGCGCTTTGCGGCGAGCGCTCGAAGATCGAGCCCCGGAGGAGCGCGCGGGGGCGCGCTTGCGTGTGCCCCTCGGGGTGCGCGTGCCAGCCATCCAGCGCAACTTCGACATCACGCGCCCGGAACCTGCCTGGGACCCCTTACCATCACTTTACACGCGGCCAGTTACATAAAGACCATGAACGACTTCTCCCGCGCCCCGCGCGTCCTGGTCGTCGAGGACGACGAGGACATCGCCCAAGCTCTCCAGCGCTCGCTGCGAATGGAGGGGTATGACGTGCGAACGGCGGCTGACGGGCATGCCGCGCTCGAGCAGGGCCATGCGTTCGCGCCGGACCTGGTGATTCTCGACCTCGGGCTGCCGAAGATCGACGGCGTCGAGGTGGCACGCGAGCTGCGCGCCGACGACGACGTCCCGATCCTGATTCTCACCGCACGCGACGCGCTGGAGTCGCGCGTCGAGGGGCTCGACGCCGGCGCCGACGACTACCTGGTCAAGCCGTTCGAGCGCCAGGAGCTGCTCGCGCGGATGCGCGCGCTGCTGCGCCGGCGCCCGCCGCGCGGCTCGGCGCCGTTGCGCGTCGGCGACCTGTCGCTGAACGTCGACACACACGAGGTGCTGCGTGGCGGGCGCGAGATCGAGCTGACACAGCGCGAGTTCGAGCTGCTGGAGTACCTGATGCGCAACGAGCGCATCGTGATCTCGCGCCAGCGCCTGCTCGACGAGGTGTGGGGCTATGACCCGTTCTCGACCACGAACACGATCGAGGTGTTCGTGTCGAACCTGCGCCGCAAGCTGGAGTCCGGCGGTGAGCCGCGCCTGCTGCACACCATCAGGGGAGCCGGCTACGTCCTCCGGGCTTAGGGACCTAGCGGCGCGCCTGCGGCTGCTGGCGCCGTTGCGCAGCGCAAGCGCGCGCGTCTCGGCGAGCTTCGACCGCCTGCCGATCCGCGTACGGCTTGCCGGCGTCTCGGCGCTGTTGACATTCGTGATCCTGTGCGCGTTCGCGCTGGCGATCGGCTCGCTGACCGTCGAGCGGATCCGGGCGGACTTCAACCGCGACGTGCTGCAGACGGCCGAATCGCTGCCGTCGCAGCTCAAAATCAGCGTCCATCCGCTGCGGATCAGCAGCCCGCTCGAAGACTTCGCCTCGAACGCCAGCCACTCTGAGATCAGGATCCTCTCGCTCGGCGGCCAGCTGATCGCGAAGGAACCCGCGAACGGGCCCGCGCTCGGGCCGGCGGAGCTGTATGCGGAGACGGTCAACGGCTACCGCGTCATCTCCCGCGAAGCTGACGTCACGCTCAGCGGCAGCGGCGAGCCGATCGGTCGCGTGATCGTCCAGTACGGGAGGTCGGTCGCCACGACCGAGGCGACGTGCAAGCGCGTCGAGCTGTTCCTCGTGCTCGGCGTGCTCGCGGGCAGTCTGCTGGCGCTGGTCGCGGGCATGGCGATCGCGCGGCGGGCGATGAAGCCGATCGCGGAGCTGACGAGCACGGCCGCCGAGATCGCGCGCACGCGCGACCCCTCACGCGGGATCCCGCAGTCGCCGGCGGACGACGAGGTCTCCGAACTCGCGCGCACGCTCGAGGGCATGCTCCGCGAGCTCGACGCCGCCCGCGGCGAGACGGAGTCGATGCTCGCCCGCCAGCGCCGGTTCGTCGCGGACGCCTCGCACGAGCTGCGCACGCCGTTGACGAGCGTGCTCGCGAACCTCGAGCTGCTCGCGGAATCCCTGCACGGCGACCAGGGCGACGCCGCGCGCTCGGCGCTGCGCTCTTCCCAGCGCATGCGACGCCTCGTCGCCGACCTGCTGCTGCTGGCGCGCACGGACGCGGCGCGGGTGGTGGCGCACGAACCGTGTGATCTGGCGCAGATCGTGGCGGAGGCGGCTGGCGAGCTCGGGCCGGTCAGCTCCGAACACGACATCTCGCTCGACATCCACCCCGCGACGGTGCTCGGCTCGCGTGACGAGCTGCACAGGATCACGATCAACCTGCTCGAAAACGCGCTGCGCCACACGCCGCCGAACACCCAGATCCACGTCTCGACCCAAACCACCTCCGACGGCAAGGCGCAGCTGGTGGTCGAAGACGACGGACCGGGCATTCCGGCAGAGCTCGTACCGACGCTGTTCGAGCGCTTCGTGCGCGGCGCGGGCGACCGCGGCGGCTCGTTCGGTCTCGGGCTGGCGATCGTGCAGGCGGTGGCGGTCGCGCACGGCGGCAGCGTCACGCTGGAGCGCTCGCGGATCGGCGATCCGGAGCACGCAACGGGCGCGCGCTTCGTCGTGACGATGCCGGCTTACTCAGACCTCGACGACGACCGGCAGGACCATCGGGCGTCGCTTCAGGCGGTCGTAGACTAGCTTCGCGAGATCGTCGTGCAGCGCCTGCTGGAGCAGGTCCACCTCCCTGATTTCCTCGCTGGCGGCGCGCTGCAGAGATTGCTCGACGGTCAGGCGGATCTCCTCGACGAGCTCGTCTGCCTGATCGAGAAACGGTACGCCGCGGAAGATCACCTCGGGATCGGCGACCGAGCTGCCGTCCTGCTCGGCGATCGTGACGACGACGATGAAGATGCCGTCGGCTGAGAGCATTCGCCGGTCGCGCAGCGCGGCGTCGGCCAGCTCGCCGATCTCGACGCCGTCGACGAAGATCATGCCCGCCTGCTCGCGCGCGGCGAAGCGCGCGCCGCGCTCGTCGATCTCCAGCGGCAGCCCGTTGTCGCCCTGGAAGATGTCGCGCGGCGGCACGCCGACCGCCTCGGCAAGCTGGGCGTGCAGGCGCAGCCGCTTGAAGTCGCCGTGGAAGGGCATCACGTAGCGCGGCTTGACGAGGTTGAGCATCAGCTTGACCTCCTCCGCATAGCCGTGTCCGGATGCGTGCACCGGCGCCTCGCGGGGCGTGATGACGTCGCAGCCGATGTGGTAGAGCCGATCGATCGTCTCGTTCACCGCCCGCTCGTTGCCCGGCACGGGCGTCGCCGAGAACACGACGGTGTCGCCCGCCTTGAGCTCCACCTGGGGATGGTCGCGGTAGGCCATCCTGCGCAGCGCCGACAGCGGCTCTCCCTGGGAGCCGGTCGAGACGATCACGACGCGCTCGTCGGGGAAGTCGGAGATCTCGCGGGGGCCGACGAGCATCCCATCCGGGATCTCGATGTGGCCGAGCGTGCGCCCGATGCCGACGTTCTTGCGCATCGAGCGCCCCACCAGCGCCACCTTGCGATCGAGCGCGTAGGCGGCGTCCACGACCTGCTGTACGCGATGGATGTTCGAGGCGAAGCTCGTCACGACGATCCGCCCGTCGCAGCGTGCGAACACCTCCTCCAGGTGCGGACCGACGACCGACTCCGACGGCGAGAAGCCGGGGCGATCGACGTTGGTGGAGTCACCGCACAGCAGCAGCACGCCCTCGCGCCCGAGTTCGGCCAGGCGAGAGACGTCGGCTGGCGGACCGTCGACCGGCGTCTGGTCGAACTTGTAGTCGCCGGTGATCAGCACCGTGCCCAGGTCGGTGCCGAGCGCGACGGCGCTCGAGTCGGGGATCGAGTGCGTCATGTGCACGAGCTCGAGCGAGAACGGGCCCAGCTCGAGGATCTCGCCGGGGTCGACGTCGTTGAGCTCGACATCGCGCAGCTTGTGCTCTTCGAGCTTCGAGCGCGCCATCGCGATGGTCAGCGCGCCGGCGTACACCGGCGGCAGGCTTGACGGGCTCCCGTTCCCGAGCTCGCGCAGCACCCACGGCAGCGCGCCCAGATGGTCCTCGTGACCGTGGGTCACGACGATCGCCTCGATGTCGCGCGCACGCTCGCGCAGGTAGGAGAAGTCGGGCAGCACCAGGTCGATGCCGACCATCTCGGGCGTCGGGAAGCGCAGGCCGACGTCGACGACGATGATTCGGTCGTCGTACTCGACGACGGTCATGTTCTTGCCTATCTCCCCCAGTCCACCGAGGGGCAGGACGCGCAGCTTTGAGCTCACGCGTGCGTGCTCGCTGGCCGATCTACGATCGGTAGACCGTGGCGTTCGAGCATCGCGCGCACCGTCTCGGTCTCTGCGGCGGTGGCCGCGACCAGCGGCAGGCGCAGGCCGCCGACTTCGTGGCCGAGCAGGTTCAGCGCGGCCTTCGTGCATGTCGGACTGGCGGTCAGGAACAGCGTCTCGTAGACGTCGCGCAGCGACGCGTCGATCTCAGCGCGGCGCTCGGGCTCCTCGACCATGCGACGCATCTCGTTGCCGACGATGTGGCTGGCGACGCTGACGCCGCCGGCGCCACCGAGGTCGAGCGTGCGCGCGAAGGTCGCGTCGTCGCCGGCGTAGAGCGCGAGGCCGTCGATCGGTTGCAGCTCCGCGGCGTTGGCCTGCTTGACGCCATCGATGCCGTCGATCTGCGCGAGCTCGGCGAGCAGCTCGGGCCCGATGTTCGTCCCGGTCCTCGCGGGGATGTTGTAGAGCAGCACCGGCCTGTCGGTGGCGGCGGCGACGGCTTCGTAGTGGCGCTTGAGCCCGAGCGGGCTGGGCCGGTTGTAGTAGGGCGTGACCGACAGCATCGCGTCCGCGCCCAGCTCGCTCGCGCGTTCGGTCAGGTGCACGGCCTGGCGCGTGTCGTTGGTGCCGGTGCCGGCGACGATCGTTGTACCGGCAGGGCGCTCGGAGACCGCCAGGCCGATCAGCCCGAGGTGCTCCTCCTCGGTCATCGTCGAGGCCTCCCCGGTCGTGCCCGCGACGACCAAGCCGTCCGAGCCGTTCTCGGCGAGGTGATGCATCAGCGCCACGAACGACTCCTCGTTGACGCTGCCGCGCTCGTCGAACGGCGTCACGATCGCCGTCAGGATGGTGCCGAGGTCGCGCATCGGCTCCAGTATCTCACGGGCCGGCGCCATCAGAAGAGCAGGCTCTCGAGGCCCACAGTCGGCGAGTGCTCGAGCGATCCCACTCGACGCACGGCGAGCAGCACACCCGGCATGAACGACTCGCGGCCGATCGTGTCGTGGCGAATCGTGAGTGTCTGCGCGAGGTCGCCGAGGATCACTTCCTGGTTGGCGACGAGTCCCGGCAGGCGCACCGAATGGATCGGCGGCGGCTCGCGGCCGCTCGCTGCGCCATCAGCTCGGCGGTGCGCTTGGCGGTGCCGCTGGGCGCGTCGAGCTTGCCGTCGTGGTGAAGCTCGACGATCTCGGCCTTGTGCATGTGCCGTGCAGCCTCGGCTGCGAAGCGCATCATCAGCACGGCGCCGATCGCGAAGTTGGGGGCGATCAGGACATTCCCGCGCGGACGTCGGGCCGACCCGTGCGCCGTCTCGATCTCGTACAGTGGCGCGGCGTCAAAGCCGGTGGTGCCGATCACCACGTGCACCCCGGCGCGCACGCATTCCAGCGCGTTCTCGAGCGCCGTGTCGGGTTGCGTGAAGTCGACCACGACCTCGGCGTCATCGAGCAGGTCCGCAAGCGCGATCCCGAGCAGCGGGTCGGCCCCCCCGACGAGCTCCATGTCCTCGGCCCCCAGCACCGCGTCGCATACCGTCTCGCCCATGCGCCCGGCGGCGCCGGCGACGGCGACCTTGATCATCGCGACGCCCCCGGCGCCGCGGCTGCACCGGGCGTGTCGGCGTCCGCGCCCTCGGCTGCGGCACCGTGCAGCGGCGCGATCGCGGCCTGAAACTCGCTCTCGTCGGGTCCGACGCCCGCGACGGACAGCCCTGCGGGGGCGAACAGCTCGCTCGCGAGCGCGCGCACGGCGTCGATCTCGACCGAGTCGATCCGCTCGATCATCTCGTTGACCGAGAGGATCGGAAGCTCGTTCAGCAGCGACGCGCCGAGTCGGCTCATGCGCGCACCGGTCGACTCCATGCCGAGCACCACGCGTCCCTTGAGGTTCTCGCGCGAGCGCACGAGCTCCTCCTCGCTGGCCGGGTTCTCGACGCAGCGCTCGAGCTCTGCCGCGATCACCGCGACCGCCTCGCGCAGGTTGTCCGGGCGCGTGCCGACGTAGAGACCGACCTCGCCGGTGTTCGCGTAGAGGTTGGAGAAGGTGAACACCGAGTAGGCCAGGCCGCGGCGCTCACGCACCTCCTGGAACAGGCGCGAGGACGAGGTGCCGCCAAGGACGCCCTCGAGCACGCGCAGCGCGAAGCGGCGCTCGTCCGCGCGTGCGATCCCGGCCCCGCCGGCGCACACGTGGTACTGCTCGGTGTCTTTCTGCAGAAAGCGGGCGCGTGGGCGAAAGTCAGGCTCGCCGGCCGCTGCGGCTGCGGCCATGCCCGAGAGCGCCACGTGCCCGTTGGCGGGCGCCGGCGCGAGCTCGACCGCGCGCGCCATCTCGACGAGCGCGTCGTGCTCGACGGAGCCGGCCGCGGCGATGACGATGCTGTCGGGCTGATAGCGCTGGGCGTGGAACTCGGCGAGCTGCTCGCGCGTGACCGCGCCGACCACGTCGGCCGTGCCGATCACCGCGCGGCCGAGGGGGTGCTCTCCGAAGATCGCGTGGCCGAGCACATCGAAGACGCGATCCTGCGGGTCGTCTTCGTACATGGCGATCTCCTCGAGCACGACCTCGCGCTCGGCCTCCAGCTCGCCGAAGCGGGGATGCCAGAGCATGTCGCTCATGACGTCGAAGGCGTGCTCGAGATGCCGGTCGAGCACGCGCGTGTACAGCGACGTGGCTTCCTTGTCGGTACCCGCGTTGATCTCCGCGCCCATCGAGTCGAAGATCTCGTCGATCTCCTGGGAGCCGTAGCGCTCGCTGCCGCGGAACAGCATGTGCTCGAGCAGATGCGAGATGCCCGCCTGCTCGTCGCGCTCGACGACCGAGCCGGTGGCGATCCAGAAGCCGAGCGCCACCGAACGCACGCTGGGCACGCGTTCGGTGACGATCCTCACGCCCGACTCGAGCGTGGTTATGCGGTGCTCGTCGCTCACGCGCGAGGCTGAGGGTCAGTCGCGATCGCGCCCGTGGCGCGGACGCCCCGAGCCACGATCCGAGCGCTCAGGCCTCGAGTCGCGACCGCGGTCGGAACGCTCGCGGCCGTTGCTCGATGGCCTTCCACCCTCGCGCGGCCCGCGTCCGCCGGCTGGGCGTGATCCGCCGCCACCACCGCCGCCGGTGCCGACGCCGGCGAGCTCCGCGACGGACTTGCCCGCGATGTCGGGGTCCTCGGTCAGGCGCAGGCCGATGCGTCCACGCTCGCGGTCGACCTCGACCACGCGCACGTTGACCTCGTCGCCCTTGTTGAGGACGTCCTCGACGCTGTCGACGCGCTGCCCGGGTGAGACGTTGGAGATGTGCAGCAGCCCATCGGTGCCCTTGGCGAGCTCGATGAACGCGCCGAAGGTCGTCGTCTTGACGACTTTGCCGACGTATTCATCGCCGACCTCGACCTCCTTCATCATCATCCGGATGCGCTCGACGAGCGCGTCGCCGAGCTCCCCGTTGGCGGAGTAGATCAGCACCTGGCCGTCGTCGTTGACGTCGATCTGGGACTCGAACTCCTCCGCCAGGCCCCTGATCGTTTCGCCGCCCTTGCCGATCAGCAGGCCGATCTGGGAGGGGTCGATCTGGACCGTCTGGATCCGCGGCGCGAACTGCGAGAGCTGCTCACGCGGCGAGCTGATCACGTCGGCCATCTTGCCGAGGATGAACGTGCGCGCGTCTTTGGCCTGCGCGAGCGCGTCGCGCAGGATCTCGAACGTGACGCCCGTGATCTTGATGTCCATCTGCAGCGCTGTGATGCCGCGCTCGGTGCCGGCGACCTTGAAGTCCATGTCGCCAAGGTGGTCCTCGACGCCGGCGATGTCGGTCAGGACGATGTAGTCCTCGCCCTCTTTGATCAGGCCCATGGCGATTCCCGCGACGGGCCGCTTGATCGGCACGCCGGCATCCATCAGCGACAGCGAGGAGCCGCATACCGAGGCCATCGAGGAGGAACCGTTGGACTCGAGGATGTCCGAGACCACGCGGATCGTGTACGGGAAGTCCTCGATCGAGGGCACCATCGGCGCGAGCGCGCGCTCGGCGAGCGCGCCGTGACCGATGTCGCGACGCTTGACGCCGCCCATGCGGCCGGCCTCCCCGACCGAGAACGGCGGGAAGTTGTAGTGGTGCCAGTAGTACTTTTTCGTTTCGAGGCCGAGCGTGTCGAGGCGCATCTCCTCCTTGAGGGTGCCCAGGGCGGCCACGCTCAGGGCCTGCGTCTGCCCGCGTGTGAACAGCGCCGAGCCGTGCGCACGCGGCAGCACGCCGACCTCGATCGAGATGTCGCGGATCTCGTTCTCCGAGCGTCCGTCGGGGCGCTTCTTGTGCACGGCGATGCGCTCGCGGATGATCGACTTCTCGAGCTTGTCGAAGGCGAGCTGGACAGCCGCCCGGCGCTCCTTGGCCAAGCGCTGCGTCTCCTCCGAGGCGCCCTCGGGGGCGGGCGGGGCGTACTGCTCGAGGATCGCCTCCTCGACGGCCTTGGTGGCATCCTGGCGCTCGAGCTTGTCCTCGACCTGCGTCGCCGCGTCTAGCGCCGCGCCGTGCGAGGCGCGAATCTGATCGAGCAGCGCCGAGTCGACCTGGATCGTCTCGAAGACTTTCTTCTCCTTGCCGACTTTCTCCGCCAGGTCGCGCTGCAGCGCGCAAAGCTTCTTGATCGCGGCGTGGGCGATGTCCAGTGCGTCGAGGATCTCCGCCTCGGGGATCTCGTTGGCGCCGGCCTCGACCATCAGGATCGCGTCGTCGGTGCCGGCGACGATCAGATCCAGGTCGGAGCTCTCCTCGGCGTCTGACAGCATGTCCGCCTCGGGCGGGTTGACGACGAAGTTGCCGTCGATCTTGCCGATGCGCACGGCGCCGACCGGCGTGGGCAGGGGGATGTCGGAGATCATCAGCGCCGCCGAGGCGCCGTTCATCGCGAGGATGTCGTAGGGGTGGACGTGGTCGATCGACAGCGGGATCGCGACGAGCTGCGTGTCGTAGCGCCAGTCCTTGGGGAACAGCGGACGGATCGGACGATCGATCATTCGCGCGGTCAAAGTGCCCTTCTCGCCGGGGCGACCCTCGCGCTTGAAGAACGAGCCGGGGATTTTGCCGGCCGCGTACATGCGCTCCTCGACGTCCACCGTCAGCGGGAGGAAGTCGACGTCGCGGAGGCTGCCTGCCACCGCGGTACAGAGGACCATCGTGTCGCCCTGGCGGACGACCACTGCGCCGGAGGCCTGCTTGGCCATCCTGCCGGTCTCAAACGAGATCTCGCTACCTGCGATCTCCACGGAGACCCGCGTAACGGCATCACTACTCATATTCACTGCCTTCCTGTTCCGCCCGTCGGTCGGCGGTCCGTTTCTTTTTTCTCTTTTTCCGAACCAACCGAGCTTAGCGGGTCGGCGTGACCGGCAGGGCTAGGATTCGGCGGCTGCCGCGAGGCCCTCGCGCAGCAGCTCGAGCGGCGGCAGCTCACCCGGCGAGGCAGCCTCGTAGCTCCAGCGCACGACGCCATCTGGGCCGGTGATGACGAGCGCGCGCTGGGGAAAGCCGCCCGGGTGCAGGACGCCGAAGGCGGCGCAAGCGGCGCCCTTCGGCTCGAAATCCGACAGCTGCTCGCTGCCGACGCCGAGCTTGTCCCTGAATGCGCTCTGCGCCCATGTCGAGTCGCAGGAGACGCCGTAGAGCGCGTCTCCTCGTTCCTCGAGCTCACGGCGGAGGTCCTCATACAGCTGCAGCTGGTCGGTGCACACGGGGCTGAACGCGAAGGGATAGAACACCAGCACGCTCGTGCGGCCCTGCAGGTCCTGCTCGGTGAAGCTCTCGCCGTCTGCGCGTGCGAGCTTGAAGCTCGGTGCGGGCGTGCCGGAGGCGATCACCGACACGACGCTGCTAGCGGCGTAGGCCGAGCTCTTTGATCAGAGCGCGGTAGCCCTCGAGATCGTGGCGCTGCATGTATGCGAGAAAGCGGCGGCGGCGACCGACCAGCATCAGCAGGCCGCGACGAGAGCTGTGGTCCTGGTGCTGCTCGCGCAGATGCTCGGTCAGATGGTTGATGCGCTCGGTCAGAAGCGCGATCTGGACCTTGGTGTTGCCGGTGTCCTTCTCGCCGGAGCCGAACTTGGCTGCGAGCTCGCGCTTGCGCTCTGTTGTGATGGCTGCCATCCGCGGCACCGTAGCAGAAGCCGACCGCCAGACCGCCCACGAAAGCTGCCCTTCTAGGGCAGCTCGACGGCCGTTCGGTGCACCACAGCGTGCCTGCCGCGGCCGCGGACGAGCGTCAGCGTGTAGCGACCCGCGGCCAGTGCGCGCTTGGCGTGCAGCACGACGCGTCCCTTCTCAGCGGTGCCGCTCGCATAGACGAAGCCATGCCGACCGAGCGACGCGCGCTCGAGGACGCTCGCCGTGAACGTCGTGGGGGTCGGGACCGGCCTCGAGGTGCATTTGGTCGTCTTCTTTGGCTTGTGTTTGACGATCTTGGTCGTGGTCGTGCAGGTCACGAGGATGACCTGGCCGTCCGCACCTGCTGGGCCGCGGGCCCCGGCGGGGCCGGTCGGCCCGGCGGCGCCCGCGCCACCCTGCGCTCCGGTTGCACCGGACGGGCCGGTCTGGCCCGTGGGCCCAGTGTTTGCAGCAACGCCGGTGCCACCCAGCGCGATCGTGAGGTGTTCGCCTGGTTCGTTGTTGGGCACGGTGATGCTCGCTTTCCGTTCGCCGGTCGCAGCCGGCGTGAAATGAACACTGATCGTGCAGCTCTGCTCGTAGGCTAGCGTGCGCCCCGAACACGTTTCGGACGTGGTCGTGAAGTCGCCTGGGTCGGTGCCCCCGAGCGAGGCGCTTCCCAGCCACAGTGCCTGCGCTCCGGTGTTGGTCACGACGACAACGGACACCGCCGATGGCTGCAAGACCGTCTGATCACCGAACGTGCCGCCCGCAACCATTGCCTGCGGCGCGGACGAGAAGAGTTCCGCTGTTTTCGCTGAGCTGCCGGAGCCGCCGGCGATCAGCACCTGCCCGTTGGACAGCGGCGCAGCGACAGCCGACGAGCGCGCGCTGCTGGGCTGAGCCGACAGTTCGGTGAACGCGTGCGTCCCCGGATTGAAGAGTTCGGCGGTTTTCTCCGGGGTTGATGCGCCGGCCCCACCGGAGATCAGGACCTGGCCGTTGGGCAGGAGCGCGGCGACCGCGGTTTCTCTTGCCGTGTGCTCCGGGCCACTGACGTCGGAGAATGTTTGGGTGCTCGGGTTGAACAGTTCCGCCGTGGTCGACGTATTGCCGCCGGCAACGAGCACTTCCCCGTTCGGCAGCGCCACCGCGGCCGCACCCGTACGCGCGGTCAGGGACGGATGCGCGGTCGCCGTGAACGTGCGGGCTGTCGGTTCGTACACTTCGGCGACGTCTTCTGTGCTTCCGCCGGTGATTAGGACGTCCCCGTCGGGTAGGCGCGCCGCATCCCCACCGATACGCGCGATGCCCAGTTTTTCCGTCAGGGCAGAGAACGCACCGGTGGCGGGGTCGTACAGTTCTGCGGTTTGTCCCTCGCCGGTGCCACCGGCGATCAGCACTTCCCCGTTCGGCAGCGTCGCGGCCACCGCTCCTTCGCGCACGTCTTCCATTTCGCCGGTGCCGCTGAAGCTGTCTGTGGCCGGGTTGAACACTTCCGCCGTTTTCTGACCGGTGCCACCGGCGATGAGCACCTCGCCATTCGGCAGCGGCGCCGCGACCGAGCCCTCTCTGGCGGGGATCATCTGACCCACGCCACTCCCACTGAAGTAAGGCGCGGACACGGCCGCTGAGGCGCTGCTGGCCGCACCACCGAGGGCGACAGTGCTCGTGGCGACGAGCAGGACGGCGCGCATACTCAGCGCGTGTGATCGTACGCTCATCGTGGCTTTCACCGTCGCTCCTTATCTCGCGGGCTGTGGATGTGCGGCATGTCGCGGTCGGACGTCGGCTGCGCGCGCAAACCATCGCATAAGCGACCCGCCGAGAACCTCAATACCCGCCGGCGCCGGGTAGTTGCGCGGCGCTCACGCCGCCGCGACGATCTCCCGCGTGCGCTGTACATCGTGGTGCATCTGGTCGATCAGCGCGGCGGGATCCTCGAAGCGGCGCTCGCCGCGCAGCCGGTCGAGGAAGTTGAGTCGCAGCTCGCTGCCGTAGAGGTCGCCTGCGAAGTCGAGGATGTAGGCCTCGATGAGCTCGCCGCGACCGGTGTTGAAGGTGGGACGCACGCCGATGCTGACGGCGGCGTCGCGCTTGCCGAATGCGTCATTTTCGGCGATGCACGCGTAGACACCGTGACCGGGGCAGACGAGCGCCTCGTCGGGGACGAGGTTGGCGGTCGGGAAGCCGAGCTCGCGGCCGCGTTCGTCGCCGTGGACGACGGTGCCGCTCAGCTGGAAGCTCGCTCCGAGCAGACGGTTGGCCTCGGCGACCTCGCCGGCGAGCACGAGGCCGCGGATGTGGCTGGAGGAGACGATCTCGCCGTCGACCTCGAGCAGCGGATGCACGACGGTGCGAAAGCGGGTGTCGGCTGCGAGCAGCGGCGGGTCGCCTTGCGCCTTGTGGCCGAAGCGAAAGTTCTCGCCAATGGCGACCTGCTTGGCGTTCAGCGCCCGGACGAGCACGTCATCGACGAATTCGGCCGCCGAGCAGGCGGCGAAGGCGGCGTCGAACGGGATCACGATCAGCTCGGCGACCCCGAGTTCGGCGACCAGCTCGGCCTTACGCGCGAGCGTGGTGAGCAGCTTCGGCGTGTGCGCCGGCGCGACCACGGAAACTGGGTGGGGATCGAACGTGAGCACGCTGTCGGAGCCGCGGATCACCTCGCGGTGGCCGAGGTGCACGCCGTCGAAGGTGCCCACCGCGACGCTGCGCTCGGTTCCGCTCTCCACGTCGGGCAGGCGAGTGACCTTCACGGCCTGACAGACTATTTGGACAGCGACGCGAGCGCGCGGTCGAGCCCGATGATCGGCGGATCCGCCCATGGCTCCCCGCGTGCGGGTGGCGCGACCGCGTCGCGGACGTCGAATGGGCCGATCGCGGTGCGCCTTAGCTCCAGGCAATAGGCGTCGCCCAGATCGGCGATCAGCGAGCGCACATATGTGCCAGAGCCACACTCGATCTCAAAGCAGGCGCGCGGCAGCTCACCCGGCGCCGGATCCTGCTCGCGCGACAGCTGACGGAAGCGATGGACGCTGACGATCCGCTCGGGCATCTCGAAGCGCTCGCCCCGGCGTGCGCGCTTGTAGGCGCGCTCGCCGCCGATCTTCACCGCAGAGTAGATCGGTGGACGCTGACGCAGCTCGCCGGTGGGAAGCTCGGGCGGATCGGCGGGCACGCGGCCGGTGCGGGTGATCTCGCCCTCGGTGTCGCCGGTGCTCGAGATGGCGCCGAGCTGCGCGACGGTCTCGTAGCGCTTGGGGAGCGCCATCAGTGCGTCTTGGGCCTTGGTGGCGCGTCCGACGAGCACGAGCAGCAGCCCCGTGGCGAACGGATCGAGCGTGCCGGCGTGGCCGGTGCGCACCCCGCCGAGCGAGCGGCGCACGGCTGCGACGACGTCGTGCGAGCTCATGCCGGCGGGCTTGTCGATCAGAAGGACGCCGTCCACGGCGCGTGCTCTCCCCCGCCCGCGCGCAGCCCGCTCAGGCGAGCGTGGGAGCGGCGCGCTCGTCCGAGGATGGGTGCAGCTGCGCGGCGATCGCCTCGCGCAGGAACGCCACCAGCTCGTCCGGCTCGAGCGTCGTCGAGAAGCCGGCGGCGCGGCGGTGGCCGCCGCCGCCCTGCGCGCGCGCGATGACCGAGACGTCGACGTCGTCGTCGGTCGCGCGCAGCGAGACTTTGTGCTGGCCCTTGCGCGCTCCGCTCGAGAGCTCGCGCACGAGCACCGCGACCTTCGCTCCCTCGAGCGCGCGCAGCTGGTCGATGATGCCCTCTGAGTAGCTCTCCTCGGCCTCCGCGCGGTCGAAGTCCTCGGCGGTGATCGCCGTGAGCGCGAGCTCGCCGGAGTCAAAGCGCTGGATCTGCCCGAGCGCGAGCGCCATCAGCGTCAGCTTGCCCAGCGGGATCCCCTCGTAAAGCCTGCGATAGATGTCGGGCACGTCGACGCCCGCTTCGATCAGCTCGGCCGCCATCAGGTGCGCGCGCGGGCCGGTGCTCTCGTACATGAACCGGCCGGTGTCGGTGATCAGCCCGACGTAGAGCGCCTCGGCGACCGTGGGCGTCGGCTGCACGCCGAGCCCGTGCATCAGGTCCCACACGATTTCCGCGGTGCACGACGCGTCCGGCACGACGTGGTTGAGCGTGCCGAAGCGCGTGTTGTCGTGATGGTGGTCGATGTTCAGCAGGTGCGCGCCGTCGCGCAGCACGCTCGCGGAGTTGCGGTCGATGTTGCCGCAGTCGAGGAACACG
Organism: uncultured Solirubrobacteraceae bacterium; assembly: GCA_963827455.1. GTDB lineage: Bacteria > Actinomycetota > Thermoleophilia > Solirubrobacterales > Solirubrobacteraceae > Palsa-744. The sequence goes on along the minus strand of CAWHAW010000014.1, from coordinate 134,923 downwards.
ACCGTGCGCCGGGCGATGTCGGCGGGCGGCTCGCGGATCAGGCCGTCGAGCGAGAAGAAGCGGTACTCGCGTGGCAGCGGCAGATCGGCGGGCGCGATGAACATCTCGGAGTCCTTGCCGAGCGCGGTGAGCAAGCCCTGCATCGCCACGAGCGAACCGATCGCGTCGCCGTCGGGGTTCTCGTGGGCGGCGAGCACGAAGCGCTCGTCGTCTCGCAGCCGCGTGAGCACGAGCTGACGCGTCGCCTCGACCGGCGGGATCTCACTCATGGGTGTCGATCTCCTCGATCAGCTCCTCGACGCGCAGCGCGCGGTCGGTGGTGTCGTCGTAGAAGAACTCGAGCGTCGGCGTGCGCTTGAGGTGCAGTTCGCCCGCGACGCGCGCCTGCAGGAAGCCGTGGGCACTGCGCAGCCCTTCGAGCGTCAGCTCACGCTCGTCCGGGGCCGACGGGCCCACCCCCCCGCCGGCGGCGCCGAGCACGCTCACGTACACGCGCGCATGGCGTAGGTCTTGGCTGGTTCTGACATCGGTCACGGTTACAAATCCCACACGGGGGTCCTTGAGGTCGCCCGCCACGGCATCGCCGAGCACCTGCCGAATCGCCTCATCGACCCGACGCATCCTTCCGGTGCTCATCGTACCCTCCAATTCCCCGCCGATCCGCGTCTCCCTGCCGAATTTCGGCTGTTTGCGGTAGCGATGGGCGGGTGGCGCTCAGACGGACAGCTCGCGCTCCACCTGCCGCGTCTCGTAGGTCTCGAGCACATCGCCCTCATGCAGATCTTGGAAGTTGGCGAGCACGATGCCGCACTCGAAGCCGCTTGCGACCTCGCGCACGTCGTCGTTGAAGCGGCGCAGGCTCTCGATCGTCGTGTCGTAGATGACGGTGCCCTCGCGCACGACGCGCACGCGCGCGCCGCGCGTGACTTTGCCCTCGGTGACGAAGGACCCGGCGATCGTGCCGATGCGCGACGCTTTGAAGAGCTGGCGGACCTCGGCCTGTCCGAGTGGCGTCTCGACCTCGGCCGGCTCGAGCATGCCCTGCATCGCCGCGCGCAGCTCCTCGATCGCGCGGTAGATGACGGCGTAGGAGCGGATCTCGACACCCTCGCGGTCGGCGATCTGGCGCGCGTCGCCGACGGGGCGCACGTTGAACGCGAGGATCACGCCGTCGGAGGCGGACGCGAGCATCACGTCGGACTCGTTGATGCCGCCGACGCCGCGGTGAATGATGTTGACCTTGACCTCCTGCTGGGGCAGCTTCGCGATCTCATCCTCGATCGCCTCCAGCGAACCGGCGACGTCCGCCTTGACGACCAGCCCGAGCTCCTTGACGGTGCCCTCCTGGGCGAGCTTGAAGACGTCCTCCAGCGAGACCTTGCGGCCGGAGCGCCGTGCGAGCGCCTCGGTCTTCAGGCGGTTGGCGCGCTCGCCGGCGAGCTGGCGTGCGCGGCGCTCGTTCTCGACGACGCGAACGTGCTCCCCCGCCTCGGGCACGCCGTCGAAGCCGAGCACCTCGACGGGCTGACCGGGCATCGCGCGCTTGAGTTTGCCGCCGGTGAAGTCGTGCATCGCTCGCACGCGCCCGAAGTGCGCGCCCGCGACGAGCGCGTCGCCGACGCGCAGCGTGCCGCGCTGGATCAGGATCGTCACGACGGGGCCGCGCCCGGGGTCGAGCTTCGACTCGATCACCGCACCGGAGGCCTCGGCGCCGGCGTTGGCACGTAGTTCCTCGAGGTCGGTGACGACCTGCACGGTGTCGAGCAGCGTGTCGAGGCCGACGTGCGTCTTGGCGCTGACGTCGACGAACTCGGTGTCGCCTCCCCACTCGGACGGCTGCAGCCCGCGCTGGGTCATCTCGGTGCGCACGCGCTCGGGCTGCGCGCCCTCCTTGTCGATCTTGTTGACCGCCACGATGATCGGCACTTCGGCCGCCTTGGCGTGGTCGATCGCCTCCTCGGTCTGCGGCTTGACGCCGTCGTCGGCCGCGACCACGATCACCGCCAGGTCGGTGACCTTGGCGCCGCGCGCGCGCATCGCGGTGAACGCCTCGTGGCCGGGCGTGTCGAGGAAGGTGATCTCCTTGCCGGCGTGGCGCACCTGGTAGGCACCGATGTGCTGGGTGATGCCTCCGGCCTCGCCGGCGACGACCTCGGTCTCGCGGATCGCGTCGAGCAGCGAGGTCTTGCCGTGGTCGACGTGGCCCATGATCGTGACCACGGGCGGGCGTTCGATCAGATCCTCCTCCGCGTCCTCGAAGACCGGCTCGACCTCGACGTCGTCGGCTGCGTGCACGATCTCGATCTGCTTGTCGAACTCGTCGGCGAGCACCTGGATCGCGTCATCGGAGAGCGTCTGGGTGAGCGTCGCCATCTCGCCCAGCGACATCAGCTTCTTGATCACCTCGGGCACCGCCACGCCGAGGTACTCGGCGATGTCCTTGACGGTGGAGCCGGAGTTGACGCGAATCAGGTCGGTGGCCTCCATCGCGGCGGTGTCGATCGGGGCGATCGTCTCGTCGTAGGTGCCGCGCCGGCGCCGTCCGCGACGCGGGCGGCGCTGGGGCTGGTTGGAGGGACCGCCCTGTTGGCGGCGAGAGGCCTGCGAGTCGATCACCACGCGCCGGCGTCCTCCGGGCCCGATGTCGCCGGGGGTGCGCTCGCCGGTGCGCGAATCGCGGGTCGGACGCACGCGCTCGGCGGCAGCCGCCGCGGCCGAGGCAGTCGGGGCTGATCCGCCGGGAGCCGGCGCGGGCGGCGCAGCCGCCAGGCCCGGCGCGGCGGGTGCCGTCGGGGCCGCGGCCGCCGTCGGCGCGGGAGCGGACGTGGACGCCGCGGAGCCGCGCGCAGGCGTCGCCGGCGCGGAGGACGCGGGGGCCGCTGGCGCAGCCTTGGCGGGGGCGGCAGCGGCGCTCGGCTGGGGCGAGGGAGCGGCGGACGGCGCCGAGCTGTGGCCGGCCGGCCCGCCGTTGGAGCTCGTGGACGCGGGCTGCGCAGCGGCGCCATCGCCGAGCGCCTTCAGCGCGGCGTCCTCCTCGACGGAGGATGCGGCGGCCTTTGCGTCGATGCCGGCAGCGTGCAGCTTCTCGAGCAGTTCCTTGCTCGAGAGGCCGTGCTCCTTTGCGATCTCGTGTACGCGCTTCTTGCTCATCAGCTCACGGATTCTACGAGCTTGGGGTCGAGCGTCACCTTGGCGCGCAGGGCGCGCGCGATCCCGTCGCGGCGCGTTGCGCGGGCGACGCAGTCGCTCAACGGCAGCTGGCGCTCGCCGTCGCGACAGAGATATGCGCCGCGGCCCGGCAGCAGACAGGCGGGATCGGCGATCGCGCGCCTGGATGCAGGCGCGCCGGCGCCGGCTTCCGTGTGATCTGCGACGGCAATGCGCAGCAGCTCGGACTTCGGTGCGGTCCGCCCGCAGCCGACGCAGCGGCGCAGGGGGTGATGGCCCTCAGGGCCCGGGCGCCGGGCTATGTCGCCTGCTCCGGTGCGGCTGCCTCGCTCGCCTGCTGCTCGATCACGGCGGGCGCCACCGCGGCGCCGCCCTCTGAGGCGAGGTCGCCGACGTTGTCGCTGTCGATCGCGGCGAGCGCCTGGTGGCTTTCCAGGCCGCAGTAGCGGGAGTTCGGAAGCGCGGCGTTTGGGCAGCGCCGGCCGTTTGAGAGGATCGCGGCGCAGCGGCCCTGAACCTCCTCCTCCTCGTAGCCGTGCTCGGCCTCCTCGGCGGCGAACTCGGTCTCCGAGCGGATGTCCACGCGCCAGCCGGTCAGGCGCGCTGCCAGCCGCGCGTTCTGGCCCTCGCGTCCGATCGCGAGCGACAGCTGGTCGTCGGGCACGATCACGGTCGCCTGCTTGGCGTCGTCGTCGACCAGCACCTCGCGCACTCGCGCCGGTGACAGCGCCTTGGCGACGAAGCGCGCGGGCTCGTCGTTGAAGGGGATGATGTCGATCTTCTCGCCGCGCAGCTCGGAGACGACCATGCGCACGCGCGAGCCGCGGGGACCGACGCACGCGCCGACGGGGTCGACACCGTCGGTGTGCGAGATCACGGCGATCTTCGAGCGATAGCCGGGCTCGCGGGCGACGTTCGCGATCTCCACGAGACCGTCGGCGATCTCGGGGACCTCGAGCTCGAACAACTTCTTGATGAGCTCGGGATCGCGCCTGGAGACGATGATGGCGGGTCCCTTGGTCGACGGCGAGACCTCCTTGATGACGGCCTTGATGCGCTGGGAGTGGTCGTAGCGCTCGCCCTCGACCTGCTCGGACTTAGGCAGCAGCGCCTCGACGCGTTCGCGCAGCTGCACGAGCGTGTAGCGCGAGTCCGACTGCTGCACGATGCCGGTGATCAGCTCACCGACGCGGTCGCGGTACTCCTCGTACATCATGTCGCGCTCGGCCTCGCGGATGCGCTGCAGGATCACCTGCTTGGCGGTCTGCGCGGCGATCCGCCCGAAGTCGTCGGGTGTGACGTCGCGTTCGTCGATCTGGTCGCGGTATTCGGCGAACTTCTTGGGGTCGATTTCCGGTTCCTCGGGTTCGCGCATCTCGCCGGTCTCGGGATCGACGGTCGTTTCCTCATCGATCGTCTCGACGATCAGGTGCGCCTCGAGGCGCTCGGGGATGATCAGTTCGATGACCCTGAAGTCGGCGGTCTCGCGGTCCATTTCGACGCGCGCGTACTTGGCGGAGCCGGGCTGCTTCTTGTACGCGGACAGCAGGGCGTCCTCGAGCGCGATCATCAGCTTCTCGGGCTCGATGCCCTTCTCGCGCGCCAGCGCGTGCATTGCCTCGAGTATTTCGCGTGACATGGCGGGCGGGCTCCTTACTCTTCAATCAGGTTCGAACGATGTATGTCCGCGTAGGGGATCGCGATGATGCCCCCGTCGGCGGCGAGCGTGACCTCCTCCTCGGAGGCGCCCACCAGCTCCCCGGTGAAGCTGACCAACCGCTTCGAGGTCGGTGCCCCCGCTCGCACGCCGCCCGGCCGCTCGCCGTCGAGCTGCGGCGCGACGGGACGCGCGTGACGCGTACGCACGCGGGCGCGGTGTCCGACGAAGCGGCGGAAGTGCGCGGGCTTGGTCAGCGGCCGCTCGCTGCCGGGTGAGGAGACCTCGAGCGAGTAGCGCTCGCGCAGGTCGTTCAGCAGCCAGCGTCACGCGCTCGCACATCGCGAGCGTGACCCCGTCGGGGTGGTCGATGAACACACGTAGACAACGCCCGCCGGAAACCTCGGCGAGGAGCACCTCGATGTCTGGCTCGCTGTCGGCCAGGCGCCTCTCTATGTCTGTCTGCAACGTGGTCATTGTCCTTCTTCCATCTGGGTCCTTACGCAAAAAAAGCGGGCGGGCGCCCACTCTCGGTACTGCTGCCGGCGCCTGCGCGCGGGCACGAAAGCTCTGGTTCGAGGATAGCAGCGGGGCGTTCGCTCACACCGACCTCAATCGCGCTCGGCGTCGCGACGCGCGCGTTCGCGGTACAGGCGGTAGTCGGCGCGCTCGGGGGCCAGCGAGCACGCCAGCGCCAGGGGCTTGCACGCCTCGCGATGGCGTCCCAACAGCTGCATCGAACGCCCCAGGCAGAACTGCGCGTAGTCGTTGGTAGGGGTCCGCTGGGCGACGGCGTCGAACTCGGCGGCGGCGCTTTCGTAGCGCTGGGCGTGAAACAGCGCGCGCCCCAGCGCCTCGCGGATCGAGGCCTTGTCCGGCTCGCGGTCGCGTGCCTTGCTCAGTGGCACGATCGCCGCCAGGTGGTCGCCGTGGTCGAGCAGCTCGCAGCCTCGCTGGTAGAGGTCGTACACGCTCTCCATCGCGACCATTTTAACGGCCGTTGCGCACGCTCACGACAGCGTCGAGGATCGCCTCGGCGACCTGCGCCTTGCTCGCGCGCGGCACGTGGCGCTCCCGAGGCACCGGCCCGATGTCGGCGTCGGGGGCGCCTGCACGCGACGCCGCGGGGTGCTCGGGGGCGATCAGGATCGTGACCTCGTTGGCATCGACGTCGAAGCCGATGTCGGCACGCGAGATGTCGTTGACGACGAGGGCGTCGAGGTGCTTGGCGGCGAGCTTCCGGCGCGCGAGCTCGACCGCGTCGGAGCCGTGCTCGGCGGCGAAGCCGACGAGCGTCTGGCCCGCGTGCCGTTGCGCGGCGAGCCCCGCGAGCACGTCGCGTGTGGGCTCGAGCACGATCTCGAGACGCTCGCGCTCGGCCTTCTTGAGCTTGCCGTTGGCTGGCGCTGCGGGTGTGAAGTCGGCGACCGCGGCGGCCATCAGCAGCACGTCGCAGCGCGGGAACTCCTCCTCGCAGGCTTGCGCGAGCTCGCTCGCGGTGACGACGTCGCGCCTGCAGACCCCGGGCGGTGTCGCCAGGGCGACGTTGGCGGCCACGAGCGTCACCTGCGCGCCGTGCGCGTGCGCGGCCTGCGCGAGCGCGAAGCCCATGCGCCCGGAGGAGCTGTTGCCGATGAAGCGGACGCTGTCGATCGGCTCGCGCGTGCCACCGGCGGTGACGAGCACACGTAGCCCGCGAAGGCTTGCGTCGGCGGGCCCGGTGCCCTCGTCGCTCTCGTCGCCCTCATCGCCGCCGGCGTGCTCGACGAGCGCCTGTACAGCGGCGGCCAGCACGCGCGCCGGCTCGGCCAGGCGCCCGACGCCGTGCTCGCCCTTGGAGGCCAGGCGCCCGACCTCCGGCGCGACGACGATCGCTCCGCGCTCGCGCAGCGTGCGTAGGTTCGCCTGCGTGGCGGCGTGCTCGTACATGTGGTTGTTCATCGCGGGCGCGAGCACCAGCGGGCAGCGGGCGGCGAGCGCGCAGCTGGTCAGCAGGTTGTCTGCGAGGCCCGCGGCGAGCTTGGCGATCGTGTTCGCCGACGCGGGCGCGATCACATAGACGTCGGCGTTGGACACCAGCTCCAGGTGGCTGAGCGGCTCGTGTGCAGCGGGCTGCTGGTCGGGGAACGCGCCGTGCGCGGGGTCGCGCTCGAACTCGCTGACGAGGACCGGCGCGCCGGTGAGCGCGGCGAAGGACGCCTTACCGACGAAGCGCTGGCTCGCGAGCGTCTGCACGACGCGCACCGCGTGCCCGTCGAGGCTCGCCAGGCGCACAAGCTCGAGCGCCTTGTACGCGGCGATGCCGCCGCTCACGCCGAGCAATATCCGCGCCATGACTACAGGTTGTAGAGGGCCGGCACCCGCCTAGCAAGCGCTGGCGCGGCGGTTGCGGCTACCTGTAGTGGTACTTCATCTTTCCTGCTGCTACCTCCTCGAGGGCGATCGTGAGGTAGTTTTTCGAGCCCGTTTCGACCATCGGGGGCGGGAACTCGTCGAACGTGCCCTCGCCGAGGTTGTGGTAGTAGCTGTTGATCTGGCGCGCGCGCTTGGCGGCGACGATGACGCCGGCGTAGTTTGAGTCGACCTGCTCGAGCAGACGGTCGATGCGGGGGGAGATCACGATTTCAGATGCCTTTCCTGGTTGGACGACAAGTGTAGTGCAGCGCCGCCGTATAACGATGGTTATACAGCATTCGCAAAAGGACAAAAAGTCCCAAGGATCCCTCGGCGGGACAAAAAGTTCCGACTGACGCTGCAGCCTCAGTCGAGCTCGCGAGCGACGATCTCGCTGAGCTCCTCGAGCGCGTCGTCGAGCCGGTCGTTGACGACGACATGGCCGAACTCGGGCTGGGCGCCGAGCTCCTGCTCGGCGACCTGCAGCCGGCGCTCGACCTCCTGCGGATCGTCGGTGCCACGCCCGATCAGGCGCGTGCGCAGCGCGGGCAGCGACGGCGGCGCGATGAACACCTGCACGGCCTCGGGCATCGCAGCGCGAACCTGGCGCGCGCCCTGGACCTCGATCTCGAGCACCACCGGCACGCCGGCGCGCACGCGACCCTCGAGCTCCGAGCGCAGCGTGCCGTAGCTGCGGCCGGCGTAGTCGGCGTGCTCGACGAAGTCTCCCGCGGCGACCCTCGCGTCGAACTCGTCGCGGCTGAGGAAGTGGTAGTCGACGCCGTCGCGCTCGCCCGGGCGCGGCGCGCGGGTGGTGGCCGACACCGATAGCGCGAGTTGCGGCAGCCGCTGCATGAGCCCGCGGATGAGCGTCCCCTTGCCGACCCCCGAGGGGCCCGTTATGACAAACACGCGCGCGATGACCGGGACCCTAGTGACGGACTCGGTGGGAACCGACGGCCGGCTCAGTGATGCAGCAGCGAGACGAGCTCGCTGCGCTGGCGCTCGGAGAGCCCGCCGATGGTCTTGCTCGGCGCGATGCGGCAGTGGGCGAGGATCTTGTTGACCTTGACGCGCCCGTACTTGGGCACGGCGAGCAGCATGTCGAAGACCTTGGCGGTCTCGACGTACTCGGGCGGCTCGAGCAGGAGCGAGTGAATCGAGCGCCGGCCGGACTTCAGGTCGCGCTTGAGCTGCGCGCGTTGGACGCGGATCTCGTTGGCGCGGGCGAGCGCATCCATCCTCTGATTGAGTGACCGCTCAGGGGCTGTGGAGGTGCTTGAGGACGTCGTTCCTGTGGCCGGCGCCATGGGCGGCGAGTCTACACACCACAGAGCGGCGTTCAAGAAAAATCCGCGAATTCACCTGTACCTCAAGTTGAGGTCGAGATACGTCGAGGCTGGTGGACGGTGCGGGCCTGCGTTTGCAGGGGTTTTGGGTGCCTTATCGGTCGACGCGATCCGCTTATGCGTTCTACTGGGCGGTACGTGCTGCAGAGGCGCCCCGACGCGACCCAACGGACGTCCGTTTCAGCCGGCCCGCGTGGCCATCTCGCGCAATCCCTGCGCAATCCTGGCAGCGGCCGCGGGATCGCGAAAGCTCTCGGTGCCGACGGCGACGAGCGTCGCGCCGACGTCGAGCAGGTCCTGTGCGTGCGCGGAGCTCTGCACGCCGCCCATCCCGATAACCGGAATCGTGACGCGCGCGGTGACGGCTGCGACCTGCGCCAGCGCGACGGTGCGAATCGCGGGTCCGGAGAGACCGCCTGTGCCGCCGCCGAGCCACCCCACGGCGGTGTCGCTGCCGCCGGCGCCCGCGCCGCGGGCGTGGGAGCGGTGGGTTCGGGGCGCGAGCGCGGTGGCGCGCAGCGTGTTGATCAGCGACAGCGCGTCGGCGCCGCCGCGCTCGGCGGCGATCGCGCAGGCGCCGACGTCGGCGGTGTTGGGCGTGAGCTTGACGATCAGCGGCTTGCCGGTGCGCGGGCGAACCGTGCGCAGGACCTCCTCGAGCTGGACCGGGTCGGCGCCGATGTCGAGGCCGGTCTTGACGTTGGGGCACGACACGTTGAGCTCGAGCGCGGCGATCTCGGCGCGCGCGTCGCAGGCGTCGAGCAGGATCGCGAGCTCTTCGGCGCTCGCGCCCATGACGTTGGTGATCAGCGGCACGGGGAGCTCGGCGAGCGCCGGCAGGTCCTCGGCGATATAGCGCTCGAGGCCCTTGTTGGGCAGACCGATCGAGTTGATCAGGCCGGCGGGGCTCTCCCACAGGCGCGGCGGCGGGTTGCCGGCGCGCGGCTCGAGCGTGATCGTCTTCGAGACGTAGGCTGACGAACGGGAAGCGCGCGTGCAGCTGCTCGCCGAAGACTTCGCCGCGCGGCGATCGCGTCGAAGGTCCCCGAGCCGTTGATGACGGGATGCGCGAGCGTGAGACCGCAGAACTCGACGCTCATCGGCCGCGCGCCCCCCTGCGTGCTCATCGACGAACGCGAGCTCGGCGGCGTCGATCACGGGGCCGTCGACGCAGACGCGCAGGTAGCCGCCGTCGCGCCGCGGCACGACGCAGCCGAAGCACGCGCCGAAGCCGCACGCCATGCCGGCCTCGAGCGCGAGCTGCGCGGGCGTGGCGCGCTCCTCGCAGATCGACCCTGACGCCCTCGAGCATCGCGGCGGGCCCGCAGGCGTAGACGACGGCGTGAGGATCGCGCTCGAGCTCGACGGCGAGCAGCTCGGTGACGAAGCCGTGATGCCCGACGGAGCCGTCGTCGGTGGCGACGCGGGCGTCGCGCAGCAGCGCTGAGCCCTCGGCGCGCGCGCGGTCGCGGAAGCCGAGCAGCACGGTGGTGTCGGCCTCGAGCGTGTCCTGGAGGATCGCGAGCGGCGCGATGCCGACGCCTCCTCCGACGAGCAGCGCGCGGCGTTGATCGAGATCCTCGCCCCGCCGCGTGAAAGCCACGCCCGAGCGGCCCGAGCACCCACAGTCCGTCGCCGGCTCGCAGCTCGCACAGCCGCCGCGTGCCGGGGCCGACGTCCTCGAGCAGGAAGTGGCACTCCTCGCCGGCGACGCGAGCGATCGAGAACGCGCGGGGCAGGTACGGGCGCTGCTCCTCGCCCCCGCCCCAGTGCTCGGCGGCGGCGATCATCGCGAACTGCCCGGGCGCGGGAGCACACGCGCCATCGGCAACATCGGGGTCGAGCGCACGGAGCACGCGATAGGCACCGAGCTCGTCGTTGCCGCTGACCTCGAGCAGGCGCCGGCCGAAGGGAGTCTCGCTCACGCCACCCCGGCTCCGTCGGGGCTGGCGGCGTGCTCCTCCCCCGCGTCGCGCCGTGCCCCGGGCTCGCCCCGCGGCGCGCGCGTCATGCCGTGCAGCTCCTGCAGGCAGAGAACCTCGGGGGCGCCGTTGCGGTGGGCGCTTGCGATGGCGCGCGCGGCGGAGATGCCGGCGGCGAGCGTCGTCAGGCAGGGGATGCCGTGCGCGACGGCGGCGCGGCGGATCTCATAGCCGTCGGTGCGCGCGCCGACGCCGGTGGGGGTGTTGACGACGAGGTCGACGTCGCCGCGCTCGATCCAGTCGAGCACGTGCGGTGAGCCCTCGGCGATCTTGTTGAGCGCCTGCGCGGGCACGCCCATGCGCGAGATCGCCTCGGCGGTGCCGCGCGTGGCGACGATGCGAAAGCCGCATTCGTGCAGGCTCTGGGCGACGGCGAAGGCGCCGGACTTGTCGGAGTCGGTGACGGTGATGAAGACGGTGCCGCGCTGGGGCAGCGGCACGCCGGCGGCGGCCTGCGCCTTGGCGAACGCGGTGGGGAAGTCGCGCGCGATGCCCATGACCTCGCCGGTGGAGCGCATCTCGGGGCCGAGCAGCGCGTCTGAGCCCTCGAAGCGATCGAACGGCAGCACGGCCTCCTTGACGGAGACGTGATCGCCGAAGCCGATCCCCTGGCGCTCCTGCGCCAGGCCGAGCTCGGCGATGCGCTCGCCGAGCATGATCCGGCAGGCGAGCTTGGCGAGCGGCAGGCCGATCGCCTTGGAGACGAACGGTACGGTGCGCGACGCGCGCGGGTTGGCCTCGATCACGTACAGCTCGCCGGCGGCGATGGCGTACTGCACGTTGAGCAGCCCGACGACGCCGAGCGCGAGCGCGATCTCGCGCGTGGCGGTGCGGATCTGCTCGAGCATCTCCTCGCCGAGCGAGTGCGGCGGCAGCACGCAGGCGCTGTCGCCGGAGTGCACGCCGGCCTCCTCGACGTGCTGCATGATCCCGCCGATCCAAACGTCGGCGCCGTCGCAGAGGGCGTCGACGTCGACCTCGGTGGCGTCCTCGAGAAAGCGGTCCAAGAAGATCGATGGAGAGCCCTCCGGGCTCTGAGCGTGGGTCGCGTTGTGACTCGACCCGGCGCCGGGAGCGCCGGCGTCGGCAGAGCCGCCACCGCCGACCTCGCGGCGCAGATACTCGGCGAGGCCGTCGTGGGCGTAGACGATCTCCATGGCGCGCCCGCCGAGCACGTAGGAGGGGCGCACGATCAGGGGGAAGCCGACGAGGTCGGCGCACTTGAGCGCCTCCTGCAGCGAGCTGGCGGTCGCATACGGCGGCGCCTTGTAGCCGAGGCGGTCGAGCAGCGCGCCGAAGCGCGCGCGGTCCTCGGCGAGGTCGATCGCGTCGACGCTCGTGCCGAGCAGCGGCACGCCGGCGTCGACGAGGCCGGCGGCGAGCTTGAGCGGCGTCTGCCCGCCGAACTGGACGATCACGCCCAGCGGCTTCTCGACCTCGACGACGGCGAGCACGTCCTCGAGCGTGAGCGGCTCGAAGTACAGGCGGTCGGAGGTGTCGTAGTCGGTGGAGACGGTCTCGGGGTTGCAGTTGATCATCACGGCGTCGCGACCGGAGGCGCGGACGGTCATGGCGGCGTGCACGCAGCAGTAGTCGAACTCGATGCCCTGGCCGATGCGGTTGGGCCCGGAGCCGAGGATCACGACCGACTCGCGCTCCCCCCTGCGCACCTCGTTCGGCGCGCGTGCGCTCCCAGCCGGAGTAGTAGTAGGGGGTGCGCGCGGGGAACTCGGCGGCGCAGGTGTCGACCGAGCGGAACGAGCGCTCGCCCGCGAACGGCGCGCCGGGCTCCAGCGCGAGCCGACGCAGCTCGCGCAGGAACCACGGGTCGATGTGGGTGCGCTCGTGCACTGACTCGATGCTCGCGCCGCGGCGCGAGCAGCTCGAGCACGGTCTCATAGCGCGCCGGCCCGGGGCTGTCGAGGCTGTCGAGCAGCTCCTGTTCGGGGACGTCGCCGAGCTTGCGGCGTCTTGTCGAGCTCGCGCGATCGCAGCGCCTTGGCGAACGCCTGCTGGAATGTGCGCCCGATCGCCATCGCCTCGCCGACGGACTTCATGTGCGTTGTGAGCGTCGGGATCGGTGCCGGGGAACTTCTCGAAGGCGAAGCGCGGCCACTTGACGACGACGTAGTCGATCGTCGGCTCGAAGCACGCGGGCGTGACGCCGGTGATGTCGTTGTCGATCTCATCGAGGCGATAGCCGACCGCGAGGCGCGCGGCGATCTTCGCGATCGGGAAGCCGGTCGCCTTGGAGGCGAGCGCGGAGGAGCGCGACACGCGCGGGTTCATCTCGATGACGAGGATCTCCTCGGTGTCGGGGTTGACCGCGAACTGGACGTTGGAGCCGCCGGTCTCGACGCCGACCGCCCTGATGACAGCGATCGCCTGGTCGCGCAGCTGCTGGTAGAGGTGGTCGGTGAGCGTCTGCTGCGGCGCGACCGTGACGGAGTCGCCCGTGTGGACGCCCATCGGGTCGACGTTCTCGATCGAGCACACGATCACGACGTTGTCGGCGTGATCGCGCATCACCTCGAGCTCGAACTCGCCCCAGCCGATGACCGACTCGTCGAGCAGCACCTGCCCGATCGGCGAGGCCTCGAGGCCGTGCGCGACGATTCGCTCGAACTGCTCCTCGCTGCAGCGCGATCCCCCCGCCACGCCCGCCGAGCGTGTATGCGGGGCGCACGATGCACGGCAGCCCGATCGAGCCCTTCTGCCCGTGCGCGCCGGTCATCGCCGCGCGCGCCTCCTCCAGGCTCGTGGCGATCTCGCTGCTGCGGCATGCGCAGCCCCGCCTGGGCCATCGCCTCTCCGAACAGCTCGCGGTCCTCGGCGCACGCGATCGCGTCGTAGTTGGCGCCGATCAGCTCGACGCCGAAGCGCTCGAGCGTGCCGTCGTCGTGCAGCTCCTTGGACAGGTTCAGAGCGGTCTGTCCTCCGAGCGTGCCGAGCAGCGCGTCGGGGCGCTCGCGCTCGATCACCTGCGCGACGGGCCCGGGCAGCAACGGCTCGATGTAGGTCGCGTCGGCGAACTCGGGGTCGGTCATGATCGTCGCGGGATTGGAGTTGACGAGCACGACCTCGTAACCCTCCTCGCGCAGCACCTTGCACGCCTGCACGCCGGAGTAGTCGAACTCGGCGGCCTGCCCGATCACGATCGGCCCGGAGCCGAGGATCAGGATCTTGTGGATGTCGTCACGGCGCGGCATCAGGCCTCCGCGATCCGCTCCAGGAAGCGGTCGAACAGGTACAGGCTGTCGTGCGGTCCGGGGCCGGCCTCGGGGTGGTACTGGACGGTGCCGCCGGGGACGTCGAGCAGCTCGAGGCCCTCGACGGTGCGGTCATAAAGGTTGACGTGCGATAGCTGGGCGGCGCCGAAGTCCGTTTCCCAGCGCACCGGATCGTCACTGTCGATCGTGCGCGCGCCGCCCGGGCCGAGTGCGGCGAAGCCGTGGTTCTGGGAGGTGATCTCGACGCGTCCGGTCTGCAGGTCGCGGACGGGGTGGTTGGCGCCGTGGTGGCCGAAGGGCAGCTTGAAGGTCTCCAGGCCAACCGCGCGGCACAGTAGCTGGTGGCCTAGGCAGATGCCCCACACGGGCTTGACGCCGACGAGCTCGCGCACTGTCTCGACGATGTAGGGCAGAGCGGCGGGGTCGCCGGGCCCGTTTGAGAGGAAGATCGCGTCGGGGTCCTCGGCGAGGAGCTCCTCGGCGCTGCTGGTGCACGGGTGCAGCGATACTCGCGCGCCACGCGCGACGAGCTCGCGCACCATCGAGGCCTTGATGCCGGAGTCGATTACCGCGATGCGCGGCCCCTCCCGCCGCCGTCGCCGCCAGGCCGCCGTGGTGGCTGACGCCTTCAGCGGTGACCTCGCGGGCGAGGTCCTGGCCGGCCATCGGTGGCTCCGCGTCGATCAGCTCGCGCGCCTGTGCCTCGGACATCGACGCGGGGAATACGCCGCCGCGCATCGCGCCGGCCTCGCGGATGTGCATCACGAGCGAGCGCGTGTCGACGCCGCTGATCGCCTGTACGCCGCAGTCGCTCAGCCAGTCGAGCCAGCCTCGCTCGGCGCTCGGCGCATCCTCGCCGTTACGCGCCTCGCGCATGATCGCGGCGCGCGCCCACGCCCGCTCTGACTCCATTGCCTGGGCGCTGACGCCGTAGTTGCCGATATGCGGATAGGTGTAGGCGATCAGCTGGCCGGCGAACGACGGGTCGGTCATCGACTCCTGGTAGCCCGACATGCCGGTCGTGAAGACGATCTCACCGACCGCGTGGCCCTGCGGCGAGGGCGTCGGCCGCACGCCTCTCCGTCGAAGCGGGTGCCGTCCTCGAGGAGTACGTAGGCCGTCGTTTTCATCGCGCGCCTGAGAGGGCCGTGAGTCGAGTCACAAGATCAGCTTCTGGACGGCTTTGAACTCAGGCGTGCCGGCGCGCTCGAGCAGCTCGAACAGGGCCGCCTCGACGGTGCTGACGACGGCGCCGGCGCGCTCCATCCGCTCGAGTCCGCGCTGGTAGTCGAGCTCGTGACGCGAGCCGACGGCGTCGGCGGGCACGTGCACCTCGATGCCGTCGTCGAGCAGGTCGTGCACGGTCTGGCTGACGCATACGTGCGCCTCGATGCCGCACACGAGCGCCTGCTCGGCGCCGCCCAGGTCGAAGCCGTCGGCGCGCACGGCGGAGAACACGGTCTTCTCGATGCGCGGCTCGTCGCGCAGGCCGAGCTCGGGTGCCGAGTGGCCGAGCCCTTTGGGGTACTGCTCGCTGACGAGCGCCGGCAGGCCGAGGATGCGCGCCGCCTCGATCAGCTTGGCGCAGGCGGCGGCGACGCCGGCGAACGCGGGATAGGAACGGAAGCCCTCCTGGACGTCGACGACGACCAGCGCGGCGCGGTCGCGGGCGAGCAGGCTCATCAGGCGCCCACCATCGCGATTGAGCGGTCGCGGTGCGCGAGCGCGCCGGCGGCGATCGTCATGAGCACGCGGCCCCGCAGCGCGCGTCCGGTGAAGCAGCAATTCTCAGAGCGGCTCTCCCAACCGTGCTCGCCTGCGACCCAGACGGCGTCGAGGTCGACGAGCGTCAAGTTCGCGGGGGCGCCGAGTGCGACGGTGGGCGTCGGCAGCTCGAACAGGGCGGCGCCGGCGGTCATGCGCTCGACGAGCAGCGCGAGGTCGATCACGCCGGGCAGCACGAGGCCCGTGTGCAGCGCCGCGAACGCTGTCTCGAGGCCGGTGCTACCCATGGGCGCCTGCTCGAAGGGCACCTCCTTCTCCTCGCGCGCGTGGGGCGCGTGGTCGGTGGCAACGCAGTCGATTGTGCCGTCGCGCAGGCCCTCGACGAGCGCGACGCGGTCGGCCTCGGTGGTGAGCGGCGGATACATCTTCATGCGCGTGTCCATCGTGCGCACGTCCTGCTCGGTGAGCAGCAGGTGGTGCGGGCAGACCTCGGCGCTGACGCGCCAGGCGCGCTGCTTGGCGGCGGCGATCGCTTCGACGGAGGCGGCGCACGAGAGGTGCTGGAAGTGAACGCGCGCGTCCTCGTGGCCGGCGAGGGCGGCGTCGCGCGCGAGCATCGTGGACTCGGCGACGCTCGGGATACCGCCGATCCCGAGCGCCGCGCTGACGGCGCCCTCATGCATGGCGCCGCCGCGCGAGAGCGTGGGGTCCTCCTCGTGCAGCGACAGCACGCCGCCGCACAGGCGCTGGTACTGCAGCGCCTTGCGTAGCATGCCGGCGCTCTGCACAGGCCGGCCGTCGTCGGTGAACCCCAGCGCGCCCTCCTGCCTCAGCTCGGCCATCTCGGTGAGCTGCTCGCCCTCCAGGCCGCGCGTGATCGCCGGCAGGAAACCCACCGGCACGCGCGCTTGGCGCGCGGCGGCGTCACGCAACGAGCGCAGCAGCGGCGCGGAGTCGAGCACGGGATCGGTGTTGGGCATCGCGATCACCGCCCCGAAGCCGCCGGCGGCCGCGGCACGGGTTCCGGTCTCAAGGTCCTCCTTGTGCTCCTGCCCAGGCGTGCGCAGATGCACGTGCGGGTCGAAGAACGCGGGCAGCAGCCGCAGGCGCCCCCGGCCCTCGATCAGCTCCTCGCCGCTATCCCCCGCGCCCCCACCGGCGCCGGTCGCGCGCGACTCAAGCGCGCCGGGCTCGCCCAGCTCGACGATCAGGCCACCGCTGACGCGCACGTCACGGCGGGCGTCGATGCCGGCGCGCGGGTCGAGCACGTGCACGTCGCGCAGCAACAGCTCGGCGGGCGGCCTTTGCCCACCGATCAGCGGTTCTACGGGACTCACGCGGATGGGCTCCCGGGCACGCCGACGCCGGTCGGCTCTCGCGCTGGCTCGGCCAGCGCACGGGGCTCGCGCGCCCCGGCGAGCAGCTCGTACAGGACCGCCATGCGCACTACGACGCCGGCTTCGACCTGCGCGGTGATGACGGCTTGGGGGGAGTCGACGACCTCGCCCGAGAGCTCGACGCCGCGGTTGACCGGCCCCGGGTGCATCAGGATCTGGTGCGGCGACAGGCGCCGGCCGTTGATCTGGTACCAGCTTGCGTACTCGCGGATCGAGGGCACCCACGTCTCGCTCATGCGCTCGTTTTGCATCCGCAGCGCGTATACGACGTCGGCCGATGCGAGCTCGTCGAGCGTGTAGCGGACCTCGCAGCCGAGCTCCTCGATGCCGCGCGGGATCAACGTTGGCGGACCGGCGAGCGTCACCTTGGCGCCCATGCGCTGGAACGCGAGCACGTTCGAGCGCGCGACGCGCGAGTGCGCGACGTCGCCGACGATCCAGATCGAGGAGCCGTCGATCGCGCCGAGCCGGCGGCGCAGCGTATAGACGTCGAGCAGCGCCTGCGTGGGGTGCTCGTGCTTGCCGTCGCCGGCGTTGACAATCGCGGCGCTGCACCATCTCGAGACGAGCTCCGCGGCGCCCGCCCACGGCGTGCGCAGCACGATCGCGTCGGGCTTGTGCGCGCTGAGCGTCAGCACGGTGTCCTTCAGCGACTCGCCCTTCTCGACGCTCGAGCCGCTTGCTGCGAAGTTGACGACATCGGCAGAGAGGCGCTTGGCTGCGAGCTCGAAGGAGCTGCGTGTGCGCGTGGAGGACTCATAGAAGAGGTTCAGCACCATCCGCCCGCGCAGCGCCGGCACGGTCTTAATGTCGCGGTCTGAGACCTCGGCGAAGCGCTCGGCCTGGCTGACGATCCGCTCGATGTCGCTGCGCTCGAGATCCTCGATCGAGATCAGGTGGTTCATGCCCCGGCCTCCAAGATCAGCGCCCGTCCGCCCTCGGCGATTGCGACCTCGTCGACGCCGTCCAGCTCGCGCACGCGCACGGACACGTGCTCGGTGCTCGAGGTGGGCAGGTTCTTGCCGACGTAGTCGGGCCGGATCGGCAGCTCGCGGTGGCCGCGGTCGACGAGCACCGCCAGTTGCACGCGCTGTGGCCGACCGTAGGCAAACAGCGCCTCGATCGCGGCGCGGACGGTGCGCCCGGTGAACAGGACGTCATCGACGATCACAACGGTCAGTCCAGTGACGTCGAAGTCGATGTGCGAGGCGTGCAGCACGGGCGCGTCGGGGCGCGTGCCGACATCGTCGCGGTAGAAGCCGATGTCGAGGTCGCCGAGCGGCACGTCGGTGCCCAGCAGCTCCTCAAGCAGAGCATGCAGACGATCCGCAAGGAACGCGCCGCGACGGTGGATCCCGACGACGGCCGGTGCCGGCTCATCGGGGTTGCGCTCGAGGATCTCGTGGGCGATGCGCGTGAGCGCCCGCCCTACTTCCTCCTCGCGGAGGACCACCTTCTCGTCTGCTGCCATCGTTTCCTTCCTGGCCTCACGGGACCGGGTTAAGGAGCAACGGCAATGTATCAAGGGGATGCGACGGGCTCGGCCTGCGAGGGGGACCCGCTCGCAACGGGCGGCTCGTGCGGGTCCTCCGGCGCTTCGGATGCTTGCGCGTGCGCGCGCTCGCGCGCGAGACGCTCGGACCAGCGCACGAGCGACGCGCCGCCGCGCTCGGGGAACGGCACGTCGATCGTGTCGAAGTCGCGGGCTGCCTCGGTCGCGGGGAAGATCGCGCGTGCCTCATCGCGCAGCTCACCCCCCGCGTAACGGCTGGAGACGTGCGTGAGCGCCAGCAGCCGGACCTCGGCGTCGCGTGCGAGCTCGGCCGCCTGGCGTGCGGTGCTGTGCAGCGTCTGGCGTGCGCGATCCGCATCCTCGTCCAGGAACGTCGCCTCGTGCACGAGCAAATCCGCCCGGTGGGCAGCGATGGCGAGCGCCTCGCATGGCGCGGTGTCGCCCGAGAGGACAACCTTGCGCCCCTCCCTGGTGGGCCCCATGACCTGCTCGGGCCTGACGCCGGCGACGGTCTCGCCTCGCTGTAGCCGGCCGAAGTCCGGTCCTGGTGTGACCCCCAGCTGCTCGGCGAGGCGCGGATCGAGATGGCCGGGCCGCTGCTCCTCGACGATCGCATAGCCGAACGCCGAGGCGCCTTTGTGACGCACCGGGATCGCCACGATCAGGTACCCGTCGCGCTGCACGGTCTCGGCCGGCTCGAGCTCAACGATGTCGCATTTGTATGGCAGGCGCCCGAAGACGAGGCGCATCTCCGCCATCAGCGCCTTCAGTCCCGCCGGCCCGTACACGGTGAGCGGCTCGCTGCGCTCGCGCAGCGCGAACGACTTGAGCATGCCCGGAAGCCCCAGCCAGTGGTCGGCGTGGAAGTGCGTGATGAATACGCTGTCGAGATCAAGCAGGCCGACCGAGCGCAGCAGCTGGCGCTGGGTGCCTTCACCGCAGTCGAACAGCACGCGGTCGCCACCACGGCGCAGGAGCACCGCAGGGAGGCCTCGCCTGGCGCTCGGCACCGAGCCGGCGGTGCCGGCGAAGAACAGCGATAGGTCCATGCTCGCTACGGTAGCGAGGGGGCCGGGCGCGCGGCCTGCGCGTGGCGGGAGCGCGCGGCTCTGGCCACCGCTCCAGGGTAAGGCGACACCGCAGGGCGCCACGTCGGCTGCGGGATAATCTCGGGCGATGTCCGAGGAGTCCACGACCCCTGACTCGTTCAAGTCAATGCGCCGAACGATGGTGGCTTTCAGCCAGGGTGACTTTGAAGCGCAGATGGGCGTTTACGCTCCCGATGCTGTGCTCGACATGTCCGCGCGGGGGTTGGGGATCTTTGAGGGTCTGGCGGCGATCCGTGGTTTCTGGGAGGACTACTACAGATCATTCGAGGACCTCAGGTTCGAGCTTGAGGAGGCTCTTGATCTCGGCGATGGCGTGATCTTTGCCATCGTCTGCCAGGATGCTCGCCCCGCCGGGAGCGCCGCGCGCGTACGGACGCGGGAGGCGTGGGTCAGCGTGTGGGACGCCGGCGTGTTCGTGAGAGGGTCGAGCTACTCCAACATCGACCAGGCCCGTGCTGACGGCGAACGCCTTGCGCAAGAACGGCGATCGTCGATGTCTGAGGAGTCGACAACGTCAGAGCTGGTGGCGATCGCCCGACGGGGCAACGAGGCAGCGAGCCGCGGAGACATCGACGGGATGATGAGCATCTGGGGTTCGGAACCGGTCTGGGACCTCTCGCCGATGGGGCTTGGTGCATACGAAGGGGTGGCCGCGATCCGGGGCTTCTTCGAGGACTGGCTCGGCTCCTACGACGAATTCGAGATGGGTGAAGAGGAGCTGGTCGATCTCGGCGGCGGGGTCACCTTCGGGGTGTTCGTCCAGCGTGGCCGCCCGACCGGGAGTAGCGGTGAGGTCACGATCCGCTACGGGAGTGTCGGTGTATGGGATGCGGGGAACCTCGTGCGGGTCATGCAGTACTCCGACATCGACGCGGCTCGTGCTGCCGCCGAACGCCTCGCCGAGGAACGGGGGTAGGCGATGTCACAGACGAACGTGGAGGTCGCCAGACGGTTCACCGAAATTAGTCCGGCACTCACCCTCTGGCGCCTTGCACCCCGCAAGGCAGTACGGCACCCCCGCGCACCCGAGGATGATTGCGGCGCTCGGCCGGGTCGTCTGGAACTTCCTGACTCTCGAAGAGTTAGTGGCGATCGCGCATGACATCGAGGAATGCAGCAGAGAGTTCGGCGATCTGCGATCAGGGCTCGCGGCGTTTCCATGGAGCCAGTGGCCCTGGTCTCGGCTACCCTGCGGGGGCACCCCGTCCGACTCGAACGGCCTGTAGTTTGGGCGAATATCGCGAACGGGATGCGGAGGTCGCTACCGGAGCGGCCGACGCCCCACCAGAAGTGCCTGTTTGCAGGCAAAAGCGCCCGTAGCTCAGTGGATAGAGCGCTCGCCTCCGGAGCGAGAGGTCGCAAGTTCGAATCTTGCCGGGCGCGTCTCATAGCCGGCCGCATGCCGACTTCGGTTACAAGCGCGAGACGAGTTCGGCCACGATCTCCGCGGCTGGCTGTGACTGTTTGGCGAGCGCAACGCTCTGTCCGGCCCACAGCGACAGCGCCTCGATCTCGCCGGTTGTTCCTACAAGCGGGGGCGCGGGGGCATATCGAAGGACGGCTTCGCCCGAAGCGAAGTGCGCTATCACTTCCCCTTCCCCCGGCCGACTGCCCGGTGGCGGCCGGCCCACGGCCTCCCACCTCTCGGCGGTTGAGTTGTGGATGGCACGGTGGGGAGAGTCCGGCCATCCCACCTCATAAAGGTTGGCGTACCACTCTGCGTCGGTCTCGGTCGCCGCTATCAGGCGGCGCCGATATTCCTCGTGGATCGGCATCTCCTCGGCCAAGAGAAACCGGGTGCCCAGCACGGCAGCCTGCGCGCCGAGGGCGAGCACGGCCGCCACTCCTCGAGCGTCGCCAATCCCGCCGGCCGCAATGACCGGTACCGGTGCCACCGCGTCGACTACCGCTGGCACCAACGGGAGCGTTGCCACGCCACCGCA
Source organism: uncultured Solirubrobacteraceae bacterium (assembly GCA_963827455.1). Lineage (GTDB taxonomy): Bacteria > Actinomycetota > Thermoleophilia > Solirubrobacterales > Solirubrobacteraceae > Palsa-744. The sequence continues at coordinate 113,456 of CAWHAW010000014.1, read as the reverse complement.
TACGTGCCCGCCGGCCTCCCAACCCTGCGCAACGATGACGTCCACCCCACACCCGACTGCGCGCCGGGCTTCCTCCGCGCTCCCGACCGTGTGCATAACAAGCCCTCCGGCGTCATGCACTGGGTCGACATAGCCTTCGGGATCTCCTGCGAAGAGCAACACGATCCGCAGACCAGCGGAAAGTGCCTCATCGAGTCGGTGGTGCTGATCCGAGCGGCTAAGAACGAAATTGCCGGCAAAGGGCCGGTCGGTGAGCGCCGCCAGTTCACGAACCAGGTCTCCAGCGTCATCGGCCCAGGCAAGCGCCACGCTGCCGAGAGCGCCGGCATTAGAGACCGCGGCGGGCAGGCGTGGATCCGCGGATATCGGCGCCTGGACGATCGGGCGCTCAATCCCCACCAACTCGCACACCGGCGTCCGGGTACTCATTGGGATGGCCCCTTTCTGGCGCCGGCGGCGCCGGTTGACTACGCTCAATGTAGACCCGAAAGGCTCGGATGGCGCCCTGGTTAGCACTGGTCCACACCGTGCCGCGGCCCGGGGGTCCGCACCCTTGGACCACCGGACACGAGGGGACGGGACGGTGGCCATCGCGTCTCGTCACTCGTCACTCGTCAACCATGGACAGGAGCAGATCATGCGCAGCGACATCACCCCGGGCGGCACCTTTCCCGACTACGAGTTGCCCGATCACCAGGACATTCCTCGAAAGCTCAGCGAGATCCAAGGCGAGGACCCTCTGATCCTCACGCTCGCTCGCGGGAACTACTGCCCCAAGGAGCACCAGCAGCACCTCGAGCTCGCCGCCAACTACCCCAAGATCGCGGTGGCCTACACGAAGATTGCCACCATCTCGAGCGACACCCATCACGCGAGCCAGGAGTTCCGCGCGTCGATCGGTGCCCAGTGGCCCTTCCTCTCCGACCCGGAGCGGACCGTCCAGAAGGACCTCGAAATCCAGGAGTACACCGACCCCGAGCACGACCCGATGATCCCCCACACGCTCGTGCTCAGGCCGGGGCTGGTCATCCACAGCATCTACAACGGCTACTGGTTCTGGGGACGTCCCTCCTTCGTGGATCTCTCGCACGACCTACGGACCGTGACGAGCGAGATCCGCCCCGACTGGGATCTAAGCAAGCCCGGGCTGCGCCAAGCGTGGGACGCGGGCGATTACTCGCTGTTTCACGGATGGGACAAGCGCGCCCCTGAGTCGACGCCTTCGTCTTACAACTCTTAGCGCGTCGACCCCGGTCGCGACTCGCCCCGCATAAACAGCGCTCTTTGCGGCAATTCTCGCAGCAGCGGCATTGGCGGCCCGTATTAGCCCGGCCGAGTAGGAGTACCTTCGCACGCGGGACCGTCATCGGCCGCTTCTGCTCGAATCTCTCGTGCGGGCCCCTGGAGGCGCCACCTCCCGCCGACCTCACGGGCTGTTTCGTCCGTCGCGACAGAAACGCCACCTAGCCAGCAGGGCTCGTCCCGATCTCGGGGGCCTTGCGCTTACCAGACAGATCCCGCTGTCGCGGCGGCGTCGCCGTTACGTCGCGCGCCATCTCCCACCCACCAAAGCAATGGAAGGAATACAGGCAATGAGCACGATCGCCACTCAACACGATGATGTAGGGCAACGGACGGGCGGCGACCCGACCGCGGTTCGTCCGTTTCAGGTGAGCTTCCCCGACGCGGAGCTCGCCGAGTTGCGCAGGCGAATAATGGCTACACGGTGGCCCGAGCGGGAGACCGTTACGGATGATTCGCAGGGGGTGCCTCTCGCGACGATTCAGGAGCTCGCTCGCTCCTGGGGGACGGATTACGACTGGTCCAAGTGCCAGGAGCGGCTGAACTCCCTCCCGCAGTTCACCACCGAGATCGATGGGCTCGACATTCATTTCATTCACGTTCGCTCCAAGCACGAGGACGCGTTGCCGCTGATCATCACGCACGGGTGGCCCGGCTCGATCATCGAGCAGATGAAGATCATCGATCCGCTTACCAACCCGACAGCCCACGGCGCGAACGCATCGGACGCCTTCGATGTGGTGCTTCCCTCACTGCCCGGCTACGGGTTCTCTGGCAAGCCGACTTCTACCGGGTGGGATCCACCCCGCATCGCACGGGCATGGGTAGAGCTGATGAAGCGCCTTGGATACACGCGGTTTCTCGCGCAGGGCGGCGACTGGGGCGCGGCCGTCACGCAGCGATGGGAGAACAGGCAGCTCCGGAGTTGCTTGGCATTCACTCCAACATGCCGGGTACCGCTCCGCCCGAGCTCGTAAACGGGTTCCTGCACGGCGACCCGCCGCCGTCCGGTCTCTCAACCGAAGAGGGACGTGCCTATGAGCAGTTGAGCAACTTCTACGCGAAGCACGTCGCCTACGCGCTGATCATGACGACGCGCCCGCAAACGTTGTACGGGCTGGCGGATTCGCCCATTGACCTGGCGTCGTTCATTCTCGACCACGGTGACGGTGCCGGGCAGCCCGGGCTCGTTGAACCGGTCGTTCAGGGCAACCCCCCGGGCGACCTGACGCTTGACGACGTCCTCGACAACATCACGCTCTACTGGCTCACGAATACAGGGGTTTCCTCGGCTCGGCTGTATTGGGAGAACAAGGCGGGCTTCTTCGATGCCAAGAACATCACCATCCCGTTTGCCATAAGCGTGTTTCCCGACGAGCTTTATCAAGCGCCTCGGAGCTGGGCGGAACGGGCGTATCCCAATAACCTGATCTATTACAACGAGCTCGACCGGGGCGGCCACTTCGCGGCCTGGGAACAGCCGCAGCTTTTCGCGGACGAGATGCGAGCGGCGTTCAGGTCGCTGCGCTAGCCAACCCGATGAGCGGGCGCGCAGGCCCCGCGGCCCGCTCCCGAGGCCGAGCTCCGATTCGACTCGACTCCATGCCAGGGGCCTTCAGATTCGAGCGGAGACCCGGCGGCCTCCGGCCGATTCGGCCACCCCGACGTGCAGCTTGAGCACGTGTCTCGGCGTCGTGGTCGCCGTGATCGAAGTTCTGCGAAACCCATCGTCGGAGACTTCCAACATCTTGAGCGCTCGCGCGTTCTATTGGGTGAGGGAAGGCCGAACGTGCCTTGGCAAGCCAGGCGCCTCTCCCTGGAAAAACCTAGAGAGAACTGGTAGAATAACGGACGGTTAAGTCAATGATCAGGTTGGTTGTGGTCGGTGCCCTGCGAGCGGCCTTTGCGATGCCGGACTGCGTCGGCGAGCGCCGTGAGCACGTCTTGTGAAGCGAGCGGGAAGATCAAGCTCTCCCCCGGGCTGAGCAACACCCCGGCTGTTCAGAACGTGCAAATCAAGGGCAACCTCACAAACTGCGCGAGTGTCGAAAGCACCGTGACCTCGGGCAAGTTCCAGGTCCACTTCAAGACAGCTGAACCAATCAGCTGTGCGACGCTCAAAACCGCTGGTGTGGGCGCCGCTCCTGAAGAAAACAAGAACATACTGAAGTGGGGTGGCGCCGGCACTCCCAGGGGACGGCAAGCCTGCTGATCACGGAAGAACCCGCTCCCGCCTTGACGGGCAGCATCACCTCGGGCCCGTTCGAAGGCGGCGCAGTGTCCGGGTCGCTTTCACAGAGCTACACGGGCGAGCGACCTGTGGCGTGAGCATCGGAAAGAAGAAGGCCAAGAAGGTCAGCAAGGGCAGCGTTCAGGCACCATCGCGGTGTCGTAAGCCGAGCCCTGTGTTAGTGCGCGAGGCCCCGCCTGCCCCCCGGCATGGCGGGGCCTCGGCGTCTACTCCCTGACGACCGACCGTTTCAGGAACTACCGCTAGTCAGCCCACCATCCCATGAGTACCTCGCCGTCTCCCTCTCGGCGTGGGCCGAACGCGAAGAGGTCGAGGCCATTGGGCCCAGCCTCGAAAGCTCGCGTCACCTCCGGAGCGACTCGGATCGCGTCGAGCGCTTGAAGCTCTACAACGTCGTCGTCGAGCTTGACGCGCCCGGAGCCAGCGAGGACCACGTAGACCTCCTCGGCGCGTTCGTGCTTGTGGCCGAACGGCTGACGCTGTTGTGCCCCCACGCGGTGGTAGCTGAAACCGCTGTCCTGGTTGTCGAGCTCACTTCTTGCGAATCGCGCCTCTTGGACTGACGAAAACCCCGACTCTCCGCGTGAATCTTCGATGTCGGTGAGCTTCTTAAGCGTGTAAGACGCGGCCATCATTGCCTCCTTCCTGACAAGATGTTGGATTCGCGTCGTATACCCGCCGCACGAGCTGGTCCGAGTGTTGTCTTCCTGTGTCCTTGCCCGCAGCCGACGCGCGACGCTCAGCGACTCTAGACGCCCGCGCCGAAGCTGCCGCAGCTGGCGCTAAAAGACGGGTCGGGGCTCGCGCCCAACTGATTGAGCACGTTCTGCAACGCCGGAGAGTCCTCGGTGAGCCCGATGTGCTCCGCGGGGTCCGTTCGGGCACTGGTTCTGGGATTGTTATGTTGTCAAGGTCGCGCCGCCAAGGACGCGTCGGTGTACGGCGTGACGGTCTCATCGTGGTGGCCCGATCACGCGAGCGCGGTCCGGGGGGACATGTCGCCGCCGGCGAACAGTGCTCTCGAAGGCAGAGCCGACCAACTGCTGGGGGATCGACAGTGCGCCGAGACCGAGAGCCGACCGCCGAGCAGCGACGAGCCGGGGATCTGTTCTAGCAGTGTCGTGAGACCGTCCACCGTCGTGCCGTGGTTGCTCGGCGCGAGCCCGAGCAGCACGTTCACCTTGCTCGCTCCGCCCAGGAACTTGAGGTAATAGGTCCGCGTGATCCCGCCCTGCAGTCTCCCACTATGTCGACCTCGGATGCACCGGTTTTCGAGACAACCGAGTCGACGAACCCAGAGAGCTCCGGCTCTGTCTGCTCTATGTAGTTGAGGGCGTCGACACGCCCGGACAGCGACAAGTCAGCCCGCCCATCGTTAGAAGGCGTGCACGGCGTCACCGTCTTCCGCAGCAACGGCGCGAGCGGTACCCAGTTCGAGCCCTCATCCTCTGCCGTACCATGAGGCAGCGCCACGGGATGCGGCGGGTCCGCTCAGCGTCCGTGGGCATCCGCCCCGCGACTGAGCGTCAGAACGAGAACCTCGTGGAGCGCAGAGTCGGCCGGCGCCACGTAGCCGTGCAGGCACCAGCAGCGCCCGCGCCCGCATGGCCGCCGGGGAGAGGGACCCGCCGCCGCCCCGCGCGCGCTCCGAGTGCAGGTCACGACACCCTCAGCCTCACGGTAGCCCGTCTCTCCCTCCCTCAGCTTCCTCTCGCCACGTCCGCACCGACGAAAGCTCGAACGACTAACGGCGACTAAGCACCACGACGGGTCTCTCACGGTCCGTCCTCGTCTTCCCGTACTCGTCGTTGCACCGGCCACGCCTCCGTCATCACGCCCCACAGCGATCGCGTTCCTCGCCTAACGCACCATGCTACCGCACGGACCGGCACCATCTCGTCGCGAACCTCGATCATGACCATCGGCTTCGACCTCCATTATATGGTACCAGCTCGGATGCGCCCAGCGCCCCACCCCTTTAACGCAGCCACCGGTCCAGCGGTGACCGTCGGTTCAATGATAGAGGGTCGGCGTGCGTCCTTCGCTCGCCCGAGCTTCGTCCGTTCGTCGTCGAACGGCCGGCCGTGCGGTCCACGCCGGTCGTCACCACGCTGCCCCACTGTCTCACGGTAGAGCCCAACATGTACTGCACCAAACAGATCGTCATCAGGAGTCGGCCATCGCTGGATCGCGAGTCTCGCGCGACACTTTCCGGCCCCACGGCGGGTCCGTGTCCGCTACTGATCTCTGCGTGATTCGTACCTCCAGACTGCCCGACGGCCCGGTATGAGCTGGATCGAAGAGTGGGACGAGTCGTCAAGAAGCTCGAAGGGATGCGCGGCGCGCGCCTCGTTGGCGCGGTCGCGGCCGAGGGTGCGGCGTGGCCGTCCTTCGATACCCGGCCGCGGCGATCCGATCGCTGCTCGGCGCCGGCCCTCTGCGAGGTCTCCTGGGTACGGCGCCAGGCGCCGGCGAGCTGGAGCGCGAGCGCTTGCTTGGAGCAGGCCCATCACATGACCGGCTGCTCGAGCAGTTCGATGAGGTGCGCGCCATCCTCGGCTACCCAGCTGCCGGCGGCCAGCGTGCTCGCCGGGTCAGCCCAGCACCTTGCCCTGGCTGGCGCGAGCATCGATGCCATCACCATCAGCTCCGCGTTTCACTCGTTTGACGAGAGCACCGCCCCAGCGGAGGTCGACCAGGTGGTACGACCAGCGGCGCTCCTCGGTACCCTCGGCGACAGGTTCGATCTCTTCCTCGCCATCGGTCACTTCATCGTTTTTGACGATCTCCTCAGGCCGCCAACGATAGAGCTGGGCGCGGCCGTTCGCCGTCGTTGGTCGTTGCTGAGTGAGCGCTTCGGGAGGTCGAGGACCGCGAGCTCCGCACGAGCAACTCATCGACCGCGCGGGTCTGCGGGAGCTGGCGAGCTCGCGTAGCGCTGGCGCTGATGGACAAGGAGAGCGCGGCTCATGCTCGCGGACTTCGATCGCTTGTGGGAGGAGGAGCCCGACTGCTCGGGCGCACGGAGGTGCTGCTGCCTGGCGGACGCGGGTGCGACGCTGCAGCGGTCCACGGTGAGTTCTAGGCTGCGGGTGGCCCGCCCCGGGATCGAACGAACGCAACGATGATGAGCTACATACCGACCGGCTTCCTGCCAAGCCCGCCGCACAACGGCTTCTACCTGGGCCCGCTGTTCGTTCACTACTACGGGCTGGCCTACGTCTTCGCGGTGCTTGGTGCAGTCACGGTCACCGCGCGCCGCTGGCAGGCGGTGGGCGGCAACCGCCAGCTCGTGTACGACGTCGCGCTGTGGGCCTTCCCGGCCGGCGTGATCGGCGGCCGCCTGTACTTCATCGCGACGAGCTGGAACGAAGTTCCACGCCACTGGTGGGGACCGTTTGCGGTGTGGGACGGCGGTCTCGGCATTTGGGGCGGGGTCGCGCTCGGCACGCTCGTGGGGATCAGGGCGCGGCGCCGCCGCGGCGCGAACGTGGCGATGTTCATGGACGCCGCCGCGCCGGGGCTGCTCGTGGCGCAGGCGATCGGGCGGATCGGCAACTACTTCAACCAGGAGCTGTTCGGCAAACCGAGCACGCTTCCCTGGGCGCTTGAAATCTCTCCCGCGCACCGCCCCGCCGCCTATGCGCAGTTCGCGACCTTCCAACCGACGTTCCTGTACGAGATCATCTGGAATCTGCTGCTCGCGGGAGCGCTCGTGCGGCTGGGCGCCACCGGTCAATCAGACCTCCTGGACTGTTCGCGCTGTACGTCGCGGGTTACTCATTCGCGCGCATCGGCGAGGAGCTGCTACGCATCGACCCCGACACCGATATCTTCGGGCTGCGCGTGAACTTCTACATCGCGACGCTGCTGTGCTTGGCTGGCCTCGCCTGGTTCGTGAAGATCCAGCGCGGTCCCGCGTCGGCCGCCGACGCACCGCCGCAGCCGCCAGAAGCCGTCGCACGGAGCGAGGCTCGCGCGCCGGTCTCACGACGCTGATCGAGCGCGGCTCGCGTCAGGTGTGGTTGTAGCCGAGCAGCGCGTAGTTCTCGAGCGCGGCATCGACGGTCGCCTCGGCGGCGTTGACCTGGGGTTCGGCGCTTGCATAGCCGACCGGTTCGCCGGCGGCGACGGCGAGCGCGGTGTACGCGTCGCGCGCGTTCTGCAGCGAGCTCGCGAGCGATGCCTGCGCCGCGCTCGCAGGGAGCGGCGGTTCGAGCGCCGACACGGCCGCGGCCGTGTCGGCGAACCTGGCGGCGAGCCTCGTCGCCAGTGTCGCCACCATTTCGGGCTGTGCACGCATCTGCGCCCGCAACGTCACGCGCTCCTTGTCGAGAGCGCTGATCAAGCCGCTGAGCTGATTGGCATAGCTGGGGTCCGGGCTGAGGGAGTACGAGGTCTGGGTCGCCACCGTCGCCTTTGCAACGATCTGCTCGCACTGCTTTAGATAGCTCGTATAGCCGCTTGCCGCGTAGCAGACCAGCGCTGTCGGGCTGGCGCCCACGGTGGGAACCACGTAGACATCGAGGGTCCGCCGATAGCCGGTGATCCCGGTGTACCTGAACGCCTCTCCGTTGCCGAGGCTGACGACTTCGGTGCGGGGGACGTCGTGGATGAGAGCGACGAACGACGCCGGCAGCGGGCTCGGCTGACCGGCGGGCAGCTGCCCACTGAGGAGACCGGCCTCCGATGTGTGTCCCCCCGGTGCGAGCAGCAGCGGGTGCGCGATCGGCAGGCCCGGCAGTGCAGGCGCCCTGCAGCGGCGGTCTGCCAGGCGGCTGGAGATCCGAGCAGGACGCTCGAGCCCGAGGCGATTCGCGTCGGCCCTGCCGGAGCGCTCGAACCGGTCGGCGATGATGAGCTCGATGAGCGATGGCTGCCAATCAGGTACGCGACGATCGCGATCACCAGAAGAACCGGGATTACCACCGGCGGCACGATGCGGCGCGAGCTGTGCATCGCTCAACCGGAGCTGTCAAACGAGGTGCTGCCGCCGGATTCGGATTTCGTGGCGCCGAGAGCCGCTCGGTGGCAGCGCAGCCGGCGGGGACGATGTCGGCGCGGGTGCCGGCTGTGGGGTTACGGGCGCAGCGACAACAGGCGCCGGCGTTGACGTCTCGGGGGGCGGAAACCGGGGCTTCGGGGGTTGCGACGGCGCTGCCCCGGCCCGCCCGGCGCCCCTGCAGGCGCCGGCTGGGAGAGGACGCTCGCTCTCGTTGGCGCGGTCTTGGCAGACGGCGCGTGCGCGGGTCGCGCCAGAGCGGCCCCGGTCGCCACCGCCCCCGCGAGGGGCGGAGAGCTTGCAAGACCGACGGGGATCGCCGGGCCCGCGGACGCCGTCGAGACGCTCGACGCCAGCTGTTCACGAGGTGGACCCGCAGGCTGCTCCGAGCGCCCGAGCGCGAAGAAGCCGGCGAACACGGCCACACAGAGCAGCATCGTCACCGCGATCATGCGCACGTACGTGGCAACTGGTCCACGTTCGGTGTCAAACGACGTGGGGACGCGGACGGTGTTCATGACGGGCAGAGGATCGGCGTGGGTCCGGGGGCCGGGTTGAGGCACTCGTCGACCCGCGTCGGCGACTTGTCGCGGCGGATCACGAATCGCGTGAACTTGCCGATCTCCCCGGGTTTTGAGATCCATATCTCGAGTACCACCCCACTCCGCAGGGGAGCGCTCGAACCGCTTGAACGTGATCTGCGCGGTGCCGGACTTGCCCTTGGCGCCCACGGTCGCGACGAAGCCCTGCTGACTCGGTCTTGGAGAGCCCTTTCCGTGACACGTGATCGCTACCTTCGCGCCTATGGGAGCGAGCCGCTGCGAGCAGGCTGAGCTTCGCGCCCAAGGCACTGAAGGAGCCCGCCATCCGTACCACCGGGAACGGTTGCATCAGCGGCACGGCCGCCGTCGCGACCGCGACCTTCTCGGCGACTGTGCTCGACAGGCCGTCGGCGTCGGTTACCTGCAGCTGGACGGTGTGGAAGCCAGCCGTTGCGAACGACGTGGTCAGCGTCGATTCACCGTGGGTGAAGACACTGTTACCGGCCAGCGACCAGGCGAAGCTGTTGATCGGCTGCCGCCGGCGCTCGAGTCGACGCCAGCGTGACGGTTGCTCGGCGCGGATCGACCGGAGACCACTTGAAGGAGGCGACCGGCGGTGGAGGTTGGGCAGGGGCTGGGCCGGCGTAGCACCGTAACGTCACCGGTTGGCTTCTGCCGACGTTGCCGACGTCATCACTCTGTTCCGCCTGAGCCGTATACGTCCCGGCGAGGCCTCCGAACCGGCGGACCAGCTTTCGCCGGACGCCTGAACGCCGAGCGACTGGAGCGGAGCCTGCCCTGTAATCGACGAGCCCGGTACCGTGGACGCTAATCCCCGGCAGATCGCCTTGGTGGGTGCCTGCGGCCCCGCTGAGCGTCTGCGACGAGCCGGATGAAGAGCTGCCGTTGCCTGGTGAGCCAGCGTGACCCGCGGGGCATCGGCTCGACCGTGAATTCGACCGGACTGCTTACGCCGGTTTCTGAACGGGGCGTTGAGTCCGTCTCTTCAGCCTGGACGCTGTAGACACCGTCGGAAGCGGGTGCTCCGCCGGTCCCGCAGACCATCTCGAGCCATTGAGCGGCCCCGTCACTGCCTGTACCAATTTGCGCGATGGGACGCTATAGATCTTGACGGCTATTGCGTTGGCGTCTCCGGGTTCAAGCGCGCCGGTCCCGCTAAAGCTCGGTGTCGGCCCGGTTACGAGTTGGCTCCCGCGAACTGCGAACCCCGAAGACGTGTCGAGCGTCACTTTGGGCGATTTCGTTTCGATCGTGAAGATCACTTTTTCGGGAGTTGCCCGCTTCGTCGGACTGTTCCGCCACAGCGGTGTAAGTGCCGTTGGGGGCGGCGGCCCGGCGGCGCCGGTCGTCCATCTTTCGCCTCCCGGTGTGATTTGGAGCGTCTGGAGCAGTTTCTCCCCGGAGCTTCGCTCCCCTTGTAGATCCTCAGCGTCACCAATGGCAGATCTCCACTCGCTTCACCGGCGCGACCGCTGAAGATCGGCTGCGTCCTCCGCAGGACTCCTTTTCTTCGGGGGTTTCCAGCGTCAACGCAGGCGGTGCCGTATCGACCGTGAACGTAACAGCGCTACTCGTCGCGGCGTGTCCGGCCTCATCGCCCTGTGACGCTTCGGCCGTGTATGCGCCATCACTGAGGTGGGGGACCGAATACGACCACGCCGTACTCGCTGACACGCTCGCCGACGCTACGAGCGTTCCCGTTAGCACCCCTTCTGGATCGCGACCGTGACCGGATTATCCCACGGGGCCCTCCGGCGGTCCCGGTCAAGGTCGGTTCGGCCGTTTTCACGAAGCCCCTGCTATTCCCCGGCGACGTCAACGTGACGGTCGGGGGTTTCGTATCCACGGTGAACGTGACGGCCGAGCTTGGGCCCGTCTGCGCGAGCGGGCCTTCCTGTTCAGCCTGTGCGGTGTAGATACCGTCTTCGAGCGCTTCCGCGGTCGGGATCGGGCCCGCCGTCCATGCCGAGCCGCTCAGCGACCCGGTCAGCGTACGTGCCGGCGTGCCCGATGCCGAGGTACCGCTGTAGATCTTGACGGTTATCGTCTTTCCGTCCTCTGGCTTGGTCGCGCCGGTCCCGCTGAAGCTGGGAGTAGGTTCCGCGAGCAGGTGCGGTTCACTCCCTTTGAACCCAGATGTGGAGAGCGTCACTACCGGCGCTGTCGTTGCGATTGTGAACGTCGCGATACGTTCAGTGCGATTGCCGGCTTCGTCGGATTGTTCGGCCAAAACGGTGTAGGTCCCGTTTGGCAGCGCTAGCCCGCTCGGGCCGCTCCATTTACCGCCACGACTGGCACGCTCTCCGACGTTTTGGGGTTCCCCCGAGCTAACGTTGTCGATCTTCAGCGTGACCAACGGCCGATCTCCAGGTTCCTGCCCGGCGAGGCCGCTGAACGTGGGTTCCGAGGTTTCCAGCACTTCGTCATCCGCCGGCTTCGCCAACGTCAGTGCGGGCGGCTTCGGCTTCACCGTGAACGTCACCGGCGTGCTTAGTCCGGTGTGGCCCGCCTATCTTTCTGTGAAGCCTGCGCGGTATAGGTGCCTCGATCAGGGGATGGCGAATAAGCCCATTTGCCAGAGCTCTCCGAGACGATCCCCGACGCGGCGATGCCGCCAGCAAGCGTAGAGCCGTCGTGGATCGCGACCGCAACGCTCCGGCTATCCCAGGCCGCCGCCCCAGCGCCCCCGCTCAATGTCGGAGGGTTTTCAATAGGCATCATCTGCCGGCGACGTCAACGTGACTTCCGGCGCAGTCGCGTCGACCGTGAAAGTCATCGCCGCGCTCGTGCCCGTGTGACCGGCCTGATCGCCCTGCGACGCCTGCGCCGTATAGATGCCATTGCTCAGTTCGGACGCGGAATACGACCACGTCCCGTCAACCACCGGAACGTTTCCTCTTCCCCGACTTCACCTGTCAGCGATCCGCCTTCGTGGATCGCCACGGTGACCGTCTGATGATCCCACGCTGCCGCGCCCGCGCCCCCGCTCAACGTCGGTTCGGCGCTCCAACGAGGGCTCCTGCTGTCGGCGAGGTCAGCGTGACCACCGGCGCAGTCGCGTCCACCGTGAACGTCACCGCGGCGCTCGTGCCGGTGTGGCCCGCTTCATCTTTCTGCGACGCCTGCGCCGTATATTCGCCGTTGCTCAAATGCGACCCATAAGACCATTTGCCGCCGCTGACCGAGACGCTCCCTGACGCTTCGGGTCCCCCAGCGAACCCTGATGAATCACGACCATCACGCTCTGATGTCCCACGACGCGGTCGCGGCGCCCCCGCTCAACGTCTGAGAAGAGCTCGTCAGCAGAGCGCCACCCACCGGCGAGGTCAACGTCACTGCCGGCGGATTCGCGTCGACCGTGAACGTCACCGCCGCGCTCGTGCCCGTGTGGCCCGCTTCATCGCCCTGCGACGCCTGCGCCGTGTAGACGCCATCGCTCAAATGAGGCGCGTAGGACCATTTGCCGCCGCTGACCGGAACGCTCCCCGACGCTTCGACTTTCCCGGACAGCGAATCGCCCTGATGAATCACGACAGAGACGCTCGCATCGTCCCAAGCCGCCGTGCCCGCGCCCCCGCTCAACGTCGGTTCGAGGTAGCGAGGACAGCCCCTCGCGGCGAGGTCAGCGTGACCGCCGGCGGGGTCGCATCGACCGTGAACGTCACCGCCCCGCTAGTCCCCGTTTCTCCGACTTCGTCGCGCTGCGAGGCCTGCGCGGTGTAGACGCCGTTGCTCAGATGCGGGGAATAGGACCAGCTTCCTTTGTCCATCGATGCGCTTCCCGACGCCGATTCCCCGCGAGCGAGCCCTTCGTGGATCACGACTTTGACCGTCTCGTCCCACGGCTCGGCGCCAGCGCCGCCGGTCAACGTCGGGGTCGACGTCCCCAAGACCGCGCCTTCTTCTGGCGATGTAACCGTGACGACCGGCGTGGTCTCCACCGTGAACGTCATGGTGACGCTCGTACCGGTTCCCGTTTCGGAGTTCGTCTGTTCGGCCACCGCGGTGTATTCGCCCTGTTCGAGCGGCGTTTCCGGCGTGATTTCCCAGGTGTCCTCAAACGGACCCGCGGCGTAGCGACGTCGGTGGTCCATGCCTGGACGAGCGAGCCTCCGGCGTATATGTCGAGCGTGACTGGATCGAACGCCGAGGTCGAGTTCGTCGAGCACATCGCTGGTCGTGCCGTTGAACATCGGCGTCTGGCTGTCTGTGGCGTTCCCGGGAACGGCTGGATCGTGAGTTCGGGCGCGGCGGCGAGCGCCGTCCCCTGCAGGGCCGCCACCAACACGATCAGCGCGCCGAGCACCGTCGCAATCGCTCGCGCAAGATTCCTACGCGCCATCATTGAAAAAGCCGCTCCAAACCTTGTCGTCATCCATCCGGGTCCCACCCCACGGCCTCGGGCAGCATCCGTTTCCGCCCGGCCCACCTTTCCGCCGCCGCAAATGATACGCGAGATTTGGGCCAAAATTTCAAAGCTTTGCCCTTTTGCCCAGACGTTCACGGCCGGCAGTACTCGTACACCGCCCGGCGGGGAAGCTGTGGATCGCGGCACAGAGCGGCTCGAGGGCCTAGCCGGCGCACCGGCCGACCGCACGAGGCCCGATCGATGCCGCGCTGCTAGATATCCAGGAAGCGCAGCACGACCCGGCCGAGCACGATCACGTCGCCGTTGCTCAGCTCGGCCTGCTGTACGCGCCGGCCGTTGACGAACGTGCCGTTGGCGCTGCGGTCATCGAGGATCCGAGCGCCGGCGGGGCGTGGCACGAGGATCGCGTGACGTCGCGACACGGAATTGTCGTCCAGGCGCAGCTCCGCGGAGAGCCCCCGCCCGATGTGCATGGCCTCGCCCGCGAGCGGGATCAGGAGGGCTCGCTCGGGCCCCTGGATTTCGATGTAGCGGCCGGGTTGGGCGGGCTCTGCCGGTTCGACCGCCAAGGCCCGGTGGCGGACGCGCTCGTCCAGGCAGGCAGTCGGGTCGAACCTCTCGGTCAGCCCGTCGGCGGGGAGCGGATGAGTGTCTGCGCGGTCATGCCAACAGTAAAACGCATGCTACTCAGGCAAACCTCAACCGTCGCTAAGAAAAGAAGAAATAAAGACGCGGCGGCGGCGCAGCTGGCTCGGCTCAGGCGAGCGTGCCCGATGAGCCGCCGTGCCCTGCTCCGCGTGCGGCCTTACGACGCGCCATGCGCTTGGAGCTCAGCCATCCCCAGCCACCGACGGCGACGACGGGCACGACGAACATCATCGAGATGTACCAGTGCGTCAGGCAGGCCAGCAGTGGCGCCATCGCGCGAAATCTAGCACGTGCTCACCACGCCTCTTTGCCCGGCGCGCGGGCCTCCTGCGCGACCCCGCCCCCGCCGGCGCCGGCCAGCGCCGCACGCGCCCGGCGGCGGCGCACGAACAGCACGAACGCCAGGCCCGCCAACGACGATCGCGACGCCGAGGATGATCACGGCGAGCGACGCCTTGGAGCTCTCGGGCGTCCAGTAGAGCTGCCCGGCGATCGCGCCCTTGGTGGAGCCGACCGCGATCGGCACCTGCCAGTTGAAGATCAGCGTGCGCTGGCTCTTGTTCTTGACCTTCGCCGGGGGCACCGGCGACATCCAGTGGATGCGGTGGTCGTGCCATTCGAACTGGCCGGTGCGGTCGATCACATGCCACTCGGGAGGGTCGCTCGCATTGGCGCTCGGCGGGACGGTCACCTGGGCGTAGAAGTTCGTGTTCAGATAGCTCGCCGGCGAACGCACGTTCTGCTCGACCGTGCCGTTGGCGAGCACCCGAGCGTAGGGCTCGCCTTCGTATCCGTAGATCGTGACCGTCTTGCCGGTGTGGTTCGTCAAGCAGGATGCGGTCGGCGAACTCGAGCACCTGGAAGCTGAGCCCGGGAACGCTCGGCGTGACGGTGGTGATGTTGGAGCGATACTCGTAGCTCGAGCCCTGGTCGTTGATCGGATTGCCGCTCTCCGATGTTGTGCTGCTCGCGGCGAGCGACAGAGGGCTCAGGAGCAGCGGCTGTGCGAGGCACGCGACGGCACCCAGCAGCGCGATGAACATGCGACGGGCCATGCGCCAAGGACCGTAGCGCAGGCGAGGCTCGCGTCATGTCCCCACCGCCGAGAGCAGCCACAACCCGAAGCTCGTGAACGCGACCATCACCGCGAGCATCCAGTACTGGCTGCGCACGGCCTCTTCGGGGTCCTTGTAGAGCACGAGCGCGCGGTCGTGCGCGAGCGCGAGGCCACCGACGTGGCCGGTGACGAGCGCGGCCACCTGGACGTACCAGATCCCGGCGTAGGAGATCACGTGGTAGTCGATCTGATAGCTGCTCGTACCGAACAGGTTCGCGCCGTTGCCGAGCGGGTCAGAGGCCAGGTAGACCATCGCCTGGCTCTGCCAGATCAGCAGCGAGAAGTAATGCGCGAGCACGTACGCGAAGGCGATCGGCACGAGCGTGTGCGCGAACGTGCGGGTCAGCATGCTCGAGTCGTAGCGCTCGCTGACCCGGTGCACCCCGAAGATCCCGACCCGGTAGACGGCGAAGATCACGAGGATGCAGAGCACGAGGCCGACCGAGTACGCCAGCTCCTGCGCCGGCGTCGGGCCGAAGCCGACTTCTTCGAAAACGCTCTGCAGGCTCGGCTCGTTGGTGCGCCAGATGCCGCCGTTGCTGAAGCCGTCGAAGGTCGTCGTGCCGATCAGCGTGCAGATGAACACGACCATGCCGGCGCCGACCTTCAGGTCCGTGACGCCGCTCAGCGGTCGGCGCAGATACACCGCGCCGTCCTCGCGGCGCACGAGCGCCGAGAGCTTGGAGAGCAGGTTGAAGTAGACGCCGAAGCCGTCGGCCTGCGAGCTCCACTCCTCCACGCCGAACAGCGCCATCCCTGCGAGCATCGCGAGGAAGTAGGCCAGCGACAGCGCCGCCAGCGTCGCGGGATGGTCTTTTTCGACGTAGACCAACTCGAGCCACGCGAAGCCGACGATCACCGCGATCGCCGGCCACACGCCGAGCCATTGCGGATAGCGCAGCGGCGGGCGGCCCGGCCGCCCGCGGCGCAATGCGCGTGCGAGCGCCGCGAGCACGCGCCCGCACGTCCTCCATGGGCTGAGCGCTGCGAAGACGTCGCCGAACAGCACGCTCGCCACGGGCACCCCGACCCAGAAGATGACGTAGAGGAACGTCACCGAGAAGTTCGCCTGGGTCACCTGTGCGCCGTCGAAACCGCTGTAGATCACGAGCGCGAACAGCGCCACGCCGACGAGGCCCGCTAGCCATTCGACGGGCATCGGCAGCTTGAACAGCCTGCGCAGGCGCGGATGCTGAAGCTGCGGGCGCGTCCACATCGTCGAGAGCGCCACGAACGACACGACCAGCACGATCGCCGCCGTCCAGCTGAACAGCCACACGGGGATCGGCAGGTTGGCCTTGCCGACGATTCCGTGCGCGTCGGCGCTCGCCGGCAAACCGAGCGCCACGAGGCCCTGGGCACCGAGCAGGACCGCCAGCGTGCGCCGGAAGGGGGCTCTCATCGGTGGCGCAGTCTACGCAAGGGGACGCCGCTGGCTCGCCGATCGACCCCGCTCTGGCGTACCCTCCGCTTGATGCTGAGCGCCCCGCTCGCTGTCTCCACGGACATCTCCGCTGCGTTCCAGCTCGGCCCGCTGGCGATCTTCGGCCTGCTCTACGCGCGGCGCGCACGCACGCTCGCCGAGGACGACCACCCCGTGCCCGGGCTGGCGCCAGGCGTGCTTCTACGGCGGCATCGTCGTGATCGCGGCAGCGCTCACGTCGCTCGGCGCCGCCAGCCAGGACCTGCTGTGGGTGCACATGATCGAGCACCTGCTGCTCGGCGACATCGCGGCGCTGCTGATCGTGCTCGGCCTCACCGGGCCGCTGATCGCACCGATCCTGCGCATCCGCTTCTTCGATCGCCTGCGCGTGCTCGCGCATCCCGCGGTCGCCTTCCCGCTGTGGATGATCGACCTGTACGTGTGGCACCTGCCGGTGTTCTACGAAGCGGCGCTGCGCCACTCGGGCATCCACGCGCTCGAGCACGCGATGTTCCTCGGCTTCGGGATCAACATGTGGATGCCGCTGTTCGGCCCGCTGCCGATGCCCAAATGGTTCGGCAACCTCGGCAAGCTGATCTACATCGTCGCCGTGCGGCTCGCCGGCACCGTGCTCGGCAACGTCTTCGTGTGGTCGGGCACGATCTTCTATCCGTTCTACATCCACGGCGACGCCCACTTCCAGATCTCGCCGCTGGCCGACCAGAGCATCGCCGGGGCGATCATGATGATCGAGGAGTCGATCCTCACGCTGGGGCTGTTCTGCTGGCTGTTCCTGCGCACCGCGCACGAGAGCGAGGAACGCCAGGAGCTGCTCGAGTACGCCCAGACGCGCGGCCTGGAGCTCACCGAGGAGCGCGCCGCGCGTGCGGTCGCAGCCGGCCGCGGCGCCGAGCTGCGCCAGCGTCTCGAGTCGCGCGCCGAGGCCTACGCCCGGGTGGAGGCGGCGTCGAACGCGTCCGACCCGTTGCCCGCCGGTTCCGGGCCACCCGAGCGCAGCTGATCGCTACGCTGCTGGCATGTGCGCCGGTTGCGCAATGGCCGCCGTCTCCGCCGCGAGCGGCTTCAGGACGTGGATGCAGAGCTCGCGCATCCCGTGGCTCAACCCGCGGCGCATGCGCCGCCTGACGATCGCCGCGATGTGCGCGGCGGCGATCGTCTCGAGCCTCGGCTTCTCCGGCTCGACACTACCGCCGCCCACGCCTCCCCGGCAGCGCGGCACCAGCACCGACAGTCGCTAGTGCAGGCGCCGGTAGGGCGTCGAAGGCGCGACCGATACACGGACGGGGCAGCGAGCGTGGCGTGCTACGCACGCGAGCGACCGATGACGCAGTCGCGCGCCGGCATACGGCGTCCTACCCTCCCGCGACGGCGGGCAGGATCGTCAGCTCCGCCCCATCGACGACCGGCGTCGCAAGCCCGTCGAGAAAGCGGATGTCTTCGCCGGCGAGGTACACGTTGACGAAGCGCCGCAGCGACCCGTCATCGTCGGACATACGCGCGCGCAGCTCCTCGTGGCGCTCGAACAGACCGTCCAGGACCTCCTGCACGGTCGCACCGTCGATCTGCGCTTCGGCCTCGCCGCCGGCGGCGGCCCGCAGCTGCGTCGGGATCTTCACGACGCAGCTCATCAGGCCGTCACTCCCTCGCTGACACCCGCCTCGAAGGCCTCCACAGTGGGGGCGATCGTCTGGGTCTCGAAGGTGCCGCGCACGGCGTCCAGCGTCTTCAGGCCCTCGCCGGTGATCACCAGCACGACCCGCTCGTCGGGGTCGATGTCACCGCGCGCGGCGAGCTTGCTCAGCACCGCGGTCGTGACGCCGCCTGCGGTCTCGGTGAAGACGCCGGTCGTCTCAGCCAGGAGCTTGATGCCCGCGCGGATCTCCTCGTCGCTGACGGCATCCACCGAGCCGCCGGTGCGCCGCGCGAGATCGAGCGCGTACGGGCCGTCGGCGGGGTTGCCGATCGCGAGCGACTTGGCGATCGTGTCCGGCTTCACCGGGCGGCACACGTCGTGGCCGTCGGCGAAGGCGCTCGCCACGGGCGAGCATCCCTCCGCCTGAGCGCCGTTCATGCGCGGCAGCGGGCGGGCGGGGTTCTCTATGAGGCCGAGCTCGGTCCATTCCTGGAAGCCGGCGGCGATTTTCGTGAACAGCGAGCCCGAGGCCACCGGCACGATGCAGCGGTCGGGCAGCTCCCAGCCGAGCTGCTCGACGATCTCGAACGCCAGCGTCTTTGAGCCCTCGGCGTAGTACGGGCGCAGGTTGATGTTCACGAACGCCCAATCGCGCTCCGCGCACAGCTCGGTGCACAGGCGGTTGACGTCGTCGTAGTTGCCTTCCACGCCCACGAGCTTCGTGCCGTAGACGCCGGTCGCGAGGATCTTCTGCTCCTCGAGGTCAGCCGGGATGAAGACGTAGGACTCCAGCCCGAGCGCGGCCCCGTGGGCGGCGACCGAGTTCGCGAGGTTGCCGGTCGAGGCGCACGCGATCGTCTCGAAGCCCAGCTCGCGCGCCCGTGAGACGGCGACCGAGACGACGCGGTCCTTGAACGAGTGCGTCGGGTTGGCCGCGTCGTTCTTGACCCACACCTCGCGCAGGCCGAGGCTTGCGGCGAGTCTGTCGGCGCGGATCAGCGGCGTGCAGCCGGCCGGCAGGCCGACGCGTGACGCCAGCCTCCCGGAGGGGCCGGGAGGCCCGCCCGCGAGCGGCAGGAAGTCCGCGTAGCGCCAGATGTTCTGCGGCCCGCCCTGGATGCGGCGGCGCAACTCGCCGACGTCGCTGCTGGAGGCACTGTGGTCGTAGGCGACCTCCAGCGGTCCGAAGCAGCGCTCGCACACGTACAGGGCCTCGAGCGGATACTCGGTCTTGCACTCCTTGCACTGCAGATGACTCACAGCCATTGGGGCTCCCTTCGCTCGTCTTCGCCTTGTCACGGTGTGGCGAAGGGCGCGAAGCCCGCCACACATCTGACTGGAATTGGCACCTTCCCGCTGTGACGTACGGTGGTTGCCGGGGTTTCATAGGGCCAGTCCCTTCACCCCTCTGGATGTGTCCAGCTATGTCTAAGCGCGCAGTCTAGCAACGATTTCGGCGAACTACAGCCGCGACTGGAGTGCCCGCGGGGTGTGTTGGCCACATCGCGGTAACGCTCGCCCCACCGCGGTGTAGGCCCTGGCGTGAGCACCCCCACGCGTGAACAGGACGAGCTCACCGGCAAGGCCCGTGAGCCGTTCCGCTTCGCCACGCCGGACAGCAAGCGACGGATGCTGATCATCGTCAACCCGTACGCCACGACTGTCTCGGACCGCCTGCGCAATCTCGTCGTCTACGCGCTGCAGGGCCGCTTCGAGGTCGACGCGGTCGACACCGAGGCGCGCGGTCACGCGACCGAGCTCTGCCGGGAGGCCGCACACGAGGGCTACGACGTCGTGGTCGCCTTCGGCGGCGACGGCACGGTCAACGAAGCCGCCAACGGGCTGCTCGGCTCCCCTACCCCTCTGTGCTGCCTGCCGGGCGGCTCGGCGAACGTGTTCGCCAAGATGCTCGGCATCCCCGGCGACGTCGTCGACGCGACCGAGCACCTGCTGGCGATGGCCGACGACTGGCGCCCGCGCAAGGTCGATCTCGGCGTCGTCAACGGCCGCTGCTTCACGTTCGCCTCCGGTCTCGGCCTCGACGCGAGCGTCGTCGAGCGCGTCGACGCGAACCCGAAGATGAAGGCGAGGCTCGGTCCCTACTTCTTCACGTGGGTCGCAGTCAGCACCTTCATGCGCCGCTACCTGCTCTCCCCTCCCCGTCTGCACGTGCAGGCCGGGGACGGTCACGCGCAGCTCGACGGCGTCACAGCGATCGTCCAGAACGGCGCCACGTTCACGTACTTCCAGAACCGCGCGATCGAGATCGCCGACGGAGCGGCGCTCGACTCCGGCGCGCTCGCCGGCGGTGTCCTGCGCAGCGCCAGCCTCCCGGCGATGCTGTCGATCGCCTGGCGGGCGTTCTCGGCGCGCGCCCGCGTCGCCGGCAACCGCCAGGTCAGCTCCCTGCCCGACCTGCAGGAGCTGACCGTGCGCAGCGCAGACGAGCGGCCGTTGCCGCTGCAGGTCGACGGCGACTATCTCGGCGAGGTGACCGAGGCGCGCTACTCGATAATCCCGAACGCGCTCAACGTGATCTCCTAGGCTACGCGCGGCAGGCGCCTGGCGTCACGCGGTAGGCGTCGAACACCGACTCTGTGTTGCGCAGGCGCGTGATCGCGCTGCGCAGCGAATGCGTGTCGGCGACCTCCACCACGAAGCGGTTCTTGACCATCGGCGGCGTCGACAGGCAACGCGCTTCGAGGATGTTGGCGCCCGACTCGGAGAACGCGCGCGAGAGGTCCGCCAGCAGGTGGTGGCGGTCCCACGCGTCGATCTGGATCTCCACGACGAAGCCTGTCGACTGGTCGCCTTCCCAGGCGACGCTCGCGAAGCGCTCGGGGCTCTTGCGCAGCAGCTGCGCGTTGGGGCAGTCGTCGCGGTGGATCGTGATCCCGCGCCCGAGCGAGATGTAGCCGACGATCTCATCGCCCGGGACCGGGCGGCAGCACTTGGCCAGGCGCAGCATCACGTCCTCGACGCCTTCCACGCGAATCCCGTACTGACCGGAGGACTTCGTAGGGCGCCGTCGCGCGCGCCCGACGCGCAGCAGGTCCGCCGCGCCCATGTCGGTGTCGGCGGACTCGCCCTGCTTCAGGCGCTGCATGACCTTGTTGACGACGAGCTTCGGCGAGACCTTGGCGGCGCCGAGCGCGATGTAGAAGTCGTCGGCCTTGCGATAGCCGACCTCGCGGATCACATCCGCGAGCAGCGCCGAGCCGGTGATCTTCTGCGCCGGCAGGCCCTGTTTGCGCAGGTGCTCCTGCAGCAGCTCGCGGCCGGTGTGCTCGGTGTCCTGGCGCGACTCGGCCTTGAACCACGCCTTGATCTTGTTACGCGCGCGCGTGGTCTTGACCATCGCCAGCCAGTCGCGCGACGGTCCGCGCTCGCGCTTGGCGGTGAGGATCTCGACGATGTCGCCCGAGCACAGCTCGTAGTGCAGCGGCACGATTTTGCCGTTGACGCGCGCGCCCACACAGCGGTGGCCGATCTCGGTGTGCACCTCGTAGGCGAAGTCCAGCGGCGTGGCACCCGAGGCGAGCGACTTGACTTCGCCCTTGGGCGTGAAGACGTAGACCTCCTCCTCGAACAGGTCGGTGCGCAGCGTCTCCATGAACTCGCGGGGATCCGAGAGCTCTTTCTGCCAGTCGAGCATCGAGCGCAGCCACTTGAGCTTGGCGTCCTCGCCGGCGGCGGGCCAGCCCGCGTGCTCTTGATCGTTGCCCGCTCCCCCGCTCGGCTGCTTGTAGACCCAGTGCGCGGCGACCCCGAACTCGGCCATCTCGTGCATCTCGTGCGTGCGGATCTGGATCTCCAGCGGCCGACCCTCAGGACCGATCACGGTCGTGTGCAGCGACTGGTACATGTTGAACTTGGGCATCGCGATGAAGTCCTTGAAGCGACCGGGCAGCGGCTTCCACAGCGAGTGGATCACGCCGACCGTGCCGTAGCAGTCCTTGACCGAGTCGACGATCACGCGCATCGCCGTCAGGTCGTAGATCTCGTTGAACTCGCGGCCCTTCTTGGTCATCTTCGAGTAGATCGAGTAGAAGTGCTTGGCGCGCCCCGCGATCTGCGCCTCGATACCGACGTCGGCCAGCTCGCTGCGCAGGTAGTCGCCGGCCTCGAGACGTAGTGCTCGCGCTCGTCGCGCTGCTGGGCGACCAGGCCCTTGATCTCCTGGTACTTGCGCGGGTGCAGCGTCGCGAACGCCAGGTCCTCGAGCTCCCACTTGATCGCGTGGATACCCAGGCGGTGGGCGAGCGGGGCGTAGATCTCGAGCGTCTCGCGCGCCTTCTCCATCTGCTTCTGTTTGGGCATCGCGTCGATCGTGCGCATGTTGTGCAGGCGATCGGCGAGCTTGATCAGGATGACCCGCACGTCGGTGGCCATCGCGACCATCATCTTGCGGTAGTTGTTGGCCTGCGCCTCATCGCGCGACTGGAACGTGATGCCGGTCAGCTTCGTGACGCCGTCGACCACGGTCGCGATCTCCTCGCCGAAGCGCTCCCGGACCTCCTCGAGCGAGGCCGAGGTGTCCTCGACCGTGTCGTGGAGCAGCGCCGCACACAGCGCCTCGGTGTCCAGGCGCATGCTCGCGCAGATCCGGGCCACGCCGACGGGGTGCACGATGAAGTCCTCGCCCGACTTGCGCCGCTGGTCGGCATGATGCTCGCAGGCGAAGACGAACGCGTCCTGCACGCGCGCACGGTCGATCTCGACGGAGGAGTCGGACGCGTGCTCGGAGACGATCGCGAACAGGTCGTTCAGCAGGCGCCGCTCGGAGGGACTCAGGCCGATCGGCGGCGGCGAGGGCTCGCCGCCCTGCGTGCCCGCATGCTCGGCCGCAGGCAGCGGCTGCTCGCGTAGGTCCGCCGCCGCCACCGCGCCGTTCTCGAGCGCCGTGGCGTCAGCCACGTCGGTGACCTGCGAGCGCTTGGCGCTCGTGCGCTTGGGATCCTCTGCGATGGCCATGTTCTAAGGGTAGGGGACAGCCGGGCCGGATTGAAGACGTCGCTCGCTCAGAACAGCACGAGCTCCGCTTGCTCCACGGGCGCCTGCCTCGCCTGCCCTCGGCGGCTCGCGCACGCTGCGCGTGACGGAGCACCAGCCGTGGCTCGCTGACGCCGTTCCATTCGTTGACCTCGAGCGTGAACGTCGCCTCCAGCTCGACGTCGGATCCGTCGGCCGCGCACGGGAGCCGCCCGCCGCTGCCGAACGCGACCGCGCGCGCACGGGTTCCGCGGGACGCGACCGTGAAGCGCGCGTGCCTGCCTTCGCCCATCGGCCTGACATCGGTGAACGTGGCGTCGGCGACCATCAGCGAGACCGTCGGGTTGCCGCGGCCGAACGGCGCCACAGAGGCGAGCTCCTCCGCCAGCGTCATCCCGAGCTGCTCGCCGCCGACGACCGCGTCGACGCGCTCGACCGGCGCGAGGTCCTGCGCCCGCAGCGTGCGCTCGGCGTGGGCGCACAGCGCGGCCGCGAAGTCCGGGACGCGCCCGCGCTCGATCTCGAGGCCCGCGGCCATGCGGTGGCCGCCGTAGCGCAGCAGGTGCTCGGCGCACGCACTCAGCCCCCCGAGCAGGTCGAACGCCTCGACGCTGCGCCCCGAGCCCTTGCCGGTGTCCCCGTCGAGCGCGATCAGAACGACGGGCCGGCCGCTGCGCTCGACCAGCCGTGAAGCGACGATCCCGATGACGCCGGGGTGCCAGTCCTCTGCCGCGAGCACGTAGGCCGCGCGCTCGCCCTGCTCGGCCATCTGCGCCTCGGCCGCAAAGCGGATTCGCGTCTCGATCTGCCGGCGCTCGTGGTTGGCGGCGTCGAGCTCGCCCGCGATCTGAGATGCCCGCTGCTGGTCCACGGTGAGGATCAGCTCGAGGCCCGCGTCGGCGCGGTACAGCCGACCGGCGGCGTTCAGCCGCGGCGCCAGCGCAAACGCGACAGCGCGCTCGTTGACCTTCCCGGGATCGACACCCGCGACCGCCATCAGCGCGCGCAGCCCGGGCTTGGTCGTGCCCGCCAGCGCGCGCAGCCCACGACGCACGAGCGTCCGGTTCTCGCCGGTGAGCGAGACGACGTCGGCGACCGTCGCGAGCGCCACCAGGTCCAGATCCTGCTCGAGCGCGCGGCTCGCCAGCATCTCGCGGGCGCGCTCGGCAGCCGGCCCGCCAGCCTCGCCGGCGGCGAGCGTGTCGATCAGCGCCTGTGCGAGCTTGTAGGCGACAGCGGTGGCGCAGAGATCGACGCAGGGGTAGCCGCACAGTCGCGGATGCACGATCGGCGCCTCGGGCAGGGCGCCGTCGGCGCGCGGCGCGTGGTGATCGGTGATGACCACGTCGATGCCGAGCGCTTTCGCCTGCGCGACCTCCTCGACTGCGGTGATCGCGCAGTCGACGCTGACGAGCAGCCGTGTGCCCCTCGCCGCGAGCCGCTGCACCGTGCTCGCGCTCAACCCGTAGCCGTCGCCGGCGCGATCGGGGATGTAGAAGTCGACGTCGGCGCCCAGCGCCCGCAGGCTGCGCACGAGCACGGCCGTGGAGCAGATGCCATCGACGTCGTAGTCGCCGTGGATCGTGATGCGCGTTCTCCGCGCGAGGTGGCCGAGGATCGACGCCACGGCGGCGTCGATGCCGGCGAACGCCGCGGGCGGGTGCTCCTCGTCGGCCGCCAGGAACGCCCGCGCGCGCGCGGGCTCGGCCATGCCGCGGCGCACGAGCACCTGCGCCAGCGGCTCGCTGACCCCCAGCTCGCGCTGGAGCCGCGCTATCTGGGCGGGTGGACAGTCAGCGATCTCGAAGCGGCGGGGCTGCACGCCGCGAGACTACGGTGACGCGCAGACAGAACGCGGCCGGCGCCCGGGCGATACCGGCTGGCTAGGAGTCAAAGCTGGGGCGCGAGCGCGTCGGGCCGCTCGGACGCACGTTCCCGGCGCATGCCCTCGAGGTAGATCAGCGCGATGCCGATCAGCGCGCCGGGCACCGCGTAGAGCACGACGCCAATGTCCGTCGCCTTTTCCCCGGGGATGCTCAGGGCCGAGACTTTCAGCGAGTAGATGATCACGCCGACGACGATCGCCCCGACCAGCGAGCCGACGAACGCCCCCACGATCCCGCCCCAGAAGCGGTCGGGCAGGAAGATCGTGAAGTGCCAGATCGCCAGACCCATGATCACCCAGGCGAGCAGACCCATCAGCGCGCCCTGCCGTGGCGTTTGTTGCGGCGTTTCGGGGGGCGCGGCTTGGGGTCTTCCTTGAGCACGAGATCCTCGGGGGTGAGGTCCGCGGCCGGGTCGCGCTCCCCCTCCGGCGAGGGTGCGGGGGGCACGGGAGGCGCAACCGTGGCGCTGCTCTTGGCGGTGCGCGCGCGCCGTCCGCCGCTGGATGCCGGTGCGCCGTTGGGCTCGCCCTCGACGTCGAGGTCGCGTACGAGTTCCTGGAACTCGTCCCGCGAGAGCTGCTGGCCGGGTTGCTCGGGGGCGATCAGGCTGCCGCGGCGCGTCTGCCGGCGCTTACGCTCGGGCTCGACATCCTCGGGCGCGCCGCCGGCGGTCGTAGCGTAGGCGGGCACCGCGCCCACTTCGCGCACGATCCGGGCCCGCCGCATGCGGAAGCCGGGCTCACGTTCCTTCCAGTGCGTCAGCACGGGCGAGGCGATGAAGATCGACGAGTACGCACCCGAGGCGATGCCGATCATCAGCGCGAACGCGAAGTCCTTCAGCGTTTCGCCGCCGAACAGCAGCAGCGCGAGCACAGGCAGCAGCGTGCAGAAGCTCGTCGCCAGCGACCGGGTGACGACCTCGGACATCGAGCGGTTGACGATCTGCGAGAACGCGGCGCGCGGCATGCGGGGGACGTTCTCACGCACTCGATCGAACACGATGATCGTGTCGTACAGCGAGTACCCCAGGATCGTCAGCAGAGCGGCGACCGTGGCCGTCGTGACTTCCCTCCCCGTGAGCGAGTAGACGCCGGCCGTGATCAGCAGGTCGTGCATCAGCGCGATCAGCACCGGTACCGCGTACTTCCACTCGAAGCGCAGCGCGATGTAGGCGGAGATCACCAACAGCGAGGCGATGATCGCGATGATCGCGCTGTTGGCGACGGTTTTCCCGAACGTCGGCCCGATCGAGGTCGAGGACAGGTCCTTGGTGCCTGGATGCTGCGGCCCGTTGCCGAACGTCGTGTTGAGCGTGCGTTCGACTTCTCTGAGCTTTTCGGGGGCGAGCGTCTTTGTGGAGATCTGGTAGCCGTTGCCGCCGATGCTCTTGTTGGAGACCTTCTGCACCTGGGCGTTGGCGTAGCCGGCGGCGCTCATCGCTTTCGCCACTTCAGACTCGGACACCGGCTTGATGAACGCCGTCTGGATGCGCGTGCCGCCCTTGAAGTCGATGCCGAAGTGCAGCCCTTTGCCGCCGATCGCCAGCGCGCCGATCAGCAGGATCGTGCCCGACATCGAGAAGAACCACTTCGACGCGCCCATGAAGTCGAACGTCCAGCCTTTGCGTCTGGGCGAGGCGCCGAGCGCCGAGGGGTGGCTGACGAGCGGCGATTGGCTCATCAGGCCGAGCGCCGCCTGCGTGGCGAGCACGGCGGTGAACAGCGACACCAGCGTCCCGATCCCGAGCATGAACGCGAAGCCCTTGACTTCCGCGGTGGCGAGCGCGAACAGGATGAACGCCGTCATGAACGTCACGACGTTGGCGTCGACGATCGCCGCGAAGCCGTGTTTGTAGCCCGTGGCGATGCCCGAGACGATCGATCTCCCACCGCGAATCTCCTCCTTGACCCGCTCGAAGATCACGATGTTGGCATCCGCGCACACGCCGATCGTGAGGATCAGGCCGGCGATCCCGGGCAGCGTCAGCGTCACCGGAATCACCTTCACGAGCGCGAAGAAGTAGGCGCCGTAGATGACCAGGCCGCCGACGGCGATCAGCCCGAGGAAGCGGTAGAAGGCGAGCAGGAACAGGCACACCACGGCGAACCCCGCGAGACCTGCGATCAGGCCCTGGTTGAGCGCCTGTTTGCCGAGCGTCGCCGAGACCTGCGAGCGCGAGATCAGGACGAGCTTGACCGGCAGCGCGCCGGACTGGAGCTCGTTGGCGAGGTTCTGCGCGGAGGTGATCGTGAACCCGCCGGAGATCTCGGATCCGGTGGAGGCGTCGATTCCTTCGGGATACTTCGTGAAGTCGATCGACGGAACCGTGATCAGCTGCCCGTCGAGCGCGACGGCGAAGTGCTGGAGGGCCGCTTCTTTGCTCACGCCGGGCAGCTGCGCTTCCTGCCCGCGGTGAGCGATTTCCTTGGTGACCCGTTCCCAGACTTTCTTTCCGTGGGAGGTGAAGCCGAAGGTGACGTTGGGCTGCCCGGTTTGTTCGTCGTTGCTCTGGGTCGGGTTGGTGATGTTTTCGCCCCCGAGCACGGGCTGGTCCTTGAGGACGTACCAGCTGTTGGGCGAGGGGTTTGAGACCTTGCCGGAGGCGCTTTCGACCGGGTGGGCCTGCACGAGCACCGTGCCGGGGTTGACGCGCACCGCCTTCGTCCCCGCCGGCAGTTTTCCGCCTACCGCATACAGGTCGCGTTCGGTTTCTTCGGGGCCCCTGAGGACCTTTTCGTGTGCGGGGTCGAGCAGGTACCAGCTGCCGTAGATGCATTCCTTGAGCTGCTGCGGCGTACAGCCGCGACCCCACGTCGTGTCGGTCTTGCGCAGTTCCGCCGGACGTTTGGCGGCGCGCAGGACGGCCTGATACTCGGGCAGCCCCGCCGTCACGCCACCGGGCCCGGCGCTGGTCGTGTCGCCGGTCACCGTGCCTTCGGTAGGCGCCGGTTCGCCTCTCGGGCCGATGACGTCTGGCTCCCAGTCGTAGAACTGCAGCTGCGCGGTCTTGCCGACCTCGGCTTCGGCCTGCCCGGCGTCTTTGACTTCAGGCAGCGCGACGTCGATCTGGTCGTTGCCCGAGCTCTGGATTTCCGGATTGGCGACGCCCAACTGGTCGACGCGCTTGCGCATGATGTTGATCGCGCGTTCGAGCGATTCGCTGTCGACTTTCGTGGCAGCGGTCGGCTTGGCCTGGTAGACGAGCTCGACACCGCCCTTGAGATCGAGCCCGAGGCGCGTCTTCTTGAACGCGATCGCCGCCGCCGAAGCGGCGAGCAGGCCAGCGACGATCAGGAGGATCAAGGCGTTGCGTCGGCGGTCGGTCATCGCTCAG
Organism: uncultured Solirubrobacteraceae bacterium; assembly: GCA_963827455.1. Lineage (GTDB taxonomy): Bacteria > Actinomycetota > Thermoleophilia > Solirubrobacterales > Solirubrobacteraceae > Palsa-744. Next base: position 84,915 of record CAWHAW010000014.1, on the reverse strand, counting down.
AGACTACTTATCGGGGGTCAGCACCAGCAACAGCCCGCCGTCGTCGTCGTAGGCCGGAAACATGTCCGCTTTCGCGCTGGCGGCCACATCGCGTTCGCCACTGACCTGCACGGGAACCTCCAGTTTCCGCACGCCCCACTCCAGCACCGTCGCCACGGGGTCGTCGCCGTTAGCGAAGCTGAGGCCGAGCACCTGCTCGACGCGCTGGCCGATCACGTCTTCCTCCTCGAGACCGGTGAACGCGAACGAGTTCTTGCCGCAGCCGACCACGCGCCCCTCCCCATCGCAGACGAAGAACGCCGCGTCCGGCGCGGGGTAGTAGTCATCCAGCAGTTCGAACAGGAACGCAAAGCCGCACTTCGCGCAGCCCTTCGGCTGGCGCGTGAAGCCGATGTTGCGGTCGAGCTCTGAGGTGCGGTGACCGCAGTTGGGGCAGATGAATGGATGGGTCATGGCGTCCCACACAGAGTACGCGAGCGAAGGCGGTGAAGGTCGGCGGTCGACTTGTGAGCTCAAAAGAGCGGCGTCTCGAGCCGCGTGGGCGCGTCGATGCCGAGGTGCTCGTAGGCGGCGGCTGTCGCCATGCGCCCGCGCGGGGTGCGCATCAGCAGGCCCTCCTGCAGCAGGTAGGGCTCGTAGACGTCCTCGATCGTGTCCTGCTCCTCGCCGACGGCGACCGCCAGCGTCGACAGGCCGACGGGCCCGCCGGCGAACTTCGTGCAGATCGCGCTCAGGATCTCCCGGTCGAGGCGATCCAGCCCCCGGCCGTCGACCTCGAGCATCTCCAGGGCCGCATGCGCCGCCTTGGCGGTGACCACCCCCGCCATCCGCACCTCCGCGAAGTCGCGCACGCGCTTCAAGAGCCGGTTGGCCACGCGTGGCGTGCCCCTGCTGCGAGCGGCGATCGCGATTGCGCCGTCGTCCTCGAGCTCGATCTCGAGGATCCCGGCCGAGCGGCGCACGATGATCGCGAGCTCGTCCACGCCGTAGGGCTCGAGCCGCGCCTGGATGCCGAAGCGATCGCGAAGCGGCGTCGTCAACAGGCCGGTGCGCGTCGTCGCGCCGATCAGCGTGAACGGCGGCAGCTCGAGCGTCACGACGCGGGCGCCGGCGCCCTGCCCGACGGTGATCGGCAGCCGGTGATCCTCCATCGCCGGGTAGAAGGTCTCCTCCAGCGTGCGTGGCAGCCTGTGGATCTCATCGACGAAGAACACGCTGCGCGGCTCGAGCGCCGTCAGAAATGCCGCGATGTCTCCCTTGCGCTCGAGCGCCGGCCCCGCCGTCTGCACGAACGGAACGTCCAGCTCGGCCGCGACGATCTGCGCGAGCGAGGTCTTGCCGAGTCCTGGCGGCCCCGCCAGCAGCAGGTGATCGAGCGCGTCACCGCGAGCGCTGCATGCCTCGATCGCGACCGCGAGCTGCTCTCGCAACGTCTCCTGGCCGACGAACTGCTCGAGCCGACGCGGACGCAGCGAGCGATCGAGCTCGTCGTCGGCGACGAGATAAGGCGTCTGGATGCGGGTTGCGGTGTCGCTTGCCTGCTTGCCTGCGCCCTTTAGGGTGTGCCCGTCCGGGTGCGCGCCGGCATCGGGTGTGCCCTTCAGGGTGCTCATCGTCTCGCCCATCAGCTCACGTCCCCGAGCGCGCCAGGCGTAGGGCTCCGCCGAGCAGCTCCTCCGCGGTCTCGCCGTCGAGGTCGCGCAACAGCTCGTCCGCCTCGGCCGGCGCATAGCCGAGCTCGAGCAGGCCGTCGCGCGCCAGCCGCCGCGGATCCTGCGCCTCGCCGCGCCGCGCGATGATCGGCGTGCGCGCCGCGACAGGAGCGTCGCTGTCCACACCCACCTTTTCGCGCAGCTCGACGATTATCCGCTCGGCGGTGCGCTTGCCGATGCCGGGAACCGCCTGGAAGCGGGCGGCGTCGCCCGCCGCGAGCGCGCCGATCAGCTCGCGCGGCGGCGCCGCCGATAGGACCGCGAGCGCAACCTTCGGCCCCACAGCCTGGACGGAGAGCAGCATCAGGAAGAGGTCGCGCTCCTGCTCGGAGGCGAAGCCGTAAAGGCTCAGCGCGTCGTCGCGCACGATCAGGTGCGTGTGCAGCGTCACGTGCTCGCCCACGGCGGGAACGTGCGCCAGCGTCTGCGCCGAGACCGCCGCGCGGTAGCCCACGCCGGCGCTGAGAATCACGACGTGGTCGGTGCGCCGGACGGCGATCTCGCCGCGCAGCAGGGCGATCACGCGCCCGCTCCCGCGCCCTCGCGGGCACCGGCGAGCGCCAGCGCCAGCGGCGCGCAGTTGGCGTGGCAGACGGCCACCGCGAGCGCGTCGGCGGCGTGGTCGGGACGCGGCTCCTCGGCGAGCCCGAGCAGCGTCTTGACCATCCGCGCGACCTGGTCCTTCTGCGCGCGCCCGCTGCCGCAGACCGCGCCCTTGACCTGCTGCGGGGTGTAGCCGGTGCATGGCACGCCGCGCTGGCCGGCCGCGAGCACGACCACGCCGCGCGCCTGCCCGACGGCGAACGCGGTGCGCACGTTCTGACCGAAGTACAGCTCCTCGAGCGCCATCGCGTCCGGCTCGTGCTCCTCGAGCAGAGCATCGACGGCGGCGTGGATCTCGGCCAGACGACGCTCCGGCTCGAGCCCTGCGCGCGTCGTGATGACGCCGCCGTCCAATGCCAGCAGACGCCCGCCGCGGCGTGCCACGACGCCGTAGCCCGTGTTGGCGAGACCCGGGTCGATGCCGAGGACGATCACGGCCTGTGATTCTGCGCCCGCCACCGGACGCCTGCCCGCGCGCCCAGCCTGCTCGCCGAGAACGACGGGACGCTCGACGCCGGACGAGCAGCGACGATCGCACAGCCCGTAGATGCTAGAGTGATGCATCATGAATCGTGCATCTTCCACGCGTCGCACTACAGTGACGGCGCGCCGCTCGGCGCTCGACACACTCGAAGCTGATGCCCATCGGCGAGGGGTGTCGCTGACGACCGTCCTTTCGGAGGCAATCGACGAGAAGGCGGCCGCGCTGCTGACGCGCCGACCACGGCTCGGCATCGCGCGCTCTACAGACGGTCTCTCCGCAGCTGAGCTGACCGCCGAACCGGTCGCGCACCCGCCGTCGTAGATGGCGCTGGTGCTCGATACGGGCCCGTTGCTCGCGGCGCTCGACGCGGCGGACCCCGACCACAAGCGGTGCGCGTCGCTGCTCGGCGGAGCGCGCGAGGAGCTCGTCGTCCCCATGCTCGTGCTCGCGGAGCTCGACTACTGGTGCCACCGCCGGCTCGGCGGGGAGGCGTGGGTCACGTTCCTCGAGGACGCGCTTGCCGGCGCGTACCGCCTGGAGACCCCGACAAGGGTCGATCTGCAGCGCAGCCACGAGCTTCAGCGCCAATACGCGGACCAGACCCTGGGCGTGGTCGATGCCAGCGTGTTCGCGCTCGTCGAGCGTCTGGCGGAGGACAAGCTCGCGACTCTCGATCACAGGCACTTCGCTGTGCTGCGCCCGAGTCACGTGACGGCGCTACGACTCCTGCCGGAGTAGTGCGCTCAAGTCCGGCTCGCCAACCGCGGCGCTCGACGCGCGACTACGCTGCAAGCTGTGACCTCTGACCCGCCCGCTCCCCCGCCCGTGCCCATCGACTTCGCTGCCGAGGGGTTGCTCGACGGGCTCGAGGACGAGGGCCGCACCGAGCGCCTGGCGCTGCTCGAACAGCTCGCCGCCGAAGGCGTTCCGCTGAGCGAACTGCGCCGCACGACGGCCAGCGGCACGATCATCTTCCTGCCGGCCGACCGCGTGATCGTCGGCGAGGAGCGCTACACCTCCGCCCAGGTGTCGGCGATGAGCGGCGTCGAGGAGGACTTCCTCGTCGCGGCACGGCGTGCGATGGGCCTCCCCGTCCCCGATCCCGGCGAGGCGCTCTACACCGAAGCCGAGGTCGAGTCGGCTAAGCGGACGTTGCTCGCACGCGAAGCGGGGATCTCCGACGAGGAGATCCTCGAGCTGCTGCGCGTGCTCGGCCGCGGCCTCTCCCAGGCCGCCGAGAGCCTGCGGCTGCTGCCGCTGAAACTGGTGCTCGAGCCCGGGCTCAGCGAACGCGATCTCGCGAGTCGCTATGCACAGGCGGCCGAGGCGCTCTACCCGATGGTCGATCCGCTCGTCAGCAACATCCTGGCCCTGCATCTCAGGCATTCGGCACAGAGCGAGGCGATCAGCGCCCTCGAGCGCCGTGGCGGGCAGCTGCCGGGCTCACGCGAGATCGCGGTGTGCTTCGCCGATCTCGTCGGCTTCACGCGCCTCGGCGAGGAGGTCGCGCCGGAGCGGCTGGGTCATCTCGCTGTGCGGCTCGAGGCGCTCGCCTCGGGCGTGGCCGCACCGCCGGTACGACTCGTGAAGACGATCGGCGACGCCGCGATGCTCGCGTCGCCCGAGCCCGAGCCGCTGCTCGACGCGGCGCTGATGTTGGTCGACGCCGCGGACGCCGAGGGTGAGGACTTCCCGCAGCTGCGCGCGGGCGCGGCGCTCGGTCGCGCCGTGCCACGCGCCGGCGACTGGTTCGGACGCCCGGTCAACCTCGCCAGCCGCATCACCGCGATCGCCCGTCCAGGCAGCGTGCTCGCCGAGCGCGAGGTCCGCGAAGCGGCCGAGAATGCCTACAGCTGGTCCTACGCCGGCGAGCGGCGCCTGCGAGGGATCCGCGAGCCGGTGCGGCTCTTCAGGGCGCGACGGCCTGCTCGCGCAGACGCCACGGCGCCTGCCCCGACGCCCACAGGTCGTTGAGCGTCACGGCGTCCTTGTAGGTGTCCATGCACTCCCAGAAGCCCTCATGGCGGTAGGCGCGCAACTCACCGTCCGCCGCCAGCTGCTCGAGCGGCGCGCGCTCGAGCACGCTGTCGGGCCGCAGGCGATCGAGCACGGCTGCGTCGAAGCAGAAGAAGCCGCCGTTGATCCAGTGCTCGGAGGTCGGCTTCTCGCGGAAGCCGCGTACGCGACCGTCGTCGTCGAGCTCGGTGACGCCGAACTGCAGCTGCGGACGCACGACGGTCATGCTGGCGAGCGCACCGTGCTCGCGGTGGAAGCTCAGCAGAGAATCGAGATCGATGTCGGCGAGCCCGTCCGCGTAGGTCGCACAGAAGAGCTGCTCACCGGCGAGACGCGACTCGAGCAGCTTGACGCGCCCGCCCGTCTGCGTCTCGGGACCGGTCTCGACGCACTCGACGCGCACGCCTGCCGGCCACGCGTGCATCGCCGCAAAGCGCTCGATCAGCTCCCCGCGGTAGCCGGTCGCGAGCAGGAAGCGGCGAAAGCCCTGCGCGGCGTACAGCTGGATCACGTGCCACACGATCGGCATCCCACCGATCTCCACCAGCGGCTTGGGTATCGCCTGGGTGTGCTCCTGCAGGCGCGTGCCGCGCCCCCCGCAGAGGATCACGACGGCGGGCCGCAGCGCCGAAGGCTCCGCCGTGTCTGCCCTCATGGTCGGCCGCTCAGCCGGCGACACGCTCGAGCACGTCTGCCGACACGTCGAAGTTGGCGTGCACCGCGCTCACGTCGTCGCTCTCCTCAAGGTTCTCGATCAGCCGCATCAGGCTTGCGGCATGCACCTCGTCGATCGGCACGACGCTCGACGGTCTGAACGCCACCTCGGCGCTTTCCATCTCAACGCCGGCGTCCTCCAGCGCCTTGCGCACGCGGGCGAAGTCCGCGGGCGCGGTGACGACCTCGAAGACATCCTCGTCGGTGCCGATGTCCTCGGCGCCGGCGTCCACCGCCACCATCAGATCGTCTTCGGAGTAGCGCTCCGCGTCGATCAGGATCACGCCCTTCTTGTCGAACAGGTAGGACACCGAGCCGGGCTCGCCGAGGCTGCCGCCGCTCTTGGAGAACGCGTGGCGCACGTCGGCGCCGGTGCGGTTGCGATTGTCGGTCAGGGCCTCGACCAGGACGGCCACGCCGCCGGGTCCATAGCCCTCGTAGAGGACCGACTCGATCGCGTCCGCCTCGCCGCCCTCGCCCGTCCCTTTGGCGATCGCGCGCTCGATGTTCTCCTTCGGCATCGACGCCTCTTTGGCCTTGCGCACGGCGTTCTCGAGCACGACGTTGGTCTCGGGGTCGCCGCCGCCGTCACGCGCCGCGACCATGATCGCCCGCGAGAGCTTGGAGAACTGCGCGCCCCTGCGCGAGTCCACGACCGCCTTCTTGTGCTTGATGCTCGACCACTTCGAGTGCCCAGACATATCCTGCAGTTTACGAGTCGCCGGGCCGCCCGGGCGGGACGGACGCCGAGCGGAGCGCCCGGCGCATAGGATGGGAGTGTCAATGCCCGTCGCGCCCCCGCCCGACATCTTCAAGGCCTACGACATTCGCGGGCTCTACCCCGAGGAGATCGACAGCGAGCTGGCCGAGCGCATCGCCCGCGCATTCGCGCACGTGCTCTCGGAGCTCTCGGGAAAGCCCGTGGCCGAGCTGCGCGTCGGCCTGGGACGCGACATGCGCCTGAGCGCACCCGAGCTCTCGGCGCGCTACCGCGAGGGACTGCTGGAGGAGGGCGTGAACGTGATCGACGCCGGGCAGGTGGGCAGCGAGATGCTCTATTACCTGGTCGGCTCGCGCGAGCTCGACGGCGGGCTGATGTGCACCGCCTCGCACAACCCCAAGGCCTACACCGGCGCCAAGCTCTTGCGAGAGGGCGCGCTCGCGCTGTCGGGGGACTCCGGCATCCAGGACATCCGCCGCCAGATCGAAGCCGGCGTCGGCGCGGCCCCGGCGGAGCGCGTCGCGCGCGGCACGCTGGAAGAGGTGGACATCTACGACGAGTTCCACACGACAGTGCTGGGCTTCATCGACGCCGACGCCGTGCGCGCGGCACCGCCGCTGAAGGTCGTGGTCGACGGCGGCAACGGGATGGCCGGCCCGGTCGTCGGCCCCGTGCTCGAGCGCCTGGACCTCGATCTGATCGAGACCTGCTGGACTCCGGACGGCAACTTCCCCGACCACGAGCCCAACCCCCTGCTCCCGAAGAACCGGAAGCTGATCATGGAGAAGGTCCGTGAAACCGGCGCCGACCTCGGAATCGCGTGGGACGGCGACGCCGACCGCTGCTTCTTCATCGACGACACCGGCGAATTCGTGCCGGGCGACTTCCTCACGGCGCTGCTCGCGCAGTCGCTTCTGGAGAAGAACTCGAATCCCGAGCACCCCGAAGCGATCCTGTACGACGTGCGCGCATCGCGTGCGGTCCCCGACACCGTCGCGCGAGCCGGCGGCGTCGCGTACCGCAACCGCGTCGGCCACGCCTTCTTCAAGACGCGGATGCGCAAGGAGGGCTCGCTGTTCGGCGGCGAGGTCTCCGGGCACTACTACTTCCGCGACTTCTACTGCGCAGACTCCGGCTCGATCCCCGCGCTGCTCGTGCTCGAGATGCTCTGCACGCGCGGCAAGCGCATGTCGGAGCTGCTCGCGCCCTACCGCGAGCACTACTTCATCTCCGGTGAGATCAACTCCGAGGTCGCGGACGCGGAGGCAAAGATGGAGGAGATCGCCGAGCGCTACTCGGATGGCGACCAGGACCGCCTCGACGGCATCTCGATCGACTACCCGGACTGGCACTTCAACGTGCGCTCCTCCAACACCGAGCCGCTGCTGCGCCTGTGCCTGGAGTCGCTGATATCGCCCGCGGACATGGAGCGACGCCGCGACGAGGTGCTCACACTGATCCGCTCGGCCGCGCCGACCGGGTCGTGAGCGGCGCCCCGGACGGCCTGTGAGCGACGCGGCTGAGCTCAAGGAGCGCGCCGAGCGCGAGGCGCTCGCGTTCGCGGCAGACGCCGGCATCCACCGATTGGCCGTGCCGACGCCGTTCATGGTCGGACGCGTGAACGCGTACCTGATCGAGGACTCGCCGCTGACGCTCATCGACTCGGGCCCCAACTCCGCCAAGGCTCTCGACGAGCTCGAGCAGGCGCTCGCCGGACGTGGACACACCGTCGAGGACATCGAGCTGCTGGTCGTCACGCATCAGCACATGGACCACTTCGGATTGGCGTCGATCCTCGCGCGCCGCTCGGGCGCGGAGGTCGCGGCGCTCGACAGCCTCGCGCCGTTCCTCGCCAGCTACGGCCATCAGACGGACCTCGAAGACCGTTTCGCCGAGCGCCTGATGCTGCGACACGGGATCCCCCCGGAAATCGTGACCGCGCTGCGCGCCGTATCAGCCGGCTTTCGCGCGTGGGGCGCGGCGGTCGAGGTGACCCGGCCGCTGAGCGACGGCGTCGAGCTCGAGCTGCGCGACCGCACGCTGCGCGTGCTGCACCGCCCCGGCCACAGCCCCTCCGACACGGTGTTCGTCGACGAGTCACGTTCGATCATGCTCGCGGCCGACCATCTGATCGCGCACATCTCCTCCAATCCACTGCTCTCGCGGCCGCTCAACGCCGGCGAGGAGTACGCCGACGGCGTGGAGCGCGGCGAGCGTCCGCAGGCGCTGCTCACCTACATGGACTCGCTTGAAAAGACCCGTGCGATGGATCTCGCGCTCGTGCTTCCCGGCCACGGGCGGCCGATCAAAGACCACGTGGAGCTGATCGACGAACGCTTCCGGATGCACGAGCGGCGCGCCGAGAAGATCCGCCGCCTGATCGTGTCCGAGCCGCGCACCGCGCACGAGATCGCCCAGGAGCTGTGGGGCAATGTCGCGGTCACGCAGGCGTTCCTCACGCTCTCCGAGGTCCTCGGGCACGTCGACCTGCTGTTGCGGGACGGCGCGGTCTTAGAGGAAGAGAGCGATGGCGTCGTGCGGTTCCGCGCCATGTGAGGGGCCGCGCGGGGCGAGCACCGGCCCAGCGTCAGCATCTCGTGGTAGACGCAACTCGCGACAGCGGCGCTACAGGGTCCCGGCAGGCGCGAGCCACTCGCTCTCGAAGACGAGGCTGGTGTGGGCGACGAGCAAGTCGTAGTCTGCGTCGTAGTGCAGCACACCCGCTTCTGCGCGGTGCGCGCAGGCAGCGATCACGACGTCTGTCGGCGTCAGCCGGTGATGGCCGGTCTCGGCGAGCTCGCGCTGCGCCTGTAACGCGGTGCGTTCGACCTCCGCATCGATGGCCACCCGTGGGAATCGCTCGAGCCGAGCCATGATCTGCTTTCGGTCTGCGGCCGATCGGGCGGAGTAGCCGGCCTCGAGCAGGAACGGCAGACACACACCGATTTCCGCCCGTTCAATGAGCGCTTGGATTTCGGCGGCTCGATCCTCCCGGAGCGACCCCTGCAACAGACGCGACCATGCCGAGTTATCGAACAGCAGCACGCTACCCGTCGAAGCTGACGATCAGACCGCGGCGCTTGACCTCGTCGGCAGCGTCAATGTCGACAGCGGGGCCGTTGCCCGTGCGGATCCACTCCGCGACATCTCTACGCGCTTCGCGCGCCTCGCCACTGTCGTCGGGCAACCGGCGCACCTTCGCGCGGGCGCCGAGGATCACGAGTTCTGCGAAGTTGATCGGCTGACCGTCAAGCTTGTCGCGCAGCTCGTCGAGCGCGTCTTGAACGGGCGGCGTCTCAGTGATCGTGTGGCGCGGGCGAAGCGTCGGCACAGCTGCAAGTGTAGCACCGTGCTGCACCTTCGCTTTGGCGACCTATTCCAGCTCGATCTGGCTCAAGTGCTCGACGTTCGCACGATCATCAGCCTCGGCGCTAGGTCCCCCCGAGAACCACGCATCGAGTATCTCGCCGAGCACTGCCGGCGATGTGCTCCGCAGGCTCAGCGCGAGGACGTTCGCGTCGTTCCAGCGGCGTGCGCCCGCCGCCGTCGGCGCGTCGCCGCAGAGCGCGGCGCGCACACCGCCAACCTTGTTTGCAGCAATCGACGCGCCGGTGCCGGTCCAACAGCAGACGATCGCCTGCTCGGCGCGACCCTCTGTGACGTCGCGCGCCGCGGCCTCGGACGCCCAGGCCCAGTCGTGGCGCTCGGCTTCGGCGAGCGCGCCGTGGCGCAGAACCTCATGACCACGACGCTCGAGCTCGCCAACGATCGCACCGGCGACGCCCGTGAGCTCGTCTGCGGCCAGCGAGATGCGCATCGCTCGAGTATCGCGAGAACCGCCGTGGCGTGAAGGCCCCGGCGGCAGCTCGCGCGGCTCGCGGCGGCTATGAGGCGCGGGCCGCTACGCCAGCACCCGCGCCCAGCGGCACTCGCTGCCATCGACGCCGCGGTCGTACACGTGGCCGCCGACGCGCGGCTCGAAGACCATCTCGGCCAATCCCTCGAGGATGTGGTGGTCCGGCGGCCACCAGCTGCCGATGTCCTGCGTGAACGTCTGGAACGCGAGCTCGATGGGCGCGTCCACGGTGACCGCTGCGCGAGCGGCTGTGGCTGATACGGGCGGTGTGCTCATCTGGTCTCCTCGTATTTGCGTTGGGCGGCCTGCTTGAAGGACGCGAGTGACTGGTCCCAAAAGTGCTCGAGATACGCGCGCAGCTCGCTCACCCCGGTCGGGTCGATCTGGTAGACGCGACGGTTGCCCTCAGCGCGATCGTTCACGAGACCGGCGTCCTTGAGGACCTTCAGGTGCTGTGAGACAGCGGGTCGGCTGACCGGCAGCTCGCGAGCGAGCTCCCCGACAGCGCGGGGGCCGGCACTGAGACGCTCGAAGATCTCGCGTCGCGTACGGTCGCCAAGTGCGTCGAATGCGGTCGCTTGGTTAGTGGTCACTTACGGTAAGCTACAACTTACCGTCGCTCCTGTCAAGCGACCGATAGCCGCCCGTCGGGGCTTGCCTCCCCCACGAGCCCGAGGAACAGGCGGTGCAGGCGGTCATCGCCGCTCAGCTCGGCGTGGAAGGACACCGCGAGCACCTTTCCCTGGCGCGCCGCCACGGCATGCCCGTCCACGCGGCCCAGGATCGCAACCTCCGGCCCGTGCTCGGCGATCCAGGGGGCGCGAATGAAGACGCCATGGATCGGGCCACCCGAGATCCCCCGCATATCGACGTCCGCCTCGAAGCTGCGAATCTGCCGCCCGAACGCGTTGCGCTCGGCGCGTATGTCCATCACGCCGAGGTGGTCGCGGTCGAGCATGATCAGTCCGGCGCATGATCCGAGGACGGGAATCCCGCCGGCCGCGCCGCCAGCGGCGAGCTCGCGCAGCGGCTCGGCGAGCCCCTCGCGCGCGATTCCGAGCGTCATCGTCGTCGACTCGCCGCCCGGCACGACCAGCCCGTCCAGGCCTTCGAGATCTGCCGGCAGGCGCACCTGACGGGTGTCGGCGCCCAGCCGCCGCAACATTCGCTCGTGCGCCTCGAACCCGCCCTGCAGGGCCAGCACACCCACCACAGGCTTCACCGTCGATTGCGGCGGCGCGTCGCTACCAGCCACGCTGAGCGAGGAGCTGCTCACCCTCGAGCTTTGAGCTCTCCAGGCTGTCCATCGCCGGGCCGAGGCCGCGTGAGGCTTCCGCCACACGCTCGGCGTCCTGCCAGTGCGTCGTAGCCTCGACGATCGCCCGTGCACGTGCCGGCGGGTCCTCGGACTTGAAGATGCCCGAACCGACGAACACACCCTCGGCGCCGAGGGCCATCATCAGCGCCGCGTCGGCAGGCGTTGCGATCCCTCCCGCACAGAACAGCACCACCGGCAGCCGGCCCTGCGCGGCCACTTCGCGCACGAGGTCCAGCGGCGCGCCGAGCTCCTTGGCGGCGCTCGCCGTCTCGTCGGCGCCGAGCGTCGTCAAACGGCGGATCTCGCCGGTGATCTTGCGCATGTGGCGCACGGCCTCGACGATGTCGCCGGTGCCGGCCTCGCCCTTCGAGCGGATCATCGCCGCGCCCTCGCCGATCCGACGCAGCGCCTCGCCGAGATTGGTCGCGCCGCACACGAACGGCACCTTGAAGTCCCACTTGTCGATGTGATTGGCCTCGTCGGCCGGCGTCAGCACCTCGGACTCGTCGACGTAGTCGACCTCCAGGGCCTCGAGCACGCGCGCCTCCATGAAGTGCCCGATCCGTGCCTTGGCCATCACCGGAATGCTCACCGCGTCCTGGATGCCGGCGATCATCTCCGGGTCGGACATGCGCGCGACGCCTCCGTCGCGGCGGATGTCTGCCGGGACACGCTCGAGCGCCATCACCGCCGCCGCGCCCGCGTCCTCGGCGACCTTCGCCTGCTCGGACGTGACGACGTCCATGATGACCCCGCCCTTCAGCATCTCCGCAAGGCCCGTCTTGACCCGGAATGTCGCCTCGTCTCGCATGTGAGGCCAGTCTAGCCGCGACGCCGACATCGCCGCATGGGCGGTCGTCTGGGAGTCAGTGCGCGCTGGCGGTGAAGCCGATCTGCGCAGGCCCGCAGGTCGAGTTGAACTTGCCCGTGATCTTCTGCGAGAAGGTGATCGTTCCCGTGGCGGCCTTCGGTTTGGTGAAGCGGCCGGCGACCGACACCGTGGTCACGGTGGTGTTGCCGAAGCCGCTCGACGTCGACTTCGCCCCACTGACCGAGATGCCCCCCGATGCAGACACTTTGACCGTGCCGACATGGATCACAGAGCCGCCGGTGTAAGGGTTCACGCCGGGTCTGAACCCTCCGGCGCCGAAGCAGCCGAAGCTGCCGTAGCTGAAGCCCGTCAGCTGACGCCCGTTCTGGGACACGGTGAACTTCACCGGGGCGTAGAAGCCCACGACCGGCTCGGCGGCGGTGCGGCCGGTGAAGCGCGCCCCGTGCGCCGGTTTCGCCGCGAACGCGACGGCGGCCAGCGACAGCGCCGCGGCCAGGACGCAGGACATCACTCCCAGAACAGCTCTGCGGATCGCGGCGGTGCGCATCGTGGATCCCCCCTTGGATCGTTGAACCGCATGAGCATACCTGCTCGCCGCCGGCCAGCCTAGCCGCCGATCGGGGCGCGGGCGTTGGTGCCCCAGAAGATCTGGGTGCCGAACGCGTCGATTATGTTCACGAGGATCAGGTTCAGCACCATCGACTTCGCCGTCGCCCTGCCCACCCCGACAGGCCCACCACTGGCGTTATAGCCGTAGTAGCACGCCACCAGCACGATCGCCGTCGCCATCGCCAGGCCCTTCAGCACGCTGAACAGGAAATCCGTGGGATTCTGGAACTGCCAGAAGATCAGCAGGAACCCCCCGCTCGAGGTGAAGCCGAGCTGATCGACGATCGCCAGAAAGGAGGCAAGGAACGCAACGCCGATCGCGGTGATGTACATGAACGGCAGCACGATCCACGTCGCCAGCAGACGCGTCGCGCACAGGAACATCATCGAGTCCACGCCCATCACCTCGAGCGCGTCGATCTCCTCGGAGATCCGCATCGCACCGAGCTCCGCCACGATCCCGGTGCCGACCTTCGCCGACATCATGTACCCGAACACCAGCGGCACCGCCTCACGCAGGTCACACCACGCGGCGAACACGCCCGCGTAGTTCGGGGTGCCAGTCGACTCGGTGAAATAGCCGGCCTGGATGCCACAAGCGCCCAGGCCGACCAGGAACACCAGGCCCCAGATGACAGCCGTCGAGCCGATGATCAGGATCCCCGCCTGGCGCAACGACTCACCGAAGAACCTGAACACGCGCAGGCTCCACACATCACCGACGATGCTTCCTGTGAAGCGTGCGATCTCGCCCGTGGCGGCCAGCCATTCACGCGGCAGCGCAAGCAGCTCGTTCACCGTTGTGTCCTCCACATCGGCCGTCCAGGGCTCACTTGATCACCAGGATCTGGGGGTGGGTGGCGAGCAGTGTCTGGGTGAAGACGTAGTTTAACGCGCCGATCCCGCGGAACGCGATGACGACGGCCTCGTTGACCGCGCGCCCGACGCCCTCGGCGCCGCCGGAGGCGGTCATGCCCTTGTAACAGCAGACGATCGCGATGATCGCGCCGAACACCGTCGACTTCAGCACCGACCCCCACAGGTCGGTGACGTCGGCGTTGGCGAACAGCGTCCCCCAGAAGGACCCCAACGAGCCCCCGTTGTAAAGCTCGGCGATGATGCCGCCATAGATCCCGAACAGCAGCGCGTAGATGTCGAACAGGCCCGTCACGATCATCAGCGACAGGAAGCGCGGCACCACGAGGTTCTTGACCGGGTCCACGCCGAGCACCTGCAGCGCGTCGAGCTCCTCACGCACCTTGCGCGCACCGAGGTCCGCTGTGATCGCCGTGCCGGCGACCCCGGCGACGACGATCGCCGTGATGGTCGGTCCGATTTCGCGGACGACCTCGATCACGAAGAAGCCGCCGAGACGGTCCAGCGCGCCGAAGATCCGCAGGAAGCCGGCCGCTTGCAGTCCGGGGGCGCCGTAGTTGATCGCGACGGTCGAGACGAGCAGCGGGAACCACACCAGCCGCAGCGTGAAAAGGAACTGCGAGACGAGCTCCCCACCGTAGGGATACGGGGGGCGCAGCGCAGACCAGACGGTGCGGCCGGTGAGGATCATCATGTCCCCGAATTCCTCGAGCCCGTGTCTCGCCGGACTCACGGCGCGTGCGGCGACGCTGCGAACCATCTATCGACCTCACGAATGTTGGACTCCCAGCTCCGCGCGAGAGCCCGACTGCCCCCAAGCTTTGCCAGCGTTATAGATCACTAGCACTCTATACCATTGTCGAGGCCTTCGGCTACCGTGTGATCATGCGTGAGTCACGAACCGCCGCACCGCTCGCACGAGACGCTTTGACAAGGCTGGGCATCACAATCGACCGCGACGCGGACGTGCCCATCGGCGTGCAGATGGGATGGGTGATCCGGGCCAGGATCGGAGACGGCACGTTGCGGCCTGGCGAGCGGCTTCCGGGCCTGCGGGATCTCGCAGAGGCGACGGGCGTGAACATCAATACCGTGCGCGCGGTGTACCAGCGGCTCGAGCACGACGGCCTCGTCAAGAGCCGCCATGGGAGCGGCACGTTTGTCACCTCCACGGAGAATGGCTCCTCGGCGGGCTCCATCGCGGCATCCGCGGCCCGCGAGGCATACGAGAGCGGGATCGATCCGCGGGCCGTCGCTGCCGCGCTCTACGTTGCGCCGGCCTCCGCTTCCCCGGATGACGACGACGCGGCGCGGCGACGCGCGCTGCGAACGCAGATCAGAGTCCTGACGCTTGCAATCGACGAGATCGAAGCCAGGCGACCGCGGGTCCCAGCCGAAGCCAAACCGGCTCGCGCCGGTGCTGGCCCAAGGCTGCTCGGGGTCATCGAGCTCGAGCAGGTCCGCGACGATCTCCTCCGCCAAGTCGCGGCGTTGCAGCAGGCGATCGACGCACCCCAGCCCAGCGACTCCGATCCAAACCCGACGGAGGAACCCGCAACGGCCGGCGCCCCCGTGGGCAGCGGCCCGGGCAAGAAGAAACGGCGCCCACGCGCGACCACGCGACCGGCACCGGCGGGCAGCTGACTCCCGTCGCAAGCGACGCCAGCTGTCGCAGGAATGCCCGACCCAGCCAAGCGGAGCGGTCGTCATCGTCGGCGAGAGCCGGCGAGGACGACCCGCGCAGCGTCACTTCAGCCGGAACGCCTTGATGCGGTCGTCGTACTGCGCGGTGTCGCGTGCGTACACGCCGTAGGCGAGCGCCTGGATGATGCTCAGCAGCGCAGTGTGCGAGCGCACGTATGCGGGGCTGTTGGACGAGTAGTACAGCTTGATCTGCGCCAGCTTCGCGACCTCGGAGAGCGTCGCGTCCGTGATCGCCGCCGTGCGCGCCTGACGGTGGCGAGCGAGCTTCATCGCGCGCACGACCAGCGGATGCGGGCGCCCGGCGGACAGCCCGACGACGAGCGTGTCGCCGTCGATGCGCCCAAGGCGACTGAGCGCCTCCTGTGAGGGACTCGCGACGACGTCGACGCGCAGGTCCAGCAACATCAGCAGGTGACGAAGGTATGAGGCGAAGAAAGCCATCTGGTCGGTCCCCGCGACGAGCACCTTCTCGGCGCCGACAATCGCCTCGATCAGGCCGTCGACCGAGCTGCGCGAGACCTTGCGGGCGGTGTCCTCGACGTTGAGGTGATCGGCGGCGAGCGCCGCCTCGAACTCGTTCTGATCCAGTGAGAACAGCGGCGTCGATGGTCCGGCGCCATTCTCCTTGCTGGCCTTGGCGTTGACGCGCCTGTATTCCTCGCGCGCGGCCGCCTGCAACTCCGGGAAGCCCTCGAAGCCGAGCGCCTGGGAGAAGCGCACGACCGTCGAGCTCGACGTGTTCGCGCGGCGCGCAAGCTCCTCCGCGGTCTGGAACGCGGCCTCGTCGAGATGGTCGACGATGTACTGCGCCACGTCCTTCTGGGAGCGCGAGCACTCGTCGAAGCGCGCCTGGATGTACTTCGACAGGCTCTGGTGCTCGCTCGTCCCGTTCACGGGCGGAGCCTCGGCGGTCTTGGTCGCGACACGCTTCATCGGCGCATTTGTTCGACGTCGCGGGCTCTCACTCCTTCCCACGCGTTGATCGAGGACGTAACCGCCCACTACGCGACCACCGCGTAGGAGCCCGCGTCGGTAGTGTCCCGCGCCGCATGAAGCGCAGCCTGTTCGAGGATGTCCACGAAGACTTCCGCTCGAGCTTTCGCACTTTCCTGGAGCGCGAGGTGCTCGGCGAGGAGGGACGCTACGGCGAGTGGGAGCGCGTCGGCATCATGCCCCGCGAGGTGTTCGCCCTCGCCGGCAGAGGCGGCTTCCTCGGTATGGCGGTGCCCGACGCGTACGGCGGCGCCGGCGCGGAGGACTTCCGCCTGAACCTCGTGATCGGCGAAGAGAGCCAGCGCGCGGGTGTCGGCAGCTTCGGCCTGGGCATCACGCTGCACAACGACATCTGCCTGCCGTACTTCCTGAGCTACTGCGACGCGCCCCAGCGCGAGCGCTGGCTGGGAGGGATCGCCTCCGGCGAGCTGATCACCGCGCTCGCGATGACCGAGCCGGGAATCGGCTCTGACCTCGCCGCGATGTCGACCAGCGCCAGGCGCGACGGCGAGCACTACCTGGTCAACGGCGCCAAGACGTTCATCACCAACGGCATCAACGCCGATCTCGTGATCGTCGCGGCGAAGACCGATCCGTCGGAGCGCCACCGCGGCATCAGCCTGCTGGTGGTGGAGCGGGGCATGGAGGGCTTCGAGCGCGGGCGCAACCTCGAGAAGATCGGCCAGCATGCCCAGGACACCGCCGAGCTGTCGTTCTCCGACGTGCGCGTGCCGGTCGAGAACCTGCTGGGCAGCGAGGGCGAGGGGTTTCGCTACCTCGTCTCGAACCTGCCCCAGGAGCGCCTGTCGATCGCCGCGTCGGCCGTCGCCGCCGCCGAAGCCGCGCTCGGCTGGACGCTCGACTACGTGCGCGAGCGCACCGCCTTCGGCCAGCCGATCGGCTCTTTCCAGGCGTCACGCTTCACGCTCGCCGAGATCCACGGCGAAGTGCAGATCGCGCGGACCTTCGTCGATGAGTGCGCGCAGGCGCTCAACGCCGGCGAGCTGACGGCCGAGGACGCCGCGACGGCCAAGTGGTGGTGCACCGACCTGCAGGGCCGCGTCGTCGACCGCTGCCTGCAGCTCTTCGGCGGCTACGGCTACATGCTCGAGTACCCGATCGCGCGCGCCTTCGCCGACGCGCGCGTCACACGCATCTACGGCGGCGCCAACGAGATCATGAAGGAGATCGTCGGGCGGAGCCTGGGGTTGTAGGCGCCCGCCGCAGCATAGGATCTGACCCGATGGCCGGCCCGGAGCTCTACCTCTTCACCAGCGGCACGCTCGGCCTCGGCGGGATCGAGGTGCCCGTGCCGTTCTACCTGATCCGCCATCCGCGACGGCGACGTCGTCGTCGACGGCGGCAACCCGCTCGCCGTCGCGCGCGACGCCCGCGCGCACTGGGGTCGCCTCGCCGACATCTTCGAGGTGCACATGACGCGAGGAGCAGCACTGCGCCGCCCAGCTGCGCGAGCTGGGCATCGCGCCCGGAGTCCGTCGGCCGCGTCGTGCAGACGCACCTGCACATCGACCACACCGGCGCGCTCGGGCACTTCCCCGACGCAGAGATCGTCGTGCACGCCGCGGAGCTCGACGCCGCACGCACGCTCGAGCAGCCCCACCTCCACGGCTACGTGCGCGCCGACTACGAGCAGCCGGGGCTCGACTGGCAGCCCTACGACGGCGACCTCGACCTGTTCGGCGACGGCAGCCGTGCGGCTGCTGCAGACGCCCGGGCACGCGGCGGGTCACATCTCGCTGCTGCTCGAGCTCGAGCAGACCGGCCCGTGCTGCTCACCGCCGACGCCGTCGACAATCGCGCGCAGTGGGAGGGCCGCCAGGACCCCGCGCCCGCTGCACTCAGCCGAGGAAGCCGGCCGCTCCGCGGGAGCGCCTGCGCGAGCTCGCGCGCGAGCTCGACCCGCTGCTCGTGTTCGGGCACGACCCCGAGAACTGGTCGCAGCTGCGGCACGCGCCGGACGCGTACCGCTGACTGGCCACCGGGCCGACGCTCGGTCTATGGCGCGGATCCGGCGTCAGTGCGAGCCGACCGACGCCGCCCAACTCGCGCGCCAGCTCGACGAAGTAGTCGAGCGACGCGGGGTTCGCCAGCGACTCCACGCTCGCCGCCTGCTCGGGCGGCGTGCCCATCAGGATGCGCTTGACAGGCACCTCGAGCACCTTGCCCGAGAGCGTGCGCGGCACCTCCGCGATCTGGCGGATCTCGTTGGGCACATGGCGCGGCGAGCAGTCCTCGCGGATGCGCCGCTTGATCTGCGCCGCCAGCTCGTCATCGAGCTCGGCCCCCTCGCGCAGCACCACGAACATCGCCATCCACAGCTCAGCCTGCGAATCGCCGTCGCCTCCCGGCTTCGGGATGTCCACCACAAGCGCATCCAGCACCTCGTCCACGCCCAGCGCCGCGCGGTAGATCTCGCTCGTGCCCATGCGCACGCCCATGCGGTTGATCGTCGAGTCCGAGCGCCCGTAGATGACCGCGCCGCCGCGCGGCGTGATGCGGATCCAGTCGCCATGGCGCCACACGCCCGGGTACATCGCGAAGTAGCTCTCGCGCAGCCGCGAGCCGTCCTCGTCCCCCCACAGGAACAGCGGCATCGACGGCATCGGCTCCGTGATCACCAGCTCGCCCACCTCGTCGGTCAGGCTGTTGCCCTGTTCATCCCACGCCTGCACCGCGCATCCCAATGCGCGGCACTGCAGTTCGCCCTCGTACACCGGCAGCAGTGGGCAGCCCGCCACGAACGCCGTGCACACGTCCGTGCCACCGCTCGTCGAGAACAGCCACACGTCGTCGCAGACGTGCTCGTACACCCAGTGAAAGCTCTCCGGCGTAAGCGGCGAGCCGGTAGCGCCGAGCGCGCGCAGCGAGCTCAGGTCGTGGTCGCGCGCCGGCTCGATCGCCGTCCTTCTCGCAGCTCGCCAAAAGGCCCGGGCTCACGCCCATGCAGGTGATCCGCGCGCGCTCGGCCAGCTTCCATAGGACATTCAGGTCGGGGTGCGCCGGGCTGCCGTCGTACAGCACGATCGCCGCGTCGGAGATCAGGCAGCCGACCAGGAAGTTCCACATCATCCAGCCCGTCGTCGTGAACCAGAACATGCGGTCTCCGGCGCGCAGGTCCAGGTGCAGGCGCTTCTTCAGCTGCTCCAACAGGATGCCGCCGTGGCCCTGCACGATCGCCTTCGGCAGGCCCGTCGTGCCGGAGGAGTACAGCACCCACAGCGGGTGGTCGAACGGCACCTGCTCGAAGCTGAGCTCGGAGCCCTCGCCGCTGGAAAGGAGCTGATCCCACGTGAGGACGCCGCGAACGCCGCTCCCGCCGCCAAAGGCGGCGCCCTCAAAAGCTTTCTGCGCGAGGTAGGGCAGCACGACCACGTGCTCGACGCTCGGCAGCTCCTCGAGGATCCGCTGCACGTTGGCGGCGCGGTCGAAGTCCTTGCCGCCGTGGCGGTAGCCGTCGACCGTCAGCAGCACCTTCGGCTCGATCTGCGCGAAGCGGTCGATCACGCTGCGCGCGCCGAACTCCGGCGCCGCGCTCGACCAGATCGCGCCGATGCTCGCCACCGCCAGCAGCGCGACGAGCGTCTCCGGAATGTTCGGCATGTACGCAACCACGCGGTCGCCGCGCTTCACGCCGAGCGCCCGCAGGCCGCCCGCCGCAGCCGCCACCAGCGCCTGCAGCTCGCCCCACGTGATCTCGCTCAGCTCGTCGCGCAGCTCCGAGGTGTGCAGCACCGCGACGTCGCTCGAGCGATCGCGCGCAGCCGACGCCGGGCCGAGCAGGAGGTTCTCGGCGTAGTTGAGCTGCGCGCCCTCGAACCAGCGCGCGCCCGGCATCTCGCGCGAGGCGAGCACGCTCGCGTACGGCTTTGACGCGCGCACGCCGCAGAACTCCCACACGCTCGCCCAGAATTCCTCGAGCTCGTCCACCGACCACCGCCACAGCTCGTCGTAGCCCGCGAACGCGCCGCGCCGCCGCGGCGCCACCCAGCTCATGAAGCGCGCCATCTCGACCTGCTCGCCCTGCTCTGGCGGGGGTTGCCACATGGGAAGCTCACGGGCGGCGCTGGCCATGCGGGTATTCTCGCCGTTTGTGAGCTTGCCTGGGTTGCGCGAGGAGTTTCCCGTTCTGTCAAGCCTCGCGTACCTCAACGCCGGCACCGACGGGCCGCTGCCCAGCCGCGCCGCGCAGGCCTCCGCGCGCGAGCTCGAGCGCGAGCTGCGCGACGGTCGCGCCACGGCGCATTTCGAACGTCGCAGCGAGCTCAGCGCGGCGCTGCGCAGTGCCTACGCCACCGCGCTCGGCGCCGAGGAAGCCGACGTGGCGCTCACCACCAGCACCACCGAGGGCATGGCCCAGGTGGTCGGCGGGCTCGAGCTCGCTCCAGGCGATGAGATCCTCACCAGCGACGAGGAGCACCCAGGCCTGCTCGGGGCGCTGTCCGCCGCGCGCGAGCTGCGCCGCGTCGAGGTTCGCGAAGTTCCGCTCGGCGAGATCGCACGCGCCGTCGGCCCCCGCACACGGCTCGTCGCCTGCTCGCACGTCGGCTGGGTCAGCGGCTCGGTCGCACCGGCCGAGCTCGGCGAGCTCGAGATCCCCGTGCTGCTCGACGGCGCCCAGGGCGTCGGCGCCGTGCCCGTCGACGTGCACGCGCTCGGCTGCGACGCCTACGCCGGCGCCGGACAGAAGTGGTGCTGCGGACCGGACGGCACCGGGATGCTGTGGGTCGGTCCCGCGCTGCGCGAGCGTCTTACCGTCTCCAGGCGCGGCTACGCCAACCTCGCCGACGCCAACGCGGGACTCGACGCGGCGCTGCACGAGGACGCACGGCGCTTCGACACGCTCTCCCAGAGTGCCGAGACCACCGCCTGCGCGCTCGCCGCCATCGGCGTGCTCGAGTCCGCCGGCTGGGCGCACGTGCACGAGCACGCATGCTCGCTCGCCGCGCGCCTCGCCGAGATGCTCGCCGAGCGCGGCCGTCAGCCCGCCCCGCGCGGACACACCACGCTCGTCTCCTTTCCCAGCGCCGACCCCGAGGGCGAGCGCGCGCTGCTGGCCGAGCGCGGCGTGATCGTGCGCAACATCCCCGACCGGCCGTGGCTGCGCGCGTCCGTCGGCGCCTGGAACGACGAGGCCGATATCGAGCGGCTCGTGGAGAGCCTCGCCGGGTGAACGACCCCGTCCAGGCGAGCGCTACCGCCCCCCCGGCCCCTGACGTCACGCCCGATGGCGGGCAATCGCTGCGCGCCCGGCTCACCCAGCGCCGGCGTCGAGGAAAGCTCGACGCGCGCCTGCTCGCGCGCCACGCGGGCCTGCCGGTCGTGCTCGCGCTGTCCGCCGTGCTCGAGCTGCACCGGCTCTCCCAGAACGGCTACGCGAACCTCTTCTACTCCGCAGGCGTCCAATCGATGCTGCGCTCGTGGCACAACTTCTTCTACGTCTCCTTCGATCCCGGCGGGCTCGTCACCGTCGACAAGCCGCCGCTCGCGCTGTGGGTGCAGGCGGCGAGCGCCAAGCTCTTCGGGCTCTCACCCCTCAGCCTGCTCGTGCCCGAGGCGCTCGCCGGCGTATTGACCGTCGCCGTGCTCTACGTCGTGCTCGCGCGGCGGCTCGGCGCCGTCGCCGCCCTCGCCGGGTCGCTCGCACTGGCCGTCTTTCCCTCCTTCGTCGCCGTCGCCCGCGACAACGGCGTGGACCCCCTCCTGATCCTGCTGCTCACGGTCGCCTGCGGCGTCGGCCTGCGGGCGGCCGAAACGGGACGCTGGCGCACGCTGATCGGCTCCGCCGTGCTAGTCGGCCTCGCGTTCAACACCAAGACGCTCGCCGCCTACCTCGTCGTCCCCCCCATCGCGCTCGGATTCCTCGTGTGCGCTCCCGGCTCGGCGCGTCGACGCATCGCGCAGCTGCTCGTTGCCGGCCTCGTGCTCGCGGCCGCCTCCTTCGCGTGGATCGCCGCCGTCGAACTGACGCCCGCCGCCAAGCGCCCCTATGTGGGCAGCTCGACCAACAACACCGAGATCGGCCTCGCCTTCGAATACAACGGCCTCGGACGCGTCGAAGGCCAGGCTGGCGGACCCAACGGCGTCTTCGTGCGCCCCGGCGCCTACGTGCCGGCCGCGCGCGAGCGCGCCGTCGACGACGCCGTGCGCCACGCCAACCACGGGCGCCTGCCGCTCGGCCCCCCCAATCCGCCCCTGAACGCGACACTCAAGCCCGCGCCCGCGCCCGCCCCGATCGTCACCAAGGGACGTGAAGCGAAACCAATCCCGTTCGGCGAATCACCCAAGCCACTGCGCCTGTTCGGCAAGGGGCTCGGCGACCAGGCCGGGTGGCTGCTGCCCTTTGCGCTGTTCGGGCTGATTGGCCTCGCACTGCTCGTGCTCCTGCAACCTGCCGACGGTGAGGGTGCGCGAGACGCGCAGCCGGCGCGACTCCTCGACCGCCGAGACCCGCGCCTGGCGGCACTGCTGGTGCTCGGCGGCTGGTTCGTCGTGGAGGGCGCCGTGCTGAGCCTGTCCAAGGGCATCGTCCACCCCTACTACGTCTCCGCGCTCGCACCGCCCACCGGCGCGATGGCGGGCGCCGGCGTGTTCGCCTTCACCAAGCTCGCGCGCGGACGCGGGCGGATCTGGGGCCTGGCGCTGCTGGCCTGCGCGCTCGGGAGCACCGTGCTCGCGCAGACCGTGCTGATGCATCGCGAGCACTACATGGTGTCGTTCGTGCCAGTGCTCGCCGCCGGCGCCGCCGTGGGCTTCCTCGCAGTGCTCGCCCTGCGGCGACTCGCATTGGCAGGGATCGCGCTCGCGTTCCTGCTCGCGCTCGTCGTGCCCACCGCCTACGCCGCCACCACCTGGCTCGCACCCGTCGAGGGCACCTTCCCGGTCGCCGGGACGAAAGCCTACGCCGGCGCCGGCGGCCGCGGCGCCAGCGTGCACACAGAAGCGCTCGACCACGCGCTCGCCAACTACATCGTCACCCACGAGCCCGGCTCGCGCTGGCAGCTGTTGACGGTCGCCTCCGACACGGGCGCCCCGCTGATGTTGATGGGGCTCAACGTCGGCGCGCTCGGCGGCTACAGCGGCACCGACCAGGCCGTCGACGGCCCACAGCTCGCGCACATGCTCGCAAACGGCCAGGCGCGATACGTGCTGCTCGGCGGCGAGTACTCGATGCGCGGCGGCAACCTCGCCACCCGGGCCGTGCTGCGCTCGTGCAAGGAGCTCGCGCCGTCGCAATGGGGCAGCCCGATCGCATACCCGCACGGCCTCGTGCTCTTCGACTGCGCCGGCGACGAGCGCGCGCTGACCGCAGACGGCTGAGTCAGGTCAGAGACCTGACGGTCGAGGACCAAGCGGATCAAGGACGCAGTGAGTGAAGTGTGCTTCGCACACGAGCGATCGAGGACGCCGAGCCGCGCCGGTCATCGGCCGTCAGGCGGCGACGGAGAGGTCGCGGTGGAACGCCCGGGCGAACAGCTCGCGCTCGCGGCCGGCCGCCCACCGCGGGACCGCCGACTCACCGTCGGCGATCAGCCGCAGCTCGACCTCATCACCTGAGAGCTGCAGGGTGGTGTCGCGCACGAGCTGGTCGCGCGAGCGCTCGAGGTCCTCGGCCAGGCGCAGCAGCGTCGCGCAACGGTCGAGGATTGCCGTGTCCTGCGAGTCGAACAGCGCCGCCATCGGTCCCGGCGCCGGCATGCCCTTGCGGTGGTAACGCGCCGCCTGCGCGATGATCGCGGTTTCCACCGGCGCGAACCCCGGCAGGCCGCCGTTGAGGATCAGATAGCGCGAGTGCTTGTGGTGATCGTCGTAGTCGATCGACATGCCGATGTCGTGCAGCATGCACGCCGCCCACAACAGTTCCCGCTCGCGCGGGTCGCCCTCGTGCAGCCCGAGCTGTGCGAGCTCGTCGAACATGCCCAGCGCGAGCGCCGCGACGTGCTCGGTATGGTCGCTGTCGACGCGATATTGGGCCGCCATGTTCAGCACGCTCGCCCGGCGAACGTCCGCGAACAGCGGCTCCTCGCCCGCCGGCGCGTCTCCTCCGCCACCGAGCAGTCGCTCGAAGAACACGCCCTCGCGCAGGCCCGCCTCGGTCGTCTCCAACGCATCGAAGCCGCCCGCCTGCAGCACGCCCTGAACCACAACAGCACCGGCCAGGATCAGATCCGAGCGCGCGGGCTTGATGCCGGGAATCGACGCGCGCTCGGCCGCCGGCAGCGCGGCGAGCCGCGCCACCAGCTCATCGAGCGCGTCGCGCTCCACGACCATGCCCTGCACGCCGTTGGACGGCAGGCCCGCCGCGCGCTGTGCCGCCGCGGCGAGGTTTCGAACGGTGCCGCCGATACCCACAAGACGCCTGCCATGCTGCGCCAGCGCATCCTCGGCGAGCCACGGCGCCTGCGCGAGCTGCACCGCGACGTGCTCACGCAGCTCCTCGAGCTGCTTGCGCTTGGCGGGCCCGTTTGGCGGCAGGAAGCGCTCGCTCATCCGCACCGTGCCCAGCGGCCATGAGCCCGATGTGCTGATCAGCCGGTCGGCGACCCGCACCAGCTGCAGCGAGCCGCCACCCAGGTCGAGCACGTTGCCGTCACGCAAGGTCGTCGAGTTGACCGCCGCCAGATAGCCGTAACGCGCCTCCTGCTCGCGGCTCAGCACCCGAATCGGCAGTCCCAGGCAGGCGCGCGCCCTGACCAGGAACTCCTGCGCGTTGGCTGCGTCGCGAATCGCGCTCGTCGCGACCGCATCGACGGAGTCGGCGCCAAGGCCGCTTGCACGACAGAAGTGCGAGAACACGTCGAGCGTCGCGAGCGCCCGCTGCATCGGCTGCTCGCCGAGCCTGCCCGAGGCCATCAGGCCCTCGCCGATGCGGACCGGCTCGTAGATCTCATCGATCCGCTTCCACCAACCCGAGCCGGCGACGAACACGACCAGGCGAAAGGAGTTCGACCCGAGATCGATGACCGCGAGACGTTCGTCTGGCCGCATACTGTGAGCGTATTCACCGCGCCGGAGGGGTCCGGCGGTGCGGCTCAGCGGTGAGCGCCCAGCCTACCTGCCGTCCTGCATCGCGCGATCGGCCGCCAGCAGCGCCTGCTCGGCGCTGAGCGTGTGCTCGTCGACGAGCGTGAAGCCAATGCTCGCGGAGGGGTGCAGCAACTCGTCACCGACATCCACGCCGCACGCAGCTGTCACCCGAGCGAGCCCGTCGGCGACGATCGCGAGCCCCTGCTCGTCGATATGCGGCAGCAGCACCGCGAACTGCTCGGCGCCGACTCGCGCAAGCAGGTCCGTCTCCCTGAGCCTGCGGCTGAGCGCGCGCGCGAGCGCCTCGAGCATTTCGTCGGCAGCCTGCTCGCCGTGATATTCCGAGACGCCGGCGAACGCGTCGAGCTCGATCAGGATCAGCCCAGCGACCTCGCCGTAGCGCCGCGAACGGGCGACCTGGAGTTTGAGGTCGTGACCGAACAGGCGGCGGTTGCGAACGCCGGTCAACGGGTCGTGATCGCCGAGTGCCCGCAGGTTCTGTTCCAGGCGCTTGCGCTCGGAGACGTCCTGCAGCTGGGCGACGTAGTGCATCGGAGTTCCGTCGCGTTCGCGCACGAGCGACAGCGACAGGATCGTCGAGCCCGCGCCCCCGGCGGCGTCGAACAGGCGCTTGTCCACTCGGAACGCCGGTATCTCCCCGTCGAGCAGAGCCCGGCGCTGCTCGTTGTCGTTGTCCACGTCCTCAGGGTGCACGATCTCCTCGAACGGCCTGCCGATCAGCTCCTGGGCGGTGTAACCGGTGATCTCGCACAGCGCGCGGTTCACGAGCAGCCAGTCGCCGTCCAGGTCAAGGACCCCGGCGCCGATCGGAGTGTGCTCGAAGCGCTCGTATTCGCCATCGAAGTCGCTGTGCAGATGCGGCTCGAGGAGCTCCGCCTGCCTGCGTGCGGTGATCTCCAGCACGACCGCGAGCCCGCCCGTCACGGCGCCCGCCGGCCCGTCCTCGCACAGGGGTCCGATGTCGACCAGCACGCAGTGTCGTTGACCCGCCGTCCAGATTTCGCGAGAGCGCGTCTCGCCGGCGAGCGAGGAGCGCAGCAACGGCTCGATCGTCAACCACAGATCGCCCGGCAGCACCTGCTCCAGCGGGCTGCCCGGAGCGCAGCTACCGGCGTCGCCGTGTCGCTCGAGCGCCTGGCCGCCGGCGCGAACGAGGCACAGGTCGTTGTCGAAGACGAGAACCACCGCCTCGGGCAGCTCGCGCAGCGCGGCCTCGGCCGCGCGATCGGCGTGCGCCCACAGCGGGTCGGTCCACGGCTCGCTCGCGAATGAAAGCGTCACCGTCCAAGCATCGGACAAGCCCGCGGTTTACATGAGCTATCGCGCCCAGCGCCGGCGCAGAGCCGGGCGCGATCCTCCCATCGCTGCGCTCGACTACTTGACCGCGCCGCCCGACGCGCCCAGCGCGTACCAGTTTCCGCCGAACTCGCTGGCGCCGACATAGTCCGTCGCGCCGCGGCTGTCCGCGCTGTAGCGATACAGCGGGTGGCCCGCGTAGGTGACCTGCCTGGCGCCGCCGGAGATCCGGATGCTCGACAGCAGCGAGCGCTTCACGCCGGAGCCGGCGATCGGCGCGCCGGCGGTCTCGAGCGCCGGCCAGATCTGCGGGCATTCGCGGATCTTCAGACAGCTGTTCGCGCTGCCGTGGTCGCGCGTGAACTCGTACAGCGTGAATCCTGAGGACGTCGTCAGGATCGAGCCAATGCTCGTGTGCCGCAGCACGACCTCGGTCGCCCGCGCGGCGTGCGCGCCCGCGCCGGCGGCCTGGACGCTCGCTCCGGCATCGCGCGCGCTGGCGACGCTCGAGCCGCTCGCGGCGGCCACCAGCACGGCGGCCAGCAGCAGGTGGATTCGCTTCATGGGGTTGCCTCGCAATGTGTCGAGTTGAGGTGTCCGAGGTCTCGAGACCTCGACGAAGTGTTCTCGTGGCTCACGACACTAGACGCCGCGTACCCCGCATCCTTCCCGGCGAGCGAGAGCGCGAACCGAGGCGCCGCCGCTGCTTCGGACCCGCATCAGGAGACGTCGTGCACGTGTGCGTCTGCCATGGCGCCAGCGCTCGTCAGGTACGTCGCAGCCACGTCCTCCTCGCCGTGCTGCGGCACGGCTTCAGCGAGACGAGCATTGATCGTCGCGAGCAACGGCAGCTCCAAGCCCAGCCGCTGCGCCAGCTCCTCAGCCAGGCGGGCGTCCTTCGCCGCCAGCGACAGCTTGAACGACGGCTCGAACTCGCGGTTGATCATCGCTTCGGCCTTCATCCGCATGTAGGGCGAGTCGAGCGGTCCTCCCTCCAGCGCATCGAGGAAGTGGCGCGGGTCGACACCCGCACCCTCGGCGAGCGCGATCGCCTCCGCCGTTCCCTCGACAACCGTCACGAGCCAGCTGTTGGTCACGAGCTTCAGCGCGCTGGCGCTGCCAGCCGGCCCCACCCACATCGTCTTGGAGCCGATGGCAGCGAACACCGGCTCGAGCGGCGCGCGCGCCTCCTCAGGCCCCGAGGCCATGATCACGAGCTCACCGCGTTCGGCCGGCTGCTTCGTGCCCTGGACCGGAGCGTCGACGAACGTCACGCCGTGCTGTTGAGCGAGCTCCGCGCAGCGTTCGCTGCCGAGCACCCCGATCGTGCTCATCTGCGCCCAGATCACCGAGCCGGGTATGCCGGCGAGGAAGCCATCCGGGCCTTCCATCGCCGCGAGCACCGCGTCGGCGTCCCGGAGCATCGTCACGACGACCGACGCGTCCTGCGCCGCCTGAGCCGGCGTGTCCAGCACTCGCGCGCCATCCTCGCTGAGCGGCTCGACTTTCTCGCGCGAGCGGTCCCACGCCCGAAGCGGCATGCCCGCGCGAGCGATGTTGCGGGCCATCGCGAAACCCATCGTCCCTCCAGCGCCGAGCACCGCGACCGTGGGCGGAGAGCTCAAAACGCGACCGCCAGCTGCAACCACACGCCCATGCCCCTTCTATATGCCCCTACCGAAGCGTTGCAAACGATGGGGATTGCGCTTCGCGGGAGCGGGAAGCTTCCTCCTGGACCATGCGAGTCATTGTGCGCTCCGAGAGCGAGGCGTTTCGGCTGCTGATTGCGGCGGTCCTGCTGGGGGCGCTGTCGGTGCTCGTCGGTGTCCTGGTCGCGCCGCTGGCCGGCATCGTCCTGTTCGTCCTCGTGGTGGCTCTCGCGTCGCTCGTCGACGTCCACGACATGCGCAAGGCGCGGTCCGCCCTGCGCGAAGCCGCTCGCCTCGGCAGCGAGCGCGAGCGCACCGCAGCGACG
Organism: uncultured Solirubrobacteraceae bacterium; assembly: GCA_963827455.1. GTDB lineage: Bacteria > Actinomycetota > Thermoleophilia > Solirubrobacterales > Solirubrobacteraceae > Palsa-744. The sequence continues at coordinate 56,140 of CAWHAW010000014.1, read as the reverse complement.
CAACACGGCGGCGCGGAGCGCCGGCGCCTGCTCGTCGTGGCCGGCGAGGCGCCCCTCCCAGACACATCCGCAGAGGCGATCATCGGCGCGCCGACGCCGCGTCCGCTGCTCGACGTCATCGCCCCGGTGCTGCCCTCCAGGACGCACCTCCTGACCACCGACATCGATCGCGAGACCGAGTCCGCACGATCGCGACTTCTGCGAACGCTCGCGTGGGCAGCCGAGCACCGGATCGAGGCGGACGGCGTCGTCGGCGACTCGATCGCTCCGTTCGCACGCATCGAGGACGAGCTGCGCCGACATCGCTTCGACGAGGTGATCGTCCTCACCCATCCGCAGAGCGAGGTCAACTGGTTCGAGACCGATGTGCTCGAGCGTGCGCGCGAGGAGCTGCGCAGCGTTCCGGTCAGGCACGTCGTCATCGAGCACAGCCCGCGCACTTCGAGCCACGCGCGCCAGCCAGCCCGCTGACCCTAGGTCGGGATAGCCGCTTCGCGACGTGCGCCGTCTGCGGTCCTCACGGACGTGAGGCTCTGTGGCGACGCCGCAGGCAGATGCCGGAGACTGGAGGGACGGCCATACGGCGCTACGCTAGCGGGCGCTCGCCGAGCGTCCTGCGTCCGTGCTGGCACGCACGAAGTCGCGCAGGCTCGCCACGAGCGGGTTGGCGCGATCCTCGTGTCCGGTCAGGACGATCGTCGCCGGATGCGCGTCGCGCAGCGGAATCGTCACCACTCCTGTTAGGAACTCAGGCATCAGGCGAGCGACGGTGCGCGGCACGGTCGTGATCGCGTCACGCACGGCCAGCGCCGCGAGCACCTCGTGCGGGTTGGCCGCCCGGTCCGCCGTCAGCCGTACGGGGCCGGCGCCGCGGTGGTCGTCGAGGCTCCAAAAACCCGCCCACATCGGGTCAACCGACGGGTGAAAGCCGATGAAGGTCTCATCGAGGACCTCGGCGACGGACAGCTCGCGGTGTCCCGCCAGCCGGTGACGCGTCGCGGCGAGCACGACACGCGGTTCGCAGCGCAGCGCGTCGACCCACACGTCCGGGTCCGTCGGAGGCAGGTGGCAAACGGCGAGGTCGACGTCGGCGAGCCACGAGCTGGTGCGAGCGCACGGGAATGCGAGCTCCCGGTAGCAGACGTCGATCTCGGGATAGTCCTGCGCGAACGTTTCCAGTAGCGCCGGACTGTCGAGCCCCGGTGGCACCCCCACGAAGCCGAAATCGATCGTTCCGCGGCGGGCGCGCGCCATCGACTCAGCCGTCGAAAGCGCGTCGGACCACGCTGACACGGCGGCGCGAGCCTTGACCAGAAACGCCTCGCCCGCCGGCGTCAGCGTGACGCCGCGGGCGTGCCGCTCGAGCAGCTTGAACCCCAGGTCGGACTCGAGTCCGGTGATCGCGCGCGACAGCGCCGGCTGCGCCAGATTCAGCCTCCTTGCCGCGCGCGTGATCTGGCCCGCCTCGGCGACCGTCACGAAGTACAGGAGGTGACCGCGCTTAAAGGTCAACTTCGGACCATGGGAGGCGCTTTGCGATCTCGAGGAGATCCTCCAGCAACGTGCTGCTCGTATCCTCACGCCACACCAGCGACACGTCCGCCGGCGCGGCGTCCCGGACCGGCATCGCGACGATGTCGGGCAGGACCTGGCGAGCGAGCTTCGCATCGCCGTAGGGGATCGTCGTGACGGCACGCGCCGAGGACATGATCCCGAGCATCTGCAGCGTGCTCAGCGCATGGTCGGTGGTCACCCTCGCCGGCGTCCCGGCGCGGTGATCGTCAAGGCTGTGGAACGCCGCCCACGCCGGCTGCACGTCGGGGTGATAGCTGACGAAGGTCTCGTCCAGGACATCTGTCACCGACAGCTCGTTGTATCCCGCGAGCGCGTGCGCACGGTGAGCCAGCAGCGCGCGGGGCTCGACCCGAACCGGCTGAACGCAGATCCCCGGTTCGACCACCGGCGCATGGCAGAACGCGACGTCGACGCTCCCCAACCAGCTCGCGGTCTGCCCACAGGGAAACGGAAGGTCCAGGTAGGAGATGTGGGCCTGCGGGTGGCGCTCCGCGAACGCACGGAAGAGCTCAGGAGTGCTGAGCGTGGGCGGCGGGCCGACGAAGCCGATCGCGATCGTGTCGCTCGCCGCGCGCCTCAGCGCAAGCGCAATCTCCGAGGTCTCCTCCTCGGCGGCGAGCACCGCACGAGCCTTGATCAGAAACGCCTCGCCGGCGTCGGTGAGCATCACGCCGCGGGGGTGACGCGTAAGCAGCTCAACTCCCAGCTCGCTTTCCAGCTGCGCAATCGCTTGCGAGAGGGCCGGCTGGGCGAGGTGAAGCCGTTTTGCGGCACGAGTGATCTGTCCCTCCTCCGAGACCGTCACGAAATACCGCAGCTGCCCTTGACTGAACATCGAGCCTCCAGGGCCAGCCCTGGCCCGATTCATCACCGCAGCGAGGATCCCCCCTGGGAACCACCACCGTTACGCCTACCCGACTACCACGCCAGAAGCATTCCGCAGGCTGGTATATGGAGAGCTTATATCACGCGTACCGCGCGCGAAAACCTCAAGCCGGGATCAGGTCGGGAGGCTGGGACGTTGCGAGGCGGACACTGGGGAGTTGCGCGAGGAGACGACCGTGACGCGACCGAGTCCGATCACCTCCATCTCCGTCTGCGGGGCGCATACCGCGAGCTGTTGGGACTCGTCGCGCAGCAGGCGTCGCAGCATTACGAACGCGACGCTGCCGAGCAGCGCTGGGACCCACAGCGCTATCGCCCGGTAGGCGATTACCGCCGACGCTGCGGCGGTAATCGGCACGTTGTACAGCACCAACGTTCCAACGAGCCCCGCGTCGATGCCACCGATTCCGCCGGGAACGGGGATCAGCCCACCCAGCTCGCCGATCAGGTACCCGATCCACACGATCCCGAGCGGCGGGCTGGCACCAAACGCGTGGAACGACGCCCACAGGACCATCACGTCGAACGCCAGGTACGCGATCAGGCCACCGATCAGCCAGGCGTTGCCCTCGCGCAGCAGCGCAACCGCCTCATTCACGCCGTCGGCCACCGCGACGAGCGTCTTAAGTGCGACGGTGGCGCGTCGTGAGGATCCCGCTGCTTCGCTGTGGCGCAGGCGCACGTGCAGGCCGCCGGCGGTGCGACCGGCGAGCAGGGCCAGCACGATCGACATCGCGGCGATCACGGCCGGCACCACGGTCAACAACGGGTTGCTCTCCCCCGGGAACAGTCCGACTGCGAGCCCGAGCCCGACGATGATCACGCCGACGACGTTCGGGACGCTTGTCAGCAGGAAGAACGCCGCCGTGCGTCGGGCGATCTCGCTCGCCGGCATCCCGCCTCGTTTCAGCGCCCACGCCCCCAGTGCGAGGCCACCGGCGCCACCGGTCGGCAGCAGCGCGTTGGCGCCAAGCTCGGACATGCCGACCTGGTAGCTGACGCGCCAGCTCATGCGCCTGCAGAAGACCATGCGAAACACCGCCACGTACCCGAGGCCCGAGAGCACCTTCAACCCGACTCCGAGTGACAGCCACCCGGGCGACGCGTGTGACAGTCGCGCGCGCAGCCCCTCCAGCCCCGGCACCAGCGTGACGACTGCCACGACGGCAACGATCACCCCCGCCAGCAGCGCCAGCCGCGTGCGCAGCCGCCGCCGGCTCAGCTCCTCGGGCACATCCAGGTCATCCGCATCGACGCTCGTTCGTCCTCGCTGCGCGGTACTCACACCGTGCATACTGGCAGCGCCGACGCGTCGATCCGTGGTGGTCTCGACGCGATTACCCGCCGAGGCGCGACGGCTGGATCGCGCGCTCGGCGCAGAGGACCTTCGCCACCAACTGCGCCCGTGTGTGCGCACCGAGCCTGGCCATCGCGTTGCGCACGTGGGTGCGGACGGTCGATGGCGATATGAAGAGCTTCTCAGCGATTTCGGCCGTGTCGAGGCCGAGCGCGATCAGCGTGACGACTTCGCGCTCGCGTGAGCGCAACGGCAGCTTGTTCGCCAATCCAGCCGAAGGTGCGTACGTAGGGTCGTCGGCGGCGATCACATACATAGCGAGCCGGCGTCCGCCGATTTCGCCCAGCCGCGCCGCGAAATCGACCTGCACCTCGGTTCCGTCGGCTCGGAGCAGGACCCGTTTGCCCATGTAGTCGCCTGATTGCAGGAACGCCTCCCAATCGCGCGCCGCCTGCTCGCGCTCCTCCGGCCTGATGCTCTCCTCGATCGACTTGCCGATCAGCTCGCTCTTGTCACGTACGCCCAGCAGCGACAGCCCGGGGTCATTGACGTCGACGACGCGCCGCTGTTCGTCGAGCAGCAGGATCGGGTTCGACGTCCGCTCGAAAACGAGCCAGAACAGCCGCTCCCATTCCGCCCCGTCATTAGGCGCCTGCATCGCTCCGTAGGCTACACCCGAGGATTCACCCATCGCGCTCGGCTATAGGCCCACAGCGGGGTTGGGCAAGCTGTCCAGCGCCCGAGGGCTTAGCGTCAGAGCGGAGGTATCCAGTTGCCGCCCAGCCGCATTTCGTGCTCAGCGGCGCCCAACTCGGTGAGCGGCTGCTCGTGCGCACCGTATGCGCGCACGTCGCTCAGCCCGTCCGGCCCAGCACGCACGATGAACGCGCGCGGCAGCACTCCGAGTCGCGTCATGTCCTTCAGTTCGTAGCTCGCGTCCACCTCGGCGATCCAGACGTCGTCCGGGTGCCATTGTGCGGTGACGCGGTGCGTCGCGGAGCGCAGCGACCCGAGGAAGTCCCCGAGCACTGCGCGCATCTCCGCCGCGCCCGCGGCCCGGCGCCCGTCGACCGTCAAAAGCTGGACGTCTGGCGCCGCCAGCGCGACCACCGCCTCGAGGTCGAGCGCGTCGACGGCGCCCAGCAGCTGATCGATCGGCGACCCGGCCACGGTAGCCGCGATCCTACGCCTGAGCTCGCGAAAGCGTCGGCAAGCCCGCGCGCATCACATCGGCAGCTCCCGACGCTGGGGCGCGCGCCGCGGTGGCTGGCTCGGCGTCTCCCCCGGGGAGGCGGCGGAATCTTGCGAACCAGTGCCCGCCCCGGCTTGATCGTCGCCTTCCTGCCGTGATGGACGATCTCGAGCGCATCTCCTTCCACGAGCGTGTAGCTCGCCCGCCTGTGCTCCACCGTCACCAACAGCCGTCGTCCGCGAAAGGCGAGGCGAAACGCGATCCGACTGAGAGCCTGGGGCAATCGCGGCATGAAGCTGAGGATGTCGTCGTGGTCGCGCAGCCCACCGAAGCCAGCGACCGCGCCGATCCAGGTTCCGGCGAGCGACGCGATGTGCAGCCCGTCACGCGTATTGTGCTGGAGGTCGTCGAGGTCGATCAGCGCCGCCTCGGACAGGTAGTCGTATGCAAGCTCGAGGTGACCGACCTCGGCGGCGATCACCGCCTGGGTGCAAGCCGAGAGCGAGGAATCCCGCACGGTCAGCCGCTCGTAGTAGGCGAAGTCGCGCGCCTTCTCCGCGTCGCTGAAGGCGTCGCCGCGCAGGTGCAGCGCGAGCACCAGATCGGCCTGCTTGACGACCTGCTTGCGATACAGGTCGAAGTAGGGGAAGTGCAGCAGCAGCGGATACTGGTCCGAGCCCGTTGCGTCGAAGTCCCAGATCTCGTGCTCGGTGAACGCCTGCGCCTGTTGGTGGACCTGCAGCTCGTCGTCGTAGGGGATCAGGATCGCGTCGGCCGCATCACGCCAGGCGGCGATCTCCTCGTCATCGACACCGAGCTCGTCGGCGCGCCCGTGGTGGCGCTGGACGGCGACGACGGCCGTGCGCAGGTTGCGCTGCGCCATGAGGTTGGTGTAGACGTTGTTATCGGCAATCGCGCTGTACTCGTCGGGACCGGTCACACCGTCGATCCGGAAGCTCCCGGCGGCGTCGTGGTGTCCGAGGGAGCGCCAAAGCCTTGCCGTCTCGACCAGCAGCTCGAGGCCTTCGCCGGCGGCGAACGCGTCGTCGTCACCGGCCAGCTCGTAGCGCCTGACCGCGTCGGCGATACCGGCGTTGATGTGAAACGCAGCGGTCCCCGCAGGCCAGTAGCCGGAGCACTCATGTCCCTGAATCGTCCGCCACGGGAAGGCCGCGCCCGCGAGTCCAAGCGAGCGGGCGTGTTCTCGCGCCAGCTCGAGCGTCCGGCGGCGCCAGCGCAGCGCGTCGCGCGCCGCGTGCGGAACGGTGTAGGTCAGCACCGGCAGGACGAACGTCTCGGTGTCCCAGAACGCGTGCCCGTCGTAGCCGGTCCCCGTCAGACCCTTGGCAGCAATCGCCTGGCGCTCGGAGCGGGCGCCCGCCTGGAGCATGTGGAAGAGCGCGAAGCGAACCGCCTGCTGCAGCTCGGCGTCACCATCGATTTCGACGTCGGCGCGGTCCCAGAAGTCATCGAGATAGCTGCGTTGTTCGGCAAGCAGGCCGTCCCAGTCGCGGTGTCGCGCCTCCGCCAGCGCCGCTGCCACCTGGTCGATGATCGCCGGCACGGTGCGCTGGGAAGACCACCCGTAGGCGAGCAGCTTGACGATGCGCAGCGGTTTGCCGGGCGCGAGATCCGCAGTGATGAGAAGCCGACCGGTGTCGTCGAAGCTTTCCGCGCCGGCGCCGGTCTCCCCCTCGATGATGTGGTCCATCGCGGCCGCCATTCTCAACCCGCTCGCGCGCGTCGAGTGCGCCAGCACAACGCGGGTGTCGGCCTCGGCGTGGAACTCCGAGCTCAGCGGCGAGGCGAGCGCTGCCGCAGCGCGCGGGTCCTCCTCGGACAGGGGCACGGCCTCGTTGGCGACGAGCTCCGACTGGGCGACCACCGGCGTGTCGCCGTCGAGCGCCTCCACTTCGTAGAGGATGGCCGCGATGGCCCGCTGCGTGAACGACACCAGGCGCGTGGAGGTGACCCGCACGGAGCGTCCCATCGGCGACTCCCAAACGAGCGTGCGGCGCATGACGCCGGCGCGGAGATCGAGCACGCGCTCGTGACTGTGCAGCGCGCCATAGCGGATGTCCATCGGCTCGTCTTCGACAAGCAGCCGGATGAGCTTTCCATTGGTGACGTTGATGCGAGCTTCGCCGGCCTCCGGGTTGCCGTAGATGGCCTCGGCGGAGGGCAGCGGTCGGACCTCGTAGAAGCCGGCGAGATACGTGCCCGGCAGGCCGAACGGCTCGCCCTCGTCGAGGTTTCCTCGCAGTCCGATGTGGCCGTTGGCGAGCGCGAACACGGACTCCGTCTGGGCGAGTTTGTCGAGGTCGAGTCCGGTCTCGCGCACGACCCACGGCTCGACGGTGAACGAGGAATGCTGGATCACGGCGCCTGCAGCAGCTCCGCCAGGTCGCCTACGACGATGTCGGCGCCGTGGGCCGCGAGGGCGTCGGCCTGTCCGACGCGGTCGACGCCGACGACGAAGCCGAAGTGCCCGGCACGCCCGGCTTCGACACCCGCGAGCGCGTCCTCGAAGACGGCCGCCCGGGCGGGCTCGACGCCGAGCGCACGCGCGCCCGCGAGAAACGTGTCGGGCGCGGGCTTGCCATGCAGGTGCTCGCGCTCGGCGACGACGCCGTCGATGACCGCTTCGAACAGATCCTCGATGCCGGCGGCGTGCAGCACGTCGCGGCAGTTGGTGCTTGAAGAGACGACGGCGCGGGGCATCCCGGCGTCGCGCACGGCGCGCACGTAACGGACCGAGCCCTCGTAGGGCTCGACGCCGTGCTCGCGGATCAACTCGAGCACGATCCTGTTCTTGCGCTCGCCGAGCGCGTGAACCGTCTCGGCGTCCGATGGTTCGTCGGGGCTCCCTTCGGGGAGCTCGATTCCGCGCGAGGCCAGAAACGCGCGCACGCCCTCATAGCGCGGCTTGCCGTCCACATATTCGTCGTAGTCACCGAGCAGGTCGAACGGAGCGAACTGCTCGCCCGTCCGTTCGGCGCGTTCGCGCAGATAGGCGTCGAACATCTGCTTCCACGCGGCCGCGTGGACCTTGGCCGTCTGGGTCAACACACCGTCGAGATCGAACAGGCACGTCCTCACACCAGCGGGCAAGCCAAGCACAGCGAGAGCTAAGCACGCCAGGGCACCGTCTTGCTTGCTCGGCTACCCTGAGCACATGGACGACCAGTCGATCCTCGGACGTATCGAGGCACTGGTGGGCGAGGAGCACGCGCTGCTCGACCGCGAGCAGGACGACGCTGTCGACGAAGACGCGCTCGAGGCGGACCGGCGACGACGGGATCAGCTGTCCGTCGAACTCGACCGCTGCTGGGATCTGCTGCGCCAGCGACGGGCGCGCCGCAACGCGGGCCAGGATCCCGACGAGGCGCACGCGCGCGACGCGAGCACGGTCGAGAAATACCTCCAGTAGGCGCGCGTGATCATCGCGTTGGGAGATGTCTACGCGCAGATTCCCCGGCTCGCCGCGGTGCGTGAACTGCTGCGCGCGACACAGGCAAGTGCGCGCGAGCAACCCGGTTGCATCTCCTACGTGTTCGCCGAGTCAGTGGACGATCCGGGGCATTTCGTGCACGTGGAGCAGTGGCGCGACCGGGAGGCGCTCGACGAGCACTATCGCTCGCCGGCCTTCGCCAACTATCAAACACAGATCGCCGAGCAGCTGGTGCGGGCCTCTGAGCTGCATTTGCACGAGGTCGATACGAGCTACACCCCCGTCGACTCCTCCCGCCTGGACATCCACCAGGACGACTGAAGGCGGTGAGAGCGTGGGGGCGCTGAGCAGTGGCTGACCGTCGGGACCTCGACTTCACCTACTCGCTGACCGACCGCGTGATCCGGTTGAGCCTGGGTGAGCTCGCAGACTTCAGCTGCGCGAAGTACGACGGGGACTTCTCCCTGACGCTCGAGCAGGCGCAGCGCCGAAAGCACGAGCACGTCGCCGAGCAGATCGGCATCACGCCGGGGCGCCGCGTACTCGATCTCGGCTGCGGGTGGGGGCCGCTGCTCAACTTCGCTCGCAGCCGGGACGCGACGGGGCTCGGCGTGACGCTGTCCTCGGCGCAGGCGAGCGCGTGTCGCCGTCACCGGCTGGACGTCCGCCTGCACGACGCGCGCGAGGTCGAGCGCGAGACGTTCGGTCCGTTCGACGCGGTCGCGAGCCTCGGCGCGTTCGAGCACTTCTGCTCAGTCGAGGAGTACCTCGCCGGGCGTCAGGAGGAGGCATATCGCGCGATCTTCGCCCGCATCGCGAGCGTGCTGCCGCAGGGCGGGCGCTTCTACCTGCAGACGATGGTCTTCGGGAGGAACATGATCCCGTACGAGCAGATCAGCACGAGCGCGCCGAGGAACTCGGACGCGTGGATCCTCGCCCTGCTCGGCTGCCAGTTTCCCGGGTCGTGGCTGCCGTTCGGCCAGGAGCAGGTCGTCCGCTGCGCGGAGCCGCACCTGCGGATGGTCTCGAGCGAGAGTGGCCGCCTCGACTACATCGAGACGATCACGCAGTGGAATGCGCGCATCGGTACGCCGAGCCTGCGCAAGAAGCTGCTCAAGGCGCGACTGCTGCCGCGCTGGCTCGCCAGCGCCGAGTTCCGGATGGCATTCACCTCGGGTGTGAGCGCCAACAAGATCTGCTTCGAACGGGAGCTGCTGGACCACTACCGGCTGGTGTTCGAGAAGCCCGCCTGACCGGCCCGTGTGTGGGGGGCCAGGTGATGCGCGCGAAAGGAGTACCGTCGCCAGAGGCCCTCGTGGGCCACAAGGGGGCCCCCGAAGGAGGTCAGTCAGCGTATGACCCGTCTCGCCCGCTGGTGCATCGTTCATCGCCGCGTCGTCGTGCTCGCGTGGGTGGTCGTCGCGATCCTGACGACGGTCATCGCGCAGGCGGTCGGGCCGAACTACGTCAGCGTCTTCGGCCTCCCGGGTACGGAGTCGCAGCGAGCGAGCGAACTGCTCAAACGCGACTTCACCGCGCAGAGCGGCGACATCGACACAATCGTCTTCCACGTCTCGAGCGGAACGATCGAGTCGCCGACCGTGCGCGCCGCGGTCGAACCGCTCCTCAAACGCGTCAGCGCACTGGCGCACGTGGCAGGGGTCGTCAGCCCGTACGGTCCGGCTGGAGCCGTTCAGATCTCCTCGAACCGGATGACGGCGTTCGCGACCGTCAACTACGACAAGCGCGCGAACCTGCTGCCGTCGAATACCGGCGCGCCGCTGTTGAGCGACATCCAGGCGGTGCACGTCCCGGGCCTGCAGATCGCAGCGGGCGGTCAGGTGGTGGAGCAGGCCGAGGGATTCAGCGTCGGACCGGCGACCGCGGTCGGCGTGATCGCGGCCCTGGTCATCCTGCTGATCACGTTCGGCTCGCTCGCGGCCGCCGGGATGCCGCTGATCACAGCCGGTCTGGGACTGATCACCGGGGTGGCGTTGATCGGGCTCGCGACCCACGTCACGAACATGTCGAACATCTCTCCCGACCTGGCGCTGATGATCGGTCTCGGCGTCGGAATCGACTATTCGCTGTTCATCGTCACGCGCTTTCGCGAGACCTACCTCGCGCTGGGCGACGTCGAGCTGGCGGTGATCGAGGCGATGGACACCTCGGGGCGCGCGATCCTGCTCGCGGGCACGACCGTCGTGATCGCGCTGTTGGGGATGTTCGCGACGGGGGTCGCGTTCATGTACGGGCTGGCGATCGCCGCGGTGATCGCGGTGCTGCTGACGCTCGCCGCCGCGCTGACGCTGCTGCCGGCGATGCTCACGCGCTTCGGCCAGCGGCTCGTACGTCCGCGCGCCGCGGGCCGGCGACTGCCCGGCCGCAAACGCCCAGTCGCGAGTGCCGCCAACGGGAGTGCCGCGGCGGTCCGCGCGAGCGGCGGCGCGACGGGCGGCTGGTCGTGGCGCAGATGGAGCGAGGTGGTACGCGCACGGCCGTGGCCGCTCGCGGTCGTCGCTCTCGCCGTCATGGTCGCGCTGCTGGTCCCGGTGTTCGCGATGCGCCTCGATGAAAGCGACGCCGGCAACGATCCCGCGGGTAAGAGCTCGCGTCAGGCCTTCGACCTGCTCGCGCAGGGCTTCGGGCAGGGATTCAACGGCCCGCTGGTGCTCGTCGCCGAGTTGTCCGGACGCGATCGTGCCAGCAGCTCGGCGACGCTGGCTGCGCTCCGAAGCGCCGCCGGTGGCGCCCCGGACGTCGCCGCGGTCACGCAGCCAGAGGTCTCTCCATCGGGCGCGGTGGCCGTCATGCGCGTGTATCCCGCGTCGGCTCCCGAGGCGCTCGCCACGACCGAACTCGTGAATCACCTGCGCCACGAAGTTCTGCCACCGCTCGAGCACAACAGCGGCGTGCCGGTGCTGGTCGGCGGCTTCACAGCCGGCTCGATCGACTTCTCCCGGGTGCTCACCAGCAAGCTGCCGCTGTTCTTCGCGATCGTGATCCTGCTGTCGGCGCTACTCCTGTTGATCGTCTTCCGCTCGCTCGTGATCCCCCTGCAGGCGGCCGTCATGAACCTGCTGACGGTCGGCGCCGCGCTCGGCGTGACGGTCGCGGTCTTCCAGTGGGGATGGCTCGGCGGCGTGCTCGGCGTGCAGAAGGGCCCCATCGAGGCGTGGGTGCCTGTGATCATGTTCGCGGTCGTGTTCGGACTCTCGATGGACTACGAGGTGTTCCTCGTCTCGCGCATACGCGAGCAGTGGGTGCACAAGAAAGATGCATCCGCCGCGGTGGCGGACGGCCTCAGCCTGACGGGCCGCGTGATCACGGCGGCTGCGGCGATCATGGTGTGCGTGTTCCTGTCGTTCGTCCTCGGCGACGAGCGCACGCTCAAGGAGTTCGGCTTCGTACTCGCCGTGGCGGTGTTGCTCGACGCGCTCGTCATCCGCTGCATGCTGATGCCAGCAGTGCTCGAGCTGCTCGGCCCGATCACCTGGCGGCTGCCGCGCTGGCTCGACGCGCTGCTTCCCCACATCAACATCGAGGGCGAAAGCTCGCTGGCGACGCTCGATGCGGACGCCGCAACGAGCGACGGCGCGCCGGCGCTCGCCGACGTGCCAACACGCCAACCAGCGTCCACGCCATGAAGATCCACGCGCTGACCACAGGGACGGTGCGCGTCAAGCACAGCTTCCTGTTTGCGAGTCGCGGCGCGCGCCGGCAGCTCGATCTGTTCCTGCCTAGCAGCTGGTCGGAGCCACTGCCGATCCACTGCTGGGCGGTCGAGCACGAAGGCGTCCTGCGCCTGGTCGACACCGGCGAGACGGCGAGCGTTCGCAACGTGCCCTTCGCGCGCTTCGACGTGACGCGCGAGCACGAGCTTCCGGGCGCCATGGCGGCAGCGGGCCTCGAGCTCGGCGACGTCTCGGAGGTGGTGCTGACCCACGCGCACGGCGACCACATCGACGGCATGGTCCACGTGCGCCGGCGGACGCTGATCAACGAGGCGGAGCTGCAGTTCGTCAACGCCCCGTTCTCGCGTGTGATGCGCGGTGTGATGCGCCAGCCGCTGCCCCCGGGGTTCGCCCCCGAACTGTTCACGTTTGACGGCGGTCCATTCGGCGCATTCGCGCGCAGCCGTGCACTCAGCGACGACGGACGCATAGTCGCCGTCGAGACACCGGGGCACACTCCCGGGCACATCTCGGTGATCTGCGTGGACGACTCGGGGTCACACGTCATGCTCGCGGGCGATGCGACCGACACGCTCGAGCAACTGCAGGCGCGGCGAGCAGACGCGATCGGTCCGGACCCAAAGGTTCACGTCGCCACACTCGAAACGATCCTCGCCCACTGCGCGCAGCACCCCACGATCTACCTGCCCTCCCACGACCCTGAGTCAGCGGCGCGGCTCGCGGGGTCGGTGCGTTCTGGCGAGGGGGCGCTGGCGTGAGCGTTGAGGCGCCGGCTGGAATCGGCTACGGAGTGACGCTACGCCGCCGGGGGGACCGCCGTGTGTGAAGCGCGTACTCGAACAGCACGAAGGCCCCGCCGTGGCGGGGCCTTCGTCGACGTCACCTGCTCCTGAATGTGCGACCGTCAGCTAGCGGTGACGACCTCGAAGCCGGGCTGTAGCCCTTCGTTGTCGAAGCCGTCATATGCTTCCTGGGACGGCAGGCATTCGCCGGGCAGAGCCGGATCGAACCTGAACGAGCCGGTCCCGCCAAGGCCAGCGTCACAGTGGGCGCCGGTCCATTTTGAGTCCGTGTAGTCACTCTCGGGCTGCGGGTCGCTCCCGACCGTCGGTGAGCCTTCGAAGCCAGCGACGTTCAGTGAGTTGTACGGCCCGGACTCGTCGTGGCTCGGTTCCGCGCCGTAATCGGCCGTGTTGAACGACACGCTGATGATCGCCGTGCTCGGAACCGCGACGCCTTTGAGCGCGAACGAGATCGTGAACAGTTTGCCGTGGAAGCAGGTGCCCATGTGCAGCCAGCCACCGGCGTGTTCGCCAGTGCATTTCGCGTTGGCCGACGGCCGGTAGGGCATCTTGAACGTTTTCGTTATGCGTGCGACTTCGGTGCCCACCGAGTTGTCCGCACCCACCGCGTAGACGTGCAGCGTCACCGGCCATTCAAATTTTGCCCCCGGTGTGGTCAGGCAACCGCTTACCCAGGACCCGCTCTGGCAGGCCCAGCTGCTCATCGCGACCTTGACCTGCGTCGTGTTGAGGCTCGCCCCGCCGAGTTCCACCTGGCCACCGAATTGCGACGTCTGCGTCGCCTCGAACGACTCCGACGGGACGTTCCCGGGCAGCGGGCTCGGGATGTTGTTGTAGATCGGTGTGAATGTAACCGCGCTCGCCGCGCCCGCGGTCAGTGCGAATGCGCCCACTACGGCGACGAGGGCCACCGCAAGGGTGACGACCTTCGCAGGAATCCTTTCAGCCATGTCCATCTCCGTTCGTTCTCGCCCCCGGACGCACGGCCCTTGAGCATCTCGTACCCCCTCCAGGGGCTCCTGTGGCACAGCCCGCAACGGAGGCCCGTCAGGACCTCCAATGCAGCGTCGACCCCACTATCTGGCAGCCACGGCAACGGGCTTCCATCCCCCCGCAGCACTCCGCTCGCGCACCCTACTCGCGGGGGCTTGATATGTCAAGACGAGCGCATGCCATTTGACATGTATGTCGCGGCCTCGCATGGCTCAGCTTGCCCGGGTGCTCCCGGTGCTCCCAGGGTGAGGTTTGTCTGTATCCGGCGTGGCTCACTAACGACGAAACCCCTGTGTTAGCAGGGGTTTCGTGAGGTGGGCCCGCCTGGACTCGAACCAGGGACCTACCGATTATGAGTGCGCTCACGATTGAGGGCTACGGGAGCGAGCCGGGCGGCGCGAGCCAGACAGACTCGAACCCCATGATCTCAGCGAGCGTGTCGTAGTCGCGGTCGTAATGGAGCACGGCGGCCCCGGTCTCTTGCGCGGCCGCGGCGACAAGGTAGTCGACCACCGGCATCCGCTGCGCGCCGGCGGAGCGATGGGCGAGCGAGCGCATGGCGTCCTGCGCGGCACGAGCGGTGGTGGCCGTGAGCGGGGCGCTACGCACCGCGGTCAGCCTTTCCGCGAGCACATCGAAGTCCGCGCCGCTGCGAGCGCTGAGCAGAATCTCCAGCCGCACAGCCGGCGAGATGCGCAGACGACGTGCAAGCAGCGCCTGCACCCAGTTGTCGCGGACGGCCGCGTGGTGTGCGCGCGACCACGCGGAGGTATCGACGAGCAGCGGCAGCTCGCCCCAGGCGGCCCGGCTATCGGATGGGCCAGGCACGAAGCTTGCCGTCGCGCAGCAGATCCCAGTCGATACCCGCAGTCTCCGGCTTCATGAAGCTCTCGGCGAGCCCTTCGAGCAGCATCGTGCGCTGCTCTTCGGTTGGTGGTTCATCGGCGATGTGGCGAGCTCCGGCGATCGCCAGTTCGCGCACCTGTCGCGAGCGCGAGAGCCCGGCCGGCAGATGCGGCGCGGCCGTGCGCAGCGCGCGTGCGAGCTCCGGATCCTCGGTGACTTGGATGCGGGGATGGGATGTGGCCACCAGGCCAGTGTACCACCGGTGTATCGCGTCGAGCGGTGCGGCGCCCTACTTGCGTGGGGAACAGACGCCGAAGAACTGAGGTCCTTGTCCTTTTCGTTCGTTTGCAGAAGTTTCCGGGATGGGCCCGCCTGGACTCGAACCAGGGACCTACCGATTATGAGTCGGCAGCTCTAACCAACTGAGCTACGGGCCCGCCGCGCGCTCAGGCCGTGGCCGTTGCGCGCTGGCGCAGACGCTACCAGCGAGATGTGGGATGCTCCCGCGCGCCGCTCGCCACCAGGGCGAGCGCCGAGGTTCCGATCACCAACGGAGAGGACGGCAGATGCCAGCAGAGCGCGCAGCGATCGTCACGGGAGCGTCGAGCGGTATCGGGCTCGCCATCGCCAGGGTGCTCGGCGAGGAAGAGTTCGGTGTCACGATGGCCGCCAGACGGCCCGAGAAGCTCGAGGCCGCCGTCGCCGGGCTCGCCGCCGATGGCTTCGACGTGCAGGCCGTCGCGGCGAACGTCTCGGATGAGACCGAGATCAAGAAGGTCGTCGCCGAGCATCGCGCCCGCTACGGGCGCCTGGACGTCCTCGTGAACAACGCAGGCGTCGGCGTCGGTGCGACCGTCGGCGAGATCGAGACCAAGCGCCTGGACATGCAGCTCGACATCAACCTGCGCTCGATCGTGCTCTTCTACCGCGAATGCGTGGAGCTGCTCAGGGAGGCCGCCGGCGAGCACAAGAACGCGCTCGTGGTCAACACCTCCTCGATCTCCGGCAAGCGCGGCGAGGCATGGCTGTCGGTCTACTCGGCCACCAAGCACGGCGTCGTCGGCTGGACCGAAGCCATGAACAAGGAACTCGGCCCTGAAGGGATCAAGTCGACGGCGCTGTGCCCGGCGTTCGTCGACACGCCGATGACCGATTTCGTCAAGGAGCACGTCGCCGCCGAAGACATGATTCGCCCGGAGGACATCGCCGAGGCCGTCCGCTACCTGCTCAAGGTCTCGCCCGCATGCATCGTGCCCGAGATGATGTTCGTGCGGCCCGGCGACGCGCTGTGAGCTAGGCGCTCGTGCGAACGAGGCGTCGCGGCGAGGGGCTGCGCAGACGCCCTGCCACGATCTCGCCCGACGGATCGGCCGTATTCGCCAGTCGGCGGCGCCGGCGCATGCGCCCGCTCCGCAGCTCGCGGTGCTCTTTGATCGCCACATCCAGGTCGACGGCGCTCGCGCTCATCAGGCTTGCTTCGAGCTGTGCGATGAGGATCCGCAGCTCGCGCGCGGTCGCGGCCCTCACGGCGCCACCGGTGTGGGTGAAGCGATCCCACGACCGGGCAAAGGCGAGCAGGTCCGTCCGTCCACCGGCGCGGTGCGCGGCGAGCATCGGACACACGCCGCCGTCGCGATCGACGTAGGCGCCGGCGATGATGCGCTCGTTCGCCCGCAACCCGACGAGCATCGCTTCGCGGGTGCCGACCGGCAGGCAGTCGATCGCGAGACGCAGGCGCTCGACGGGGCTGGCGCTGGGGCGGCGGCGGTTTCGCATAGGCTGTGCACCCGCGTGTTGGCTGTCCAGCCAGTGCCCGACGGTGCGCGGCCAAGCGTATGGCACGCCTTCCCGCCCGGCAACGTATCTCCTCCCGCTGAAAGGAAACTTGCACATGAAGCTCGGCGTGCACATCGGCTACTGGGGCATGGGCCTCACATCTGAGGACCAGCTCACCATCGTCGGAGAGGCTGAGCGGCTGGGCTACGACTCGGTGTGGGCCGCGGAGGCCTACGGCTCGGACACCGCCACCGTCCTCGGCTGGCTCGCCGGGCAGACCAGCAAAATCCGACTCGGAGCCGGCATCTTCCAGATGCCCGGCCGCTCGCCCGCGATGACCGCGATGACCGCCGCGACCATCGACCAGCTCTCGAACGGGCGCATGATCGTCGGCATCGGCTCCTCCGGCCCACAGGTCGCCGAGGGCTGGCACGGGCAGCGCTTCGCCAAGCAGCTGCAGCGCACCCGCGAGTACGTCGCCGTCGTGCGCATGGCGCTCGCGCGCGAGCGCGTCGAGTTCCACGGCGAGACGCTCGAGCTCCCGCTCCCCGACGGACCCGGCAAGGCGCTCAAGCTGACCATCTCCCCAGTGCAGGAGCGCATCCCGATCTACCTCGCCGCGATCGGCCCCAAGAACACCGCGCTCGCGGGCGAGATCGCCGACGGCTGGATCCCCACGCTGTTCTCACCCGAGCACGTCTCCGAGCTGCGCCCGCTGCTGCAGGAAGGCGCCGAGCGCTCGGGCAAATCGCTCGATGACTTCGACATCGCCCCCACCGTCAGCCTCTGCATCACCGACGACCTCGAGGCCGGGCGCAACACGATGCGGCCGTTCATCGCCCTGTACGTCGGCGGCATGGGCTCGCGCAAGCAGAACTTCTACAACCAGCTCGTCCAGCGCTACGGCTACGAGGCCGAGGCGCAGACGATTCAGGACCTGTACCTCGAAGGCAAGCGCGAGGAGGCGATGGCCGCGATCCCCGACGCCCTGATCGACACGGTCTCGCTGTGCGGGCCGCCCGACGTCATCCGCGAGCGCCTCGCCGTCTACCGCGACGCCGGCGTCGGCACGCTCGGGGTCACTCCGACCGCCTTCACCGCTCCAGAGCGCCTCGAGCAGCTGCGGCTGCTCGCCGAGCTCGCCGGCTGACGCACAGCGACGGTGGCAGGCACCGCCGCTGCTGACGCCGGGCCACCGAGGCGGATGCTGCTCGGCGCCTTCGGCGACCCCGGTCACGCCTTTCCCATGATCGCGCTCGGGCGCGCGCTCGCCGCCCGCGGACACCACGTCACTGTGCAGACGTGGCGTAGATGGCAGCAGGACGTCGAGGCCGAGGGGCTCGACTTCGCGCCGGCTCCCGAGTACCAGGTGTTCCCGTCGGGGCCCGAGCCGCTCGACTTCTACGAGGCGGTCGTTCACGCAGCGATCGACACGCGGCCGCTCGTGCGCGAGCTGCAGCCCGATGTCGTCGTCGCGGACATCCTCACGCTCGCACCCGCGCTCGCCGCCGAGCTCGAGGGTCGCCCGTGCGCGACGCTGATCCCGCACGTCTACCCCCACGGGGCGCCCGAGTCCCCGATCTACTCGCTCGGCGCGCGCATGCCGCGAACCGCGGCTGGGCGCTCGTTCTGGCGTCAGGCTCAGCGGGCCGTCGCGCCGGGGCTCGAGCGCGGGCGACGCGAGCTCAACGACACCCGCGCGCGGCTCGGCCTCGAGCCGCTCGGCTATGTCCACAACGGCATCAGCCGCGAGCTCGCGCTCGTGGCGACGTTCCCGCAGCTCGAGTATCCGCGCGCGTGGCCCGCACACGTGCACGTCGTCGGGCCGCTCATGTGGGAGCCGCCTGCGCTGGAGGTCGAGCTGCCGGTCGGTGGTGGCTCGAGCGGCGTCGCGCCCGACGCGCCGCTTGTGCTCATTGCGCCGTCCACTGCGCAGGACTCCGAGCACACGCTGCTGCGCGCCGCGCTTCGCGGCCTCTCCGATGCTCCCGTGCGCGTTCTCGCCACCTACAACCGGCGCCTGCCGCCTCGGGCGCTTACTGTGCCGGACAACGCTCGCGTCGTCGAGTGGGTCTCCTACTCACGGACCATGCCTGAGTGCGACCTCGTCGTCTGCCACGCCGGCCACGGCACGCTCGCGCGCGCGCTCTCCTCAGGCTGCGCAGTCGTCGCGTGTCCCGCAGTCGGCGACATGAACGAGAACGCCGCACGGCTTGACTGGGCCGGGGCCGGGGTGCGGGTGCCGCGGCGGTTCCTCACGCCGCGGGTGCTGCGGCTGGCCGTGGAGCGAGCGCTTGGGGATCCGGCCATTCGCCAGCGAGCGCGGGGCCTCGCCGAGTGGGCGGCGACCCATGACTCGGGAAGTAGGGCCGCGCGACTCGTCGAGTCTCTGGCTAACAGGCTAGAAGCCTGAGGACAGCGGTTCGGGCTACCCCGGGTGAGTCCTAGATATAAGCGAAAACAGCTCCGGGGGTGGGACTCGAACCCACAACCAATCGGTTAACGGCCGACTACTCTGCCAATTGAGCTACCCCGGATCGTACGCAACTGCGCTACCCCGGAGGGGCGCTTGTTCTGACCAGCACATCAGTCGGAATGGAAGCCATCCCGTCCTCGACCTCAGCGTGGCAATTAGAGCACAGAAGCACACACTTCTGCGCCTCGACCCGCAGCTTGTCGAGCGCGATGGCAACCCCTTTGGCGTTCATTTCGTGACGCTTCTGCGACGGGTCGACATGGTGGAAGTGCAGCGCCCGCATGTTGCGGTCGTATCCGCATATGCAGCAAGAGCCGCCTGCCTCCGCGACGAGGATCGTCTTCACCTTCCTGCGCCTCGCGACAACCGCATCCGATCGGCACCGCTTGCAGCGGTAGTAGCCGCGCCCGGTCAGCCAGAAGTCGGTCTCGCCGTGGTGTATGCAACGCATCGTCACGGTGGCGAGCCCAGCCTGCTTCGCAGCCTCCGCCTGTCCCGATGGTCGTCTTCCCCGGCCGCCTGCGTTTTCAGCCCGTACCGGACCAGCCAATGACGCACCGTCGCCTTGCTGCGGTCGACCGCCTCGGCGATCTCTGCGATGGAGTTGCCGGCTTCGACCAGCACCTCCAAGTCGGCCCTGGCGATGCCTCCCCGTGACACGTGCTTGGCGCGATTCGCCGCCTCCAGGCCATGTTTCTTGACCCAGTAGCTGACCGTCGCTTCGTGCAGATCGAAGCGTCGGCCGATCTCCGCGAGAGATAGTCCCTGGCGCAAGAACTGCTCCAAAGAAGCACGATCCATGCACTGCATTGTGCACGAACATATGTTCGCTTTCTGTGTCCTCTGTGCCAACTTCGTGACTTCTTTGAGGCCGGAAACGCACCGCCGGCGCAACGCAACGATCGACGCCTGCCGGGACCTCCGGCCAAAGACCTACCCCTCCCTGTCCCCCGTCTGTTCGAGCACCTGCCCGTATGCGCGGTCGAACTCGCGTTTGACCTCCGCCTTGCGTTGAGCGAGGGCGCTGATGTCGCCGCCATCCTGCCCCCGGGCGCGCTGAATCTGGCGGTCCACGCGCGCAAGCTCCAGCTGCAGTCGCTGCACCTCCAGCATGACCGTATCCGGCTGCTCGCGCCCGGCCTCGACCACGAGCTCGGCGAGCAGGCCCTTCAGCTGCGGGTCGTCCTCGAGGCGAACCTCCCCATCACCCACGTCGCTCATCGGCGCGAGCAGGTCGCCGGCGCATAGATGCCTGGCCGCGCGGCGGAGCAGCCCACTGGAGAAGTGCTCGTCGATGTCGAGGCCCGCGAGCACCGGCGCTCCTTCTTCGGGCGAGGCGATGCACAGCGCCAGGAACGCCCGCTCGGTCTCCTCGCGGCGCGTCATCTCGCTCACCCGAGGCTGGCGCGCACGAGCCGGCTCGCCACCGCCACCCTCTCGTGCCGGGACACGGCCAGACTCACCTCTCCCCTGAGAGACTCGCGGAGCGGCCGCCAACAGCTTTTCCGCGAGGCCCTCCTTCAATGCCATGCGGCTGTCGACCGTTCGGGTCAACTCCATCCGCAACGCGCTCTCAGGCAACTCCGCGAACACCGGCCGCAGTTCGTCGATCATCCGGTCCTGGTCTTCCGTGTTCGACGGGTCTCCACTCGCCAGCACGCGCTCGGCCCGAAAGCGTACGAACGAGATCGATCCCTTGACGGCCGACTCCATCGCCGCCGCGCCGTCACGCTGGATCAGCTCCGCCGGATCGGTGCCGGCCGGCAGCATCACCACACGCAACTCCAGCTTGCGTTTGTTTGCCAGCGCGAACGCCTTCAGCATCGCCTCCTGACCCGCGCTGTCGGCGTCGAGCGCGAGCAGCACCGTCTGCGCCATGCGCGCCAGCTCCCCCACCTGCTCGCCCGTGAGCGCCGTGCCCATCAACCCCACCACGTTGCGGATCCCAGCCTGGTGCAGCGCGATCACGTCGGTGTAGCCCTCGCACACGATCACCTCGCCCGCCTTCGCAGCGTGCGCCCGCGCCAGATCGGCGCCATAGAGCTGCGAGCCCTTGTGGTAGATGTCGTTGTCGGAGGTGTTCAGGTACTTCGGGCGCTGTTCGGCGTGCATCGCGCGTGCGCCGAACCCCAGTACACGGCCGCGGATATCCGCCAGCGGAAACATGATCCGCGAGCGGAAGCGGTCATACAGGCGGCCGTTCTCCTTCGAGCGTTGCGCCAGCCCCGTCTCGTAGAGCTCCTGCTCGGAGAACCCACCCCGGCGCGAGGCCAGCAGCACCCGATCCCACGCACTCGGCGCGTAGCCGACGCGGAACTCCCGCAAGACCTCCTCGCCGAGCCCCCGTTCCTGCAGGTACTCGCGCGCGTGCCGCGCCTCGCTCGACTCCCACAGGTAACGCTCGTAGTAGGCCGCCGTGCGTGTCAGCAGCTCGAGCAGCCGCTCCCGGCGCCGGCGCTTCTCCGCCTCGCGCGGATCCTCCTCCTCGCGCTCGAGCTCGACCCCGTAGCGTTCCGCCAGCAGCTCGAGCGCGCCCTTGAAGTCAACGCCCTCGGTCTCCTGCACGAACGTGAACACGTCGCCTGAGGCCTGGCAGCCGAAGCAGTAGTACACCTTCTGCGCCGGGTCGATCCCGAACGACGGCGTGCGCTCGTCGTGAAACGGGCACAGTCCCTCGTAACGCGCCGGCCCCGCACGGCGCAGCTCGGTGCGCGCAGAGACCAGCTCCAGGAAATCGACCGCCTCGCGCACGCGGTCCTTCGACTCGTTCTTGTACAGCGCCACGCCGGCAACGCTAGCGGGCGAACGCCTGCGGCACCTGTAGCTCGGTGTACTCCCTGATGCAGTAGCGGTCGGTCATCCCCGCAAGGTAGTCCGTGACCCGCTCGGCGAGCTCCGCGTCGCCGCTCGGCGGGGCCCCGTCGGGGCCCCGCGGTAGCAGCTCGGGGCGTTCGACGTAGTGCTCGAACAGCCTGCGCACCACCGCCGTGATCTTCTCGTGCTCGGCGCGCACCGCCGGGCCGAGGTACACGCGCTCGAACATGAACTCGCGCAGCTCGCTCATCGCCGGACCCGCCAGCGGACCCTGGACGATGTCGCCCGCCCGCTGCGAGTGCTCGACCATGTCGTGGACCAGCGCGTCGATCCGCGCCGAGCCGCCCGCCCCGAGCACCGCGATCGGCTCGCTCGGCAGCTCCTGCTCGCTGAGCAGGCCCGCGCGCACGGCGTCGTCGATGTCATGGTTGATGTAGGCCACGCGGTCGATCACCCGCACGATCCTGCCCTCCAGCGTCTGTGGCTCAGGCGCGCGGCTGGAGTGGCGCGCGATCCCTTCCCGGACCTGCTCCGTCAGGTTCAGCCCGACACCGTCGCGCTCGAGCCGCTCGACGATCCGCAATGAGTGCTCGTAGTGGTGGAAGTCGCGTCCGAAGCGCTTTTTCAGGCACGCGTCGAGCACCTCCTCGCCGATGTGCCCGAACGGCGGATGGCCGAGGTCGTGACCGAGGCCGATCGCCTCGACCAGATCCTCGTTCAGGCGCAGCGCCCGCGCGACCGTGCGCGAGATGCTCGTCACCTCGAGCGTGTGCGTTAGACGCGTCCGGTAGTGGTCGCCTCGCGGCGCCACGAACACCTGTGTCTTGTGTGTCAGCCGCCGGAATGCCTTGCTGTGGACGATGCGGTCGCGGTCGCGCTGAAACGGGGTGCGCAGCGAGCAGTCATCCTCCGCACGAGCGCGCAGCGCCGGATAGGAGCGGGCCGCCAGCGGCGACAGCAGCTGTGCCTCCTGCTCGGTGACGCGCTCGGCGAAGCCGGCGGCGACCGTATGCTGCTCGGTTTCGACGCTCATCCTTCGATTGTGGCAGCGGCTGCGGCCTGCGCCTGGCCAGTGGAGATGAGCGCCGTAGCGCCGGCGCCGCGCCCGCCAGCGTGAGCGCCGCTAGTTGTAGTTCCTGAGGACGTTGTTCATCCGGGCCTCCTTGGAGGCTGGTGGTGTCGAAGCCAACCAGTCCCAAGGAGGACGCCGGATGAGATTGCACGCTAACGCTCGGCTCAGCGTCAAGGGCCGCGAGTTGCTGGTTGATCGAGTGCTCGCTGGCGGCTGGTCTGTCTCGGAAGCGGCAGCAGCTGGTGGTGTGAGTGATCGCACGGCGGCGAAGTGGGTTGCGCGTTTTCGGGCTGAAGGACTCGCGGGCTTGCCAGACCGCTCTTCGGTGCCCGTTCGTCAGCCAACGCGGATACCCGAGGATCGCCGCCAGGCGATCGCAGCGCTGCGTCGTGTTCGTCTCACGGGATGGCAGATCGCGATGGCACTCGGGATGCCGCTTTCGACCGTCTCGGGCATCTTGACCGCGGTCGGACTGGGCAAGCTCAGCCGCCTGGAGCCGCTTGAGCCACCGAACCGCTATGAGCGCCGCTCGCCGGGCGAGCTGATCCACCTCGCGTTTCCAATCTTTGTGCAGAGTGATCACTTTCATCCAGTAGTGCCAGCCCTGCAGATCGCTGGGGTCCTCATCGAAGACCGGCGCTCCGCCTCCCGGCTGGGGCAGGCTCTGGGCGGCCGCGGTGTCGATGCGCAGATCCACGCCGTGTTCGTGCAACGACTCGATGTCCGCGGCTTCCACGAAGCGCAGCCCGTGAGCGGGCGTCTTGATCACCACGCCGTGAAAGATGTCCTTCTCGGGCGCGGAGACCACGTGATGCACCGTGCCGACCTCCGTGCCGTCGGATGCAAGCACCGGAACGCCCTTCTCCAACACCTGGTACGCGATCGGGAAGCCCTCGTCCACGGCGCACCACGATACCGGGATGGCGCGAGCTTCCCGTCAGCCCGCGTGCCCGATCGCGGGCATCAGGCGCACGTGCGCGTGGTGCTCGAGCGTCGCCGCGATCGCGCGCTCGACCTGGCCGAGCGCCGGCGCGGAGGCCTGCGGGACGTCCGTCAGCGCGCTGCCGAGGGCGTCCACCATGAAACCGTGCGCGTCCTCGCGCAGCTGGAACGAGCCCGCCTCGCACGCCGCACACACGACGCCGCCGGCCGCGCCGGAGAACCCCACCAGGTGCTCGCGCTCGCCGCAGCTCGCACACGCGCCGAGCTGCGGTGCGAGCCCCGCCGCGAGCAGCAGCTTCAGGCGAAACGCGAGCGCCGCGCCGCGGCCGTCGGTCGACCCCGGCTCGCCCGCACCCGCGTGCTCGTCGAGCAGCGACAGCTGGCGGCACAGCAGGTTGAACACACCGGGGTGTGGCTCTGAGGTCTCGAACAGCCGTCCCACCGCGTCGCACGCCCGCGCCGCCGCGTCCAGGCCGTGCGCATCGCCGCGCAGGCGCGCGTACCCGTCGATCGTCTGCGCGCCGGTCACCGTCAACAGCTCGCCGCGGCCTTCATGCAGCTCGATGTGCAGGCGGAAGAACGGCTCCAGGCGGCCGCCGAAGCGGCTGCGCGCGCGCCGCACGCCCTTCGCGATCGCGCTCACCCGCCCGCGATGCGGCGTGTAAAGGTGCAGGATGCGGTCGGCCTCGCCGTAGCGCATCGAGCGCAGAACCACCGCTTCCGTCTTCACAGCCCTGCTCGCCATCCAGCAATGGTGATCGATGCGCCCGACGCCTCGCGCCAGGGACCTCCCTGCCGGTCCACCAACGCCTCACGCGATCGTCTAACTTGCGCGCACCGTGGAGGAGCTCAACGACAAGCAGTACGACAAGGAGCTGCTGCGCCTGCAGACCGAGCTGGTGTACCTGCAGGAGTGGATCGTCGCGGGCGGCCGGCGCCTGGTGGTGCTGTTCGAGGGCCGCGACACCGCCGGCAAGGACGGGGCGATCAAGCGCATCGTCACGTTCCTGAACCCGCGCACCTGCCGTATCGTCGCCCTACCCACACCCAGCGAGCGCGAGCGCACGCAGTGGTACTTCGAGCGCTACACCGCGCATCTGCCCGCCGGCGGTGAAATGGCGCTGTTCAACCGCAGCTGGTACAACCGCGCCGGCGTCGAGCACGTCATGGGCTACTGCACCGAGGCCGAGTACGACGAGTTCCTGCGCTTCTGCCCGCTGTTCGAGCAGGCGCTGCAGAACGACGGCATCATGCTCGTCAAGTACTGGCTTTCGGTCAGCGACGAGGAGCAGGAGCGGCGCTTCGAGAAACGGCTGTCGGACCCGCGCAAGCGCTGGAAGTTCAGCCCCACCGACCTCCAGGCGCGCGCCCGCTGGGTCGACTACGCCGAGGCCAAGGACCGGATGTTCGCCTACACCGACACCGACTCGAGCCCCTGGCACGTGGTCGAGGCCGACGACAAGCGCACCGCGCGGTTGAACCTCATCAGCCACCTGCTCTCGATCATCCCCTACGAGCACATCGACGAGGCAAAGCGACCGAAGCTGCCGCCGCGCCAGAAACGCAAATACAAGCGGCCGCCGAAGCAGAGCGAGCGCCTCGTGCCGACGCGTTACCTCGTGCGTTAGCGCCCAGGTGGCAGCGCCGGCTCAACCGGCTTCGATCATCACCGGCGTGCCGGGAGCGATGCGCGTGGCGAGCCAGTCGATGCTCGCGGTTGCAAGGCGGATGCAGCCGTGCGAGGCGGCGGTGCCAAGCGTCCCTCCGAGGTTGTCACGTCCATGTATCGCGATCTGGCCTGGGCCGCCTTCGAATTCCTGCAGCACGTTTGAGCGGGCGCTGAGCGCGAGCGCGAACGGGCCGCCGGGCTCCGTTGGGGCCATCTGCAGCGTCTCCTCTACGAAGAACTGCCCCGTGGGCGTCGGCGTCGAGGGCTTGCCGACGACCGCCTGAAAGCTCCTGGTCCGGCGACCGTCGCTGTAGACGTTCACATGCCGGGTGGCGAGGTTGACGACGATCGCCCATGCCGTCACGATTCCGCGGGTTTCCTGCTGGGAGATCCAGCCGGTCGATCCGTTGGGCCGACCCGGAAGCATCACCTGCAGCCAGCGAGCGCCGCCGGCAGCGATCGAGCGCGCGATCACCGGCACGGTCGTCTGCTCTCCCGTGATCGGCCGGCGACCGGCCAGCAGCGAGACCGTCGGCGATCCAGCCACGGGCGCCCGGTGAACGGCGTGCGCGTCGAGCAGGACGACGAGTTCCTGTGTCGCCTGCACGTGGGCGTGGCCGCCCGCTGCCACTACGGAGCCGGCCGCGGAGCCCGCCGTGACGCCCGTCAGGCACGCTGCGGCGAGCACGATCCCCGCGCTGCGTGCCAGCCGCCGACGGCGAGCCACGTGCGGGCGGTGGGCGCCGGAGCGCCGATATGAGCTGTCCGTCATGTCGGTCGCTCAGCCGGTGAACGAGCCCCGCTTGTGCGGAAGCGCCGGGTGCGCGAGCGCGTGATGTTTGGCTTTGCCTCGCGTCGCTGCTCTGCGGGCAGCCGCCCGGCGCGCTGCCGCCTTGCGTTTGGCCGCGAGCTGCGCCGGGGTCGGCGCCGGGGTCGAGCCGGGTAGCGATGTGCCCGTTGGGGTGACGGCCGGCGCAGGGGTCAGTCCGGCGGCTGTTTCGGCCGCGGTTGGCGTTTCGCTGCCGCCGGCGCAGTTGGACGTGGTGATCGTGTTCGTGTCGAGGTTGACCGCGCCGGTCTGCGCCAGCAGTCTGCCGTGGATCGTCGCGGCGGTGTTCGCGGTGATGGTCGCGGAGGCCATCACGGTACCCACGAAGCGGGTGCCCGTGCCGAGGGTCGCGGAGGAGCCGACCTGCCAGAACACGTTGCACGCCTGCGCGCCGTTGACGAGCGCGACGGTGGTGTTGGATTCGGTGATCAGCGTCGTGCCGATCTGAAAGATGAACACCGCGTTGGGATCGCCCTGGGCGTCGAGCGTGACGCTTCCGGAGGACAGCAGCAGCGAGCTGCTCGCCGTGCGCACGCCGGGCAGGAACACCTGGCCGGCGAGATCGGTACCCGCCGAGCCGTTGCTCGGGCGCGAGGCCGCGTCGTTGTAGGCGGTCGTCAGGGCGTTCTTGGCTCCGATCGCGACCGCGTCATCGACGTGCGTCTGGCCGAGCACGAGTGGCGCGCCCGTGACCGACGAGCCCGGGCTGAGCCCGAGATCGCCGAACATCGTGGTGGGCCCGGTGTTGGTGACAGTCGATCCGGCGAGGACGGAGAAGCTTGCCGCCGACCCCAGGCCTACAGGCGCGGGGGCGGCGAGCGCGCTACTTGCAAACAGCATCGTCGACAGGGAAGTGAGCACGAGGCTCAAGCCCAGGACCAGCGTTCGGCGGCCCCTACCGACGGAATTTCGTTGCGCTTCGAGGGCGTCGCTTACTTGCAACGCGTACGTCTTCGGGACGCCAGGGTTCATGGCGTCTCCTCGCTACGGCGCCGAGCGCCGCGATAGGAGGGGAATCAGCTCCCCGGTCTCATCGACCTATCCACTAGCCCGACCGTTTGCCATGCGAGCGTGAGCCGCGGGTCGTCGAGTAGAACGAACGTCCAGGCCGCCACCGGACCAAAACCACCCTGGTCAAGCTATCCGAATCCAGCTCCGATACAGAGAGGGAATGACGACGGTCAACTAGTGACTCCCGCGCGGCTCTCGTGCCGCATCCCCTCTTCGGGCGGCGCCACCGCGGCGCGCCGGCCTGTCCCCGGCCCATGACCGGCAAGCCGCCTGAGCACGGCAGTGCACGCGGCGCCCCGCGCCGCCTCCACGCAGCACTGATCGGGGCGCTGATCCTCGCGCTCGGCATCGCCGCCTCGGCGTTCTCAGCCAGCGAATGGCGCTCCAGCCTGCGGCACACCAACGGGCACGAGTTCGCCTCGACCGCCACCGACCTGAGCCGCACGCTCGACTCGAGGCTCGACGCCGACCTCGAGCAGACACGCATACTGCGCACGATCGCGACGCTCGAGCCGTCGGTCGGCGACACGCGCTTCACGCACTGGTATGACGAACTCAAACGCGGGCCGCCTGCGCCGATCGGCGCATCCTCGGCACTGATCGAGTTCGTGCCGGCGGCCGCCGTACCGGCCTTCCTGAGCGCCGCCAAGTCCGACCCATTGTTCAAAACGCTCCTCGCGGGGCACTCCGACATCGTTCCGGCAGGCCGACGGGCGGTCTACTGTCTCACGCGAGCGTCCGTCGGCCAGACCCCAGCGACCGATCTCTACCCCCCGCTGCTCGACTATTGCGCGCCGGTGATTCCGGGCCTTGGGCGCTCGCCGTTCGGTGCCTTGATAGCCACCGCGACGGACACCGCCTCGACTATTGTCGCCCCGATACCCGGCATCTCGCTCGTGGCGATCGGCGAGGCCGTATACAGGCCGGGCTCCTCGCTCGCGAGCGTGGCTGCCCGGCGCGCCGCGGTCACCGGGCTGATCGGCACCTCCGTCAGCGGCTCCGCGCTGATCGGACCGCTGCTCGGGAGCCATCGTTCGCTGGCGGTGGCGCTGTACCACCGCAACAGCGGTGGCCCGCTCCAGCTCATCGGCCGAGCGGGCAACGCCTCGCACGAGTACACCCAGCGCTCCGATCTCGGCGAAGGTTGGCTCGCCGTCGTCACCGGCAGCCCGCAAGGCGCACCGTCCCCCGATGCGCAGGGGGCGACGGTTCTCGGCATCGGCCTGCTGGTGACGGGGCTCGCATTCATGCTCCTCGAAGTGCTGAGACGCTCGCGTCGGCGGGCGTGGAGCCTCGTCGGGGAGAAGACCGTCGAGCTCGAACACAGCGCGCTGCACGACCCGTTGACGGACCTGCCGAACCGCCTGCTGGTACTCGACCGCGCCGAACAGCTGCTCGCCCGGGCGCGGCGCCTAGACGTGCCGGTGATTGCGCTGTTCGTCGACATCGATGACCTCAAGCAGATCAACGATCGCCACGGCCACCAGACCGGCGATGAGGTTCTGCGACAGGTCGGGGCGCGCCTGAAGGCGACGCTCCGCGACAACGACACCGTCGGGCGCATCGGCGGCGACGAGTTCGTGATGCTGGTCGACTCCGTCGGGCTCGACGCCGCGCCAGCGCTCGTCGCCGAGCGGATCCTCGAGGTGCTCCGCCAACCGATCCGACTGCCCGACGACGTACGAGCTCCAATCTTGCTGACGGCGAGCATCGGCATCGCCACCGGCCGCCCACACTCCGCCGAGGTGCTGTTGAAGGACGCTGACCTTGCGCTTTACAAAGCCAAGGCGGAGGGCAAGAACAAGTACGTGACGTTCGAGTCCTCGATGCAGGCGGCCGCGCAGGACCGCATCCACTTGGAGATGGATTTCGCCGGGGCCCTGGCTGGGGACCAGCTGTTCCTCGTGTATCAACCGATGCTGGACCTCGAGAGCGGGAAGGTCGTCGGCGTCGAGGCTCTGCTCCGCTGGCGCCACCCCACCGACGGCGTGATCGCGCCGGACGTGTTCATACCGATCGCCGAGGAGAACGGCCTGATCATCCCGATCGGACGGTGGGTGCTCGAACAGGCCTGCCTGCAGGCCTCCGCATGGCGCCGCAAGGGCTACACGCTGAACATGTCGGTCAACGTGTCAGCGCGCCAGCTGGAGCGCACAGAGTTCGTCGAGGAGGTGCGCGGCGTGCTGCGACACACCGGCGTGGACCCACAGGAGCTCACGCTCGAGATCACGGAGACCGTCCTGATGCGCCAGCCCGATACGACAGCCAGCCTGCTCAGCCAGTTGAAGGCGCTCGGCATCCGCATCGCGGTCGACGACTTCGGGACCGGCTACAGCTCGCTGGCCTACCTGCGCCAGTTCCCGGTCGACTCGCTCAAGATCGACCGCACGTTCATCACCGGTCTGGCGCTCTCCAGCGAGGCGCACGCGCTGACGCACACGCTCATCCAGCTCGGCAAGGCGCTCGGACTGCAGACGCTCGCTGAGGGGGTGGAGGACCACGACCAGGTCCGCGAACTGCAGCGCGAGGGATGTGACCTCGCCCAGGGATTCCTGTTCGCGCGCCCGCTCGCAGCCGACGTGTTCGAGAGGTTTCTCGGGGAGACCCCCGGCCTGACAGGCACTCCCGCTCCAAGCGAGGATGCCCTCGCTGGATCGTCGGCTACGGGGCACTCCATTCCGTGAGCCGCCCGAAGCTGCCGGCCCGCGACGATCTTGGCGAAACTCGCCTGTCGGCTCGTCACAGCGCGAGCCGGTCGCGTGGGCGGCGCGCGGCATCAAGCTGGATACTCCCTCGATGTCCCAGGAGAACCTGGAGCGAGTGCGTGAGAGCTACGAGTTCGTTGATCGAGAGCACGAACCGGATTTCGATCTAGTCCATCCCGACATCCGGTGGCACACCCGTGCGGATTTGCCGGACACCGCCACGTACCGCGGACACGATGGTGTCGCGACGCTCATGGCCGAGTGGTTTGGGGCGTTCGACGACCTACGGGTGGACGTCGAGGAGTTGATCGACGCGGGAGACCGTGTGGTCGTGGTGCTGCGGCTGCACGGGCGCGTGAAGGGCGGCGCCCACGAAGTGGACATGTCCGAGACACACGTCTTGACGACGCGCGACGGTAAGGTGACCGAGATCCACGAGTACGCCACCAAGGCCGAGGCCCTCAAGGTCGTGGGGCTCGACGAGTAGGCGATGTCGCGTTTCGCCAATCGTTTCGCCAAGCCCTCCTAAACCAACGTCCAGACTGACCCGCTCCGCCGGCTGCGGGAAGCCGGCTGCGGGAATCTACGCCGGACGGTGGTGTATCAGTTTGGATTGAGAGCACGTCGCCTCCGGTGGTAGCGTTGGGAGCATGCCCGACCGCTCACGCAGGCCCCGTGACCCGAACCAGCTCGGCAAGCTGATTGTGGACATAGCTACCGGCGAGATCGACGACACGCCCGAGGATGACGGCAAGAACGCTGCGGCCGTCGAGCTTGGCCGCAAGGGCGGCTTGAAGGGCGGGAAGGCTCGCGCCGAGAGCATGACGCCCGAGCAGCGCAGCGACGCCGCGAAACGAGCCGCTGAGGCCCGCTGGCGAAGCGCCTAGCCGTCCGCTGACAAGAGCGAACGCAGTTTGCGGGCCGTTTCCAAGTACTCCTGGATCTTGTCGGGCGACCAACCCTCGCCCTCGTCCAGCAGCGTGATCCACAGATCGACCAGGGCTTTGGGGAGAGCTGTCGTCGGTGGCATCGCTCCCCCTTTCCCGCTCGCATCCCGACGTTTCTCGCCGTGCTCATTCGGGGACGGCAGGTTGGCAGGTGGCACAAGCCGCTGCTTCCCATGCTTGAAGAACCCCGCTAGCTCGGCTGAGCGCTGAAACGCTTGCCGTGCCTTGGCCGTCTGTCTTGAGCTGACGCCGAGGTCATGGATCTTGCGCTCAAGTCCGGCGTCGGGTGGCAGCATGACGCCCTTGTATTGCTCTGCGAGGGCCGCGAATAGAGGCACGGTCATGAACGCCTCTACGCGGGCAGCAGCGGCCGTTTGTGGGTCGATGAGTCTTCGACCGAGAGGGGTGAGGTTGAGGCTTTCCCGGGCAACCGAGATCACGCCGAACGTTCTCGCCGTCGCGATTTTTATGCGGAACGCGCCGCTTTTCGGGCTCGCGCCGAGACTCGCCGCTAGCTGCTCTGGGCTCGCTTTGCCGCCATATTCATCGTGGAGCTGTTTCGCGATCAGCTCGGCGTCCTTGAGCGGGGTGTAGGGGAAACCGATGGTTGATCGCGAGTAACGAGGGTCAGGCCCTGCCCCGTTGGCGGCCCCCTCATCCGACTCGGTCTGCGGTGGGATCTGCGACTCGTCAATTGCCATGGGGCAAGTCTATGCGATTCGCGGCAGATTTTCAAGGGCAAGTTGCCCCCAAAGCGAGAGGGCACTTCGCACATTCGATATACTCGCGGGCAATGCGAGCGGGAGGTACATCGTCATGAGGAGGTAGGCGGCCCCGGGGCCAAGAGGTCTGGCTTGGCTGAGGCCCCGGGGCACACCCTGCAATACCGGAGGGGGGCGGGCTCGTACCCCGCTTCCCCTCCAACTCGGCGCGCTAGCTCAATCGCAGAGCACCGGACTTTCAATCCGGGAGATAGGGGCTCGTACCCCCTGCGCGCCACTGGCGATTCTATCGGCCGTGTCTACGTTTCCCTTGACAATGCGTGAGCGCTCTGGCATAATAGTCAGTATGAACAGATTGAGCACCGAGAAGCGCGCCCAGGTGCTCTCGATGCTGGTCGAGGGCAACAGCGTCCGCGCGACCAGCCGCATGGCCGGAGTGGCGATCAACACCGTGCAGAAGCTGATCCTCGACATCGGCGAGGCAGCCACGGCCTACCACGACGAGCACATGCGGGATCTGCCCTCCAAGACGATCGAGGCTGACGAGATCTGGTCCTTTGTCGGGTCCAAGGCCAAGAACGTGCCCGAGGGCCACGAGAACGACCCGAACTACGGCGACGTGTGGACCTGGACCGCGCTCGACGCCGACAGCAAGCTGATCGCCTCGTGGTACGTCGGCGGTCGCGCGTTCGAGGACTGCATGGCCTTCATGGAAGATCTCAAGAGCCGCCTAGCTGGTCGTATTCAGCTCACGACCGACGGCCACCAGGCGTACGTCGCGCCGGTCGGCCTCAACTTCCGCCAAGACATCGACTGGGCGCAGATTCAGAAGACCTACCGCGCCGACCATTCCGGCGAACGGCGCTACAGCCCGCAGATCTGCACGGGGATCAAAACCCGCGTCCTGAAGGGCGACCCCGACCCCGCGAAGATCTCGACCAGCTATGTGGAGCGCCAGAACCTGACGATGCGGATGTCGATGCGCCGCTTCACGCGGCTGACCAACGGCTTCTCAAAGAAGCTCGACAACCACATGGCGGCGATCGCGCTGCACTTCCTCCACTACAACTTCGCTCGGCCACACACGACGCTCGCCAACCCCTACCCACGCACCCCGGCGATGGCAGCAGGCGTCGAGGATCACGTCTGGACGATGACCGAGATCGCCGCGCTACTCGATTGAGACACTTGTTGCAGAGTAGGAACGGGGGTTGCGCTCTCGGGTAGGACGGACTACGGTAGTAAATGTATTCCTCCCCGCCGACGGGCTTTCGGGCCTCTCTGGCGGGGTCTTTTTTATGGTCACGCACGTCGACAGAGTGGCCGTCTTCATCGACTGGCAGAACGTCTACAAGGGGGCTCGCGAGGCGTTTGGGCTCTATAGCCAGCCGAGCGAGCACGGCAACATCAGCCCCTATCGACTCGCGCAGATCCTCGCGGCTGGAAATGACCGTGGAGCCAACGGCAAGCTTGTTCTCGTCGAGATCCACAGAGGCCTTCCGTCGTCGACCCGCGATCCGATTGGCTACGGAGCTAATCGGCGCCAGTCGGCAGTGTGGATGAAGGAGAACCCCGAGCTGGTCATTCCGCGGATGCGGCCGCTCCGCTATCCAGACGACGGATCGGGGCCCGAAGAGAAGGGGATTGACGTCCAGCTCGCCCTTGCGGCCGTCGAGAACACACTGGTCGGCGAGTGCGAGGTCGGGATCATCTTCTCTCACGACACAGACCTGAGGCCAGCCGTCGAGATGATCTCCCGCATTACCGGAACGAGTCACGTCGAGACCGCGTCGTGGACGAGCCCGACCTTTCAGAAGCGGCTGCGCACGAAGCCGGAAGTGTTCAACCACGCGATCCCGGAGAGCGTGTTCCACAGCGTCGCAGACCCGGTCAACTACGCCTACCGGGGCTCGCCCTCACACTGACAAGAGAACAACCCACTTCATTTGTCCCGACGCCAAGCCGCGCCAGATGCCGCAGCTTCGGAGAGGTTGCTTGCGACGGCAGGAGGCCTGCCCGC
Organism: uncultured Solirubrobacteraceae bacterium; assembly: GCA_963827455.1. Lineage (GTDB taxonomy): Bacteria > Actinomycetota > Thermoleophilia > Solirubrobacterales > Solirubrobacteraceae > Palsa-744. The sequence goes on along the minus strand of CAWHAW010000014.1, from coordinate 22,420 downwards.
AGGGGCCGGCTGCTGGGATTCGACCTCCATGTTGTAGCGGTCCATCATGTCGATGATGTCCTGCGCCCGTTCGTCGCAGTCTTTGCGTTTCACGAAGTGGATCACAAGGCAAAACGCCGCGAAGGCGGCAAAGAACCATCCGGCCGTCTCCAGCTTGCCCTTGTTCGCCGAGTCGGTGATCGCCGTAGCCCAGACGGTGATGAGAATGGTCACTGCTACGCCAAAGCCTGCCAGCGACAGAGCAAACCAACCTGAACTCTCGAAGCGACTCCCCAGTTCCCGGCGAATAAGCTCCTGGACGTGTTGATACTGCGTCCTAGTCATCGCGACATCCGGGGGCTTCCGCTTGACGCTGTACAGCCCCTCCGCTGGTGTGACGTTCGGAGCGAGCGGCTGCTGCACCTGCGCCGCCGCCCGGCCTCGCTCCCACTGTGATGGACCCGACGTAGCTACCCGCTCGTCTCGGGCACCTGCTCGACCTGCGGGCTGTACTGCGCCAGCTCCGAATCCCAGTCCGGACCCTTGACGACGCCAGCCACGACTGCGTTGACGGAGAGCATGTAGCCGCAGTTGGTGCAGTGGATGAGTAGCACGGGCACAACATTCCCCCCGTCTGGGCCGGGAGGGTTGATGTTCGGGACCATGCCCAGCCGGGGGAGGGGGGCCCACAGGTTGGTTTCGCAGACCGGACACGCGCCATGCTTCCACTTCTCGGAGAACCACTCGTTGAGCTTCTCGGCGTCGACCTCCACAGCCGTCTACTCGCTCCGCAACCCCATGCTGCCGAGCCTACCATGGCGACCCCCTATCCAAACTGATACACCACCCGCCGGACGACCCGCTATATTTTGTGAAGTAATGAGTCAAGTGGTCGTATACACGACGGACCCGTGCTCGTTCTGTGCGCGCGTGAAGGGACTGCTGCGGGCACGCGGCGTCGAGTTCGCCGAGATCAACCTCTCCAAGGATCCCGACGGGCGCTTGGAGCTTGCCCGCAGCACCGGGATGCTCAGCTTTCCGCAGGTGCTCGTCGACGGCGAACTGATCGGCGGCTTCAATGAGGTGCAGGCCGCCGCCGAGAGCGGCCGCCTGGACGAGATGCTCGCCGCCTGAACGGCGGCTGGCAGGTCTCGCACACGTAGGTTCCGCGGCCGCCGACGACCATCTTGACGATCGGCGAGCCGCACACGACGCACGACTCACCCTCGCGGAGGTGCACGAGGAACCGGTCCTGGAAGGAGCCGCGCACACCGTCGATGTGACGGAAGTCGTCGATGCTCGCGCCGCGGGCGTCGATACCCGCGTCGAGCGCCGCGATCACGCTCTCGCGCAGGCGCGCGAACTGATCGCGCGACAGGGCGCCCGCCGGCCGGCGCGGGTGGATGCCCGCCCGGAACAGCGCCTCATCGGCATAGATGTTGCCCACACCGGCGATCCTGCGCTGGTCCAACAGGAACGCCTTGATCGGCGCCGTCCTGCCCTTCGCCAGGGCGCGGAGGTGCTCGACCGTGAAGGACTCGTCGAACGGCTCGAGGCCGAGGCGCGCCGCGAAGAACGCCTCGAGCGCGTCGGAGCCGAGCAGTAGCTCACCCGTGCCGAAACGGCGCGGGTCCACGAACGCGAGTCTGCGCGTGCCGCGCACCCCCGCTGGTGCGCGCGGCGCTCGGGCACCCCCGACGGCGGCGCGCCGAGCAGGCCCCAACTCGATGCGCACGCGTGTGTGCGCCGGCTCGGGGTCGGGATCTGCGAGCACCCCGCCGGTCATGCGCAGGTGCTGGGCGAGGTGCACGTCGCCGTCGAAGCTCCACACGAGATACTTGCCGCGCCGCCCAAGGTGTTCGATGCGCCTGCCCATGAGCGCCTGCTCGAGCTCCTGCGGCGCCAGCGGGCGCGACCAGCGCGGATCGAGGACCTCGATCCGCCGCAGCCGCCGACCCTCGACCAGCGGCGCGAGCTGGCGTCTGATCGTCTCGACCTCTGGCAGCTCGGGCATCGCGGCCTAGCTTAGGAACGCCTGCCCGCGCAGACCGTCCGCCTCGGCGCCGGTGAGCCAACGCAGAACCGTCGCGCCGACGTCCGCCAGCGGACCGTCGTGGCGGAAGCCGCCGAGGCGAGCGCCCGCGCGCCCCCGTGAGAGCATCTCTGCGGTCACGGCGAGCAGCGGCGCATACTCGCGTGTGTGATCCGTCCCGGGGTGGGCTATGTCGACGCCGTGGTCCGCGGTCACGATCAAGAGGTCGCCGTCGCGCAGTCGCTCGAGCACGCCGCTCAGGCGCTCGTCGATCTCGCGCAGCGCACTCGCGAAGCCACGCGCGTCCTTGCGATGGCCGTACAGCTGATCGGTCTCGATCAGGTTTGCGAACACCAGGCCGCGGCGCAGCTTGCCGGCGAGCTCGTCGAGCGCATCGAGTGCCTGAGCGTTCGTCGCGCCGGGGTGAGAGGCGCTGACGCCGACGCCGGCGAACAGGTCGTCGATCTTGCCGACCCCGTGGACCTCCACGCCCGCCTGCTCGAGCTCCTGGAGGTAGCTGCGCGCGGGCGGCGTCAGCGCGTAGTCGCGCCGGCCGTCGGTGCGCGTGAACGCCCCGACGGCGCCCGTGAACGGTCGCGCGATCACGCGCCCCACGGCGTGCTCGCCAGCCATCGCTGCCGCGCGCCGCTGCGCACGCGCGGTAGAGCTCCTCGAGCGGGACCCGATCGACGTGCGCCGCGAGCTGCGCCACCGAGTCCTGGGATGTGTAGAGGATCAGCGCACCCGTGCGCAGGTGCTCGGCGCCGAACTCCTCGATCGCTGCGAGGCCGTTGTCGGCGCGGTTGCAGATCAGCGTCTGTCCCGTTGCCAGCTCGAGCCGTTCCACGACCTCCGGCGGGAAGCCCTGCGGATAGGTGGGCATCGCGCGCTCCTGGACGACGCCCATCAGCTCCCAGTGGCCGCTGATCGAGTCCTTGCCCGGACCGAGTGGATGGAGCCGGCCATGGATCGCGGGGTCCGCACTCGGCGGCACGCCGCGAACAGCGACGATCGAGCCGAGCCCCAGCCGCCGCAGCGTCGGCAGCTCGAGGCCGCCGAGGGTCTCGGCGAGGTGCGCCAGCGTGTTCGTCCCCTCATCGCCATACGCTGCCGCATCCGGCAGCGCGCCCACGCCGCAGGCGTCGATCACCAACACGAACGCCCGACGCTCGGGCGATGAGGTCGTCCTGGTCATCGCCGCATGTCTACCGTGTGGCGCGCGCCCGTGGCATCTACCCCTGGCGCCTACTCCGTGCGCGAGGCGCGCGGATGCGCGCTGAAGTACGCCTGCTTGAGGCGCTCAGAGGACAGGTGCGTATACACCTGGGTGGTCGCCAGGTCGGCGTGACCGAGCATCTCCTGCAGCGAGCGCAGGTCACAGCCGCCCGCGAGCAGGTGGGTCGCAAAGCTGTGACGCAACGTGTGCGGGCTCATCAGCTCCTCCAGGCCCGCGCGGCGCGCGTGGCCTTGGATGATCTTGTAAAGCCCTTGGCGCGTGAGCCCGCCGCCCCTGCTGTTGAGGAGCAGACGCGCCTCGACCGCCGGCGTGGAGCGCGAGCCTGCCGCGCTCAGCGCCGCCCGCCCGCTACGGAGGTACGCCCGCACCGCCGCCACCGCCTGGCGCCCGATCGGCACGATCCGCTCCTTGGAGCCCTTGCCGCGCGCACACAGCAGGCCCTCCTCGAGGTCGACGTCGGTGAGCTGCAGGCCAATCGCCTCAGAGGCGCGCAGTCCGCATGCGTACATCAGCTCGAGCAGCGCACGGTCGCGCAGCGCCAGCGGCTCGGTGCCCCGCGGCTGCTCCAGGAGCCGCGCCACCTGCTCGCGTGTCAGCACGCGCGGCAGACGCTGTGGCTTGCGCGGTCCGCGCAGGTCGGCCGTCGGATCGTGATCGATGGCGCCCTCCCGGCGCAGATAGCGGTAGAAGGAGCGCAGGCACGCGACCTTGCGCGAAAGCGTGCTCGGCGCGACCTCGAGCTCCGAGAGGAACGCAGCCACCTCGCCGTGCGATGCGCGCGCGGGCGCCAGACGGCGCCGATCGAGGAACTCGCCGAACTGCAGGAGGTCCGAGCGGTAGGCCTCGAGCGTGTTGCGCGAAAGGCCACGCTCGAGCTCCAGATACGCAAGGAAGTCGAGCAGCAGCGGCTCGATTCCGGTCGGCGCGGCAAGCGATTCGGGGCGCGCGAGGATACGACCCCGCACGATCTCCTCGAAGGCGCCCGGACCGGCGACTTCGTCCGTCGAAGGGGCGGCGGTGTCGGCGGGCGTCATGCCGTGAGCTTCGCTGACGCGGCGGGTGCTCCTGGCGATGCAAGGCGGCGTTCAGATCCCGAGACGACGCGCGAGCCACATCAGCCCGATGAGCGTCTTCGCGTCGCGGCACTCAGCGATCGCGCGGTCCAGCTCGCGCAGCGGCCAGGGAGCGAGCTCGATGCGCTCCTGCTCGCCGCTGTCGGCCTGCGCGGGGTACAGGTCGGTCGCTGCGAACAGGTGCACCTGCTCATCGGTGAAGCCCGAGCTCGTGTAGTAGGTGAGGATCGGCTCCCAGCGCTCGGCGCCGCGGCCGACCTCCTCGGCGAGCTCGCGCTGGGCGGCCTGCAACGGCTGCTCCCCGTCGACATCCAGGCGCCCTGCCGGAATCTCCAGCAGCGCCGACTCGCCGACCGCCTCGCGCGGCTGGCGCACCAGCCACACGTGCTCGCCGTCGTAGGCGACGATTGCGACCGCTCCCCGATGGTGCACGACCTCGCGCGTGACCTCCTCCCCGTCGGCGTGACGGAATCGCTCGACTCGCACGTCCACCAGCCGGCCCTGGTAGACGGTCTCCCCGCCGAGCGCTTCGAAGGAGCCGCTCACTCCTCCTCCCCCGCTATATCCTCTGAGTCTGAATGCTCGCTTGCTGAGCGTGCGAGGAGCTCCGCGAGCGCACTGCCTCCTGCGAGGGCGGCGCCGAAGAACAGCGGGTCCGCGGCGAGGCCACGGCCCATCGTCTCGATCGGCAGTCCGCTGGCGGCGTAAGACGGCAGGTCGATGCTCGCGCGCCGCCAATCGTGGCGCGCGATCCGCGCCGGACGCTCCACCTCGAGCGCGACCGCCCGGCGCTCGCGGCTCGGCTGGCTCGGCATCGCACCCCCGAACACCGCGCCCAGGCCCGCGCGCAGGTCGGCGCCGACCGGCGATCGCATGCCCGCGGGGAGCGCCACCGTCACCGGCTCGAGCAGCAGGTCCAGCACGGTGAGCGTGTGGTGGGAGATGCCGCGATGGCGCGCGCGCTCGTCAGCTGATGACATGCGCACGACCAACAGTGTTGGGCACCCGAGCGCCAGAGCGACGTGCGCGGAGTCAAGCGCCACCATCCCCCCGTGCCCGAGCGCGGAGCCCGAGCCCACGATCCCCGGCCCCGGCCCGCAAACCGCCGCATCCCAACCGAGCTCGCGCAGGCCATGGTGCAGCGCCCCGGCGGTGCTGATCGCCTCCTGCTCCCCGCCGAACGCCGCGCCTGCCGTCAGGTGACCCGCGAGCAGACCGCGGTCGCGCAGCATACGCACCGTGCGCGAGTGCCCGCCCGGGAGCGCGCCGCCCTCGCTCTGCACGTAGCCGAGCCGCGCGCCGCCGGCTGCCTGTGCGAAGGCCCACGCCACACCCGGGAGCTGCCCGTGCAGGGCCAGCACCGCAGTCGGTCGGCCCAGCGGCAGCTGTAGCTGCTCGTGCTCCACTGGGCTGACTGCGTGCTGCAGGCTGGTGTAGTTGAGCTTCATCGCGTGAGTGGCGCCGGGGCTGAGATCGTTCTCGCCGTCGAGCCCGCGGGTGAGGTTGACGTGAACGACGTCGAATCCACCGGAGCCGAGGCCGAGGTCCAGCGCCTCGACGTTGACGACCACTTCGTCGCCGACCTCCGCGCGTCCCACCAGCGCTACATCGGCGATCGCCTCGCGGCGTCTGCCGTCGTCGACGTCGGTGGCGAGCTCGATCACGAGCCGCTGCTCGGCGCCGGCGCTCGAGCGCTTGCGCGGCGCGGGACCGGCACCTCGGTCATCTCCCGTGTCAAGGGTCTCTACGACGGTGGCGGCACGGAGCTTCAGCATCGGCGCTGCAAGCTACAGTGCCGCGGCGGACGTCACGCTTGCCGCCTCGTCCAGAAGCGCCAGCGCGACGTCGAGCATCTCCTCGAGCGCGAGCGCGCTCACGCGCTCGGAAGGCTCGTGGTTGTGCTCGGTGCCGTTCGCGAGGTTGACAGTCGCGAACCCCGCCGCGATCAGCGCGTTGGCGTCGGAGCCGCCCCCGCTCGAGATGTGGACAGGCTCATGCCCGCAGCGACGCAGCGCCTGCTCGGCAACGCGCACCGCCGGGCTGTTCGGGGACACGCGGTAGCCGGAGAAGGTGCGCTCGACGCTCACATCCACGTCGCAGTCGCAATCGGGCAGGTTCGCCGCCTCGTGCAGGCGGTCGACGATCTCCGCCACCACCGTCTCGGCGCGCTCGTCCCCGAGCGCGCGAGCCTCGAGTGCCAGCGAGCAGTGTTCCGGGACGACGTTTATGGCGCTACCGCCCGAGATCGTCCCGACGTTGACGGTCGTGCCGTCGTCCAGACGCCCGAGCGAGAGCGAGGCGACCGCGCGCGCCGCGGCGAGGATCGCGCTGCGGCCCTGCTCGGGGCGGATCCCGGCGTGCGCAGCAGCGCCGCGGAAGGATGCCTGCACGCGGAAGTGAGTCGGCGAGGCGAGCACAACCTCGCCGATTGGAGACGCATGGTCGAAGACGTAGCCGAAGTCGCTGCGCAGCAGTGCGGTGTCAAACGCGCGCGCACCCGCCAAGGCGACCTCCTCGCCGACGGTGAACAGCAGCTCGACGTCGACCGGCGCGCCCTGCCGGCGGACGTGGCGCGCGAGCGCGAGCAGCACCGCGACGGCGGCCTTGTTGTCGGCGCCGAGGATCCCCTCGTTGGCGTTCTCCCAGGCGCCCTCGAGCAGCACCGGCTCGACCGGAGCCTGCAGGGGGACGGTGTCGAGGTGCGCGCACAGCAGCACGCTCGCCCGAGGCACATCGTGCGCATCCGGGGCCTCTGACCGCTGAGCGCCCGCCCGATCGCCGGCCGTGATGGACGCCAGCAGGTTGCCGCAGTCCGAGCCCGCGCGCGGCCCCGCGTCGTCCTCGTGGACGTCCACGCCGAGTGCGCGCAGCTCGGCGATCACACGTTCGGCACAGCCGCGCTCATGTCCTGAGGGACTCTCGATCCGGCACAGCTCGGCGAAGGTGTCGTTCAGATACTGTCGCTCGCGTGGTCCCCGGAGGGGGAGCTCCCCGACTCTTTCGAGCGACGCTGGAGCCCTCACGACCGGCCGGCACGCTGCGCCGATGGCCGCCCAGGCGACGTCGCCTGCTGGTCATCCGGTGAGTCCTCCCTGCTGGCCACCCGCTCGAGCGAGGCGGCTACGAAGCCTCGGAACAACGGGGCGGGCCGCTCGGGCCGCGACTTGAACTCCGGGTGGAACTGGGAGGCGACGAAGAACGGGTGATCGTCCAGCTCGATGACCTCGACCAGGCGCTCGTCGGGCGAGGTGCCGGACACGCGCAGGCCGGCGCTCTGCAAACGCTTGCGCAGGCGGTTGTTGACCTCGTAGCGGTGGCGGTGGCGCTCGTAGATCACGGCCTCGCCGTACATCTCCAGGGCGCGGCTTTCGGCGTGGAGCTTGATCGGGTCCGCCCCCAGGCGCATCGTGCCGCCGAGATCGGCAACTTCCTTCTGCTCGGGCAGCAGGTCGATGACCGGGTAGGGCGTCTCGATGTCGAACTCGGTGGAGTTGGCTCCCTCCATGCCGGCGACGTTGCGGGCGAACTCCGCGACCGCGACCTGCATGCCGAGGCAGATTCCGAGGTAAGGGATCTGGCGCTCGCGCGCGTACTGCGCGGCGACGATCTTGCCCTCGATCCCGCGCCCGCCGAAGCCGCCCGGGATCAGGATCCCATCGACGCCGCCGAGCTGCCTCGCGATCTCCTCCTCATCCCCGCCCTCGAGGCTCTCGGAGTCGATCCACTCGACCTGTACGCGCCCGTCCTGAAGCGAGGCGGCGTGGCGGAGCGCTTCGGAAACGGACAGGTAGGCGTCCTCGAGCTGGACGTACTTGCCCACCAGCGCGATCCGCACCGTCCGTCTCGCCCGTTCCCAACGCTCGATCGGCTCGCGCCAGCGCGACAGGTCCGGCGCCGGCGCGTGCTCGGCCTGCCCGAAGTGCTCGAGGATGAAATCGTCCACCCCCTGATCGCGGAACGTGAGCGGCACCTTGTAGATGTTGTCGACGTCGCACGCCGAGACGATCGCCTCGACAGGCAGGCTCGCGAACAGCGCGATCTTCTTGCGTATCTCGGTCGACAGCGATCCCTCGGAGCGGCACATGAGCATGTCTGGCGCAATGCCGATTCGCCGCAGCTCGTTGACGGAGTGCTGGGTGGGCTTCGTCTTCAGCTCGCCTGCGTGGCCGATGTATGGAACGAGCGTCAGGTGGATGAACATGCAGCGCCTGCGCCCGACGTCGACGGGGAACTGGCGGATCGCCTCGAGGAACGGCAGCGACTCGATGTCGCCGACCGTGCCGCCGATCTCGGTGACGACGAAGTCCACGTCTGAGGACTCCGCGATCAGCGCGATCCGCTGCTTGATCTCGTCGGTGATATGTGGCACCACCTGCACGGTCCCGCCGAGGTAGTCGCCGCGTCGCTCGCGACGGATGACGGTGTCGTAGATGCCGCCGGCGGTGACATTCGAGGCGTGGCTGGTGTTGGCGTCGGTGAAGCGCTCGTAGTGGCCGAGATCGAGGTCGGTCTCGGCGCCGTCCTCCGTCACGAACACCTCGCCGTGCTGGTAGGGCGACATCGTGCCGGGGTCGACGTTGATGTAGGGGTCGAACTTCTGCAGGCCGACGCTGTGCCCTCGCGCTACGAGCAGGCGCCCGATCGAGGCCGCCGCAATCCCCTTGCCGAGTGAGGAGACAACACCGCCGGTCACGAAGATGAACCGGGTCTTGCTGGGCGCCTGGGCGTGGCGATCGGAGTAGTGCAAGCTCATCGAGGAAGTAGCTTGAGAGTAGCTGACGGGGTGGATGCTCCCGCGCCGGGTGTCGGCCCGCTGGCCTCAGAAGCGCGCACGGAGCGGGGTCTTCCTAGGGGCGGCCGAGGGCGTCCAGCTGGCGCAATCCCGGCGTGCGCTCAATCAGCGCGGAGATCGAGCGCAGCTCGCCGTAGACGGTGATCACCACGAGCAGCGCGAGCGCGATCAGCTGTCCGGTCCCGGAAAGGGTCAGCACGAGCCACAGGCCGGCGAGCGCCCCGAGCAGGTTCGCGCCGGTGTCGCCCAGCATCGCCCGCTCGCGCAGGTCATAGGCACCCGCCACCAGGGCGGGGCCAACGAACAACCCGAGCGCCCACAGCGGCCGCACCTCTGCCGAGCCGATCGTCACGCCCGCGCCGAGCAGCACGAATGCCTTGGTCGCGCGTCCGGGACGGAGGTCGAGCAGGTTGAACGCATTGGTGGCCAGCACGAGCACCCCGGTGGCGAGCAGCCAGCGGCCGTTGGACAGTCCCAGGTAGCTCGTCGCGAGCAGCGCCAGCCCGAGCGAGCCGGCGGCCTTCAACGTGCCCGTCGTGAGCTCGCCGCGCAGCGCCGCGGCGCCGTGGCCGCGCCAGCCGCGCGAGCGCTCGCGCTGCCCATCGCCAGCGAGCGTGTCGTCGAGCAACCCGAGCGCGAGGACGCCGAGCGCGTACACCGCGATCGGCAGCAGCTCGGGGTGGAAGACGTGCGCGGAGGCAATGCGCGCCACCAGCGTCAGGGGGATCAACGCGATCGACGCCGCCGCAAGGATCAGCACGCCAAACGGAAACGGCAGCGCCCGATCGCGGTAGTTGGCGCGTGTATGTCCTCCATCACGCAGTCCGCGCAGCAGCGCCGGCGCCAGGATCACGGCAACCGCCAGCGCGACTACGAATGGCAGGGCGTGCATGCGCGGAAGCTACCGGCGCGCGCGGATGCGCGCCCACAGGCTCAGGGCTGGCCGGCGCTCGTCGAGGTGACGCTCGGCAGCAGCGAGCTGGCGGTCGACTTCATGCCAAAGCTGCCGCGGGCCCCGGCGAGCGCATAGTCCAGCGCCGCCTGGCCGGCGAGGTTTTCGACGTCATCGACGCTCGAGATGCCCTTGCCGCGGTACCACGGGATCTGCGAGGGTTGCGTGCCGCTGAGCTCGACGCCGACCGCCGGCACGTTCGCGGCGGCTACGCCCGCGAGCAGACCGGAGTCGAACGCAGCACCGGCTTCGCTCTGGGACGCGCTCATGCCAGTCGGTTCGGCGCGCATCACGACGAGGCCTTCGAGACGCGTGAGCTGCCCGTCGAAGGCGTTGAACAGGCTTGCGCGAACGCGGCTGACGAGCTCGCGGCCGACGGCCGGCCCGCCGCTGACGAGCTGGCGGCCGACCAGGTTGCCGAGACGTTCTGTGAGCTTCGCCGAGGTGCCCAGCGAGGCGTAGTGCGTGCCCGCAGCTTCGCGGGCTATCCCTGCGAGGTTGAGCGGCTCCTGCAGCGCCACGACCGTCGTCACGTTCCCGCCGGCCGCCGCGACCGCGGTGCGCACGAGCCCGTCGACCTGGTCGGAGGAGCCGCCCAGGAACACCAGTCCGATGGCGCGTCCCGCGAGCAGTTCGTGCACGGACAGCGGGTACAGGCCGTTGACGAACGCTTCCTCGTCGGTGAGCCGAGTCTGGAGCTGACTGACCTGCCCTCGCGCCTGGCCGACTTCCGAGTCGAGGTTGTGAACGATGCCGTTCTTGGCCGAGGAGACGAGATTTGAGTCGCCGATCGCCACCCCGAGGAGCACGCCGATCATCAGCGCGAGCAGCACAGCGGCGAGTGACAGCGCGTGGTAGCGATAATCGAACATGCGCGTTCGCGAGGCCGGGTCAGCCGAGGCCGAGAAGCACCCGCAGCTGCAGCCACAGCAGTTCGATCACGTCACGCAGCGCCGGCGTCTCCCACACGACGGCGATGATCGCGAGCAGCCCAGCGGCGATCACGAACAGCAGCGGGGTCAGCCCCGGGCGGGGGCGATACAGGCGGCTGACGCCCTTGGCATCCACCAGGATCTCGCCGATGCGCAGGCGCGTGAGGAACGTCGAGGACATGCCCTTGCGGTTGCGATCTAGGAAGTCGACGAGGTTGAATTGCGAGCCGACCGAAACGATCAGGCGAGCGCCCTTCTCCGCGGCGATCAGCAGGGCCACGTCCTGACTGGTGCCGGGAGCCGGGACGAGCTTGAACGGCAGGCCGAGCTGCTCCAGACGGTGGCGCCCGGGCGCCTCCCCATCCGGGTAGGTGTGCACGACCAGCTCGGCGCCGCAGCGCAACGCCGCCTCCCCGGCGGAGTCCATGTCGCCGACGATCATGCTCGGCTGCAGGCCCACCTCGAGCAGCGCGTCGGCGCCGCCGTCGACAGCGACGATCACCGGGCGCATGTCGCGGATGAACGGGCGCAGCGCGCGCAGATCGCGCTGGTGCCCGACGCCGCGGACGACGACCAGCGTCGAGCGGTCGCGGAAGTCGGTCGCAAAACGCGGCAGCTCGATCCTCCCCGCCAGCAGCTCGCGCTCCTCGCGCATGTGCTCGATCGTGTTCTGAGCGAAGCGCTCGAGCGCCTCGCCGATCTCGCGTCGCCGCGCCTCCGTGTCGGCATACACGCGCTCGAGGTCGAGGATCTCGCCATAGCTCAGCACCTGCCCCTTGCGCCGGAGCTCGGCGCGCGGAGCGCGCGGGGCGCCGTCGTCGAGCACGCTGCTCGGGGGAATCACCCGGATCGTCACCGGATCACCGTCGGAGACCTCGTCGAACAGCGAGTCGTCGGGAAGGTCGACGAGCAGGATTCCTGCCTCCACCAGCAGCTGCGGACCCAGGTTCGGATACGAGCCGCCGGAGGACGGGCTGCAGTTGAGCACCGCGACGGCGCCCGCCGCGATCAGCTCCTCGGCCGAGACGCGATCGATGTCGAGGTGGTCGATCAGCGCGACGTCGCCGCGCACGAGGTGTCCGACGAGCAGCTTCGTGCGCCTGCCGGGCCGGATCGGCCCGACGACCGTCTCAACGGGCGCGAGCTCGGACTCCATCGGTCGCGTTGCAGCCACAGCTGCGAGAGTAACGCCCGCACGGGCGAAACGCTCCGTGTGCGGCGGTTTTCCCTAAGCGCTGATGACGCGTTCGTGGACCAAGCGGGACGATCGCCTGATAGCCCGCCCACCCCGCGTGGCGTGCTGTGCACGCGAGCGACCGAGGACAAAGTCCCGCGCCGCGTCCACGGACGCGTCAGGCGGCGCGGAGCAGCTCGCGCGCGTGTCGCCGCGCGACCGTGTCGTCGGTGTCGGCGCCGAGCATGCGAACGAGCTCGGCGACGATATCGCCCTCGCCGAGCTCGACGACGCTCGCACGGGTCGGCTCGGCGCTTGTGTCCTTGACGATCGAGAAATGCCGCGCGCCGAGCGAGGCGATCTGCGGGAGATGGGTGATGCACAGCACCTGCCGGCGCTCGCTGAGCTCGCGCAGCCGAGCGCCGACCGCACGTGCGGTCTGGCCGCCGATGCCGGCATCGACCTCATCGAATACGAGCGTCGCATCCGTCGCCGAGGCACCGGCGACGGTCATGATCGCGAGCATCACGCGCGAGAGCTCTCCGCCGGAGGCGATCTCGCGAAGCGGCCCCGCCGGGACGCCGGGATTCGGCGCGATCATGAACTCGACCGCGTCCCCGCCGGCCGGGCCCGGCTCGCGCGCTTGCAGGAGCACATCGAAGCTTGCCTCGCCCATCGCCAGCGCGCCCAGCTGCTCGCCGACCGCGACCGTGAAGCCTCGCGCCGCCGCCTCGCGAGCGCGACGCACCGACAGTACGTGGCGCTCGAGCGCCGCGTGCGCGTCCTTCAGCTGCTCGGTTGCCTGTGCGAACGCGACCTCGGCGCCGGCGAGCTCGTCGCGGCGCGCGCGTGCCTGGCGCTCGTACTGCAGCACCGCCGCGACGCTGCCGCCATGCTTGCGCGCCAGTCGCTCGATCGCGGCCAAACGCTCTTCGAGGGTGTCGAGCGAGATCTCCGCTCCGAGACGCTCGGCGAGGTCCTCGAGGCCGTCCGCGCCCGCCCGCTCGCAGTACTCGCGCAGCTCGCCCGCGAGATCGTGAGACTCGATCGCGAGCGAGCGCATGCGCTCGCCGAGCGTGTCCAGCGCAGGATCGACACCGGTGAGGGCGTCCAGCGCGTCGCTCGCCGCTGCCGCGAGCTGAGCGCTGCCGGCGGCCTCGCCCGCGTCGGGATCCAGCGCGGCGGCGGCAGCGCCGGCGGCCGACCGCAACGCATCGTTGCGGCGCAGGCGCTCGCGTGCCGCCAACAGCTGCTCGTGCTCGCGCTCGTCCGGGCCGAGCGTGTCGATCTCCGCGAGCTCGTACTCGAGCAGGTCGAGCTCGCGCTCGCGTTGGGAGGCGAGCTCGCGCAGCTCCTCCATTCGCGCCGCCAAGAGCCGTGTCTGCGCGAAGGCGTGCGCGCAGGCTCGCAGGCGGGACTCGTGCTCGCCGGCGCAGAGGCTGTCGAGGATCTCCAGCTGCGCGCCCGAGAGCGTCAGCTTGCGGTGCTCGTGCTGGCCGTAGAACGCCAGCAGCGCGCCCGCCACGTCGCGCAGCTCCGCGACCGTCGCAGTGCGGCCACCCAGGTAGGCGCGCGTGCGTCCGTCGGCGCCGACGCGACGCGCCAGCACGAGCTCCTCGGCGTCGGCGCTGACGCGCTCGCCGAGCTGTTCGCGCAGTGACTCGGGCAGGTCGAAGATCCCCTCGACGTACGCCTCACCGGCCCCAGGGCGGACGATCCCCGGCCGCGCGCGGCCGCCGAGCAGCAGGTCGAGGGCGTGGGCCAGCACTGTCTTGCCCGCTCCGGTCTCCCCCGTGAGCACGTTCAATCCCGGCGCCAGGCGCAGCTGGGCCTCTTCGATCAGAAGCAGATTCTCGACACGCAGCTCTTGCAGCACCTCACGTGGTCTACCAGCGCGCGGGGACGGATCGCGACGGCGCGGCCATCGCCGAGCACGCCGACGCCGCGCCGCTCGCGATCGCGCGCGTGCGCGCCTTGTCCAGACACCGACGGACGGGCATAATCGTAGGTGCGGTCCAGGAAGGACCGATCACGCGGGCGTACACTCGTCCGCTACGGGCATGGCTGCCAGAGACCACAATCCGCGTTCCGATCGGCTCCAGCCGGACGTTTCAGAGCGCCTGACGCCGGCCGCGATGAGCGATCGGCTCCAGGAGGAGATCAGCCGCGCCGAACGCTTCGGCACGCGCCTGAGCTGCCTGGTGCTCGTGATCGACAACCTCGAACAGATGGCACACGAGCACGGCGGCGAGCTGCGCGAGCAGGCGATCGACTACATCACCGGCGCCCTGCGCCGTGAGCTGCGTCGCTTCGACCGGGTCGGGCGCATCGGCCCGGACGGCGGAGAGGAGCAGGAACCTGGCAGGGACCTGCTGATCGTCCTGCCCGGCGCGGACGGCCCGCGCGGGGAGATCGTCGCGCGCCGTGCTCTCGAGCGGTTGCACACGATCAAGATCGAAGCCGCCGGCACGCGCCAGCCGCTCGAGATCTCGGTCGGACTGGCGGCCTGGCAGGGGGACGTGAGCGCGGAGGCGATGGTGGGACACGCGCGCGCGGCGATGCGTGGCGTGAACGGGGATCAGGAGCCGACCCTCCCGCCCACTCACCCTCCCGCCGATCCGCCCGCCGACCCTCCCACCCAGGCACCCACCCGCGCCGGCACCCATCCGCCCGCCGACCCGCCTGCGCGTGACAGCGCCCCGCCGTCCGCTCGCCAACAGCCGGAGCCGACCACCGCGCGCATTCGCGCCGGCGGTCCATAATCCCGCCTGTGCTCTCCGGGTCGGAGTTGTGGCTGCTGCGGTTGATGGCCGACCGCGGCTTGGCGCTGCTCGACGCGAGCACGCTGCTCGTGGTGATCGAGGAGCGCGGCGAGCTGCGCGTGGCGGCGAGCAGCGGCGCGGCGTCGGTGCGGCTGCGAATCACGCCGGTGCAGGGCAGCGCGCTCGGGGCGCTCTACCTGCAGGGGAAGGCGGTGTCGCTCGATCGCCCCCGTGGCGAGGAGGCAGCATGGCTGCACGAACTCGGACTCGAGGCGCGCGCGGTGCTGGTCGAGCCGTTGAACATGGAGACGCACGGAGGCGGCATGGTGATCGTGCTGCGCGAGCACGGAGGCTTTCGCGACCCGGACCGTCAGGCGCTGAGCGCTTTCGCGTCGAGCGTCGCACAGCGCCTCGCAGCCGAGCGCTCCGTCGAGATCGAACGCCTGCGCTACGGGATGGAGGCGCGCGAGCGCGAGCGCACGCGCTGGGCGCGCGAGATCCACGACGAGAGCATCCAGGGGATCGGCGCTCTGCGCCTGAAACTCGCCAACGCCCGTGACCTGGACGACAAGCAGGCGTTGAGTGCGGCCGTGGAGGCTGCGCTCGAGGGCCTTGGCACGGAGATCGACGGCCTGCGCCATCTGATCACCGAGCTGCGCCCCGCGGCGCTCGACGATCTCGGCCTGGAGGCCGCGCTCGAGGCGCTGGCCCGGCGTGCCCAGGCGGTCGACGGCTTGGACGTCAAGACCGAGATAGACCTCAGCGACAGATCCGACGGCGTGAACAACGCGGTCGCGGGAGCGTTCCCGGAGGGGGCGAACGGCGGCCGACGCCTGGACGCGGAGCTCGAGAGCACGATCTACCGGGTCGTGCAGGAGGCGCTGACGAACGTCAGCCGCCACGCGCAGGCGACTCAGGCGGTCATCAGCGTGATCGCGCGCGACGGCGCGATCGAGGCTTCGGTCACCGACGACGGTCGCGGCCTGCCTGATGCGACGCGGCTGGGTCCGCGCGGCGACGGCCTCGAGGGCGGCTTCGGGATGTCGGGCATGCGCGAGCGCGCCGAGCTCGTCGGCGGCGAGCTCGAATGGGCTCGCGCGCCCGAGCGCGGCACGATCATGCGCCTGACGGTGCCGCTGGCCGGGCGCCCTGCGGCCACCGTCGAGCACGAGCACACCTCATAGGAGCGACTTCCTGCGGCGCTCCAGGCGCCGCCGTGCCCTCACTCCGTGGTTGGCTCCGCCTGTGAGTGGTCCTCGCCCAGCCCGCCGTCCTCGCCGCCGGCGCCGCGCAGCCAGCCCGCGAGCTGCTTGCCGGCCGAGTTGATCGACTCGCCCGCGTCGCGGAAGCCGTCGCGAATGCGTTCGGCGTAGAACGAGACCGCCTCGCTGCCGTCGGCGCGCGCATCGACGGGATCGCCGCGTCGCGGATACTCGCCGTCGACGATGCGATCGTAGTCTCCATTGTGCACCCACGCCATCAGCTCGTGCGTGCGCTTGACGGGCATCGGATGGGTGACGCCGAGGTCGAGCATCAGCCTCGTCAGGCGCTCGAGCCCGCCACCCTGGTCTTTGTAGTCCATCCCCTGGCGCATGAACAGATCGAGGTCGAGCTCCCCGACCATCGCTCCCGCCGCCAGCGACATCAGCGTGCGACACACCACGAGCGGGTCGCGCGTGACCAGCGCAGCGGCACGGTCGGCGCTCAGCTCGGTCGCGCGCCCCCACTCCATCAGCGCCGAGCGCACCGGGGTAAGCGGCAGCGGCAGTCGCGAGCTGCGCGTCAGCAGCACGAGGATCGCGAGCGCCGTGCGGTAGAGCTGGTGATCGGAGAGGATGTGCGCGGCCTCGTGCGCGAACACCGCGCGTCGCTGCGGAGCGTCGAGCAGTTGCACGAGCTCGGACTGAACTACCACGATCGGCCGGCGGGCGCCGATCGCGAGCGCGTTCGGGGTTGGGTACTGGGTCAGGTACAGGTCCGGTACCTCCGTCATGTCGAGCGTCGCGTACGCGATCGCGTGCTCGCGCCACACCTCGCCGAGCTGCTCTTCGGAGAGCCGCACCGAGGAGCCGAGGTAGCTCTGGCGCAGCGCGCGCTCGTAGCCGAGCTCGATCAGCTTTCGCACGACTTTGTCCAGATACGGGATCGAGCCGAGCGCCGCTGTCGCCGCGCGGTCGGCCGGGTGCTGGAAGGCCCGCGGCGAGATCTCGGTCAGCCGGTGACCCTCGGTGGGCAGGCTCGATCCGGAAGACGTCACCGATCAAGCGTACGCCAAGCGGGATCGCTCGCGGCGGGTTTGCACGCGAGCGATCGAGGACGCAGCCTCGCGCCGGCCATCGAGCCGCTCAGTCGGCGAGACCGGTGCGCCGCACGTACGCCGTGATCTCCGCGCGCGAGGAGAACCCCAGCTTCTCGATCGCGCGAGCGCGATAGGTCTTCACCGTGCGCTCGGCCACGTTCAGCTGCTCGGCGATCTCCGGGTTGGTGTAGCCGTTGGCGATCAGGCGCACGACCTCGCGCTCGCGCTCGCTCAGCACGACACCGTCCGTGCCGCCGTCCTCGCCGGTCGCCATCAGCGCGCCGAGCCGCGGGTGCAGGTAGTTGCCGCCCGCGACCGCCAGGCGGAACGCCTGCAGCAGCTCGGCGGGCTCGGCCTCCTTGAGCACGTAGCTGCGCGCCCCGGCGCGGAGGGCCTGGCGGGCGTACTCGGGGTCCTCGCGCATCGTCAGGATCGCCACCGCGAGCGTCGGATGGGAGATGAAGCACGACGGCAGCGCCCCAAGGCTCGAACCGCCGGGCATCGTCAGATCGAGCGTCAGCAGGTCGGGCTTGTGCTCGCGCACCTCGCGGATCATCGACGGGATGTCCGCCGCTTCTGCGACGACCCGGAACTCGCCCCCCTCGCGCTCGAGCACCGCGCGGATGCCGTCGCGCACGACCGCGTGGTCGTCGGCGATGATCACGTCGATCGGTCGCGTCACCCCTGGCGTGCCGTTCTCCATCTGCCGAGACGGTAGCGCGTCCCCAGGATCGACTCGCGGAGCCTGGACATCCGCTGAATGCGCACCATCGGCAGTGGACCTGACCGGGGCCAGCCGCTAGCTTGGCCCGCGTGAAGTTCGCGCTTGGCTCTCCGAGGCTGCGCCGGATCATCGTCGCGTACACCGTCAACCGTGTCGGCACGTGGATCGGGATCGTGGCTCTGATGGTGGCCGTCTACGAACACACGCACAACGCACTCGCCGTTGCCGCGATGCTGACCGCGGCGCAGGCACTCCCGGCGTTTGCAGTGCCGGGCCTCGTCGCCCGGGTCGAGGCGTCGCGTCGGCGCGGAGAGCTCAGCGGGCTGTACGTGTTCGAGGCACTCGCCACGACCGGCCTGGTCGTGTTCGTGTCGCAGTTCTCGCTTCCAGCGCTGCTCGTGCTCGTGACGCTGGACGGAACGGCCGCGCGCGCCGCGCAGGCACTGCTCCGGGCCGAGGTTGCCCGGGTAGCGCGCGAGGAGGCCGCGGCGCTGCACGTGGGAGAAGGTGCTCCGCAAGCCGAGTCCGCCGCCGGGGAGGCCGAGCGCGCGGCCAACGCCGCGCTCAACGTGGCCTTCTCGGCAACGTTCGTCTCAGGCCCGGTCATCGCTGGGATCCTGGTCGCCGGCGCCGGCGCACCCGCGGCGCTGTTCGTGGACGTCGTCTCGTTCCTCATCTGTGCGGCGCTGTTGACCGACCTGCGACCGCACATCGACGAGGCGGGCTCGGACACCGTCCGACGTCGCCTGCGAACGGCCTGGCGCCACATCAACGAGACGCGCGCGCTGCGGCTGCTGCTTGCTCGCCGAGATGGTCGCGTTCGTCTTCTTCGAGACCGGCGCTCCGATCGAGCTCGCCTATGCGAAAGAGACGCTTCACGCCGGCGACCGCGGCTTCGGCCTGCTGCTGACCGCTTGGGGTGCGGGCACCGTCGTCGGTAGCGTCGTCTTCGCGCGGTCGCTCAAACGGCCGCTCGGCTATCTCTTGAGTGGAGGCACGCTCGCGGTCGGCCTCGGCTATGTCGGGTTCGCTGCCGCGCCGTCGCTGCTGCTTGCGTGCGGCGCCGCACTCGTCGGAGGCATCGGCAACGGGGTGGAGCTGCCATCGCTGTTCAGCATCGTGCAGATCCAGACGCCGCCAAACCTGCACGGCCGCCTCATGGGCGCCGTCGAATCGATCAGCGCGCTGTGCCCGCTCGTCGGGCTACCGCTCGGTGGACTGCTCGTCGTGCTGACGGCACCCGCGAACGGCGTTCCTGATCGTCGGCGTGTGCACAGCGCTATCCGCGCTCGTCCTGCTGCGCTCCGTCCGGGGTGGCAACCCATCGCGTGCCGGCGACAGCGCCGCCGTTCAGCCGTCCGAGACCGCATGGCCGAGTCGCGAGCAGCCCGGCCGCGCCCGAGGTGCATGTGAAGTAGCGCGGGGTCAGGCTTCGGCCGCTTGCCCCTCAAGGCCCACGTCGCGTCGGTCGTTAAGTACGACGAGGCCGATGCCAGCACGACGACTCCTCAGAGGCCTTTTCATTGCCGCAGAGGTTGCTGCTGCTCGCCGCGCGTCGCAGTGGCAGCGTTCTCGTGTCAAGCGCTGGAGAATGGCATCCAGCCGCGCTCGTGGCCGTGCTCGGGGTGTTGGCGCTCGTCGGCGAGTGTTTCAGCGTCGAGCTCAGCGACGGAGCGCTGACCGCCTCAACCGTGGCGATCGTCCTCGCGATGGCGTTGCTGGGACCGACGCCCGCAGCGGCGTGCGGAGTGGTCGCGATGACGATCAACGCTCTCAAACGCCGCCCGAGTGGCACCGGATGGCTCAACAACATCGTGAGCTTTGCCGCGGTTCCGTTCGTCGGCGGGTTCCTGATGCAGCGCATCGGCGGCGGCATTCCACGTCCTTCACAGCGGCCAGGCCGGCGACGGCGCAATCTTCGGGCTGATCGTGCTCTTCGTGTTCGTCCTCACGCTCGTCGCGAACTTCGTCCTCGTCGGCGTGCACGAGCTCGTCGAGGAAGGACGTCCGCTCACGCGCCAGCTGCCCGAATTCGTGCCTCTGCTTCCCGGCGAGCTCGCCGCGGGCGCGCTGGCGACGATTCTGGTCGTCGCCTACGAAGGAGCACGGGCTGCCATTGCTCATCGCCGCGATCGTCGTGCTGTTCATCTTCCAGCGCCTGACGGTCGCGCTGCTGCGCTCCGAGGAGCGCGCCGAGCATCTCCAGGCGCGCTCGCGCCAGCTCGTGGGCCTGCAGCTCGGCGTTCTGCGCACGCTCGTTCGCGCGCTCAGCATGCGCGACGAGACGACCGGTCGCCACGCGGCCGCCGTCGCGACCTATGCGACCGCGCTTGCGTCTGAGCTCGGCTGCAACGAGGACGAGCGCGACGTCGTGCGCGCCGCCGGCCTGCTGCACGAGATCGGCAAGTTCACGTGGCCAGACCGCGTGCTGCACGCGACCGAGCTCCAGGGCGACGATCTGGCGATCGTCAAGAACCACCCGCAGGAGGGCGCGATTCTGGTCGGCGCTCTCGACGGATACGGGCCGGTCGCCGACGCGATCCTTCACCATCACGAGCGCATCGACGGGCAGCGGCTATCCGGCCGGCCTGATCGGCCAGGAGATCCCGCTGGCCTCGCGGATACTGGCGATCTGCTCGACCTACGACACGCTCACGGCGCGCGAGACCTACCGACCCAAGCTGACGCCACGAGGAAGCTATGGAGGAGCTGCGGCGTGGCGCGCGCAACGGCCAGCTCGACCCTGAGCTCGTCGAGGCTTCATCGCGCTGCTCGAGCGCGAAGGCGCACGCCTTCGCACACGCGCCGCCGACTTCGAGGCGGAACTCGAATTCGAGCGGCGGGTCGCGAGATGCTCGCAGACGGCCCCACCACATCGAGGGCGTCCACGACGACTACGCCCCGCTCTACGCGCAGCGCCCTGAACGACCGTCACAACGGACGAGGGCCCTTGCACCCGCGAGAGCCCTCGAATCGTGCTCAGAATCCTAAGTGCAGCGGTATTCAGCCATCGTGGCCTCCAGGTTGCTGAGCGGCCTTCAGCGGTGGGCGCCCCACCACGAAGGGTTCCAGCGCCCGCAGCTCCGCACATAGCTTCGTACGTATGAGTAGGTTCGCGCAGATACTAGACGGATTGCGAACGAAATGTCCAGTTTGCGCACCTTTGCACATGCGCTTGCAGCGTCGCGTATGGCCGCGCGCATGCAGCGCGAGTCACGGCGCAAACGCCCGCAAACCTCCACCGCGCTCAAGTTCTCGGAGCTTTCGGACGAAGCATCTCCTGAGCCCGCCAACGACTGAGGTCCAGCAAATGCCGCCCTGTCCGTCCCCCCCGCCCAGCCACGCAACGAGCGCCAGCTCGTGTTCACCAGCTCCCAGGCCGCCCGCTACCTCGGCGTCTCGCTTGCGACCGTGCGCCGCTGGACGGACGCCGGCCACATCGACTGCTACAGGACCCCGGGCGGCCAGCGGCGCTTCTCGCGCGACACAGCTGGACGAGTTCATCGCCTCGATGCAGCGCACCGGCGACGCGGCGGGCGATGGCACCGCGCGTCGCGAAGCCGCCGCGCCGACGCGCGCGTAGCCTGACCGGCTGCTCAGCTCGCCAGGCGCCCGAACTTCTCGCGCAGCCGGCGATAGAACGAGGAGCCCGGGAGCTGGGCGATCGTGCCGACGTCGTTGACGAAGCGCGCCTCGATCCGCCCTCCGGCCGGGATCTCGCCGGCGGGACGGCCGTCCACCGCGACGTCGAGCGGCTCTGCGGAGCCGGTTGTAGATCGTCAGCCGATCGTCGGGCGCGGCCACGAGCGCGCGCGCGGTCATCGAGTGCGGCGCGATGAACGACACGACGAACCCTTCCACCCCCCACGCCATCACGGGTCCGCCGTTGGCGAGGTTGTAGCCGGTCGATCCAGCCGGCGTCGCGACCACCAGCCCGTCGCAGCGCACGCTCCCGGCTTCCTCGCCGTCGAGCGAGTAGGCGAGCTCGGCGACGCGCTCGCCGACCTTGCGGTGGATCGCGACGTCGTTGATCGCCGTCTGCGTGGCGGCCTGCGAGCGGTCATCGGGGCCTCGAGCACGATCGCCGGCAGCCGCAGCAGCTCGAAGTCGCCGATCAGCGCGCGACGGAAGCCGTCCTCGATGTCCTCGGGCTCGACAGTCGCGAGGAAGCCGATCTCGCCGAAGTTGATCGCGAACACGGGAACATCCGTGCCCGCGTATCGCTGCAGCGCGCGCAGGATCGTGCCGTCGCCGCCGAGCACGATGCACAGCTCGACATCGTCGTTGACGGGCGCGTCCACCATCAGGCCCGGACCGGCGCCGAGCCGTGCTTCGGCGTCTCCTCCGCATCCGGCGCAGCGTCACGCCGGCTTCCGCCGCGCGTGCCGCGAGCAGCGCGAGCGCCGGGCCCGTGTCCATCGGGGCGCCGGTGCGTGAAGATCGTCATCTCTCTCACGGCTCGAA
>CAWHAW010000013.1:0-135896 GCA_963827455.1 uncultured Solirubrobacteraceae bacterium | reverse complement strand
GTCCATCGTCTGATTCTCCCAGAACGAACCGCGAGCGCTCAGCGCCCAGCGCGCATCAGGCGGCGTTCAACGCCGTCGCGCCCGCCTCGGGCCTCACCTGTGCCGAGAGGATCGCGATGTCATCGCGCACGCTGTCGGCGGGATCGATCAGGGCCACGAGCGCGTCGATGATCTCCTGAGCAGAGCCAGGCGGCGTGCCCTGCAGTCGTTCGATCATGTGAGCGACCGTGATCAGGCGATCGGGGGCGTGTGCATCGGCCAGCCCGTCGGTGTAGAGCGCCAACGCGTCGCCCGGCCCGAGGACCGTGGAGACCTCGTCGATCAGCGGGTCCGGGAAGATCCCCAGCAGCGCTCCGTTGCCCTCGAGCTCACGGGCGTCGCTGCCGTCGGCGCGTACCACCAGGGCGCCGGGGTGACCGGCGACGGCGACCGTGACCTGCGCGCGTGCGCCGCGAGCGCAGACCTGGGCAACGATCGCAGTCGCAAAGCGCCCATCGAAGTCCTGGTCGAGCATCGCGCGGTTGACCTGCGAGAGCACCTCTGCCGGTCCGCTGCCCTCGCGTGCATACGCAGCTGTCGTGTAGCGCAGAAAGCCAGTGAGCGCGGCCGCCTCCGGACCCTTGCCGCAGACGTCGCCGACGACCAGCCAGCAGCTCTCCCTGTTGCCGAAGACGTCATAGAAGTCGCCGCCCACCTCGCTGCCAGCGGTGCTGGGACGAAAGAAGCTGGCGAGCTCGAGACCCGGGATCTCCGGCAGCGCGGCTGGCATCAGGCTGCGCCGCAGCGTCCGCGCGACCCGTCCGCGCTCGGCGTACAGGAGGGAGTTGTCAAAGGCCATCGCGCCGCGCCCCGCCATGTCCTCGAGTACCGCGAGCATGCCGCGGTCGTAGGGGCCGAGCTTCTGCGAACGCCAGAACGAGATCACGCCACGCGCGCGACCGCGGGCGATCATCGGGAACGCCGCCGCGTGGGCGTAGCCCGCCGCACGCAGCACTCGCGCGTGCTCTGGAGCGACGCTCTCCCCGTCGGCGTCGCTGATCGCGACATTCGCGCGCTCGAGCTCTGCGGCGAGCGTCCGATCGTCCGCGGCGACGACGCTCGAGCCGATCGCGCCGCTGTCCTCGAGCACCGCGATCAGGCATACCTCGGCCAGCTCTGGGACCGCCATGTGGGCGATCGTTTGCAGCGTCGTTGCGGGATCGAGCGATTTGCCAAGGCCTGAGCTCGCGGCGATCAGGATCTGCAGTCGTCGGCGCTGCTCGCGTATGCGGTTCAACGCGAAGTTCACGGCCGCGCACGTGAGCAGCGCGAGCACGATTCCGACGCACGCGACGGCTCCGAACACCGAGGAGACGTGTCGTTCGTAGGCGAGCGGCGCGAGGAACGCGACCAGGCCAGCCGCGCACACGACGTACAGGCGTGGGCGTGGCTGGAAGGCCGCGGCATGTACGAGGGCGAACAGGTAGATCAGCGCGAACGGGCTGGTGGGACCGCCGCTCGATGCGCACAGGACGGCGATCAGCACGATGCCCCACAGATCCGCCGCCAACGCGAGCCCGAGCCCGGCACGCCCGCGCCGCGCCGCCAGCATCAGCGACGCGCAAGTGAACACCGCTACGACCGCCACGGCGAGGACGCCGGCCGGCCAACGCACGTGCGGGAGCAGCACCGCGCAGGCGCACAGCAGCGCCCCGACCAGATACAGCCCCGCGGCAACCGTCACCGCCCAGCCGGCTTCTCGCTCGCTGGCGGATACCCCTGTCGGCCCTAGCGCAAAGTTCTCAGGCGGTCGCATATCAGTGTTGTGCGCTCGTCGCCTGAGGTTCCCGGCCTCCCCGGTGGCATCTGGAGACGCGCACGTTCCGTTGTTGCCAATCCTAGGTCTGATCGGGCACCGATTGCAACTGTCGCGAACGACCCCGTCTCATCCGCGGTCCCGGTGCCGGACCGCATTCAGCTCGCAGCGGACGCGCCGTAGAAGCTCAGCAGGCGTAGCTAGGCCAGTCGTCGAGTGAGAAGTTCCTTCGGAGACGGCACGCCGATCGCCGGTCAGCCGCGTCGCGCGGACAGCAGGCCACCCGTGTGCGCGACGCGCAGTGATCGCCGCCGGTGCGGCGTGCGCAGATCGGCGAAGAGCACGGATGTCGCGGGCGCGGGGATCCCCCGCGCCCGCGACACCGGGAGCATCAGTTGAGAAGCGGTTCGACCGACCCGTTGATCTCGATCGCTTCGGCGGAGTGAAGCGTCGTGCTCAACGACAGCCCTCGCTGTTCGCCGAACGCCGTCGTGAGCACGTCCCGCGCGCCCGTTTCGAACGCTTCGGGTTTCTGGAGACCCGCTGCCTGGGTGAATTTCAGCGCCGAGCTGGTTGCCATTTTGTTGCTCACGACCGGCGCGATCACCGAGCCCGACAGGGTCTGTTCTTCGCTGCCGCATGCGTATTCGAGCACCGGACCCGAGCGGCCCGCTGGGAACAGGTCGATGCCGATGTGCCTGACTTCTTTGCCGAGCACTTCCGCGATGCTCACGATGCCGAGTTCGCCTTCAAGGGGCGTGGTGCGCATTTCGCCGGCTGCGAGGCCCGACGTCGCACATTTCACGCCGCTCGATTCGCAGCCCGTGAACGTGAACACGACTTCCCCGACCGTTTTGCGGCCGGCGACCTGGCCGGTCCCGCTCTCGCCGGTGCACGTCACTTTTGAGCGGTCGACAGCTTCAAGCGTCACCGGAGCAGTTTTCAGCGGGAACGTGAGCGCGCCGTTGACAGCGCCCTCTTCCCATTCGTATTTGCCCGTGCCCGTCGCGCTCCGTTCGGTGCACCCCGCGGTCGTGAAGCCCCCGTAGTAGTACGTCGTCGTCCCTTCTTTGACGTGGAACGCTTTGACGCAGCGGCCGAATTCGGGTGAGTGCGGTTCAGCTTCTTCCTGTTGCTGTTCACGTGCTTCTTCGGGGCCGATGCTGTTCACTTCGACCGGCGTGCTCGGTTCGCTGGTCCC
Source organism: uncultured Solirubrobacteraceae bacterium (assembly GCA_963827455.1). Lineage (GTDB taxonomy): Bacteria > Actinomycetota > Thermoleophilia > Solirubrobacterales > Solirubrobacteraceae > Palsa-744. The sequence continues at coordinate 132,900 of CAWHAW010000013.1, read as the reverse complement.
TTCGCGGTCCGTGTTGGTCACGGTGATGCGGTACGTCGTGCGTCGTTCCAGCGGCGCGATCAGCGTCGAGGAGCCACCGCCGCCGACCGTCGCTTCGAGCACGGGCGCGGTCGAGCCCACGGGCGTCGCAACGATGTGAGAGGAGGTGAGCAGCGGCGCCGTTTCAGCGGCCGGCGTCCAGCCGACCTGGAAGCGCAGCTGGACCTGTTCTCCGACTTCGACTTCGGAGACGTACGCGGTCACGCCGGTGGGGGCTGCCGGGGCCTTCGCGGGAGGCGCCGGCGCTTCGAGGTAGGCAGCTGTGCCCACGTTGTAGAGGTGGTCGCCGAACGCGTCTTCGGCGGAAAACGTTTCGCTGATCCCTTCCGGCGCTTTGCTGGAGGCGAACTTGCGCGTTTCGCCGTACCAGTCCCATTCCGAGCTGGCCCACGCCTTGTACGTGGTCGATTTTCCACCGCCGTCCCTGCCGCTGCCGCTGCACGAGGTGCTCAGGAGCTCCGCCCCCGTCGGGTAGCCGGTGCTCGCGAAGCCCGTCGCGTAGACCTGTTGTTTGATCCCGCCGCACCAGTGGCCGAGCACCGCAAACGCTCCGTATTCGCTCAGGGAGAGCCTCACCGGCGTCGCCGCCGCAGACGTCGCGCCTGCGAACGCGCCCAGCGAAAGGGCCGTCGCGACGGCCACCACGAACTTCCTCGTCATTGCTCCCCCGTTCTAGATCGATCTGTGCCGCCGGCGCGGCTGCCAGGGCACCCCCCTGGCCACATACTCGTGACCCATTTCAGCCAAGAACGTCACGCGGCGCGGTGAGAATTCGCTCATTGCGCCGCTGCCGCCAACCGGCGTCGCCGGCGCAGACGTGCGTGCTAGCCTCGGCCCCCGTCGCGTTGCTCGGGGACGAGGAGGGTCGAAGAGATGCTGGTCTCGAGCGTCATTCGTGGCCCGTCACGCCGCTAGCTCGATCGCGCCGATGAGGATCAGGTAAACGCCGAGGCCGGCGCAGGCGAGCACGAGCAGTCGGCGCCCATGAGCGGCGAACCAAGCGTTGATCCGCTCCAATGCGCCCTCAGATTGCCGCGGAAATGCGATCAACATCAGCATCGGCAACTCGATCAGCCAGAGCATGAGCAGCAGCATCTGCGCGAGGTAGGCGAGCTCCTGGCCGGGCGAGGCGTTCGTGTCGGCGATGGCATTGACCGCACCGGCGAAGATCGGCGAGGGGATGACGTAAAGGATCACGCCGAGCACGACCACGAGCAGCCGGCTCTGAAGGTACCGATCGATTCGCGAGTGCCCCGCATCGTGCGCTGATACCGGCGGCGGATCGCGTCGAAGGCGAGTCGCAACGAACAGCAGCGCCGAACCAGCGGCGACATAGAGTCCCGCTGTGGGAGTGATCACCTGCGCGCGCGTCGCGTCCAGTTCGTTGAACAGGAACAGCATCAGCGCACCGGTAACGAGCACCGTGCAGTAGGCCGCGATCACGAACAGCACCACCCGAAGTCGCACCTCGACACCGCGACCGAGCGCAATCACCGCCGCGAGCGCTGGCGGGTAGATAGATGCGGCGAGCGCGAGCGAGACCGCTTCCGAAGGCATCTCAGCGCGGTCCTTGCGAGGTCGGGTGGGGGTGCTGAGCGAGCATGCTCCAGGGCAGAGACGATGACTGGCCTCGACCCTTCATGCTCGTCCGACTCGCATAGGCGATCATCCTGTCCCCGACGATGAGCGTGATCTTCGCTCTCTGTGCCGCGTTCTCCAACGCGCTGAATGTGACGACGCAGCACTTGGCGAGCACGGGCGGCCGCGTGGGCAAGGCGTCAGGACTGCGGCTCGTCGCGTATCTCATCCGCAGCCCGCTGTGGCTGTTCGGCTGGGCGGCTGGGATCGCGGCATTCGTGTTCCAGGCGGCGGCCCTGAACAGCGGTCAGCTATCGATAGTTCAGGCGCTGCTGGTGGCTGAGCTCGTCTTCGCTCTGTTGCTGCGCAAGCTGTGGATACGCCAGACCATCCGCCCCGCCGCGTGGGGCTCGGCGGCGCTCACGTGTATCGCGCTCGCCTCCTTCGTAATCATCGACCAACCGCAGGGCGGGATCGTTGCACCGAGCACGCGCGCATGGGCAGGGGCGCTGGCGACGTTCGGTGGTGCGGCGGTCGTCATGACGGTGGCGGCTCGCTGGGGCTCGCCGAGGCGCAGGGCAGCCCTCTACGCGGCGGCTGGCGCGATCGTGTGGGCGCTCGTGGCCACGTTCATCAAGACAGCCACCGAGACCCTGACGCAGTCCGGCGTCGCTGCGGTGTTCAGCGACTGGCCGATATATGGATTGCTCGCCGGTGGCGCGGCTGGCATCGTCTTGGTCCAGGCGGCGCTCCATGTCGGTCCCCTGAGCGTGTCCCAGCCACTGCTCGTGATCGTTGATCCCTGTGTCAGCATCATCCTCAGCATCTGGCTGTTCCAAGAGAGCTACACGCGCGGCCCCGCGGCGATCACCGGCAGCCTGCTCGCGTTCACCGCGATGTGTGCCGGGGTGGTGGCGCTCACGAGGACCGCCCCGCCGACGATGCAGCCCGAGCCAACAGGCGAAGGCCCGCCAGCCGATGCCTAGATCGAGTCGAGCCAGACCCATGTCGTCCAGCCCGTGCCGAGGAGCAGGCCAGCGAGGACGTCCCCGGGATAGTGGACGCCCAGATAGACCCTCGAGGCGGCCACGGCCAAGACGAGCACAAGCGCAAATGCGGCGGCAGCGGCGGTCGCCACCCTCGATCCGCCGGCCGCTCGTAGAACGAACACCAGTGCGAACCAGAACGCGCTCGCCTGAGTCGCATGACCGGAGGGGAAGCTGGACCCGCTGACCGCCTGGAGGTGCTCGACCAGCGGGCGCGGTCGAGACACGAGCAGCTTGACCAGCTCCGCAAGCAGGATCGCGCCGCCGAGACTGAGCGCGAGCGCCACCGCCTCGCGGCGAAGCCCCGCGTGGGCGAGTGTGAGGCAGCACACGAGAGCTAGCGGCACCAAGAGGAACGCGCTGCCCGCCCAGGTCACCGCCCTCGCGACCGCGGTGATTGCTTGGGTGCGGTGCATGGCGACTTCGCGCATCAGTTCGAGCTCGGCTGACCCGACGACCGACACCCACAGCTCTCCAGCCCCCCAGCCGACGAGCACGAACACGAGGAAGCCCAGCAGGATCCGCTTGACCGCGGGGCGCGCCGCTCGCGGGCCATCGCTCGTGCGCACTGGTTGTTGCTGTTCATCAGCTCCACTCGCGCCGCCCGGCATTTCTCGGAGTCTCCACGCGGCTCGGCGCCCGCCTGTCACCCGGTCGGGATGATGAATGGATCGCGCAGCCGGTCAACGTTGTTGCGTCGATGGCCAACCGACAGACTCTGGATGAGAAGCGCCGCAAGCGCCTTGAGCAGTTCATCGCGCCGTTCCGCGTGAAGCCGGGCTCGAAGGTGGTGCTGGCGAAGGACTTTGACCCCTCGTTCAAGGCAGGGGTGAAGAAGAAGAAGGGGGGACGCGCGCTGGTGGCTGAGGGAGTGCAGCTGCTATCCGAGTACCAGGCGCGCTTGGCGGCCCAGGACAGCTGGGGCGTGATCGTGGTTCTGCAGGCGCTCGATGCGGCGGGCAAGGACGGAACTATCCGTCACGTGATGAGCGGCGTAAACCCGCAGGGTGTGTCCGTCCACAGCTTCAAGGTTCCCTCGGCGCGGGAGCTCGACCACGACTTCCTGTGGCGGTATGCGCAACGCCTGCCCTCGCGCGGCCAGATCGGGATCTTCAACCGCTCTCACTACGAGGAGGTTCTCGTGGTGCGGGTGCACCCCGAGAACCTCGACCGCGAGAAGCTCCCGGCCGCCGCCAAGCGAGGCGACGTGTGGCAGCGGCGCTATCGGGAGATCAACGACTGGGAGCGTTATCTGACCGACAACGGCTTCCGGATCGTGAAGCTTTTCCTCAACATCTCGAGGGAGGAGCAACGGGCTCGGTTCCTGCGGCGTATAGACCTCCCCGACCACAACTGGAAGTTCTCCGTGGCCGACATCAACGAGCGTGCGTGCTGGGACGACTACCAGGCGGCCTTCTCAGAGGCGCTCTCGCACACGAGCACCGAGTGGGCGCCATGGCACGTGATACCCGCCGACCGCAAGTGGTTTGCGCGCATCGGCGCGGCGGCCGTGCTGGTGCACGCACTGTTGGAGATAGACCCGTGCTTTCCCCGTGTCACCAAGCGACAGCGTCAGGCCCTGCTCGAGGTCAAGCAGGACCTGGAGGCACAGGCGCCTCGAGGTGCGGCCCCCGACCCGTTCGAGCAGCGGCGAGAGGGCAAGGCTGAAGCGAGGGAGCGCCACAGCGGCCATGCGCCGGCACGTACGGGCAGGGCGACTGCGGTAGCCGAAGGGTCGCGAGCCGAGCCGGGACGCTGAGGATGGCGACGGCACATCGACTCACTTCTTAGGGGGGAGAGCTCGCCCGGGACGGGCTAGCCAGCACGTGGCGCGCTCGATCCGACATCGGTCAACTGGATCTGCTCGAGGGCGGCCTCGAGCGTGGGGTAGAAGTGCTCGCGGTCGAGGGTCTCCATGAGTCCATAGCGCAGCGTCAGCTCCTGCAGGCGCGTGCGCATCTCCGCGAACGCCATGTGCGTTCCCGCGGCATTGATCTCGTTGTCGAGCTGCTCGAGCATCTCTGCGGCGGTGACGTCAACGTCGGTGATCGCCTCGCACTGCAGGATCACCCACCGCGGGCTGCGGTCACGGACGATCTTGCGGATTTCTTCACGAAATGAGCCTGCGTTCGCAAAGAACAGAGGCGCCTCCCAGCGATACACGACGACGCCGGGAATCTGCTCTGCGTCGGGATGCGTGTCGATGTCGTGCCATCCCTCGTCCTCGGCGACCTTCCCCAGGATGGCACCGTGCGGCCACCAGTTGCGACGGAAGAACAGCAGGATCGCCAGGGCGACGGCGACGACGATCCCCTGCAGCACCCCGAGCAGCATCACCCCGGCCGTGGCGACGAGCGACACGGCGAAGGCGCTCCGGCGAACGCGCATGTAGCGGCGCAGGATGCCCAGATCCATCAGCGACAGCGCGGCGACGATGACGACGGCGGCGAGCGCGGTCTGAGGCAGGTCGGCGAGCAGCGAGTTGAGGAACAGCAGGAGCACCACGACGAGGCCCGCGCCAACGACGCCGGTGAGCTGGCTTTTGGCTCCCGACTGTTCGGCGACGGCGGTTCGCGAGCCACTGGTCGATACGGCAAAACCCTGGAAGAGGCCTGCGGCGATGTTCGCCGCGCCCATGCCGATCATCTCCTGATTGGGCGCGACGTCGTCGCCGCGTCGAGCCGCGAAGCTGGTCGCGGTCGCGATCGTGTCGGTCAGCGACACGAGCGTGATGCCCACCGCGGCGATCAGTAGGGGGCCGACATCGCCGGCGTTCGTCCACGGGATCGCGGGCGTGGGCACGCCCTGAGGCAGGGCGCCCACGGTGGCGACGCCGTGGTCGGCCAGACCGAACGCCGCGGATACGGCCGTGGCGCCAACAACCGCAGCCAACACTGCAGGCACGCGTGTCGTGATCCGCGGCAATCCCACGAGAAGGACCAGAACCGCGACGCCGGTGAAGAGCGTGGTCGGCTGCGTCTGATCGAGGTTCTCGACAAACACACGGACCTCCTTGAGGAACGAATCGGCGCTCGTAGAGAAGCCGAACAGCTTGGGTAGCTGGCCGACGATGATCGTGACGCCGAGGCCGTTCATGTATCCGACCTGCACCTCCTTGGAGAGCAGGTCGGCGACGAAACCGAGCTTTCCGATCCCAAGCCCGATCTCGGCGAGGCCCACGAGCACCGCGAGCATGCCCGCGAGCGCGATCGCGGTGGCCGGCCCCCCGCCCGCGAGCAGTGGCGTTATCGCGGCCAGGATCAAGGGGGAGATCGATGAGTCGGGGCCGAGGACCAGCACCCGCGACGGGCCGAGCAGCGCATAGCCGACCAGGCACGCGATGGTCGTGTAGAGGCCGGTGACCGGCGCCAGCCCAGCGAGTTGGGCGTACGCCATGCCCTGTGGGACGAGGACAGCCGCGAGCACGATGCCCGCGAGGAGATCCGCGCGAAGCCACGGTCGCTGATACGTACGCGCCGCGCGGACGCCTGGCAGCCACCGCTCGGCTGCCGTTGCGAGCTTCGTCGAGCGACTGCTCATCGATCATCTGCCGGCTCGGGGTAAATCCGCGAGCAGAGCGCCGGATCCGAGCGGGCACGAGTCCATCGGCCGTAGAGGAGTCGGCGTCGCGCCCACGGTCAGGCGATGTTCTCACCTCGTGACACTCGCCAGCATCACCCGATGGGCGTGATGTGGCTGTCCAAGTGGGCACACTGGGACGGCATGGGCCCCTTGTCCTGGCGCTCCGGGACCCCCGAGGCGGGGACTACTTCCCCCTGCCGTTCCCGAACGAGAATTGGCACGCGCCCGACTGGCCGAACCATCGTCCAGAGGGGAGCGCTCGGCGCGATGTCTGACATGATTGGCCCATGGCCAAGACGAAGGCAGCAACAATCGAGGCCGGACCGGTAGAGAACATCAAATGGCTCGAGGACGTCGCCGACCACGACTACGGCGCCGCCGAGGCCTACCTGTCACTCAAGTTCGACACGGAAGCCGTCCGCGAGACCGTCAAGCGCCTACGCAAGGCCCCGCTGACAATGCGGCGCGCGAACGACATCCTGCGTGCAGCCGGATTGACCGCCGCGCCGCTGGACGATCCGGGAGTGATGAAAGACTTGATCAAGGTGATCGAGGGCAGGCATCTCAGTCCCGTGCTCATGGTCAGAGCCGAGGCGGGCTCCGACATCGCCGACGGTTATCACCGTGTGTCACTCGTTTACCGCATCGACCCCTACGGAGAGATCCCGCTCAAGCTCGCCTAGGGCCTGGGGCTGCCCACGGGGCGACCGTGGTAACACCACGGGTTGTAGCCCTGCGGCACTCCTACGCAGGGATTGCTCATCCCCGGTTCTTGGGGAAGCGCCAGCAGTTTGGCTTCTTTGCTGCGCGGGTATTCCTCGCCCGGCACCGACGGGCATTCACCCTCGAGCCGCGAATCGCAGATCGTCTCCGCGCCGAGCGTGCTCGTGACCTGTTCGCCACCGATGCTCGGGTCTGAGCAGGTGCCGTGCGTAGCCTGGATGTCTTTCGGTTCGCTGCTCGGTTCGCCGCCACCTCGCTCGACGTTGCCGTGCCAGCAGTTGATCAGCTGTTTCGGTTCCGGGGCGGCCACTTCGCCGATGTCGCCGTTGGACAGGTTTTTGAAGCCGCCGTTGTTGGCGAACGTGTTGTCCTCGACCTCGTTGGCCCACGGTTCGTAATTGCACACCGTCTCGCCTTCGACGCTTGCTTTCGTCCCGCCCCGGCAGTTGTCTTCGGGGAACGCTTCGAGGACTTGCGCCGGAGGTTCTTCCTCTATGCCCGGGTAGGGGAGCACGAGGATGCCCCACGCCTTGTTGCCGGAGAACGTGTTTTCGACGATCAGGTCGTTGCGCCCGCCGGCGTCTGTCATGCCCGTGCCGAGCAGACCGGGCGCGCCGCCCGAGGTGGGGGTGGCGCTGTTGTTGTTTTCGACGATCCGGTTGTGGATCATCAACCAGCAGATGTTCTTGCGCTGCGCGCCCGGCGGCGGCGAGGGGTTTTCCTTGCCTTCGGGGCACAGGCCTTCCTGCGGCGAGGGGGCGTCGTCGTTGTTCTGGCTCGTCGTCGCGACGCCCTCCTCGTTGTTGTCGAATTCGTCGTTCTCGAGCGTCAGGTGGCCGCCCGAGTTCGAGCCTGAGTAGCCGAGGTCGTTCCCCTCGAACTTGCTGTTCTCGACGACCGTGTGGCAATCCGGACAGGCTCCGATGTAGACGCCCGAGTCGGACATGTTGCTCGCGTAGGTGTGGTTGAACACGCCCGGCCCGCCGTAGACGTTGTCGGCGTAGACGCCGTACGTCGCGTTCGGCTTATTGGTTCCCGCCCAGTAGGTCGAGGTCGCACTCAGGTATTCGCCCCACCACGCACGGAGTTCCTGCTTGCCCGAGGATTGGCCGCCGTCAAACCAGATCTCATCGCCGCCCTGGTTGGAGCCGAGGAAGTTGCACGCCGAGAAGTTCTGCAGCCAAACGCCTTCGGCTTTGTAGACGACGATGCCGTTGTTGCCGCTGTAGCCCGAGCCTTCCGGTTCGCCGAAGTTCTGTGCGGCTTCTTCGGGGCTGCATTCCGGATAGCCGGGCTTGGTCCCGTCGATCATCACCGTGTCGCGGTTCATGCCGCGGATGTGGAGGTCCGGCGTCCTGACGACGATGTCGCCGCCCGCGCGATCGTCGCCGCCCGTGGCCCCTCCGATCTTCTGGATCGTCGACTGTTTGTAGTCGCCCGGTCCGATCAGGATCCAGTCGCCTTGTTCGGCCGCGTTCACGGCTTCCTGGATCGACGTGTATTCGCCCTGGATGCCGTCGTATTCACCCACACGCAGCACCCTCGGCTCGGGTTTTTTTTTTGCTCGCCATCGCGTTCGCGTTCTGGCCGGCCGGCTTCGAGCTGTGTGCACTGGCCTGGGCGACGGAGATCGAGACGAGGGCGAGCGTCAGGCCGAGCGCCGCGGCGAGCAGGGCGACCAGCCGCCGGCGGATACCTGAGCTCGACTGCTCCGAAAGCGATGACTCAGCGCTCAACCCTGCACCCCCAGATCGATGACTTAGCTCTCCTTCCCGCACGCGTTTACCCACACGTCCGAAGGCACAAACCTCAATCGACTCCGACGGCGCCGGCTGTTCTGCCGTCGCCCGGCACGGGGACCACCTGGCGCTCCGAGCCCTCGGGAGGGCTGCGCGCGACGGAGCTGCCTGGGATGGCCTGATACCGAACCCAGGTGAGAGGCGCCCCAGGACTGGGACGCCTCTCTTCCTGGAGGGATGAGACACGTCCGTGCATGCGGAACCTACCGAGTCGTTCGGTCGGTGGCGGGTCGTCGCGATCGTGAGGGCCGCTCGAACGCTCGAACCTTCGTCCAGATCTCGGGCCACGCCAAGCTGCAATGTTCGTCCAGAACCCCTCCAGCGGCGGGGTTATCCGGCTGAGAATGACGTAGCTGTATGTATGCGGAAGCGACTCCGTGCCCTGCTCGCCATCGCCGGTTTCGCCCCGCTGATCGCTGGTGTCGCGTGCACCCCGACGTTCGCCGCGAGCGGCACCTTCATCGCGGCCAACTGCGCGCCCGTCGCGGCCAGCAGTTCCGGCACGATGGTCTGGTACAGCAGGAACGCCGCGGGCGTCTGGGACGCCTACATCGGCAACGGCAACTGCCAGGGCGCGCCGCTGCTGCCCCCCTACGGCGGCAATCGCGGTCCAGCCGACATCACCGCCAACGGCCGCTACGTGTTGCTCACCACGGCGGTCGGCGTGGAAAAGACGCTGCACTTCTCCGCCCCGGGCCAGGGCTCGGGCAACGCGATCCAGCTGTACGACCGCCAGACGGGCAAGCTGTCGACCCTCCTGCCCGGGGCAACAGCATCCCAGCGCGGCGTCATCTGGCCGACGTTCAACTCCGACGCAAGCAAGATCGTCTGGTCGCAGCTGATCAAGACGGCTGCTGAAGACCCCCCGGTCGGTCAGTGGGCGCTCCACGTCGCCGACGTCAACCTCGCCGCCGGCACGCTCAGCAACAACGTCGAATGGCAGGATCCAAACGGCGAGGCGAACTTCTTCGAGGCCTACGGCTGGATCCCGAACACCGATCTCCTCGTGTTCATGTCCGGGGCGCCGGAAACGACCAGCGGCCTGCGCGCCGGCCAGCTCTTCACACTCCCGGAAGAACTCAGCCCCAGCACCGCGCCGACGCGCGTCAGCCCTCAGTTCGCGCCTGTCTGGTCCTGGCAGGAACCGGTCAACGTCTTCCATGAGTTCGCGCACTTTGCCCCGGGGGACCCGAACACGCTGTACACCTCGATCGGAGCCGACACCGTCGGCGGCGACGACCTCTTCTCCTACGACCTGCGCACCCAGCAAGCAGGCGGAGTGCTCGGGCAGCCCACGCGAATCAGCTACTTCGGCGGGGATCTGAACGCCAACATGGGTAGCCAGGCGATACCCGGCTGGCCGGCGCCCTCCTATACCGTCGTCACCACGATGGCGTGGGTCAACGGCGCCTGGGTGGCGAGCACTTGCCCGGACCTGCTCTGCGCGACGGTGAACGCGTGGCGTATCGAAGAATCGGGCGAAGCCGCGCTCACCAAGGGGAGAGGCAAAGCTGCCCACGGCGCGACGCCGAGCACACCCGAACCGCCGAGCACCTCCGGCGGCGGCTCTGCGGGCAGTGGCACCGTCGCGCCAAGTCAAGTGCAGCTCGTCGCCACCAAGCTCAGGGTCTCTGACGGACACGTAACGATCGAGCTCCGCTGTGACGGCGGCGGCCTGTGTGCAGGCGCGCTGAGACTGAGCGTCAAGCACGCGAGCGTCCCCCGTCGCCGCAAGCGCCTCACAGCCGAGACCATCGGGCACGCCGACTTCACGATCCTGCCGGAAATGAGCGCGAGTGTGAGCCTGCAGGTGAGCGCTGCGGGCATGGCGCTGCTCGCCGCCGGCCACGGCAAGCTCGGTGCGCTGCTCGAGGTCCTGGGCTCCGGGTCGGGCTCCGGCTCCACGGCGCTCCAGCTCTCGCGGGCGGTGCGCCTCGGCACTTGGGCGAGGGCTGCCAAGAGGTAGTCAGATCGTCGCGGCGGGCGCCTCCGCCGGGCGTGTGCTGCGTGCTAGGATCGCGGGCGCTGGGGACCGATCGTTCGCTCGCCACGCGGCGGGGAAGCAGGGGAGGGAGGCAACGTGAGGCCTGTCGCCGTTCGGACCATGAGGGTTCGTAAGTGTGGACTCCCGCGGATCACGCTCGCGGCGCTCGCGGTGTTCGTGGCGGTCGCGCTCGCGGCGGCGCCGGCAAGCGCTGACGGCCAGTTCGGTGATCTCTCCGGCGGCGCGTTTCAGATCCTCGCGCCGGGCGAGGAAGGCAGCGTGCTGCTCAACCAGTTCTCGACCGACCAGGGCATCCTCTACAACGACCTCACACCGCTGCAGGGGAACGTCACCACCGCCGCGCTCGAAAAGGACTTCGTCTCGGAGAAGTTCGGCGTGCAGGGGCCGGTGCTGCGCACGGAAGCCACTCCCCGTCCGGGCCTGCAGATCATCCGCGACAGCCACGACATCCCACACATCTACGGGGCTACTCGCGCCGACGTCATGTACGGGTCCGGCTGGGTGGCCGCGAGGGATCGCGGGCTGCTGCTGAGGCTCGGTCTCGGGCCTGCCTATGTGGCCGCGCTCGGCATCCCGGGCCTGAGCCCCGAGAACCTGCTGCTGGAAGCGCGCGGCTTCACCCCGAGCGCCGAAGCCGTCAGCTTCGTCGCCGCGCAGAAGAAAGTGCTCGAAGAAGAGGGCCCGAGCGGATTCCAGGTGATCACGGACCTCGAAAACTGGGTCGAAGGCGTGAACGGCTATGAGGCCACGCTTCCAGCGCTTCTGCGCCTGCCGACGGTCAAGCTCGCGGACGCGATCGCGGGCTTCGCCCTGATCGGCTCGATCTTCGGCAACGGCGGCGGCAACGAAGTCATCGACTCCCAGTTCCTTGCGCGCCTCGAGCAGAAGTACGGTGCAGGCGAAGGCCTCAAGATCTTCCGTGATCTGAAGGAGGCTGAGGATCCCGAAGCGCCGACCACGGCCGCCAAGGCGTTCCCGTATGACACGGTGCCAACAGGACTGACTCCGGGCGCGGCCGTCGTCGAACCCGGCTCGATCAGCGCCTCGGCCAACGCCGCCGCCGCCGCGGTGAAGGCGACGCGCCGCAAGGCCTCAAACTTCCTGCTCGTCGGCGCCGGCGACTCGCAGAGCGGGCACCCGCTCGCCGTCATGGGTCCACAGCTCGGGTACTCCTATCCCGAGCTCGTCTTCCAGGCCGACCTCCACGGCCCCGGCATCGACGCCGAGGGCGCCGTCGCGCCGATCTCGCCATACGTGTTCATCGGGCGCGGCAAGGGCTTCGCCTGGAGCCTCACCAGCGCCGGCAGCGAGAACACGCAGCAGTTCCTCGAGAAGCTGTGCAACCCCGAAGGCGGTTCCGTCACCGGTGAATCCGACTACTACGAACACGACGGGCAGTGCCTGCAGTTTCACACGTTCGACGCCGGGCGCCTCGCGGCGGGCGCTGGCGAACCGGCACACGAGCTGTACTTCAAAGAAAGCATCCACGGGCCGATCAGCGGCACGGTGACGGTCGCCGGCGCCCCGTACGCGATCGCCAACGATCGCAGCACGCGCGGTCGCGAGCCGGCGGGCGAGGTCGCGTTCAGCACGCTCGACTCCGATCAGGTGGACAACCCGCAGCAGTTCTTCGAAGCGGCGAACCACCTCGAGACGACGTTCAACATGGCCTATCTCGACAGCAAGCACATCGCCTTCTTCTCGACCGGTCGGCTGCCGATCCTCGCGCTCGGCACCGACCCGAGCCTGCCGACGTTCGGGACCGGCGCATACGACTGGAAAGGCTTCCTCTCGCTCGAACAGCACCCCCACGAAGTGGATCCGGCAGGCAACACGCTCCTGAACTGGAACAACAAGCCCGCGCCCGAATGGGGCGCGGCCTCCGACAACTTCTCCTACGGGCCCCTATACAGGGTGCAGATGTTCAAGGGCTTCAAAGCCGGCATGGACGAGGCCGACGACGCGTCGATCATGAACCGCGCCGCCACGCAGGACTTCCGCGCGCTCACGGACTGGCCGCTGATCGCGCGCGCGCTCGCGGCGCAGCATGCTCCGAGCAAACTCGCAGAAGAAGCCGTCAACGAGGTCACCAAGTGGTCCCAGCGCGGTGCCAGCCTGCGCGGCATCACGAGGCCCTCCGCGCCGGCGGCGACGGTGCTCGAGAAGGTCTTCACGCCGATCGGCGAAGCCGTCCTCAGCCCGGTCCTCGGGACGCTGCTCGGAGAATTCGAGTCGATCGATGCCCCTGACAACGGCCCCTCTTCGCGTGGATCGTCATTCGACACCGGCTGGTATGGCTACATCTACAAGGATCTGCGCACGCTGCTCGGTGAAAAAGTGCTCCAGCCCTACAGCCGGGGCTACTGCGGCAACGGCAGCCTCGACGCGTGCAGCACGGCGCTGTGGCAGGCCATCCAAGCGGGCGTCGAAGCGCTCGCCACCGAACAGGGACCCAACCCGGCGCTGTGGCGGGCGCCCAATGTCAGGATCACGTTCCCGCCCGGCCTGCTGCCCTACACGATGCGCTGGACGAACCGCTCGACCTTCCAGCAGGTCATCGAATTCACGGGCTCCTAGGAACTCTGATCCGCCACGCTTCCACCGTCGAGCACAGCAGGTCCGGGCACGTCGTCACCACCCACGCGCCCTTCACCCACGCCATCGTCGTCACGACTTTGTAGGACGGCTTCGGCCAGCCCGGCACCGCCTTCGTCCCCAGGTTCGCGTTCAGATCGCCGCCGAAGTAGCTGATCCGGGTCGGCTGTCCCAGCAGCCCGTTCGCCTGCTGGCTGCGCATGTCATACGAGAACAGGTCATCGCCGCCGACCGTGTCGGCTCCCTCCGAGGTGTACAGCGTGCGCGGATCGTTGGGCGCGAAGTGCGCAAACTCGTGGAACGCGTCGAGCGCCGACTGCCATGGCCACACGGGCGCGACCGGGGGACTGATCCGTGTCGGCGCGGTCTGCGGGTCGAGATCTTCCGGGAGCGTGAAGAGCTGCCCTGCGCGGATGCCAGGAGCCCTCGAGCGGGTCCCCGACATGAAGATCAAGAGGTTCGTGTTCGGCACCCATCCGTAGGCCTCGTAGAAGGTGGCGCCGCTGTTCGGATCCTGCCATTCGACGTTGTTGCTGAGCGTCCCGGCTGCGGGGTTCACGTCGGCGACGTGCAGCGCCCAGCGACCGACGGGCGGGTCTTCAAGGGCGGTCTCGAGCATCTGCGACCACACGATCTTCGTGTCACGGGAGTTGAACGTGGGCCAGATCACCCCACGCTGCGACGCGCTCGCGCCGGCGAGCAGAGTCGACAGCCTTCCTGTCCTGCGGTCATAGAGCTGGATCGCGTTACCCGCACCCCGACCAGGGGAGGAGTCACCGAGCGTCCTGTCCACGCCCACGGCGCTCGTCAGCAGGACGTAGCGGCCGTCCGCAGTGATGTCCGCGGGGCCGCGATTGCCGGCATACGCTGGCAGCAGCGGCTTACCGTGGCAGTTGCCGCTGCCGATGTAGGCATCCCATACGCCGGCGCGGTTACGCCGGTAGAAGACCATCGTGCCGTTGCGGGCCGCCGCGACCGGAGCGCAGTTGCTCGCAACGAGCGTGTCGTGAGCACTCGCATCGGCGCTCGCGACGAGCGTCTGGCCGCAGCCAGAGAACGTGAGCAAGAGCACAAGTGATGCTAGGAGAAGACTGAGCCTGGGGCGCGTGCGCATTCGCGGAGCGCCACACATTAGCTTCGCGGGTGCCGGTGAGACGCACGCGTCAGCGGGAGCGGGAAACCCGGACGGGCGCGGAGGAGCTCTCGGTATGTAACCTGCGCCGCCAGCGCGCGGATCACGCGAAGGACATGAGCAAATCGATTCCCACCCCGCTTGCCGGTCGCACCGCGGTCATCACCGGGGCGGGATCCGGTATCGGACGCAGCCTCGCACAACGGCTCTCCGCCCACGGCTGCCCGCTCGCGCTGGCCGATGCAGACAACGAGACCCTCGCACAGACCGCGGCGATGCTCGAGGGCCCTACGCTCGTGCGCACGCTCGACGTGCGCGACCGCGCGGGCCAACTCGAGTTCGCCGCCGAGGTACGCGACTGGTCCCCTGCGCCGATCGGCGCAGTCTTCAACAACGCGGGCGTCGGGCTCGCAGCGCCGGTCACGGGCGGCTCGAGCGAGGAGGAGGGGCGTCTGATGGCGATCAACTTCGACGGTGTGCTCAACGGCGTTCGCGCCTTCCTGCCGGTTCTCCTCGAGCAACGCGACGGCGCGATCGTCAACACCTCGAGCATCTATGGCCTGGTCGGCCTTCGCGATCAGGCCGCATACTGCGCATCGAAGTTCGCGGTCCGGGGGTTCACCGATTCGCTGCGCCAGGAGCTGGCCGGCAGCGGCGTGCGCGCGATCACCGTTTACCCCGGGGGAGTCAAGACGAACATCGCGCGCAACGCGCGCGTGCACACCGACCTCGACGACGGGCGCACCCCCGAGGAGCGCACCGCGGAGTTCCACGCGCGTGCGCGCACGACGCCCGAGCGGGCGGCGGAGATCATCCACCGCGGCGTCGACCGCGGCAAGGCGCGGATCCTGGTCGGGCCCGACGCGCACCTCTTCGACGTGCTCGCTCGGATCACCCCGACCCACACGATGGACGTACTCGGGGTGCTCGAGCGCCTCGGCGCCAGGGCGGCGCGCGCAAGAGCGTCCAAGAGCGCCGAGAGCGCCTGAGAGCGGCTGACCGTGCCACTGTGGGGCGGGAACGGGCGGTCGCGTGGGGATCGCGGCAGACCCCCGGCAGGCCCCCCGGCAGACCCCCGGCAGACCCCCCAATCGAGGGGTCAAGTGCGTCGCGGAGCTTGACAGCCCCCCTCACCCGTGGTATGAACCTCCGTAAATAGCGGGGTCGCGTGCGCGCGCTGGCCCCAAACTCGATGATTGCGGCAATCAGGGGGGCCTGGCTTGTCTCGTACCGCTCACACGCCTCGGGGCCGCCGGCCTCGTGGCCACGGTCAAGTAACACGATTGGCGCCGTAGGATCGGATACTGCTGCTGTGATCACGGACGGCAAGGAAGCCACACTCACAAGCCCGGACCGCTCTGCGGGCGCGCTCAGGCGCCGCGGGCCTTCGCATGACCGTGCCAGTCGGACCCTCGGACTGGGCCGCTCGCCGGTGCGGATCGTGAAGGTTCCCGTTGTCGATGCCGCAGGAGCGCCGACCCGCCGCTGTGACGTGCGTCTGGTGCGCTCGGTGCGTGACCCGTCGGCCGATCACGCGTGGGGCGCGGAGGGCAGCGAGATCACGGCGGTGGTGATCCTGCGGGATGTCACACCGTCGCGTGTCGCGTCGTTCGTGCAGGCGGCGACCGACGGCGACGGGACGATCTCGCCCCAGCTCCTCGACCAGCTGCTTCCGGTGGAGGAGGGCACACGCCAGGATCCCAGCGAGCCGCAGCTGACCGAGCGCGAACACGAGGTGTTGCGGATGCTCGCCGAGGGCGAGAGCACGCGTGGGATCGCAGCGCGGCTGAACTACTCGGAGCGAACGGTCAAGAACATCGTTCGCGATCTGCTGGTCAAGTTCGATTGCAAGACCAGGGCTCACGCCGTCGCGCTGGCCGTGCGCCAAGGGGTGATCTGAATCACCTCGGCGGGGGCCGTGTGAGCCGCAAGGTCGCGGTCATCGGCCTGGACTGTGCCGAGCCGCGACTCGTGTTCGATCGCTGGCGCGAGGAGCTCCCGAACCTGAGCCGGCTGATGCGTGCCGGCACCTGGGGGCCGCTCGCGAGCGTCGATCCGCCGATCACCGTGCCGGCGTGGAGCTGCATGGTCACCGGACGCGATCCCGGCGAGCTCGGCATCTACGGATTTCGCAACCGCAGCGGCCACGACTACCGCTCGATGTCGGTGGCCGACTCGAGCTCCGTCACGATCGATCGTGTCTGGGACCACCTTTCCCGGGCGGGCAAGCACGTGATCGTCCTCGGCGTGCCGCAGACCTCACCGCCGGTAGCGGTCAACGGCGAGCTCGTGTCCTGCTTCCTGACCGCGGACACGCGCAAGGACCCCTACACCCATCCCCCCGAGCTGCGCAGCGAGATCGAGTCGCTGGTCGGCTCCTACCGCGTCGACGTGCGCAACTTCCGCAGCGACGACCGCGACCGGATCCTCGCGGAGATCTATGAGATGACCGAGCAGCGCTTCACCGTCGCCCGCCACCTGCTCGACACGCGGCCGTGGGACTTCTTCATGATGGTCGAGATCGGGCTCGACCGCATGCACCACGCGTTCTGGCGCTTCCTCGACGTCGAACATCCGCGCCACGAGCCGAACCACCGCTACGCCGAGGCGATTCGCAGCTACTACATCTACCTCGACGAAGAGATCGGCGAGCTGCTCGAGCGCTTCGACGAGGACACCACCGTGCTCGTCGTCTCCGACCACGGTGCGCGGCCGATGCAGGGCGCGATCTGCGTCAACGAATGGCTCGCCCAGGAGGGCTACCTCGTGCTCGAGGAGCCGCCGCTCGGACCGACGCCGTTCAGTGAGGCAAAGGTCGACTGGAGCAGGACGCGCGCGTGGGGGGAGGGCGGCTACTACTGCCGGCTGTGCGTCAACCTCGCCGGACGCGAGCCCGACGGGATCGTCACCGGAGAGGAATACGAGCCGCTGCTCGACGAGCTCGCCGACCGCCTCGAACGTCTAGGCGGGCCGGATGGTGAGACGATCGGCACACGTGCCTTCCGACCGCGGGAGCTCTGGCGGGAGCAGCGCGGGATCCCACCGGATCTGATCGTCTACTTCGGCGACCTCGGCTGGCGCAGCAACGGCAGCCTCGGTCACGGCCGCCACTGGACCTACGAGAACGACACCGGCCCCGATGACGCCAACCACGACCGCAACGGGCTGTGCATCCTCGCCGGCCCGGGCGTGCCTGCGCAGCGGCGCGAGGACCTCGTCATCTACGACATCGCGCCGACGATCCTCGCGCAGGCCGGCCTGACGCCCGACGAGGGCATGCGCGGCCGCGTGCTCGCGACCGCGCAGGACCCCGTCTAGCAATCCGCCTCGCGGGCGGCCGCGGCCCGGCTCAGCGGACCCGCAGCGACGTGGTGTGCCCGCTGGCGTCGGTGAGCCGCACGCTCTCAGTGAGGCTGCCCGTCTTGTGCTGCTTGGCCTTTTCCTCGAGCGCCTTGCTCTCGTGCAGCAGCGGCCCGCGGGCCGCGAGCGACACGCTCGACACGGCCCGCGTGAACGTGATCGCCAGCCTGCCGCCGGCAAGACGAGCGCTCTTGATGGCGGCGCCCGACAGCGACAGGCCCTTCACGACGGTGGACGTCATGAGCGCCCTGTGGCCGAAGCTCAGACCCGAGGGCAGTCCGAACGACAACGACACGAGCCCCGCGCCGCTGCCGCCACGAGCGTGGACGCTCAGCCTCGGCTTGCCGCTCGCGAGCCCGCTCCACGAGGCAGAGGCCTTCGGCTTGGCGCTCGCCGCCGAGCAGCCCACGTTCGTCACCGGGCCCGTCACCTTCACCGCAGGATTCCCGTTCTGGGGAACGAGCGTCGCCGCGATCGTGGCGTGCTGGCATTCGGTCGTGAACGCCGGGCCCGCCGGTACGCCGGTGAACGTGTAGGTGAGCGTGCTCACCGGGATGTCGGGGAAGCTCAGGAACGTGATCGTGTGTTCGGTGAGGTTGAGCGGCCCGACCACCGAGAACTGATACGGCGGCGGGAAGGACATCGTCACCGAGCCAGTGACCTGCTGCGTCAGCGACCCCGAGTTGATCGAGCCGGCCAGCGTAAGCATGCCGCTGCTGAGGGCCGTAGGCGGCAAGTCGGGAGAGCTGGCGGCCACGGTGCCGACGGTGCACGTCGCGCCTTTGAAGCACGGGGCGAGCACTTTGTTGATTTTCACCCCGTTCGGGTTCCCGAATGCGATCGCGCCTGTGGCGGATTCGTCGGCCCCGCTCTGGGTGATCGTCACGGCGACCTGGGCGCCGCCCTTCACCTTGGTGACGGTCGCGGCGACTTTCGGTGCGAACGGCAGGGTGTTGCAGCCCGTCACGACCAGGGGCGCGCTCGCCGATGCGGTGCTGTTCAATTCATACGACAGCGTCTGGATCGTCACCGTCCGGCTCGCGCTGCAGGTGGTTGGCAGGCGCGGGCCCGCGAGCGTGAACTGCATTTCTTCGATGCCGATCGGAAAGCCGGTGAAGGACAGGTTCAACGTAGACGGGGAGGAGCTGGCGAGCGACACCGGGCCGGTGACGGTCGCGCCTCCCTGGATCACAAACGCCACGGCCGCAACGTCGGCCAGGCTCGGCGGCGCCACGAGATACAGCGTCACCGGTGTCGCGACCCCTTTGGTGGTGTGGATCGTGCCCGTACCCAGCACGCACAGCGGGCTCGGCGCGGGGGAGCCGACGCACGCGCCGCCGTTCATGCCGAGGTTCAGGAGGAATCCCGGCGGGAAGCCGATCGCCAGGTTTTTGACGGAGTCGACCCCCAGCCTCGGGTTGAAGTTGATGTTGAAACCGGTTGCAGGGCTAGTGCCCGCGGTCGTGCCAGCGCCCTGTTCCAGCGTCAGCGTCGGTGTGAGCACGGCCTGCGCAAGGGCCGGGCAGATCGCAGTCACGGCCGCTACGAGCAGCCCCGTCAGTGCAGTTCTGGCGAACATCAATTTATTCCTCCGTGTATTAGCCATTGCTCAGTTCCAGGGCCGACGGCCCGGCGATCCGCTCCATGTGCTGCTCGAACACCTCGACGGCGCATTTGATGCCGTCTTCCGCGCGAATGCGACCGCCGAGCGCGGCTGTGCGCTCACGGATACTCACGTCTGTCACCGCCGCCGTGATCGCCTTGTGCAGGCGCTCGGGCGAAAGCTTGCGCCGGCGGATCGGCGCGGGCCCCGCGCCGAGCGCGTGGATCGCCCGACCCCAGGCGACCTGGTCGATCATGTGCGGCACCACGACCGACGGCACGCCCGCCTTCAGCGCGGCCGCGATCGTACCCGCGCCGCCGTGGTGCACGACGGCGCTGCATCGCGCGAACAGCCAGTCGTGGCTGATCGCCCCGACGGCGATCACGCTGTCCGGCAGCCGCGCCTCGCTGGGGTCCTGCGCGCCGCGAATCAGCACGCCGCGCTGGCCGGCTCGCCGTAGCGCCTCGACCGCCAGCTCGCTCATGCCGGCCGGGTCGGCGTCGATCATGCTGCCGAAGCCGACGCACACCGGCGGCGGGCCCGCGGCGAGGAACTGCGCCAGCTCCTGCGGTGGCTCGGGGTCGACGTCGTCCTTGAGGAACCAGTATCCGGTCACGCGCGTCGAAGCGCTCACCGGTGGGGAATTCGGCACGACCGCAGGGCTGTAGGCGCGTAGCTCGAGCGTCTGACGGGCGGCGAGCTGACCCACGGGCTCGCGCCGCGAGAGCGCCGGCAGGCCGGCCGTGCGTCGCGCCGCCGCGAGCCAACGGCGCATGATCAGCCACGCAGCCTGGCGCACCGCGGGCGCGGCAGGACTCTCGGCCATTCTCGGTGGCGGGCACAACCGTGCGCGAACGAGCTCCGCGCCGGAGTGCTCGGACGCCTGCCACCCGAGCAGCAGCGCGAGCTCGTTGGTTACGATCACATCGGCTCCCTCGCACGCTGCAAGCGCGTCAGCCAGCCGCTCGCCGATGACCGAGCGCGCGTCCTTGACGAGCGCGACCAGCGCCGGCGTCTGGCGCGACCCGCGCTGCGCCACGCGTCGATCCTCGGCAGTCGCGCCGCGGCTGATCCGTCCCTCCGCCAGCGGCGCGAAGTCGAGGCCCACGTCCCTTACCTGCCGCTCGAAGCGGGGAAACGCGGCGACACGAACATCATGTCCGCCCGCCGCCAGGCCCAGACCGAAGCCGAGCAGCGGCTGGACGTCGCCGCGCGAGCCGACGCTCAGGATCGTGATCCGCATCGTGCGCCTCCCGTCACCGTTCTCCCACGACGCTCGCGTACTGGAGCGCTCGCTCGAGCCGGGTGGTGAGCGCCGAGAGCTCACCGTTGGCGCCGCTCGTCGCCCGCAGCCGCCGCAGGTCGCGCAGGGCCTCGGCGCGCTCGCCCCGGGCGTAGGCGGCCTGGGCGGCGTCGAGCAGCCGCTGCGCCGGTGATCGAGGCCCCGCCCTCCCGGCCCTTGCGATGCTCGCACGACCGAGCGGCGAGGACCCGAGGACGCCACGCACGGAGCCGAACGTCGCCGGTGGCTCGGGTGTGGGCATGATCTGGATGTTCGACGGTTCGGACTTCTCGCCGGCCGCGTTCTCGGCGATCACCTCGTACACCCGGTGGGCATCCGTGTGCGCGACGAAGTACGCGCTGCTGGTCGTCCCGATCGGTTCGAACTGGCCCGGCACCGAGACGTTGACCGGCAGCGCGCCGGGTGTTTCAGGGCTGGCCAGGATCGGTTCAGCGCCTTCGTACTGGAAGCCGTGCGGGAGCGTCGGCTGTTCCTGCAGGTAGACCGTGAGGTTGACTTCGGAGGCGGCGAGCACCTCGTAGTGCTTCGCCATCGGCGAAG
Organism: uncultured Solirubrobacteraceae bacterium; assembly: GCA_963827455.1. Taxonomy (GTDB): domain Bacteria; phylum Actinomycetota; class Thermoleophilia; order Solirubrobacterales; family Solirubrobacteraceae; genus Palsa-744. The sequence goes on along the minus strand of CAWHAW010000013.1, from coordinate 111,595 downwards.
GCTTCCACGAGAGCAGCGTGCCGGTCTTCCTGCCCAGGTCCTCCGCGATCATGGCGCTCGGCGCGGCCACCTTGTGTGGTCGGTCGATCAGCGACGAGCACATCGATTCGCGGTCCTCGAGGATCATCGTGCCCTGTGCGTGGTTGGCGCTGCCGATGAACAGTTCGTCGGGACCGCCCGGCTGTAGCGTCCGCGCTCCGAAGTCGTATTCGCCGTCCCCGAAGGCATCGCGCGTCACCGGGAACCAGTCTTCGCCGTCGCACGTCGACCACACCTGGTAGCCGGCGGCGCCGGCGAGCAGGTCACCCAACCAGCCTCTGCCTTTGTAGCCTTTGACGAGCTCGGCCCAGCTGTTGGTGCCGACGTACAGGCCGCCGCCGAAGTCAGCCATCCGCCAGAAGTGGGCGTTGAAGAGGCTGTCGAACCCGTCGCTGAGGCCGCTCGTCGGATACGCGATCTGGCCGCTGGGGAGCCTGCGGGGGTTGCCGACCACGAGCGTCCATTGCCCGTCGGGCGCGATTCGGATCATCTCCGATTTCGGCAGCGTGTTCTGGTACCAGCCGCTCGCGCCGACGTACAGGCGGTCACGGTAGACGTGCATCGATACGACCGAGGTGATTTCGGCCCCGCTGCCGGCGCCACCGGTGATGATCGGCACGAACGGCCGGTCTTCGCCGCTGGCCTCCCACACTGAGTACCCGGAGGTGGCGCTGCCGCAGCCGAGATACAGGTCCCCGTGGAACGTCACGACTTCGAAGATGTCGAGGTTCGCCGGGCTCACCTGGATCAGCCCGGGATGCTGCGACCAGGGCTTCGTCACCTCGAACAGCGATCCGTCGCCGGTCAGGTCCGGCGTCGCGGTCACGAACAGGTGGTGCTTCCACACGACCATCGCGCGGAAGCCCATCGGGCGCACCTTGCCGCCGGGATAGTGGACGGTCACGGCGGGCAGCTTCAGCGCTTCCCAGTGCACGCCGTCGTAGCTGCGCAGGATCCGCGGGGGGTGGGTGCGCAGCAGCGACGGCAGGTACTCGTCGGGGCTGACGCCGGCGGCGTAGAGAGCCGTCCTGCCGTCGCTTTCCTTGAAGGTGACCATCGAGCGATAGGCGATGTCGGTCGCGACCCGTAGGTTGGGTTCCGCCGGGTTGCGCACCGTGGGAGAGCGGTAGACGCGCTTCCAGAGACCGGTCTGGGGCGTGTACTGCCAGATCTCGGCGCGCAGCTTCAGGTCGTACGGGTTCGCCGGGCAGCGCACGTCAAGCGACGGGTTGATCGTGTACTTCTGCTCCAGCGGGACGAAGAACTGCGTCGTCTCGTTTTCGACGCACAGGACGTCGCGTCCGGTGCCGACATACAGCTTGCCCTTGAACCACCCCATCGCCCACGCGTAGGAGTTGTCGCGTTCGCCGAATCCGTTCTGGGCGATCACGCCGTGTCCGTATTCGCCGGCCAAGCTGGTGCTGGCCGTCGCACCCGCGAACGCCAGCAGCGCCACCAGCACCGCCAGCACGCGCGACATCGTCCTTGCCCCTCTAGAAAGACTCACGACACATTCCTTTCGATTGCTTCCCTAGCGCCCGGTGTCCCGGTTCCATTGGCCCGTGCGCCCGCCGCTGCGGCGCTGAGCCCATCCCCATCGGATCCCGTCTCCGAGGGCTTGTTGCTGCTCGCCCGCATCGCGATGTGGTGCGCGAAGCGCCCCGGTGGCAGCAGGTCATCGAAAATGTCGGCGATCGCCAGCTCCTCGAGCAGGTAGGCGGCTCGCTCCGGACCCGGCGCGGCCGCCAGGCGCGCGGCGAGCACCCGCGCCGCCTCCCGGTAGCGGGGCTCGTCGAGCACCGTGCGCAGAGCGGCGCGCAGTCTGGGCGCATCGAGGCGCCGCGGCGAGAGGCGGATCCCGGCCCCGGACTCGGTCACGCGCCGCGCGTTGTCGGGCTTGTCCCAGTTGTTCGGCACGAGCACCATCGGCACGCCCGCTTCGGCGGCGGCCAGGACCGTCGACTTGCCGCCGAGCGTCACCAGCGCGGCGCAGCGCGGCAGCAGCTCGTCGTGGCTGAGCCAGCGGGTGACGTGCACGTTCGCCGGTAGCCGGCGGTGGCCGAGGATCTGCGCAGCTCGGTGCTCGTCGGTCGTGATGATCACCTCCACGGGCTCGTCGGCGAGGGCCTCGATCGCCGTGCGCAGCAGGAACGGATCGCCCTCGGCGAGCGTGCTCTCGGTGACGTGCACCCACGGGCGCTCGCTGGGGATCGTCTCGAGCCACTGTGTGCTGTCGGCGCGGCGGGGGTACCAGATGCAGTTGCCGACGTAGTGGACGCTCGGGGGCAGATCGTGGCGGTCGTAGTCGAACTCGCGCACGTTGTTGACGATGTACAGCGGCAGCCGTGCGGTGAAGCGGTTGACCGATTCGCGCAGCGGCGGCAGGCTATAGCCCGCGCGCACCTCGTTGACGCGCCGTCGTACCGGCAGCGCGAGCAGCTCGGTCGCCCGCGTCAGCGTCGCCATCCCGAGCCGCTCGAGCGGCGTTCTCGGCGGGCGCAGGCCGAAGCCCAACGGCGGTGCGTCCGGCCCGGGAATCGGCGGGCCCATCAGCGAGGAGCACACCGCCACCGGCATCTGCTCTGCCTCCCACAACACGACGATCGGCCCCCACAGCGACATGTCGGTGCCGATCACGTCGGCCGGCCAGCGCGCGAGCGCGCCACGGATGTCCGCGACCTGGCCGGGGATCGTCTCGACCAGCCAGTCACGCATCAACCCGAGCAGGCGCCCGCCGCCGGGACGCCCGCGCCGGCCGCGACGCTCGAGGGCGGCCAGCGTCCCGAGCACCCGCTGCTCGTCGACGCACTCGAATCCGAACAGCTCGAAGCCCGCCTCCTCGACGCTCGCGCGCGCGCTCTCGCCGCTGTAGAACGCGACCTCGTGGCCGCGTTCGCGCAGCGCGATCGCGATGCCGACCTGCGGGAGCAGATGACCGGGGAACGGCCAGGCGGTCAGCAGGAACCGGCTCACAGCGCGCTCTCCACGCTCGGGCGCGGTTCGCCGTCCTTCGCACGGCGTTCGACGCGACGGATGTGCCCGCCGAAGTAGAGCCGCTCGAACAGGCTCTGGGGCATGTGGCGGCGCAGCGCGATCACGATCGACGCGCCGCGACCGACGACGTAGCGCATTCGCGGCTGCTTGGCTCTCAGGGCCTGGGTGATCGTGCGGGCGACGTCCGCGGGACGTGTCGGCGAGCGCTCGACGATCTTGTCGGCGATCGCCTCGCTCTCGCGGAACAGTCCGTGGTAGGGGCTGGCGGGATCCTCTGCACGCGCCGCGGTACCGCGGTGGCGCGACCAGCGAGTGGTCTTGATGATCCCCGGCTCGATGATCACCGACTGGATCCCGAACGGCGCGAGCTCCTGCGCAAGGCCCTCGCCGAGGCCCTCCTGCGCGAACTTCGTCGCGCAGTACATCGTGACGCCGAAGCCGCACACGCGCCCGCCGACCGAGGTGACGGTCACGATCCGTCCGCAGCCCGCCGCGCGCATGTGCGGAATCACCGCCTGGGTGACCGCGATCGTGCCCAGGACGTTCGTGTCGAACAGGCGTCGGATCTCCTCCTCGGCGCAGTCCTCGGTGCACCCGCGCAGGCCCACGCCCGCGTTGTTGACGAGCGCGAAGATGCCGCCGGCTTGGTCGAGGACGCGCGGCGAGCGCGTCGGCGATGCTCGTGCGGTCTGTCACGTCGAGCCTCAGCACCTCGAGCGCTACGCCACGCTGGGACGCGGCGTCCTGGAGCTCGGCACGCTGGTCGAGGTTGCGCACGGTGGCGAACACGCGAAAGCCCGCCTCGGCGAGCTGCAGAGAGGTCTCGAGGCCGATGCCGGTGCCGCTGCCGGTGACGATCACGGCGTCTCCCGCCCGCCCGGGCCGGCCCTTGTCGATGCCGCGCATCACTCGCTCCTGATCTCGACGGCCGCGGCCGCGGGGAGCCGGTCGATGATCGCCCGCGCCACCAGCTCGGGTTGCTCCATCGGCCCGAAGTGCCCCCATTCGGTGGCCGGAAGCAGCACACCGCGGGCGTTCGGAAGCTGCGCCAACAGGTGCTCGTAGGAGTCGATGAACGCCGAGCGCTCGGTGTAGATCAGCACGACCGGCGTGTCGATCTCGCCGATGCGCTCGAGTGTGAGCGTGCCGATCTGGCGGTAGTCCTCGGGCAGCGTCGTCTCTTCGAGGAGCTTCAGCAGCGGCTTGGGGTTTCGCGGAAGTCCCTTGAGCGGCCCCCACTGCTTCGGCAGGTCGATCGTCGCGCGGATCATGTAGCGCATGTCCGAGCGCTTCTCCGGGGGAACGGGATGGCCGGCCTGCTCGAGCGCGTTCGCCCAGTAGGACCAGCCGACCCAGCCGTCCGGCCGGCGGCTCTCCTCGAGCGCCGGCAGCGCCGCCTCGATCGCGATCACCTCGCCGACGCGGTCGGGGCGAGCCAGCGCGTGGTAAAGGGCGATGTCAGCGCCGTAGCTGTGGCCGGCGATCAGCGGACGCTCGATCTCGAGCGCGTCGAGCAGCCCGAGCAGGTCGCCTGCCATCGCGTCGAGGGTGTAGCCGGAGGGCGGCGTGTCGCTGTGGCCGTGGCCGCGCAGGTCGTAGGTGAGCACGCGGAAATGCTCGGCCAGCTCTGGAACCATCTGCAGATGCCAGATCGCGAGGTTGCCGGTGAGTCCGTGCACCATCACCAGGTCCGGCCCCTCACCGACGAGTTGGTAGTGAATTCGCAACCCGCTCTCGAGCGTCGTCTTCGGCATCAGTAGGCGTCCTCGCTGCTCACTCGACGTACCCCAGTGCGCGCAGCCGCTCCATCAATGCGGCCTGCTCCTCGGGCGCGAGCTCGACGTCGGCCGCCGGGCTCGACGCGAGCGCCGCGGGCGGTCCTGCCGGGACGCGTCGCACCGGGCGACGCTCGAGCTCCCCGGCCTCGAAGATCGCCTGCGGAACACTGCCTGACATGTCTTCCGGAGCCGGCAGGCCGATCTGGTGCAGCAGCAACGGGGCGACGTCGACGATCGACAGTTCCTCGACGGACGCGCCGGCGCGGATGCCCGGGCCCGCGGCGAGGAAGATGCCCTCCCAGCGGTGATGGCCGCGCGGCTGCGGGCGACGCGCGACGACCGTTTCGGAGGGCAGGATCGAGATCGTGCCACCGTCGGCGAGCACCAGCGACAGGTCGGGGCCGAGCTGCTCGAAGGGGCCGGCGAACGCCTGCTCGCGCGTCCACACCTCCTCGACCAGGGTGTGGCCGTCGGAGGGGCGCTGGACCTCGCGCAGCGCCTCGGCGATCTCCTGCGCGAGCTTCGCGCGGGCCTCCTCGGGCATCGGGTCCTCGCTTCCGGGCAGGCGCTCGACGATGTTGATCCCCTGGCTCGATGGCGTCGCCGCGTAGGCGATCGTGCGCGACCAATCCAGCGCGTGCACGTGACGGGTCATCTCGGCGAATCCGACGTCTGTGTCCGCTCGGCCGTTCGTGCTCGGCGAGCGGCCGGTGCCGGCGTCCGCGTCCGCCCACGTCAGGTATCCCTGCCGCTCGAGCCAGGAGTTGACGTGGAACACGTCCTGGGTCGCCCCGAAGCCGTGATCGGACGCGAGCACGACGGTCGTCTCGGGGCCGGCAAGCTCGACGATGCTCCTGATCTGCTCGTCCAGTGAGTGGAAGTAGCGCTCGCAACGCTCGATCATGTCCTGCTCCCAGGCGTTCGGCTGCTCCGGCCGGCACGCGGGGTCGATGAACCGCCAGCACAGGTGCTGGAGCTTGTCCACACCGTCGAACATCACGGCCATCAGGTCAGCCGGCTCGGCGTCCATCAGGTAGCGCATCACCTCCGCCCAGCGCTGCTCGCGGCGGATGTGCAGCTCGACGAACTCGGCGTGCTCGTCCTCGGGGCAGCCGTCGATGGCCTTGATCTCGAGCTCCATGTCGAGCATCTCGCGCGGGTTGAAGCCGGGGAGGGCCTTCAGCCGGTCGAACAGCCCCGGCGGGTGGCAGCCGAGGCGCAGCTGACGCCATGGCATCATGCCGCCCGGCACGACGGCGCCCTCCACCGGCGGCGCGGGGAACATCAGCGGGAAGTTCAGCGAGATGATGCGGCGCTGCTGTTCGCTCGCGAGGCTCCAGATCGTCGCCGAGCGGACCTCCTGCGAGCTCGCGAAGGAGAAGTACACGCTGCCGGGCTCTTCCTTCTGGAAGAAGTCGAAGATGCCGTGCTGGCCGGGGTGCTTGCCGGTTACGAGCGAGGTCCACGCGGGCGGTGTCAGCGGCGGCATGATCGAGCGCAGCACAGCGCGCGTGCCGCGCGCCGAGAGCTCTGAGAGGAACGGCATCACGCCCGACTCCATGTAGGGGTCGAGCACCGTGAACGTGGCTCCGTCGAGGCCGATCAGCAGCGTCCCCATGTCACACCTCCAGCGGGCTCGGTTGGCGGTGCTCGCACACGAACATCGCGAGCTCCGAGACGCTGAGGTCGCGCTCGTCGATCGGGCGCTGGCCGATTTCCTCGAAGAACTGGGGGAACGGCAGCCGCCCGTAGCGCTGCTGGACCATCGTCGAGAGCACGACGATCTCGAGCGACTCGAGCCCGAGGTCGGCGACGAACCGCGTCTGCGGCCCGATCTCGCCCGTGTGCTCCCAGTCGCCGCTGGCCTCGTTCAAAAGCGCGAGGATTCCCTGCATCACCTGTGGGTCGAGTGTCGTCATGACGTTGCCTCCGTGGCCTCGTGATCGCCCGCTGGGCCTGAATACAGGGCGGTGGCGGCGATGAGATCCCCCTCGCGGAGCGTCCAAGCTAGCAACCGCTCCCCCGCCACGTCCAGCTCTACAACCTCGCTGTCAATCTGGATCGCGCGGGGACGAGGAGCGCCCGCGCCGCCGCCGAGACCTGCTCCGAGCGCCTTGCCCGCTGCCTCCTTCGCGCACCACAGACGCAGCAGCCACTCCTGCGTGGCGTCTGCGCGCAGTGGCTCGAGCAGCCGGCGCTCGGCGTCATCGAGTGCGGCCTGCTCGAAGCCGGGCGCCCGTGCCACGAGCGGCTCGACGTCGATGCCGATGCCGCTGCCGGCGCGCGTGGGCGCGAGCGACGCGAACGCCGCCGCATGACCGTGCGCGTGCGTGAGCGAGACCAGCGGCAGCTCGGCGAGGCCCTCGAGGCCGGGTGCGACGACGCGCGGTGCGCCGCGCTCGTCGGGCAGAATCTCGATTTCGGCGGGCAGCAGCTCGAGCCCGTAGGCGCCGCGCAAAAGCTCGGCGACGCACTCCTTGGCGGCGGTGCGGGCGGCGAGCCACTCGAGCTGCCTGTTCTCGGGCAGCGTCAGCGCGTCGAACAGCTCGCGCTCGTGACGACCGAGCACGCGGCTCGCCCACACCGGCTTCCACAGCGCGCGGTCGGCCGGCATCCGTGCGTCGAGCAGCCGGCACGCGAAGCGCCCGTCGGCGTGGGCGATCAGCGGCCCCGGCCACGGCGTCGACAGCGGCGCCAGCGCCGCCGGACGCGCCAGCGGCGCGAACCGATCGGGCACGTCGAAGCGCTTGTCGGCCCAGCCCGTGAGCCGCATCCAGCAGCGCCCGCCGGCGTCGAGCACGTCGATCTCCGAGCTCACCAGCTGATCGCCTTCGAGCCTGATCGCCGCTGAGCATTCGAGCGTCTCGCTCGGCGCGGGCGACGGCCCGTACAGGTCGAGCGCCTCAAGCCGGAAGGGGAACACGACGCGCGCGCGATCGAGCATCTCCGCGGCCCAGAAGCCGACGACCTGGCCCGCCGCGTCCAGCGCCACCGGATCAAGGACGAAGCTCGGCTCGGGCGTGTCGCGCACGAGACCCAGCCGCGGCAGCACCTCCAGGCGCGCCCGCGCGCCTTCCGGTGCGACGACGTCGACGCTCTTGACGCCCTGCCACAGCGGCTGGTGAAACATCGCTTCCTCATACAGCTGCTCGCCGCGCCAGCGTGACGGCCTGCCGCCCTCCAGCGCGAGCGTCATCGGCGCCGGCGGCTGCGCGAAGCCGTCCGCGAGCAGCACCGTCGCCTCGACCACGGGGTCGGCCGTCTCAGAGCCGTCACCGAGGTCACGCAGCTCGACTCGCACCCGCTCGCAGCCGCCCTCGGCGGCGAGGCGGCGGACGGCGACCTCGAGCGTCTTCGGGCCCTGCGTGAACGCCAGCCAGCGGTGCGCGCGCAGGTCGCGCAGCCCCGTCACGGTCAGCTCCGGCAGCAGGCACGACGCCGCCTCGGCGATGATCTCGATGCTCATCGCCAGCGGCATCAGCGCGAGCGCGTGCAGCGCGGGGTCGCTGCGCGAGACCGTGCGCCCGAGCGTGTGATCGAGCAGGTAGCGGTCCTCGGCGGGGTCGACCAGCCGCCGCGCCACGAGCTCGAGCTCGGGCTCCCAGGCGACGACCGTGCCCACGAGTGGCCGGCGTGCCTGCTCGAGCGCGACCGCCGCACCACCACCGAGATAGGCGCTCATCACCTGCTCGCTGGTCGCGAGAAAGCGCTCCATCGTCTCCAGGTAGCCGTCGAGCGCGAGCGTGAGCTCGTCCTCGTCACCGCCGAGCGCCAGCGACGAGGGCACCGCGGCCGGCTGCGCCGGCTGCGCGCGCACCGCGGGTAGGAGATCCGGCGCGCCGCGTGCGGCTGAGGGGGCGAGGGCGTCGTGCGCCTGCCCCGCCTCCGGCGCCGGCGCTTGTGGTGCCGCGAGCAGGTCGTTCGCCGGATGCCCGTCCGACGCGCTGCCGTTGCGGCTGCCGTTTGAGTGGCCGTTGCCGTTCGGGGTGGCGGTGGGGACCGGGCTGTCGCTGCCGGAGCCTGCGGCCGCGCGCAGCAGCTCGAGCGCCTCCTCGGGGAGACGCAGCATCGGCCACGTCGTGGACAGCGCGATCTCGTGGCTGGGGCCGTCGCTCACGGGCGCCGGGTGGCGCCAGTCGATCGTGTGCACGTCGCGCTGCGCGTACAGATAGCCGAGGTCGAGCGTGACGTCGTGCGCGGCGAGCATGCCGACGAGGTGGCTCAGCTGCGCCGTGCCGGAGCGGCGCATGACGTCGGGAGCCACCGTGCAGGCGGGGCGCCCGCGCAGGATGTCCTGCATGAACGACGTCATGTTCCCCCGCGGGCCGACCTCGATGAAGACGCGTGCGCCGTCGTCGTGCAGCGCCTCGATCGTCTCGCGGAAGCGGACCGGCCGCGTCCAGTGCTCGACGAGCAGCTCGCGAATCGCGGTCGGCTCCTCGGGGTAGCGCCCGGCTGTCGTGCACGACCACAGCGGCGTGCTCGCGGCGCGCACCGGCAGCTCGGCGAAGATCGGACGCAGGTCCTCCGCGAAGGGGGCGAACAGCGGCGTGTGCACGGCGCGGTCATAGGGGAGCTGCTCGCACATCAGCCCCTCCTCGATCGCGATCGCTTTCGCGCGTGCGGCGGCGGCGGGCTCGCCGACGAGCACGGCCTGGTGCGGGCAGTTGTCCATCGCCAGGTACAGCTCGCCGCCCGCCTGCTCGCCGATCCTGCGCGCGCTCGCGGCGTCGGCGCCGATCGCCAGCAGCACCGCGGCGGGAACCTCGTGGCGCTCGGCGGCAGCGGCGTAGGACGCGTTCAGTCCGTGCGAGAAGGTGCCCAGGCGCTCGTCGGTCTCGACGTCGAGCGCGCCGGCGGCCATCGCGGCGGAGTGCTCGCCGGAGCTGTGCCCGAGCATCGCGTCGCAGCGCGGCACGAGCCTGCGGATCACCTCGTACACGGCCGCGTTGGCGGTGAGCACCGCCTCGACGGCGATGTCGAGCTCCATCAGCCGCGCCTCGGTGTGCTCGCGCTCGGCATCGGAGAACGCCGGTCGCGGGAACACCCAGTCGCTGAGCAGGTGGCCGCGGGGGTGCTCGGCGTAGATGCGGTCGATGCGGTCGAACACGGCGCGCGCCTCCTCGAACTGCAGGCACAGGTCGGAGAGCATGTTCGGGTACTGGGCGCCCTCGCCGGGGAACACGTAGACGACCTTGCCGCCCGGTCCCAGCGGCTCTGACTCGTAGTAGATGCCGGATGTCGTCTTGATCCGTTTGCAGTCTGGGTCGCGCAGCTTCTCGATCGCCTGGCCGAGCTTGCGCGCGAGATCCTCCGTGGAGGTGGCGACGAGCGCGAGCCGCCTGGGCTGAGCAGTGCCGCCGAGCTCCTGGCTGAGCGTGAACGCGAGGTCGGCGAGCGCGATCGCGGGGTCGCGATCGAGCGCCCCGAGCAGCTCGCTCGCGGCGTCGGCGAGCGCCTGCTGGGAGTCGCCCTCGAGGATGCAGACCTCGGTGTCCCACGGGGGCCGGTGCTCGGGGCTGCGCGCGCCTTCGAACTCCTCGAGCACGGCGTGCGCGTTGATGCCGCCGAAGCCGAAGGCGTTGATGCCGGCGCGCCGCGGCTCGGCGGTGCCATGGATCCACGGTCGTGTCTCGGTGTTGATGTAGAACGGGGTGTGCTCGAGGCCGAGCTCGGGGTTGGGCTGCTCGCAGGCGATCGTCGGTGGCAGCACGCGGTGGTGGAGCGCGAGCGCGGTCTTGATCAGGCCCGCGACCCCGGCGGCGGGGATCGTGTGGCCGATCATCGACTTGACCGTGCCCAGCGCGCAACGCGGCAGCTCGCCGTCGCGCTCCCCGAACACCTTCGTCAGCGCCCGCACCTCGGTGAGGTCGCCGACCGCCGTGCCGGTGCCGTGCGCCTCGATCAGACCGATCGTCTCGGGCGAGACCTCGGCGGCGGCGTAGGCCCGCTGCAGCGCCAGCTCCTCGCCCTCGAGGCGTGGGGCCATCACGCTCATGCCGCGCCCGTCGCTGGAGACGCCGACGCCGCGGATCACCGCGTACACGCGGTCGCCGTCGCGTACGGCGTCCTCGGCGCGCTTGAGCACGACCGCGCCGATGCCCTCGCTCAGCAGCGTACCGTCGGCGTCCTTGTCGAACGCCCGCAGCTGCTGACGGCGTGAGAGCGCGCCGAGGCGGCAGAAGAGGTTGAGCGTCGCGACCGGCATCCACACCTGTGAGCCGCCGGCGATCGCGAGGTCGTGGTCGCCTGCGAGCAGGCCGCGCACCGCGTGCTGGATCGCCACCAGCGAGGAGGCGCAGGCGGCGTCGACGGTGTAGGCGGGGCCCATCAGATCGAGCCGGTTGGCGATGCGCCCGACGATGATGTTGGGGATCAGCCCGGGAACGGTTTCCGGTCCGAGCGTGGGCAGTACGCGCTGCAGCTCCACGCGGAGCCGCTCGAGCTCCTCCTCCGAGCGCCACGGGTCGAGCTGGCGCAGCAGGTCGAGCGTCTGGCCGATGACGAGGCCGCGCTGCAGCGCCACGGCGTTGCCGCCGTTGAGGTAGGTGCCCTTGCCGAAGATGACCGCCGTGCGGGCGCGTATCTCGGCGGAGAGCTCGCTCGCGCCGGCGTCGGCGAGCGCGTCGGTCGCGACCTGCAGCGCCAGCCACTGGTCGGGCTCGCCGCCGACGGCGACCGGCGGGATGCCGTGCGCGAGCGGGTCAAAGCGCGCGAGCGCGCCGAGATAGCCGCCGCGCTTGCAGTACGTGCGGTCGGTGTCGGCGAAGTCGGGGTCGTAGTAGACGTCTGGGTCCCACGCCTCCGGCGGCGGGTCCGAGGTCGAGTCGAGCCCGGCGAGGATGTTGCGCCAGTAGGCGTCGAGGTCGCCGGCGCCCGGAAACAGGCACGCCATGCCGACGATCGCGACGCCGCGTTGCTGGGCCCTCTCGGGCATCACGCCTTGGCTCCCGCGAGGCGGTTCAACGCCTGCGTGCCGACGCCGACGACGTCGTGCAGGAGCGCCAGCAGGCGTCCGTCGGCGCCGTAGAACCAATGGTCGGCGTGGCACAGCGGCAGGTTGCTCGCCGGCCGGATCCGCAGCTCGTGGCGCACGGGCTCCTCGGCGGCGGGCTCGCCGAGCTTCACATACGCGCCGATCTCCGCCGGCAGCAGCGTCACCTCCCACTGCAGGCGCGCCCACAGCACCTGCATCTGCAGCGCGCTGTCGATCAGCACCGGGTCGAGCAGCCAGCGCCGGCCCTCGGCGCCGGCGACGCACTGCGCGGGTGAAGAGGGGCGCAGCAGCGCGCTCGCTCCGCGTCCGTCCATGCCGTCGATCGCGACGATGCCCTGGAACAGCGGCCCGTGGAAGAGCAGGTCGCGGTAGGCGTCGGCGACCGCCAGCGGGAACGGCGCCAGCTCGGGCAGCGGCGCGGGGCGTGCGGCGATGCCGGGCTTGCTCGGGTCATGCAGCCCCGGCAGCTCGCGCGCGCCGAGCAGCTCGCCGAACTGCGCCCGCGCCCGGTAGTGGGGCCGGCCCTCGGCCACCGGCCTGATCGTGACCTCGATCTCGCCGTCCTCGTCGGGCGCGGCCGCGTCGATCCTGACGCTCGCCGGTCGATCGTGCTCGAGCGCGAGGCCACCGAGCAGCCGGATCGTACGCAGACCCGCGACCTGGCGGCCGGGAGCGGCGGTGGCGGCGAGCTCGGCCATCAGCTCCATCGCGACCGCGAACGGCAGCACCGGGCGGCCGTCGATGCGGTGATCGCCGAGATAGCGGTCGCGCGCCAGCGCGAAGGTGTAGAGCGCCTGCACAGAGCGCCCGCCGGCGTCGGAGCCGGGGCCACGTGTGATCTCCTCGGCACCCGCGAGCAGCGCCAGCCCGGCGCGCTCGGGTTCGGCGGCGGTCGTGCTCGCCGCGCCCTGCGCGCCGTTCGCGTCCGGCACCGCCGCGAGCCCCGTGGCTGCCCCGATCACGATCTCGGCCTCGCCCTTGCGCCCGCGGCTGAGCTCCTGCTCGAGCATGCGCGCGCCCTGGTCGAGCCCGATCAGGGCGACGCCGCGGCGGGCAAACTCCGCTTCGAGCCAGGGAGAGACCATGCCGGCCGCCCGCCACGGACCCCAGTCGACCGCCACGACCCGCGCCGGCCAGCGGCGGTCGAGCTCGTGCGCGAGCTTCCCGAGGACCTCGCTCGCGGCCGCATAGTCGGCCTGGCCGCGATTGCCGAAGCGCCCGGAGACCGAGCTGAAGAGCACGAGGAAACGCAGGCCCTCGGGACGCAGCCGCTCGGCGAGCGTCTGCGCCGCGCCGGCCTTGGTCGCGAGCACGCGCTCGAGCGACGGGCGTTGCTTGTCGCGGATGAGGCTGTCCTCGATCACGCCGGCGCCGTGGATGACGCCGTCGATGCGCCCGTGGCGCGCGTACACGGAATCGATCAGCTCGCTGAACGCCTCGCTGTCGGAGACGTCGCAGACGAGGTACTCGACGCTGGCGCCCGTCGCGCGCAGGCGCTCGAGGTTCTCGCGCACCTCGCGGGCGGCGAGGATGCGCCGGCAGTCCTGCTCGACGAGCGCCGGCTTCAGCTCCCTGCCCTCGCGCTTGCGCAGCTCGATCATCGCCGCGCGCAGCTCTGCCAGCTCGCTCAGCCCGGCCGTCTGCTCGCCCTCGGCCTCCAGCGGTGTGCGCCCCACGAGCACCAGCGTGTGGTGGCCGCGCTCGGCGAGCGTCAGGGCGACGTGGGCGGTGATGCCGCGCGCGCCGCCGGTCACGAGCAGCACGCTGCCCGCGTCCAGCGTATGCCCGAAGCGGCGCTCGGCCAGCGGCGCCGCCACGACGCCGAGCTGCACGCGCTCTCCGTCGCGGTAGCCGACCTCGACCAGCCCGTCCGCCGCCGCCAGCTCGGCGAGCAGGTGCGCGGCCGCCTCCGTGGCGGGCATCGCCTGCAGGTCCACCGACTTGACGCGCACCGTGGGCCACTCCTGCGCGGCGGACTTGAGGAAGCCGTGGATCGCGCCCTGGGAAGCCGTGCCGAGCGGAGCGTCACCATCGACGCCGAAGGCACCGCCCAGGCCGGTGGCGCCGAGGAGCACCGCGCCGCCCCTGGCCGCCGCCGCCTCGAGCTGCTCGCGCAAAGCCTGTGCGAGCGCGAGCAGCGCCGGCAGCGCGCCGTAGTCGGGCTGCGGCTCGGCGAGCGCCGCAAGGTGCACCAGTGCCTTGACGCCGCCGCCCGCCTGCGTGCGCGTGACCAGCGCCGATGCCTCCTCGGCGTCGCGCGGCTGCTCGGCGCGCGCGAGGCGGATGACCGTCTCGCCGTGGCTCGTGAGCACCCGCTCGAGCTCCGCGCCGACGCCCTGTTCGTCGTCGACGATCACGACCGCGCCGGCACCGTCGAGCCCGGCGCTGTCGGTGATCGCGGGAGCGCTCTGAGCCTGCACGACGAACCGACCGATGCGCTCCTCCTCGGCCGGCCCCTCCTCAAAAGGGCGTTGCGCCCCCGCGTGTTCCCCGGCGGCGCCGCCGTCGCCGTCACCCCAGAGCCGCCGAGCGCGGCTTCGAGGATGTCGATCACCGCCGTCAGCGTCCGACTCGCGGTGAGCTCCTCGATGTCGATCGCGGAGCGATCCTCCAGGCCGAGGCCCTGCGTGAGCGTGCCCGGCGATCTCCACGCGCTTGATCGAGTCGATCCCGAGGTCGCCCTCGAGGTCGGCGTCGAGCCCGAGCATCTCGGCCGGATAGCCGGTGCGCTCGCTGACGACCGCGAGCAGCCGCTCCTGGATCTGCTCGCGCGTCATCGCCGCAGCGGCGCCGTTGGCCGGCGCTGCGGCGGCGCGGCGCGGGCGCGGCCGCCGGCGGCGGGCGGCCACCGGCGGCGGGCGCGGGCGCAGGCGCACGGCGGCGGGCGCGGCGCGGCTGCGGCCGTGTACGCCGGCGCCGGCGGTGCGGCGCCGCGGGCGCGGCCGGGAGCGCCGCTGCGGCGGCGCGCACCGGCGCGATCGCGGACCGCGACAGCGCGACGCCCGGCAGCGGCGCTGCTCCGCGCGCGGCGCCGAGGTAGCCCAGCATCACGCTGCTCTGCGCCTCCAGGAACTGCTGCATCACCTGCTGGTGGCGCAGCATCACCTCGGCGACGCGGTCGCCGCCAGCGGCGGCCCGGCGATCTGCCCGGCCGGCAGCGGCGCCGGCGCGGCGTCGGCGCCGGGTGGTGAGCGATCGGGGCGGCCGTCGCTCGTCTCGGACTGCTCCGGCAGTGAGGCGGGGACGACCGGGCCCCCGCCGTTGGTGCTCGTGTCGCTCACGGGTCTGCTGCTCCTCTGTTCGGCGACGGGAATCGGCGCCGCCGGCTGCACGCGGTCGTGCCGGCGGGCCATGCACGGCCGCCGTCGACCAGCCAGGTCGGCGCCCGGCTCCTCGACGGCGCGGCCGTTGCCGCGCGGATCGAGACGCGCGGCGCGGACGTCCATCGAAGAGGCGCTCGGTCTGAACCGGCAGCCCCTCGGCGGCGAGCGCGGCGAGGCAGTGCAGCAGCGACAGCAGGCCCGAGCGGCCCGGCCGGTCCATCGGCACCGCGAGGTGCTCGCGCTCGCCGAGGATCTGGGGGACGAGACCGGAGAGCACCGAACGCGGCCCGACCTCGACGAAGATGCGCGCGCCGTCGCGGTACATCGCGTCGATCTCGCTGCACGAACTCGACGGGGCGGATCAGGTGCTCGGCGAGCACCTCGGCGATCGTCGCCGGTCTGCTGCTCGTGCGCCTCGCCGGTCGTGTTGGAGTACACCGGCACGCGCGGGACGGCGAGGCTGGTGCGCTCGAGCAGCTGCGCGAAGCGCTGCTGCGGCGCCGGCGACGTGGGGCGAGTGAAAGGCGCAGGCGACGGGCAGCATGCGCGCGCCGACGCCGCGCTCGCGGCACCACTCGACCGCTGCCTCGACGTGCTCCTGCGGCCCGGACAGCACCGTCTGGCGCGGCGAGTTGAGGTTCGCGGCGACGACGCCGCCGCCCTCGAGCAGCGGCGCGAGCGCGTCGGGGGCGCGTCGACGGCCGCCATCGCGCCGGCCTCGGCCGGCGCCGGCCTCCTTCATGAAGCGCCCGCGCGCCTCGGAGACCCGCAGCAGCTGCTCCACGGCGATGCCGCCGGCGGCGGCGAGCGCGACGAACTCGCCGTAGCTGTGTCCCGCCGTCAGCTCGGGGACGACCCCCAGCGTCTCGAGCACGCGCAGGTACGCGAGCTCGGTGGCGCCGAGCGCCGCCTGCGCGACGTGCGTGTCGGTCAGCTCCGACTGGCGGCGGCGCTGCTCCTCGGGAGTGAACGACGGCGGCGGGAAGACGTAGCCGCTGAGCGGCTGCTCGTAGCGTTCGCCCAGCACCCGGTCGGCGAGCTCGAACTGCTCGCGCGCCTCGGGGAAGGCGATCGCGAGCTCGCGCCCCATGTTCGACCATCTGCGAGCCCTGTCCCGGGAACAGGAACGCCACCTGTCCCTCGGCGGCAAGCGGCCGCTCGGACCAGTGGATGCCGCTGCGGATCGTGCACGCGCTCGCTCCGTGCCGGCGAGCAGCTCCCGTGCGCGCGCGAGCTTCTCGCGCAGATCCGCCGGGGACTCGGCGACGAGCGCGAGCGTCGGGCTGCCGACCTCGCGCGCGTGAAACTCGAGCGCGAGGCGGTGGGCGAGCGCTTCGAGCGACGGCGGCGCCGTCGCTGCGAGCTCGCAGCTCGAGCTTGTCGAGCGCGGCGAGCACCTCGGCTGCGGCTGCCGCGCCACAGCAGCAGCTCGCCCGGCCACCGCGGCATCGCGGCCTCGCGGCTCCTCGCGATAGGCGCCGCGTGTACTCCTCGAGCACGATGTGGAAGTCGGTCCCGCCGAAGCCGAAGGCGCTGACCCCGGCGCGGCGCGGATGCTCGGCGCCGCCCGTCAGCCACGGTCGCGCTTCGCTGTTGACGTAGAACGGGCTCTCGGGGAAGTCCGCCTTCGGGTTCGGCTCGCTCGACGCCGATCGTCGGCGGCAGCACGCGATGGTGCAGCGCGAGCGCGGCCTTGACGATGCCGGCGACGCCGGCGGTCGCCTTCGTGTGGCCGATCATCGACTTGACCGACCCGCACCGCGCACCATTGGCGCGCGCTCGGAGTGCTCGGCGAAGACGGTGCTGAGCGCCTTGATCTCGGCGCCGTCGCCGGCCACGGTGCCGGTGCCGTGCGCCTCGACCAGGCCGACGGTCGCGGGTGAGAACCGCGCCTGCGCGTAGGCGCGCCGCAGCGCGCGCATCTGGCCCTCGGGCCGCGGCGCCGTGAGGCTCCTGTCGCGGCCGTCGCTGGCGGCGCCGACGCCGCGGATGACGGCGTAGATGCGGTCGCCGTCGCGCTCGGCGTCGGCGAGGCGCTTGAGCACGACCGTCGCGAACCCCTCGCTGATCGCGATGCCGTCGGCGCTCGCGTCGAACGGGCGGCAGCGTCCCGTCGGCGACAGCGCGTGCGTCTTTGCGAAGCACAGGTAGGCGAACGGGTTCTGGATCGCGTCGACGCCGCCGGCGAGCACCATGTCGCTCGTCCCGACCTGCAGCTCTCGGGCGCCGAGTCCGATCGCGCTCAGCGACGAGGCGCAGGCGGCGTCGACCGTGTAGTTGGTGCCGCCGAAGTCGAGCCGGTTGGCGATGCGCCCCGCGGCGACGTTCATCAGCAGTCCCGCGAAGCTGTCCTCGGTCCACTCCGGCAGCCGCTCGAACAGCTGCTCCTGCAGCTGCGGGTGCGCGTCTCCGAGCAGCGACGGGATCGCCGAGCGCACCGTGTAGCCGACGGACGGTGTCCGCGCCGCCGCCGCCGGCGCCGAGGATCACCGAGGTGCGCTCCCTGTCGAACGGGCGCGTCGCGTAGCCGGCGTCGCGCAGCGCCGCCTGGGCGCACAGCAGCGCGAGCAGCTGGAACGGCTCGATCGAGGCGAGCGACTTCGGCGGCAGCCCGAGCGCCATCGGGTCCAGCGCCACCGGGTCGATGAAGCCGCCCCAGCGCGAGTAGACCTTGTCGCGAGCGGCGGGGTCCGGGTCATACATCCGCCGCCAGTCCCAGCGCTCCGCGGGCACCTCGCCGATCGCGTCGACCTTGTCGATGATGTTCGCCCAGAAGGTCTCGACGTCGGGGGCGCTCGGGAGGATGCAGCCGAGGCCGACGATCGCGACGTCCGCGGGCGGCGGCACCGGCGGCTCGGGCCGGGCCTGCGCGCCGGGGCAGCTCGCCGAGGAGCTCGCTGCTCCCGTCGCGAGACCTCGCTGTGCAGCTCGGCGACGCTCGTGACGCTCGTCGCGCAGCGCGGTGACCTGCCCGATCATGTACATGCCCCGCTGCCACTGCTCGGAGTCATCGACGGCGACGAGCTGCGGACTCGGCGCCGGTCGACGCCCTTGGAGGCGACCCGCAGCCGGCCGATGTTCAGCTGCTCGAGGCGGCCGCGCAGCTCCTCGGCGTCGATCCCGGCGGAGCGCAGGCTGCGTCGCTCGGCCTCGAACTGCTCGACGAAGGGGGAGGGCAGGCAGCGCGTGGCGTGGCCGGGCCCGCTCTCGAGCAGGGCGGTGTCGGCGGCGGCGATCGCCGCCTGCTGGAACAGCGGCGTGATCGCGCCGCACTCGGTGGCCTCGCGCGTGAACAGGTAGCCGGTTCCCATCAGCGCGCCGATCTGCGCTCCGCGCTCGCTCGCCGCTGCCGCTGTCGCAGCGGCCATCGCGGCCGAGCGCGCGTCGTGGATGCCGCCGGCGAGCAGCACCTGGCAGTCGGAGACGTCGTGCGGAAGCTCCTCCAGCAGGACGCGGAGCATCGTGTCCCACAGCACGAAGCTCGTGCGGGGCCCGACGTGGCCGCCGCACTCGCGCCCCTCGAACACGAAGCGGCGCGCGCCATCGGCGAGGTACAGCTTCAACAGCCCCGGCGAGGGGACGTGCAGGTAGGTCTCGATCCCGTCGGCTTCGAGCTCGCGCGCCTGATCGGGACGCCCGCCGGCGATCAGGGCGAACGGCGGCCGATGCTCGCGCACGACCTCGAGCTGCTCGGCACGCAGCTCCGCGGGGACGAAGCCGAGCAGCCCGACGCCCCACGAGCGCTCGCCGAGCAGCTCCGCGGTGCGCTCGAGCAGCGCGCCGGCTTCGCCGGCGCGCATCAGCGCGAGTGCGAGGAACGGGAGGCCGCCGCCGTCGGCGACCGCTGAGGCGAACTCCGCGCGGTCGCTGACGCGCGTCATCGGACCCTGAACGAGCGGATAGCGGGTGCCGTGCGCTCGCGCGACGCCGGCGCCCTCGCGCCAGTGGATTGCCATCGGCGAGCGTCTCGCAGGCCCGCGCGATCGCCGCGCGCAGGCCATCGATGATGCCGGCGACGGTCTCGAACCGGCTTGCAAGCTCGCCGGCGAACGCGGCGTCCTGCCCGAGCGGGAGCACTGCGCGCTCGGCGCCGGCGCCGGCGACGTGAGCCCTGACGCCCGCTCGCCAAGCGCTGCGCGCGTCGGCGCTCGCGAGCAGCTCCTCCTCGGCGGCGCGCAGCTGCTCGAGGCTGTGCATGCCCGGCCGGCTGTATGCCCGGAACGCGGCGCCGAGCTCGGCGCCGAGCGTCACGGTCTCGCTGCCGTCCATCCCGGCGAGCGTGGCCCGCAGGCTGTCGGGCAGGGGTGACTCGCGCGCCAGCAGCAGCTGCGCGTCGAGCACCGCGCCGGCGGCGCCGGCGACGTACGCCGCGGCGACCGTGTGGCGGCCGACCCCCCCGTGGATGTACACAGGGATGCTGAGCGTTCCGAGCAGTCGCTGTGAGAGCACGAACGAGCCTTCCTCGCCGATCCAGCCGCCGGCCTCGTGCCCCTTGGCGATCACTGCGTCGGCGCCGGCGTCCTGGGCGGCGACGGCCTCCCCTAGCGCGGTGGCGACTACATACGCCTCGAGGCCCGAGCCGTGCACGCGCTCGACGAGCGCCTGCAGCTCGTCGGCCGGCGTGTTCGCGAGCAGGACCGTGTCGAGACCGCCAGGTGCGGCGCCGAGGACCGCGGCGAGCGTCTCGGCGCCGTCGAGCAGGACGCCGCGGCGACCGCGCCCAAGCTCGCACAACCGCCGAAGCTGCGCGAGGCCGGCGTCGAGGTCAGTCGCGAACTCGAGGTTGACGACGCCCAGCGCACCCGCACGACTGCCGGCGATCGGAACAGTGGCGTCCGGCGAGCCGGACGGGCACAACACGACGAATTGAAACAATGTGGGCCCCTCGTGTAGGTGTCTCCATCCGGTCGGAGAAGCATCCGAGACAGCGGACGTTGCGGACTTTGGCCCACGCAGACAGAGTGGTCAAGCAGTGGCAGGCAATGTTGCACCAAGG
Organism: uncultured Solirubrobacteraceae bacterium; assembly: GCA_963827455.1. Lineage (GTDB taxonomy): Bacteria > Actinomycetota > Thermoleophilia > Solirubrobacterales > Solirubrobacteraceae > Palsa-744. The sequence continues at coordinate 91,468 of CAWHAW010000013.1, read as the reverse complement.
TGCAAACCGCATTGACCATGCGGTGTGAGCGACCCTAACCTGCAGCCGGCTACCCCGCGTTGGGGCGCCGGTCAGCACCGCTGGAAGGCGCTTTGACGACGCAGGCAGCAGCTTCGCCACCACGTTCCCACAGCGCCCGGGGGGGCCCCGTCTTGTCCGTCCTGTCGCACCCTTCGTCTACTGCGCAACTGGATCCCCCGGATCCGCGCGAACGTCTCGAGTGGCTGTGCGACCCGCGCAGCCTCGAGCCGCTCGAGCCGGCCTCGCTGCCCGCCGGCACCGAGGTGGGGGTCCATGCGGCCTGGGGACGCGTCGCCGGGCGCCCGATCATCTGCTACGCCCAGGATTCCTCGATCGCGGCCGGCTCAGTCGGTGTGCCCGAGGCCGAGGTGATCGTTCGCGCGCTTCGTCACAGCCGCCATGCGGGGGTCCCGCTCGTCGGCTTCATGGAGTCGGCGGGTGCGCGCCTGCAGGAGGGCGCCGCCGCGCTGGGCGGCTTCGGACGGATCTTCTTCGAGAACGTGGCGCTCTCCGGCCGCGCGCCTCAGATCTCGGTGATCACGGGCGTTTCGGCCGGCGGCGGCTGCTATTCGCCGGCGCTGACCGACTTCGTCGTGATGACCGACAAGGCCTCGATGTTCCTGACAGGTCCGCGGATCGTCAAGCGGGCGCTCGGCGAGGACGTGACGAGCGCGGCGCTCGGCGGCACGCGCGTGCACGCGCGCAACGGTGTGTGCGACTTTGTCGCGAGCGACGATCGCAGCGCGATGGCGCTGCTGCGCGAGCTGCTCGGCTATCTGCCGCAGAACGGGTCCGAGCCGCCGCCGGTGGTGGCGCCCGAGCCCGCCACGGGCGAGGATCCGGCAGGCGTCCTGCCGGCGCGCAGCCGCAACTACTACGACGTACGCGACCTGATCGGGCGCCTGGTCGATGCCGGTCGCTTCCGGGAGGTCTCCGAGCGCTGGGCGCGGAACATGGTCGTCGGCTTCGCTCGGCTGGAAGGGCGCGCTGTCGCGATCATCGCCAACCAGGCGCGCCACCGCGGCGGCGTGATCGACGTCGCGGCCTCGCAGAAGGGCAGGAAGTTCGTGCGCACGTGCGATGCCTTCGGCATCCCGATGCTCGTGCTCGTGGACACGCCGGGTTTCATGCCCGGGAGCCGCGAGGAGGCGGCCGGGGTCATCAGCCACGGGGCCGAACTGGTGCGGGCGTTCGCCGGCGCGAGCGCGCCGCGCGTGACGGTGATCGTACGCAAGGCCTTCGGTGGCGCGTTCATCACGATGAACTCCAAGGATCTCGGCGCGGATGCCGCGTTCTGCTGGCCGAAGGCAGAGATCGGGATCATGAGCCCGGAGGCCGCCGTCGAGATCATCCACGGGCGCCGGCTGCGGCGCATACGCGGCGCCGACGTGCGCGAGCTGCTCGCCCGTCGCTACGCGGAGGAGAGCCTCACCGCGCAGGCCGCGGTCGACTGTGGTGCGGTCGACGCCGTGATCGAGCCGGCCGAGACCCGTGAGCGTGCGCTGCGCGCACTGCTCGCCGGGCGGCAGGGCGCGTTCGACGGCGACACCGATATCGTGGGCGCCCCGAGCGCGGGACCCGCACGGACGCCGGGCAGAGCGTCGCGGCAGACGCCCCGGCCGGCAGACGCCAAGAACATCTATCGCCTCACAACCGCCCCGGAGGGAGCACAGCCATGAAGCTTGTCCGCCGCACAACGACCGTCGCACTGATCCTCCTCGCCACGTCCGCGACGCTGGCGAGCGCGTCGAGCAGCCTGTCGGGCGAATATGTGACGACGGTGAAGACGGCCGGCAGCCTCAACGGCACCTACCGCGTCAGCTTCAGCCCGGGCCACTTCACCCTCCATGCCCCGTATGGCATCACCGGCCACGGCACGTACTCGATCTCTGGCTCGAAGATCACGATGCACGGGCCGTCGGCCAGCTGCACGTCGGCCGGCACCTACGAATTCAGGATCTCCGGCAGCTACCTGACGTTCAAGAAGCTCCACGATCCGTGCCAGCGCGCTGAGATCCTCACGGCACACGCGCTGAAGCGGACCTGACGCCGTAGCGGCAGGATTCGAGCCGAGCGAGCGCTCACGCGCTGACGCTCAGGCGCCGACCTGGGCGCGCGCGATATGCGAGCCCGGGGTCGGGCGCAGCCCGTCGCTGCGGTCGGCGCAGTAGCGCGCCGCAAGCTGCTCGGGGCCGATGTTCTCGATCAGCGCGAGGCCCGTGCCCCGCAGCTCGGCGCTCAGCCGCTCGGGATAGAAGCCCGACACCCACGGCTCGCCCAGCGAGGCGACCTGGGCGCGTGCCTGCTGTACGGGATCCTCGGCGGCGTCGGAGTCGAGCACGCCCTGGTGGAGGTAGCTGAACACGACTTCGCTGCCGGCCGGAGCACACGCGGCGATCGCGGTGAGCGTCGCGAGGTTCGCCTCACGTGTGAGGTACGGGGTCACCCCGAGCCACGAGAAGAACGTCGGGCGTTCACCGTCGAACGGCGAGCCGGCGAGCGCATCGTCGAGCGCCGTCTCGCTCAAATCGGCGGCCACGAGGTGCAGGCCGTCCGGGAGCGGGATCGCGTAGGACTCGAGCCGGTCCGTCTTCAGCCCCTGGGTACTGGGATGGTCCACCTCGAAGATCTCGAGCTCCCGCGCGAACGCGGGCCGGCGCAGCGCGAAGCTGTCCATGCCGGCGCCGACGATCACGTACTGGCGAACCCCACGCCGCACGGCGTCGGCGAGACGGTCCTCGGTGTAGCGGGCGCGGAGGATCACCGTTCCGTAGGACGGATGCGCACGCAGGATCGCGTCCAGGTCGGGAGCCCCCTCACGCGCCTGGACCGCCTCACGCTCGCCGGCGAAGCCGAGGCGATCGCCCCAGGGGTCATCGATCAGCGCCGGACGGTCCAGGCGCGTGTGCGCAGCTCGCATCAGCGCCGTTCCGATCGCCGTGCTGCTCGCCCTCCCCTCGTCCACCGCACGATTCTCCCATAAGAATCCGGCAGCGGAGCGTGCCGCCGGTGTAGAGGTCTCCCGGCAGCGGGTCGCTCCCCACTGCTGTGGATTCGGGTCGAACGACCCGGGGTATCCCCTCGACACAGGTCGGCGTCCCGGTCGAGTCGCAGGTGAGTGCGCGCATCACCCCGTTTGAAAGCAGAGAGCGACTGGACGGGCGCGCCACTGGGGCGCCACCGTCACGCGTCGAGGATCGCTTCGGTTCGGGCGTCCGGGACGCCGTCGAAGTACCTCGCGAGGACCTGCTCGAACACCGCGTTCTCAGGCGCTGCACGGGCGAACAGCGTCATCGAGGAGCGCAGCTTGATCGCGTCGATGTCGCCGAAGATCTCCTTCGCGCCGGTCCCGCCGAGCGCGAGCAGGATGCGCGTGCACTCGACCAGGCGGGGACCGAGCACGGGATGCTCGAGATAGGCGCTCGCTTCCGCGAGCGTGCGGATCGCGTAGGTCTTCGACGTCGAGCTGTTCCCCAGGCCCGCGATCTGCGGGAACACGAACCACATCCAGTGGCTGCGCTTGGCGCCCGCGCGCAGTTCGCGTGTGGCCGTCTCGTAGACGCCCGCTTCGTCCTGGGCGCGAGCGAAGCGCTCGAGCTCGAATGGCCCGGTCATTGGTCGAGATGTCCAAGCACCGCGGGATCAGATTGGCCAGCGGGCCCTTTCGAGCCTGCGCCGTCGGCCTTCATAATTGCAACATGTCAGAGGATCCAGAGATCATCGGTGGGCCGACCCCGATCCCCGTCCCGCGCGAGGGCGATCTGTACCGCTGGAAGGTCCAGAACGGGCGCGCCGAACAGCACGTCTACGTGCAGATAGCCGGCTCGCTGCGAGCTGACAGGTTCGAGGAGCCGCTGCGCTCGGGAATCGAGTCGAAGGGCGAGTCGGTGCTCGTCAAGCTGCTCGCACGCGGCAACGTGCCGACGCGGATCAAGATCACCTCGGCGGGAATCACGGAAGTCGGCACGGACCGCCGCTCGCGTCCCTGCAGCGTCTAGCCCGGCCAGGTCTAGCTGCGCGCCTCGCCTGAGCGCACGAAGCGCTCGGCGACGGCGAACGCGCGCCGCATCGTGCCCCAATCGAGGTTCTCGGGCGTGTCACTCGGCCAGTGGTAGTTGGCTGGGAACTTGGTCGCGTCGACCGACGCCAGCGTCGCGACCGCGTAGCCGCGGCGCATCGCGACGAGCGCGTCGGTTGCGGCGACGGTGCGCAGCCCGCGCACCAGCTCCACACCCACCGAGGCGGCCGCCTCGGCGAGCCGCCGGCGGGCGGCCTCGCTGTAGGGCCGCATCCGCAGCATGCCCTCCGCCTCGACCAGCGTCAGCTTCGGGCTGCCCACGCACTCGAGGCACAGGAGCGTCGTGCGGTCGGGGTCGAGCGCCGCGCGATGGCGGCGCATGAAGCCCTGCATGCCCTCCATGAAGGACTCCTCCGAGCCGGTCGAGAGCAGCAGCACGCGCACGCCGGGGGACGGCCGTTCGGACAGCGCGCGCCCCAGCGCCACGAGCACGGCGACCGCGCTGAGATTGTCATTGGCGCCGGGCACGACCGCGCTGGCGCCGATGTCGAGCATCGCGCCCGCGGCGGCGCCCGCCAGCAGCGATCCCGCCCGCAGGAGACCGGTGCGCCCGAGCAGCGATCCGAGCGCCACCATCACGGGGCCGAGCCACGTGGCGTACATGATCGGCAGGCTCTGCTGTGCTCGCTCGTGCTGTGCGGGAAAGCGCTCGGCGAAGAGGCGGGGCAGCGCCGGGTGGAAGACAAGTCCGCTGTGCGCCGCGTCGTGGTGGGCGAGCACCACGATCGTCTCCTCTCCGTCGGGATCGCCGGCCTCCGCCACGACGTTGAACGTGTCGTGATGTGGCAGCGCCGCCCGTCGGAACCACAGCGACCCGCCGCCGACGTCGTCCCAGATCGCCGCCGCGGCGCCCGCGCCGAGGCTCGCGGCGAGCAGGCGCGCAGAGCGCGAGCGCCGGTGGCGGCGCAGGTGCCGCCGCGCTGCCAGGCCGGCGAGCGCGGCAGCGCCGTTGAGCAGGCCGAGCGGCCACCAGTAGCCGCCGTGGGCACGCTCGACCTCGACCCGTGTTGGGTGGCCGTCCTCGCGCATCCGGGTCGCAATCCACTCAGCCGCCTTGCGCTCGCCGTCGGAGGCCGATGGTCGCTCGAACGCAGCGAGCTCCTCGACGACCGTGCGCAACGCATCATCCAGCCAGGGCGGCTGCGCCGCCTCGAACGCGCTCTCGTTCTCGGTCTTACCGGCGGTCGTGCTCATACCCAGACGCTAGCCGAGCGGTGCGCGTTGCGCGTTGCGCGAGTCAAGCCGCCCATGAACAGCGTCGATAGAGGCGGGCGATGAGCCGCCTGCGGTCCTTCCTGGGCGTGGCCGGTGTCGTGGCGCTCCTGGCGGGCGCCGCCGGCGCCGCTGCCCGCACGTACAACGTCTCTGAGCCACCCGTCCTCGCCCACGCGGCGATCGTCGGCGGCGTGCCGGCGGCGAGCGGCGCGTTTCCCTGGCTCGCGGAGGTGATCGACGTGCGCGGGAACGAGGTGGTGGAGTGCACGGGCAGCGTCGTCGCTCCTCGCCTGGTCCTGACCGCGGGCCACTGCGTCGAGAACCTGCGGACGGGCACTCCCTACCCGGCGTCCGGCTTCAGCGTCCTGACGTTCGCGCTCTCCCCAACGGGCGGCGAACGGCAGATCTCCACCGTGTCGGGTGTGATCGCATACGAAGGCTTCAAGCGCAGGGTCGACACGGGCGACGCCGCGCTGCTGGCGCTGTCCGCGCCGGTGCGCGCTCCTGCGATCACGCTCGCCACGAGCGCCGACGCGGGCGAGCTGGCGCCGGGGACGACGGCGACGATCGTGGGGTGGGGCAAGACGCGCTTCACACAGCGCGAACCGAGTCCGACTCTGCGCTCGGCCGGCACAGTCCTGCAGGCGAGCGCCTGGTGCGCGCGCACGGCGCCGCCGTTCTTGGTGGACGGTGAGCTGTGCGCGCTGGACGCGCCGAGCTACGCCACAGGCGGCTGTAACGGCGACAGCGGTGGGCCGCTGCTCGTCGAGGGTGCCAACGGGATACCGGTCGACATCGGCATCGCGGTCCACGTCTACGGACGCTGCTCGACGCGACGGCCAACGGTGTTCACCCGCGTCGACACGATCGCCTCGTGGCTCGGCAGCTGGATCGCCGCGTACGCCGTTGCCTCTGCACCCCCCGGCGCGACGGCATGACGCCGACACGGGTTTGCTCGCCGGCGGCGCCACGTCGCGGCTGCACGGTGGCGCCGGCGTCAGCGCATCCCTCTAGGGTTCGATGCGTGAGCGCGACGGCGAGCGTCGGGGGCCTGGCGTATCGGGAGGCGGGGGAGCAGACGGCTCCGGCGGTGCTGCTCGTCCACGGCTACCCCGAGTCCTCGTACATGTGGCAGCGGGCGCTGCCGGCGCTGGCAGACGCCGGCTGGCGCGCGCTCGCCCCCGACCTGCCCGGCTACGGAGACTCGGAGCCGGGGCGGGAGTCCGGCTCGTGGGAGGCACACGTGCAGGCGCTCGAGCGCTTCGTGGAGGAGCTGCAGCCGGGGCCGGTCGCGCTCGTGACGCACGACTGGGGCGTGATGATCGGCCTGCGCTGGGCGTGCGATCACCCGGGCGCGACCAGCGCGCTCGTGATCTCCGACGGCGGCTTCTTCTCCGACCGGCGCTGGCACGACCTCGCGAACCTGATGCGCACGCCCGGCGAGGGCGAGCGCCTGATCGCCGGCTACACGCGCGAGGCCTTCGCCGCAGCGCTGCGCGCCGCCTCCAGCGGCATGGACGAGGAGGCGGTCGAGCAGTACTGGAAGGCCTTCGCCGACGAGACCCGCCGTCGCGGGCATCTCGAGCTCTACCGCTCGGGAGACTTCGACAAGCTCGTTCCCTACGAGGGCCGTCTCGCTGCGCTGGACGTGCCGGCGCTGATCCTGTGGGGCGGGCGTGATCGCTTCGCCGGAGTCGAGATGGCGCAGCGCTTCCACGAAGAGCTGGCAGGCTCGGAGCTCGAAATCATCGAGGACGCCGGGCATTTCGTGTGGGACGACGAGCCCGGGCGCACGACCGCCGCGCTCGTGGACTTCCTGCGTCGACGCGTCGGCTGAGCCGCGCTCAGTCGACGTGGATCGTCGGTTCGGTCGCGGAGAGCTGGTCCGGGAGGTTGATGTCGACGCCCGGCGGCGGGTCCACGTGGCCGGCGAGCAGCGGGTCCTCGGTGTCGCGCATCCACGCCTCCAGGCGCCCGCGCAGGTCGGCGAGCACCCCGGCGTACTCGGGATCCTCGAGCAGGTTGTTGGCCTCGTTGGGGTCGAACAGCAGGTCGTAGAGCTGTTCTTTGGGGATCACGCGCTCGGCCCACCCGTTGCGCAGCAGCAGGTCCTTGCTGGGGCCGTCGTCGGTGTTGGCCAGGACCGGTGTCAGGCGCTCGCCCCAGCGGTGGATGTACTTGTGTCGCGTGGTGCGGACCGCGCGCTGGGGCTCATATGCAGCGTGCCAGGTCGAGCCGGCGAAGATCTCCCCGCGCGCGCTCGTCGTGTGTCCGTGCAGCAGCGCCATGAGCGAGACCCCCTGCAGGAACGGCGGTCGCTCGATCTCGAGGTACTCGCACACGGTCGGGTAGATGTCGATGTGGGAGACGAGCGCGTCGATCACGCGACCGCGGTTGAACGGCTCGGGGCCACGCAGGACCAGCATCACCCCGAGCCCGCGGTCATACAGCGTCGCCTTGGCGCCGGGGAACGGCATCCCGTGATCGGTGGTGAAGATCACCAGGGTGTCGTCCATCAGCCCCGACGCGTCGAGCTGGTTGAGCACCATGCCGACGCCGTGGTCGAGCCCGCGCGCGCTCGCCTTGAACGCCGCTACGTCCGCGCGCACCTCGGGCGTGTCGGGGAGGTTGTTCGGCGGCTTTGAGTAGTGAACGTCGCGCAGCGAGCCGGGGCCGAGGAATTCGCGGTGGGTCTCGAAGAAGCCCACCGACAGGAACAGCGGGCGCTCGCGCGGGCGGCGCAGCACCTCCATCGCCAACGGCGCGACCGTGTCGGCACGCGTCGTCGGGATCTTCAGCACCTCGTCGTAGCCGATCACCTCGGGCTCCTTGGAGATGTGCTGCTCGCCGATCAGCGTTGAGGTGTAGCCGACCTTGCGCAGCGTGTGCACGATGTGGTGGCGGTAGTCACGCAGCGACCAGCCGCGGTGGGCGAGGCCGAGCATCCCGTTGCTCTGCCCGTACTGGCCCGTCAGCAGGCACGCGCGGCTGGCGGAGCAGGTCGGCGCGGCGCAGAACGCCTCGCGGAAGAGCACCCCCTGGTCGGCCAGCGCCTGGACGTTCGGCATCGGCACGGGCTCGCCGTAGGGCTGCACGTAGCGGCCGGTGTCGTGCGAGTGCAGGTAGAGGATGTTCGGGCGGTCGCTCACGGGTTCGTGCATATGCTCTGGCGGCAGATCACGGAGTATTGTTCACCAAGCCAGTGTGCTTGACCTGGTCAGCGCGATGACGCCGATGCTCTCCTATCTCGTGTGCGCGACACCGCGAAGCGGCAGCACTCTACTGTGCCACGCGCTCACTCAGACGGGCGTCGCCGGCCAGCCCGAGGAGTACTTCGAGGCCCTCGCGCGCTCTGGCAGGCCGCGGCGGCCGCACGAGTACTTCGATCCGGACCGCCACGCGAACATCGTCGAACGGCTCGCATTTCGCGAGATGCCCGACGGCGCGGCCAAGCCTAACCCGCTGTGGCATCCGGAGACCTACGACCGGTACCTCGCGTGGGCGCTCCGAGAGGGCACGACGCCCAACGGCGTGTTCGGGGCGAAGATCATGTGGGGCTACCTAGGGGACTTCGCCGAGCTCCTGCGCGGTATCGAAGGGATGGGCGGCCGTCCGCTGCCGGAGCTGCTGGGCCGCGCGTTTCCGGGCCTGCGCTATATCCAGATCACCCGCGAGAACAAGATCCGCCAAGCGGTGTCGCTGTGGAAGGCCGTGCAGACCCAGGCGTGGAAGGCCGGCGACGAGGTCGAGCGCTCGGTCGAGCTCGTGTTCTCGTTTCGCGCCATCAACTACCTCGTGCGCCTGCTGACCGCCCACGACGCCTCCTGGGACGCGTACTTCCTCGGCCTCGGCTACGAGCCCTTGAAGCTCACCTACGAGGAGCTCGCAGAGAGCACCGATGCGGTCGTCCGCCGGGTGCTCGCGCACCTTGGCATCCCGGCGCCCGCCGATCTCCTCGTCGGCCGGCCGCAGCTGTCGGTCCAGGCTGATGCGATCTCCGAGGAGTGGGTGCGGCGCGTGGACGAGCACCTGCGCGCGCTCGAGACGCCAGATCCCGCGTGAGCCGCGCGGTGAGCGCTCATCACGGCCGTGGCTTGGCGCGTTCGACCGCCTCGGCGAGCGAAGCCAGGCTGACCTCCAGGGCCACCGCGATGCGCCTGACGGTCGTCCACGTGGGGTTTGCGTGGCCGCGCTCGATGCGAGCGAAAGCCGCCACTGTCAGGCCCGCTCTGTGCGCCAGGTCCTCCTGCGTGTCGCCGCGCGCGAGGCGCATGCTCCGGACGGTGCTCGCGAGCGCGAGATCTGGCTGGCTGGGCGCCGACACAATCAGAAACATCGCACGTCGCGAGTAGCAAGATCCAGACAGCCGACTGCTGGTATCTTGCTGCCGTCACGCCCATCCCCACAGAAGGCGTTGGCCTCGGCCGGCACGGCGCATGATGCGTCCGTGCCGGCCGCGTTGCTTCTTGCTACGGGGCGGTCGGCAGGCGGTACTTGCGCGAGCGCGGGGACCGCTCGAGCAGGCCAAGCTCGACGAGCGTGGACGCGTACCTGTGCGCGGTGCTTGGGCTCATCCCCAGTTCGCGCGAGAGCTCCACGATTCCGCGCTCGGCCCCATCGGGCCCGAAATGCGTGAGCAGCGACAGGCCGCGCAGCAGCGATCGCGACATGCGCGGGTCGACGTCGTCCTCGAAGGCCGGGTCTCCGCTCGGTGGGGGGCGGTCCTGGCCGTCCACGCCGCCGGCGTCCGGGAGATCGGCTCGCGCGGGGGCCTTCAGCGCGTTGCCGATCAGCGTCGAGACACTGGGCGCGCGACTGCGCGTCGCGGCGCGCACGACCGCGTCGACCTGGGCGGGGGAGAGGACGATCGAGATCGAGTTCGGCTCCTCGTTGGTCATGCATGCCAGGTTCGCATATTCCGACGATTGTCTGCAAGCGGTGTTTTTGACGGCGAGGGCGGAGCGGGGGGCATCCATGCCCCCGCTCACGCTGGCACGATGTGGGGGGCCACGTCGTGCCGGGGGCTGCCCTCGCAGCCCGACCCACTAACCGCGCACCGCCTCGAGGGTTGCCCCTCTCGCCGTTCAATACCGCAGCAGTGGTATGCCCCAGACTCGCTTTTCGGCAGTCGCGTCGCGCAGCGCGCGCGCCTGAGTGCTGCTCGCCCTCCGGGAAAACTGCTTGCGCCTGCAATCATTGACTGCATGAGCACCCTAAACGGCACAGGCAAGATCACGGTCACACACTTCACCGATCCAGGTTGTCCGTTCGCCTACTCGGCGAGCCCCGCGCTCGCGGTCCTGCACTGGCGCTACGGCGACCAGCTCGACTGGCGCCTCGTCACGATCGGCCTCGCCGAGGATCCACAGCGCTACCTCGACGCCGGCTACACGCCCACGCGCTCGACGATCGGCCAGCAGAGCTACTTCAAGCGCTTCGGCATGCCGCTGTTGATGGAACCCCGCGCCCGCGTCACGGCCACCTCGCGCGCCTGCCGCACGATCGTCGCCACGCGCCGGCTCTACCCGGGGCGCGAGGACGACGTCCTGCGCGCGCTGCAGCTCGCGTGGTTCACCACGCCGCTGCTGCTCGACGAGGACGCCCACATCGCACGGGCGCTCGCGCGGGTCGACGGGCTCGACGTCGACGGCGTGGTCGCCGCGATCGACGACCCCGAGACGCTGATCGCCTACGAGGACGACAAGGAACAGACCCGCAGCGCGGAGGGCGGTCCAACCGACTTCCAGGGCAAGGCGCGCCAGACCGACGGCCCCGTGCGCTACTCCGCACCCTCGCTCGTCTTCCACAACGAGGCCGGGCTGCGGCTCGAGGCGGGCGGCTTTCAGACGATCGAGGCCTACGACGTGCTGATCGCGAACCTCGACCCGACGCTCGAGCGCAAGGCGCCGCCCGACGAGGCGATCGACGCGCTGCGAAGCTTCCCCGACGGGCTCGTCACCGCCGAGGTCGCCGCCATCCTCGCGCAGAACAACCAGCTCCCCGACCGCGCCGCCGCCGAGCGCGCGCTGATCGAGCTGGCCGGAGCCGGCACCGTGCGCCGCGAAGCGCTCGCCGACGACGCTCTCTGGCTGGCCGTATAACCATCGCTATACAGGACTTGCCACGAGAGGATCCTGCTCGGGCATGGATGTCTCGCCGCGGCATGGCCGTATAACCATCGCTATACAGGGCTCGCAACGAGACACAAGCCGGAGCGGGTAGCCTCCACCGCTTGAGATGCCCGTGACGGTCACACTCCCCGACGGCAACAGGCTCGAGCTGCCCGACGGCGCCACCGGCGCCGACGCCGCTGCGGCGATCGGGCCGGGTCTCGCGCGCGCGGCGCTCGCGATCGAGGTCTCGACGGGCGCCGGGCAGGCCAGCGACGGCGCCACCGGCGAGGGCCCGGAAGTGCGCGATCTCGCGCGCCCACTCCCCGACGGCGCGCACATCGCCATCCTCACTAAAAATGACGGGCCGAAGGCCCTCGAGCTGATTCGACACGACGCTGCGCACGTGCTCGCGGCGGCCGTAACGGAGCTCTACCCGGGCGTCAAGATCTCGATCGGACCGCCGATCGAGGACGGCTTCTACTACGACTTCGAGTTCCCCGAGGGCGTCGCGGTGTCCGAGGCGGACTTCCCGCAGATCGAAGAGCGGATGCGCGCGCACGTGAAGGCCGCGGAGGCATTCGAGCGCGAGGACGTCCCCGTGGGGCACGCGCGAGAGCGCTTCCTCGCCGAGCGCCAGGACTACAAGGTCGAGCTGATCGACGACCTCGTGACGGCGGCCGCCGAGAGCCTTCACCGCGAGCCGCTGCGCAGCGTCTCGCTGTACACCAACGGCCCCTTCACCGACCTGTGCCGCGGACCGCACGCGCCGAGCACCAAGACCGTCGGCGCCTTCAAGCTGAGCACGGTCGCCGGCGCATACTGGCGAGGGGATTCGAACAGGACGATGCTCACCCGCATCTATGGCACGGCGTTCTTCACCAAAGCCGAGCTCGAAGAGCACCTCGAGCGCCTGGAGCAGGCCAGGGCACGCGACCACCGCAAGCTCGGACGCGAGCTCGGCCTGTTCACCTTCTCCGACGTCTCACCCGGCGCCGCCTTCTGGACGCCGGCGGGCACCACCATCTTCAACTCGCTGGTTGGCCTCTCGCGCCAGATGGGCGCCGAGCGCGGCTACTCCGAGGTGAAGACCCCGCAGATCTTCGACGCCGAGCTATGGCGCACATCGGGGCACTGGGACAAGTACCGACAGAACATGTTCACGCTCGAGGTCGAGGGTCGCGAGATGGCCGTCAAGCCGATGAACTGCCCCGGCCATTGCCATCTGTTCGCCCAGACCCGCCACTCCTACCGAGACCTTCCCGTGCGCTACTTCGAGCCGGGCCTGCTGCACCGTAACGAGGCCTCCGGCGTGCTGCACGGACTCCTGCGCGTGCGCCACTTCGCCCAGGACGACGGACACATCTTCTGTACCGAGGAGCAGGTGCAGGCCGAGGTCACCTCAGCGCTCGAGATGGCGTTCGCGACATACGCGCTGTTCGACTTCGACGTGCGCCTCGAGCTCTCGACCCGCCCCGAGCAGCGCGTCGGGACCGACGAGATGTGGGACCGCGCCGAGGAGAAGCTCGCCCGTGCGCTCGAGGAGCTCGGCCTGTCATACGAGCTGAACCTCGGCGACGGCGCCTTCTACGGACCAAAGATCGACATGCACGTGACGGACTCGCTCGGGCGCTCCTGGCAGCTCGGCACGGTCCAGCTGGACTACTCGATGCCGGCGCGCTTCGGGCTCGCATACGACGGCGCCGACAACCAGGAGCACACGCCGGTGCTGATCCACCGCGCGATGCTCGGATCCTACGAGCGCTTCATCGGCATCATGCTCGAGCACTACGCAGGCGTGCTGCCGCTGTGGCTCGCGCCGGTGCAGGCGATCGTGCTGCCCGTCTCCGACCGCTTCAACGACTACGCAAACGAGGTCACAGACGCCCTCGCCGCCGAGGGCGCGCGGGCCGAGCTCGACCACCGCAGCGAGTCGATTGGACGCAAGATCCGCGACGCGGAGCTGAGGAAACTTCCGTACATGCTGATCGTCGGCGAGCGCGAGCAGGGCGAACGCGCCGTTTCGGTTCGCGAGCACGGCGGCGAGGACGCCGGCAGCGTGCCGCTCAAAGACTTCACAACACGCCTCGCAGGAGAGCTATACTCGGCCGGGTTGAAGCCCCGCAAATCCTCACACAGCCACGCGTAGCGTTCGCTTGACGCGAGGCCACCACAGCTAGTGCCGGTTCCGCGCAGGTTCGACCGGCGCCCGCCCGAGCGGGACACGACCAGGATCAACGAGCGAATCCGCGTGCCCGAGGTCCGCCTGATCGACGACGAGGGCCAGCAGATCGGGGTGATGAAGACCCCCGACGCGCTCGTTTTCGCCCAGGAGCGCGAACTCGACCTCGTGGAGGTCGCCCCCGAGGCGCGTCCGCCGGTGTGCCGCGTGCTCGACTACTCCAAGTACAAGTACGAGCAGGCCCAGAAGGTCAAGCAGGCGCGCAAGCACCAGCAGCAGATAACGGTCAGGGAGATCAAGTTCCGCCCGAAGATCGCAGAGCACGACTACGACACCAAGAAGCACCACGTCGAGCGCTTCCTGCGCCACAAGGACAAGGTCAAGGTCACGATCATGTTCCGCGGGCGGGAGGTCACCCACCCAGAGCGCGGCACAGCGATCCTCGACCGGCTCGCCGAGGAGCTCTCCGAGCTGGGCGTCGTCGAGCAGCGTCCGATGCAGGAAGGGCGCAACATGACAATGATGATGGCGCCCTCCAAGGCCGTGCTCGCGGGCAAGGCCTCAAGCGGCGAGGCCGCCGACGAGGTGTTCCCCGCAGACGATCAGGGGGACGTCGCCGAGCAGGCGGTCGAGTCGGCGCTCGAGGACGGCGCCCGCGCCTCCGAGCCGGTCTCCGAGCCTCCGCCCAGCCCGCCGGAGCCCGCAGCCGAGGCGCCTCCCGAGGCGCCTCCCGAGCCGGACGCATCGCCGGTGGCCGACGGCGGAACCGCTGCCGCGGGCAGCACCGTGTCATAATCAGCGCCGCGAGAGTGGCGCAGGCGAGCGCAGTTCGTCAAGCCAGGCCCTCGTGCTCTGATCCCATGCCCAAGATGAAGACACACTCCGGCGCCAAGAAGCGCTTCAAAGTCACCGCCAGCGGCAAGGTCCGCGCGCGCCACGCCTTCACGAGCCACATCCTCGAGAAGAAGTCGCCCAAACACAAGCGCCATCTGGGCCGACCCGTGATCGTCTCCGACGACGACACGCCGCGCATCAAGCGCATGTTGGGGGTCGGAAAATGACGCGCGTCAAGCGCTCTGTCGGCGCGCGCAAGAAGCGCCGTGCGGTGCTCGAGCAGACGAAGGGCTTTCGCGGCGAGGCGCACTCGAACTACAAGCGCGCCAAGGAGGCGCTGCTGAAGGCAGACGCGTACGCCTACCGGGACAGGCGCAACCGCAAGCGCGACTTCCGCAGACTGTGGATCACCCGCATCAACGCCGCCGCGCGCATCAACGGCATGAGCTACTCGCAGCTGATGCACGGCCTGAAGCTCGCCGGCGTCGAGCTCGACCGCAAGGTGCTCGCCGACATCGCAGTGCGCGACGCAGACACATTCCGACGTTTCGCCGAGGTCGCCCGCGAGGCGTCGGCTGCCTGACCCCGGATCGCCGGGGCACCGGCAAACGACAGACAGCCTCCCGGGCGTCGCTCCTGAAAAGGACGGCGCTTTTTTTGTGACATGACCCAGATCCAATCCCCACACAATCCCCGCCTGAAGGCCGTGCGCCACCTGCACACCAAGCGCGGCCGCGCCCGCAGCGGCCTGTTCCTGGCCGAGGGAGAGGACCTGCTCGCCGCCGCCGAGCACGCCGGGCGCCCCGTGATCGAGGGCTACCGGCTGGCCGGATCGGACGCCGGCAACGAGCACTTCCACGAAGTCGAGCGCTCCGCGCTCGCGAGCGTGTCCGCGCTCGGCTCCGGCACGCGCCTGATCGCCACCTACGAGCAGCGCTGGGGCCCGCCCGTCGGACCGCTGTGCGTGTACCTGCACCGCGTCGGCGATCCCGGCAACGTCGGCACGGTGCTGCGCTCCGCCGAGGCGTTCGGCGCCTCGTGCGTGGCGCTCGGCCCCGGCTGCGCCGACCCGCACGGACCGAAGGCCGTGCGCGCGAGCATGGGTGCGATCTTCACCGTGGCGCTCGCGCACGTCAGCGACATCGGCGAGCTGCCCGGCACGCGGATCGCGCTCGCGGCCGACGCCGGCGAGCCACTGCAAGGGCCCGGCGAAGGCGAGCTCACGCTGCTCGTCGGCTCAGAGCGCGACGGGCTGCCGCAGGAGATCCTCGCCGCCTGCGATCGCGTCGCGCGGATCCCGATCGAGACCGACTCGCTGAACGCGGCGATGGCCGCGACCGTGGCGCTGTACGAGATGACGCGCCGACCGCATCGTGGTCCCGCCCGCCCCAACGATACGGTCCCGGCGTCATGATCGATCGCATCCAGGAGCTGCAGAGCGAGGCCGAGAGCGCGATCGCGGCGGCGGGCTCCAGTGCGGAGCTCGAGGAGCTGCGCGTGCGCTACCTCGGCCGCAAGGCCGAGCTGCCACAGCTGTTGCGCGGCGTCGCCGGGCTGGCGCCAGAGCAGCGTGGCGCCGTCGGCAAGGCCGCCAACCAGGCACGCCAGACGCTCGAGGCGAGGATCCAGGCGCGTTCGGAGCAGCTCGCCGGCGGCGAGCTCGAGCGCCAGCTGCTGGAGGACCGCGTCGACGTCACGCTGCCGGGGGCGCCGCCACAGCCGATCGGGGGACTGCACGTGCTCACGGCCACGCGCCGCGAGCTCGAAGACATCTTCCTCGGCCTCGGCTTCTCCGTCATGGAGGGACCCGAGATCGAGACCGTGCACTACAACTTCGACGCGCTCAACCACAGCCCCACGCACCCCGCGCGGGCGCGCACCGACACGTTCTACATCGCCGCGGACAGCGACGACAATGTGCCGTTCCCGCGGGACGAGCTGGTGCTGCGCACGCACACCTCGCCGATGCAGGTGCGCGCCATGGAACTGCACCCGCCGCCGCTGTACGTGGTGATTCCCGGGCGCGTCTACAGGCCCGACTCCGACGCCACGCACACGCCGCAGTTCCACCAGATCGAGGGCCTCGCCGTCGACGAGGACATCACGCTCGCCGATCTCAAGGGAACGCTTTTGAAGTTCGCGAGCGCCGTGTTCGGCGGCGAGCGCGACGTGCGCCTGCGCCCGCACTTCTTCCCGTTCACCGAGCCCAGCGTCGAGGTCGACGTGTCGTGCTTTCACTGCGACGGCAAGGGCTTCCTGAAGGACGGCTCGCGTTGCCCCCTGTGCAAGGGCGAGGGCTGGCTCGAGGTGCTCGGCGCGGGCGAGGTCGACCCGAACGTCTACGCGCACGTCCCCACGACCCCGCAAAACGCCCCCGGCTATGACCCCGAGAAGGTGCAGGGCTTCGCGTGGGGGCTCGGCGTCGAGCGGATCGCAATGCTCAAGCACGGCATCCCCGACCTCCGTCTCTACTACGAGAACGACATCAGGTTCCTGGAGCAGTTCACATGAGGGTTCCTGTGCCGTGGCTGCGCGAATACTGCGATCCGCCGCTCGAGGTGCGCGAGATCGAGGAGCGCCTGACGATGACCGGCACGAAGGTCGAGGCGATCCACCATTTCGGGGTGCCGGCGACGGACGGCTTCGTCGTGGGTCACGTGCTCAGCGCCGAGCAGCATCCCGACGCCGACCGCCTGAAGGTCTGCAAGGTCGACCTCGGCGACGTCGAGGGGGATGGCGGCGTCGCGACGATCGTGTGCGGCGCGCCGAACGTCGCGGCCGGGCAGACCGTCGCGGTGGCGCGGCCCGGAGCCGTGATGCCCGGCGGCACCAAGCTCAAGCAGGCAAAGCTGCGCGGCGTCGTCTCCGAAGGGATGATCCTGTCCGAGTCAGAGCTCGAGCTGAGCACGAGCTCGGAAGGCATCCTCGTGCTGGACGGCCAGCAGCTCGACGCCGAGCTCGCGCCGGGCACGCCACTCGCGGAAGTGCTGCCGATCGCGATGGACGTGCTCGAGCTCGAGATCACCCCCAACCGGCCCGACTGCCTCGGCGTGTACGGCGTCGCGCGCGAGCTGCACGCCGCGAGCGGCGCGCCACTCGCGCCGGAGCCATGGAGCGTGGACCCCGGCACGCCCGGTCCGGTGGCCGGCGCCGAGGTGATCCTCGAGGCCACCGAGCTGTGCCCGCGCTTCACCGCGCGCGTGTTCGAGAACGTCACGATCGCGCCGTCGCCGCCGTGGCTGAAGGCACGGCTCGCCGCCGCCGGCCAGCGGGCGATCAACAACGTCGTCGACATCACCAACTACACGATGCTGCTCAGCGGCCAGCCGCTGCACGCCTTCGACCTCGACCGCGTCGCCGGCGCGCGCCTGACGGTACGGCGCGCCCACGACGGCGAGCAGGTGCAGACGCTCGACGGGCAGACGCGCACGCTCGACAGCGAGATGCTCGTGATCGAGGACGACGAGGGGCCGACGTCGATCGCCGGTCTGATGGGCGGCGCGCGCTCCGAGGTGGGGCACGGACACGACGCGCGTGCTGATGGAGGTCGCGACCTGGAACGGACCCAACATCCACCGCAGCTCGTGGGCGCTCGGCCTGCGCAGCGAGGCCTCGGGGCGCTTCGAGAAGGGTCTGCAGCCGGAGCAGTGCCTGCACGCACAGGCGCTCGCGGCGCAGCTGATGATCGAGCTGTGCGGCGCGCGCGTCGTGCCGGGCACGATCGACGTCGGGCTGAAGGGCGACGGCTGGGTGCCGGTGCGCCCGGAAATCGGGCTGCGCGACGCGCGTGTGCGGGCGAT
Source organism: uncultured Solirubrobacteraceae bacterium (assembly GCA_963827455.1). GTDB lineage: Bacteria > Actinomycetota > Thermoleophilia > Solirubrobacterales > Solirubrobacteraceae > Palsa-744. The sequence goes on along the minus strand of CAWHAW010000013.1, from coordinate 73,228 downwards.
CCTCGGCGTCTCCGTCGCGCCCGAGCGTCAGGCCGAGATCCTCAATGCGCTCGACTTCGAAACCGAACCGCGCGCCGGCGGGCTCGAGGTGAGGGTGCCGGCGCTGCGCCGCGACGACGTCACGCGCGAGATCGACCTGATCGAGGAGGTCGCGCGCATCGACGGCCTCGAGCGCCTGCCCACGACGCTGCCGGCACGCCGGGGCGCGGCCGGCATGCTCACGCACGCCCAGCGCGTGCGCCGCGACGCCGAGGACGCGATGGTCGGCCGCGGCCTGTACGAGGTCGTCGGCTGGAGCTTCACCGACCCCTCGCTGCTCGACCGGCTGTTGCTGGGAGCCGATCACCAGCTACGGCGCGTGATCGAGCTCGAGAACCCTCTGTCGGAGGGCCAGTCGATCATGCGCCCGACGCTGCTCGGCTCGCTGCTGGACGCCGCCCGGCACAACGTCGCGCGCAACGGCCCCGACGTCGCGATCTTCGAGTCCGGGACCGTGTACCGCAAGGCCGATCACGTGGCATCCGGGCCGCAGGCGCCCGCGTCCGACGCACCCGACGTGCTGCCCGCGGAGATCCTGCCCGCTGATGAGCATCACGCGCTCGGCGTGCTGCTGAGCGGCCACCTCGACCCGCGCTCGTGGCAGGGGCGGCGCCCACAGGCGGACTTCTTCGCCGCGAAGGCGCTGCTCGGCGGGCTGCTGGAGCGCTTCGCGCTCGACTGGTCCGTGGAGCCGGCCACGCCTGAGCAGTGGCCGTTCCTGCACCCCGGACGCAGCGCCGTGGTGCTCGCCGGCGACGGCGTGCGCCTCGGCTTCCTCGGTGAGCTGCACCCTCGCGTCGCGGCCGCGTGGGACCTCGGCCATGCGGGCACACCCTCCGGGGCGCACCCCGACGGGCACACGCAGCCAGGCGAGCGCACGGCCGCGTTCGCGATCGACCTCGGCAAGCTCGCCGCGCTGGCCTCGCCACTGGTCGAGTACACGACGTTCGGGCCGTTCCCCGCGCTGCGCCAGGACCTCGCGGTGACGCTGCCCGAGTCGGTGCCCGCCGGCGAGGCGCTCGCGCGTGTGCGCGGCGCCGGCGGCGAGCTGCTCGAGGAGGTGCGCGTGTTCGACGTGTACACGGGCGAGCAGGTGGGGGAGGGCCGTCGCTCGCTGGCGCTGGCGCTGTCCTTCCGGGCGCCCGAGCGGACGCTGAGCGACGAGGATGTCGAGCCGCTGCGCGCGGGCATCGTCGCGGCGCTGCACGAGATCGGCGGTGAGCTGCGTGGCTAGCGTCGCTCCCCAGCAGAGCGCGCCGGGGGCGCCGCGCGTGATCGTCGCCGGCGCGACCGGCTTCACGGGCGCGCTCGCCGCGCACCTGCTGTGGCGCCACCCGGACTTCGAGCTCGTCGCCGTGACCGGGCGCTCCGAGCAGGGCACGCCGCTGCAGGAGCTCTACCCGCGCTACCGCGTGCCGCTCGCGATCGAGCCGCTGGCGCTCGAGCGCCTCGAGGGGATCGACGCCGCGGTCGTCGCCTACCCGCACGCCGCCGCCGCGCCGACGGTGGGCGCGCTGCGCGACCTCGGCGCGCGCGTCGTCGACCTCAGCGCCGACTTCCGCCTGAGCGCGCTGTCGGACTACGAGCGCTGGTACGGCGAGCATCCGCGCCCGGATCTCATGGCGCAGGCCGTGTACGGGCTGACGGAGCTGCACCGATCGCGGATAGCCGGTGCGAGCATCGTCGCCAACCCGGGCTGCTATCCGACCGCGTCGCTGCTCGCGCTCGCGCCGCTCGCGCGCGCCGGCCGTCATCGCCGACGTCGTGATCGACGCCAAGCAGGGAATCTCCGGCGCCGGGCGCGTGTTCGACGAGACCACGCACCTGTCGATCGCAGGCGAGAACATCGTTCCGTATAAGGTCGCCGCCCACCGGCACACCCCCGAGATCGAGGAGCAGCTGCACGCGCTCAACCCGGACACCCCCGAGCTGAAGGTGCAGTTCCAGGCGCATCTCGTGCCGCTCGACCAGGGCGAGATGGCGAGCTGCTACGTCACGACGACCCGCTCGGTCGGCGCTGAGGAGCTGCGTGACATGTACGCCGACGCCTACGCCGAGGAGCCGTTCGTCGAGCTCGTCGACGACCCGCCGGGTGTGCTCGAGGTGCGCGAGACGAACTTCTGCCGCGTGTTCGTCGCCGCCGATGAGCACACCGGCAAGGTGATCGCGTTCGGATCGATCGACAACCTGTGGAAGGGGACCTCCTCGCAGGCGCTGCAGAACCTCAACCTGATGTTCGGCTACCCGGAGACGAGGGGACTCCTGTGAGCGCGCCGGATACCGAGGCGACCGCGGCGCGGCCGTTCTTTCGCTCGCGCTGGACGCCCGCGCCGGCGCACGTGCGCGAGCTCGGGCTCGACGCCGGGCTGCCCGCCGGGTTCCGCGCGGCGGGCGTCGTCGCGGGCATCAAGCCGAGCGGCCGACCCGACGTCGGCCTGCTGGTGTGCGACACGCAGGCGCCGGTGAGCGCGGCGCGGTTCACAGCCACAGCCACGCCGGCCGCGCCCGTGCTCGTCGAGCCGCGAGCGCTGCCGCCTGGACGCGCTGCGAGTGGTGCTCGCGAACTCCGGCTGCGCGAACGCCGCCACCGGCCGTCGCGGCCTCGACGACGCCGCCAAGACGCAGGGCGCTGCAGCGCTCGCGGTGGGCGTCGATCCCGCCGCGGTGGCGCTCGCCTCGACCGGCGCCATCAGCCACGAGCTGCCCGTGGATGCCGTACTGAAGGGCATCCTGCTCGCGCGCCGGCAGCTGAGCAGCGACGGCGACGCTGCCTTCCAGCAGGCGATTCAGACGACCGACGCGTTCGAGAAGCGCGCCAACCTCGAGGTGCAGCTGCCCTCCGGCGCGGTGCGCCTCAGCGCCCAGTGCAAGGGCGCCGGCATGATCTCACCGCGCTTCGCCACGATGCTGTGCTTCGTCGAGACCGACGCCGCGCTCAGCGCCGAGACCGCCGAGCTGCTGCTCGGTGTGTGCGTCAAGCGCTCGTTCGACCGCGCCTCCGTAGACGGACAGCTCTCGACGAACGACACCGCCATCCTGATGTGCTCCGGCGCGAGCGACGTCGAGGTTGCCCCCGAGAGCGAGGACGAGCTGCGCTTCGGCGAGGCGCTCGATGCGCTGCTGCGCGCGCTCGCGATCATGATGGTCGCCGACGGCGAGGGCGCCGGACGCAGCGCGCGCGTGATCGTCCGCGGCGGCGAGGCCGACGGCGCCGAGCTGGCCGCGCGCGCCGTCGCCAACTCGCCGCTCGTGAAGGCCGCGCTCCACGGCGGTGACCCCAACTGGGGACGGATCGTGCAGGCCGTCGGCGGCGCGCTCGGCGGCCACCCCGACTACAGCGCGCCGCTGGCGCTCGACGTCGCGATCGAGGGGATCCAGGTATGCGCCGCCGGCAGCGCGATCCCCTACGACGAGCCCGCGCTGGCACGCGCCGTGCTGTCCGACGAGGTCGAGTACGAGGTCACCCTGCCGGGCGACGGGAGTCGAGACCGAGGTCTTCTTCTCCGATCTGTCGCACGAGTACGTGACGGTCAACGCGGACTACACGACATGAACACGCATGCCGGCGCTGGACGGCGTCCTCGGTCGCTCGCGCGCGTAGCACGCCACGCTCCCTGCGTCCTTGTCCAGCTTGGCCTGCGTGTCCATGTCCATCCGAACAGGGGGTGCCATGTCATCGCGTGATGTCGCCACGCTGCTCGAGGCCCTTCCCTACATCAGGGAGTTCCACGGCAGGACGGTGGTGATCAAGTACGGCGGCGCCGCCATGGAGGACGCCGCGCTGCGGGAGGAGTTCGCGCGCGACGTCGTCCTCCTCAAGTACGTCGGGCTGAACCCGATCGTCGTGCACGGCGGCGGCCCGGAGATCACCGGCTACATGGAGCGGCTTGGCCTGCCGGTGGAGTTCGTCGGCGGCCTGCGCGTGTCCGACGAGAGCACCGTGGAGGTGGCGAAGATGGTGCTCGTCGGCAAGGTCAACAAGGAGATCGTGCTGCGCCTGAACCGTCACGGCCAGCCGGCCGTCGGCCTGTGCGGCGACGACGGCTCGCTGTTCCGCGTAGCGCGCCGCTCCGCGCCGGGAGGCGAGGACATCGGCTTCGTCGGGCGCATCGAGCGGGTCAATGTCGGCGTGATCGAGCACGTCGCAAGCGATTACATACCGGTGATCGCCTCGGTCGGAGCCGACCGCGAGGGGCACTCCTACAACGTCAACGCGGACGAGGCGGCCGGCGCGGTGGCGGGCGCGCTCGGCGCGTACAAGGTGATCTTCCTCACCGACGTACCGGGCTGGCTCGAGGACCCGGCCGATCCGGCGAGCCTGATCGGCCAGGCGAGCGCCGAGCGCGTGCGCAGCGCGATCTCTGAGCTGGAGGGCGGCATGCGCCCGAAGCTGGAAGCGTGCGTGGAGGCGCTCGAGCAGGGCGTCAGCGCCGCGCACATCCTCGACGGGCGCCTCCCGCACTCGCTCTTGCTGGAGCTCTTTACCGATGCGGGGATCGGCACGAAGATCGAGGCCTCCACATGAGCCTCGCGGAGCTGCAGGCCCTGGAGCGCGAGAGCGTGATCGGCTCCTACGCGCGCATGCCGGTCGAGTTCGTGCGCGGCGAGGGGCCGTGGCTGTGGGACGTCGAGGGCAACGAGTACCTCGACTTCCTGTGCGGCATCGGGGTGACGAGCCTCGGGCACTGCCATCCGCGCGTGGTGGAGGCGGTGCGCGACCAGGTCGGGCGGCTGATGCACGTGAGCAACCTGTTCTACACCGAGCCCGCGATGCGTCTTGCCGCGCGCCTGTCGCAGTCGAGCCTCGGTGGCAAGGTGTTCTTCTGCAACTCGGGTGCCGAGGCCAGCGAGGCGGCGATCAAGCTCGCGCGCAAGGCGCGGCCGGGCGGCGATGTGGTGGTCGTCCACGGTGCCTTTCATGGGCGCACCTACGGTGCCCTCTCGGCGACCCCGCAGGAGGCCAAGCAGGCGCCGTTTGCGCCGCTCGTCCCGGGCTTTCGCGCGGTGGCGCCCGAGCCGCAGGAGCTTCGCGGCGCGGTCGACGCCGGCACCGCGGCGGTGCTGCTCGAGCCGATCCAGGGCGAGAGCGGCGTCCACGTGCTCTCCAGCGAGCTGCTCGCGGCCGCGCGCGAGGCGTGCGACGAGCACGGAGCGGCGCTGATATTCGACGAGGTGCAGTGCGGCATGGGCCGCACCGGCACGCTGTGGGCATATCAGCAGACGGACGTGCGGCCCGACGCGATGACGGTCGCCAAGGCGCTCGGCGGAGGCCTGCCGATCGGCGCGCTGATCACCGGCGAGCGGCTCGCGGACGTGCTTGCGCCTGGCGACCATGCCTCGACCTTCGCGGGCGGACCGGTGGTCGCGAGTGCCGCCCTGGCGGCGCTCGAGGTGACAGACGACGCCGCGCTGCTGGAGCGGGTGCGCGAGTCAGGCCGGCGTCTCGCCGCCGGGCTCGAGCGCCTCGCACACGTCCGCTCGGTGCGAGGGCGCGGCCTGATGCTCGCGTGCGAGCTCGATGTACCGGCGCCGGCGCTCGCACGCCGCGTGCTGCTCGAGGAGCGGCTCGTCCTCAACGCCACAGGACCGACGACGCTCCGCCTGCTGCCGCCGCTGATCATCGGCGCGGCGGAGATCGACGACGCGCTCGCGCGGCTCGAGCGCGCGCTGGAGGGCTGAGCGTTGCAACGGCAGCTGCCAGACGGCTTCGAGCTCGACGACGATCCCGCTCGGGTCGACGTCGACGCCGTGCACGCGTTCATCAGCGGTGAGTCCTACTGGGGTCGAGGGCGACCGCGCGACCTCGTCGAGCGGGCGATACACGGCTCGGCGCGGGTCGTCGGGCTGTATCGCGACCGCGAGCAGGTCGGCTTCGCGCGCGCCGTGTCCGACCGCACGATCATCGCGTACCTCGCCGATGTGTACGTCCTTTCCGGCTACCGCGGGCGCGGCCTCGGCGTGGAGCTCGTGCGCGAGATCGTCGACGGCGACTTCGGGCCGAACGTGCGCTGGCTGCTGCACACCGCCGACGCCCAGGACATGTACGCCAAACTCGGCTTCAGCGGCGACGCTTCGACCTACAGGCTGATGCAACGCGGCCTGGGGCCTGGCGGGCGTGGCCGCGCGAGCGCAGAGCAGCCCGAGTAGCCTACGCCGCCGTGAGCCGCGAGACTCAGATCCCGACGCTGCGCAGCGCCTCCTACGAGGCCGACCCCGCGCAGGTGCACCGCGTGCTGCTGCTCTACTCGGGCGGTCTCGACACGAGCGTGATGCTCAAGTGGATCCAGGACTCCTACGGCGCGGAGGTCGTGTGCCTGACCGTGAACCTCGGGCAGCCGGGCGAGGATTACGAGGTGATCAAGGGCAAGGCGATGCAGCTTGGTGCGCTCGAGTGTCACGTGATCGACGCGCGCGAGCAGTTCGCACACGAATACGTGCTGCCGGCGATCAAGGCCAACGCCCTGTACGGCGGCGGCTACCCGCTGTTCACGGCGCTCGGGCGCCCGCTGATCGCCAAGCTCGCGGTCGAGCAGGCACGCGCGTCGGGCTGTGACACGATCGCCCACGGGTGCACCGGCAAGGGCAACGACCAGGTGCGCATCGAGGCGACGATCGCGACGCTTGCGCCCGAGCTGAAGGTGATCGCGCCGGTGCGCTCCTGGCAGATGGGCCGCGAGGAGGAGCTCGCCTATGCGCGCGAGCACGGCATCCCGGTCAAGGCCAGCCTCGGCGTCGAGGGCGGGGCGCCGTACTCGATCGACGACAACCTCTGGGGGCGCTCCTCTGAGGGCCGCTGGATCGAGGATCTCGAGCACGCCCCCGACGACGACGTCTTCCAGCTCGTCACCCCTCCAGAGCGGGCTCCCGAGGAGCCGCAGCACCTCGAGCTGGGCTTCCAGCGCGGCGTTCCGGTCACGCTCGACGGCGAGCGCCTCGAGCTCGTGACGCTGATCGAACGCGTCGCCGAGATCGGGGCCCGCCACGGCGTCGGCATCGTCGACCACATCGAGGACCGCATCGTCGGGCTGAAGGTGCGCGACATCTACGAGGTGCCGGCAGCGGCGATCGTGCTGCTCGCCCACCAGGAGCTCGAGCGGCTGGTCGGCACCATCCACCAGAACCAGTTCAAGCCCGAGCTCGACCGCCAGTGGGCGTTCCTGGTGTACGCCGGCCTGTGGTGGGAGCCGCTGCGCCAGGACCTCGACGCCTACATGGAGCGCGTCAACGAGCAGGTCACGGGCACGATCGGCTTGAAGCTGTACAAGGGCCACGTTCGCATCGAGACGCGCTCGTCCCCGAACGCCGTGTACGACGCGAGCCTCGCGTCGTTCTCCCAGTCCGGCGGTCTGTTCTCGCAGTCGGCCGCCCCGGGGTTCATCGAGCTGTGGTCGCTGCAGTCGCGGATGGCGTGGCGCCTGCGTAACAACTAGCCCGCGCGGGTAAGCATCCTCCACGGGTAAGGCACGCTCGCGGGCCCCCGGCGGGCGCCCGCGAGCACGCGCAGACGTCCGGTGCGACCCTTAAGTTGGCCGGCAACGTGATGGTGGAGGGAAGCGAGACGCCGAACGGCGAACAGGGCTCCGGACCCGAGGGTCGCCCGCGCCGCAGCGAAGGCGATCTGCTGGCCGAACGGCGCGCGCGGCGTGCCGCCGAGAGCGGCGAGGTCGCGCTGATGCGTCGGGCCGAGGCGGCCGAAGCCACCGTGCAGACGCTCGAACGGCACGTCGCGAGCCTGCAGCAGCGGCTGCGCGAGGCCGAGGACGACCGCGCGCGGGTCGACGACCTGCTCGAGCGCGAGCGCGCCGAGACGCTCGAGCGCGAGAGCGAGCTCAGGCGCGTCAAGCAGCGCGAGTACGCCGAGCAGCAGTTGCGCGTCGAGGCGGAGGAGCGGATGCTGGGCCTCGACGGCGAGAGCCGCGTCGAGATCGAGCGCCTCGAGCTGCGGCTCAGCGCCAGCGAGGATGACTCTCGCGGACTCCTGCGAAGTCTCGAGGACCTGCAGCGTCAGCTGGCCGAGGCCGAGCAGGCGGCCGCCGCCGACCGCACGGCCGTGCGACGCGTCGAGCAGGGACTGCAGGAGCGGCTCACCGAGCTGGAACGCAACGTCCAGGAGGTCCAGCTCGGCCTGAACGCCGAGCGGGCGGCGCGAGCTCGCTCCGAGCGGCTGCTCGAGCGCATGCGCGAGGGCCACCGCCGGCTCGAGCTGCTGCTGGGGGAGATGAACGGCATCGTCGGCCGCGTGACGGCTGCGCTCGCGCGCGACGAGCGGCCGGCGATCGCCAGTGAGCCGGCCCCGGTGGCTCCTCCGGAGGTACGCGGCGCGGAGATGGCCGACGCGCTGGCGGCCGCCGTCGAGCGCCTGCGCGCCCGTGCCGAGGCCGCCCCGCTCGAACCGCCGACGGTCGTGGCGGAGGCGCTGAGGAGCGCCCCCGAGCCCGCCAGCGCCTTCCGCGAGCGACGCGTGTGGCCTCCTGCCCACAAGCACAGCATGTCGTGGTTCGCGCGCCGGAAGATGCGGCGCAAACTGCGGCGGGAACGGCGTGAGCAGTGAGCGTCTCCGCCGCGCCGACGCCTAGCATGCTGTGTCAGTGAACAGCCTCTCCTGCGCCCACCTGCACGTTCACTCCGAGTACTCGCTGCTCGACGGCGCGTGCAAGATCGAGGCGCTCGCAGAGCGCGCCGCCGCGTTCGGCCAGCCGGCGCTGGCGCTCACCGACCACGGCGTGATGAACGGCGCGGTCGAGCTCTACAAGGCGTGCGCCAAGCACGGCGTCAAGCCGATCATCGGCTGCGAGATCTACCTCGTCGACGACCACACCGCCACGGGCAAGCTGGAGCGCAACCACCTGACGCTGCTGGCCGCCGACGACGCCGGCTACCGCAACCTCGTGAAGCTCTCCTCGGCCGGCTTCCTCGAGGGGCTGCAGCGCGGCAAGCCGACCGTAGACCTCGCCCAGGTCGAGCGCCACTCCGACGGGGTGATCGCGCTCACGGGCTGCCTGGCGTCGCGCTTCTGCCAGCGGCTGCTCCAGGATCGCGAGCAGGAGGCGCGCGCCCACGCCGATGAGCTGCTGGGGGTGTTCGGCGCCGAGAACGTCTACTTCGAGGTGCAGAAGAACGGGCTGGCGCCGCAGGACAAGTGCAACGAGGGGATCGTCAAGATCGCGCGCGAGGTCGGCGGCAGCCTCGTGGGCACCGGCGACGTGCACTACCTGCGCCGCGAGGACTACGACCACCACACGGCGCTGCTGTGCGTGCAGACCAAGAGCACGATCGCGGCGCCGAAGCTGACGTTCGACACCAACGAGTTCTACCTGCGCGACAGCGAGGAAATGTCGCGCGCGTTCGCCGAGTGGCCGGAGGCGATCGCGAGCACGCTGGAGATCGCCGAGCGCTGCTCGGTCGAGCTCGAGCTCGGCAAGCAGCTGATCCCGCGCTATCCGACGCCCGACTCGAGCGACGAGCGCGCCTACCTGCGCGCGCGCGTGCTCGAGGGCCTGCGCCTGCGCTACGGCGACCCGCCGCCGGCGGCGGCCGTCGAGCGCATGGAGATGGAGCTCGACGTGATCGACCGGATGGGCTTCAACGCCTACTTCCTGATCGTGTGGGACTTCGTCAAGTTCGCCAAGGAGAACGGCATCGCCGTGGGGCCCGGCCGTGGCTCGGCGGCGGGCTCGATCGTCTCCTACTGCCTGGCGATCACCGACGTCGACCCGCTGCGCTACGACCTGCTGTTCGAGCGCTTCCTGAACCCCGAGCGCGTGTCGATGCCGGACATCGACATCGACTTCTCGGTGCGCGGACGCGAGCGCGTGATGAAGTACGTGACCGACAAGTACGGACGCGAGTCGGTCGCGCAGATCGTCACCTTCGGCAAGATGTTCCCGCGCGCGGCGACGCGCGACGCGGCACGGGTGCTCGGCTTCGACTACGGCGCCGGCGACCGGCTCGCGAAGCTGATCCCCGACCCGATCATGGGCCGCTCGCCGTCCTTCGAGGAGTGCCTGAAGCCGGGCCAGCCGCTGCGCAAGGCATGCGACGAGGACCCGACGGCCAAGCAGATCGTCGAGGTCGCGCAGGGGCTCGAGGGGATCGTGCGCAACTCCTCGATCCACGCCGCCGCGGTCGTGATCGCCGATCGTCCGCTGACCGACATCGTGCCATTGCAGCTCGCCGACGCCGGCACCGACGAGCACGGCGAGCGCGTGTTCCGCACCGTGACCCAGTTCTCGATGAAGCCGATCGAGGAGATCGGCATCCTCAAGATGGACTTCCTGGGCTTGCGCAACCTCGACGTGATCGAGGACGCGCTCGACATCATCGAGCGCTCCACCGGCGCGCGCCCGGACATGACGACGCTGCCGCTCGATGACGCCAAGACCTTCGAGATGCTCGCGCGCGGCGACTCCACCGGGGTCTTCCAGTTCGAGTCCGAGGGTATGCGCGAGGCGCTCAAGAAGGTGCGCCCGGACGAGTTCGAAGACCTCGTGGCGCTCAACGCGCTGTACCGACCCGGCGCGATGGACCAGATCCCGGTGTATGCCAAAGGCAAGCACCACCCGGAGTCGATCGCCTACCCGGACGAGCGCCTGCGCCACATCCTCGAGTCCTCCAAGGGCGTGATCCTCTACCAGGAGCAGGCGATGCAGATCTCCAAGGAGCTCGCGGGCTTCTCTGGCGCCAAGGCGGACGACCTGCGCAAGGCGATCGGCAAGAAGAACCGCCAGGCGATGGCGGCGCTGAAGCCGGAGTTCGTCGAGGGCTGCCGCGCGTCGGGCACCAGGCCCGAGGTGATCGAGTTCCTGTGGAACACCAACGAACGCTCCGCCGACTACTCGTTCAACAAGAGTCACGCGGCCTGCTACGGGCTGATCGGCTACCGCACCGCGTGGCTGAAGGCGAACCACACCGCCGAGTACATGGCGGCGCTGATCTCCTCGGTCATGTCCACGAAGGACAAGGTCCCGTACTTCGTCGCGCGCTGCGAGGACATGGGCATCGAGATCCTGCCGCCCGACGTCAACCTCTCAGACCACGAGTTCACCGTCGGCGCGGGTCGAGCGGACTCGCAGGAGGGCGGCCTCGGCGACATCCGCTTCGGGCTAGACGCCGTCAAGGGCGTTGGCTACCAGGCGGTCGAGGCGATCAAGCGGGCGCGCGAGGAAGGCGGCTCGTTCACATCGATCTGGGACTTCTGCGAGCGCGTCGACTGCCGCACCGTGAACAAGAAGGCGATCGAGGCGCTCGTCAAGTGCGGCGCGTTCGGCTCAACCGGCGCGACGCGCAGGGGGATGCTCGAAATCCTCGAGAAGGCCCAGGCCAAAGGTCAGCAGGTCCAGCAGGATGCGCAGATCGGCCAGGGCTCGATCTTCGACCTGCAGGAGGACAGCGCCGGCGCTGGCACGGCGGCGCCCGGAGGGCCGGCGCTGAGCGCGTTCGCCGCGCCGGTTCACCCGCCGATCCCGAGCGAGGAGTTCGAGCAGGCCGAGCTGCTGGCGGCGGAGAAGGAAGCGATCGGGCTGTTCGTGTCCGCGCATCCGCTGAAGCCGCTGCGCGATGCGCTGCGTGCCCGCGTGGACTGCCCGATCTCAGCGCTCGAGGATCGCCGCGACAAGGAGTGGGTGACCGTCGGAGGCATCATCACCGAGGCCAAGCGCATCCGCACGCGCAACGGCGATCACATGATGTTCGCGACGCTCGACGATCTCGGCGGGGCGGTCGAGGTGCTCGTGTTCGGCAAGGCGCTCCTCGAGCACGAGTCGGCGCTCGCGGTCGATGAGGTCGTGATCGTGAAGGGCCGCGTCGACCACAAGGAAGCCGGCAAGACCTGCGTGGTGGTGCAGAGCGTCGAGAAGTTCGCGCCCTCCGCGGATGAGGTCGAGCGCGCGAGCAACCAGGCGCGAGCCGCCGCCCGGACCGCTACCGCACTCGCCCAGCCCGTCAAGCTGCGGATCGCAGCCGCGGATCTGACCGAGAGCACGATCGACGAGCTCAGGGATCGAATCGAAGACTGCCGCGGCACAGCCGAGGTGATCGTCGAGATCGAGGCCCCCGACGGGCGCACGCGCCGCCTGCGCCTCGGCGACGACTACCGCGTGAGCCACACGCCGACGCTGCTCGCCGAGCTGCACGCGGTCGTGGGATCGCGCTCCGGCGAGGCTGCGCCCGCCGTCGAGCCGGCTGCGCCGCTCGCCGCCGTCGCGAGCGCCTGAGCGCCCCCGCCTCAGGCGCGCTGGGGGACCCCGCGCTCGCGCAGCTCGAACGCGAGCGCGACTTCCGCCGCCGACGGGCCCTTGCGATCCTCGCCGGGAGTCTCAAGGACGCATGGCACTCGCTCCAGCGACGGCGGCGAGAGAAATGCCGCACAGCCATCCTCGCCGAGCTCGCCCTGGCCGATGTTGGCGTGGCGGTCGCGGTTCGCCCCGAGCGGAGTCTGCGAGTCGTTCAGATGCAGCGAGCGCACGCGGCCGCGGCCGAGCTTGCGCGCGCACTCACGCAGCAGCCTGGCCATCTCGCGGGGGCTGCGGATGTCATAGCCGGACGCGAACAGGTGGCAGGAGTCCAGGCAGACGCCGAGGCGGTCATCCCCGCCGGCGCCCTCCAGCAGCGCCGCCAGCTCATCGACCGAGCGCCCGAGCGTGCCGCCTGTGCCGGCGGTGTTCTCCAGGTGCAGCTCGCAGCCCTCGCTCTCCTCCAGCGCCTCGCGGATCGTCGCGGCGGCTCGCTCGATCGCCGCGCCCACGCTCCCCGCCTTGGCCGAGCCGGGATGCAGGACGACGCCCCCGGCGCCGATCGCCTGACCGGCCCGCAGCGAGTGAGTCAGCGACGCGAGCGATTTCTGGCGAATGTCGGGATCGTCGCTCGCGCAGTTCACCAGGTACACCGCGTGGATCAGCACGGCGTCGATCTGGCTCGCGCTCATCGCCTCGCGGAAGGCGGCGACGTCGTCGTCGCGGTAGACCGTGGGCCGCCACATGCGCGGCGACTGGTTGAAGATCTGGATCGCTGTGCAGCCGCGCTCGACGCCGCGTTCGATCGCCTTCGGCAGGCCGCCGGCGGGGGAAACGTGGGCTCCGATCAGCATGCGCGCCAGTTTATGGCGGTAGGGTCGAGCCATGAGGGTCCGCTTCGCACCATCTCCGACAGGGGCGCTGCACATCGGCGGCGCGCGTACCGCGCTGTTCAACTGGCTGCTCGCCCGTCACAACCATGGCGAGCTGGTGCTGCGGATCGAGGACACCGACCGTGAGCGCTCGACGCCCGAGAACATCGAGCAGATCCTCGACGCCCTGCGCTGGCTGGAACTGGACTGGGACGAGGGTCCGATCCTGCAGACGGCCCGCTCCGAGCGCCACCAAGAGGCGCTGCATGCGCTGCTGGAGTCCGGCCACGCGTACCGCTCGCGCGCCACCGCGGAGGACGTGAAGGCGTTCAAGGAGCTCCACGGCGCCGAGCGCGGGTTCCGCGGCAAAGCGGAGAGCGAGGGGGCGGTGCGACTGCGCGTGCCGAGCGACGGAGCGACGGTCGTCCACGACGTGATCCGCGGCGACACGCGCTTCGAGCACGTGCACCTCGACGACCCGGTGATCGCGCGCGCGGACGGGTCGGTGCTGTACAACTTCGCCGTCGCGATCGACGATCTCGACGCCGGCATCACCCACGTGGTGCGCGGCGAGGACCACCTGTCGAACACGCCCAAGCAGCTGCTGGTGCTCGAGGCGGCACGCGCCGCCGGCTTTGGCCCCGACGCACCTGTGCCCGTCTACGCGCACCTGCCGCTGCTGCACGGCCCTGACGGCAAGAAGCTCTCAAAGCGCCACGGCGCCGCCTCCGTGCAGGAGCTCAGAGACGCCGGATACCTGCCCGAGGCCGTCAGGAACTACCTCGCGCTGCTGGGCTGGGGAGCCGGCGACGACGCGACTGTGCTCTCGACCGACGAGCTCGTCGAGCGCTTCACGCTCGAGCGCGTGAGTCGCAATCCGGCGCGCTTCGACGAGGTCAAGCTCCGCTGGCTCAATGGGCTGTACATACGCAAACTGCCCGTCGCCGAGCTGACGCGTCGCCTGGAAGCGTTCACCGGACGCGAAGGGCTCGAGCAGGCGGCGCGGATCAGCCAGGAGAAGATCCAGACGCTCGCCGATTTCCTGCCGCTCGCGGGCTCGCTGCTCGACGGTCCCGCCGAGGACCCGAAGGCGCGCGAGCGCTGGCTCGACGAGGGCGGCCGCGCGGTGCTCGCCGACGTGCGCAACACGCTCGCCGCGCTCGACAGCTTCGACGAGGCGAGTGTCGAGCAGGCCCTCACGGGAGTGATCGAGCGGCGGGGGCTCAAGCCGCGCGAGGTTTATCAGCCGCTGCGCGTGGCACTCACCGGCAGCACCGTCTCTCCGGGCATCTTCGAGAGCGTCGCGCTGCTCGGGCGCGAGCAGACTCTGAGCCGGATAGATCGCGTCCCCACGACCCGTTAGTAATCGGCCAGACGGCCGATGCCCTAAATCCTTCGTCCGCCGCTGCCGATATGACAGCAACGTCGCAACCAATGGATCGAAGTACAGGCGAACCCAAGGAAGGGGTCGAAAACGCATGCAGGCTACCGCCGCCGCACAGAAGCTGACCAAAGCAAAGAAACCGGCAGCAGCCAAGAGGCTGGGCGTCGCGAAGAAGCGCCCCGTGACGAGGGCGTCGGCACCGACAAAGCCGTTGACGAAATCGAACTTGCAGACAACGAACCCGGCCAAGCGGCGCACGATCGCGCCCACCCCGGCCTCTGGTGAGCGCCACCAGAACGAGGGTCACGGGCGCCGACTGACGATGGCCTTCGAGGCACTCGAGGCATTTCCGGCCCTGGCAGAGTCACGGGACCGCCTGCTGGCGGTCGTGTCCAAGGAGCACGTCGCGACCGCTGACGTGGTCGCCGCGGTCGAGTCCGACGTCGCGCTGTTGATCGCGGTACTGCGCCTCGCAAATCGCGCGCAGGACGGTCGTGCACGCGTCGACACCGCCGTCGCCGCGGTCGAGGTTCTGAGCACGCACACGGTCCAGGCGGTCGCCAACCGGGTACGCACGTTCGACTTTTTCGAGCGCGCGAGCGTGTGGGATGCCGCGCCGGAGCGCTTCAGACTGCACGCGCTGGCAACCCAGCACGCCGCTGACCGCATCGCGATGGAGGTCGGCTACGAGAACCGCGACCGCCTGACGGTGACGAGCCTCATGCACGACGTCGGCAAGCTCGTGCTGCTCCACGCCTACCCGGGCTATCCGGCGCAGGTGCACCGTGGCGCGAGGACGCCCGAGGAGCGCCTGCACCAGGAGCGCCGCGAGCTTGGAGTCGACCACGCGCTCGTCGGAGGCGTGTTGATCCGCCGCTGGGGGCTGCCCGCCTCGCTGGCGACGCCAATCGAGCGCCACCACAACCCCGACGTCGAAGGCGAGGCCGCGTTTATCCGCCTCGCCGACATGCTCGCCCACTACGAGCAGGGGGCTCGCGTCTCGCCGACGGAAATGCTGCACACGGCGCGCAGCGTTGGTCTCGGGCCGGACGAGCTCAGGCGCGTGATGTACGAACTGCCGAGCCCTACCAACCAGCGCCAGCGTCACGTCGACCCGTGCCCGCTGTCAGGCCGCGAGCTCGGCGTGCTCCAGCGCCTCGCCGAAGGCAAGGTCTACAAGCAGATCGCCCACGAGTTGACACTCTCGACGAGCACCGTGCGCACGCACCTGCACAACATCTACGGCAAGCTCGGCGCCGTCGATCGCGCGCAGGCGGTGCTGATCGCCACAGAGCGCGGTTGGCTTTAGAGCGGGAGCGGGAGCGGCGAGCCGCTGGACGTGGCTGCGGCCCGCTCGCGGCCGGTTGCAGCCGTCGGTTCGCCCCAGCCGGGACCTCGGCATTACTCCGCACGCGAACGCTGTATAACCATCGCTATACAGCACGCGCTGTCGGTACCTGAGGACGGGACGGGGCGCCGGCCGACTACGATCAGGTGCCCCGGCCCACCGCCCGGCCCAGCCACCCGCCCGCTCCGCTCGACGGCCAACCAAGAAAATGATCTCGATCACGAGCAAGTCCCCGTATGCCGTGCTCGCGCTGGCGGAGCTCGCGCGCAGCGGCGGCTCGGAGCCCGTGCCGATCGGCGAGCTGGCGCGCAGGCGCGACGTGCCGGTGCAGTTCCTCGAGCAGTTGTTCGCGGTGCTGCGCCGCGGTGGAGTGATCAGCTCCCAGCGCGGTGTCAAGGGTGGCTATCGGTTCGCGCGCGAGCCGTCGACGATCACGGTGCTCGAGGTTGTCGAGCTGCTCGACGGCCCGCTCGGCCGCGACGCCCACGGTGTGTTCGCCGATGCCGCAGACGCCGCGCGCAGGGCGCTCGAGCAGATGACGATCGCCGACGTGCTCGAGCGCGAGCAGCGCGAAGCGGGCGCGAGCATGTACCACATCTAGGAACGCTGCGATATCGCCTACCCCGACAGC
This sequence comes from uncultured Solirubrobacteraceae bacterium, assembly GCA_963827455.1. Lineage (GTDB taxonomy): Bacteria > Actinomycetota > Thermoleophilia > Solirubrobacterales > Solirubrobacteraceae > Palsa-744. The sequence goes on along the minus strand of CAWHAW010000013.1, from coordinate 56,724 downwards.
CCCACGGCTTCGAGGCAGGCTGCGCGATCCTCGCCGAAGTATCGGTCGCGAACGATCTTGCCATCGCGAAACGTCCAGACCTGGCCAACGCTTTGGCTGAGTTTGATGCCGGACTTCGACAGCCCCACCATGTTGGTGAAAAGGACGACGTTCTCTCCTGCGTCGATGATCTCGTCAATCTCCAAGTGAAGCTCCTGCCAAGCGTCGCCGAACTGCTCAGCGATTCGCGACCAGCCCTCGTAGCCGTGATAGATCTCGGGATCGACGCCTCGGCGCGAGAAGTCCCACTCGACGTGTGGATCGCAGAACTCGCGTAGGGTCGGGAGCGGATCACTACCGCCAACCATCAGATCCGACTGGTTGAGAGCATCCACCGCTCGCCGGGCGATCTCCACGTGAGCGTGCGACATCCCCTACCGCGCTACTTGCCGGCGAGGCGTTTGGCGTCAGGCGAGTCCTTGGACCGCCGCCGATGCCAAACAGCCGCGCCGGCAGCAGCCACGGCGCCGATGCCGGCCGCCGCTGCGCCACCACCTGCGAGGACGGCGCCCCGTGCGACCTTACGCCCTACACGTCGGACGCGCCGGCGCGCGTAGAGCACTCCAGCTGACACGGCCGTTGCCAACAGCGCATCGTCGATCTCGCGGTCATGCTTCCGCGCCATACCGAACAGCGTACGTGACAGTCGCCCACTATTGTCGTGGCCGATGTCTGAAATCCCGATCAACATTGCGGAGTTGGTTGGCTGCACACCGCTGGTGGGCCTCCCGCGGATGCTCGAGGGGACGCCGGCGGCGGAGAACGGTGTTGAGCTGTTCGCGAAGCTCGAGGCGTTCAATCCGGGAGGGAGCGTCAAGGACCGCATCGGTGTGGCGATGATCGAGGCGGCGGAGGCCGAAGGCAGGATCGAGCCGGGCCGCACGACGATCGTGGAGGCGACGAGCGGCAACACGGGTATCGCGCTGGCGTTCGTGTGCGCCGCCAAGGGCTATGAGCTCGTGCTGACGCTGCCGCAGGGCATGAGCCGCGAGCGCGAGAGCCTGCTGCGTCTGTATGGGGCGCGCGTGGAGATCACCGAGTCGCTCGGCGGCATGGGCGAGGCGGTGGCGGCGGCACGTGCGATGGCGCGCGACTCGGACGTGTTCCTGCCGGACCAGTTCTCCAACCCGGCCAACCCGGAGGTGCACCGGCGCACCACCGGACCGGAGATCGAGCGCGCGCTCGACGGACGCGTGGACGTGCTCGTGGCGGGCGTCGGCACGGGCGGCACGATCACCGGTGTGGGGGAGTACCTGCGCGAGCATGCCAACCCGGATCTGCATGTGGTGGCGGTCGAGCCGCGCGGCTCGGCGGTGCTGTCGGGCGGCGTGCCGGGGCCGCACCGCATCCAGGGCATCGGCGCGGGCTTCGTCCCGCCGGTGCTCAACCGCGAGCTGCTCGACGAGATCATCGCCGTCAGCGACGACGACGCGATCCAGACCGCGTGGAGCTGCGCCAAACGCGCGGGCCTGCTGGCTGGCATCTCCGGCGGCGCCGCGCTGTGGGCCGCCCTGCAGGTCGCCGGTCGCCCCGAGTCCAAGGGCAAGCGCATAGTCGTCGTCGTCCCCGACTCCGGCGAGCGCTACGTCTCCCAGGCGTTTTTCGCCCCCTGAGATCACCCGGCGTCCGGCCACGTGCCACCAGCACGCGGCCAGCCGCCGTGCGACCTCAGACGCGTCGGTCAGGTACGACTTATTTAAGGGCGCCCCTCCTGGGGGCGCTCGCGGGGTCGCGCTCTGAGGAACGTCGGGCGTGCGCTCACTGTGAACATCGCTGCGAACACGAGGAACGCGAGCGCGTTGGCGACCAGCGTGAAGTTGACCGCGACCGGGGTGAAGATCTGCTCGTGTGTCGGGCGTGCGCTCGGGATCAGGCCGGCGGCGCTGAAAAGGCCGTTGACGACCAGCGAGGCGAGCACCATCGCGACGAACATCAGCGCGACGATCCGTAGCGCGTATGCGTCGCCGTAGTACTTGCGGTAGATCTGGATGATCGGCAGGATGATCAGGTCGGCGAAGATGAACGCGATCACGCCGGCGAAGCCGATCCCGCCGGACCACAGCACGGCGGCGAGTGGCACGTTGCCGACCGAGCAGACGAAGCTGAGCGCTGCGACGATCGGCCCGACGATCGCGTTCTCGACGAGCTTCACGCCGGCGGGCGCGTGCGTGATGAACAGCGCGTGGAAGAAGCTGTCGGGGAGCTGTGCGATGAAGCCGGCCAGTAGGAAGCCGACGATGATCTCCTTCCACACCATCGACCAGTCCATGCGGAAGTTGCCCGCCACCTCCGTCCAGGCGCTCGCGCTCCGCAGGCGTCCGCGCAGCGACATCGGCGCGCCGGAACCGTGGTCGTGGTGGTGGTGGTGGTGATGATGATGGTCGTGCCCGGCCTGCTCGGCGGCGACGGCGTGCGCTCGCGCCCGCGCCTCGAGGCGTCTTGACACGAACAGCCGCAAGAGCGCCGTCATGACCATGATCAGCACGAGCCCGCCGATGAACTCGGCAAGCGTGAACTGCCAGCCGAGCAGCACCCAGATCACGATCCCCAGCTCGAACACCAGGTTCGTCGAGGCGAACTGGAAGGCGAGCGCCGACGCGGCGCTGGCGCCCTTCGCGAACAGGCTCCTGGCGATCGCGATCGCGGCGTAGCTGCAGGACGACGACGCCGCCCCGAGGCCGGTGGCGAGCGCGAGCGGGCGCACCCCGGAGCCACCGAGCGCTTCCTGGATGCGCCGGCGGGGAACCCACGCCTGCACCACGCCTGAGATCGCGAAGCCGAGCACCAGCGCCCACCACACCTGCCACGCCATCAGGAACGCGTCTTCGAGGCCGTCGCCGATCGTGTTGAGGACACCCATCGTCGCCAAGTATGAGCAGGGCAAGGAGCCTCGCAGGGTGCTCGAGAGAGCGGATCTGCCCGCTACGCTGTTGCCATGGCCGGTTTCGAGGCGTTCGCACGGGTGGCCAAGGAGCTGCGTCGCGACGTGCTGGCGGCACGCGACCGAGACCCTGCGGCGCGCGGGGTCCCACCGGCGGAGATCCTCGCCACGTGGCCCGGCATCCATGCGCTGCTCGCCTATCGCGTAGCCCATGCGCTGCAGGTCGCGGGCGTGCCGTTCCTGCCGCGCGCGATCTCGATGCTGACACGCGCCGTCACCGGCATTGAGATCCATCCGTGCGCGCGCATCGGCCAGGGCCTGTTCATCGACCACGGCGCCGGTGTCGTGATCGGCGAGACCGCCGACATCGGCAACGACGTCACGCTCTACCAGGGAGTCACGCTGGGCGGCACCGGCTTCGCCACGGGCAAGCGCCATCCGACGGTTCAGGACAACGTCACGATCGGCTCGGGTGCCAAGCTGCTCGGGCCGATCACGATCGGTCACGGCGCCAAGATCGGCGCCAACAGCGTCGTCATCACCGATGTGCCCGCCAACGCAACCGTCGTCGGCAACCCGGGCCACCCGGTGCGCGTCGACGGCCGCCGGGTCGAGGGACCGGACGCCGACTGGATCCACCTGCCCGACCCGATCGCCGAGGCGATCCAGGCGCTCTCCAGCCGCATCGTCGCGCTCGAACGCGAGCTCGCGGAGCGCACCGAGACCGAGCGCGAGCCAGAGAAATTCGCGGAGGTCAGGCCGCTGCGCACGGTCAAGGGCCCGAACCCCGCCGGCGGCTGAGCGGCGCCGAGAGGCGCGGTAGCTCGGGTCCTCTGGCGGTACATTCGGGCCCGTGATGATCGAACGCATGGACCATGTGGGGATCGTCGTCGAGGACCTCGCGGCAGCGACGGCGTTCTTCGTCGAGCTCGGACTCGAGCTGCAGGGCGCGGGGCCGGTCGAGGGCGCTTGGGTGGACCGCGTCGTGGGGCTCGAGGGCGTGCGCGCGGAGATCGCGATGCTGCAGACGCCGGACGGTCACGGACGCGTCGAGCTGGCGAAGTTTCACGCCCCGCCGGCCGAGGGCGGCGACCCGCGGGCGCCGGCCAACGCGCCGGGCATCCGGCACATCACGTTCGCCGTTGACGACATCGACGCCGTCGTCGCCGGCGTGCGCGCCCGCGGCGCGGAGCTCATCGGCGAGGTGGAGCGCTACGAGGACATCTATCGGCTCTGCTACGTCCGCGGCCCGGAGGGCATCATCGTCGAGCTGGCGCAGCGGATCGGCTGAGGAGGACTGCTGGGCCGAGACCGATGAGGCCGAAGACCGCGAGCGCGGCCATCGCTAGCGCGTAGTCGCCCGCGGGCGCATCTATGCTGGGTTTCATGTCTGAGAACCCCCACGCGGCGCACCTCCAGGAGCTGCTGCGGGACCTCAACGAGCCCCAGCGCGAGGCCGTCACGCACGGCGAGGGGCCGCTGCTGATCCTCGCGGGCGCCGGCAGCGGCAAGACCCGCGTGCTCGCGCATCGGATCGCGTTCCTGATCTACACCGACCAGGCGCAGGCGGGGGAGATCCTCGCGATCACGTTCACGAACAAGGCAGCCAGCGAGATGCGCGAGCGCGTCGAGGGACTGCTGGGCCACGGCACGCGCGGGATGTGGGTGATGACCTTCCACGCGGCGTGCGCGCGGATCCTGCGCGCGGAGGCGCAGCGGCTCGGCTACACGCGCCAGTTCACGATCTACGACCAGGCGGACGCGCGACGGCTGACCAAGCGCTCGGCCGACGCGGTGGGCGTCGACCCGAAGCGCTTCACCCCGGCGGCGCTCCACAACCAGATCTCGGCGGCGAAGAACCAGCTGATCGATGCGGCCTCCTATCGCCAGCGCGTCGGCTCGCAGTTCGAGGAGATGGTCGCCGACGTCTACGACATCTACGAGCGCGACCTGCACCGCATGAACGCGATGGACTTCGACGACCTGCTGTTCCGCGTGGTCAACCTGCTGGAGCTTTTCGAGGACGTCCGCGAGCGCTACCGCGACACCTTCCGTCACGTGCTCGTCGACGAGTACCAGGACACCAACCACGCGCAGTACCGGATGCTGCAGCTGCTCGTCGGCGGCGGGCGTCCACCTCAGCGGGGCGACGGACAGCCGGGGGACCGTCCGACCTACAGCGGCCCGGTCGGCCACCGCAACCTGGCGGTTGTCGGTGATGACGCGCAGTGCCTGGCCGAGGGAACGCTCGTCGCGATGGCGGATGGCACGCAACGGCCGATCGAGGAGGTGTGGGCTGGAGACATGGTTCTGGCCGCGCACGGGAGCGGCAACTTTCGGCCCGCGATGGTCATGCGCCGGCACGATGCCCAGAGCCGTCAAGGGGTCGCAATCACAACTCGCTCAGGCAGGCATTTGGTCAGCACGGCCGAGCACATCCATTTCGCTGGCTTTGTCCGTGGCCGGACCCCTCAGCTGCATATGACGTACGTGATGTGGAAGCGCGGGGTCGGGTTCCGTGTCGGGACGTCTCGAACCTACACCGCAGGGCAGGTCAAGCCTGTTGTGGGCGTCGCCTATCGAATGAGGCACGAGGGCGCGGACGCAGCCTGGGTTGTGTCGGTGCACGGGAGCGATGCTGAGGCGCGCGTGGCGGAGCTGTTGCTCTCGGCGCAGTACGGTCTTCCGACAATTCCGTTCAACGCCCGGCCTGCAGGTCCACGGAGTCCCAACAGCCTGGTCGGCAATCAGACGCTGATCGATCGAGTCTTCACGACTCTCGACACTGACACTGCGGGACGAAGGCTGCTCGCAGACGAGGGGCTACGCCTTCGCTTTCCCCACTTCGCATCCGGCGCCCACACCTCGGGTAGGCGTGGTTCACCGCGTCTACGGCGGCGCATGGTGGTCACCCTGTGCGGCGATCGCCGAGGCGGAACACCGATGCATCGCATCGCGATGTTTGGATATGACCAGCACGGACGAGAGGCGCTCGAGCGGCTCGGTCTCAGCGTGCGACCGGCGCGACGTGGCTCGAGCGGCTGGCGGTTCGAGACGGCCTCGACGCACATGCCCACCTTGCTATCGACCGTCGAGCGGGTTGGAGAAGAGCTCGAATTTCAAGTTCAGCTCAATGCCCGTCTGGCGCGCAATCCTGACGGAGTCACCAACTCCCTTCCCTTTATGCCGGCGTCCTCGGTTCGGCCAGGCATGGTGATGGTGACCGCCGAGGGCGACTTTGACGTCGTCGAGAGCGTTGAGCCGGCGGCGCTGGATTCGCCGGTATATGACCTCGATATCGACGGGGTTCACAACTTCATCGCGAACGGGCTGGTCACCCACAACTCGATCTACAGCTTCCGCGGCGCTGATGTTCGCAACATCCTCGACTTCCAGGACGACTTCCCCGACGCGCGCGTGGTGAAGCTCGAGCAGAACTACCGCTCGACCGAGACGATCCTGCGCGCGGCCAACGCCGTGATCGCGAACAACCGCGGCGGCATCGCCAAGCGGCTGTGGAGCGAACTGGGGCAGGGGGAGCAGATCCAGCTGCGCGTGCTCGACGACGAGTACGCCGAGGCTCGCTTCATCGTGGGCGAGATCCAGCGCCTGGTCGACGAGGGGGCCTCGCGCGCCGAGATCGCCGTGCTCTACCGCACCAACGCGCTGTCGCGCGCGCTCGAGGAAGTCCTCACGCGCCAGGACATCGCCTACCAGGTGATCGGCGGCACCAAGTTCTTCGAACGCGCCGAGATCAAGGACGCGATCGCGTACCTGTCGCTGATCGCCAACCCCGCCGACGTCGTCAGCTTCACGCGCGCGGTCAACTCGCCGCGACGCGGAATCGGGCAGACCTCGCTCGCGCGCGTGCTCACGCACGCCGACGCGCTCGGCGTCCCCGTGTGGGAGGCCGCTGCGCAGCCCGAGCAGGTCCCCGGGCTCGGCTCCGCCGCGGTCAAGGCGCTCGGGCGCTTCATGGACACGATGCAGGAGCTGCGCAGCCTCGCCGGCATGGCTCCGCTCGGGCCGGACGCCGACGCGCGCGACGGTGCTACACGCGGCGAGGGCGCGGACGAGGACGAGGCGCCAGAGGAGGGTGTGCCCGTCGGCGATCTGCTCGAGGCGCTGCTCTCGCAGACCGGCTACATCGAAGCGCTGGAGGCCGAGCGCACGATCGAGTCGCAGGGTCGCATCGAGAACCTCGAGCAGCTGGTCGAGGGCGCGCGCACGTTCGACGCGCAGGCAGCCGACGGCCAGGACACGCTGGCCGCGTACCTGCAGGAGGTCGCGCTCGTCGCCGATGCGGACAGCCGCACCGACGAAGGCCTCGTGACGTTGATGACGCTGCACAACGCCAAGGGTCTCGAGTATCCGACGGTGTTCATCGCCGGCTGCGAGGACGGCGTGTTCCCGCACTCGCGCGCCATCGAGGAGGGCGGCCTCGAGGAGGAGCGTCGGCTGTTCTACGTAGGGATCACGCGTGCCATGCGCCGGCTCTACCTCACGCACGCCCGCCGGCGGGCGGTGTTCGGCGCGCAGAGCTACGGCATGCGCAGCCGCTTCCTCGACGAGATTCCAAGCGAGCTGCTGGAGGAGCCCCTGCAGAGCGCGTTCCGCCCCGGCGCGAGCTGGTCGGCAGGTGGCGGTGGGCTGACGGTGACGGCGCGCCGCGGCTCCGGCCAGAGCAGCTGGGGAAGCCCGGCGGGCAGCGAGCGCGCGGCGACGGGCGAGGGGCAGGGAGGCTTGTCGGTCGCAACGCAGTTCCGCCTCGGCGAGGACGTCGTGCACGCCGCCTTCGGCGACGGCGTCGTGACCGGTGTCGAGCCCGGGGGCGTGATCGTCGTGCGTTTCGCCGACGACGGCTCCGAGCGCAAGCTGATGGCGGAGTACGCGCCGGTCAGCCGGCGCTGACGCGCGCGTTCCTTTGTCCCTGCAAACGCATAGCATCTGTGCATGAGCGCGACGATCATCGACGGCAGGGCGATCGCGGCGCGCGTGCGTGCGGAGGTGGCCCGCGACGTGGAGGTGTTTACGCGCGAAGTCGGCCGCCCGCCAGGTCTCGCGACGGTGCTCGTCGGCGATGACCCCGCCTCGGCCGTTTACGTCGCCGGCAAGCAGCGCGCGTGCGTCGAGGTCGGCATGGTGCCGTTCGACCGGCGCCTGCCCGACGATGCCTCCTTCGAGCAGGTCGCCGAGGAGCTCGAACGTCTCAACGCCGACCGCGCAGCCAGCGGCGTGCTGCTGCAGCTGCCCGTTCCCGAGCACCTCGACGGGCCGGCGCTGACCGCGATGATCAGCCCCGAGAAGGACGTCGACGGGCTGACACCGATCAACGCCGGGCTGCTGTCGCTCGGGCGCCCCGGCCTGCGCCCCGCCACGCCGTCCGGGGTGATGGTGATGCTCGACGACACCGGCGTCGAGCTCGAAGGCGCCGAAGCGGTCGTCATCGGCCGCTCGAACCTGTTCGGCAAGCCGATGGCGCAGATGCTCACCGCTCGCGACGCCACCGTGACCGTCTGCCACTCGCGCACGCGCGACCTGCGCGAGGTGTGCGCACGCGCCGACGTGCTGATCGCGGCCGTCGGGCGCGCCCGTCTGGTGCAGCGGGACTTCGTGCGCCCGGGCGCCATCGTGATCGACGTCGGCATGAACCGGCTCACGCCCGAGGAGGCCGGCAACAACAGCGGCCTCGTCGGAGACGTCGACTTCGCCGCCGTCTGCGAGGTCGCCTCGGCGATCACACCCGTGCCCGGCGGCGTCGGTCCGATGACGATCGCACTGCTGCTGCGCAACACGCTGCAGGCCGCGCGCTACCAGGCCCAGCTCGAGACGCTGCTCGGCGAAGTCGACCAGGACATCGTGTGAGCGGCGCGCGCGGGGGGCTCAGGCGACTTCGCTTCGGCGAGCTGCTCGCGCTCGCCGGCGCGATCTGCGTGATCGTGTCGCTGTTCGTCCGCTCGTATGAGACCCCGATCGGAAACCTCGACGCCTGGAACACGTTCGGCGCCGCCGACGTGCTGCTGCTCGCGGCGGTGTGCGCGGCGCTGGCGATGGTCATCAGCGCGCTCACCGAGCGCAGCCCCGCGCTGCCGGTGTCCACGGCCGTGTGGTGCGTCGCGCTCGGGCTGCTCGCGGTGATCGCCGCGATCGTCAGGGTGTTCGAGCGACCCGATCACGCGAGCGGCGTCTGCATCGGCGTGTGGCTGGCGCTCGCCGGCGCCGTCGCGATCCTGCTCGGCGCCTGGCAGGTGCTGCGCGACGAACGGCCGTCGATGTACCGACCCGCGCGACCCGAGCCCCGCCCGCGACCCTAGCCCGCTCCGTTGAGGCGGCCGGCGAGCTCGATCACGATCTCCGCCAGGCGCGGGCCGCCATCCTCCTGGCAGAAGTGAGCGACCCCCGGCAACGTCTCGTGCGGCTGTCCCGCGGCGCCCGGGATCAGCTTCTCGAGCACCGCATCCGCCCCGCGCGTAACGGGGTCGGAGTCGCCGAACGCACACACGAACGGGCGATCGAAGCCTTTCAGCACCTCCCACGCAGCGCGGTTCGCGGGCGTCGCAGGGTCGTCCGGTGTGATCGGGACGAGCGTCGGGAACTGCAGTGCGCCGGCCTTGAAGCTCGCGTCCGGGTAGGGCGCGTCGTAGGCGGCGATCTCCTGCTCTGAGAGCTCCCGGTGCGTGCCGCCGTTGACGATTTTTCCGATCGGCAGGTCCTCGGTGCTCTGGGAGTACTCGCGCCAGGCGCGGAATGCGTCGCCCGGATCGTGATCGCCCGTCGGCAGCATCGTGTTGGACGCCACCGCTCCCGCGAAGCGCTGGGGGTGTTCGGCCAGCAGACGCAGCCCAAGCAGCCCGCCCCAGTCCTGGCAGAACAGCACGATGCCCCGCAGGTCGAGGTGCGCCACAACGAGACCTGCCAGCCACTGCACGTGGCGCTCGTAGGTGTAGTCCTCGCGCTCGCTCGGCTTGTCCGATCGCCCGAAGCCGATCAGGTCCGGTGCGACCACACGCATCCCGGCGCCCAGCAGCGGCGGGATCATGTGCCTGTAGAGGTATGACCACGACGGCTCGCCGTGCAGCAGCAGCGCCACGCGCGCGTCGCGCGGCCCCTCATCGACGTAGGCCATGCGCACCGTGTCCCCGTCTGCGCTGACCTGCGCGTACTGCGAGTCCCAGCTCCAATCCGCCAGATTGTTGAAGCGCTCCTCGGGAGTGCGGACAGCTCGCATCTTCTCTCTCCTGTGGTTGACCGGTGGTTCTGGCTGATTCTGATGCCCGGCCGCCGCGCGTGCAGCGCGGCGGGTCCCCAGCCTTCTGTCGAGGCCCGCTGAGCGCCATGCGTTCGCGCCCGTGTCGCGCTCCTGCCAGGCCGACAGCTGCCCATACAATGCGCGCACTGTGATCGGACGCGACGAGGTTCTGCACGTGGCGCGACTCGCGCGGCTCGCGCTAGGCGAGGAGGAGATCGAGCCGATGGCGCGCGAGCTCTCCGCCGTGCTCGACCACGTCGCGCGGATCGGCGAGCTCGACCTGCACGACGTCCCGCCGACCTCGCACGTCGTCGACATCACCGGCGCGCTGCGCGCCGACGAGCCGCGTCCGTGCCTGCCGCGCGAGCTCGCCCTCAACCAGGCGCCCGCCGTCGCCGACGGCGGCTTCCTAGTCCCGAGCCCGCAGGCGTGAGCGACGTCGTCGGGCTGTCGGCCGCGCAGGCGGCGGACGCGATCGCCGCGGGCTCGCTGTCCGCGGCGGAGCTCTTCGACGCCTACCGGGCGCGGGCCGCCGCCGACCGGGCAGCAGGTGCCGGCGGCCTGAACTGCTTCACCTGGGTCGGCCGAGGAGCGCCCCGTTCGCCGGTACGTCCGCGAACGCGCCGCTCGGCGGGGTACCGCTCGCGGTCAAGGACCTGTTCTGCACCGTGGGCGTGCCCAGCCAGTCGGGATCACGGATCCTCGAGGGCTATCTACCGCCCTACACCGCGAGTGTCGTCCAGCGGCTGTATGACGCGGGGGCGACGTTGCTCGCGAAGACCAACCAGGACGAGTTCGCGATGGGCTCCTCCAACGAGAACTCCGCGTTCGGTGCGGTACGCAACCCGTGGGATCGCGGACGCGTACCCGGCGGCTCCTCCGGGGGCAGCGCCGCCGCGGTCGCGGCCGGCCTCGCCCCGTGGGCGCTCGGCACCGACACCGGCGGCTCGATTCGCCAGCCCGCCGCGCTGTGCGGCATCGTCGGGCTCAAACCAACCTACGGCTCGGTCTCCCGTTACGGCATGATCGCGTTCGCCTCCTCGCTCGACCAGGCCGGGCCGATCACCCGGGATGTGCGTGACGCAGCCCTGCTGCTGCGCCACATGGTCGGACACGACCCCTGCGACGCGACCTCGCTGCGGTTCCCGCACGAGATCGAGCTGCCCAGCGCCGAGCGCCTCGAGGGGGTGCGCCTGGGCGTGCCCGGGGAGCTCAGCGGCGAGGGCATCGAAGCGGGGGTGCTCGACGCGTTCCACACCACGCTCGAGCGCGCGCGCGAGCTCGGCGCCGAGGTGCGCGAGGTCGAGCTCCCGCACGCGCCGCACGCGCTGTCGGCGTACTACGTGCTCGCGCCCGCCGAGGCCTCATCGAACCTCGCGCGCTACGACGGGGTGCGCTACGGGCTGCGCGCGGAGAACGCCACCGATCTGCTCGACATGTACACCCGCACGCGCCACGACGGCTTCGGCCCCGAGGTCAAGCGACGCATCATGCTCGGCACCTACGCGCTCTCCTCCGGCTACTACGACGCCTACTACGGTCGCGCGCAGCGCGTGCGCACGAAGATCGCCGAGGACTTCCGCGCGGCGTTCGAGCAGGTCGATCTGATCGTCACGCCGACCGCTCCCAGCGTCGCGTTCAAGCTCGGCGAGAAGACCGCCGACCCGCTCGCCATGTATCTCAACGACTACTGCACCGTGCCGATGTCGCTCGCCGGCATCCCCGCCATCTCGATCCCGTGCGGGCTCTCAGCCGGGCTGCCCGTCGGGCTGCAGATAGCCGGACCCGCGTTCAGCGAGAACCGTCTGCTCGACGCCGCCCACGCGCTCGAGCAGAGCATCGGCTTCGACGGGACACCCGCCCGTGTCTGAGCCGCAGCGAACGCCGCAGCCGCCGCTAGGCGGCTCCTCAAACGATCTCGCCTACGAACCGGTCATCGGCCTCGAGATCCACGTGCAGCTCGCGACCGCCACCAAGATGTTCTGCGGCTGCGAGCTGTCCTTCGGCGATCCGCCCAACACCCACACCTGCCCCGTCTGCCTCGGGCTCCCCGGCAGCCTCCCGGTCGCCAACGCCCGCGCCGTGCACTTCGGCCTGATGATCGGCATCGCGCTCGGCTCCGAGCTCGCGCCGCGCTCGATCTTCCACCGCAAGAACTACTTCTATCCCGACCTGCCCAAGGGCTACCAGATCTCCCAATACGACGAGCCCCTGTGCCGCGGCGGGCAGCTCGGCGAGGTGCGCATCCACCGCGTGCACCTCGAGGAGGACGCCGCCAAGCTGATTCACATCGGCGCGAGCGGGCGCATCCACGGCTCCGACGCGAGCATCGTCGACTTCAACCGCGGCGGCACGCCCCTCGCGGAGATCGTCACCGAGCCCGACGTGCGCTCGCCCGAGCAGGCCAGCGACTGGCTCAAGCTGCTGCGCTCCACGCTGCGCCAGCTCGGCGTCTCCGACGTCAACATGGAGGAGGGCTCGCTGCGCTGCGACGCCAACATCTCGCTGCGTCCTGCCGGCAGCTCCGAGCTCGGCGTCAAGACCGAGCTCAAGAACATGAACTCCTTCCGTTTCATCGAGCGCGGCATCCGCGCCGAGATCGCGCGCCAGGAGAAGATCCTCGAAGCGGGGGGGACCATCGAGCAGGAGACGCTGCACTTCGACCCCGCCTCCGGCGCCATCACCTCGCTGCGCTCCAAGGAGGAAGCGCACGACTACCGCTACTTCCCCGAGCCCGACCTGCTCCCCGTCGCCATCAACCAGGAGATGATCGACGCCGCGCGCGCCGACATGACCGAGCTGCCCGCCGATCGCGCCGCGCGGTTCGAGGCCGAGTTCGCGCTGAGCCCCGAGAGCGCACAGCAGCTCGCGTTCCGCGCCGGCCTCGCCGACTTCTTCGAGGCCGCGCTCGCCGCTCACGCCGATGCCCCCGCGCAGATGCTCGCCAACTGGGTCGCCGTCGAGCTCGCCAGCCGGCTCGACGACGGCACAGAGCCGGCCGACGCACGCGTCACTCCGCAGGCGCTCGCCCAGCTGGTCGAGCTCGTCTCCACCAAGCAGGTCAGCGTCGGCGCGGCGCGCCAGGTGCTCGACAAGCTCCTCGCCGAGGGCGGCGATCCGCTCGCGGTCGTGGAGGCCGAGGGGCTCGCGGCGATCGACGGCGATGACGAGCTCGCCGGCGTGGTCGCGGCTGCGCTCGAGGCGAACGCCGACGCCGCCGCGCGCGTGCGGGAAGGCAACGCCAAGGCGATCGGTCCGATCGTCGGATACGTCATGCGCGAGACCAAAGGCCGCGCCGACGGCACCGAGGTCGCACGGCTCGTTCACGAGCAGCTCGGCGTCACTTAGAAGACCCCCGCTCACCACATTTTGGACTTCGGGCCAAAGGCAAACCGCGCCCGCCGCGCCAATATGCTGGTCATGAACCGTTCAGCAGCCAACGCAAGCGTTTCATCTCCTCGGCGGTTCATCCTGCTGCCCGAGGAAACGGTGGATGCATCGCACAGCGGGCCGCGTATCCGCCGCTACCAGCTCACGAGCATGGGGCACGGTGCGGGGCGCCGACGTGCGGGCAACAGCAATGTCGAGGTCTCAACGGCAAGGATCGCCCGCGGGGCTCCGCACCGATAGGTGTGGTCCGTCGGCTAGGTCGCGTGTAGTTGATCCCTCCGCAGCGACCAGCGTCGGCTTCCCTCGGCCGACGTCCTTGGTGGAGCGGCCGGGCAGGGGTAGGAGTTCCTGTCCGGCCGCAACACCGCCGCAACACCGCCGCAACCGGCGTGGCACCACCGCGCTTAGCGCTACCATTGGGTGTAGATCAACATGAATGACACGCCCATCCGCTCAAGCTCCAGCTCTCCCGCCCGCCGATCCATCGGCAGGTCGGTGCTCGCCGGGCTGGTGGTTCTGGTCGCGGGCTACATCCTGCTGAAAATCGTTATCGGCGTCGCAATCGCGATCGCCGGCACGGTGGCCGTGATCCTGGCGATCGTCGCGATCATCTGGGCCCTGAAAACACTGCTCTAGACTGCAGCGATGGCGTACGTCGTCATCGCCACCTGCTTCGGGCTCGCCGGCGGGATCGTCGGCAAGTACAAGGGCAGTTCGTTCTTCCTCTGGTTCCTGATCTCAGGCGCCGTCCCGTTCATCGGCCTGTTCGCCGCGGCCGCCTACCGCTCGGAGCGCAACGAGCTGCGCCGCCAGTGCCCCAAGTGCGGTCGCGTGACCAAGATCTACGACGCGCTGTGTACCCGCTGCGGCACCGAGCTCGAGTTTCCCGACGTCGTGCTCGCATCAGAATCCATGGAACGGGCGCCCGCCGCGTCGTCGCGCTGACTTCGGCTGCCCTAAGCGAAATTCGGCTGCCCTAACGGCCTCTTGCGCTTACGCTGTCGATGCCATGAGCACCGACGTCAAGACAGCGCCTGCGCCGCCCGCAGCGCCTCCAGCCCACGACACGCTGCTCGCCCGCTGGATCCACCGGGCCGGATTCGGCGACGAGCGCGACTTCGTGCTGCGCGTCGTGCAGCCGGCGCTCGTCGGCATGATCGACGGCACCGTCTCCTCGCTCGCGCCGATCTTCGCTGCCGCGATCTACTCGAGCTCCGCCACCGCGTTGCGCGTCGGCTTCGCCGTCGCGCTCGGCGCGGGGGTCAGCATGGGCTGGTCGGAGGCGCTGTCGGACACCGGCGAGCAGACCGGCCGCGGCTCCGCGGTCGTCCGCGGTTCGATCACCGGCGCCATGACCACGCTCGGGGGCATCTTCCACACGCTCCCGTTCCTGATCTCCAACGTCCACAAAGCGCTGCTCGTCGCCGGCTGCGTCGTCGCCTTCGAGCTGTTCGCCATCGCCTGGGTGCGCAAACGCTTCCTCGAGGTCTCCATGCGTTCCTCGCTGCTGGTCGTCACCGTCGGCGGCGTCATCGTTCTGGCGATCGGGATAGCGATTGGCTCCTCCTGACGGTCGCTGGCACGGCGCCAGGCGGCGTCCTCGATCGCTCGCGTGCACAGCACGCTTCGCTCACTGCGTCCTTGCCTGGCTTGACCATCGACCGCCAGGAGCGGCGCCATATCCGGCACGGCCGGGTGTAAAACCCGCTGGTACACTGGATTTTTGCCCATAGAGGGTGTTGCAGCCCAGCCCTTCGGGGCTGTGTGCCCCGGCCAGCCGGGCCCCTCTTCACCAATCAAAAAGGAAGGGAGGCGACGAATGCGCGCGGTTGATGCGTTGATGGAATGTTTGAAGGCGGAGGGCGTGGATGTCGTCTTCGGGCTGCCCGGCGGTGCCAACCTCCCGACGTACGACGCGTTCGTCAACGGCGGCATCCGTCACATCCTCGTCCGCCACGAGGCCGGCGGCGGGCACGCCGCCGAGGGCTACGCGAAGGCCACCGGCAAGGTCGGCGTGTCGTTCGCCACCAGCGGCCCCGGCGCGACCAACCTGGTCACGCCGATCACCGACGCGATGATGGACTCGGTGCCGGTCGTGTTCATCACCGGCCAGGTGCGCACCGAGCTGCTCGGCACAGACGGCTTCCAGGAGGCCGACACGCTCGGCATCACGATGCCGGTGGTCAAGCACTCGTTCATGATCCAGCACCCGCAGGAGCTGCCGCGCGCGATCCACGAGGCGTTTCACATCGCGCGCAGCGGGCGTCCGGGACCGGTGCTGGTGGACATACCCCAGGACCTGTCCCGCGCGGAGATCGACTACGAGCCCGTCACCGACCTGCGCCTGCCCGGCTACCAGCCCAAGATCGACGGCAACCAGAAGCAGATCCGCCAGGCCGCCAAGGCGCTCGCCGCGGCGCAGCGCCCGGTGATCTACGCCGGCGGCGGCGTCGTCAACGCCAACGCGGCCGCCGAGCTCACCGAGTTCGCCACATCCGACCGCTTCCCGGTCACGTGCACGCTGATGGGCCTCGGCGCCTTCCCGGCCACGGTGGAGGGAGCCGGTGGGCTGGGGGGTGGGCGGGAACCCAATCCCCAGTGGCTCGGGATGCTCGGGATGCACGGCACCAGGACCGCCAACTACGCGATGGACGAGGCCGACCTGATCTGCGCCGTGGGAGCCCGCTTCGACGACCGCATCACCGGCAAGCTCTCGGAGTTCGCCCCGCGCGCGAAGTTCATCCACATCGACGTCGACCCCGCCGAGATCTCCAAGAACGTGCCCGCGCACATCCCGATCGTCGGCGACGCCAAGAACGTGCTCGCCAAGCTCGTCATCGAGTACCGCGCGATCGGCGCCGACCCCGCGCGTCTGGATGCCTGGTGGAGCAGGATCGACGGCTGGAAAGCCAAGTACCCGCTCGCCTACGAGGACACCGCCGACGCCGAGATCAAGCCGCAGTTCATGATCCAGGCGCTGTACGAGGCCACCGGCGGCGAGGCGATCATCACCAGCGACGTCGGCCAGCACCAGATGTGGACGGCGCAGTTCTACGACTTCCCCGCGCCGCGGCGCTGGATCAACTCCGGCGGGCTCGGCACGATGGGCTTCGGACTGCCGGCCGCGATGGGCGCAGCCGTCGGCTGCCCCGACCGGGTGGTGTGCTGCGTCGCCGGTGACGGCTCGGTGCAGATGAACGCGCAGGAGCTCGCCACGTGCGCGCAGAACGAGATCCCGATCAAGGTGTTCATCATGAACAACGGCTATCTCGGCATGGTCCGTCAGTGGCAGGAGCTCTTCTGGGACGGCAAATACAGCCACGTCGACATGGGCGAGTTCCCCGACTTCGTGAAGCTCGCAGAGGCCTACGGCGTGACCGGCATGCGCTTCTCCGACAAGAGCACGCTCGTCGAGGACATGAAGCGCGCGATCGCCACCGAGGGCCCGGTGCTCGTCGACGTGCGCGTCACGCGCGAGGAGAACACCTATCCGATGATCCCCGCCGGTCAAGCTGCGCGCGAGATGGTGGGGTGATGGGGGCGATCATGGGTGAACCGGGAACCAAGGAGCCGCTCAGCCTCGAGGAGCTCGAAGCCTCAACGAACTTGCGCACGGGGCGCAAGCACGTGCTGTCGATCCTCGTCGAAAACAAGTCAGGCGTGCTGACGCGCATCGCCGGGCTGTTCGCGCGGCGTGGCTTCAACATCGACACCCTCACCGTCGGCCCGACCGAGGATGAGCAGATCTCGCGCGTGACGCTCACCGTCGACGGTGCGCTGCACCCGATCGACCAGGTCACCAAGCAGCTGCACAAGCTCATCAACGTGCTCAAGATCCGCGACCTCGAGCCGGAGGACACCGTCGCGCGCGAGCTCGCCCTGTTCAAGGTCTCAGCCGATGGCGTGCAGCGCGGCGAGCTGATGCAGATCGCCGAGATCTTCCGCGGCAAGGTCGTAGACGTCACCAAGCGCGCAGTCATCGTCGAGGTGACCGGCACCACCGACAAGATCGAGGCGTTCGAGACGATGGTGCGGCCGTTTGGGCTGATCGAGATGATGCGCACCGGCGAGATCGCGATCTCGCGGGGACGCAGCGAGACCTAGGGTCGGCGTGGGCCGCAGCGACGGCATCTCACCGCAGACGCACCCAACCCAGCCACGCATCTCTGCCGGCGCCGCCGATCAGCCGTTCGCACTCAACGAGCACGACCGCGCGCTGCTCGCGTCTCGGCTGGCGCTCGCCGTCCGTCGTGCTCGTCGCAGCGGGGGGGAGGTGCTCGCGACGCTCTCGCTGCGGGTGGCCGACGATGTCGATCCGTCGGCCGTCGTCTGCGCCTCGCGGCGCCCCGGTGAGCGCTGGTTCGTATTCGAGCAGCCAGAGCGCGCGCACGCCGCCGTGGCGGGACTCGGGGAGGCGACGAGCCTGCACGCCAGCGGTCCGTCGCGCTTTCAGAGCGTCGCCGAGCGCTGGCGCGCGCTGAGCGCGGCTGCGATCGCCGATCCCGCAGAGGAGCCCGCCGGTGGTGGTCCTGTGGCGGTCGGCGGCTTCGCCTTCGCTCCCGATGGCGGCGGCGCCCCTCATTGGCGGGGATTCGAGCCGGCGTCGCTCACCGTGCCGCAACTCGCCCTGACGCGTCTGCAGCGTGGCGGCGAATCGATCGTGCGTCTCACGCTCGCGGCTCTCGCGCAACCGGACGACGTCCCCGAGGAGCTGCGCGCGCACCTCGAGCAGCGGCTCTCGGGGCTGCGCGCGAGCGCGCTGCCACTGCTCGATCCAGCGCCCACCGGCCGCTTCCAGGTATCGAGCGCGATGCCGCCCGAGCACTACGAGCACGCCGTCGCTCGCGCCGCCCAGCTGATCCGCGCCGGCGAGCTGGAGAAGATCGTGCTCGCGCGCGAAGTCCAGGTTCACGGCCCCGCACCATACGATCCAGCCGCGCTGTTCGGCGTGCTACGCGAGGAGTTCCCGTCGTGCTTCCTGTTCTGCGTCGGGCACGGGGATGCGACGCTGATCGCCGCCAGCCCCGAGCTGCTCGTGCGGCGCGAAGGCCACCGCGTGAGCACGCTCGCGCTCGCCGGCTCGACGCGCCGCAGCGCCGACCCTGCGGTCGACGCGCACCTCGGCGAGCAGCTGCTGCGCGATGAGAGCTACCGCGAGGAGCACGCGATCGTCGCGCGACGGATCGAGCGCACCCTGCGCCCGCACGCGGTCTGGGTCACCGCCGCCCCCGAGCCGGAGCTGATCACGATCGCCAACATCCAGCACCTCGCCACGCCCATCCGCGCGCAGCTCGCAGCCCCGATGGACGTGCTCGAGCTCGCGGGACTGATGCACCCCACGCCCGCCGTCGGCGGGGAGCCGGGCGGCGTCGCAGCGAAGCTGATCCCCGCGCTCGAGGGTCTCGACCGCGGCTGGTACACCGGTCCCGTCGGCTGGACCGACGCCACCGGCGACGGTGAATTCTGCGTCGCGTTGCGCTGTGCGCTGCTGCACGGGAACGTCGCCCGCTGCTACGCCGGCAACGGCATCGTGCGCGACTCCGATCCCGCGCGAGAGCTCGCCGAGACGGAGGTCAAGCTGCAGGCGCTGCTGCCGCTGCTCGCGGGGTGAGCCGCCCGCAGCTCACCGCAGAGCGTCAAGCGGCGACGCTTACGGCTCAGATGCTGCGCCGCTAAAGCGCGGCAACGGCGAGGTCGATGCGGGCCTGGACGCGGCATGCGCCCAGTGGGCGACCGCCCGAGACGACCGACCGAGCCATCAGATGCCAATCCGTCGAACCATCATCGCCCTACTCGCCGCGGCGGTGACGTTGATGTGTCCCGGGATCGCGCTCGCATCGAGCCACAGCGGCGCTCTGCGCGCCTGCGCCGCCGGCAAGCTCAAGCTGCGTCTCGACGTCTCATCCGCCGAGAAGCCCGCCGCCGGCGAGCCCGCGAGCGCCGCCTCTGCGCTCGTGAGCACAGAGCTCGCCGAACTCCAGGCCGCCGCCGACGGCGTCTGCCCGCGCAGCGCGCCCACCGCGGTCCGCGCCCAGGCCAAGCACCTGCTCTCGCTGTACCGTCACGGCTCGCGCTCGCGCGCGCGGCGCGCACTCAGACACCTGCTCGCGGCGAATCGCACGCACGCACACAAGGCGTCGCGAGGGCCACGCGCCCGCGTCGCGGTCGTGGGCTGCGAATTCGACGGCACCGTTCACGTGCACCCGCGTGAAGCGCCCGGCGTCGCCTCCGACCTCGCCGCGGCACAGGCTGCAGAACAGGGAGGCGACGCGGCCGGTGCCCGGGAAGCGATCAACGCGGCCGACCGCGCCTACGAAAAATGGGTCACAGGCGGGGCGGGCGGCGCGCAGAGCGCCGGCGACTGGCTCGCGGTGGCAGCGGGCGCGCAGATGCTCGGGCTCGAAGGCGTCGCGAACAACGCGATCGCACGAGCCGACCGGATCGGCAGGGAAGCGCTTGAACAGTGCGAGAAGCTCGACCCCTGCTCGCTCACGTCCGCCAGCGCGCAAGCTCTGCTGCGCACCGTCGCGTTCGCGATGCTGCTCGGCGTCGAGACAGCCGCCGACGAAGCCGTGCTCGCTCCGCTGCTCGAAGCGGCGCAGGAAGTCCTGAGCGGGCAGACGCCCAACGGCTGTGAGCAGTGGTCGCTCAGCGCGAAGCTCGCCGCGTCGGATGGCTGGGGCTTCAGCTGGGGCCCCGGGGCGTTTCGCGTCAACCGCAAAACAGGCGTGATCCAGGATGCACCCGGAGTCGGCGCGGGTTGGCCCGGCGAAGTCGCCGCGTTCTCCGGGCCCTGTACCGAAAACGGCGTCGTCGTCGGAAACGGGACCATTCCCGCTACGCCGTTTCACTTCAACATCAGCGGCAGCGTGAACTCGGGGGGCTTTCTGCTGACGCTGCAGAGCACCGACGCCAATATCTCGATCAACGTCAGCGGCCCGCCCGCGTGCCACTTCCTGGGCGAACTGGGCCAGCAGTTCGTCAACGCCTTCGTCAGCGATTTCGAGATGGAGCTGCCTGCGACACCGGGCCAGACGACCGCCTCGCTGGTGATACCGCTCGAAGAAGGCGGGGCGATCACCTTCACCGCGACGCGCACGAGCCAATAGGGCACAGCAGCCTCGGTCACGCCGAGTTCACGCGCGCGACGGCGCTCCACACGCGATGGTGCAGCTCCACGTTCTCGGCGCGGTCGCTGCGAACGTGCACGAGCATCGAGCCCGCCTCCGGCGAGAGCGCGTGCTCGAGCGCCGCGCGCAACTCGCCGGTGCTGGACACCAGCCGGTGCTCGATTCCGTACAGCCCCGCCGCTCGTGCGAAATCCAGGCCCGTCGGCGTGGCGATGTGGCGCGTGTAGAGGTCCTCGTCGGCCGGGTCGCCTGATGGCACGGGAGCGCGTGCGATGCTCGCGCCCGCCACCGCCAGGAAGTCGAAGATCCCGCCGCCGCCGTTGTCCAGCAGCACGATCGTGAGCTTCAGGCGCAGCCGAGACGCCGCCAGCAGGCCGCCGATGTCGTACGCGAGCGCGACGTCGCCGATCAGCAGAACCGTCGGCCCGGGCTCATGGGCGGCCGCCCCGAACGCCGAGGAGACGGTGCCGTCGATGCCGTTGGCGCCGCGGTTGCAGAGGACGCGCGGCGGATCCGGACGCACCGGCCAGAACGTCTCGATGTCGCGGACGGGCATCGAGGAGGCGACGAACAGGGTCGCCTGCGCGGGCAGCAGCACGCCGAGCTCCGCCGCGACCCGCGGCTCGGTCAGCTGATCATCAGCGAGCACGCCGACGATCGCCTCGGCGGCACGCTCGTCGGCGCTGCGCCAACTCGCCAACCAGTCCGCGTCGCTCGCCGCCGAGCCCCGCGGGGAATCGGCCAGCGCGGCGCCCAACCGTGCGAGCGCGCTCGCCGGCTCGAGCGCCAGCGAGTCGCACAGCACCGAGGCCGGGTCCTGCCACGCGGCCTGCGGATCGAGCGCCACCTGACGAGCGCCGACGAGCCCTGATAGCCAGGTTCGCAGCGGCTTGGACACCGGCAGGTCACCGACGCGCAACACCAGATCCGGCGCCATCGCCGACGCCCAGCGCTCGTCGCGCAGCAGCGCGTCGTAATGGGCGATCGCCGCATCGCCGCGGCGCGCGCCCGACAGCGGATCGGCCAGCAGCGGCCAGCCAGCGGCGCGCGCGAACTCGTCCGCCCGTTCGCCGAGCGGCGTCGCGCGCTCGTGCCGTCCCGCGACGAGCACGCCGCGACGGGCCCCCGCGACCAATGAGAGCAGCTCCGGATCTGTCGGATCGCCGTCGAGTCGCGCCAGCGCCCGGCGCACATATGGCGCGCCGTCACGACGGGCGCTCGCGTCCTCGGGCAGCTCCTCCTCGGTGACCAGCGGCTCGCGCAGCGGGAAGTTCAGGTGGACCGCTCCCGGGCGTCCTTCGAGCGCCGTCCAGTAGGCGCGGCACGCGAGCGTGCGCATCCAGCGCAGCTGCTCGGCACGGGCCTCGTGGACGGCCACCTCGACGAACCACTTGGCGGCGCCGCCGTACAGCTTCAGCTGGTCGATCGCCTGCCCCGCACCGTTCTCGCGCAGCTCCGCGGGGCGGTCGGCCGTCAACAGCAGCAGCGGCACGCGTGCCTCGCGCGCCTCGACCGCGGCGGGCAGCAGCTCTGCGGCGGCCGTCCCAGAGGTGCACGCGACCGCGACCGGCAGCCCCGACGCCTTCGCCAGCCCGAGCGCAAAGAACCCCGCGCAGCGCTCGTCGATGTGCGAATAGCAGCGCAGCCGCGGCTCGCGCCCCAGCGACAGCGCCAGCGGCGCGCTGCGCGAGCCCGGCGAGGTGCACGCCGCGCGCATGCCGCAACGCGCCAGCTCGTCGACGAAGGCGCGCAGCAGCGTGTACATGTCGGTTGTCGGGGTCATAGGATCCTCAGATGCCGGAGAGCGTCGTCCTGCTGCACGGATTCGGCGCTACGCGCCGCGCGTGGGACGGCGTGGTCGCGGCGCTCGACCCGGAACGCTACCGGCCGCTGGCGCTCGACCTGCCCGGCCACGGGAACACGGCCGAGCACGCGGGGCCGGTGACGTTCGACGCGTGCGTCGCGCACGTGCTCGCGCACAGCCCCGAGCGCTTCACGCTGTGCGGGTACTCGATGGGCGGGCGCGTCGCGCTGCACGTCGCGCTCGCCGCCCCCGAGCGCGCGGACCGGCTCGTGCTCGTGGCGAGCACCGCCGGCATCCAGGACGAGGAGGAGCGCACCCGGCGCCGGCGTGCCGACCAGGCGCTCGCCGACGAGCTCGAGCACGGCTCCTACGAGCAGTTCATCGAGCGCTGGCGCACGCAGGCGCTGTTCGCAGCCGACCCAGCCGAGGTGAGCGCGCTCGCACGCGAGGATCAGCGCCGCAACCGGCCAGCAGCCCTCGCGGCGGTGCTGCGCGGCATCGGCACGGGGGAGATGGCGCCGCTGTGGGACCGGCTGGGAGAGCTGACGATGCCGGTCACCGTGATCGCCGGCGAGCGGGACGCCAAGTTTCGCCAGCTCGGGCAGCGCATGGTGGACATGCTGCCCCACGCACAGATGCGCGTGGTCCCCGGTGGCCATGTGCTGCCACTGGAGAGCCCCGGTGCGCTGGCCAGCGCGCTCGAGTCCTAGCTCGTCTGCAGCTTGCTCTCGAGCTCGACCGCCGGCAGCCCATCGATGCTCGTGGTGTTCTTCTCGCGCTGGTAGTCCCGCAGCGCCTCGGTGCCTTCGACGCGCACTTTCTTCTCCGCCCACGCGTCGGCGTGTGGACGCAGGCCATCGAGGCTCATCAGCGGCACGCCATAGCCGCATGAGTCCGCGACCCGGGTCACGCCCATGCGCACGATCGCCCTGCGCGCGGCGGCGACGCCCGGCTCTTGAAACGCGCAGCGCCCGACGAGCGGCTCGAAGCGCTCGTCATCCGCGAGGATCACCTCGCCGCGCCCGTGCAGGCGCACGATCCGCGGCGGCCCGGAGAAGGCGCACAGCATGATCACCAACCTGCCGTTCTCGCGGACGTGCGCGATCGTCTCCGCGCCGCTGCCGACGACGTCGAGGTAGGCAACCGTCCGCTCGTCGAGAACCCGCAGAGTGTCGATCGGGCCCTTCGGGGAGACGTTCACGTGACCGTCGCCGTCGAGCGGCGCGCTCGCCACGAAGAACAGCGCCTGCGCGGCGATCCACTTCGACATGTGCTCGTCTATGCCGTCGAACACCTTGCCCATCCGCTGAGGGTACCGGTGCCCGCCGACCGGCTGCGGCGGAGCCGCCTGTGGCTGGCTGAGCCCGGGACGAGCCGGAGGCCCGCTACTGACCCACCGACCTCGCGATCGCTGACAGGGTCGTGAACGACGGCCGCGGCGCGTTGTCGTTGTCCATGAACCCGAAGCGGCCGGTGGGGTCGTCGTGGGACTGATACCACCAGATGCCGCGGACGTGCGCATCGGCGAGCAGCTGGGCGTACTCAGCCCGCATCTCGCTCGCCTGCTGGCCGGTGGAGCACGCCCCAAGGCTGTCGCCGCAACGAGCCAGGTCGAAGCCGATCTCCGTCACGTACACCGGGGGCACCGAACCGAGTACCGCGTGGGCGACCGATTCATCGGCAGCCACCGACGCGCTGCCCCAGTCATCGTGGGCGTTTTCTCCGACGGCGCCGTAGGGGTGGACCGACATGCCGTTGGCGAGAATCGCGGCGGCGAGGCCGGGAACGCCGTTGACGGCGTCGCGCAGCCAGCCGCCGCCATGCGCGTCTTCCGACCACGCGGTGCGGTCGGCCCAGCTGCCGAGCGGGATGTCCCCGGTCATGTTGAACAGCAGCGGGGTGTGGATGCCCGCGGCGCGCATGTCTTCGACGGCGGCCAGGTACGTCAGCCCGTACTGCACCGGTTCCGCCAAGCCTCCCTTCAAGTACATCTCGTTCCCAGCTTCGGCGATGCTGACGCCCGGGTGGGATCTCAGCTCGGAGACGACTTCTCCACCCCAGCGGCGGGGGTCGATCGCGCTGAGCGGCGTCTCGTCGTTGGGATTGTTGACGATCGCGAGCACCTTGAAGCCCTCCCGCAGCGACTGCGCGACCGTGTTGTAGCGGCCGACCAGTTCCACCCGGCTCCAGCTGATGTGTCCGCGGAGGATCGTGCGCGCGGCGCGCGGCCCCCAACCTGCGGCGTCGTTGGTGCCGATGATCACCCTCGCGCTCACCGCCCGCGAGGCTGCTCCGCCCTGGACAGGGCTGCTGTGCGGCGCGGGCGCGGTGGATGGCGCCGGAAGCTTTGTCTGCAGAGCATCAGCCGGCAGCTTCGCGCTCGAGCTCGGCAGCGCCAGCCCGAGCACCCCTACCAGTGCGAGCGCGAGCACGCTGCGCCGCAGCCGATGACGTGGCGGCGTTCGCCGCCCGCGCGGGCCGCGGCCGTCTGCCATATCTATGGGGAAAGCCGTTTGCAAAGCAGCGCGATCCTCCCGTCGAGATCGTCAGGCCCAGTGAGAGTGTGAGCCATGGCCGTCCCCTCGCGTCGCGGTCACGTTGCCGCCAAGGCGCACGTTCACGGATCGGTCAGAGCGCGGGTGCGCTCAGGCGAATGCAACACCCAGGCCAGGCGCGCTCGGAACCATGATCCGTCCTTGCGTCGCCGGCAGGGGGTTCTCGATCCCGGCGAACATGCCGAGGGTCGCGAGACCGCAGTGCTCGACCGGACCGCGCGAGGCGAGCGCGGCGGCGGCGTGCAGCGCCGCGGCCACGCCGAGCGGCCCGTCCAGGGTCGAGGCGAGATACACCTGCGCCCCGTGGGCGCGCACGAGCGTCGCGGCGACGAGCAGGCCGGCGATCCCGCCGCAGCGGGAGATCTTCAGGCAGACCGCGTCGGCCACGCCTGCCCCGAGCGCGCCTGGCTCTGCGGCGGTCTCGTCGATTGCGACCCTGACCGCCACCCGCTCGCGGACAGCGCGCATCGCGCGCAGGCCGTGGGTCGGCTCCTCGACGAGCTCGAGACCGGCCGGTGAGAGCGCCTCGATCGTCCGGACCGCCTCCTCGACGCTCCACGCCCCGTTCGCGTCCAGGCGCAGCTTCGCGGCGGGGCCGGCCGCGGCACGCGCTGCCGCGACGCGGCCCGCGTCATCGCCCACGCCGACCTTGAGCTTCACGCAGTCGAAGCCTTCGCGCACCGCGCGCGCGGCCTGCTCGGCCACGCCTGCGCGGTCGAGCGCCGTGAGCGTCGCGTTGACGGGCACGCTGCCCGCGGGATCGTCACTCAGCAGCGCCGCGACCGGCTTGCCCGCCCGTCGCCCGGCGCGATCCCACAGCGCCAGGTCGATCGCCGCGAGCGCGGCCGGCAGGTCCTCGACGCTCCTGCAGGCTTCGATCACCTGTGCGCCGTTCATATCCTCGGATCGCGCCAGCGCCGGGCGGTAGCTCTCCAGTACCCGTTCGACGCGTTCTACGCTCACGCCGTCATAGGCCTCCAGTGGCGCCGCTTCCCCGTGGCCCGTGACGCCGTCCTCGTCGCTCAGCGCGACGACCAGCAGCTCGCGCTCGCCGACGGCGCCGTAGGAGCTCTCAAGCGGTGTCGCCAGCGCCAGCGAGCGCCGCTCGATCTCGAGCTTCACGAGCCGATGCCGCCGCTCGCGAGGATTCCCGCGGCGTACAGCAGGCAGAAGACGAGCTGCAGCGCTCCGGTGCCAGCCAGTGCACCGTTCAGCGCGGGCCCGTCGGTGCGTGTGCGCACGGTCGCGGTCAGGCGCACCGCCAGCGGGATCGCCGCCCACGGCAGGAACAGCCACGCACTCATCGATCCGAACAGCCACGGCAGCGGCGCCGTGACGAACGCGCCGGCGAGCATCGCCGTGTACAGCCAGCGCGTTCGCGCGCGCCCCAGGCGCACCGCAAGCGTGCGCTTGCCCGCGCGTCGGTCGGTCTCCAGGTCGCGAACGTTGTTGACGACCAGGATCGCGCTCGCGAGCAGGCCCACTGGTATCGCGCACACGAACGCCTGCCACGGCAGCTGCTGCACCTGCACGAAGTACGAGCCGGCGACCGCGACCACCCCGAAGAACAGGAACACGAACACCTCGCCGAGGCCCTCGTAGCCGTACGGGCGCGGGCCACCCGTGTAGAGGACTCCGGCGAGGATCGAAGCCGCGCCAACCGCGATCAGCTCCGGGCCCGCGACCGCGACCAGGTAGGCGCCGCAGGCGACGGCCAGGCCGAACGAGACGTAGGTCGCGATCAGCACCTGGCTGGGCGGCACGAGACCGCCCGCCGTGACCCGGACGGGCCCGAGGCGATCCTCGGTGTCGGCTCCGCGGCGCGCGTCGGAGTAGTCGTTGGACAAATTTGTGCCGACCTGGATGAACACGGCTCCGAGCAGCGCCGCGACGAACGCCAGCGCTCGGAAGTCCCCGGCCCCAAGCGCCAGCGAGGTCCCTACCAGCACCGGCGCCACGGCCGCCGGCAGCGTGCGCAGGCGCGCCGCCATGATCCAGATGCGAACGGCGCTCACTAAGCCCGCTTGGGGAAGCGCGAGAAGTCCGGCTTGCGCTTCTGCCGGTACGCGTCGCGTCCCTCCTGCGCCTCCTCGCTGCCGTAGAAAAGGAGGTTCGCGTCGTGCGCGAGCTGCTGGATCCCCGACAGCCCATCCTCGGCCGCGTTGAAGCTGGCCTTCAACAACCGCAGCGCAAACGGCGAGAGCGCGAGCATCTCCTCACACCACGCGACCGTCTCCGCCTCCAGGCGCTCGAGCGGCACGACCGTGTTCACGAGCCCCATCTCGCGCGCCTCCTCGGCGGAGTACTGGCGGCACAGAAACCAGATCTCCTTGGCCTTCTTCGGGCCCACGAGGTTGGCGAGCAGGCCCGCGCCGAAGCCCCCGTCGAAGGACCCCACCTTTGGACCGACCTGCCCGAAGCGCGCGTTGTCCGCCGCGATCGTCAGGTCGCAGACGAGGTGTAGGACGTGCCCGCCCCCGATCGCGTAGCCGGCCACCATCGCCACCACCGGCTTCGGCAGCCGGCGGATCTGGATGTGCAGGTCGGTCACATGGAAGCGGCCCACGCCCGAATGGGTGGCGGCGGATGGGGACTTGAGCTGATCGTCGTCGAGGTAGCCCGAGTCTCCGCGCACGTTCTGGTCACCCCCCGAGCAGAACGCCTCGGTGCCCTCGCCCGTGAGGATGATCACGCCGATCTCGGTGTCCTCGCGCGCGTCCTCCAGCGCCTGGGAGATCTCGATCACCGTGCGCGGGCGGAACGCGTTTCTGACCTCGGGGCGCGCGATCGTGATCTTCGCGATCCCCGATGGGGTCCCGCCCTCCCCGGCCGACTTCTCGTAGCGGATGTCCGTGAACTCGCCCGCTGCGGGCGCCGGCGCCGGTGTCCAGGTGACGTTCATCGCGCGAAGGCTAGCCTGTGCGCCATGGAGGTCGAGGCATGGCTCGCTCGCGCAGCCGCGACGCAGCCCGCGCACACGGCGCTGCTCACACCCTTGGGGGACTGGTCCTACGCCCGGTTGTTCGACGCCGCGCGCGCCGCCGCGGGCGAGCTGATCGAGCGCGGGGTGCGTCGCGGCTCGCACGTGGCAATCGCGCTGCCGGCGGGGCTTGAGTTCGCGCAGGCGCTCCACGCGTGCATGTTGCTCGGCGCGGTCGCGGTGCCGGTCGACCTGCGCCTCGCGCCCGGGGAGCGCGAGCAGATCGCCGCGAGCGCCGACGTCCTCGTCGAACGGCCGCTCGGCGAAGGCCATTCGGCCGCCGAGCTGACAGGCGTCTGCGCGCACGAGCTCGACGCGACCGCCGTCGTGATCCACACCTCGGGCACGACTTCCTCGCCGCGTCCCGTCGAGCTGACATATGGCAACTTCCTGTGGAGCGCGCTCGGCTCGGCCGTCGCGCTCGGTCTGGATCCACCACGCGAGCGCTGGCTGTGCGCACTGCCGCTGTCGCACGTCGGCGGCCTGTCGATCCTGCTGCGCTCGACGATCTACGCGACCACAGCGATCGTGCACGAGCGCTTCGAGGAGGAACGCGTGCTGCAGGCACTCGAACAGCAGAATGTCACGCTCGTGAGTCTCGTCGCGACCACGCTCGCACGGCTGCTCGACGCCGGGCTCGAACGCCCACCCGCGCTACGCGCCGCGCTCACGGGCGGCGGTCCGGTCCCGCTTGCGCTGATTCGACGCGCACGCCGGGCCGGCGTAGCGGTGAGCCTCACCTACGGGCTCACCGAGAGCTGCTCGCAGGCGACGACGACGCCCGTCGCCGAAATCGACGAGCGCGGCGGCGGCGAGGAGGTCGGCGAGGGCGCTGAGGAGCAACCGAGCGCCGGCCCGCCGCTGTTCTGCACGCGCGTGCGGATCGCCGGCGACGGGGAGATCCTGCTGGCGGGGCCCACCGTCGCCCCAGCGGCGTTCGGCGCGGACGGCTGGCTGCACACAGGCGATCTAGGCGAGCTCGACGATCGTGGGCGCCTGCTGGTGACAGGACGCAAGGCCGACACGATCGTCAGCGGCGGCGAGAACGTTGCGCCGGTCGAGGTCGAGGCGGTGCTCGAGGCGCATCCGCAGGTGCTCGAGGCGGCAGTGCTCGGGCGCACCGATCCGCGATGGGGCGAGGCCGTCACGGCGATCGTCGTCGCACGCGCAGGCGCGGAGCTCGAGCCGGAGGAGCTCCGCGCCCACTGCGCGCGGGCGCTCGCCCCTTACAAGGTCCCCAAGCAGGTCGTGCTGAGCGCCGAGCCGCTGCCGCGCACCCGCTCGGGCAAGCTGCTGCGCAGGGAGCTGCTGTGAGCTTCGACGCGAACGCCTACCGCCAGGCGAGCCTGGAAGGCTGGGAAGCCGCCGCGAGCGGCTGGGTGCGCCGTGGCGAGCTGCTGCGTTCATTCGGCGCGCCGGTGTCGCACCGGATGATCGAAGTCGTGGGTCCGCAGCCGGGTGAGCGCGTGCTCGAGCTGGCCGCCGGGCTGGGGGAGACCGGGATGCTCGCCGCGGAGCTCGTCGCGCCGCTCGGCGGTGTGATCGTCTCCGACCAGGCCGAGGCGATGCTCGACGGCGCCCGTGCGCGGTCGATCTCGCTCGGCCTCTCGAACGTCGAGTTCCAGGTGCTGAACGCCGAATGGATCGACCTGCCGCTCGCCAGCGTCGATGTCGTGCTGTGCCGCTGGGGTTTCATGCTGATGGCCGACCCCGCTGCAGCACTCGCGGAGACGCGCCGCGTGCTGCGCCCGGGCGGGCGGCTCGCGCTCGCGGTATGGGACTCGCTCGAACACAACCCCTGGGCGCTCGAGCCGGCACAGGAGCTGATCGCGCGCGGCCTGGCGCCCGCGCCCGACCCCGCCGCCGAGTCCACGCCCGGCCCGTTCGCACTCAGCGAGGCGTGGCGGGTGCAGGAGCTGCTCGAGCAGGCAGGATTCGTCGAGATCGACATCGAGGCCGTCGAGCTCAGCCGCCGCCACCTCGACTTCGATGAGCTGTGGGATACAACGCTCGATCTCTCGCGCAGCTTCCACGACGCGGTGCTCTCTCGTCCGCAGCGCGAGATCGAGCAGATCAGGCAGTCGCTGGCCGAGCGCTTCGCGCCTTACACCGCCGCCGACGGAACGCTCGCGATACCCGCGCGCACGCTGCTCGCCTCGGCGAGCGCCTGAGGCCAAGCGCGAGAAGTTGGATAGCCTGCGGCGAATGATCTACGACGACGACGCAAATCTTCATCTCCTGGACGGCAAGACCGTCGCCATCATCGGCTATGGCTCGCAGGGCCACGCCCACGCGCTGAACCTCAAGGACTCGGGCGTCGATGTCGTCGTCGGCCTGCGCCCGGACTCGGCGTCCGTCGCCAAGGCGCGTGAGCAGGGCCTCGAGGTGCTGCCGGTGGTCGAGGCCGCCAGCCGCGGAGACCTCGTGATGATCCTGCTGCCGGACGAGCGCCACCACGACGTCTGGGAGCAGGAGATCCGCGACGGCATCGCCGAGGGCAACATGATCCTCTTCGGCCACGGCTTCTCGATCCACTACAACGAGATCGAGCCGCCCCCGGGCGTCGACGTCGGCATGGTCGCCCCGAAGGGCCCCGGGCATCTCGTGCGCCGCCAGTTCACCGAAGGCAGCGGCGTACCCGGCCTGATCGCGGTCGAGCAGGACGCGAGCGGCAACGCCCGCGCGTTGGCACTCGCCTACGCCAAGGGCATCGGCTGCACGCGCGGCGGCGTGATCGAGACGAGCTTCAAGGACGAGACCGAGACGGACCTGTTCGGCGAGCAAGCGGTCCTCTGCGGCGGCGCCTCCGAGCTCGTCCAGGCCGGCTTCGAGACGCTCGTCAACGCCGGCTATGACCCCGAGATGGCCTACTTCGAGTGCCTGCACGAGCTCAAGCTGATCGCGGATCTGATGTACGAGAAGGGGCTGGCGGGAATGCGCTACTCGATCTCCAACACGGCCGAGTACGGCGACTACACGCGCGGCAAGCGCGTCATCACCGACGAGACGCGCGCGAGCATGCGCAAGATCCTCGAGGAGATCCAGTCCGGTGACTTCGCCCGCGAGTGGATCGCCGAGAACCGCGCCGGCCAGGAGAACTTCAAGCGCATGCGCGCCGAACAGGCCGACACCCAGATCGAGCACGTCGGAACCGAGCTGCGCTCGCACATGGACTGGATCAAGCCCTCTTTTTAGAGGCCCACCCGCCAGGCCAGTGCTCGCATACGTCTTCTGGCACCGGCCTCGCGAAGACGCGCTCCTCGACGCCTACGAGGACGCCCAGCTCGCCTTCCACCGCTCGCTTGCGCGCGCTCGGCCGGTCGGGATGCGCTGCTCGGCCGTGTTCAAGCTCGACGAGGTCCCGTGGGCGGTGCATCGCGCAGACACCGAAGCCCTCGACTGGGGGCGACCCGGCTACGAGGACTGGTACCTGCTCGAGGACTTCGCGGCGCTCGGGGTGCTGAACGAGGCGGCCGTCGGCCGCGGGCACCGCAGCACGCACGACGAGGCGGCGCGGCGCTTCGGCGGCGGCGCGGGGGGGCTGTACGCGCTCGTCGAGGGTGGGCGCTCCGACACCGGCGATCTCGCAACGCCGCTCGCCGAGGCCAACGTCGCGATCTGGGTCGCGCGACCGGCGGGCGCGCCGCGCCGCCAGCTCGGCGAGCTGCTCGGCGATGGCATGGACCCGCAGCACGCAAGCCTCTGGCGACGCCAGCTCGTGCTCGGGCCGGCACCCGAGTTCTGCCTGCTCGTCAGGGAGGAGTCGGTGTTCCAGGAGCCGGCCGGCGTGGCGCCCACGCGGCTGCCCGACGGCTGGAGCGCGACGGTCGTCAAGCGGGACGTCCTCTGGCATGGCTGACGTGCTGCTCGACGGCGAGCTCGTCGGTGGAAGCTTCGAGCGCCAGGAGAGCCGCTTTCGCGACTGGGTGGGAACCGATCCACTGTCGGGCAGCGAGAGCGGGCTGCCGGTCGAGCCGGGCCGCTATCACCTCTATGTATCGCTCGCCTGCCCGTGGTGCCACCGCACAGTGATCCTGCGCGAGCTCGCCGGCCTGCAGGCGGCCGTGCCGATCTCCTACCTAGCGCCGTTCCGCGACGAGCGCGGCTGGGCGTTCAGCGGCGAACGCTTCGAGGACGGACCGGGGGGCGAGTACGTGGACAGTCTGCACGGCTGGCGCTTCATGAGCGAGGCATATGACATCAGCGACCCGAGCTTTGACGGGCGGATCACCGTTCCCGTGCTGTGGGACACGGTGGCCGGGCGGATCGTCAACAACGAGTCCAGCGACATCCTGCGGATGATGTCCTTCGCGGACTCGATCGGGGGCCTCGGCCACGGCGCCGAGCTGGATCTCTACCCGCAGGCGCTGCGGGTAGAGATCGCCGCGATCAACGAGCGCGTGTACGACACCGTCAACAACGGCGTCTACCTCGCCGGGTTCGCCCGCAGCCAGCGCGCCTACGAGCGCGCCTTCGTCGCGTTGTTCGACAGCTTCGACTGGCTCGAGGCGCTGCTCGGCGAGCGCCGCTACCTGCTCGGCGAGCGGCTCACCGAGGCCGACTGGCGGCTGTTCCCGACGCTCGTGCGCTTCGACGAGGTCTACAACCTGCACTTCCGCTGCAACCGCCGGCGGCTGGTCGACTACCCCAACCTGTGGGGATACGCACGTGAGCTCTACCAGGTGCCGGGCATTGCCCAGACGGTGGCGATGGACCAGATCAAGCGCCACTACTACACCACCCACGACGAGCTCAACCCGAAGCGCATCATCCCCGTGGGGCCCGGCTACGACTGGTCTGAGCCGCACGGGCGCGGACGCTGAGCGAGCCGGCGTCGTTCGCTACACTCGCCTCGTCGTCGCGACTGGCGCTCGGGTGGAGTTCACCACCGGGGAGCGACGACTCGGCACCGCCGCGCGCCTGGGCACCTCAGAGAAGCGATCATCCCCCGCGGGTAAGGACGAGCGAGGAGCCCAAATGACGACGAGCCCCACCACCACAGAGCAGACGCAACTGGTCATCCCGGAGGAGCTGCGACCTCGCGACGGCCGCTTCGGCTCGGGACCGTCGAAGGTCCGCCCCGAGGCGCTCGCGCGGCTCGCCACCGACGGCGGCGCCGTGATGGGCACATCACACCGGCAGAAGCCCGTCAAGCGGCTCGTAGGCGAGATCAGGGCGGGATTGCGCGAGCTGTTCGCGCTGCCCGACGGTTACGAGGTCGCGCTCGGCAACGGCGGCGCGACCGCCTTCTGGGACGCCGCGGCGTTCGGGCTGATCTCGAGCCATGCCCTGCACCTGACCTATGGCGAGTTCTCGCAGAAGTTCGCGGACGTCACCGCTGGCGCCCCGTTCCTCGGGGAGCCGAAGATCATCAAGGCGGACCCCGGCGACGCGCCCGATCCGGCGTCGATTGGACCGATGGCCGAGCACGGCCTTGCGGATGTCATCGCCTGGGCCCACAACGAGACCTCAACCGGCGTGATGGTGCCCGTCACGCGCCCGCCGGCATCCGGCGACGCGCTGGTGCTCGTCGACGCGACCTCTGGCGCCGGTGGCCTGCCGGTGGACATCCTCCAGACCGACGCGTACTACTTCGCGCCGCAGAAGTGCTTCGCGGGTGACGGCGGGCTGTGGCTGGCGCTGCTGAGCCCCGACGCGCTCGAACGGATCGAGGCGCTGCACTCCTCCGACCGCTGGATCCCGCCGTCGCTGTCGCTGCAGATCGCCGTCGAAAACTCGCTGAAAGACCAGACCTACAACACGCCCGCCGTGGCGACGTTGTTCCTGCTCGCCGAGCAGATCCGCTGGATGCTCGACGGCGGCGGCCTCGACTGGTGCGTCGCCCGATCAGCCGCCTCCTCGACCCACCTGTACGACTGGGCGCAGCAGAGCGACTATGCGACGCCCTTCGTCAAGGACCTGCCCAAGCGCTCGCTCGTCGTCGGCACGATCGACTTCGACGAGCGCGTCGACGCGGCCGCGGTCGCGGCGACGCTGCGCGCCAACGGGATCGTCGACGTCGAGCCCTACCGCAAGCTAGGGCGCAATCAGCTGCGCGTCGGGATGTACCCGGCGGTCGAGACCGCCGACGTGCAGGCGCTGACCGGCTGCATCGACTGGGTCGTCGAGAGGCTCGGCGGATGAGCGCCCAGGCGCCGGCCGCAGCAGCCGCTCACACATTGGACGGGCGGCGCCCGCGCGTGCTCGTCAAGGAGAAGATCGGCGACTCCGGCGTGGCGCTCCTGCGCGAGCACTTCGAGGTCGAGGTCGGAGTCGACTGGAGCGAGGACGAGCTCGCCGAGCGGATCGGCGAGTACGAGGGCATCGTGATCCGCTCGGCGACGAAGCTGACCGCCGAGCTGATTGCCCGTGCCGAGCGCCTGCAGGTGATCGGTCGCGCCGGCGTGGGAGTCGACAACGTCGACGTGGTCGCGGCCACGCAGCGCGGGATCGTCGTCGCCAACGCGCCCGAGTCAAACGTCGTGACCGCGGCAGAGCACACGATGGCGCTGCTGCTGGCACTCGCGCGCAACGTCCCACAGGCGTACGCGGCGCTGATCGCCGGCAAATGGGATCGCTCGAAGTACTCCGGCGTCGAGCTCTACGAGAAGACGCTCGGCGTCATCGGCTTCGGCCGTATCGGCCAGCTCGTCGCACAGCGCGCACGCGGCTTCGGAATGCGTGTGGTCGCATTCGACCCGTTCGTCAGCGCCGAGCGCTACCGCGATCTCGGCGTCGAGAACGTCGACGGAGTGGACGACCTCTACGCGCAGTCGGACTTCATCACGATCCACCTGCCGAAGACACCGGAGACCGAAGGCTTCCTCGACGCCGAGGCCTTCGCCAAGATGCGCGACGGCGTGCGCGTTCTGAACGTCGCGCGCGGCGGGCTGATCGACGACGGCGCGCTCCAGGCCGCGCTCGACTCCGGCAAGGTCGCCGGCGCGGCGATCGACGTGTTCGCCAAGGAGCCCACGACCGAGCACGCGCTGTTCGGCTACGCCAACGTCGTCGTGACGCCGCATCTGGGCGCCTCCACCGCCGAGGCGACCGACCGTGCCGGCTACCAGAGCGCCGAGCAGGTCGTCGCCGCGCTGACCGGAGGCGTCGTCTCGACGGCGGTCAACATTCCGGCGATCGGCGCCGAGGACATGGAGATCCTCGGACCGTTCCTGCCGCTGGCCTCGCAGCTCGGACACCTCGCGATGGAGCTCGCGGAGGGCAGCTCCGTGGAGCGGATCGAGGCCGCGTTCCTCGGCAGGATCGCCGACTTCGACACGCGGCTGCTGGGGCTCGCGGTGATCGTGGGGGCGCTGCAGGGCCGCGGCGAGGAGCAGGTCAACCTCGTGAACGCCCCGACGATGGCCCAGCAGCGCGGCATCGTCTTCGAGGAGAAGTCGGTCTCCGAGGCGCAGGACTTCAACGAGCTGATCCGGGTCACGGTCGTTTCCGGCACCGAGCGGGTCGCGGTCGCCGGCACCGGGATCGGGCCGAACCGGGCGCCGCACCTCGTCGAGGTCCAGGGCAGACGGCTGACGATCGAGCTCGAGCCCTACGTGACGGTCTTCCGCTACGAGGACCTGCCCGGGATGATCGGCCGCGTCGGCACGATCTTCGGCGCGCACGGGATCAACATCTCCTCGGCGGCGGTCGGGCACGTTCCCGACCCCTCCGAGGGGCA
The DNA here is from genome assembly GCA_963827455.1 of uncultured Solirubrobacteraceae bacterium. Taxonomy (GTDB): domain Bacteria; phylum Actinomycetota; class Thermoleophilia; order Solirubrobacterales; family Solirubrobacteraceae; genus Palsa-744. The sequence goes on along the minus strand of CAWHAW010000013.1, from coordinate 21,015 downwards.
GGCGGGCAGAGAGACGGCTGACGACAGGCGCCTTGCGGCGATGGTCGTCACGACGGACGCGGCCGTGCCCCGCAGCGTCGTGGAGGAGATCGTCGCCTCGGACGGGTTCGTGAACGGCTGGGCAGTCGACCTCGGCTGACGTGCCGCGGCGCGCGACGGCGAGACCGGGTACGACGGCGATCCTCTAGGCTGCCCCGGCCAGGACAAGCCATATGGGGGTGCGGGATGCGCGCGGTGGTCATCACGAAGCACGGAGGACCGGACGTCCTTCGCGTGCAGGAGCGACCCGACCCAGGTCTCGGAGCGGGCGAGGTGCGCATCGAGGTGTCCGCCGCAGGGATCAACTTCGCCGACGTGATGGCCCGGATGGGCCTGTACCCCGACGCGCCGAAGACGCCGTGCGTCGTCGGCTACGAGGTCGCCGGTACGATCCTCGAGCTGGGGGAGGGAGCATCGAGTCCCGCCCACCCGCTGACGCCAGGCCAGCGCGTGATCGCGGGCACGCAGTTCGGCGGCTACGCCTCGCAGGTGGTTGTCCCCGCCGCCGACGTCCTGCCGCTCGCCGATGGGCTGAGCTTCGAGCAGGGCGCGGCGATCCCCGTCAACTACGGCACTGCGTGGGCCGGCCTGATCGGCTACGGCAACCTGCAACCGGGCGAGCGCGTGCTCGTGCACTCGGCGGGCGGAGGGGTTGGGATCGCCGCAACTCAGATCGCCAAGCACGCTGGCGCCGAGGTGTATGGCACCGCCTCTCCGAGCAAGCACGCGCGGTGTCTCGAGCTCGGCGTGGACCATGCGCTCGACTACACGACCCCCGGCTGGGAGCGCGGGCTGCCGCGCTTCGACGTGATCCTCGACGCGGTCGGCGGCAAGAGCTTCCGCACGAGCTACTCGCTGCTGCGCCCCGGTGGACGCCTCGTGGCCTTCGGCGCCTCCGCGCTCGTCTCCGGCGAGAAACGCAACCCTGTGACGGCCCTGCGCGGCGTGATCCGGATGCCGCGCTTCAACATGATCAAGCAGATGTCCGAATCGAAGGCCGTAATCGGCCTGAACATGCTGAGCCTGTGGAAGGACCGTGGGTCCTTGCAGCCGTGGATCGGGCCGCTGCAGGCGATGCTCGACGAAGGCGTCATCAAACCGGTCGTCGCCGGGAAGTTCAGCTTCGAGGACGCGGGCGCCGCCCAGACGATGATCGTCGAGCGGCGCAACCTCGGGAAGGTCGTCCTGACGCCATAGTGCCCGAGCGGCATGTAAGTTCCGCGGCGATGCCGCCGACCCCGTTGCCGAGGCCCCCCGCGGTGAGAGCGCGGGCATCGGTCGGCGCCCTAGCCGCCCTGCTCGGCCTGCTGGCCTGCGCACTCGCGACGCCGGCTCTCGCCACATCGGCGAGCGTCCCCAACTGCGGCCACTTCTCGCGCGCCAGGATGGCGCAACTGATCGGGTCGGGCTCGCTCACGCTCGAGGGGAGGACACCCGTGGCCAACATCTGCACGTACAAGAGCCCGAGGATAGGAGGCAGCTACGCGGACTTGCTCGCGGTCTCGGTCAGGGCAACGAGTAAGCGCGTATTCGAAGTGGCGAAAAGCCAGGCCAGCTTCCACGGCCCGCCGGGTGCGACGACGCACACCATCAGGATCCCTGGCGCGATCGGGTTCTACGTGAACAGCATCGTCCTCGCCGAAGGCCCGTGTCGCTCACCGGGAGCGGCTCTCCCCGAACTGGGCCCACCGCTCTGCGAAGGACAGCCTGATCAGCAGACGATCGCTGCCTACGCCTACGGGGCCCTGAAACCGGGAGGGCCGAAGGTGTTCGCGTCGGTCAGCCTGGCAGGGGCGAGCGGCAACGTCTTCTCGGCCCCGTTGATCGCGATCATCAAGGCGATCCTCTCGCGCCGGATTCACTGAGCCGGGAGCGGCTGCTAGCCTGCATCGAAGATGTCGTTTCACTTCTCGCTTCTCTCTCTTCTTCTGCTCCCCCCTCGGGGGGAATAGCGCGTGGCGGCCGCGTAGCCGCATACCCAGCAGAGAGGAACGGAAAGCGAGATAGAGAAGGAGCACGAACGACATGAGCACTCACGATGGGCAAACGGACGGCACGGACGGTGGCGTTGCCGCCGGGGCGCACGCGGGCCGCGACGAAGCTGACCGCGTCAAGATCTTCGACACGACGCTGCGCGACGGCGAGCAGTCGCCGGGGATCTCGCTGAACAAGCAGGAAAAGCTCGAGATCGCCCAACAGCTGGCGCGCCTCGGCGTCGACGTGATCGAGGCCGGCTTCCCGATCACCTCGCCCGGCGACTTCGAGTCGGTGCAGGCGATCGCCCGGGAGGTCGAAGGCCCCGTGATCTGCGGGCTGGCGCGCACGAGCGCGCAGGACATCGAGGCGGCGTGGAACGCCGTGCGCGACTCCCAGCGCCCGCGCATCCACACGTTCATCGCCACCAGCGACATCCACATCGAGCGCAAGCTGCAGACCACGCGCGAGGACGTCAAGGGCCAGGTGCGCGCCGCCGTGGCGCAGGCGCGCGGCTACACAGACGACGTCGAGTTCTCGCCCGAGGATGGCTCACGCTCGGACGTGCAGTACATGGCAGAAGTGATCCAGATCGCGCTGGAGGAGGGCGCGACCACGATCAACGTGCCCGACACCGTCGGCTACACGATGCCGAGCGAGTACCGCGCGATGTTCGAAGAGCTCTACCGGCTGGTGCCTGGTCTGCGCGACGTGGTCGTGTCGGTTCACTGTCACGACGACCTCGGGCTGGCGGTCGCCAACTCGCTCGCCGGCCTGGAAGCGGGCTGCCGCCAGGTCGAGTGCGCGATCAACGGTATCGGCGAGCGCGCCGGCAATGCCTCGCTCGAGGAGATCGTGATGCTGCTGCACACGCGTCAGCCGAGCCTCGGGCTGTGGACGGGCACGGACACGACCGAGATCGCGCGAACCAGCCGCTTGGTCTCGCGCCTGACCGGCTACCAGGTGCAGCCGAACAAGGCGATCGTCGGGCGCAACGCGTTCGCGCACGAGGCCGGCATACACCAGGACGGCGTGCTCAAGGAGCGCACCACCTACGAGATCATGGACGCCACCACCGTCGGGCTGCGCAGCAACTCGATCGTGCTCGGCAAGCACTCCGGCCGCCACGCCCTGAGCAAAGCGCTCGAGGAGATGGGCTTCGAGCTGGACGGCCAGGCGCTGAACACGGCGTTCAAGCGCTTCAAGGAGATCGCCGACCGCAAGAAGCACGTCACCGCGATGGACCTCGAGGCGCTCGTCACCGACGAGTTGCGCGAGGAGATCGCGGGATACGCCCTCGAGTGGTTCGAGGTCGAGGACCACTCGCAGCGCTCGCCGCACGCGAAGGTCTCGGTGACGCTGCCCGAGGGCGGCTCCGCGACAGGCTCGTTCACGGGCGACGGTCCGATCGACGCTGTGTTCCAGGCGATCAACGCCGCCACCGGCATGGCGCCCACGCTCAGCGAGTTCACGATCGGCGCCGTGACCGAGGGCCAGGACGCGCTCGGCGAGGTGTCGGTCGTGGTGGAACTCGCCGGCTACACCGGCGCCGGGCAGGGCATCTCGACCGACATCATCGACGCCGCTGCCCGTGCGTACGTGCGCGCGCTGTCGGTCGCGGTCGCGCGCTCGCGCGCGGACGATGTCGTCGGCTTGCCGGAGACCGCCGCGGGCTGAAAGAGTTTGAGGCGCCGCCTGCCGGCGCTTCTCCGCGAGCTGCAAAGAGGACTTCCCGGGCGGCCGCGGGTAGCCGCTTCGGGGGCGGCTGGCTGCGGAGGTTTCCGCTCCCTCGGCACCGGGTAGATCTTGACCGCGCCGGGAGCGTAGCGGCGCTGCGCGCGATCAGGTGGCGCGATCTTTCAACATGAACGAGCCAGAGCCTCCGCGGCGTCCAATGCCGCCCACACAGCCGACTGAGCGTCTCGACGCGCCGGTGCCACCAAGACAACCGCGCGCTGTACCCGTCCAGCCGCCGGTGTACGCGGAGGAACGTCTGCCGCCCGCGCTTCCTCCCGAGGATCGCTGGTGGGAGAACCCGTGGCCGGCGATCCTCACCGGGGTGCTCGCGCTGATCATCGGTGGCGTCATCGGATACGCGATCGGCCACAATGGCGAAACAGCCTCCGAACGCAGCGGGCACGAAACGCCTGTCACACGAACTGTCACGAGTACGACCACCGTCCCCAAGGTCGTCACACAGACGAACACCGTCACCTCGAAGACCGTCACGCAGGCGCCCTCTGTTTCAAGCCAGGCCAACGAAGAACGCAGGACGGAAGCCGAAACCAACCTGCGCAAAACCGAACGGGAAAACCAGGAACTGAAGAAGCAGCTGGAAGAAGCCGGCGGGCACGGTTGACCCCGCCTGAGCACGGTTGAGCCGCCGACCGGTCCAGCCGCCGACAACGGTGGAGCCGCCCTGACCCGGGGGTTCCGTCGCACGGCAACGGTCTGGCGCACCACAACGGGCGTCCGTGATAACGTACGCACGTATGACGCCAGCAACTAAGCGGGCGCCCGCGAGTCGGGTGCAGGCGAGGACACCCGAGCAGCACCTCGCCGTGGCGCGGTCGAGTCCTAGCGATCCGCTCGATCCGGCCGTGATCGGCGCGCGCGTGAAGGCACTGCGTGAGGCCTCGGATCTCTCCCTGCGCGAGCTTGCCGCCCGCAGCGGTGTGAGCGCGCCGATGCTGTCGCAGGTCGAGCGCGGAGAGACCAGCCCGACGCTGACCGTCGCCTCGCGGATCGCGGCCGGCCTCGAGCTGCGTCTGTCCCAGCTGCTGCGCCTCGACGAGGGCGGTTCGGTCACGGTTGTGCGCGCCAGCGGTCGCACGCGCGGCGGCAACAAGCGCCGCGGCCACAGCTTCGAGGTGCTGACCGCCTCCCAACCGGGCCAGCGCGCGGAGATCTCGCGGCACACGCTCGCGCCCGGCGGCGCGACGGGCGCCGCAGACGACCCGCCGATGCACGAGCCCGGCAGCCGCGAGACCGCGCTCGTCGAGCGCGGCTCGGTCGTGCTCGTCTGCGACGGGCAGCGCTACGTACTGGACGAGGGCGACTGCGTGACCTTCGACGCCGACCTGCCACACCACTTCGAGAATCCCAAGGAGCGCGACGCGGACGCCGAGTTCCTGGCGGTCGTGTCGGCCGGACTGAGGCGCAGCTAGATGCCTGCCACGCGAACGCCGCACCGAGACGGGCGGGAGACCATGGATGTCCTCATCGACGAGGCATCCACCACCGACGAGCACGAGGACCGATGACCATGGCGATGACGCTGTTCGAGAAGATCTGGCAGGCGCACGAAGTGGGGGGCCACGAGTCGGGTCTCATCTACATCGACCTGCACCTCGTGCACGAGGTCACCAGCCCGCAGGCCTTCGACGGGCTGCGCCTGGCCGGGCGCGGCGTGCGCCGGCCCGACCGCACGCTCGCCACCGCCGACCACAACACGCCAACCGACGGCACGCCCGTCGCCGCGCGCATCAAGGACGAGCTCTCGCGCGTGCAGGTGGAAACGCTCGAGCGCAACTGCGAGGAGTTCGGCGTGCCCGTGTACTCGCTCGGCTCCGACCGACAGGGGATCGTGCACGTGATCGGCCCCGAGCTCGGCGTCACGCAGCCGGGCATGACGATCGTCTGCGGCGACTCGCACACCTCCACCCACGGCGCCTTCGGCGCGCTCGCCTTCGGCATCGGCACCTCCGAGGTCGAGCACGTGCTCGCGACGCAGTGCATGGTCCAGCAGAAACCGCGCTCGATGCGCATCCGCTACGAGGGCGAGCTCGGCTTCGGCGTGACCGCCAAGGACCTGATCCTCGGCACGCTCGGGCAGCTCGGCGTCGGCGGCCTCACCGGCCATGCGGTCGAGTACGCTGGCCCGGCGATCGAGGCGCTCTCGATGGAGGGCCGCATGACGGTCTGCAACATGACGATCGAGGGCGGAGGGCGCGCCGGCATGATCGCCCCCGACGAGACCACCTTCGCGTGGTTTCGCGACGCCGAGCGCGCGGGCACGCCGCGCCCGGGCGCGCCGAAGGGCGCTGAGCTAGACGCCGCGATCGAGCACTGGCGTGAACTGGCGACCGACGACGGCGCCGAGTTCGACACGGAGGTCGTGATCGACGCGAGCGCGATCTCGCCCCAGGTGACGTGGGGCACCAACCCGGGCATGGTGCGCGCGGTGACCGAGCGCGTGCCCGCGCCCGAGGAGTTCGATAGCCCCGCCGACCGCGAGGCGACCGAACGCGCGCTGCACTACATGGCGCTCGAGCCGGGAACGCCGATCGAGCAGATCGCCGTGGACCGCGTGTTCATCGGCTCGTGCACCAACTCGCGCATCGGCGACCTGCGCGCCGCCGCGGAGGTGGTCGCCGGCAGGAAGGTCGCGCCGTCTGTCAACGCGATGGTCGTGCCCGGCTCACAGCAGGTCAAGGCGCAGGCCGAGGCCGAGGGCCTCGATCAGGTGTTCCGCGACGCGGGCTTTGACTGGCGCGTCGCCGGCTGCTCGATGTGCCTTGGCATGAACCCCGACATCCTCGCCCCCGGCGAGCGCTGCGCCTCGACGTCGAACCGCAACTTCGAGGGCCGCCAGGGGCGCGGCGGTCGCACGCACCTCGTCTCGCCGCAGATGGCCGCCGCGGCCGCGATCGAGGGCCGCTTCGTCGACATCAGGGAATGGACGTGAGCGCCGGCGGCGCGGCGGGCGGGCTGGCGGGTGGGTCTCCAATGACACCCGGCGCCCACTGGCAGCACGAGGAGCTCGTCGCGAGCTTCGTCGAGCGCCGGCGGATCCTGATCCCCCTGCTCGAGCTGCAGGAGGACGTGCTCGCGCGCCTGTTCAGCCGCAGCGAGAACGCGGTCAAGCGCTTCCTCGACATCGGCGCCGGTGCTGGCGCGATGAGCCAGCTGATGCTCAGCGCCGATGGGGCGAGCCCTGAGTCTCACGGCGTGCTCGTCGACTTCTCGCAGCCGATGCTCGCTCGTGCCGCCGTCAACCTTGCCGAGTACGCTGGACGCTGGCAGGCTGTGACGGGCGACCTCAACGACCCCGCCTGGGGCGAGGCGTTGCCCGACGGGCGCTACGACGCGGTCGTCTCGGGGCTCGCCATCCACCATCTCCCGTCCGAGCGCAAGCACGCGCTGTTCGCCGAGGTGTTCGAGCTCCTGGAGCCTGGCGGCATGTTCGTCAACATGGACTACGTCGCGATCGACGGCCCGCTGCGGGGACTCTTCGACGAGGAGATGCTCGCCAGCGCCGTGCGCGCCGAGCGCGAGAGCGGCGGCACGCGTCACGAGCACGAAGTAGACCTCGATGACGACGATGACTGGCCCGACACCATCGAGGACCAGCTGCGCTGGCTGCGCGAGGCGGGCTTCCAGCAGGTCGAAGTGCACTTCAAGTGGGCCGAGGCCGCCATCTACGGCGGGGTGAGGCCCGCCACATGAGCGTACGGAGTCGGACGTTCACATCAAACGCGAGCCCGGACGGCTTGCGGACCTGACCAGGAGAAGACCGTGGAACCGATCAAAGTCATTGCAGGAAAAGTCAGCCACCTCGACAGAGCCGACGTGGATACCGACCAGATCATGCCCAAGCAGTTCCTGAAGCGGGTCGAGCGCTCCGGCTTCGGCGAGTTCCTGTTCTACGACTGGGCCAAGGAGCCCGGGTGGGACCTGCCCGCCAACCCGATCCTCGTCGCCGGTGAGAACTTCGGCTGCGGCTCCTCGCGCGAGCACGCGCCGTGGGGGCTGCAGGACTACGGCTTCCAGGCGCTCGTCGCGCCCAGCTTCGCCGACATCTTCTACTCCAACTGCACCAAGATCGGGCTGCTGCCAGTGGTGCTCAGCGCCGAGGACTGCCAGTCGCTGGCGCGCGCCGGCGGGGGCGAAATCGACCTCGAGGCACAGGAGGTGCGCTTCGCGGGCGAGCAGGTCGCGTTCGCGATCGACCACGAGATCCGCCACCGCCTGCTCGGCGGACTCGATGACATTGCGCTGACGCTCCAGCAGGACGACGCGATCGCAGGCTACGAGCGCGAGCTGGAGCGCAGCGGCCCCGTCACGACGGCGCTGTGAGTCTCCGCCTCGGCCGGTCCTGGTAGCGTCGCGCGGCGTGGCACATCGCATCGTCACCCTCCCCGGCGACGGCATCGGCCCGGAGATCATGGAGCCGACGCTCGAGCTGCTCGAAGCGCTCGGCGACTTCGAGTTCGAGGAGTACCTGTTCGGAGGCGCCTCGATCGATGTGGAAGGCGTGGCGCTCACAGACGACGTGCTCGACGCCTGCAGACACGCCGACGCTGTGCTGCTGGCGGCGGTGGGTGGTCCAAAGTGGGACACGACCGACCCCAGCAAGCCACGCCCCGAGCAGGGGCTTCTCGGGCTGCGCAAGGGCCTCGGGCTGTATGCCAACCTCCGTCCGGTCAAGCCGCTGCCGGCGCTGTACGACGCCTCCCCGCTGAGGCGCGAGCGGATCGAGGGAACCGACTTGCTGGTCGTGCGCGAGCTGACCGGCGGCATCTACTTCGGCGAGAAGACCCGTACCGCGACGACGGCTTCCGACGTTTGCGCGTACAGCAGCGAGGAGATCGAGCGGATTGCGCGCAGCGCGTTCACGGCCGCGGAACAGCGCTCGTCGAGCCCGAAGGTGACGAGCGTGGACAAGGCCAACGTGCTCGAGACCTCGCGCCTGTGGCGTCAGGTCGTCAGCGAGCTGCACGCGCGGGAGTACGCCCACGTCGAGCTCGAGCACGTGCTCGTCGACAACGCAGCCATGCAGCTCGTCTCATCGCCGCGAGATTTCGATGTGATCGTCACAGAGAACATGTTCGGAGACATCCTCTCCGACGAGGCCGCGATGCTCACCGGCTCGATCGGCATGCTGCCGAGCGCGTCGCTCGGCAGCGATGGACCTGGCCTGTTCGAGCCGGTGCACGGCTCCGCGCCGGACATCGCCGGACAGGGGGTCGCCAACCCGTTGGCGATGTTCCTGTCGGCGGCGCTGATGCTGCGCTACGGCCTCGGCTTGGAAAGCGAGGCCACGGCTGTAGAATCGGGCGTTGAAGGTGCACTCGCCAGGGGCTTGCGAACGCCCGACCTGGGCGGCGACGCGGGGACGCAGCAGGCGACCAGGACAGTGCTCGAAAACGTCAAATAGGAGCGCATGAACGTGGAGCCCACCGACCTCATCTGGATGAACGGAGATTTCGTCGCCTGGGAGGACGCCAAGGTCCACGTCCTGACGCACGGGCTGCACTATGGAACGGGCGTGTTCGACAGCATGCGCTGCTATGAGACGGATTTGAACCCCACCCGCCCCGCGGCGGTGTTCCGCAACGTTGACCATCTCGATCGGCTGCTGAAATCGGCGGAGCTCTACTACATGCCGGTGCCGTACACGGTCGAGCAGCTGCGCGCGGCCACGCTCGAGCTCGTGGCGCGCAACGGCCTCAGCTGCTGCTACATCCGCCCGCTCGTCAACCGCGGCTACGGGCAGATGGGCCTGAACCCGCTCGAGGCGCCGGTCGACGTGACGATCGCGTGCTGGGAGTGGGGCGCCTATCACGGCGATGACGGCGTACAGAAAGGCGTGCGCGCGATGACCTCCTCGTGGCGGCGCATAAGCCCCGACTCGCTGATCCCGCACGCGAAGGCCAGCGGCCAGTACCTCAACAACGTGTTGGCGAAGGTCGAGTCGGTGAAGGCCGGCTACGACGAGGCGATCCTGCTCGACGATCACGGGCATGTGTCCGAGGGCACGGGCGAGAACATCTACATCGTGCGCGACGGGCAGATCGTGACTCCGGCGCAGTACAACTCGATTCTCGACGGCATCACCCGCCGCTCGATCGTGCAGATCTGCCAGGACCTCGGCTACGAGGTGGTGGAGCGCGATGTCGCGCGGGCGGAGATGTACCTGGCGGACGAGGTGTTCCTGTCGGGAACGGCCGCGGAGATCGTGCCGGTGTGCGAGATCGACAACCACGAGCTCGGCGGCGGCGAGCCCGGCGAGATCACGCGCGTCCTGCAGGCGGCGTTCGACGACGCGATCCATGGCCGCACGGAGCGCTACCGCGAGTGGCTCGATGTCGTGCGCCCGATCGACCTCGAGACCCCCACCGGCGACGCGGTCGCGACCAACGGCGCCGCGCAGCCGGCGGTCGGCTCGCAGCCGGCCTAGGGGCGGGATGGCCGACATACAGCTATACGACGCCACCCTGCGAGACGGCATGGGGGGAGGCGGCCTGACGCTCACCGCCGAGGAGAAGCTGCGGGTGGTGCACGCGCTGGACGAGCTGGGCGTGGACATGATCGAGGCCGGCTTCCCTTCGTCGAACCCGAAGGAGCTCGAGCTGTTCGGGCTGCTCGCGGGCGAGACGCTGCGCCACGCGGAGATCGTCGCCTTCGGCATGACGCGCCGGCGCGACGTGGACGCCGAGCAGGACGAGGGCCTGCGCGTGCTGGCGGAGTCGTTCGCGCCGGTGTGCACGATCGTCGGCAAGGCATCGGTGCTGCACGTCGAGAAGGTCGTGCGTGTCTCGCGGGAGGAGAACCTCGCGATGATCGCCGACTCGGTCGCGTTCCTCGTGGCCGCGGGCAAGCGCGTGCTGCTCGACGCCGAGCACTTCTTCGACGGCTTCGCGCTCGACCCCGCCTACGCGCTCGACTGCCTGCGCGTGGCCGCCGACGCGGGCGTGGAGCGGCTCGTGCTGTGCGACACCAACGGGGGCTCACTCCCTCCTCATATAAGGACGGCGTTCGCGGTGGTGAACGAAGCGCTCCCAGGAGTCGCGCTGGGCATTCACACCCACGACGACTCCGGCTGCGCGGTCGCGAACACGCTCACGGCTGTCGAATCCGGCGCCACGCAGGTGCAGGGGACGGTCAACGGCATCGGCGAGCGGACCGGCAACGCGAACCTGATCACGATCATCGCCGATCTGCAGCTGAAGATGGGCGTCGAGCTGCTGGCGCCCGAGCAACTGGCGCGCCTCACCGAGACGGCGCACTTCGTCGATGAGCTGCTCAACCGCACCCCCAACCCGGCGCAGCCATACGTGGGTAAGCACGCATTCGCGCACAAGGCGGGCCTGCATGCCGCGGGCGTGCGCGCCGAGCCGCAGACCTTCGAGCACATCGACCCGGTGGTTGTGGGCAACGACCGCGACGTGCTGATCTCCGAGCTCTCGGGCCGCGGCACGATCGTCGAGAAGGCGCAGCAGGCCGGAATCGCGGCCGACGAGGAGCTCGCCCAGCGCGTGGTCGAGCGCGTCAAGGAGCTCGAGCACGAGGGCTTCCAGTTCGAGGCCGCCGACGGCTCTTTCGAGCTGCTGCTGCGTAAGGAGGCGGGCGAGTACGAGCCGCTGTTCCGCCTGGAGTCCTGGCGCGTGATCGTGGAGAAGCACGCCGATGGTCGCGCGACGACGGAGGCGACGATCAAGATCTGGCTGGGCGGCGAGCGCTACGTGCGCACCGCCGAGGGCAACGGCCCCGTGCACGCGCTCGACCGCGCGCTGCGCGACGCGATCGGCGAGATCCACCCGCACCTCAAGGACATCGACCTGGTCAACTTCAAGGTGCGCATCCTCGACGAGACGAAGGGCACGGGCGCGGTGACGCGCGTGCTGATCGACGCCTCGGACGGCCACAGCGTGTGGGGCTCGATCGGCGTGGCGGAGAACCTGATAGCCGCGTCGTGGGACGCGCTGGTCGACTCGCTCGAGTACGGCATGCAGGGTGAGCGGCGGGCGGCAGCGGAGTCGGCGCTCGGCTCGAGCGGCAGGGTGTAGGTGGCCGGCGCCGGCGCCGGCCAGGGCACGCGCGATGTGCTAGCCGGACGGGAAGACGCGCAGGAGGTGATCCCGCTCGCACGGCCGGTGCTGGGGCCGCAGGAGGAGCAGGCGGTGCTCGAGGTGCTGCGCTCGGGGCAGCTGTCGTTGGGGCCGCGCCTGTCAGAGTTCGAGCGTGCCTTCGCCGCACGCGTCGCTGCGCCGCATGCGAGCGCGCTCAGCAGCGGCACCGCCGGACTGCACCTGGCGCTGCGGGCGGTCGGCGTCGGCGAAGGCGACGAGGTCGTAACGAGCCCGTTCTCGTTCGTAGCGTCGGCCAACGCGGCGCTGTACGAGCGCGCCCGGCCGGTGTTCGCGGACATCGATCCGGTGACGCTCAACCTCGATCCGGACGCAGCGGCGGCTGCGGTCACAGAGCGAACGCGGGCGCTCTTACCGGTGCACATCTTCGGCTATCCCGCCGACATGCAGGCGTTCGAGCGTCTCGCCGGGGGCGCGGACCTCGCGATCGTCGAGGACGCATGCGAGGCGCTTGGCGCGGTGCACGCAGACGGCGTCGCAGTCGGCGGGCGCGGGCACCCGACGGTGTTCGGCTTCTACGCCAACAAGCAGCTCACCACTGGCGAGGGCGGGATGGTGACGCTCGCCGACGCTGAGCTCAAGGAGCGCATCGATTCGGAGCGCAACCAGGGCCGTGCGCCGGACATGGGCTGGCTCGACCACGATCGCCTCGGGTTCAACTACCGCCTGTCGGACATCGCGTGCGCTCTCGGGATCGCACAGCTCGCGCGCCTCGAGCAGATGCTCGCCGGGCGCGCTCGCGTAGCCTCGCTGTACAGGCAGGCGCTGGCGGGGATCGACGGTCTCGAGCTCCCCTGCGCAGAGCAGGGGGGAGCCGGCGCGGTTGGTTCGTGTTCGTCGTGCAGGTGCCCCGCGGCGCGGACCGCGACGAGGCGGTGCGTGCGCTCGGCGCGGCCGGCATCCAGAGCAAGCCGTATCTGCCGGCGATCCACCTGATGAGCTTCTACCGCGAGCGCTTCGGTCATCGGGTCGGAGAATTTCCGGTTTGCGAGGACGTGGCGGCGCGCTCGCTGGCGCTGCCGTTCTTCCCGGAGATGAGCGAGGGACAGGTTGCGCGCGTCGCGGAGCGGCTTGGCGCGGTGCTGGACGCGCGGCCGGCCACCGTAGACTGAGCGCCCGTGTCGCGCTTCAACGAGCCACAGGACCCGATCTTCCGGCGGCTGAACACCTCGATCGGTTTCGATCGGCGCCTGTGGCCCCAGGACGTCGAGCAGTCGCGCGCGCACGCGAAGATGCTCGCCGAGCGCGGCATCATCACCGCCGAGGACCGCGATGCGCTGCTTGCGGGGTTGCAGCAGGTAGCGCGCGAGCTCGGGCCGAACGGCGACTTCCGCTTCGATCCAGACGACGAAGACATCCACATGGCGATCGAGCGGCGCCTGACGGAGATCGTCGGGCCGGTCGGCGGGCGGCTGCACACGGCGCGCTCGCGCAACGACCAGGTGGTGACGGATCTGGCGATGTACACGCGCGCGCGCGCTGCAGAGGCCCAGGGCGCGATCACAGCGCTGATGGCTGCGCTGCTCGAGCGCGCGGAGGAGCACATCGACTGGCCGATGCCCGGCTATACGCACCTGCAGCGTGCCCAGCCGGTGTATCTCGGCCACCACCTGCTCGCGTACTTCTGGATGCTCCAGCGCGACCGGGACCGCTTCGCTTTCGCCGAACGCGAGTCCGGGCGACTGCCGCTGGGAGCGGGCGCGCTGGCCGGCGTGAACTTCGACACCGACCGCCGCTTTCTCGCGGACGAGCTCGGCTTCCACGGTGTGGCGCCGAACTCGATCGATGCGGTGTCCGGCCGAGACTTCGTGCTCGACTACCTCGCCGCGGCGGCGACCTGCGCGACCCACCTCTCGCGCCTGGGGGCCGAGCTGGTGCTGTGGTCGAGCGCCGAGTTCGGCTTCTGCGAGCTGCCGGACTCGTGGAGCGCGGGATCCTCGATCATGCCGCAGAAGAAGAACCCCGACGCGGCCGAGCTGCTGCGGGCGAAGGCGCCACGAGTGGTCGGCCACCTGGCGGCGTTTCATGGCGTGATGCACGCGCTGCCGCTGACCTACAACAAGGACCTGCAGGAGGACAAGGAGCACCTGTTCGACGTCGCCGACACGATGCAGACGACGCTCGGCGCGGCCACCGGGATGATCGCCGGCGTACGCTTCGAGCGCGAGCGGATGCGCGCGGCGGCCGCCGACGAGCTGATCGCAGCGACCGACGTGGCCGACCTGCTCGTGCGCCTGGGAATGCCGTTCCGCGAGGCGCACGGCATCGTCGCGGGGCTCGTGCGCACGGCACTCGACACGGGCAGGCCGCTGTCCGAGCTGAGCGCCGAGGAGCTGGGCGCCCAGAACGAGCTGTTGGGTTCAAACCGTGCGGAGTTCGAGCGGGTGCTCGCGCAGAGCTCGTGGCTCGAGTCCAAGATCTCCGAGGGCGGCACGTCGCTGGCCCGCGTGCGCGAGCAGCTGGAGCTCGCGCGCTCGACGCTCGATGCGCGCGCTGGCGGCTGACTTCTACGCGCGGCCCGTGCTCGAGGTCGCCAGGGACCTGATCGGCTGCAGGGTCGAGCACGGCGGCGCGGCGGGCGTGATCGTCGAGACGGAGGCCTACCACGAGAGCGAGCCGGCGAGCCACGCGTTCGTCGGCGTCACCCCGCGCTCGCGCACGCTCTTCGGCAGGCCAGGTCGCGCTTACGTGTACCGCTCCTACGGCATCCACACGATGCTGAACGCAGTGTGCGAGCCGGAGGGCGTGGGCGCGGGGGTGCTGATCCGCGCACTCGAGCCGCTGACGGGGATCGAGTCGATGCGCGCCCGCCGGGGCCTTGCGCCAGGAGCGGGGGTTCAGGAGCTGTGCTCCGGGCCCGGCAAGCTGACCCAGGCGCTCGGCATCTCGCTCGCCGAGAACGGCACCTCGCTGGCGAGCGGCCCGGTCCGCATCGGCCCGCGCACCGCCGCGTGGCGGAGCCCGGCGGTGCTCGAGGGCACGCGCATCGGGATCACCCGCGCGGTCGAGCTGCGCTGGCGCTTCTGCGCGGCGGACTGCGCGCACGTGTCGCGCCCCCGGCCGGCGAGCGCGCGCACCTGAACGAGCGTCCCTGCTCGCTGAAGGCGCCGGTTCGTCAGCCCGCGGGCCCGACGCCGCCTGTCTGCGACGGCGTCGAGGACGCGGGCGGAGTCGGGGTTGCGCCGGGTGTCGCCGGCGTTGGGCTGGCGGGGGCCGGTTCGGCGGCCGGGGCAGACCCGGGCGTGGCGGCGTGTTCGGGGCTGTGAGCTTCGCCGCCGGCTTCGTGGGTGGGCGCGCTCGGGGTCGGCGAGCCGCCCTTGCCGTTGTTCGGGATGGCGGGGTTGGCGTTCTTGCCCGACGGCGTGTTCGACGACTTGGGCGCACCGACCGACGCCGGCGCGGTCGAGACTTCACTCGGCTGGATGACGGCGCCCTTCTTCGAGGACGAGTGTTCGGAGCGTTCCTGTTCGATCTGCAGCGCGGAGGTCATGAAGTCGTGCCAGATCAGCGCCGGGAACGTGCCACCCAGCACGGGGCCGTTGTCGAAGTCGTTGGTCATCGGGATCAACTTGTTGGGGTAGCCGACCCACACGGCGACGGTGAACTTCGAGTCCCAGCCGACGAACCAGGCGTCGCCGTAGTTGGAGGTCGTGCCGGTCTTGCCGGCCGCGAACTGGCCGATGGCGGCTGCTCTGCCGGTCCCGTACTCGATCACCGTTTCGAGCATCGAGGTCTCGGTGCTCGCGACTTCCGCCGGCAGAACCCGATGGGTTCGCACCCTGTTCTTGTCCGCGCGCGACCCGTCCGGCAAGGACTGGCTGCCGGCCTTGACTTCCTGAATGCCGTCCGGGGCTTCGTCTTCGACCAGCGAGCCGGTGACGCGATCGCCGCCGTGGGCGATCGTCTCGTACGCGTGCGCCATGTCGAGCGGCGTGACGCCGATCGTCAGGCCGCCGATCGTCATCGAGGCGTTGGTCGAGAGCGGCGTGGTGATGCCCATGCGCCGTGCGACCGAGGCGATGCGGCCGGTGCCGACCCTGAGGCCGACTTCGGCGAAGATCGAGTTGTCGGAGTAGGCGAGGGCGCCGGTGAGGCTGTTGGAGCCGGTGTACGCCCCTTCGTCGTTGTGGACGACGAACTTTTCGACGCCGTGCGGTCCGTGGTAGTAGAAGATCTTTTCCTTCGAAGGCCACACCGAGCCCGGAGAGATGCCGTCCTCGAGCGCGGCGGCGAGGTCGAACGCCTTGAACGAGGACCCAGGCTGGCGCTCGCCCTGTGTGGCGAGGTTGAACGGGCTTTCGTCGTAGTTGCGCCCACCCACCATCGCGCGCACCTCACCCGTTGAGTTTTCGATCGCGACGAGCGCCGCGGACGGGTCTTCGGAGTAGGGCAGGTAGTTCTGGATCGCCTGTTCGCCGGCGCGCTGGAGGCTCAGGTCGAGCGTCGTCTTGATCTTCAGGCCGCCATCGAAGGCGCGGGGCGCGCCGTAGCGTTCGATCACCTGCTGCTGAACCCAGCTGGTGAAGTAGCCGACGTCGGCGCCTTCGATCGTCTGCTCCTGCGGCGCCTGGATCTCGCTGCCCGACGGCAGCGGCTGCTTGACGCTTTCCTCGTAAAGCGACCGCGTCAGGTATCCCTGCTCGAGCATCTGGTAGAGGACGACGTCGCGACGATCCCTGGCTGCGAGCGGGTGGGCGTCGGGGTCGTACTCGGTGGGCGACTGGATGATGCCCGCCAGCAACGCGGCCTCCCACGGTTTGAGCTGTTCAACGCACAGCGGGTGACCGGGCATGCCGCAGCCGAGATGGCTGGCTTCATGACCGAAGTAGGTCTCGGCGGCCGCCTCGATCCCGTAGGCGCCGTTGCCGAAGTAGATCGTGTTGAGGTACGCGGTGATGATCTTTTCCTTGGACCACTTGTTCGAGAGCTGGTAGGCAAGCGCCGCCTCACGGAGCTTCTCGAAGATCGTGCGGTGTGACTGGGCGCGCAGCGCGTTCTTGATGAACTGCTCCTCGATCGTCGATGCGCCCTGCACACCCTTTTTCTCGATGTCGTCGACGGCCGCGCGCGCGATGCCGCGGATGTCGATGCCGCTATTCGTGCGAAAGCGCTTGTCCTCGATCGAGATGACCGCGTTCTTGACGATCACGGGGATCTGATAGGGCTTGACGAGAACGCTGTTCTGCTGGCTGAGCACGCCGATCGGGTGACCGAGATCGTCGGTCAGCGTCGAGCTCTGCTCTTCCTTGTACTGCGAGAACTTGGTCAGCGACGGCAGATCGGACGCGACCGACACGAAGATGCCGAACACGAACGAGACCAGGCCGAGCACGAGCGCGGCGAGCAGGATCGCCGCGAAGCGCAGCCGCTTCAAGCGCGGCTTGGCCGGCGATCGCAGCTCGACGGGCGGCGATGGCGGCTCGGGCGGCGGCGGACGCAGCTCGGTGGGCGTTATGTCGGGGCGATCGTCATCGCTCATCAGCAGCTGCGGAGGGCGGGCCGTGTCCGCGGTGGGGAGGACCCGATCCCGGCGGCGCGCGCCGCGCGGACGGACGGCGCTGCAGGACCCTCCAGCGGGCGAGAGTCTAGCATTGGCCACCATGCCGAACGCCACCGACGGGGCCGACCCAGCAAGCGGCACTGGGTCCTCCGACGCAGCTCGGCTCGCCGCCGAGCTGGCGGCAAACGCGGTCGACAGCCTGCCGGCGGGGGCGCTCCAGGCGAAGCTCGAAACGGCCGCGCGTGAGGCGCGCCCGCTGCGCGTGAAGCTGGGAATCGACCCGACGGCCCCGGATATCCACCTCGGCCACGCGGTCGTGCTGCGCAAGCTGCGCGAGTTCCAGGACGCCGGGCACCGGGTGGTGCTGATCGTGGGCGACTACACGGCGCGCGTGGGCGATCCGTCGGGGCGCTCGACGCTGCGCCCGATGCTCTCCGAGCAGGAGATCGACGCGAACGCGGCGACCTTCCAGGCGCAGGCGCTGAAGATCCTCGACCCGGACCCGGAGCGCCTGGAGGTGAGACGCAACGGCGAGTGGCTGGACATGGCGATGAGCGAGCTGCTGCGCCTGGTGGCGACGACGACGGCTGCGCAGCTGCTCGAGCGCGACGACTTCTCCAAGCGCTGGGCGGCGGGCGAGCCGATCTCGATGCTCGAGCTGATGTACCCGCTGCTGCAGGGCTATGACTCGGTGGCGATTCGCGCCGACGTGGAGCTCGGCGGCACCGATCAGAAGTTCAACCTGCTGCTGGGACGCGACATCCAGCGCGCGTACGGCCAGCCCGAGCAGGCGATCATGACGATGCCGATTCTCGTGGGTGTGGACGGGCGTCAGAAGATGTCGAAGTCGCTGGGCAACCAGATCGGCGTGAGCGATGCGCCCCAGGAGATGTACGGCAAGACGATGGCGATCCCCGACGAGGCGCTCGGCGAGTATTACCGGCTGCTGTTGGGGCGCGAGCCGGCGATTGGAGAGGGCGACGGAGAGGTCTCCCCCCGCGACTCCAAGCGCGCGCTCGCCCGCGAGCTCGTCGCGTGGCTGCATTCGCAGGCCGACGCGCAGGCTGCCGAAGCGCACTTCGACAGGGTGTTCGTGCAGCGCGGGGTGCCCCAGGAGATCGAGGACGCACGCTTCGAGTGCGACAACGGCATGGTGCACCTGCCCGGCGTGATGGCCAGCGAGCTCGGCATGTCGCGCTCGGAGGCGCGTCGCCTGATCGACCAGGGCGGCGTCACGCTCGACGAGCTCCAGCTGGCGCCGGGCCAGCACGACGTACCGTGTGAGCAGGCCGATGGCCAGATCTTGAGGGTCGGCCGCCGGCGTTTCCGGCGGCTGCGCGCCGACTAGACAGACCTGTCACCGGGGCGCTATACTCGCTGGTCGGCCCACAGGCGCCCTTGGGCGTGGGCCGGATCGGTCTCCTCCAGAAGGAACCCCTTTCGGTGAGGCGCGGCGGTCTTTGAAAACTCAACAGCATGCGCATCTACGATCCAACTTCGGATCGTGGTGTGCGTCCAGGTTCGACCCGCCAGCGGGAGCGTCTATGACGCCCCCGGATGGCGGACAAGAGTCAAGTAGAGCAGTACCCCGTCATGGTTCGGGACCACGGTGTATAGGTTCCGAGTTGCATTAGCCGGTCAGGCGCTCGCGCAGGATCGGCGAAGGCAAACCAATGACAGCTTTTCGTGAAGTTCTTCACGGAGAGTTTGATCCTGGCTCAGGACGAACGCTGGCGGCGTGCTTAACACATGCAAGTGGAGCGACGAACCAGGGCTTGCCCTGGGGCAGAGCCGCGAACGGGTGAGTAACACGTGGGTTACCTGCCTCGATGACCGGGACAACCCGAGGAAACTCGGGCTAATACCGGATGTGCCCGCAAGGGGAAAGGAAGCTTCGGCCTCCGCATCGAGATGGGCCCGCGGCCCATTAGCTTGTTGGTGAGGTAACGGCTCACCAAGGCTTCGATGGGTAGCTGGTCTGAGAGGACGATCAGCCACACTGGGACTGAGACACGGCCCAGACTCCTACGGGAGGCAGCAGTGGGGAATCTTGCGCAATGCGCGAAAGCGTGACGCAGCAACGCCGCGTGGGGGAAGAAGGCTTTCGGGTTGTAAACCCCTTTCAGTTGGGACGAAGCTTCGCCGGTGAATAGCCGGCCGGAGTGACGGTACCTTCACAAGAAGCACCGGCTAACTACGTGCCAGCAGCCGCGGTAATACGTAGGGTGCAAGCGTTGTCCGGAATTATTGGGCGTAAAGAGCGTGTAGGCGGCCTCGTTAGTCCGCTGTGAAAGTCCAGGGCTCAACCCTGGAATGCCGGTGGATACTGCGAGGCTAGAGTCCGGAAGGGGCGAGTGGAATTCCTGGTGTAGCGGTGAAATGCGCAGATATCAGGAGGAACACCAATGGCGAAGGCAGCTCGCTGGGACGTGACTGACGCTGAGACGCGAAAGCGTGGGGAGCAAACAGGATTAGATACCCTGGTAGTCCACGCTGTAAACGATGGCAACTAGATGTGGGGGGTGTCGACTCCCCCCGTGTCGAAGCTAACGCATTAAGTTGCCCGCCTGGGGAGTACGGCCGCAAGGCTAAAACTCAAAGGAATTGACGGGGGCCCGCACAAGCAGCGGAGCATGTGGTTTAATTCGACGCGACGCGAAGAACCTTACCTGGGCTTGACATGTGGGTGACCGGCGTGGAAACACGCCTTCCCTTCGGGGCACCCTCACAGGTGGTGCATGGCTGTCGTCAGCTCGTGTCGTGAGATGTTGGGTTAAGTCCCGCAACGAGCGCAACCCCCGTCGCATGTTGCCAGCATTTAGTTGGGGACTCATGCGAGACTGCCGGTGACAAACCGGAGGAAGGTGGGGATGACGTCAAGTCCTCATGCCCCTTATGTCCAGGGCTACACACGTGCTACATTGGCGCATACAGAGGGTTGCGATACCGCGAGGTGGAGCGAATCCCTTAAAGTGCGTCTCGGTTCGGATTGCAGGCTGAAATTCGCCTGCATGAAGGCGGAGTTGCTAGTAATCGCGGATCAGCACTGCCGCGGTGAATACGTTCCCGGGCCTTGTACACACCGCCCGTCACACCACGGGAGTGAGCAACACCCGAAGCCGGTGGCCTAACCCGCAAGGGAGGGAGCCGTCGAAGGTGGGGCTCGTGACTGGGGTGAAGTCGTAACAAGGTAGCCGTAGCGGAAGCTGCGGCTGGATCACCTCCTTTCTAGGGAGCACATAACAGTGCCCCGATCGCAGCGACCGTCAGGCCTCGAGCTCCTTGTGAGCGCGAAGGATCTGTTGGCATTCGAGCGGTCGGGCCTAGCATGTCGACCGAACCTGGCTGGATGGCCGTGTTGGACGCGCGCTCGTACTACTTCGGGAGCTCGCTCGACTCGGCCGCAAAACGACCCCAGCATGCTGTTGAGTTTTGAGAGACCGGCGTCCGCCGGGATCGCGTGGATACGTCGCATATGGCGTGACCAACAGACGCGACTCCGGCCGGCGTTATACGCCTCTCCACGATCCTTGAAAACTGCACAGAAGCCACAATCAGCCGCCATCGATAAGCGGCGGCTGAAAAACGGGTATCACCGGGCCCTCCATGATCTGGGAGCTCCGTAAGGGG
>CAWHAW010000012.1:0-64988 GCA_963827455.1 uncultured Solirubrobacteraceae bacterium | reverse complement strand
TCCACTTCGGCACGTGCTCGTGGCAGTACTCGAACAGGTCCGTCGTCAGGCGCATCGTGGGCACCGGCGGGTAGATGTAGTTGCCGCGGGCGATGTACTCCTTGAGCACGTCGTTCTGGGTGGTGCCCCGCAGCTTCTCGCTGGGCACGCCCTGCTCCTCGCCGACCAGCTCATAGAGACAGCAGCAGGCAGGCGGCCGGCGCGTTGATCGTCATCGACGTCGACACCTGGTCGAGCGGGATGCCGTCGAACGCCGTGCGCATGTCGTCGATCGTGTCGATCGCGACCCCCGTGCGGCCGACCTCGCCCAGGCAGCGCGGGTTGTCCGAGTCGAGGCCCAGCTGCGTCGGCAGGTCGAAGGCCATCGACAGCCCGGTCGTGCCCTTGGAGAGCAGGTAGCGGTAGCGCTCGTTGGACTCCTTCGCCGAGGCGTAGCCGGCGTACTGGCGCATCGTCCACGTCTGCTTGCGGTACATCTCGCGGTGCACCCCGCGCGTGTAGGGGTACTCGCCCGGCTCGCCCAGCTCGAGGTCCTCGGGGAGGTCGGCCTCGGTGTACAGCTCGGAGATCTCGATCCCCGAGTCGGTGAAGCGGCGGGGGTCGTCAGGCCCGACGATCGGCGCGACCGTCAGGTCCTCCTCGGTCGCGGCCATGTGGCAGATGATAAGGGGCGGCATTGGTCGGCCCGAACCGGACACGCCCTGGGGACTCGACTCACTGCGAGCGCTTGTCGGGTATTCTCCCGCGCGATGGCCACCTGCCTGGTCACCGGCGGCGCCGGCTTCCTCGGATCGCACCTGTGCGACGAGCTGCTCGCGCGCGGCCACCGCGTGATCTGCGTCGACAACCTCGAGACCGGCTCGCTCGCGAACATCGAGCACATCCGCGACCCCGAGCGCTTCGTGCACGTCGGCGTCGACATCATCGAGCCGTACTTCGTCGAGGAGCCCGTCGACTTCGTCTACCACCTCGCCTCGCCCGCCTCGCCGATCGACTACCTGCGCCTGCCGCTGCACACGCTGAAGGTCGGCTCCTACGGCACCCACCACACGCTCGGCCTGGCCAAGGCCAAGCGCGCCCGCTTCCTGATCGCCTCGACCAGCGAGGTGTACGGCGACCCGCTCGAGCACCCGCAGTCGGAGAGCTACTGGGGCCACGTCAACCCGATCGGCCCGCGCGGCGTCTACGACGAGGCCAAGCGCTACGCGGAGGCGCTGACGATGGCCTACCACCGCCAGCAGGGCGTCGACACGGCGATCGTGCGGATCTTCAACACCTACGGCGCCGCATGCGCCCGCACGACGGCCGCGCGATCCCGACGTTCCTGCGCCAGGCGCTCGCCAACCGCCCGATCACGGTGTTCGGCGACGGCAGCCAGACGCGCTCGTTCTGCTACGTCAGCGACCTGATCCGCGGGCATCATCGCGCTGGCCGAGTCCGGCTATCACGACCCGGTGAACATCGGCAACCCCGACGAGTTCACGCTGCTGGAACTCGCCGAGACGTCAAGGAGCTGACCGGCTCGAGCTCGGAGATCGTCTTCGAGGCGCTGCCCGTCGACGACCCCAAGCAGCGCAAGCCGAACATCACGCTCGCGCGCGAGCTGCTCGGGTGGTCGCCGAGGTGTCGCTGCGCGAGGGCCTGCAGCGCACGATCGAGGAGTCCGGCGTCGAGCTGCTCGTCGGCGGCGGCTCCAGCTGAGGTGGCGCGCTCGGCGCCGATGCGGCTGCGCCCGCTGCCGCAAGCCACCGTGCAGTGCCGGTCGGCGAGGCGCTGCTAACCGCTCCATCTGCGAGGGTGAGGTGTTGTGAGCAGCGAGATGGGACCACGTCGTCGGGAACCTCGGCTCCGTCGGCGCCACCTGCCGGCTCGCGTGCGCCGCGCCCGAGCCTGCCCGCGTGCCGCAGCGCATCGAGCGCCGGCCGACCGCGACATCCGCCGCAAGCGCCCGCCCGCGCTCTCGTTCCTGCTGCGCACCGTCGACCCTGCGGCGCGTGCGCGCGGGTGGTCTCGCTGCTGGCGCTCGACTTCGCCGGCGTCGCGCTCGCGATCTTCACCGCGCTGGTGCTCAAGGAAGCCGTGCACGGCTCGCGTGCAGCCGCGTGCACGCGCGCGCAACGCACCGAACACTTCCTGCCGTTCGCCTACCTGCTCACCGCGCTGCTGTTCGCCCGCTCGGGCCTGTACGCCGAGCGCGCCCTGCGGCCCGGGCTCTCGCGGATCGTCGGCTCGCTGTTCCAGGTCGCCTTCGTGGCGCTGATCTTCGCGGTCGTCAACGGCGAACACTTCTCCAGCTACTACCTCTTCTGGAGCTCGCTCGCGTTCGCGATCTTCTACGTCTCGCTCGCTGCGCGCCGCCTACGACCGCGTGACCGCGTGCTGCTGCGCGCCGCCGGCTACCAGCGCCGCGCGGTGCTCGTCGGCAGCGGCAAGCACATCGCCGACGTCGCCCACGCGCTCGCGCGACGCGCCGCACTCGCCGATCGAGGTCGTCGGCTTCCTCTCGCCCGAGCCGCTGCCCGACAACGGCCTGCGCTCGCTCGGCTCGCTGGCCGACCTCGAGCGGGTGCTCGGCTGACGAGCGCATCGACGAGGTGATCATCGCCGACCCCGACTTCCCCCAGGACGACGCCGTCGAGCTCGTCGACCAGTGCCACCGGCGGGGCGTCCGCGTGCGCCTGGCGCCCTCGACGATGGAGATCCTGATCCACCGCGCGGAGTTCGTGCCCGGGCCAGTCGGTGCCGCTGTTCGAGCTCGGCCCGCCGGTGTTCGAGGGCATCGACTTCGCGCTCAAGCGCACCTTCGACATCGTCGGCGCGACGCTGCTGCTGATCCTGCTGAGCCCGCTGCTGCTGGCGATCACGCTCGCCGTGCGCCTGACCTCGCGCGGGCCGATCCTGTACCGCTCGATGCGCCGCGGCATCGGCCAGCGCCCGTTCGCGTGCCTGAAGTTCCGCACCATGCACACCGACGCCGAGGAGCGCCAGGCCGAGCTGGAAGAGCTCAACGAGGCCTCCGGCGCGCTGTTCAAGATCCGCGAGGACCCGCGCCTGACGCCCGTCGGCCGCCTGCTGCGGCGCTTCTCGCTCGACGAGCTGCCCCAGCTGGTCAACGTGCTGCGCGGCGAGATGTCGCTCGTCGGCCCGCGGCCGCTGCCCGAACGCGACTACGAGATGCTCGAGGACTGGCACCGCAAGCGCTACCTGGTGCTCCCCGGCATCACCGGCCTGTGGCAGGTCTCCGGCCGCTCCGAGCTCGACTTCGACGACCTCGTGCACCTCGACTTCATCTACCTCGAGCGCTGGTCGCTCGCGCTCGACCTGACGATCCTGCTGAAGACGATCCCCGCCGTGCTCACGCGGCGCGGCGCCTACTGAGGCTCGAGCCGTCGATTCCCGCAGCGCCCGCGGCTCGCCGGCCGGCGCAGCGGACGGGCGGCGGGCGGGCTGCTCGTCGGCCGCGGCGCTCGCGCGCGCGCTCGTAGACGTCCCAGGTCGCGCGCGCGGCGTCCTGCCAGCTCCACGGCGGCGGCGCCGGGGCGGGGCGTTGCGCGCTCTCCGCGGCCGCGATCAGCGCGGCCATGTCCCCTGCGGCGACGAACGTCGCGCGCTCGCCGAGCACCTCGCGCAGCGCCGGCACGTCGCAGGCGGCCACGGGCGTGCCGCAGGCGAGCGCCTCCACCGCCGGCAGCCCGAAGCCCTCGTCGCTCGGAGGAGCAGCACGAGCGCGTGGGCGCCGCTGTAGATCGCCGCCAGGTGCTCGTCGGAGACCTGCCCGGTGAGGATCACGTCCGGGAGCTCGTGCGCCCAGGGGCGCGTCGGGCCGACCAGCACGAGCGGCAGCTCGCGGGGCGTGGCCGCCAGCTCGGCGACGTGCTTGCCGGGGTCCGGGTGCCGCAGGCCGCCGACCCACACGAGGTAGCGCTCGGGCAGCTGAAAGCGCGCGCGCACCGCCGCGACCTCCTCCGGCGGCGCGGGTACATCGCGGGTCGGCGGCCTCGGGGATCACGACGACCTGCTCGCGGCTCGAGCCGCAGGTGCTCGACCGCGTCGTCGGCGACCGCCTCGGTCGGCACGATCACCCGCACCGCACGCTGCACCGCGAGGTGGCGCAGGCGCAGGCGCAGGCCCGTGCGCAGGTGCTCGCTGCGGCGCTTCAGCGTCGCGAGATCGTGGACCGTGACGACCATCGGGCAGGGGCTGTGCAGCATCGCGCCGTCGATCCAGGGCGCGTGGAACACGTCCGCGCCGCGCGAGCGCGCGAGCGCCGCCGGGCGGTGCGTCTCGACCATCTCGTCGCTCGCCGCGGCCGTCTCGCGCAGCGCCTCGAGCAGGCAACGCGAGTAGCGCCCGACGCCGTCCGGCTCTGAAGCGGACGGCTGTCGAACGCGACCCTCACGCGCGGTCTCTCCCGTTCACCTCGCTCCTCGCCAGCGCTGCATCGGCGCCAACATATTCGCTTTGCGCACCTTTGATAGCTATGACAGCCGCGCTGCAGCGTATTGTGAGTTCGCCGGCGCACGCGCCTTCGGCGCCGTGCCGGCGGCCTTAGCCTGTGCCGTCGATGCCCTCGCGCGAGTACCACGAGGGTCTGTGGCAGGGCGTCCCGGAGGGGCTCGAGCCGGCCGACTTCGCGCTGCGCCGGCGCTTCCTGCTCGAGCGCGTGCGGCCGGGCAGCGCGTGCTCGACGTCGGCTGCGGCGAGGGCCGCTTCGCGGCCGAGCTGCGCGCGCCGGCGCGCAGGTGCTGGGGATCGACGTCGCCGAGGAGCCGCTGCGCCGCGCGCGCGCGCGCACCCGCAGCTCGATCTGCGGCTGTCGCCGCGAAGGCGCGTGGGAGCTTGCCGGACGCGAGCTTCGACGTGGTCTGGGCGGGCGAGGTGATCGAGCACGTCGCCGACACCGCCGGTGGCTGTCGGAGGTCCGCCGCGTGCTGCGCTCCGGCGGGAGCCTGCTGCTCAGCACCCCCGCCCACGGCCGGCTCGCGCTTGCGCGCGTGGCGCTCTCCCAGCGCGCGTTCGCCGCGCGGCTTCGACCCGCGCGGCGACCACCTTCGCTACTACAGCCGCGAGACGCTCGCCGCGCTGCTCGGCGACTTCGCGCTTCGAGGCGATCAAGGTGCGGAGCGCGGGCGGCCCGCCCGGCGCCCGCCGGCTGCTGCTCGCGCGCGCCGTGCGCTCGCGCTTTTGATCCTCGCGCGCGCCGCCGCCGCCGCGGCGGCATTCGCCGCTTCCTGGCGCTGGGCAGCCTGGAGCGCCTGGATGTAGTCGTTGTGGACTTCGATCGCTTCGTGGCCGTCCGGCGGCTACCGCTTCCGGGGAGATCAACTGCGGGTCCAGGTAGATCGCCGCCTGCAGCTCCTTCAGCGCCGCTCGCGGTTTGCCGGTCACGAGGTCGTAGCGCCCGAGCACCAGCCAGGCCTGCGGGTTCGACGGCTGCAGGCGCACTGCGCGTTCGAGCGTCGCCTGCGCGAGCGCCGGATGCCCGGAGTGCTGCTGCACGTTCGCGAGCGCGAACAGCGCTTCGACGGACAGCGGATCGCGCGAGACGGCCGTGTGGGCCGCACGGTCGCAGCGCGCACAGCGTTGGCTTCGGAGCTGCGCGTCAGCTTGACTGCGGGCGTCTTCCGAGCGCTGCGGCTGCCACTGCGACCATGCCGCCAGCAGCGCCAGCACCACCACGCACCGGCCATCAGCGACGCTCGTGGGGGAGGGCCGTTGCCCTCGCCGCGCGCGCCAGCCGGTGGCGCTTGGAGTGCCCGCCTGCGCCGCGCCCGTGCCTGTGTCCGGCGCTCCCGCCAGACGCGGTGACCGCAGCAGCTCGCCGCGGCCGGCGAGCCAGCCCGCGCACAGCAGCGCCACGCACGCGTCACCCGGCACGTACCAGGTCCAGTCGATCAGCGAGTGCGCTCCGAACACGACCACCACGCACAGCATGCACAGCATGCCCACGCGCTCGGGGGTGTAGCGAGTCAGTCCACGCCGTGCAGCGCTCGCCAGCCGGGGCGCACGCCTCCGCGGAGCTTCAGCCAGGCACGCCAGCTGGTCCAGCGGCGATTGAACGGGTGCGTCGCGCGCCCCGCCGCGGCCATCCACGTGAGCAGCAGCGCGAGCGCGATGATCAGACCGACGAGCCCCAGGTCGGCGAGCGTCTGCACGATGAAGCCGTGGGCGTGCCTGACTTCGAGCGTCTCGGTTTCGTAGCGCAGGTGCGCCGTCCAAAACCCTTCGGCACCGGCGCCAAGCGCGGGATGCGCTCGAACACCTGCAGCGCCTCCTTCCAGTAGCGCGCGCGCACGCTCGCCACGGCCGTCAGCCGCGCCGGCGTGTTCGGAGGCTGTTTCGCGTTGGGGTCGGTGAGCGCGCTCACCGCGTGCGAGATGCTGCCAGTGAAGCCGCGCTGGCTGTGCGCGAGCGCCCCGGCGAACGCGATCGGCACGAGCACCACCATCGCCAGCAGGAGCGCGCCCGCGCGCCGGCGCGCTATCAGCGAGGGTGCGCGACGCGCGGTCGTGAAGCCGATCGCGATGCCGACGATCGTGAGCACCACGAGCATCGCCACGATCAGCGCGCCGAGCTGGTGGCCAGCCTGCGCGCGTTCAGCGAGTGCCACGCCTTCGGAGCTGAGCGCGTGCCTGGAGAAGTCCCACGCCACCACCGCGCCCGCGCCGAGCGCCGCGACGATCAGAAGCGTGGCGGCGCGCAGGCGCAGCGGCACGATGCAGAACCACAGCAGCGAGGCCGAGCGCGAGCGCCGCGAGCGCCCCGCGGGAATAGGCGAGCACGAGTGTCAGCAGCAGCAGTCCCATCGCCGGGATAGGCGAACGCGCGTGCGAGCGCGTGGCCGGTGCGCCGCGAGCCGAGCCACAGGCAGCAGATCACGCCCATCGCCGCGGTCAGCCCGACCGCGTTCCAGTAGCCGTAGGGTTCGTTCAAGCGGGCGAACGTGTTCAAGGGGTCGAGGCTCGGGAAGACCTTGCGTCGCCAACGCGTACGCGCACACCACGACCGCAGCGAGCGTGAGGCCGCCGAGCACCGCCGGCCAGCGGTCGGGCACGACGCGCACGAGCGCTATCCCTGCGGCGAACACGCCCGTGTAGGCGAGCATCCGTCCGGAGTCCTGCCAGCTGTGGTCGGGCTGCACCGACCACACGATCGAGACAGCGGTGAGGACAGTGAACGCGAGCAGCAGGCCGGCGGGCCAAGCGCCGTACGCGCGCAGGCCCGGCGCTGCGAGCAGCAGGCACGCGGCGATCAGCACGCCTGCCCCGATCGTCAGCGCCATCTCCGTGGAGACCATCGATTCGAGGTTCAGGCCGCCCTTCGCGTAGAAGGTGATCAGGCAGAAGATCGCCGCGATCAGCAGCGTCGGCCACCACAGCGCGTGCAGCCAGTGTCCACCCGCCAGCTTCCGGGACGCGGCGGCCGGCGCTGCCATCCGCGAGTGAGCGGGGCTGGCGGTCCAGTCACCTCCGATGCGGGCGCGAGCTCAGTCGGCGCGGCCGGCACGGACTCGCTTTCGAACTGCACCACCCGCGAGCAGCGCCACGCAAAGGAGCACGAACGCCAGGGTCGCGAGCAGCGGAGTGGGCATCGAGCTGAACGCCGAAGCGATGTTGGCATGAATCACGCCCGGATGGATGACCCCGCCCCCGAGCTTCACCGGCCCCGGTGCCGCACGCTGCGCGTGCGCGATCGCCCGCTGCTCGGCCGGCGTGGCAGCGATCGCGACCGCTGCGGCGCCTCCTCCCGAACCGCCGCGGCCGGCGGCCGCTGCTTCCTGTGCACGCCGAATCAGCGAAGAGCAGTTGCTGTACTCTTCGGTGTCCGCGCTCAGCTCTTTGAGCGCTTGGCGGTACGCGCTCTGGCTGAAGCCGCTCAGCGATTCGCCGTGCGTGCAACGCAGGATGATCTTTTCGCCGACGTCGGCCCGCGCCGGCTGTGCGATCGCGAGCGATATCGCCGCCAGTATTGCGGTCGCCAACAGCGCGGTCTGGGCGGCCGAGCGAAATCCGATCGGTCGGCTCTCGAGACGGGCGATTCTCATAGGCTGACTATTCAACGCTACCAATCGCTGCGGAGACACCGACGCTCGAGAGCGCCCGGGAGAAGCCCTCGGCCCATGAACTGTGGTTGAACGCGAGCACGTCCCGCGCGCCCGCGGCGCCCAGGCGCGTGCGCAGACCGGCGTCCCGTGCCAGCCGCTCGATCGCGCGCGCAAGCGCGATCGGATCACCCGCCGGCACGACGACGCCGTTGACGCCCTCGCGCACCAAGCCGCCGGCGGCGGCGCCGACTGCGTCTGACGCGATCACTGCAAGCCCCTGGTTCATGGCCTCGTTGACAACCAACCCCCATGGCTCGCGAAAGGTGCGCGTCTGCGACCGACGGCACGACGAGCACGTCGCACGCCGCGTACACGTCGCGCAGCCGTGCCGGCTCGAGCCGGTCGAGGCGCACGATCGGCGAGCCCGATGCTTCGCTGCTCCCGTCCCTTTCCAGCCCCGCGCGCTCTCCGACGCCTGCGAGCACCAGTGCGCACGTCGGCGAGCTCAGTTCCGCGACGTGCCACGCCGACACCAGCACCGGCAGGCCCTTGCCGGCGACAGGCCGGCCGACGAACAGGAACCTGACGTCGGCTTGCGCAGGCCAGCGCGGATCGTGCGGGCTCTCGCGCTCGCGCGAGCGCCAAAAATCGTTGTCGACCGACTGCGGGGCAACGTGGACGTTGCGTGCCCCGCGGGCGCGGACGTAAGCGCTCACATGCGGTCCGTAGGTGACGACCGCGTCGGCGGAGCGATACAGGCGACGCAGTGGCATGTAGCTGAGCATGTGCGCGAGGCTTCGCGGGTGCGCCCACAGCGAGGCCCACAGGATCAGTGGCACCCCGCCGCGGCGGGCGCCCGCCCACGCGGCCAGCGGCGCGAGACGCCCGCCGGTGGGGCACACAACGGCGCGATAGCGCCCGCTCGCGGCCAGCCCGTAGAGCTCGTGCGGGCGCACGTGCCGGTGCGGGAACGGAAGCTTTTCGTCCGACTGCGGGCCGCCGTGTTGCAGGCGCCCTCCGAACAGCGCCAGCTCTATCCGCTCGCGCTCGTGCAGGCATGCGAGCGCCCCGACCCGGTAGGCCGGCGCGTGCCCGGTGATGAACAGCACCGGCTTCACGCCAGGACGTGCCTGTAGGCCGCGAGCGTCTGCTCGCCGCAACGCTCCCAGGTGAAGTTCGCGGCGACGGTCGCCCGCGCACGCTGCCCGGCCTCGCGCAGCCTGTGCGGGTCGGAGAGGAGCTCGTCGATGCGCTGCGTCAGCCGCTCGATGTCGCCGGGTGGCACGAGCAGGAAACCGTCGCCCGCCGCCGCGATCTCCTCCGGGCCAGGCTCACCGCGGCAGCCGATCGCCGGCACCCCCGCGGCCATCGCCTCGACGTAGGCGACGCCGAAAGCCTCCTCGGTGGAGGGCATCACGAACAGGGTGCAGCCGCGGGCGCGTTCCACCGCCTGCGCCGGCTCGAGCTGGCCGAGGAAGTCGACACGCTCGGCGACGCCGAGGCGGACCGCGAGCCCTTCCAGGGCGATCCGCTCGGGCCCGTCGCCGATGACGACGTAGCGCAGGGTCGGATGGCGCGGACCCAGCACCGCCAGCGCCCGCAGCACGTCCGCGTGGCGCTTGCGCGCGACCAGGTGTGCGACCGTCACCAGCGACGGGGCCGGCTGCGAGCGGCCGCTCGCTGTCCAACCGGCGCGTGCATCGCCGCGCACGGGGCGCTGCGCCGACGGGAGCTCGGTCCCGAGATGCACGACGCGTGTGTCGCCGGCGCCGTGCGCCTGCGCGAGCTCGGCGATGCCGTGGCTGTTGGCGAGCACCAGCGCAGCCGCGCCGAGACCATCCGCGACGGCCTTCGCGCCGGCCTCGTCTCGTCTGGCGGTGTAGAGCACGTCGCCGCCGTGCACCGAAACGACCATCGGTGTGCGCAACCGCGCGCGGCGGACCGCGTCGCCGGCGGGCACGGCGTTGTGCGCGTGGATCAGCTCGAATCCGAACGAGCGCGCGAGCACGCGCAACGCGACGCCGAGCGCCGGCGCCGCCCACGCTCCCCATGCGGCGTACGAGCGCTCCCGCGGCGGCGAGACATACGGCACGTAGGCGATCTCGAGGCCGTCGCGCGTCTGCCTGACGCGGCTCGCGCACGAGCTCGGCGAGCGCGCGCGCGGCCGCCGCCGGACCGGCCGCGAGCGAGGCGCGCGGCGGCACGAGCCGCTGCAGCACGAGCACGCGGACGTCCGCGCCGGCGTCGCGCGCCGCGAGCGCCTGGCGGTGTGCCCAGACACCCAGCACCGGGTCGCGCACGCTCGGGTAGAACTCGGCGACGACGGCCACCCGGGGCCGGCTGCGCGTGGGGGAGCTCACCAGCCGCGGTGCGTGGTCACGGTGCGGTCAGCCTCTTTCGCGCTGAGGTAGGCGCGGTCGTTCAGGAACGCACGCGCCTCGGCGATGGCCGCATCGCGCCCATACGCAGTGGCCGCGGGCGCCGCGCGATGGCGGATCGAGACCGCATCGACGACCCCGCAGCGCCAACCGTGCTCACGTGCGAGCGCTGCCCAGTGGACATCGAGTCCCCAGCCCATGCGCAGCTCCGGAAACGGCAGCAGCACCGGGAAGGTGCGGCTGGCGAACGCCGTGACCGGCCCGATCTCCACGAAGCTCGTCTCGCGCACCGCGCTCCGCGCGTGGCGCCGCGTGACCGGCCATGCCGCATGGGAGTGCTGGCGGTGGGCCGGCTGCGCGAGCGCCAGTGAAAAGCGCTCGCACAGGAACAGGAAGCGATCGAGGAAGCCGCGCGGCAGCTCGACGTCGTCGTCGATCACCAGCAGCCAGTCGTGGCCGTCGGCTGGATGGGCAGCGAGCAGCCGGTTGAGGTTCTCGAACTTTCCCCGGTCGCCCGCGCCGCTGGTGTGAAGCTCGACTTCGTGGCGCGAGCGCAACAGCTCGGCGCGGATCGCCCCGGCGAGCACGCGGCGCTCCGGGCGCTCGACGCCGAGGACGAGCACCCGTCGCGGCGGTGGGTCGCGGCGCGCTGCCAATGCCAGGCGCAGCCGCCGGGCGCTTAGCAGCTCCCAAGCGTTGACGGCCGTATCCACGGCCTCGCGGCGCGCGCCGTCGAGTCCTCCGACGACGCCGCTCGTGCCCGAGAGGAAGTCCTCGCTCGCGGGTGCGTGTGCGGGCGGGCCGTTCACCCCGACAGCCGGGTCGTGCACCCGCGGTGCGCGTTCGCGGACTGCCTGTCGGAGGCGACCGTAGCTGTGGGCGACCATCGTCAGCCCCGCCGGGCAGCGGCGAAGCACCACATGCGCGAGACAGCCGGCGAGCGTGGTCAGCTCCGCTGCAAGCGTCGGCGCCTGCCCGCGGCGGGCGTCGAAGCGCCGGGCGGCGCGACCGCGAGCGTAGGCTCCTCGCGCGAGCGAGCGCAGGCGCGCGTCGGCGCCGGCGCGGCGGTGCGCGACCGCCGCCGCCGCCACGTACAGGACCCTCGCGTCGGGCTTTCGCGCCCGCAGGCGTTCCTGCCACTCCTGCTCGTCGCCGGCGTGCTCGAGCGACACGTCGAACGGTCCCACCTGCTCCAACGCGCTGCGGCGGATCGTCATGTTGGCGCCCCACGCGAACCTCGCGTCCGTGTCGTGCTCGCCCAGTTCCAGCGTGGTGATCGGTGGGCGCTCGCGACCGCACGTGCGCGGCGCCGGCCCCTCGAGCTGCGCGATGATCGGGCCGGTGAAGACGTCGATCAGCGGATGCACGCGCGCGGCGTCGAGCAGCGCCTGCAGCCAGCCGTCGGCCACGCGTACGTCGTCGTCGACGAACACCACGAGCTCCCCGTGCGAGCGCTCGACGCCGGTGTTGCGTGCGACGTTCAACCCGAGCGGGCTCGGATGCGGCTCGTAGCGGGCGCCGAGGCGCTCCGTCAGCTCGCGCGCCGGGGCCGAGGGGCCGGCGTCATCGACGACCAGCACCTCCACGCCCGCCCGCGTGGCCTCGGGGACGATCGAGGACAACGCCACCTCCAGGTAGGGCAGGCGCGCGCGTGTGGGGATCACGATCGAAGCAAGGGGGGGCATGACTGGCAGAGAGTCTAGGTTTGACGCGGCCATGGTCCTCTTCCTGCACAACCGTTATCGCACCACCGGCGGGGAGGAGCGCGCGGTCGAGGACCTGATGTGGCTCGTGCGAGAGCACCTCGGCGAGCCCGCCGAGCTGCTCGCGCGGGACTCCGCGAGCTTCAGCCGCGCACGCGCCGCGATCGGGCTGCTTCGGGGCGGGCTCGAACCGTACGAGGTGGCCGCCGCGGTGCGGAGGAGCGGCGCGCGCGTCGTCCACGCCCACAACCTGCAGCCCGCGCTGGGCTGGCGTGCGCTGGCCGCCGCGCGCGAGGCCGGGGCGCGCGTCGTGCTGCACCTGCATCAGTACCGGCTTGTTTGCGCGATCGGCGTTTGCTTCACGCGCGGCGCTGAGTGCACGCGCTGCCACGGGCGCGACACGCTGCCGGGGGTGCGGCTGAACTGCCGGGGCAGCCTGCCGGAGGCGGTCTCCTACGGAGCCTCGCTGGCGCTGTGGCAGCAGCGGCTCGTGGATCAGGCGGACGCGGTGATCGTTCCCAGTCGCTTCGCTCGCGAGCGGCTGCGCGACCTCGGCGCGCCGCTCGACTGGGCGCGGGTGCACGTGCTCGCTCCGCCCGTGCGGGAGGCCGCTCTCACGGCAGGCGCGGCGGCAGACCCCGGCGCGGCGGCAGACCGCTTCGCCCTGGTCGCGTCGCGTCTGGCCCCGGAGAAGGGGGTGGACGTGGCGATCGATGCGTGTCAGATCGCGGGAATCCAGCTGGTGGTCGCGGGCGACGGCCCGGAGCGCGAGGCGCTGCAACGGCGTGCCCAGGAGGGTGCGGTCCGCTTCGCGGGTGAGGTCGGTGACGCGGAGCTCGCGGCGCTGCGTGCGCGGGCGGCGATCGCGCTGGTGCCGTCGCGCTCGGCCGAGACCTTCGGCCTGGCGGCGGCGGAGGCTATGGCTGTGGGTCTGCCGGTCGCCGCCAGTCGCGTCGGGGCGCTCCCCGAGCTGGTGGATCCGGAGGCACTGGTGCCGGCGGACGATGCTCGCGCGCTGGCAGGCGCGATCGCGCGCCTCGCGGGAGATCGCGCGGCCGGTGAGCGCGGACGCGAACGCGTGCGCGCGCTCTGCGCCCCGACGGTGCTGGCGCGGGCGCTGGCGGAGATCTATGACGGGGCTTGCACGCAGTAGTCGGCCAGGAAATCGCCGCCTGCGAGATCCAGCTCGTCCCAGGAACGCCTTACACTGGCGGCCGAGATGACGACTGTTGGTGTGATCGGGCTGGGGTACGTCGGCTTGCCGCTCGCGGTGGCGTTTGCGCAGAAGGGCTGCGATGTGATCGCGGTCGATGTGGACTCGCGCAAGATCGAGGCGCTCGCGGCCGGCGAGTCCTACATCGAGGACGTGTCCTCGGAGGAGCTTGCGCAGGTGGCAGAGCGCATCCACGCGACGACGCGCTACGCGGATCTGGCGAAGGCCGATGCGGTACTCGTGTGCGTGCCGACGCCGTTGACGCGCAATCGGGAGCCCGACCTGGGGCCGCTGATGGACGCGACGCGCGCGCTGGCCGAGGTGCTGCAGGCAGACCAGTTGGTGGTGCTCGAGTCGACGACGTACCCGGGCACGACGCGCGAGCGGGTGGCGCCGCTGCTGGAGGAGTCGGGCCTGGCCGCAGGGCGGGACTTCCATCTGGCGTTCTCACCGGAGCGCGTCGACCCGGGGCGCACCGACTTCACGTTGCGCAACACGCCGAAGGTGCTCGGCGGTCTGACGGACGCCTGCGCGAAGCGCGCCGAAGAGCTGTACGGCCTGATCTGCGACGAGCTCGTGCGCGTGTCGAGCCCGGAGGCGGCGGAGCTCACGAAGCTGCTGGAGAACATCTTTCGCTCGGTGAACATCGCGCTCGTGAACGAGCTGGCGATGCTGACCGACCGCATGGGGATCGACATCTGGGAGGTCGTCGACGCAGCGGCGAGCAAGCCGTACGGGTTCATGCGCTTCGAGCCCGGGCCGGGGATGGGTGGTCATTGCCTGCCCGTCGATCCTTTTTATTTGAGCTGGCGTGCGCGTGAGTTCGACATGGCCACCGAGTTCATCGAGCTGGCCGGCAAGGTCAACCAGCAGATGCCCTACCACTGCGTCGCGAAGGTGCAGCGCGCGCTGAACGACAGGGGCATGTCGGTCAAAGGCGCGCGGATCGCGGTGGTGGGCGTCAGCTACAAGCCCGGGGTTGGCGACGTGCGCGAGTCGCCGGCGCTGAAGATCATCTCGCTGCTCAAAGACCTGGGCGCGGAGGTGCTTTACCACGACCCGCACGTCCCGAGCCTCCCGGAGTTCGCGCTCACGGACACGCCGTTCGAGACGATTCTCGCGGACTCCGACCTCGCGCTGATCGTGACCGCGCATCCGGGTGTCGACCACGAGCTGATCGCGCGGCGCGCACGTCTCGTGCTGGATCTGCGCGGCGTCACGCGCGGATCGAGCACGACCAACGTCGTGCGGCTGTGAGCGCAGACCAGGCGACCGGCTCGACAGCCAGCCCGCAGGCGCGCGGACCGCTCCTGGGAGAAGGAGTGGCCGTTGGGGAGGGCGTCTCGTTCGGGGCCTATGTGGTCGTTCACGCGGGCACGGTGATCGGCGACGGCTGCGCGATCGAGGACCACGCGGTGCTGGGCAAGCGTCCGCGACTGGCGCGTCACTCGGGAGCGCGGGGCGAGGTGCAGGCGCTGGAGCTGGCGGCGCGGGTGAGCGTCGGCACGAGCACGGTGGTGTTCGCGGGGGCGAGCATCGGGCCGGAGGCGATCCTGGGGGACCAGGCGTTCGTGCGCGAGCGCGCGTGGATCGGCGAGGGCTCGGTGATCGGCCGCGGCAGCGTGGTCGACAACGACGTGGTCGTCGGCGCGCGCGTACGCGTGCAGACGAACGTGTACCTGACGGCGTTCACGCTCGTCGAGGACGACGTGTTCGTGGGCCCGGGCGCGATCACCACCAACGACGACACGATGGCGCGCCACGGGCAGGAGACGCAGGTCCGTGGGGCGAAGCTGCGCCGCGCGTGTCGCGTGGGCGGAGGGGCGGTGCTCACGCCCGGGGTCGAGATCGGCGAGGAGGCGTTCGTCGCGGCCGGCGCGGTGGTCACGCGCGACGTGCCGGCGCGGGCGGTGGTGATGGGCGTGCCGGCGCGCGTGGTGGGCGAGGTCGCCGACGCGGATCTGCTCGAGCGCTGGCGCTAGGCGGACGCGCCGCGCGCGGCCGCGACCACTTGATCGGCCTGCTCGCGTGTGAGCACCGGGCTCATCGGGATCGCGAGATGGGTACGGGCTGCGTGCGCAGTGGCGGGCAGCTCGACGCCGGTGGCCCACCGGCGCATCGGCTCCTGTAGGTGCACCGGCGTGCGGTAGTACGGCTTGTGTCCGATGCCCGCCGCCGTGAGCGCGCCTTCGAGGCGCTCGACGTCGGGATCGCTGACCACGTACAGGTGCCAGGCGGGCGACGCGCCCGCGGTGGGTCGTGGCAGCGCGACGAGCTCGCCTAGCCCGGCGTCCTCGTAGTGGCGTCCGGCGCGCCGGCGCCCGTCGGCCCACGCGTCGAGGTGCGGCAGCTGCACGCGCAGGATCGCCGCCTGCAGCTCGTCCAGGCGCGAGTTGTAGCCGATCTGCTCGTAGGTGACCTTGTCGTGGGAGCCGTGAAAGCGCAGCGTGCGCACACGTTCGGCGAGCGCGTCGTCGCGTGTCGTGATCATGCCGCCGTCGCCGAATGCGCCGAGGTTCTTGGACGGGAAGAACGAAAACGTCGCCGCGGTGCCGAGCGCCCCAGGGCGCTGCTCGCCGACGGTCGAGCCGGCCGCCTGGGCGGCGTCCTCGAGCACCGGTATGCCGAGCGCCTCGATCTCCGCGATCGGCGCGATGTTGCCGAAAAGGTGGACCGCGATGACCGCCTTGGTTCGCGGCGTCAGCGCCGCGCGGACCGTCTCGGCGGTAACACAGTAGGTATCGGGGTCGATGTCGCAGAACGCCGGGGTGGCTCCCGTCGGCGGAATCGCCTCGGCTGAGGCGTAGAACGTGAACGAGGGGACGACGACCTCGTCGCCCGGACCGACACCCATGGCGCGCAGCGCAATCGTGATCGCCTCGGTGCCGTTGGCCACCCCGACCGCCTGCCGCGCCCCGCAGTAGTCGGCGAACTCTTGCTCGAACGCGCTCACCTCGGGGCCGAGGATGTAGCGCTCGGAGTCGAGCACCCGCTCGACGGCCGCCCGCAGCTCCGCGCGCAGCCCGTACACCGGCGTCGAGGTGTCGAACAGCGGCACGCTCATGAGACTCAGCGTGGCGCCAGCAGCTCGAGGTCGGCACGCGTCATCAGGCGGATCAGCTCCTCGAAGCTCGTCTGCGGCTTCCAGCCGAGATCGCGGTCGGCCTTCGACGGATCGCCGATCAGGTGGTCCACCTCCGCCGGGCGCACGAACGCTGGGTCGATCGTCACGTACTGCTGGAAGTCGGCGAGACCGGCCTCGTCGAAGGCGACCTCGCAGCACTCGCGCACCGAGTTGGCTTTCCCGGTTGCGATCACATAGTCCTCGGCGATGTCACGCTGGAGCATCAGCCACATCGCTTCAACGTAATCCTTCGCATAGCCCCAGTCGCGTTCCGCGTCGAGGTTGCCGAGGCGCAGCTCTTTGGTCAGGCCGTGCTTGATCGCCGCCGCGTGCCAGGTGATCTTGCGGGTGACGAACTCAAGGCCGCGGCGGGG
Organism: uncultured Solirubrobacteraceae bacterium; assembly: GCA_963827455.1. Lineage (GTDB taxonomy): Bacteria > Actinomycetota > Thermoleophilia > Solirubrobacterales > Solirubrobacteraceae > Palsa-744. The sequence goes on along the minus strand of CAWHAW010000012.1, from coordinate 48,152 downwards.
GGAGTTGGAGATGACGAGGCGCCCAACGCCCGCGCAGAACTTGCCGCTCTCGGTCTCGACGTCGAACGTCCATTCGTCGTCGGGCACGACGGCGGGCTTCACCTGGCGAACCTCGGCGGGGTTCTTGCGCAGGTGCTGGCCCTTGGCGCCCACTCTCACCGCCGAGGCGAGGTTCAGTTGGTAGTACGTCCTCTCGCCGCGCTGCTCGACGTACACCGAGGCGGGCTGACCGGTGAGGTGGTACATCCAGCAGAGACCCTGTGCGAGCACCGGGCTGTTCGTCTTGATCGAGGCGCCGTTGCCCTTCTTGAGCCCGTCGCCTGCGTAGTAGCCACGCAGGAACGCTTCCTGAACTTCCTGCTCGGCGTTCAGGATCAACGGCGGCACCCGCTTGTGCGCGGTTGGCGTGTAGAGCTGTTCGCGCAGCCACATGGCGGCGCCGCGACTGCCCGTCAAGGTGACCTTCTCGACGGTTACTTCCTCGTTCCATCCTGACGTGCCGGTCCACTCTCGCGACTGGCCAATGAACAGGCGGGACCACAGCAGCGACACGCGAAGGCGCAGGCCGGCATCGTTGTTACTGAAGCATACGTTGGTGCCCTCGCGGTGTACGTATCCGTCGGCCGCCATGAGCCCGAGGAACTCGGCCAGCTCGGCTGTCGCCACTCCCCACGTCGTGGTCTCCGGCATCGCGTCGCATAGCGCGAGCTCGTCGCCGGGCTCCACGTCGTGTGCCTGGACCTTCTGGAAGTCCGAGTCGAGCATGTTGTGGTGCGCGGTGACGTCGACCACTCCCGCCCGAGCCTGGATCGACAGGAGCTCATGGTCCGGGTCGGTACGACGCCGCCTTGTGGCAGTGATGGCTGTGACCGACGTCCAGTCTCGACCGTCCCAAACCTCCAGAAACGACTTCGGCAGGAAGTTCTGGACGGAGCCGCCCTTTCTTAGGAGTGGCACGAGATCGGCCGGCGTCTTGACGTCGATGAGCCCGTCGTCCCTGATCAGCAGGGGGGTGTTGGCAGTAATGGACTCATGGTTGAACAAAATGCCAGACGTCGCGTGCAGGTCGTAGGACTCGCGGTAGTTGACGGTGATGAAGTGCCCGTAGGCCTTGGCGACGCCATAGGGCGAGCGCGGGTAGAAGGGTGTGGTCTCGGTCTGGGGGACCTCGAGCACCTTGCCGAACATCTCGCTCGAGGACGCCTGGTAGAAGCGCGCCTCGGGGCAGACTTCGCGCATCGCCTCGAGCATCCGCGTGACGCCTACGCCGGTGAACTCGGCCGTGAGCGTCGGCTGGATCCAGGAGACGGCGACGAACGACATCGCCGCGAGGTTGTAGATCTCGCTCGGTTTGGAGGCGCGCAGCGCGTCCACCAGCGAGCGCTGGTCGAGCAGGTCGCCCTGGTGGAGAGTGAGGCGATCGCGGATGTGCTCGATCCGGTCGAACTTTTCGGTTGAGGCGCGGCGCACCATGCCGTGGACGTCGTAGCCCTTCTCGAGCAGAAGCTCGGCGAGGTATGAGCCGTCCTGGCCGGTGACGCCGGTGATGAGTGCTGAGGGTCTTTTATCTGGCATTGGCGGGAGCCTATAGGCCTAGGCCGATGCGCCCGTCGGCGCTCGTCGCGCGCTCAACGGAGCTGCCGCTGCGGAAATTCCACCGGCGGCGTTTTTCAAGCCGCGCAGCCACTGCACGGTCGCCGCGATGCCGTCCTCGACCTCGATCCGCGCCCGCCAGTCGAGCAGGCGCTGCGCCTTCTCGACCGACGGCCAGCGCCGCTGCACGTCAACTGCGAACGCCGGCAGGTGCTCCAGCTCGAACGCGTCGGCGTCCCGGTCGCACGCTTCCCACACGATGCGAGCGATCTGCTCGATCGTCAGCTCGCGCGCGGCGGCGATGTTGAAGTCCTCGTTCAGCCCGGCCGGCGAGCTCATCGCGGTGACGATGCCGTCGGCGACGTCGTCGACGTGCGTGAGCGTTCTTGTCTGCTGGCCCGAACCGAAGATCTGCAGCGGGCGCTGTCCCGCGAGCACCTTCTTGATCAGGTCCGGGACCGCGTGCGCGATCCCCGGCTCGGCCTCGGGCACCTCCCCTGGCCCGTACGCGTTGAACGGGCGGCAGATCGTGTACGGCAGGCCGTGCTCGTCGTGCGCGGCGCGGCAGTAGACCTCGCCGGTCAACTTCGAGAGGCCGTACGCGGAGATCGGCGTGGGGCAGCTCGGCAGGTAGTCCTCGGGCGTCGGGAACAGCTCCGCGCGCTCGAACACCATCGCGCAGGACACGTACGTGAAGCGCTCCACCTCGAGCTCCAGCGCGGCGCGGACGACGGCGTTGTGGAGCGCGTTGTTGACCTCCGTGAGCGTGTGCGGCAGGCGGTGGAGCTTGGCGATCCCGCCGACGATCGCCGCGAGGTGGATCACGTGCGTGCAGCCGCGGGTCGCCTTGCGTGCCTGCTCGGGCGCGCGCAGGTCGCCGGTGTGGACCTCGCAGCCCTCGCGCACCCACTGCGGCGCGGTGCGCTGGTCGGAGACGCGCACCTCGTAGGCGGGATCGGCGAGCAGGCGTCTGACCACCGCGGCGCCGATCGTGCCCACGCCGCCCGTAACCAAGACCCTGCTCATCGCCCGCGACGGTGGCGAAGGTACTGACGCGAAAACCCCGCGACGAACAACGGGTTGTATCGGGCATAGCGTCGCCACAGGCGCCGCGGCTCGCGCGAGAGGCGATAGGTCCACTCGAGGCCACTGCGCTGCATCCAGGCCGGTGCCTGAGATATGAGGCCCGCGTGGAAGTCAAACGCCGCTCCGACTCCCACGAGCAGCGGCGGCGACAAGCGTGGTCGCATGCGGTGCATCCACTGCTCCTGGCGTGGCTGTCCGGTGCCTACCCACACCACGGCGGCGCCGGAGGCGTTGATCTTCGCGATCTCGCGCTCGTCCTCCTCGGCGCTCAGGACACGGAAAGGCGGTGAGGAGCCGCCGGCGATGCGCAGTCCGGGAAAGCGCTCGCTCAGGCGTGCCTCGAGCAGCGTTCGGGCGTCTGGAGACCGGCCGCCATAGAGGTAGATCGGCGTGCCGTCTTGCGCGGCGCGTGCGCAGAACTTGGCCATCAGGTCCGGGCCGTAGATGCGTGTGGCTCGGGTGTGCCCGAGCGCCCGCAGCGCCCACACGAGCGGCTGGCCGTCAGGCACTGCCAAGGTGGCAGCGAGCGTGGCCGCGAGGGTCTCCGGCTCCTCCTGCGCGGACATCACCAGATTGACGGCCGCGGCAGTGACGTATCCGCGTTCTTTGGCCGCGATCATCGCCTGCATCCAGTCGAGCACCTCCTCGTAGTCGGAGACAGCGAGCGGGATGTCGAGGATCGCCGCGCGTGGAGGCGGCGTGATCGCTGTCGAGGCGGGTGAGGTGGGGACAGGCGGGCTGGCGATTGCGTGAAGATACTCGCCCCCGTGGCGATCGACCCCGACTTCTGGCGCCGCCGGCGCGTGCTCGTGACCGGCCACACGGGCTTCAAGGGCGCGTGGCTGTCGCTGTGGCTGCAGTCGCTGGGAGCCGACGTCACCGGCCTCGCGCCGGGCGTGCCGACGAGCCCGTCGCTGTTCGAGCTGGCCGCTGTCGGTGCGCAGATGCGCCATCTCGCCGTGGACGTGCGCGATCGCGCGGCGGTCCGCGGGGCGCTCGAGGATGCGCGCCCGGAGGTCGTGCTGCACCTGGCCGCGCAGCCGATGGTCAGGCGCTCGCTGCTCGACCCGGTGATGACCTACGAGGTGAACGTGATGGGCACCGTGAACGTTCTCGACGCCGTGCGCCACGCGGACCACGACGTGCTGGCCGTCGTGGTCGTGACCTCGGACAAGTGCTACGAGAACCCGGCTGGCGGCGCGCGACGGTTCGTCGAGGGGGACGCGCTGGGCGGCGCGGACCCATATTCGAGCTCCAAGGCGTGCGCCGAGCTCGTCTCCGCCGCCTACAGGCGCTCGTTCTTCATGGGCGAGGACACGCCGCGCCTTGGCAGCGCGCGCGCCGGCAACGTCATCGGCGGAGGCGATTGGGGCGAGGACCGGCTCGTGCCGGATGCCGTCCGAGCGGTCGAGACCGGCGCGCCGCTGCTGGTTCGAAACCCCCACGCGGTGCGCCCATGGCAGCACGTTCTCAGTCCGCTCAGCGGCTACCTGCAGCTCGCCCAAGCGCTGGCTCGAGGCAAGACCTCGGCGGCAGGGGCCGCGCAGGAGCAGGGTGCGTGGAATTTCGGGCCCGCGGAGGCCGACGCGCGGCCGGTGAGCTGGATCGTGGGGCGGCTCACGGAGCTGTGGGGAGGCGAGCTCGAGTGGCGGCTCGACGATGCCGGCAGCCCGCCCGAGGCCGATCATCTGGCGCTCGACTCGAGCGCGGCCGAACGGCAGCTGGGCTGGCGCCCGGTGTGGCCGCTCCCGGAGGCGCTCGAGCTGGTCGTCGAGTGGCATGAGGCGCACCGGCGCGGGGAGGACATGCGTAGCGTAAGTCTCGCGCAAATAGCGATGCTTTAGAACTCGCCGCGTATTCGAAATTTGCATAATCGCGGGCCATGAGCCCGCTCAGCCTCCGTCGCCATCGCGCCGAGCGTCTGCTGCGCGACGAGTTCGACGCGCTGCGCGGGCGGGTGCTTGCGAGCGTTCGCGGCAAGCTGCGAGCGAGCGCCATCACGCTCGATCGGGACGATCTGGAGGCGTGTTACGCGACGGCGTGGCAGGGGCTGTACGCGGTCGTGCTCGCGGGGCAGGAGATCGAGAACCCGACAGGCTGGCTTGTGCTCGTGACCTACCGGCGGGCGATCGAGGAGCACCGCGCCCGCGTCCGCGTGCGCTGCGGCGGTGAGCTGCAGCTGGAGGTCGAGAACGGCCGCGATCAGGACCTCGTCGAGCAGCTAGATGCGCGCACGCGCCTGCGCCACGTCTTCGAGGGGCTGCGCGGACACCTCGAGACACGCGAGCGCGAGGCGGCGACGCTGTGCTACCTGCAGGGCCTCACCCGCTCGGAAGCGGCCGCGCGGATGGGTGTCAGTGAGACACGCATGCGCAAGCTGATGGAGGGACGAGGGCCCGGGCGCCCCGGCGTCGCCGCCAAGGTCGGTGCGCTCCTGGGCACGATCTGCGACGGCGACTGGTGCGAGGAGCAGGCCTCTCTGATGCGCGCGCTCGCGTTTGGCATTCTGGACCCCGAGGGGGACCGGTACAGCTTGGCGCTGATGCATCACAGCCAATGCCCGGCGTGTCGCGCCTATGTCGTCTCGCTGCGCGGCCTCGCCGCAGCTATGCCGCCGGCTCTGCTGCCGTCCGGTGTCGCCGCCGCGGCTCTCGCGCGCGCCGCCGAGGGACTCCACGCAGGCGCCAACGCGGCGGGCGGCGGTACGGGGGCCGCAACCGGTGTCGGCGGCGTCGCCGCTACCTCCGGGGCCGCCGGCGCGGTCGGCGCATCCGGTGTGGCCGGCGGCAGCTGGTTGTTCGGGGCGGGGCCGCTCGGCGGGAAGCTCGCCGTCGGCTGCCTGCTGGCGCTCGGCGTCGGAGCGGGTTGTGCCGCGCTGCAGGGCGGTCTCCCGGCGCACGAGTCGAGCCGCAGGCACCACCAGGTGTCGCGCGTCGGCGTGAGAGCGAGCGCCGACGCCGGCGCGCCCGGTGCCGTGCTGCTCGACGGCTCAACAGGGAGCGACGGGCGAGCACAGTCGTCAGATACCCGCCCGGCCGCCAATCGATCGACGGCGCTCACGGCGCCGGCCAGGGCCAGCCGTGAGTTCGGGCCAGAGCGCGCACTCGCATCCGGCGCCGGCTCCAGCAGCGGTAGCGCGTCTGGCAACGGGCAGCCGCTTGCGCGGGTGTCTTCCGCCGGCACTGCAGCTGCTTTGCCCGTGGGTGGCGCGGTCAGGTCCCCAACACCTCAATCGAGCGGCGACTCGAGCAGCGTCGCCGCGGCGCGAGAGTTCTCGCCGGGCTAAGAGCCTCCCCGCACTTTTTCTCCATTCAGGAACGCTGTATAACCATCGCTATACAGCGTTCGCAAGAGAACAAAATGCCGGAGCTTGGCCGGCCCCGCGCTCCGCGCTCCGCGCCCGCGCCCGCGCCGTCAGCCGCGGGGGAAGACCTTGCCGAGCCGTCGTAGCGCGAGCGGGTTGCCGCGGGGGCGCAGGCGACCGGTGGCGACGGCGCGCAGCGGGTCGAGTCGCTGGCCGACGATGTCGACCCAGTCCTGGTAGGAGAGCCGCAGACGCAGGTCGGCGCGGGAGGCCTCGCCCTCCTGGACGGTGCTGGAGCCGTTGTTGACGGTCAGGTGCCACGTGGGTATGTCGGGATCGGTGAACTCCCACTGGAATGTGGTTGGTCGCGTGAGCCCGTGCTGTGGGTTGACCTGACGGCGGATCGTGTCGAACAGCAGCGCGACGGTCTCGGGATCGCGCTTGGTGGGCCCCTCGCGCACACCGAGCACGCCCGCCTTGGCGAGTGTGCGCCCGCGTTGGGTGAGCTCCAGGGGCTCGAGCCCGGGCGGCAGGATCGGCGGTCCTGGCAGCGTCTCGACGGCGAGTCCGGCGGAGCGGAGCTTGGTGGTCATCGAGGTGATGCCTTCGACGCCTACCTCGTCGTAGCTGGAGCCAAAGACGGTGATGTAGCGTTCGTCCCAGTTGGGGGGCATCAGCACCTGGGCGGTGTAGCGGGTGACTTCCTGGAGCAGGGCGGCGACAGCCTTGGGGACCCCGACGGGGTCTTCGCGCTTGAGGTCGGCAAGCAGCTTGACGCCGAAGCCGATGTGCCGCTGCTCGTCGGCGGCGATGTTCTCCATGCCTGCGCGGAAGGCGGGGAGCTGGTCGCGCTGCTCGAGGTAGCTGCAGATGAAGTGCTGGCCGGGCTGCGCGAGGGAGGCCTCGACGACGATGTGGTAGAGGGTGACGGCGGCGGCGAGTTTGGCGGGTGAGTGGTCGGCGCGCAGTTCTTCGGCCATGCGATCGAGGCGGTCGAAGATCTTGCGAAAACCGCTCGTCAGCTGCGGCTTGATCGCCTGCAGGCCGCTGGCCATGGAGCCGTCGCCGATGCCGCAGACCTCCTGCATGAAGCGCTTGAAGAACACCGCGTGACGCGCCTCGTCCACCTGCTGGGTGGTGAGGAAGTATTTCTGCTCCTCGCGCGGGGCCGCGTCTATGTAGGGCGAGAGGTTGTCTGCGACGGCGTCCTCGCCCCAGAAGAACAGGCAGTAGTTCCAGATCGCGGCGGTGCGCTCGAAGTCGGTGAAGTCCTCGCGCCACTGGCGCGCATCCTCGGTGAAGTCGAGCTCCATCGCGGACCAGTTGCCGCGCTCCCAGCGTGCGTACAGGTCCTCGTAGGAGATCGCATCCGTAGGCAGGCTGGCGAGGCCCTCCGCGTGAGTCGCTGTCGACCTCGTCACAGTTGCCATCGTCTTCGCTCCCTTCGCTCCGCTGATTCGAATCGGATAATGAACGTTATCGGCGTAATGACTGCTCTGTCAAGTAGGATTTAGAAGATGGAGATCGAGGATCGCGGGCTGCGAGCGCACGGCGCACGGACGGCGACGCAGGTGGAGCGCGCGACAGGCGAGCCGGACGCCGGGACTCGCCGCACCCGCGAGCAGAGCCGTGCGCACACGCGCGACCGGCTGCTGGCGGCGGCGCGCAGGGTGTTCGCGCGCAGCGGCTTTCACGGCGCGAGCGTCGAGGAGATCGCCTCCGAGGCCGGCTTCTCGACCGGCGCTCTGTACTCGAACTTCGACGGCAAGGAGGATCTGTTCCTGGTGCTGATGGAGCGCGAGATCGACGAGCATGCGCGCGAGATCGCCGACGCGGTGCGCGAGCGTGCGTCGATCGCCGAACGCGCGACGGGCGGCGCGCGCCAGTGGATGACGATGATCGAGCGCGAGCCAGAGCTGCTGCTCCTGTTCATGGAGTTCTGGGCCTACGGCGTGCGCGACGCCGAGGTGCGCCCCAAGGTGGCAGAGCGCTTTGCGCAGATGCGCCAGGTGCTGACGCAGCTGATCGCCGACGGCGTGCGCGAGTTCGACCTCGAGCTGGCCCTGCCCGCCGAGCAGCTCGCGGTGGCGATCGACGCGCTCGCCGACGGGATCGCGCGTCAGAAGCTCGCCGACCCCGACGCGGTCCCGGACGAGCTGATGGGCACCGTGCTCTCGCTGCTGTTCTCAGCCGCTACGCGCCCGGCGCGACGCAAAGGCACGCGTAGTGGAGCGTGAACATCCGCCGTGCGAGCGGCGGGCACACGCGCTGCACCGTGGCGCGCACGGCCCACTTGACCGTCGCTGAGGCCCGCGCGCGCGGGGTGCGCGCGAAGAAGCGGTGGGCCGCCAGCGGCAGCGGGTCCTCGAGCTCCGCCGCGATCGCAAGTCCCGCGTGCGCGACCATGTCGCGCACGGCGCGGCGGTCGAGTCGCTGCACGTGTCCCACCTCCGCCGCGTGCGCGCGCTTGCCTGCGCGTCGTGCCGAGAAGTTCGCCTCGAGCGGCACCTCGACCAGCACCGCCCGGCAGGCGCGAGCCACCTCCACAAGCAGCGCCGAGGGGTCGGGCACGTGCTCGAGCACATGTGAGACCACGCCGAGCTCGTAAGCGCCGTCCCCAGCCGCCAGATGCTCGCCGTCGTAGAGCTCGACCGACTCGATCTCCGGCCGTGAGCGCGCGATCTCGACGGCCGCCTGCGTGATCTCGACGCCCGACAGCGTTCCGCCGAAGCCGCGCCGGTGCAGCTCGCACAGCAGCGCGCCGTCACCGCAGCCGACCTCGAGGGTGTTGATTGGATGCCCGCCCGCCGCGACGCCGGCGCGCGCGCACAGGGCGATCACGTGCTCGGCCTTGCCAACCGCCCCGAGCGCGCGCCAGCGCGAGTACAGAGCCGCGTCGGCGGGCGCCTGCGCATACGCGGCGTCGTAGAAGGCGGCGAAGCTGGCGGAGTCCTCCACGCCGATGATTATTGTGCTCGCGATGACGGGCAAGCTCACCGCCTCGCTGCGCGAGGCGCCGGCGACGGTGCCCGCGTTCGCGGTGCTCGTGCTGTTCATCGTGTGGGCGACCAGCCAGGCGGGCTATCCGGTGACCCACTGGGCGCCGGGAGCGTTGGTGGTGCTGCTCGCGCTCGGCATCGCGCTCGGCGCCGTGCGGCTGCGCCTGTCCGAGATGCCCGGTCCCGTGCGCGTCGCGCTCGCGGCGCTTGCCGCCTACACGGCGCTCAGCTACCTGTCGATCCTGTGGGCGGCGGCGCCGGGAGAGGCGCTCGAAGGCGCGAACCGGACGCTGCTGTACCTGGCCGTGTTCGCGCTGTTCGCCAGCTGGCGCCAGAACGGCGTCAGCGCCGCGCTGCTGTTGTGCGCGTGGACGCTCGCGATGATCGCGCTGGCGGCGTTCGTGGCGCTGCACGTCGATAGTGCGAGTGCCGCCAAGCTGCAGACGCTGATCGTCGGTGGGCGCCTGGAATACCCGAGCGGCTACGCCAACGCGAACGCCGCGCAGTGGCTGATGGCGTGCTGGCCGGCGCTGTTGCTAGCGCGCACCAGGAGCCTGCCGTGGGGCCTGCGCGGGGTGCTCGCGGGCGGCGCGGTGCTGCTGGCGGAGGTCGCGCTGCTCAGCCAGAGCCGCGGCTCGCTGTATGCGACGCCGGTGATGCTCGTGCTGGTGTTCGCGCTGCTGCCGGGGCGCGTACGTACGTTCGCCGTGCTCGTACCGGTCGCCGCCGGCATCGCGGCGGCCGCGCCCTCGGTTTTGCATGTCGGGGACCGCGTCAGCAACGCAGGAGCCGTGATGCCCGCGACACTTCACACAGCCACGCGCGCGATGTTCGTGGCTGCGCTCGCCGTCGGCGTCGTCGTCGCGCTCGGGGCGGCACTCGACGCTCGCCTCGGCGAGCGCACGCGCGCTCGTGTGCGCCGCGCGGTCGCGGTGCTTGCGTTGGCGACGCTCGTGGCGGTGATCGCCGGTGGTCTCGCCGCGGCCGGCAACCCGATCACGCGCCTGGAAAAAGGCTGGCACAGCTTCAAGGGGGGCTACTCCTCGCAGATCAGCGGCGGCGGCCACCTCACCAGTGGGCTCGGCAGCAATCGCTACGACTTCTACCGCGTCGCGCTCGACGAATTCCTGCACCATCCGCTCGTCGGCATCGGCGCCGACAACTACGAACAGCAATACCTCGTGCATGGCCGCAGCCAGGAGACGCCGCATTATCCGCATAGCGTCGAGCTGCGCACGCTCGTGCAGACCGGCCTCGTGGGCGCGCTCTTGGCGATCGTCGGTCTGGCTGGCGCCCTCGTGGCCGCGGGCCGCGCGCTGCGCGCCGCCGACCCGCTGGTGCGCACCGTCGCCGGAGCAGCGCTCGCGGGATTCGGCTACTGGGTGGTGCACGGCTCCTTCGACTGGTTCTGGGAGTTCGCCGGCCTCGGCGCGCCGGCGTTCGCATTGCTCGGCCTGGCCTGCGCGCTTGCCCCTGCACGGGCTTCGACCGCGGCGCGGCGGCGCGTGCCAGGCCCGGGCGCGTCCCCGCCCGAGGCTGCGCGACCGCTCGGGCGGGCGCCCGGGCGCCCGCGCCGTCCCCATCCAGCGCTCGTAGCGGGAGTCGTGCTCGCGCTCGCCGGCGCCGTCGCGCTCACGGGCCCCTGGTTGAGCCAGCTGGAGGTACAGAGCGCGGCGCACGTCTGGACGCGCGCCCCGCAGACCGCATATGCGCGGCTGAACGACGCCGCCGGTCTGAACCCGCTGAGTGACGAACCCTACGTCGTCGCCGGCAGCATCGCCCTGCGCTACGGCGAACTCGACCGAGCCGATCACCAGTTCTCGCTCGCGCTCGCTCGCACCCCCGACGATGCTTACGCGACGCTGGAGCGGGGCGCTATCGCCTCGTCTCGGGGTGAGCGCGCAGCAGCGCTGGCGTTGCTCCAGCGCGCGGTCGCTCTCGACCCCCGCGAACCGCTCACCCGCGGCGCGTTGGCGCTCGTGCGGCGCGGCGGGCGCGTCAACATCGAAGAACTGAACCGATCGATTCTGCTCAAAGCTCAGCAGTTCGCATAGTTTCGGGTTGATTCATGCCAAATAAGCCAAGAAATCGCTCGACATGGGTGTCAAGCTCCGGTAGCGTGTTCGAAACCATCGTCGATTCGTCGATGACAGCACCTGTACGCTCAAGGCACTGGCGATAGGGGGGTTGGATAGACGGATTGCAAGTTGGCACGGACAGGAGCACAGCTTGCTCGAGTCGGAGAGGATCGAAGGGCACGGATGCATGAGGCGTCATGGACTGAGCATCATCGTGATTCTGGTGACGCTGACGGCGTCGGCAATCACGGCATCGGCGATGGCCGGGCCACTGCTGAGCGGCTACGGAGGCCCGGGGCAGGGCAACCAGGCGATTCTCGGCTCGGCGCTGGTAGGCGGGTCCTCCGGCGGCGGCTCAGCTGGTCACGGCTCGAGCGGACGCGGTGCGCCCGGCGGCGGCACGGGGTCGGTGGCTGGCGCGACGGGCGAAGTCGCCGCGACTCCTACGGGCCAGGCGACCGGCGGGGAAAGCCAACCCGGCGCCGCGGGCGGCAAAACGCGCGGCGCGCAGGGACGCCACGCCTCGGCTGCGAACGGTGCCCCGGCCAGCCATGGCGCGAGTGGAACGGGCAAACACGGAGCGTCGATCGGGGGAGCGGCGTCTGCCCGCGGATCGCAGCCCGGCGGCGGCGCCGTCGGCGGACTGTCGGGCGCCGACCTCATGTACATACTTCTTGCGCTGGCCGCGCTCGCGGTGACTGCTGTGGTCACCCGATTTCTGGCCCGCCAGCCCGGTTAGCCGTGGGGGGCACGGCTAAAGCGAGGCGCTGCAGGACCCGAGTAGTTACCAACGGGTAGGAAATCAACCAGGGGTACATACGGCGAGCATCTTCATGGACGGCACCAGAGTCACGCGACAGACAACGACAACGCTTCCGCTTCGCGGCGAGCTGACCCACGACGCGCCCGCGCCGCGGCCGCTGTGGCGCGGTGCGTTCACCGGTCCGCTGCAGTGGGCCCTCGAGGGAGCCGGCTGGGAGATCGTGCGCCCGGTGGCGGACTTCGTGCTGCTGTGCGTCGCCGTCGTCGCAGCCCTGGGTGGCCTCGAAGCGACGCTGCGCGTCTCGTCCGTTCGCGCCCCGCTGTTGGCGCTGCCGGTGCTCGCGATCGGTTTGTTCTACCTGCGCGGTCTCTACGAGAGGAAGCTGCGCGCGCTCGTGCTCGACGGGATGCTGCCCGTTCTGAGCGGCGTGTCGGTGGCTGCGATGGGCGTCGCGACGCTCGGGATGCTGTTCAACGGCCAGCTGCCGAACCAGTCGGACTGGTTGCACGCGTGGCTGTACGGGCTGATAGGCGTAGGCGCACTGCGCGTCGTCCTGTCCTTCGCCCAGCGCGCCGCCCGTACGCGCCACCTCGTGGGCAAGCCGGTGCTGATCCTCGGCGCCGGCGTCGTCGGCGCGCAGGTAGCCCGGCGCCTCGAGGCGCATCCCGAGTACGGCCTCGTCCCGATCGGCTTCCTCGACGAGGATCCGCGCTCGGTGGCCGAGGTCGGTGGCCGCGACGTTCCCGTTCTCGGCACGATCGACGACCTCGACCAGACCGTGCGCGACACCGGTGTTGGACAACTGATCGTCGCCTTCTCCTCGGTCGCCGACGCGCGCGTCAGCCGGCTGATCCAGCGCTGCCAGGAGCTCGGCGTGGACGTCTCCGTCGTGCCGCGGATGTTCGACACGATCAACGACCGCGTCGGCTACGACACAGTCGGCGGCCTGCCGCTGCTGTCGTTCACCGCGGTCGATCCCAACGGACTGCAGTTCGCGCTAAAGCACGCGCTCGACCGCGTGCTGGCGCTGACGCTCCTGATCGTCTTCTCGCCGGTGATCGTGCTGTCGGCGGTGGCCGTGCGCCTGAGCAGCCCCGGCCCCGCCTTCTTCCGCCAGCGCCGCGTCGGTCGCGACGGCAAGGTCTTCAACTTCTACAAGTTCCGTTCGATGCGCCTTCAGCAGCCGGCCGCCGACGGCGCCGAGGACGGCGGCAGCGCGCTCGACTTCCTGCTTGGAGGTGATACGGCGCCCGGCGGCGTCGAGGGAGAGGACCGTCGGACCTCCGTCGGGCGCTTCCTGCGGAGCACCTCACTCGACGAGCTGCCACAGCTGTTCAACGTTCTGCGCGGCGACATGAGCCTCGTTGGGCCGCGCCCGGAGCGACCGGAGTTCGTCGAGCTGTTCAGGCAGGACATCATCCGCTACGGCGACCGTCACCGCGTCAAGTCGGGCATCACCGGCTGGGCGCAGGTCCACGGGCTGCGCGGCCAGACCTCGCTCGCCGAGCGCGTCGAGTGGGACAACTACTACATCGCCCATTGGTCGCTCGGCCTCGACGCCAAGATCCTCGCCTTGACGTTCGTCGCGCTGTTCCACAACGCCGAGTGAGGAACGCCTGTCCGGCGCCGGCGCGAGTGGACGCCTCACGGCGCTCGGCGGGCGACCGCGCCGGCTGGCCCCAGATCTAAATCTGCTTCTGCGCCGCCTTCGGCAGCCCGTTCCAGTATTGGAACACGCGCACCTGCAGACGGTGCGTTCCGAGCGCCGCCGGCAGCGTGAACGCATATTGGTTGAAGCGGTTCAGCGAGAACACGATCCAGTAGCGCAGCTGCCCGCCGCGGAAGACTTCCAGGCGCATGAAATCACCGACCGGGCCGGAGCCGCTGGCGAGTACGTGTGCACCCTTGCGGCGCAGCTTCAGCGTCACACCGCTGATCGCTCCGAACGGCGCGGTCATCGCCCCCACGAACGCATTGAAGGCGGCCTTGCGCGTGCCGGCGGCGGAGAGCATGCCGAAGTCTTCGGCGCGCGAGTCCTGCAGCTTGTAGGCGACCGCCGCCGCAACGAACGGGGTGCGCGCCAGCGTGCGCAGCGTGTCCGACAGGTTTCTCGCCTGGATCTGCGGCGTCACGCAGCCCTGTTCCTCCTCGATGCGTTCCTGCGGCCAGCAGCTCGTCCAGCCGAACTCGTCGAGCCACAGTGGCGTGTGGTCGCCGTTGGCGAGCTGTGTTTCGTGGATCGAGCGCAGCGAGCCGAGCGTGAGCGTGTAGAAGTGGACCGAAAGGCCGTCGTAATAGCCCTTGATGCCCGCCGCGTACAGCAGGCGCAGGAACGCGCCGTTGGAACCGACCAGCGAGCCGGCCAGCACCGGCAGGCTCGCATCGGCAGCCTTGATCGCCGGATACGCCGCGCGCAGCAGCGCCGCGTAACGGGTCGCTTTTTCGGGGCCCGCGAAATAGGCTTCGTTGGACTGATCCGGCTCGTTCCACACCTCGATGGCCGCCAGGTGCGGACCGTAGCGGTGGGCGAGATAGGCGACGAACGCGGCGTATGCGCCCTGATCCACCGGTGGCCACGCGTTCGCCGCGCTGGCGCCCGGGCCGCACGCCGCCAGCAGCGCGCTCGGCGCCGAGGACGTCCAGCACGGTGTGCTGTCGACGACCATGATCACGCCGATTCCCGCAGCTGCCGCGTCCGCGACCAGACGGTCCGTGTACGCCTGAACGCTCGGATCGATGTGGCCGCGCGTCGGTTCGAACGCCGCCCACGGCACCTCGGTGCGGACCACCTTCGCGTGCAGCGCGTGCGCCGTCGCGATCGTGCGGTCCTCGCTCGCCGAGGACGCCTGGGCGGAAACCGCCGGGATATCGACCCCCCCGAGCAGCGCCGAGCTCGCTTGCGCCCGCTGCGCCTGAGTCGCGTCGCCGGAGGCAGGCATCAGCGCGAGCGTGCTCAGCGCAGGCGCCAGGGCGACCGCGGCCCAGTGGAGGCGCCTGTGCATGCCACACACGATAGTGGGGTACCGGCAGTCCGGTTGCGGCAAGTAGGCTTCACGCGAGCATGCCACGCACGTGGATCTGGATGCAGATTGCGATTGTCGTGTTCGTCCTGATCGGGATGGTCATCGCGATCGTCAAGCTCGCCTGAACAGAACGCTTGTCCTCACCGACCGTCATCCCAGCATCGGCAGCGCCACGGCCGCTGGATGCCTCGCGCGTCGAGGCCGTCGTGCTCGCTGGCCTGACCGCGCTCGCGCTGGCCTTGCGTGTCACCAGCCTCTCGCGCAGCCTTTTCACCGACGAGATCTACTCGTTCGCGCTCGCCCAGCGGGGTTTCGGTCACATGCTCGCGCTGTTCGGCTACGAAGCGAACGGCACCCCGTATGCAATCGTGCTTTGGCCCCTGATCAGGATCTTCGGCTCGAGCGCTGCGCTGCTGCGCGTGCCGTCGGTGATCGCCGGGACGCTCAGTGTCCCGGCACTGTGGTGGGCGGCCCGCCGCTACGCCGCCCCCGCCACCGCACTGCTCGCCGCGGGCCTGCTCGCCGTCAACCCGATGGCGGTCTGGTACAGCCAGCAGGCGCGCGCATACGCGTTCGTGGTGCTGAGCGTCATCCTCGCGTTCGGCGCTCTCCCGCGGGCGCTGCAGCGCAGCGGCGAACGCCGCGCGTGGATCGGCTACGTCGCCGCCATGACCGTGCTGGCCTACTCGGAGATCTTCGCCGCCCCGCTCGCGCTGCCTGCGCAGGCCCTGATCGCGTGGCGGGCAGGGCGAGTCGCGTTCCGGCGTTGGCTGGCGTCGCTGCTCGCCGTCGCCGTGTGTTGCATTCCCCTGCTCGTTGCCGCCGTCGTCTCCCGCGGGCGCCGCGACGCGCTCTACTGGCTTCCCAAAACCAGCCGCTCGCTCGTCACGCTCGCGCTGCAGGAATTCACCGCTGGCTTCTCCGGTCTGACAGCCGCGCGCTGGGCAACGCTCGCGGCTGCCGTCGTGCTGGTCGCGGGGGCCCTCTGGGCCGTCTCGCGCCGGCGCCAAAGGGCGCAGGACACCGCGCTCGCGATGGCGCTCTGCTGGGGGCTGGCGCCGGCGGCCGTGCTGCTGGCGATCTCGTTCAAGCAGCCGGTCTTCTGGCCCCGCTACGCGATCATGTCACTACCTGGGCTGTGTCTCGCGCTCGCGCTCGCGGCCGAACGGCTCTGGCACAGCCGGGCCGGCGCGCTGGCCGCGGCCGCGTGCATCGCCGTGGTCGTCGTCGCCGCCGGCGCCGCCGACTCGCGCCAGCGCAGCCACCTGCAGGAGGACTGGCCCCCCGTCGCCGCCGTGCTTCGCGCCGAACGCGCTGTCGGAGCGCCCACGATCATCGACAACGCGCTCGTGCTGCCCTCGCTCGGCTACTACGATCCCGCGTTCCGCGCAGCCGACGGCGAGCTGATCGTGGATGAATGGAAAGACCAGCCGCTCCCGAGCGGCGTCGTCGGATTCAAGGACCGCACCGGATACGGCAACGTGCCCGATGGTCCCCCCACAGCCGCCGCCTTCGCCTTGCTGGCCCGCCAGGGCGCGGGAACCGTGTGGATGGTCGTCTCCGAGGTCGACGATGCGCTGCAGCAAGATCCCAGGACAGGCGCCGCCGTGGCGTGGGCACGCAGCCACTGCCACGTCCAGGTGTACCGGAGCGTCGGCGTGTGGCTCCTGCATGCCAGCCGCTGCGCCGTGTCGGGCGCGCGGCAGCCGTCAGCGCCGCAGGCGCCATGAGCGCCGACGCCGAGCGCCGCCGAGCACGCCGGCCGGCCTCGGCGGGATCTCAACGCCCGCGATGATCGCCGCCGGCACGGCCAGCGTCAGCCACTCGGCCAGCGGCGCCAGCCCCGCCTGCTCGAGGTCCGCGAGCAGCCCCGGCGGGCGTTTTACGCTGTCGTGGGCGTCGGAGGTGACGTTGTGGATCAGATCTTCGCGCGCGAGCTCGAGGGCCGCCCGTTGCACGCTGCCGCCGAAGTGCCCGGTCAGCGAGCCCGCGGTCACAGACATCACGACGCCCTCCAGCGCGAGCGACCTAACGGTCGCGCGGTCGCGCGCCAGCGCCGGGCAGCGCTCCGGATGAGCCAGCACCACGCCGTGGCCCTGGCGCTGGAGCTGCTGCACGAGGCTCTGCAGCCCGATCGCAACGGTGGTGAACGGCGGCTCGACCAGCAACCACGGGCCACCGCCGAGCCCGAGTCGCGCGAGCTCCGCCGGCTCGATCTCCGCTATGTGCGTAACCGCGATCTCGCTGCCGGGGAGGACGTCGAGCTCGATCCGCTCCTCGGCCAGGCGCGCGCGCAGCAAAGCCAGGGGCGGCGCGATCGTCGCGGCGTCGTTGGGTGTGCGCGAGTTCACGTGCGGCGTCGCCACGATCGTGCCGATGCCCGCAGCCACGCTCGCGCGAGCGAGCGCGAGCGAGCCCTCGATCGTCCGCGGACCGTCGTCGATGCCGGGCAGCACATGGCAGTGCAGGTCGATCATCGGCCTAATCTAGTGCGGCCCGGCGTCGGCCACCGGCCCACTGGCGCGGATATGATCGCTTCGGGCGGCGATACCTCGGCGACGACGCAAGGAGAGTGATGTTCAAATCAATCGTGGTTGGGACGGACGGCTCTGACACCGCGAGTCAGGCCGTGCGGCAGGCGGTCGACCTTGCCCGTGCCGTCGGGGCGAAGCTAGAGCTCGTCAGTGCGTATGAGCCCGTGCCGGCGCAGCGCTTGAGCGAGGAACGCCGGCAGGCTCCCGAGGATCTGCAGTGGGCCATCAACCCGCGTGAGGATGTCGACGCGACGCTCGAGGCCGCCGCCGCGATCGGCCGTGAGGCCGGCGTGCCGGTCGACGTCTACCCACGCCAGGGTGATCCCGCCGACGCGATCCTCGACATCGCCGAGGAGCGCGACGCCGATCTGATCGTCGTGGGCAACAAGGGCATGACGGGCGCCAAGCGCTTCCTGCTGGGCTCGGTGCCGAACAAGGTCTCGCATCACGCCCCCTGCTCGGTGCTGATCATCCGCACCACCTGAGCCGCCCGCGTGAAGATCGTAAGCGTGATGACTACGGACTCGAGCGGCGGCGCCGAGTTCGCGGCGGTCGAGATGCTCGACGCGCTCCATCAGCGCGGGCATCAGACGGTGATGCTCTCAGACCAGGCGGGCATCGGTCGCGACCGCTCGATCGAAGTTCGCCCGATCGCGCTCGGCCCGAAGCTGTCCGTCGGCAGCTGGCCGGGCCTGGCGGCGCGCTGGCCGATGCTGCTCGCGAGACTGCGCGCCGCGCTGCGCGCCGAGGAGCCCTACGACGTGCTGCTCGTCCACTACAAGAAGGAGCAGCTGATGGCGCGCATGCTGCCTGCGGCTCTGCGCAGGACGGTGGTGTGGGAGGAGTGGGGGCCGGTCCCGTTTCCTCTGCGCAAGGGGCTGCCGCGCGCCGCCTACCTCGCCGCTGCCCGGGACGTGCCGCTCGTGATGGCCGTCTCGGAGGGCACGCGTCACTCGGTGATCGACGTCGGCGTCGATCCCGAGAAGGTCGTGATGGTGCCGAACGTGCTGCGCACGGAGGAAATCCGCTACACCGCCGAGGGGCGTGCGCGGGTGCGCGCCGAGCTCGGGATCCCCGCCGACGCCTTCGTCGTCGGCTGCATCTCTCGCTTTCATCCCAAGAAGCGCAACGACGTGGTCGTCAGCGCGGTCTGCGAACTGGCCGACGAGCGGGTTCACCTGATCCTCGCCGGCGACGGCGAGACCGAGGCGCAGCTGCGCTCGCTTGCGGCCCCGCTCGGCGAGCGTGCGCATTTCATCGCGACCCCCGGCAGCGAGGTGCCCGACGTGCTGTCCGCCTTCGACGTGTCCGTGTTCTGCCCAAGTCCGACCGAGGGCGCGCCACGCGCGGTGATCCTCGGAATGCTCGCCGAACGACCGTGCCTGTCGACAGGCGCGGAGGGTGTCTCGGACATGATCACCCCCGAGATCGGCGGCATCGCGGACCCGGAGAACACCCCCGCGTCCCTGCGCGTTCTGCTCGAGCGCTATCTCGAGGATCCTGGGCGCGCGGCGCGCGAGGGCGCCGCCGCGCGTGCGCACGCGGAGCGCACGTATGCCGCGCCGGTGGTCGCGGAGACGATCGAGGGCCTGCTGGACGGCGCGATCGCGGCGCGTTCTCCGCGCTCGCCCGCCGCTGCATGAGCGCGGGCCAGCACAGGCGCCTGCTGATGATCGAGCAGGGGGGACGCGGAGGCGTGGCCGACTACACGACAGAGCTCGTGCGCGCCCTGGCGCACGACGGTTGGGCGGTCGACCTGGCGACCGCCGAGGACCACCTCTACCCACCGATCTCCGGCGTGAACGTGCACCCGGTGTTCCATTACACGCGCGGGCACTCTGCGCTCGCGCGCGCGCTGCGTCGCCGCGGACTCGGTCCCGTCGTCAACGGCATGCGCTTCCTGCTCTCGCTGCCGCGCCTCGCGCGCCTCGCGCGGCGCGCCGACGTCGCCCACACCCAGGGCTGGGAGATTCCCGAGCTCGGGCTGGCCGCGCTCGTGTGCCTGCGGCTCGTCGGCACACCTCTCGTGCAGACGCTGCACGGGATCGTCGAGCGTTCCGGCAGGCTGCCGCGCACGCGGCGGCTGATCACGCGCGCGAGCGCGCGGCTGACCGCCCGCACGATCGTCCACACTCAGGCCGACCTCGCGCTGCTGGCCCCTGCGGTACGCCGGCACACCGCCGTGATCGCCCACGGCGAGTACGGGGGCCTCGCGCGCACCGGCGGCAGCGCCCAGCGCGACAGCGCGCGCGCGGAGCTCGGCCTGGACGATGATGCCCCCGTCACGCTCGTGTTCGGGCAGCTGCGGGCCGACAAGGGCCTCGGCGATGTCGTCGGGGCGCTCGAACGACTGCCGGCGCTGGCGCTGCTGATCGGCGGAGAAGACCGGGGAGCGCTCGCTGCGGTGTCCGAGCGGATCGCCGGACCGCAGCTGGCGGCCCGCGTGGTCGTGCGCGAGGGTTTCCTCGACATGAGCGAGGCCGCGAAGCTGTTCGCCGCCGCGGACACGGTCGCGCTGCCCTACCCAAGCGCCAGTCAGAGCGGCGTGCTGCTGCTCGCGTATGGCTTTCATCGTCCTGTCGTCGCCTATCCCGTGGGGGGCCTCCTCGAGGCGGTGATCGACGGCGAGACCGGCTGGGTATGTGAGCGCCCGGACGTCGACGCGCTGGTCGAGGCGCTCGCCGCGAGCATCGATGCCGGGCGCGATGAGTGCCTGCGCCGTGGTGACGCCGGGGCGAGGCTCGCGCTGGAGCGCTTTTCCTGGCCGGCGATCGCGCGCCGCACCGAGGAGCTCTATCTGGAGATCCTGGCCGGTGTCTGACCGATCGCACGCGGACGCGGAGCGCAGCGCCCGCCTGCTGCTCGGGTGCGAGGAGCCCGACGGCCCCGCGGGCAAGCCGATACATGCACGCGCCGTGCGCTCGGCGGTGCGCTCCAGACGCTGCCCGTCGGCGCCGCGCCGAGCTCTGCAGCGAGTGCGGCGCAAGCTCGGCGGCTTGGACTACGAGCGCGCCGTCGCCGCACCGATGCTCGCCGCGCGACGCACCGCGCTTGGGGCCCAGGCGGCGGGTCCACCCCGCTTCCTGGTGCGCGTCGACGAGTTTCCCCACTATCTCGCCTGGGACGACCCCGACCGCTACGGGACCGAGCGCTACCGCCGCTTCCACACGATCATGACCGAAGCCGGAGTGCCGTATCTGATCGCGGTGCCCCCGCGCGTAAGCCACCTGCCGCTCGATCCCCTCGGGACACAGTGGCGGGCGCCCGACGAGCACGAGCGGGCGATGCTCACGCAGCTCCGTGACGAGGGCGTCTGCTTTGCGCTGCACGGCCTCGATCACCGCACGCGCTTCGCCTCGCCCCGCCGGCACAGCGAGCTGAGCGGGCTCGACCGGGCGGCGACGGAGACGCTGATCGACGAGGCACTCGCCGAGCTCGCCGCGCTCGGTGTCTCGACGGAGGTCTTCGTTCCGCCCTTCAACCGCTTCGACGCCGCCCAGTACGACCTGCTGGCACGCCGCTTCACCGTCGTCTGCGGCGGACCCGAGTCGGTCGGGCTGCTCGGCTTTCATCGCACGCCGCTGTGGCGAGGCGAGGCCGTCTACCTGCCGTCCTATCAGCCGCTGTACGGCCACGCGCGGGAGGTTCTGCCGGCGGCGCGCCGGTTGATCGAGCTCCGTAGCGCCCTGTGGACACCGATCGTGCTGCACTGGGGCTGGGAGGGCGACGAGGAGTGGACGGCGCTGGAAGCGCTGCTTGCGGCGATCGCGCCCTACACCGCCCGCTGGCAGGACTTCCTGGAGGCCGTGCGCGCGAGCGACACCGTATCCTGCGCGGCGTGAGTCAGCTCCCCGCGTCATCGGTCCGGTGGCCGTGAGCCGTGCGGTGATCCTCGCCGGCGGCGAGGGCACCCGCCTGCGGCCGTACACGACCGTGCTGCCGAAGCCGTTGATGCCGATCGGAGACCGGCCGGTGTTGGACATCGTCGTGCGCCAGCTCAAGGCCCACGGCTTCGACCGGATCACGATAGCCACCGGATATCTCGCCGAGCTGATCGAGGCGTTCTTCCGCGACGGCGAGGCCTACGGCATCCCGATCGACTACTTCCGCGAGCGCGAGCCGCTCGGCACGGTCGGGGCGCTCGCGCTGATCGAGGGCTTGGCTGAGGACGATGTGCTCGTGATGAACGGCGACGTGCTCACCGACATCGACTACGGCGCGCTGCTGCAGCGCCACCGGGGCAGTGACGCCGCCGCGACGATCGCTACGAAGACCCGCGAGATCCAGGTCTCCTTGGGGGTTCTCCGCTTCGGCGACGATGGCGACGTCACCCGCCTGACGGGATATGACGAGAAGCCGAAGATCGACTACATCGCCAGCATGGGCGTCTACTGCTTCGCGCCGCGGGCACTGTCGTTCATCGAGCCGGGAGAGCGGCTGGACTTCCCCGACCTGGTCCTGCGACTGATCGCCGCCGGCGAGGTCGTTCGCTCCTGGCCCAGCGAGGACTACTGGCTGGACATCGGGCGCCACGATGACTACGAGCGCGCACAGGAGGAGTTCGAGCGGGTGCGCGATCGACTGATCCCGCCCGAGTAGTGGCCTGCGCGTGTCCGCTGAGTATGGGCTCTCCGGCAGCGCGACACTCCGCCGTGCGTCCGTTGGCGCGGTCAATTGGGGTTTTCCTTAGGCGCAGCGCATAAGGTTTCGAGAATGGACCTATCTTCGTCACCGCCGTCGGGCTGGGAGCGCGACGGCGCGTCCGGCGACGGCGCCCCGGGCGCCGGTGAGCCGCGGCGGGCGCTCGTCACCGGCATCACCGGCCAGGACGGCTCGTTTCTGGCGGAGCTGTTGATCGAGAAGGGCTACGAGGTCACCGGCATGCTGCGTGGCGCATCCGACCGGCCGCTCCGGAGCTCCGAGCACCTGCGTGAGCGTCTGCGCCTGCTGTGGTGCGATCCCCTCGATTCGGACGGTCTGCGTGACGCGATCGCGCGGACGCGGCCACACGAGCTCTACCATCTGGCCTCGCCGTCGTTCCTGCCGACCTCCTGGGAGCATCCGCTGCGGACGCTCGAGGCGATCACGGGCTCGACTGTGGCGATCCTCGAGGCGGTGCGCGACATCGACCCGGCGATCCGGGTGTTCGTGGCCGCATCGGGGTCGATGTTCGGCGAAGCGCCTGAAAGCCCTCAGCGCGAGGACACCCCGTGTCGCCCGACCAGCCCATATGCCGTCGCGAAGCTGGCGGGGCATCAGATGTTGGGTGTGATGCGAGAGCGCGACGGGCTGTTCGCGTGCTCGGGCATCACCTACAACCACGAGTCCGAGCGCCGGCCCGAGCAGTTCGTCACGCGCAAGATCACCCGCGGGGCAGCCGCGATCAAGCTTGGCCTGCGCGACGAGCTCGTTCTCGGTGATCTCGACGCTGTCCGCGACTGGTCGTTCGCCGGGGACATAATGCTCGGCGCCTGGCTGATGCTCCAGCAGGAACGCCCGCGCGACTACGTGCTCGCCAGCGGCGTGGGACGCACCGTCCGCGAGTTCACCGAGCTCGCGTTCGCCTGCGTCGGTTTGCAGGCCGAGCGCTACCTGCGGGTCGACCCAACGCTGCTGCGCGGCCCAGAGTCGACGCCGAACGTCGGCGATCCCACACGCGCGCGCGAGGAGCTCGGCTGGAGACCGCAGCTCAGCTTCGAGGCGCTCGTCGAGCGCATGGTGCGCAGCGACTTGCGTGCGCTGGCACCGGAGCACGCGCCGCCGCCGAGCACGCCTAGCTGGTTCTTACGTCGGTTCTAGCTGAGCCTTGCGTGCCTCGACGTAAAGTGTGCCGCTACTTCGCTCGGGCGTGTCGGGGTTCGGCTGCATCAGACCGTCGCCTGATGCGTGCGACCACGCCTCCCCGAAGCCCGCTGCGCGGCACATCAGCGTCAGGGTCTCGGCGTCGTACATCGCACGATGGTCGTTCTCGTAGAAGAGTGCCTGGACTGCCAGCATCGGGGTGGGGCGGGAGTTCGCCCACTCGGGATCCGCCTTCCCGGCATACGAGTCGAGCAGCGCCCCCGCATCGGGAACGCCTATGCGCAGGAGCCTTCCGGGCTTGAGCACGCGGTGACACTCTCGTGTGAAGGCGAGCCCGGACCCGAGACTCAGGTGCTCGAGCATGTGCTCGTGAAATATCGCCTCGACGCTGTCGTCAGGCAGGGGAATGCCCAGCGAGAGGTCCCAGCAGATGTCAGCGCGAGTGGCGAAGAGGTCGACGTTGACCCATCCCCGCTTGGGTATCCACCCGCATCCCAGATGCAGCTTGAGCGACTCGCTGCGACCCGCGCGTTCCAGTTGCCGGCGCGCGACGGGGCGCATCATGCGTGTGCCGAGTGTGCGAAACGCTCCTGGGGCCCACTTGGGCGCGCGCCGTAGGAGGCTGCCGCCCCGTATGGGGGGCGGCGGGTGCGCTTGATCGAGCGAGGCCAAGTACTGCGCCAGCCGCTCGAGCTGTCCCGGCTCCGCGTTTTCCCCGGTCGAGGGTGCGATGCGCTCGTTGCCGTCGCCAGCCGGGGGGGTCAAGAGCCCATCCTAGCGGACACGTGGGCCGGTTTTGAGCAGGGCGAGCGCCGGCCCGAGGCGCTCCTTGGCGAGCCATGCGTCATCGCGCAGGCGACGAGTGAGACCCGTCCCCCTGACGTTGAAACGTCGAGCCGCACGCGCCGGGTCGGCGAAGTCGCGGCGCAGCCGCTCGGGGCGCCCGGCGAGCATCTCGTTGGCAGCCCGCCGCAGGCTCAAGCCCTTCTCGGACGGCAGGTGCCAGAGGGCGCACTCGAGCGGGTTCGTGGGGTTGGCGGCGCCGTGGCGCGGACCCGTCCAGATCCTTCCGGCCACAGGGGAGAGGTTCTCGAACTGCACCAGGCCCAGCGCGCCTATAAGCGTCAGCGTCTGCTCCTCGGTCGCCAGGACCATTCTCTGGGCGGCGAGGCGCTCGTCGATGCTCTCACAGGCGCTCACGAGTGCGCGCAAGGCGTCCGCCGTGCCCGTCAGCAGCTCGCCGCCGATCCAGCTCGGCAGGCTCTGCTCGGCGCCGAGGCTCAGCGCGAGCTCGCCAAGCGCCGCGCGCGAGCCGGCCGGCGGGCCGAAGTCGACCACCTCCCACTCGGGCGGATAGCCGATCTCGACGCAGCCGATCGCGGGCGCCGGGGGCGCGGCGTCGAACGCGCGTGGCGCGTCCGCCCACACGCAGTCGAGGTCTGTCAGCCACAGCTGGCGTCTGCCGGGCTGCCCGTCGGCGGCGGCGAGGATCGCGTCCAACACGTAACGTGAGGAGGCGAAGGTCTCGTAGCCCCCCTTGGCCGCCGGCCGATGACGGTACTCCGCGCGGAGAATCTGGACGCCCAGCGATTCGATGCACGCCATCAAGCGCGCGCCGGCGCGACCGAGCGATGACGTGTCGGCCAGGTTTGTCACGAGCGCGAGATCGCAGTCGGTGTCGCGCAGCCTCAACGACGCCGCCTGGGTGAGCGCGCACTCGAGGTAGCGGTTGGCCAGGTGCGCGGCCGAGCGGCTGGAACGGCTCGTTGGGTAGAAGAACGCCTCGCCTTCGCCGTGTACGTACAGGTACTGGACGACCAGCGGCGGCGGCTCAACGACTACCAGCGGCGGTGGCTCAGCGCCCATCGGCGAGGGCGTTGCGGACGGTCTCGGTGACGAGCTCGAGCGCCGCATCGTCCATCGTCGAGCTCAGCGGCAGCGCGCAGTGGCGCGCGGCGGCCTCCTCGACGCCGGGAAGTCCCCCCGCCGGCGCGAGGTGGCGACACTCGGTGAAGCTGTGAAGCGCCGGGTACCACGTCGTCTGCACGCCGTCGTCTTTCAGCCTGTCGCGAAAGCGGTCGCGCGCGTCGCGGTCGGCGAGCAGCACCGGGAACGCGAAGTGACTCGCACGCTCCACATCGGTCTCGTCCCACGGAACCTCGAGTCCGGGGATGCCGGCGAGCCGTTCACGGTAGCTGCGCACGAGAGCCCGCCGCTTGGCGATGTCATCCTCGAGCCGCTCCAGGCGACTGAGGCCGAGCGCGGCGCGCGGCTCATCGATGCGGTAGTTGTAGCCGACGCCCACCACGTCATAGGTGTCGGTGCGTCCGCTGTGGCGCTCCCAGGTGCCGCTTGTCATCGCGTGTGAGCGCAGGAGGCGCACGCTCGCGGCCAGCTCGTCGTCTGCCGTGGTCACCATGCCGCCCTCGCCGACGCACAGCTGCTTCTTGGAGAAGAAGCTGAATGCGCCCAGCTGCCCGACCGTACCGACCTGGCGCCCCGTGTCGTCGACCTGCGCCGAGATCGCCTGGGCGCAGTCCTCGATCAGGATCAAGCCACGCTCGTCGCACAGGCTTCGCAGCCGGAGCACGTCGGCGGGGTAGCCGCAGAAGTGGACGGCGATCACCGCACGGGTACGGGGAGTGATGCGCGCTGCGACATCCTCGAGATCGAGGTTGAAGTCCTGCGGGCCGCGTATGTCGCACAGGACCGGGGTGGCGCCGACGTAGCGGACTGCGCTTGCGCTCGCGATGAACGTGAGCGCGGGGACGATCACCTCGTCGCCCGCGCCGAGCCCGGCGGCCAGACAAGCCAGATGCAGCGCCGCTGTGCCGCTGGAGACGGTGACCGCATGCGGTGTGCCCACATGCTCGGCCAGCGCCTGCTCGAAGGCCTTCGTGCGCGGGCCCATCGTCAGCCAGCCCGACTCGAGGCAGCCGAGCACCGCCTGCACGTCCTGCTCCGGCATGGCGACGTCGGTCAGCGGGACGCGCCAGCCGCTCATCGGGCGACAGCCTCGGCCAGCGCGGCGACGACGCGGTCCTGGTCCGCGTGGGTCATGTGCGGATAGAACGGCAGCGTCAGCTCGGTACTCGAAGCGAGCTCGGTGATCGGCAGCGAGACGCCGGCGAAGCGCTCGCGGTAGGCGCTGAAGCGGTGGATCGACTGATAGAACACGCTCGTCTGGATCCCCCGCTCACGCAGGCGCCCGGCGACCTCGGCCTGACGGCCGTCCTGCTCGATCATGATCGGAATCACGTAGCAGGAGGAGTTCGGCACTTCCTCGTCCTCGAACGGGACGATGATCCCGTCGACCTGCGTAAGCTGCGAGCGGTAGCGCAGCGTCAGCTCGCGGCGGCGCTCGATTTCGTCCTCGAGGCGCTGCAGCCGGGAGAGCAGCAGCGCCGAGCGGGGCTCGTCCAGGCGGTAGTTGAAGCCAAGCCCGACGACGTCGTAGGTGTCGGTGCGTCCGCTGTGGCGGTCCCAGGTGCCGCTTGTCATCGCGTGCGAGCGGCGTGAGCGCGCGAACGCTGCGACCTCGTCGTCGTCGGTGCACAGCAGACCGCCCTCGCCGGCCGACAGCACCTTGTTGGAGAAGAAGCTGAACGCGCCCGCGAGACCCCATGTGCCCAGCTTGCGCTCGCCGAGGCTCGCACTCGGCGCGTGCGCCACATCCTCGATCAGCGCGATCCCGTGCTCCTCGCACAGCGCCCGCAGGCGGTCGACCGCCGCGGGGAAGCCGGCATAGTGCACGGCGCAGATCGCCTTCGTCCGCGGCGTGATGCGCCGCTCGACGTCCTCGGGATCGAGGCTCGGCTGCTTGCGCGAGACGATCTCGGCGAACACCGGCGTCCCGCCGCAGTAGAGCACCGCCGCGGCGGTCGCCGCGAAAGTGAACGACGGCACGATCACCTCGTCGCCGGGACCGACGCCGGCAGCGAGGTAGGCGAGGTGCAGCGCCGCGGTGCAGCTCGACACCGCGACCGCGTGGCGCGCGCCGAGGTGTGCGGCGAACGCCTCCTCGAAGGCCGCAGTCCGCGGGCCGAGCGTCAACCAGCCCGAGCGCAGCGTCTCGGCGACCGCCTCGAAATCCTGTGGCTGCAACTGCAGGTCGAAGAGCGGAAGCTCAGGGAAGGTCTCGGCAGTGGTCATGGGTTCAGGTCGCGGGGCGCTGTTTCGTTCAGGACTCTCCCGGTCACGGGATGTTCTTGTAGCGCGCGTCGAACGGGTCGCCGAATGCTTCGGCGTCGAGTGCCGTGATGATCTCGGCGATGCCGTCGGGCACGATCATCAACGTCTCGAAGCCGAGCTCCGCGCGGATCTTGTCGAAGCTGACCTTGTAGTCGCGCGGGTCCTCGTCGCGCTTGACGTAGGAGACGCTGCCACGGTCGATCTGCTTGCCGATCTCCTCGACGAGGTCGAGCTTGCGGTAGTTCTCGCCCGAGCGGCCCGCATTGAAGACGTTGCCGGCGACCTTCTCCTCGGGAGCCTCGAGGACCGTGCGAACCGCTCGCCCGGCATCGCGGACATGGATGTAGGGACGCCAGAACTGCTCGCCGAAGACTTCGAGCTCACGGTCGGCCCACAGTTCGCGCGTGAACTCGTTGACGGTCAAATCGAAGCGCATGCGCCGGCCGACCCCGTAGACGGTCGCAAAGCGCAGGCACGTCGGTTTGACGCTGCTCGTCTCGCCGCCGAGGATCAGCTTCTCCATGCTGACCTTCTGCTCGGCGTACAGGGACACCGGGCTCAGCTCGCCGTCCTCGGTGATCGGAACCGTCGGGTCCGCCATGCGGCCGTAGTTCGAGCACGTGGAGGCGAACACCAGTCGCTGCACGCCGGCCTCGCCCGCGTCGGCGACGAGGCCTCTGGTCGCCTGCACGTTGACTTCGTCGGACAGCCGCGGGTCGCGCCCGCAAGCCGGGTCACCCACGATCGCGGCCAGATGCACGACGCCGTCGGTGCCTTTGAGCGCACGTTTGCGCGCCTCGGCGTCGCGAATATCGGCGCGGATCACCTGCACGCCGGCTCGTTCCTGCTCGGCCGCGATGTCCTCCTGGCCGTGGAGCAGCGAATCGAGCACGCGAACCTCGTGCTGAGCTGCACGCAGCTCATCCACGAGCAGTGCGCCGATGTAGCCGCTGCCGCCCGTCACTAGCGTCGTCCTCGCCACTGCTGGTCCTCTCTGTGTCGTTTGGCCGGCCGCCGTTAGGTTCAAGCCTACCGGCCTTCCCCACGGACCGGCCCGGGCGTGCCGCGATCTGCTGTGAAGCCGTCCTACAGCGCATCGGCAGCCATACGCGCCCGCTTGAATGGCGGGTCGACAGCAGGGATTGTGTCACTGTGGCCCGAACGAGGACACGTCGGAATGCAGACCCTTGCCCGCGACACCACGCGGCAGCGCGCCGCCCGGGACATCGCGATGCAGATCGTGGTGCGGATCGGCAACCTTGCGATCGGAGCGGTCGTCACGGCGCTCGTCGTGCGCACGCTGGGGCAGACGGCTTACGGCGAATGGTCGACGACGTTCGTGACGATCGTGCTCGTCGGCTACCTCGGGAACTTCGGGATGCAGGGAGTCGCGCTGCGCGAAGCCGCTCGCGATCCCGAGCACGAGCACGAGTGGATCGGTGCGGTGATGCTTGTGCGGCTGGTGATGCTGGCGCCGTTGGTGATCGTGTCGTTCGGCGTGATCGTGCTGTTGCACCGCAGCCACGAAATGCTGATCTCGGGGCTGATCCTCGTGCTGTCGATGCCGTTCGACGGCGTCGGAGCGCTCGCCCTGATGTTCCAGCTGCGCGTCGACAACCGGGTGCCGATGCTCGTGCTGACGATCAGGAGCGTTCTCTGGGGGGGCGCGGTCGCGATCATCTTTCTCGACCACGGCCACATGATCGCGCTCGCAATCGCGATGGCGGTGACCAACGCGGTCGGCTCGATCGTCCAGGTGACAGCGGTCTGGAAACTAGGAGTGCCGATACCGAGGCCGTCACGCAAGCGGCTGCGCCAGGTGATGAGCGTCGGGCTGCCGATCGGTATCTCCGGCGTGCTGATCATCGCCTACGCGCGAATCGATCAGATCATCGTGTTCGTCATCTCCGGCAGCGGAGCCGCCGGGCTGTACGGCGCCGTCTACAACCTGATCGACCAGGCGCACTTCGTGCCGGCCTCCGTGCTGACGTCGCTCTCGCCGGTGATCGCGGCATCGTGGCCGGCGGATCGGGCGCGGCTGCTTCGCACCTCGCGGCTGACCGCCGAGCTCCTCGCCGTCGCCTCGCTGGGTGGCCTCGCGTTCGCGATCGCCGCCGCGGAACCGGTCGTGCGTCTGATCTTCGGGCCGGAGTTCACGGCCGCCGCACCGGCGCTGCCGGTGCTCGCGGGGGCGTTCATCCTCATCTCCTTCGGCTATCTCAACTCGAACCTGCTCGTCGTCCTGGGACTGCAGCGGCGGCTGTTGCGGATCAGCGTGATCGCGTTGGTCGTCAACCTGATCGGGAACCTGATCCTGGTCCCGCTGGCGGGCTTCATGGGGGCAGCGTGGATGACGCTCGTCACCGAGCTCGTCGTCTGCGCCGGCAGCCTGCACATCGCGCTGCGCGCGCTCGAACGGCCATTGCCCAAGCCAGGCAGGATCGGACGCACCGTGCTCGCCGCGGGTCTCCTCACCGGACTGCTGGAGCTCTTGCGCGTCGCGGACGCCTCGCTGGCTGTGCTGGCGCTCGCGGCGTGCGTGCTCTACCCGCTGCTCCTTTTCGCCCTCCGCGCCCTCGGGGCGGACGACATTCAGGTGCTGCTTCGCAGGGGTGCGCCGGCGTGAGGGCGACGTTCGCGCAGCTCTGCCATACGCGCGATCATCTGCGGCACCTGGCGGCGGGCGTCGTAGTGGCGTTCGCAGCGCTCGCGGGCGTGGCCCGCGAGCTGAGTGCGCCGCTGGGGGTCCGCGAGCAGTGAGAGCACCGCGTCGCGCAGCGCGCGCCGGTCACCGTGCTCGGTGAGCACGCCCGCGCGGCCGTCGCCGAAGAGCTCGGGGATCGCGCCGACGCGAGTGGAGATGACCGGCGTTCCGCACGCCATAGCCTCGAGCAGCACCCACGGGTTGGTATCCCCGTGGGTCGGAAGGCAGAGCAGGTCCGCCTGCTGCTGGAGCTCGAGCAGTTGCGGGTCTGACGGTTCGAGACGATGGACGCGCACCCCGCAGCGCTCGGGGACCGGGTGCGGCGTGACGACATCGAGCTCGAGCTCGCGCCCGAGCTCCTGCGCGAGCGCCGCGAGCAGGTCCTCGCCGCCCTTTGCGAGGAAACGGCCGCCGATGAACAGCACCCGCGGAAGCTCGCGCTCGCGGCGCACCGCCGGCCGGTAGCGCTCGAGGTCGAGTCCGGGGTGGTGAGCGAGGACGTTCGCCCCGGGCGCCTCGCGTTCAACGCCGCGGCGCGCCCACGCGGTCCAGGCGAAGACGAGCGCCGCCGCGCGCAGCGCGCGGCGCTCGAGCGCGACGCTCGGGGCCATCGTGACCGCCGCCCGGCGCGTGCTGAGCCGCCACCCGGGCATCGCCGACCAGTCGCGCACGGTCGCGTCGAGCGAGAGCACCACCGGGGTCGTGCGCATCGTGCCCGCCATCGTCAGTGCGATGGAGTGGCTGTGGATGTGAACGACGTCCGCCGGCCACTGATCGAGCTCCCGTCGTAGCCGGCTGCTTGCGCGCAGCGACTGCACGAGGTGCCAGCGCAGCGTGCGGAAATCGAGGCCGGCACGTGACAGGGGCGCAATCCCACGGGTCGCCAGCGCGTGCTGCCAGCGGCTGCGGGGCCCGAGCTCGGCGAAGCGAGCCTCCACATCTGGCACCTCGCGCAGGCCCACGCGCAGCGCCTCGTCGAGCTGCCCCTGCCCGAGAATGTGGCCGCCGAGGTTGCCCTCGTTGAGGAAAAGCACCCGCATCGGCGTTCAGGCTAGGGTCGTGACCAGCCGAGCGCGGTGGCGCCGTTGTCCCAGCCGAAGCTGTTGGGATCCCCCATCGCGGCGGGTTCCTCGAGGATCCAGTCCTCGTGCAGGACCGCAAGCGCGTCGTGCAGCTCATCCGCGTCCGCGAAGTCACGCGGATCGAGTGCCGGCAGGGCGTCGACGCACACGCGCTCGCCGTCGCGTCGCGCGCGCACCGGGACGACAAGCGCATCGGCCTCGACGGCCAGACGCGCGCTCCCGTCGGCGAGCAGCGCCGTCTTTGAGAGGAAGTGGGTCTCGCGCCTACCGGGCATGTCGTAGAAGAGGTATACGCACCCGCCGCGTTCGAGCAGCGCCGCGAGCAGCGGGTAGGAGCCGCTGGCCGGCACGGGCCGACCGACCATCGCTTTGCGCCAGCGCGCCACCCGCCGCCCCCAATGGTCGTGGCTCGGCCGCTCGAACATCCACCCGCCGACGACGCTGTAGTGCGAGTCGCGCGCCAGCGGCAGTGCATACATCGAGCGGTAGTACTGGCCTTGGTGGCATGCGCTCAGCAGCACGCCGCGGCGTGCAGATAACGCGTCGCGGAGCAGGGACGCCGAGTGCTCCTCCGCGTCGGCCGACCACGGCTGCCAGAACAGCACCATGTCTACCTGACGCTCGATCAGGTGCGCTCTGGCGAGCTCCTCGACTTCGGCCGAGCGCGCGGTGCCCGCCACGATCGCCTCCATCGCCGCGATCGCTCGCTCACGCTCGTCGGGCGACCGATCCCAGAGCGCCCGGCCGCGGCGTTCGGCCCGCTCGATCAGCGGTTGCGTCGGGATCAGCCGGCGCAGCAGCGGCGAGGTTTTGAGCCACACGTCGAGCCTTGCCGGTGGCATTCGCGGTGCGCGGGTGCTGTCCTCGACTGACTGTAGGGCGGCGTGAAGATCGAGGGACTGTCGCGTGCTCATGCTGGTTTGGGTCCTTCCAACTGCTTATCGGCACGCGTGTGCCCGGCCGCGAGCAGGGCCCCTCGCGGCGGGCGGGTGATCGAACGAGCACGGCCGGGCGCGATCGCCGGCGACGGCCATCGCTACCTTTCAGCGCGTGCGCATCCTAGTTGTCTCCGCGCTGTACCCGCCTGTGGCATTCGGCGGCTATGAGGTCGAGTGCTCGGCGGTCGTCGAGCGCCTGCGCGAGCATCACGAC
This sequence comes from uncultured Solirubrobacteraceae bacterium, assembly GCA_963827455.1. Lineage (GTDB taxonomy): Bacteria > Actinomycetota > Thermoleophilia > Solirubrobacterales > Solirubrobacteraceae > Palsa-744. The sequence goes on along the minus strand of CAWHAW010000012.1, from coordinate 15,841 downwards.
GTGCTCGTGCTCACCGGTGACACTGAGCGGGACCGGCTCGCCCTGCAGGCAGACGTGCGCCGCGAGTTGGTGCGCCTAACGCCCGACGCCCGCGGAACGTGCCGCGCGCCCTCGGCATCGCTGCGGGCGGTCGCCACCGCGCGACGCGCCCTGGATTGGGGCCCGGATCTCGTCTATTGCTGGAACGGCTCCTCGATCCCCCATGCGGCGCTGCGGGTGCTTGCCGACAGCGACGTTCCGCTCGCGTTCCGCGTCTGCGAGCACTGGTTCGGAGGCATCTTCACGTATGACCAGTTCATGCGCGAGCTGCTGCCGGGCCGACGCTCGCCGGCGCGTGCCGTTTGGGCCGCGGGCTGCCGCGCGCTGAACCGGCTGCCGTCTCTACGCCTGGATCCGCGGGCGCCGTTGCGAACGGCGATCTCGTGGAACTCGCATGCGATCAAGCGCATGGTCGGCCTGCAGTCGTTCGTCGAGCCTGTCCTGGAGCGGGTCGGCCACTCCGTGCCGCGCTACGGAGACATGTATGCGGCGGTCGTGCGGGCACCCGCTTCACAGCCGGAGATCATCTTCGTGGGCCGCGTCACGCCCTACAAGGGCCTCGCCGTCGCCATCGAGGCTCTCGCGTTGCTGCGCTTACAGCACGCGATCACTGCGCGTCTGGTGGTGGCCGGCGCCGAGGACAGAGACCACGGCTCGGAGATGCGGCGCCTGGCTGAGCGCCTCGGCGTGGGCGATGCGATCGACTGGCGCGGTCCGCTCGCGCCTGAGCAGCTCGCGGCCGGCCTGGCCCGAGCTCACGCGATGATCGTCCCGTCGGTGTGGGAAGAGCCGTTCCCGCTGGTGACGATCGAGGGCGCGCTCGCACGCGTGCCGCTCGTGGCCTCCGACGTGGGCGGGATCAGCGAGGGGATGCACCACGAGGAGCACGCGCTGCTGTTCGCGCGCGAGGACGCGCGAATGGCGGCCGAGGCGCTCGCGAGCACGCTCACCGAGCACGGGCGGACCGCCGCGAGGGTGGAGCGGGCGCACACGCGCGCGCAGGACTTCCGCGCGGCGCCATACCTGGATGCGCAGGAGGAGTTCGTGAACGACGCCTACACGGCTCTGCGTGCGCACACGGGAACGCTCACAGGAAGTCGGCCAGGCCGCTGACGTCAACCCCGGGGATCGCCAATGCTCTGACGAGGCGCTCGGCGACCTTGCGCCAGGTGAAGAGCTCCGAGTGTGCTCGAGCGAGCTCGCCCATGGCGCGAGCGGTCTCTGGATCGGCGAGCCGCAGCATCGCCGCGTAGATCTGCTCGGCGGCGCGCGGGTCGACGATGATGCCGCCGGGCCCGATCAGCGTCGCCGCGCCGCCGTCGGTGCCGCCGATCGCCGGTACGCCGGCGCTCGCGGCCTCGATGTAGACGATGCCTGCGGGCTCGTGCAGCGAAGGCATGACGAACGCAGTCGCCGACCGGAACAGCGCGGCGATCCGCTCTCGGTCCTCAGGGTCGGCGCGTGATGTGGGGCCATGTCCGACAACGCCCGGCTGATCGAGCGGCGGGTGCTCGCCGACGACGTCCAGGCGGGCGTCCGGGAAGCGCTCTCTTACCTGCGCGAAGGCGCTGAGAACAGCGGGGCCGTTCTTGCGAACCCAATCGACGCCGACGAACAGGTACCGAGGCGTGCTCCAGTCGCGAGGGCAGACCTCGCTGCTGGGGTGGTTCTGGCCATTGCCGACTACGAACACGCGCTCGGACGGAATCCCGTAGCTGCTCGTGATGCTCTGCGCAACCCAGCGGGTCGTGCAGCAACACGCGCGCGCCGACTCGTAGGCACGGCGCTGGCGCTCGGCATAACGCGCTAGATCGGCCTCCGTGAGCCCCTGAAGATGCGGCCACGGATAGCTGTCCCGGGCCTGCGCCACCGTCGAGTCCTCGTAGGTCACCATTCGCAGACTCCGCGGCAGCACCATCTCGGAGCCGCGCTGGATGACGCCGTCGAGCGTGCCCGCCCCGGACAGGCGGCTGCGCAGCAGCCGGTTGCGAGCCATGATCGTGGGACGTCCCTGCTGCGCGGCGCGGTGAAGGCGCTTGGCCGCGGCCCGCGGCTGGAGCACCTCGCGCGGGCGCATACGGGCCGCGACGCTGCTCAAATGCGCCGCGCGCCCCAGCCACGGCGGCAGCTGCCCGCTGATCGGGACGACCTCGGAGACGACGTCGGCCATTGCGACGTACACCGAGCTGATTACGCCCGAGCCGAGCTGCGGGTCGCGGGGGTCGATCGCCGCGACGATGCCGATGCGCGCCGGCAGCCGAGATCCGGGACGTTCGCGTTCAAGCCTTTGACTGGCAGCGTCGATACCGATCACGGGTATGAGAATCGCATGGACTACCCCTTGGAGCTACGTATGATTGGGTGCGTGCACCTCACGACCGCAGCGGCGGGCTAATCGTGGCCGACCTCGATCCCCTGAGTCAGGCCCCTGCTGGCTCGACGGTCTCTCCGTTCGAGCTGCTGTCGGTGCTGTGGCGGCGACGGCTGATAGTGATCACGGTCGTGATCGTGAGCGTCGGCCTGGCGCTCGCGCTGTCGCTGCACTCGCCAAAGCAGTACTCCTCCTCGTCCCAGCTGCTGTTCCGCGAAACCGGCTTCGCCCAGGCGCTGTTCGGCAGCAGCCTGTTCACGCAGGGGACGGAAGAACCCCAGCGGACGACCCAGACGAGCATCGACGTGGTGACGTCGCCCGCGGTCGCAGAGGAGGCCGAGACGCTGTTGAAGTTCAAGGAACCGGTCGGCTCGCTGATCGGATCGATAGAAGTCACCCCGAACGCAAACGCCAACATCGCGACGATCAAGGCGACCCGCGCCAATCCCCGGGAAGCGGCTGCCGTGGCCAACGCGTTCGCCGAAGGCTACGTGACGTATCGTCGCCAGACCGACCGAAACCTCGTCGCCGAGGCCGAAGAACTCGTCAACCAGTCGATCAAGACGGCCAACCCCGCCGAGCAGGCGAAGCTGGGAGAAAGCCTGCGCCAGCTCGGCGTTCTGCGCTCACTGCAGACGGGCAACGCTGAGGTGATCGCCCACGCGGAACCCGACCCTTCGCCGGTCTCGCCGAAACCCAAAACCGACGCGGTCCTCGGCCTCGTCGTCGGCCTGTTCCTCGGGGCGGCACTGGCGCTGCTCGTCGATTTCCTAGACCGGCGGCTCAAGACGATCGACGACTTCGAACGGACGTTGCCGGACTATCCGGTGATCGCCAGCGTCCCTCCCGGCGGGCATCGCGCCGCGCTCGCACAGCAGCTCACGGGTCCGGCGGGCGAGTCCTACCGCATGCTGCGAGAGGGTCTGCGCTTCCTGGACTCCACAGGGCAGGCGCGCTGCTTCGTGATCACCAGCGCCGAGGAGAGCGAGGGCAAGACCACCGTCGCGGTCAACCTCGCCCGGGCGCTGACCGCCAGCGGCCGCAAAGTCGTGCTCGTGGACGCCGACATGCGCCGTCCGGCGGTGGCCGGCCAGCTCGGCATTCCTCGCCACCTCCCGGGCCTGTCGGACACGCTCATCTCCGACGGGGAGCTCTACGAGTTCCTGCTCAGCATCGATGGGGAGCCCAACCTCACAGTGCTGCCAGCCGGCACGATCCCACCCAACGCCGCCGATCTGCTGAGTGTGGGGCGAATGGGCGAGGTCCTCTCGTTCCTGCGCTCATCCGCCGACATCGTGATCGTCGACTCGCCGCCGCTGCTGCCCGTCGCCGACACGCGCGTGCTGCTGAGGCTGTCGGAGGTCGATGGCGTCGTGATGGTCGCTCGCGGCGGCTTCAGCAGGCGCGACCGCGTGAAGGCGGCGGGCCGCGTGCTCGCAGCGAGCGGGCGACGGGTCTTCGGGATCGTGCTCACGGAGATGAAGTCCTCGACGGAGAGCGGCTACTACTACTACGAGGACGGGCCCCCCGAGTCCAACGGACGCGCCGGCTCAGGCTCGCGCCGGCGCGGCGTCAAGCTGCAAGCCTGACGGCTGCTCGCAGCTCCGGCTCCGGACGCCGAGGCTGATCGTCCACGGGCGCGGCGATACTCGAGACGCGGGTGGAGAGGACCCCGCCCATCGCCCCGAGCAGCAGGTCGAGCTGCGCCCAGTAGAAGCTGTCGTAGAAGGCAGCGACGATCGCCATGCCGATGATCCCAAGAGCGAGGGCCAGCTCGTAAGGTGGTGTGAGGCGGAAACGCAAGCAGCGAGTGAGCACGCGCAACGCGACGCCGATCGGGATGACAGCGGCGATCAAGCCGACCAGGCCCATGTCCTCTGCGATCGACAGATAGCCGTTGTCAACCGCGCCGATCGTGGTCTTGCTTGCTGATTCGCGCCCGGACAGGCCCGGTTCTTCGGCGCCGAACAAGGGCCGCTGGCCGATCGTGTGGATGCCGTTGCTGTAGCTGAACTCGCGGTGGGTCACCGACTGGCTGGTGGCCTGCTTGGCGCTGAGCTTTTCTTCGACGAGCCGGTGCAGCGAGCTGGTGCTCAGGACGAGCACCACGAGCACCACCACGCCGCCGGCGATTGCCCGTAGCGCCCGGTAGTTCCCGGCCCTGGCCTGGATCAGCGCCGTCACCATCAGCATCACGATCACCGCCACCCACGAGCTGCGCGACTGGCTGAAGATCAACATCGCCGCGGTGGCCGCGGCGATGCCGGCGGCGAGCAGGCGCGAGCGCTGATAGGCGAACAGCAATCCGCCCGGAAGCAACCCCGAGACCAGCGCGCCGTAGGTGATCGGATAGCCCGTGAAGTAGCCGATGCGGTTGGACGGATCCTCGACGTAGGCGAGCGCCCCCATCGCCAGCAGCGCCACCAATCCCGCGAACGCCGCCGCCAGCCAGCCGCCCGTGTCCCCGAAGCGCCTGGCGCACAGGAACGTCACACCGATGAAGACATAGCCGACGATGCCGGTCTGGATCAGCGCGGACAGGCCGTGGAGGTGCTCCTTGATGAGAATCGCGAGGCCGAGATACAGCACCCCCATCAACAGCGACCAGCGACTGGGCTTCGTCCTGCGGCCACCCCGGGCGAGTGACCACAGCCACGGCGCGAGCGGCGCCGCGGCGACGGCGGCGACGATGACCTTCTGCTTGACGATCGGCGAATCCGACACTTCGGAGATGTACGGGTACCAGGGCGCGACGGCGACGATCACGATCGCCCACGGAAACGCCCTGTCTCCGAGCATCGCCAGGCCGACGATCGCCACGACGCACACCACGAGCAGAATCGCCGTGCTCGGCTGTCGGTGAACCACGAGGCCGCCGAGCGCCCCGAGGAGCACCGCTCCGCCGAGCGCGGCCTGCCGACTTCCGAGGACGCCCAGCGCCTGCTCTCGCAGCCCCGACCTAGCTTCGTAGGACACCGTGGACTCCCGTGGCGATCACACGCACATGATGGTGCATCGTGCCGACGGGGCTGGAGATTCCCGACGCCCCGCGGCGCGATGCTGGTGGTAGATGCGCCTCAGTGTCGCCGAGTCCTACTTGAACGCCGCGAGCGCCGCGTAGGAGAGCTTGTGCACACCTTTCGCCGTCTCGATGCCGTAGAAGTCGTTCGTGCCGTAGTCGCGGTAGTTGAAGATCGTCACGTCGGCGACGTAGCCGGTTGCTTTCGCCCAGGTGATGAAGTTCGTGATGTTCGCCGCCTGTTCGGCTTCGGTCCACTGCAGCGAATCGCCCGTAGGCGGTTGGCCCACCGCGGTCGGCCAACCCACCTCGGTGACGTAGATGGGAATGTTCGGGTGCTGTGCGTGTGCGGTTTCGACGCGGTCGCGCGCACCGAGCGCCGAGGTCGTGCGGTTGCTCGTGCCGCCGTAGGTGTGGAGCGTGATGCCGTTGATGTAGTTGCCGACGTTCGGTTCGGCCGCCCACATCTCTTCGCCCCAGGTGGTGGGTCCCTCGCCGCCGTCGTAAGAGGCCAGCAGCCGCGGGTAATGCGAGCCGAAGTTCGCAACCATCGCTTCGTGGACGACCTTCAGCAGGTGGTCATAGGCGGCGGCGTTCGCGGTGTCGCCGGCTTCGGAGCCCCAGCCCATCCACTTGTTGCCCGGCTCGTTGAGCACCTCGAGCGCGGCGATTTCGGGGTTGGCCCTGACCGCAGCGACAGCGGCGGCGGCCCATTCAGTCGCGTTGATCGCACTGACACCGCCGCTGTTTTCCGGGCCGTCGATGACGTCGATCACCTTGACGCCGGCGGCGGTCCAGCCGGCGATGCTCGACGGCTGGTCGAGCCTGACGTAATCCGCCGCGCCGGCGACGTCTGGCGCGAACTGCGACGGCCACCCGCCGACGTCGACACCCACCCACATCGGCCCGGTCAACGGCGAGCCCGGCTGTGATTTTTCCGATTCGGGAGGAGTCGGAGGCTGCGTCGGCGGCGGGCTCGTGCTCGGAAATGAGATCGTGACTTCCGGCGCCCAGGCACTGCCTTCGACGGCGGTGCGCACGCTGTAGTACACGGTCGCCCCCGGCACCGTGCTCGGCGTGTAGGAGGTGCCGCTGACCTCCGTGTAGCGGGTCGCCTGGCCCGGCGCCTTGATCGCGAGCACGTACGTGGTGACCGACCCGACCTGCGTCCACGTGAGCGTCAGTCCCGAGGTGCTCAGCTTTGGGGCGGCCTGGGTGTCTGTCGTTTCGCTCGGGGGCGGGGCGTGCACGCCCGGTCCCGTCGGGCCCGGTTCGGGAGGATTCGGGTAGGAAATCGACTGTTCCGCCGCCCATCTGCTGCCGGCGACGGCCGTGCGGACGCTGTACCTGACCGTCACGCCTGGAACCGGAGGGGGGGTGACCGAGATGCCGGTGGTGGTCCAGTAGTGATCGGGCTGACCGGGCACCTTGGCGACGAGCACGTAGGTGTTGACGTTGTCGACCCTGGTCCACGTCAACTTCTCGCCAGAGACCGACAGCCTGGGCGCGTGCAGAGCGGAGTAGCCGCTCGCGTGCGCCCCGTTGTGGGCGTCGGCGCTCGCGACGCGCGCAAGCCGCTGCTCGGCGAGCTTCAGCTGGCTGCCGGCGTACTGGAGCGCTCCGCGTGCGCCATCGCATACGCGGGCCTTCGTCGGGTGGGCTGTGAGGCACTTTCTCAGGGCCTTGGCCTTGGCGACGAGATCGCGGTCGGCGCGGCGGCTGCGCCGCGCGGCCACGGCCAACGCCCGCGGGACGGAACGGCTACTTGCGACGGCGAGGACGCGAGGTGATGAAGAGTGCGAGCTGTGGCCGTTCAAGACTGCTGCGGCGCCGCTTGCGGCCCCGAGCGTCAGAAACGGAAGAATCGCTGCGAGCGACAGTGTCGTGAGCAGCGCGAGGGTGCGCGTGGGGCGGGGGTGAGACGTTTTCATGCCTGCTCCTTCGGCGACTGGGCTGTCTGCGAGAGACCCCTGGTTTTGCGACCCCGCCTCGCGACGGGAGTGCCTTTTCGGGATGTGGCAAAGACGTGTGTCTCGTCCCCTATGTGAGCGGTACAGTCACGCCTTCACTTGAACCGTGCAAGCGATCTTTCGGACGGCTGACGCGCAGCTTTAGCGCTCACCGCGGCCGTGGACGCATGTTCGTGGCCGCGCTTCAGGGTGCGAGCAGCGAGCTGAGCGTCTCGATCGAGTAGCGGCGCTCGACGAGCTCACGGCCGTTTCGCCCGAGCTCGGGGGCGCCCTGGCTGAGGACGCGCACGAGCGCGGCGGCGAACGCCGGCGCGTCGCCGGCGATCAGGCAATGCTCGCCGTCGCGGAGCCCCAGGCCTGAGGTGGCGCGCGGCGTTGCGACCACGGGCAGGCCGTAGGCCAGCGCCTCGATCAGCTTCAGCGGTGTGCCGCCGCCATGCAGCAGCGGCACGACCACGCACGAGGCGCGCGCGTAAGCGCCGGCGAGATCGTCCACGAAGCCCAGCGCCTCGACGCGTGGGTCCTCACTCGGTGGGCTCTCGAGGCCGGCTCCGACCAGCGCGAGCCTCGCGTCCGGCAGCTGAGCCCAGACCCGCGGGAAGACCTCCTCGAGCAGGAAGCGCAGCCCGTTGCGGTTGGGCTCGTAGCTGAAGCTCGCCACGAACAGCGCGCGGCGCTCACTCGCGCGTGTCGTGACGGGCACGATCGCAGCGACGTCGACGACGTTGGGCGCGTAGCGGAGCTTCGCCGACGGACACAGTGCCCGCGCCCCCTCGAGGTCGGGCTCGCTGACCATCCACGCCTCGGCGGCACGCGATAGCACGGCCCGCTCGAAACGCGCCAGCGCGCGCACGTGGCGGCGGCTGGCGCCCGCGAGATCGCTGCGAAACGCCGACTCGAGGTTGTGAGCGTTGTAGATCACTGCTCGCCGGTGCGCCAGGCGCCGTAGTGCAGCGGCGGCGATCGGACCGTCGGCGATGACCCGGCCACGGTCCTCGGTGCTCGCGAGCTCGCCCGCGCGCTCCACCAGCTCGGGCGAGATCCCGCGCGCAAAACCGGCGGGCACGCCGGACAGGAGCGCATCCGCGTAGGAGCGCACGCGCCGCGCGCCGCGAGACGGGGCAGCCGCGTGCAGCGCGATCCCGGGAATCTCACTGAAGGCCGCGTCTGGCTCGGGGGCGTCGAAGCGCGCATACAGCAGGTCGAGCCCTCGGTGCGCGGCCAGCGCACGCGCCACCCCATACGTGCGCACCATCTGGCCGCTGCGCAGCACGGGCGTGTGCGTGGTGACGAGCAGATCCCTCACAGGGCTTCGATCGCCGCGGCGATCTCCTCCAGGCGTCGCTCCCACGAATGCGCGGCGGCGGCGCGCGAACGCTCGGCGCGCCGCTCCGGGCTGTCCTCGGCGAGCGCGCGCTCCAGCAGCTCGACGATCCCGCCGGCATCGGCGGCGTACATGACGTCGTGCACGTCGGCAAGGGCCGGGAGCGGCGTTGAGATCACCGGCAGTCCGGCGGCGAGGTACTCGTAGACCTTCATCGGAAAGATGCTGTCGGTGAGCGCGTTGCGCGCGTAGGGGATCAGGCCAGCGTCGGCCGCGCGCAGCACGTCGGGCAGCTCGCGGTAGGCGCGCGGCCCGAGCAGGTGGATGTTGGGCTCGCGCGTGAGCGCGGAGACGTCAGCATCTGGCTCGCCGGGGCCGATCGGGCCAACCAATGCGAACGACCACGAGGGCCGCAGCCGAGCGAGCTCGACCAGCAGCGGCAGATCGAGCTTGAGTGTGACGATCGCGCCCGTGAACACGATCCGGGGTGCCGGCAGCGCCGCCATCTGTGCATCCAGCGGGGCGGGCGGGCTCGCAATCAGCGCGCTCGAGAAGAGCTCGGTATCGGCGACGTTGGGTGCGTCGAGCACGTTGTCGGAGATCGTCCGCAGCCGTTCTGCGAGCGCTGGAGCGCTCGCCAGCACGAGGTCCGCGCGCGCCGCGAAGCGCGCCTCTGACGCTCGGAAGCTGGCGGTGTCGATGCGCCCGTGCGCGGCGATGTCATCGACGCAGTGGTAGACGATCAGCGACGGGTGCAGCGCGTCGATCAGCACCTCGGCCTGCGGCACGTACGCCCACAGGATCGGTGCCTGCAGGCCGAGCCGCCGCGCCGCGCGCCGCACGAGCGCCGGCAGCAGGCGGGCGTTCATGGCCCGCACGAGCCGGTTGCGATGCAGCGGGACGACCAGCGGCGAGAGCACGTGCAGCCCGTCGACGGCGCGCGGCGGCGCGAGTCCGCGCCGCAGCCGCCGCGCGATCCGCGCGATGTCGCGTCCCGCCAGTTGTGGCCGGCGCAGCCCGAGCGACTCCACGAACATCACTCGATTCTCGCGCGCGAGGCGCGCCATCAGATGCTGCTGATTGGTCCACAGCTCGGTGTCCCAGTCGGCGAAGCCGACGCACACTATGTCGCGACCGCGCAGCCGGGGCGAGTCTGGCATCGGCGGCATGATCCCAGGCGTCGGGGCGTGTAGTCTCGAAATGGTGCCGACAGACGGTCAGACGGGCCGGCCGGCGGGTCCCGGCGAGTCTTCCACCATTGACGAGCTACGCGTGCGCTTCCCCCGCGTCGCAGTCGTCCACGACTGGCTCACCATCCCCGGTGGATCCGAGCAGGTCGTGCTCGAGCTGCTGGAGATGTTCCCGCGGGCCGAGCTGTTCACCTCCGTGTATGACCCCGCGCCGTGGCCGCACGAGATCACCGAGCGCGTCGTGCACAGCTCGTTCCTGAACCGCATCCCTGGCGCCGTGCGCCACTACCCGAAGCTGCTGCCGCTGATGAACCGCGCGTTCCGCTCGTTCGACCTCGACGGCTTCGACCTGGTGCTCTCGAGCAGCCACGCGTGCGCGAAGAACGTGCGCGTGCCGAAGCGCGCGCTGCATGTCTGCTACTGCCACACGCCGATGCGCTACGCGTGGGAGGAGGGCTTCCTCGAGGGCGAGGAAGTCGGGCGCGCGCTGCGCCTGATGCTGCCACCGCTGCTGGCGTGGCTGCGGCGCGTCGATCTCGCAGGCGCCGCCGGACCGGACGTGATCGTGGCGAACTCCGAGCACGTGGCCGAGCGCGTTCAGCGCTATTACGGGCGCACGGCTGAGATCGTGCACCCACCGGTCGACGTCGAGCACTTCCTATCGCTCGAGCGTGACGAAGACCGCGCAGGTCCCGAGCGCGACGGCTACTACTTCGTCTTCGGGCGGGTCGTTCCGTACAAGCGGGTCGATCTCGCCGTGGCAGCGTGTGCACAGCTCGGCAGGCGTGTGCGCGTCGCGGGCGACGGACGCGCGCTGGAGGGCGTCCGCGCGCGGGCGCCGGGCGAGGGCTCCGAGTTCCTCGGCAAGGTCGCGCCAGCCGAGCGCGATCGCCTGCTCAGCGGCGCTCGCGCGCTGCTGTTCCCCGGCGAGGAGGACTTCGGGATCGTCCCCGTCGAGGCGCAGGCAGCGGGCGTGCCGGTGATCGCGTACGGCGTCGGCGGCGCCGCCGAGACGGTTGTGGACGGCCGCACGGGCGTGCTCTTCACAGAGCAGAGTGCGAGCGCGCTGGCGCAGGCGATCGAGCGCTTCGAGGGGATCGCGCTCGACGGCGACGCGGTGCGCGAGAACGCGAGGCGCTTCGGGCGCGAGCGCTTCCGAGCTGAGATGGCCGACGTCATCGAGCGGGCCGCGGCTCTCCGGCGCGATTAGGTGCGCGCGCTCGTCACAGGCGCCAGCGGCTTCATCGGCGGTGTGCTGTGCGCACAGCTGCTCGAGCACGGTCACGAGGTGCACGCGCTCGTGCGCCGGCCGGGCTCGGCGCCCGCCGGCGCGCGCGAGCTCGTCGCCGAGCTCAGCGACGGTCCGGGCCTCGTCGGGGTGCTCACCAGCGCGCACCCGGACTGCGTGTTCCACCTCGCGGCGGAGATCGCCTCACAGCGCAGCGAGCGCAAGGTGCATGAGGTGAACGTCGAGGGCACGCGACGGCTGCTGGGCGCGTGCCGGGCGCTCACCGGCGAGGATCTTGCCGACGGGCCCCGGTCCGACGGGCCGCGGTTCGTGTTCGCCTCGACCGTCGTCACCGGCGACGCTCACGGGGCGCTGCTCACCGAGGAGACGCCGCTGCCGGTGGAGACTCCCTACGGGCGCTCCAAGCAGGAGGGTGAGCGGCTGGTCCTGGGCTGCGGACTGCCGGCGGTGGTGCTCCGCCCATCGCACGTGTACGGGCCGGGAGGGTGGTATGCGAACGAGCTGATCGCGCACCTGCGCCAGCCCGGGCGCTTCGCTGTGGTCGGCAGCGGCGAGAACCTGTGGGACGTGGTGCACGTCGACGACGTCGCTTCGGCGCTGGTGATCGCCGGTGAGAGCGCGCCGGCGGGGTCCGTGTTCCACGTCGTCGACGACGAGCCGATCAGCTTCTACGACTTCATGGCGCTCACCGCGGAGGAGCTGGGCATCGGCGCACCGAGGCGCACCCCGGTCGCGCTCGCTCGGATCGTCGCCGGTTCCAACGCGGTCGCTGCGGCGGTGCGCTCCGCGCGCTCGTCGAACGCCAAGCTCAAGCGCGAACTGGGCTGGGAGCCGCGGTTTCCGAGCGCGCGCGAGGGTGTGGCCGACGCCGTCGCGCGTCTCGCGAGTGGCTAGCCGGGGAAGGCGAAGTGCAGATAGCGGGTCAAGCCGGCGGCGCCGGTTCGATTGACCGGCGTCGCCGCGAGGCGGTACTCGCCGGTGGTGAGTCCCGCGAGGCTCAGGGTGAGCCTGTTGCTGCCGAGGTGAGCGCTGACCTTGGCCTTGACCTTGGTCGGAATCCAGTGATCGCAGGTCGTGGCGCCGCGCGAGCAGTGGTGGCTCACCGCTAGACGGGTGACCGCGAGCTCGACGGTCGCGGAAGTCGTGAGGTGGTAGGTGATGAGGAGCTTTCGCCCGTGGGGGGTCGTCCTCGACGATCTCGCGCGGACCTGGAGCTTGGTGAGGTTCGGCAATGGGAGCTTCGTTTCGGCGAAGGGGCTGAGGCCCAGCATCGGAGTCACGATTGGCGTGACAGGCGGAGCGGGCACGACACCTTCGCCGCTGAATTTGACTTCACGCAAGCCGGTCGCATTGTGTGACCCGTTGATCGGCCAGAAATCGCTGGCGGGGCCTGTCGCCGTTGGCGTGAACTTGACTGTCTCCGTGACGCTTTCGCCTGGGGCGATCGTCGATTCGCCCTCCGGCAGCGACGTCGTCGCCGTGAACTCGCCTCCGATCGGCGGCTTGGACTTCGTCACGTCGACCGCGGTGCCGCCGGTGTTCGTGATCGTGAAGCTCTTGGACTCGCTGGAGCCCACCGGCACCTGCCCGTATTCGAGCGCTTCGTTTTCGACGTAGAGCGCTCCGGGAAGCCCGGCGGTGCCGGACAGGCCGACCGCCGCTTCGCCAGCGCTCGTTTCGAGGCCGACCTTGCCGCTGAAGGCGCCCGGTTCTGTCGGGTTGAAGGAGACGCCGACAGTCAGCGACTGTCCAGGCCCGAGTGTCTCGCTCGGCACTTCTTCGGCCGCGAACTGCGCACCTGAGGAGTTGATTTTCTTAACCGTCAGCGGCGCGCTGCCGATGTTGCGGAACGTCGCGCCTGCGGATGATGTTTCGCCGACGACGGTGCCTTCGAACGTCACCAGCGGCGGCGTTGCTTCGAGCTTTGGACCTTTTTCTTGGCCGGTGCCGGAGAGCGTGAAGGCGGCGGTCTTGCCCGTGCTGGTCGTGGCCGTCAGAGTCGCGGCGATCGGGCCGGACATCTTCGGCGCGAAGGTGATCTGCACCTGAATCGTTTCGCCAGGTTTGAGCGTGGCGCCGGGCAACGTCCGCGACGCCGTCCCCAGCTTGAACTGGGTAGAAGAGCTCAATTCGAGCGATTCGAGCGTGAGTTCTTCATTCGCGGTCAGCGTTACGGTCTGTTCGGAGGATTGGCCGACGGTGGTCGTTGGAAAGTCGGTACCGGAGCCGGTGAGTATCCGTTTGACCGGCGAGCCGAACGCGAGCACGTGACCGTCGCGTGTGCCCACGTAGAGCCGCCCGGGGCCGACACCCGGTGTCGCAAACTTGGCCGAGGTACCGATCGGTGCGCTCCACCGCAGGACCGGTTCTCCATGAACGGGGATCGGGTTGTAGGCCCGAAGCTGCGCGCCTTCGCCTGAGCCGTTCGGTGCCCACACGATCCAGACGAGCGCCGAGTCGGGATTCGTTCCGTTGGAGGTGATGATCGGCGCGCCCGATGAGAACCCGAACGCTTCTTTGGAGGTGCCCTGCAGCGACAACCTCGGTTCTCCGTGTGCCGACAGACCATACGCGTAGACCTGCAGATCGCCGGAGGATCCCGAGGCGCTTTTCCCGCCCGATGCGGTCGGGATGTACACCCAGCCGTGTTCGCCGGGCCACACTCCAGGACGCGACCACACGCCCCCGTAGGGTCCGATTTTCTGGACGACTTCGTCTCCCCCGGACGGGCCCTGTCCGATGCCGCCGAGGTTTTCGCGGTTCAGCAGGTATACGTAGCCGTCCTTGCCGACCGCGACGGCCAGACGCGGTATCTCAGATGTACCGAAATATTCTTCGGGGAGCGCTGTGACGCCGCCTGAGGCGAAGTCGGCGTCCCATTCGTCCAGGGAGCTGGCGTTGAACGGGGCGAAGAAGTCGACCGCCTTCAATGACCCGCCGGGCTGCACTTCCAGGCGCACGATCGACTCCCCCAGGTCTGCCGGCGGGTTGTCTCCGGGCGTGGGTTCGGATGGTGCGCCGCCGTTGCCCGTGCTCAGAAGCATCGTGCCGGGACCGTCCGAGGTCAATCCCGCGCCCGACTGCCAGATGCCCGCGCCGTCACCGGTCTCATCCGACACCCAGCGCGCCTTGACTGCGCCGCCGGTCGAGACACCGAACACCCACCCCTGCCACGGTGGGGTGTCGCAGTCGGAGCCGAAGGCCGCGTAGACGACGCCTCCCATAAGCAGGAGCCCCGGGCGCTGCAACTCGGTCTTCGGGTGGAATTCCTGACCTGGGGCGTTCTGCGCCGCGCCGCTCAGCTGCACGGGAAAGCCTTCCACCTGTTCGCCGCTCGAGACGCTAACGGCGTCCATGAACCACTCCGGTTCTTTTCCAGGGTGGCGATAGGTCTTGTACGTCAGATACTCGATGTTCGTTTCCGGGTCGATAACGGGCGTCGAGGTGACCCCGACCTTCGGGGCGAGGTCGGCGCAGCTGATTTCCCCTGGATTCCATGGTTCGCCGACGTTTTCGCTCCACTGCACGGCGCCAGTGGCGGGGTTCAGGCCGTATATGTTGTTTTCCTCGGTTGCCACGAGCAGCGTGCCGGCGTCGAGCAGCGGCTGCGCGTAGACCTGACCTTTGACGGGCGTAGACCACAGCTGCCCAAACGTGCCGCCGCTCACCAGTTCCGGCGTTATCGTCGGCTCGTTCGGGTACCAGCCGTCGCGTAGATCGCCACCGGAGTTCGTCAGCGACGATCCGGGGGCTTCCGATGCCGCCGCCTGCACTGCACACACGAGCAGCAAGAACGACGTGCACAGCACTACTGCGGCGCGCTTCCTGCGCATCAATCAACCCCCTAGGCCAACCCGGTCTCCACGCCATCCCGGCGCTTGAGCGCCGAGGATAGCCGTCATTTGGACTTTCGGCAATGATTGGGCGGCGGGTTTCTGAGCGATGCTCACGCGAGCCCGAAGGCGCGCTCGGCCTCATCGGCCACGTAACGAGCGATGGCCAACGACGAGGTCGCGGCGGGGGAGGGCGCGTTGCGAACGTGCAGCGCTCGCTCGGTCGCGGAGAAGACGAAGTCGTCGACGAGCCTGCCGTCGCGGGCGAGCGCCTGTGCGCGCACCCCGGCGAACGCCGGCTGCACGTCTTCGGGTCGCAGCTCCGGGACGTAGCGCGCGGCGGCGCGCACGAACGCGGAGCGCACGAGCGCATGACGCAGCTCGGTGATCCCCGTCGCCCACCAACGGGCGAGCATCCGCCACGTGCCGGGCCAGGCGAGCGTGTCGAGGAGGTCGCGGCGGTGGACCGTGCTGAGGCGGTACGCGTCGCGCGCCCCGGCCATCAGCGCGGTCGGGCCGATCAGCACCTCGCCGCTGACGTGCTTGGTGAGGTGTACGCCGAGGAACGGCAGCGAGGGATCGGGCACGGGATAGATCAGCGAGCGCACCAGCTGACGGCGCTCGGGGACGAGCCGCAGGTAGGCGCCGCGGAACGGCACGATCCGAGGGTCGGGGTCGGCGCCCGCGGTGACCGCGAGGCGATCGGCCCACGCGCCGGCGCAGAAGACAGCGTGCGCCGCCTCGGTGACACCTTGCGCGTGCCCGAGCCGCAGCGTGCGCCCGACGACGTGCACCTCCTGTACTCCGCAGCCGGTAGCGACCGTGGCGCCTGCGTCTAGCAGGTCC
>CAWHAW010000011.1:0-120165 GCA_963827455.1 uncultured Solirubrobacteraceae bacterium | reverse complement strand
GAGCGCGCTCGCGCTCGTGCACTCGCGCTTCTCGACCAACACCTTCCCCAGCTGGGCGCTCGCGCACCCCTACCGGGTGATCTGCCACAACGGGGAGATCAACACCGTGATGGGCAACGTCAACTGGATGCGGGCGCGCGAGTCGGAGCTGCACAGCGAGCTGTTCGGCGAGGACCTCGAGAAGATCCTGCCGGTGGTCACGGCCGGTAACTCCGACTCGGCGACGTTCGACAACGTGCTCGAGCTGCTGATGCTCGCCGGGCGCTCGCTGCCGCACGCGGCGATGATGATGATCCCCGAGGCCTACCGCGACCGAAGCGACCTGCCGGACTACCTCAAGGGCTTCTACGCGTTCCACGCCTGCATCATGGAGCCCTGGGATGGGCCGGCGTCGGTGGCGTTCACCGACGGGCGTGTCGTGGGCGCGACGCTCGACCGAAACGGACTGCGCCCCGGACGCTGGGTGGAGACGACCGATGGTTATGTGGTGCTCGGCTCGGAGTCGGGACTCCTCGACGTGCCTCCTGAGCAGGTCCGTCGCCTCGGTCGCCTGCAGCCCGGCAAGCTGTTCCTCGTCGATCTGGAGCGCGGACGGATCGTCGAGGACGAGGAGGTCAAGCGCGAGGTCTCCACACAGCACCCGTACGGCGAGTGGTACGCGCGCAACGCGGTGGCGTTCGGCGATCTGCCGCCTTCGGAGCAGGTGACTCTCTCCGACCAGCCACTGCACCTGCGCCAGCGCGCGTTCGGCTACTCGCAGGAGGACTTGCGGGTGCTGCTGACGCCGATGGCCGTCGATGGCGCCGAGCCGGTCGGCTCGATGGGCAACGACATCTCGCTCGCCGTCCTTTCCGACCAGGCGCCGCCGCTGTTCTCCTACTTCAAGCAGCTGTTCGCGCAGGTGACCAATCCGCCGATCGACCCGATCCGCGAGGAAATCGTGATGAGCCTCGCGACGAGCCTCGGCAACGAGCGCAACCTGTTCGAAGAGACCCCCGAGCACGCTCACAAGCTCCTGCTCGACCAGCCGATCCTGCTCAACCGCGAGCTCGAGACGCTGCGCCACGTCGATCACGAGGTCTACGCGGCGCGCACGATCGACATCACCTGGCCGGTCGCCGAGGGTCCGGCGGGGATGAGCAAGGCGCTCGAGCGCATCTGCCGTCAGGCGCGCGAGGCGATCGCAGAACGCGTCAACATCGTCATCCTGTCCGACCGCCAGCTCGGCCCGCGCCGCGCGCCGATCCCGGCGCTGCTCGCGGCGGCCGCTGTCCACCACCACCTTGTGCTCGAGGGCACGCGCCTGCGCATCGGCATCATCCTCGAGTCTGGCGAGCCGCGCGAGGTGCACCACTTCGCGACGCTGATCGGCTACGGCGTCAGTGCGATCAACCCGTATCTGATGCTCGAGACGCTCGACGAGCTCGTGGCCGAAGGCCGCATCGTCCGCGCCGGCGCTGACGGCACCGCCGCTGCACTGAGCGCGGAGGAGGCGGCCCAGAACGTCGTCAAGGCGATCGGCAAAGGACTGCTGAAGACGATCTCCAAGATGGGCATCTCGACGATCCAGTCCTATCGCGGAGCGCAGATCTTCGAGGCCGTCGGCCTCGACAGGGAGCTGATCGACAAGCACTTCACATACACCGCGTCGCGCATCGGCGGCGTCGGCGTCGACGTTCTCGCGGCAGAGGCGCTCGAGCGTCATGCCCGCGCGTATCCGCCGCCCGGCGGCACGCGCGACGAGCTGCTGCCGGTCGGCGGCGTCTACGCATGGCGGCGCGACGGCGAGCACCACATGTGGAATCCCGAGACGATCGCGCTCGTGCAGCAGGCCGTGCGCTCGGCCAACGGTGACGTGGGCGCCGCGCTGAAGGGTGACGGCGAGGCATACGCCGCCGTCCGCGAGAGCCCAGCGTTCGAGCAATACCGCGAGTACGCGCGCATGGTCAACGAGGACGCCGCGCGCCGGGCCACCCTGCGCGGCCTTTTGAAGATCGGCGACGCGAGCGAGGCGGGCGCGGACGCGATCCCGCTCGAGGAGGTCGAGCCGGCGAGCGAGATCGTCAAGCGCTTCTGCACCGGCGCCATGAGCCTCGGCTCGATATCGCGTGAGGCGCACGAGACGCTCGCGATCGCGATGAACCGCCTCGGAGGACGATCGAACACCGGCGAGGGCGGGGAGGACCCATCGCGCTTCACGCCCGACGCCAACGGCGACCGCCGCCGCTCCGCGATCAAGCAGGTGGCCTCGGGCCGCTTTGGCGTGACGATCCACTACCTCGTCAACGCCGACGAGCTGCAGATCAAGATGGCGCAGGGCGCCAAGCCGGGAGAGGGTGGTCAGCTGCCCGGACACAAGGTCGACGCCTACATCGGGTCGATCCGCCACACCACCCCGGGTGTCGGGCTGATCTCGCCGCCGCCGCACCACGACATCTACTCGATCGAGGACCTCAAGCAGCTGATCTACGACCTGCGCTGCTCCAACCCCAAGGCGCAGGTGTCGGTCAAGCTCGTCTCCGAGGTCGGCGTCGGCACGGTCGCGGCGGGCGTCTCCAAGGCGAACGCCGACCGCGTGCTGATCGCCGGGCACGACGGAGGCACCGGTGCCTCCCCGCTGTCCTCGATCCAGGCAGCCGGCATACCGTGGGAGATCGGCCTCGCCGAGACGCAGCAGACGCTGCTGCTCAACGACCTGCGCTCGCGCATCATCGTCCAGACCGACGGGCAGCTCAAGACCGGGCGCGACGTGGTGATCGCGGCGATGCTCGGAGCCGACGAGATGGGTTTCTCGACGGCGCCGCTGATCGCCACCGGCTGCATCATGATGCGCGCCTGCCACCTGAACACCTGTCCCGTCGGCATCGCCACCCAGGACCCGGAGCTCCGCAAGCGCTTCAAGGGCACGCCCGAGCACGTCGTCAACTTCTTCTTCTTCGTCGCCGAGGAGGTCCGCGAGATCCTGGCGTCGCTGGGGCTGCGCTCGCTCGACGAGGCGACTGGCCGCGTGGACCTGCTCGGCGTGAGCGACGCGATCGAGCACTGGAAGGCGCGTGGCGTCGACCTAAGCCACATCCTCACCCACATCGAGCTGCCCGACGGAGCGCCGCGCCGGCGTGTGCAAGCGCCGCCGGCGGTGCTCGACGATGCGCTCGACTGGCAGCTCGTGGAGAGCGTACGGCCCGCGCTGGAGCAGCTTCAGCCGGTCCGCCTGAGCCTTCCGATCCGCAACCGCAACCGCTGTGTCGGTGGCATCCTCTCCAGCCACATCGCCCAGCACCACGGCGCGGACGGCCTGCCCGAAGACTCGGTCGTGGTCGAGTTCGAGGGCTCAGCCGGGCAGAGCTTCGGCGGCTGGCTGGCTCCGGGGGTGACGTTCACGCTGCGCGGCGACGCCCAGGACTACGCCGGCAAGGGCCTCTCCGGCGGCGTCTTCGCGATCCGGCCGCGCGAGGGCATGGGCGAGCACTTCAAAGCCGAGCAGAACGTAATCGTCGGCAACACGGTGCTGTACGGCGCCACGGCAGGGCGCGCGTTCTTCCGCGGTCTCGCCGGCGAGCGCTTCGCCGTGCGCAACTCGGGCGCGTGGGCGGTCGTCGAGGGCATCGGCGATCACGGCTGCGAG
The DNA here is from genome assembly GCA_963827455.1 of uncultured Solirubrobacteraceae bacterium. Lineage (GTDB taxonomy): Bacteria > Actinomycetota > Thermoleophilia > Solirubrobacterales > Solirubrobacteraceae > Palsa-744. The sequence continues at coordinate 116,540 of CAWHAW010000011.1, read as the reverse complement.
TACATGACCGGCGGGCGCGTGGTCGTGCTGGGCCCGACGGGACGCAACTTCGCGGCGGGCATGAGCGGCGGCGTGGCCTACGTGCTCGACGAGGACGGCACGTTCGCGGAGCGCTGCAACATGGGCATGGTCGGCTTCGAGCAGCCGTCGCAGGCCGACGCGATCGAGCTGCGCGCGATGGTCGAAGAGCACCTGCGCCGCACCGACTCGCCGGTGGCAGCGCGCATCCTGCAGGAGTGGGACCTGCTGCTCGGACGGGGCGCGTTCGTGAAGGTGATGCCGCATGACTACAAGCGCGTCCTGCGCGAGCTGGCAGAGGAAGAGGCGCTCGCCGCAAGCGCCGCCGGCAACGGCCGTCCGGCGTCCGCGCGTCCGCTCGACCCGGTCGGCGAGGCGGGCGCCTGATGGGCAAGCTCGGCGGCTTCCTGCAGATCGAGCGGCACGGGATCCCCCAGCGGGACCCGGTCGAGCGCGTGGGCGACTACAACGAGTTCCTGTTGACGCGGCCGGTCATGGAGCTGCGCGAGCAGGGCGCGCGCTGCATGGACTGCGGCGTGCCGTTCTGCCACAACGGCTGTCCCTTGGGGAACCTGATTCCCGACTGGAACGACCTCGTATACCGCGACCGCTTCGCGGACGCGATCGTGCAGCTGCACGCCACGAACAACTTCCCCGAGTTCACAGGCCGTCTGTGCCCGGCGCCGTGCGAGGCGTCGTGCGTGCTCGAGATCCGCGAGGGCGACGCCGTGACGATCAAACAGATCGAGAACGCGATCGTCAACCGCGCGTGGGATGAGGGTTGGATCACCCCGCAGCCGCCGCGGCGGGAAACCGGTCAGGCGGTGGCGGTGGTCGGCTCCGGCCCGGCAGGCATGGCCGCGGCGCAGCAGCTGCGCCGCGCCGGCCACAGCGTGACGCTGTTCGAGCGCGACGAGGCGGCGGGCGGGCTCGTCCGCTTTGGCGTGCCGGACTTCAAGATCGAAAAGACGATCGTGCAGCGGCGCGTCGAGCAGCTGATCGCCGAGGGCGTGGAGATCCGCTGCGGCGTCGAGGTCGGCAGCGACGTCGACGTGCACGAGCTGCGGGACAGCTTCGACGCGGTCGTGCTCGCGACCGGCTCACGCGTGCCGCGCGACCTGCCCGTCCCGGGCCGGGAGCTCGAGGGCGTGCACTTCGCGATGGATTACCTCTACCAGCGCAACCGCTGGGTCGCACGCGAGCTCGGGCCGGCACCGACGGTCGCGCAGCCGTCGATCGAGCGGGAGATCACCGCGGCCGGCAAGGACGTCGTGGTGATCGGCGGCGGCGACACCGGCGCCGACTGTGTCGGCAACGCGCTGCGCGAGAGGGCGCGCTCGGTGGTGCAGCTCGAGCTGCTCGCCGAGCCCCCCGCGCACCGCCCCGACGACCGCACGCCGTGGCCTCAGTGGCCGCTGAAGTACCGACTCAGCTACGCGATGCAGGAGGCGCTCGAGCTGGGCGCCGGCGAGCAGGACTACTCGGTCACCACCACCGCGTTCGCCGGCGACGACAGCGGGGCAGTGGCCGGGCTGCGGATCGCGCAAGCCGCACCGGAGCCTCCGTTCGAAGCGCTCCCAGGAAGCGAGCGCGAGCTGCCCGCGCAGCTGGTGCTGCTGGCGATGGGCTTCGTGGGACCCCGAGCAGGGCCTGCTGGACCAGCTCGGCGTGCAGAAGGACGCGCGCGGCAACGTCAAGTCGGTGAAGCCGTACACGACGTCGGTGGACGGCGTGTTCGCGGCCGGCGACGCACGCCGCGGGCAGTCGCTGATCGTGTGGGCGATCAACGAGGGCCGCCAGTGCGCGCGGATGGTCGACCGCTATCTCGCCACGCGACGCCACGAAGCCGACGGTTCGCTCGCGCTCGCAGGTGAAGACTGTGGGCTGGCAGGTCACGCTGACGCCGACGTCGGGCCAGAGGGTCCGCCGCAACACGTGCACCCTGGCGTCGCCGCGTCGGAAGCGTAGCCGGCGTGTCCGGCGAGGTCGATCTCGAGCAGCCGGGCGAGCTCCCGAACGTCTGCGTGATCGGCGCCGGGTCCTCGGGCATCACGGCGGTCAAGGCGCTGCACGAGCGCGGTATCCCATTCGACTGCTTCGAGAAGTCCGATCGCGTCGGCGGCAACTGGGTGTTCGAAAACCGCAACGGCATGTCGGCCGCGTATCGCGACCTGTTCATCAACACCTCGCGTCCGCGCATGGAGTACTCGGACTTCCCGATGCCCGAGTCCTATCCGGACTTCCCTCACCACACCCAGATCGCCGCGTACTTCGACGCCTACGTCGAGCACTTCGGCCTGCGCGATCGGATCACCTTCGAGACCGGCGTCGAAAGCGCCACGCGCGACGCGGACGGCGTGTGGGCGGTCGAGCTCGACACCGGCGAGACCCGCCGCTACGACGCGCTGCTCGTCGCCAACGGACATCACTGGAATCCCCGCTGGCCCGAACCGGCATTCCCCGGCGCGGACACGTTCAGTGGCAGCCAGCTGCACGCACATTCCTACGTGGACAACTCGATCTTCGCGGGCAGGCGCGTGGTCGTCGTCGGCATGGGCAACTCGGCGATGGACATCGCGGTCGAGGCCTCCTATGTCGCCGAGCGCACGTATCTCGCGGCGCGTCAGGGCGTGTGGATCGTGCCGAAGTACGTGTTCGGCAAACCGATAGACCAGATGCGCAACGACCCGCGGATCCCGTTCAAGATCCGTCAGCGGATCATGCAGCAGCTGATCCGCAGCTACGCCGGACCACCCGAGCGCTATGGACTGCCGAAGCCCAACCACCGCTTCGGCGAGGCCCATCCGACCGTCTCCGGGCGGATCCTCGATCGCATCCAGCACGGCACGATCACGCCCAAGCCGAACATCGACTCGTTCGACGCCACGCACGTCCGCTTCATCGACGCCAGCAGCGCCGAAGCGGACGTGGTCGTCTACTGCACCGGATACAAGATCACGTTTCCGTTCTTCCAGGAGAGCCTCATCTCCGCCCCGGAGAATCGCATTGACTTGTTCCGCCGGGTCTTTCATCCGGAGATCCCGAACGTGTTCTTCGTCGGCCTGCTCCAGCCGCTCGGAGCGATCATGCCGCTCGCCGAGGCTCAGGGCGCGTGGGTGGGCGACTACCTCGTCGGCGACTACGCGCTGCCGACGCCCGCAGAGCTGAGCGCGGATATCGACGCCGAACAGGCGGCGATGCGAAAGCGCTACGTGGCATCCAAGCGCCACACGATCCAGGTCGACTACGACGACTACCTGCACGCCCTGGAGCGGGAGCGCCGCGCGGGCAGCGCACGCGCTCGCACGAACGGGTATATCCCACCGGCGTCATGCCGACCTTCTGCCGTCATAACCGCTTCATAGAGCGCTGCCCGATCTGTAGCAAGACGCTGCCGGGCAACTCGCCGAGCAGCGGCGCCTCGCCGCGCGCCAAGTCCTCGAGGGGCGTGCGCTCGGGAGGCGAAGCCACGCGACGCCGGCGTGCCCGAGGCGAGGGCGTACGGATTCAGCGCGAGGGACGCGCCGATGACGACGGCTACCGCTCCCAGCTGGTGCCGGGCCTACGTGCCTCCGCCGACGCGCTGCGCCTCACCCACGAGATCGCCTTCTCGGCCGGACGGCTGCTCGCGCTCGCCGCACGGCCGCCGGGGCTCTACGGCGAGGCGCGCGCGCTCGCCAGCGCGGATCTGGAGCGCGCGACCTGGACGTGCTTCCTGATCGCCTATCTGGGACCGCTCGAGGCAGGCGACCCGTTCGCGGGCGTCCGCATGGCGCTCGCCGCTCCTTCGGGCGAGCTGCCGAACCTCGACGGAGTCCCGCTGGGGCCACGGAGCTCGCACGATCCCGCACGTGGCTCCGAGACACTGCTTGCGTATCGCCAATGGGTGGCCCGCGGTGGGCGCGCGAGCGTCTCAACGCAGACGACGCAGGGCGAGGGAACGCAGGCGGCGGCGTTCACCGGCGATCCCGCCTGGAGCCCCGAGCGGCGCTTCGAGCGGGTGTTCGAGCGCCTCGCGCTGCCGGGCTTCGCTCGCACGGGGCGCTACGAGCTGCTGGTGACGCTCGGACGCCTCGAGCTGTACGAGCTGACGCCGGACTCGCTGCATCTGGGAGGCGCGCGCGGACTCGCGGAAGACCTGACCACCCTGGCGGCCAAGCGCGTGTTCGGCATCGGCGACCCGCTGATGCTGGAGCGACGCGCGGTTGCGCTCGCGCAGGCCGCCGAGGTGCCGATCGAGACGCTCGATCTCGCGCTCGCCAACTGGCACGCGACCGAGCCTGCGACGCTGGGCTTTCCACGAGAGACGCTCGACGACGGCGCATTCGAGCGCGCCGGCGCCGCCCTCGGGCTGTGAACGCGCGAGCGAGAAATGCCGTCCACACGGCCACCTACAGTGCGTGCAACACAGTTGTTCCGAACCCCCAGGGAGTCGCTGATGCCACTCTGTTTCATCGAGCCGCAGGATGCAATTCGCGTGATTGCCGAGTCCGTCGGTCGTGAGGCACGCCGCCAGCTCGTGGGCGAGGTGGTGCGCGCCTGGGTCGACGACATCCCAGACCAGGAACTCTCGGTCCACTACGCCAAGGCGATCGCGGACTTGGACGAGGACGACCTGCACCTCTTGGCCGCCTGGCATGCCTCGCTCGAGGTAGGCCAGCCGATCCCCAACACGGAGTTTCTCGTGGGCGTGTTCCCGAGCCTCGGCGAGAACCGCCGCGAGGCGCTCAAGATCGCCGCCGGCTTTCGCGGCGAGGAGGCGTTCCAGGCGGGCGTGGCCGAGGACCAGGCGTTGGACACCGTCCTGCCGCGCCTTTCCAGCGAGCGGGCCATCGAGCTCGCCAACGAGTGCATCCAGCTGTACATGTGGGACCGCCTCGGTTGCGATAACTAGCGCGGCTAGACTGCGGGCATGACTGAGATCGTTGACGTGCCGACCGAGGATGACGTGATGGACGCGTTGTCGAACGTGATCGACCCCGAGCTTGGCTTGGACTTCGTCGAGCTGGGGCTGATCTACGGAGTGGAGGTCGTCGAGGGCAATGTGCGCGTGACGTTCACGCTGACCACGCCGGGCTGCCCGATCGGACCGCAGGTCAACGAACAGATCGAGGAGTTCGTCGGCGAGCTCGACGGCGTAAAGACGGTCGAGTCGGAGATGGTGTTCACGCCGCCGTGGTCGCCGGAGATGATGAGCGAGGACGCCAAGTTCGCGCTCGGCTACTGAAGGCAGCCTCGTAACGTCCTGGCGCTGGGAAGGACTATCCGGCCGGCGGCGTACTCGCTATGCAGGCGTGGCGGCAGGCTCGCGCGCGAGCGCCACCAGCGTCGCGAGTTCGGAGGCGATGCTCTCGCCGATCGCGTCGATGTCCGGGAGCGCGTCGAAGTCGCCGAGCAGCCCGAAGTTCATCTGGCCGTTGTAGGACATGATCGCGATGGCCAGCGCATGGTTCTCAGGGAGGAACGCCACCGGAATCGCGTGCAGCATCTCGCGCCCGAGCACATATAACGGGAACTGCGGACCGGGCACGTTGGTGACGATCAGGTTGAACAGGCGCGTGGAGAAGTTCAGCCGCGAGGCCTGCGCCAGGATCGTCGGCGGCGCGAAGTTCTGGGCGCCGGCAATCACCTCGGCGCCGAGTGCCTGTTTGGACTCCTTCAGGCCCTCCATCGCGCCCGTGACGAAGCGCAGGCGGTTGATCGGGTCGCTGATGTAGATCGGCAGCGGGCCGCGCATCGCCACTATCCGGTTGCCGCCATGGTGGTGCTCGCCCTCGGTGCGGACCGACACGGGTACCAGCGCGCGCATCTCCACGCCCGCGGTGTGCCTGCCGCGGGAGATCAGGAAGGTGCGCAGCGCGCCGGCGACGACCGCGAGCACCACGTCGTTGACGGTGCCGCCGAAGGCGTTCTTGACCGACTTGAAGTCCTCGAGCTCCGCCGTGATGCCAATGAAGCGTCGGTGCGGCCCGATCGGCACGTTCAGCGGCGTTTCGGGGGCTGGGTTGAGCCCGGCCCACACGATCTCGCCGACGCCCTCCGCCGCCTCGCGAGCGCGCACCAGCGCGCGCTCGGGGTGTGCGAGCGCATCGATTGCGCCCTCCGCCAGCGCGACTCCCGCGCGGACGGCTCCGAGCAGCCCCGCCGCCACCAGGTGGGCGGTTCCGGGCTCGGGATGCGGCTGCCATGCGCGCCCGGTCATCGGCGTCTGTGGCGGGTCGGGTGAGAGGTCAAACAGCACGGTCGCCAGATCCACCCCGGCGATGCCGTCGATCAACGAGTGGTGGGTCTTGGTGATCAGCGCGAAGCGGTCGTCTTCGAGGCCCTCGATCAACCACATCTCCCAAAGCGGCTTCGAGCGGTCGAGCTGCTGGGAGAAGATCCGCGCGGTGAGGTCCTGGAGCTGCTCCCACTGTCCCGGGGCAGGCAGGGCCGTGTGGCGGACGTGGTAATCGAGGTTGAAGCTGGGGTCATCGACCCACACGGGGCGGCCGCTGTCGAGCGCCGTGTAGGCGAGCTTGTGTCGATAGCGAGGAACCAGGTGCAGTCGCCGCCGAATCTGCTCGAGGAACTCCTCCATGCTCGGCGGCGGCCCTTCGACGATCGTCAAGCCGCCGATGTGCATGTGGGAAACGGAGCTCTCCTGATGCAGGAACGAGGCGTCTACCGGCGTCAGTCGATCGAGGTGACGTTGGCTCATCAGGCTTAGCGTAGCGGGGCGACCCCTACAATGACACGCGTGTCGAACAGCGTTGAAAAGCTGCTGCTCGCAGCGCCGCGTGGATACTGCGCCGGCGTCGATCGCGCCGTGCAAACGGTGCAGCGGGCACTGGCCATCCACGGCGCGCCCGTGTACGTGCGCAAGGAGATCGTCCACAACAAGCACGTCGTCATGCAGCTGCGCGAGCGGGGTGCGATCTTCGTCGACGAGCAGACCGAGGTTCCGGAGGGCGCGGTGTGTGTGTTCTCGGCGCACGGCGTCGCCCCGAGTGTGCGCGCGGGGGCGGCCGAACGCGCTCTGCAGACGATCGACGCCACGTGCCCGCTCGTGACGAAGGTTCACCGTGAGGCGGTGCGCTTCGCACAGGACGGATACACGGTCGTGCTCGTCGGCCACGAAGGCCACGAGGAGGTCGAAGGCACGATGGGAGAGGCGCCCGAGCAGATCGTGCTCGTCCAGTGCGAGGACGACGTCGACGAGCTCGAGGTCACCGACCCCGAGCGGGTCGCCTACATCACTCAGACGACGCTCGCGGTGGATGAAACGACTGCGATCCTCGCGACGCCTGCGCGAGCGCTTCCCGAACATCGTCGGCCCGCGCACCGATGACATCTGCTACGCCACCACCAACCGCCAGGCGGCGGTCAAGCAGATGGCCGCGGCTTGCGACCTGATGCTCGTGATCGGCTCGGGCAACTCGTCCAACTCCGTGCGTCTGGTGGAGGTCGCGCGCGACTGCGGCGCGGAGGCCCACCTGATCGACTCGGCGCGCGAGGTCCAGGAGGAGTGGCTGACGGACAGGCGGGTCGTCGGTATCTCCTCCGGCGCGAGCGCACCGGAGGAGCTCGTGAGCGAGCTCGTTGACCTGTTCCGCGAGCGCGGCGTGAGCGACGTCTCGGAGTTCCACGTCGTCAGCGAGGACGTTCGCTTCATGCTCCCCAAGCAGATACGCGAGGCTGTCGCCCCGTCGTCGCGTCCGGACGGCGTCCTCGGGGCGTCCTCCTGAGCGTCGCCAGCCGTTCGACGGCGCCGCGCGGCAGGCCGACCGTCGGGTGTGCGCCGGGGTATCGATGCGAACGCTGATCCTGTCCGACCTGCACCTCGGCAGCGTCACTCGCGCCGACCTGCTTCGTCGCCCCGAGCTGCGCGCCCCGCTGATCGAGGCGATCGCGGACATACAGCGCGTGGTGCTGCTCGGGGACGTGCTCGAGCTCCGCCACGGGCCGATGCGCGATGCGCTCGCCGCCGCGCGGCCGTTCTTCGCGGAGCTCGGGAGCGCGCTCGCGGGCAAGGAGATCGTGATCGTCCCCGGCAACCACGACCACGCACTCGTCGAACCGTGGTTCGTGAAGCGCGGCGAGCATCCTGACGCCCAACCACTCGGGCTCGAGCAGCTGCTCGAGCCAGCCGAGGCCTCACCCGCGCTCGAGCGCATCGCCGAGTGGTCCTCGCCCGCACTGCTGAGCGTCGCCTATCCCGGCCTGTGGGTGCGCCCCGACGTCTATGCCACGCACGGCCACTATCTCGACTGCCATCTGACGGTGCCTACGCTCGAGCGTCTGAGCGTCGGGGCGATGAGCAGGGTGCTGGGGCGCGTGGCCAGCGAGTTCGATTCAGTCGCCGACTACGAGGCGGTCACAGCGCCGGTGTACGCATGGCGCGATGCAGTCGCGAGGGACGGCCCCACAGGCTCGGCGCTCAACGGACGGGCAACCGTCGCCGCGTGGGACGCGCTCCGCGGAAGGAGTGCACGCAACGGCCGCGCGAGTCGATCGGCGCTCGGCTGGCTGCGCAGTCGCGCGATCGCCACGGCCTTCCCGCTTGTGGTTGGCGCGCTCAACCGCGCCGGCATCGGTCCCCTGCGCGCGGATGTCTCGATGAGCGAGTTGCGCCGCGCAGGCCTGGGGGCGATGGGCGAGGTCGCAGCGCGCCTCGGCCTCCGAGAGACGTATGTCGTGTTCGGCCACACCCACCGTGCGGGGCCGCTTCCGGGCGACGTCACGCAGGAGTGGATCGGGCTCGCTGGTGCGCGGCTCGTGAACGTGGGCAGCTGGACCTACTCGCGCGCCTTCCTTACCGAGACTCCGGGAGAGAGCCCATATTGGCCGGGCGCGTGCGTGATCGTCGAGGATGACGGGCCGCCGGTCGTGGAGCGCCTGCTGCAGGACCGGGCGCTCGCGGATCTCGCACGCTCTGCCGCTGTTAACAAGGCGCTGTCGTAGCAGCACGCCGCCTGATGATCCTTCACGGCCTCATCCACAACATTTGACAGTTTTTCGTCGACGGTCGCTGATGCCCATTCAAGACCAAATGCGCACGAGACGACACCGTGCTGGTGAATCCCCGCATGCCGCACAGCCACCCGCCGCGTCCGCGTCGACCGCACAGGGTCGCGTGATGCCCAGGACGAGCAGCAACGGTCGTTCGCGCCCGAAGCCACGAGGCAAGAGCAGGCCCCGGCAAGATCAGGTATTCGAGCCTGCGCAGTCCGAGCACGCGGACGCCAAGAGCCTGGAAACGGCGCTCGCGTCGCTACTCGCTCTGTTTCCTGAGGCGCCGGTGATGGCGCTTGAGGCAAGCGGTGCGACGGTATCCATGCCCGAGTCGATCCCTCTGCAGCGAAATCCCGTTTTGAAGGCACGATCTGGCCTCGATGTCGTCGCGGAAGATGATCGCGTAGGGCTGCTCGCGAGCTGGGACCGCCTGATGTCCGTGGGAGCCTCCCGCCGGCTCATCCATCTCGCCGTTGACTGCTCGGAGAGCGCAGCCACATTCTGTGGCTTTGATCTCCGCGAGAAGCATGGCGTCGTCGTGGCGGTATTCATCCCGGCCGATGGATCTGATGGACCGGCCCCCGTCGTGCGCGAGCTTCTTCCCGTGAAGCCGCGGTTCGCCACTATCCACAAGGACGAGAACAGCTTCATGCTCAAGGTCAGCGAGTCCGTCACCGAGCTTCTCGGCTGGGACTCGAAGGATATGGAGGGGCATCGCTCGATCGAGTTCATGCACCCCGACGATCATGCGCTCGCGGTCGACAACTGGATGGAGATGATCGCCGCGCCCGGCCCGGCTCGCCGGGTAAGACTTCGCCACCGTCACATCGACGGGAGCTGGGTTTGGTTCGAGGTCACCAACCACAACCTCCTGGCGGACCCTGATCACGGCTGCATCGTCAGTGAGATGGTTGACATCTCGGAGGAGATGGCTGCTCACGAGGAGCTCAGAGCGCACGAGCAGCTCTTGGAGCAGCTGGCTGAAGCACTCCCCCTGGGGCTCTTTCGCCTGGACACGGATGGCAAGATTGTCTATACCAACGCCCGGCTTCACGAGATGGTCGGCGTCGAACGAGCGGACACGGTCCGCGCTCAACTGGTGACTGTCATAGAGTCGGACTGGCCGGTGCTGGAGCAGGCGCTTACGGCTGTGCTACGCGAGGGCGAGTCTGCGGACGTGGCGGTGGAGCTGCGAGCTTCGCCGAAGGCGCCACCGCGGTGCTGCGCCATCAACTTGCGCCCGCTGAGTGACAGCGACGACGTGGTAAGCGGGGCGATCGCGTGCGTCTCCGACGTCACCGACAACGTGCGGATGCACGAGGAGCTCAAGCAGCGGGCAACCTACGATGAACTCACCGGCTGTTACAACCGGCCTTCGATCATGCGGGCGCTGGAGGCCGAGCTGGCGAGCGACCAGCGGACCGGCGCAGTCGCCGTGATGTTCATCGACTTCGACCGCTTCAAGGAGATCAATGACCGCTACGGCCACGCTGCGGGCGACCGGCTACTCAGCGCGGTCGCGCACCGGCTGAAGCATGCGATACGCGACGGCGACCTCATCGGTCGTATCGGCGGTGACGAGTTCCTGATCGTGTGCCCGGAAAGCGGCGGACCCAAGTCCGCCGAAGGCTTGGCGGAGCGGCTGGAGCAAGCCGCTCGCGCGACTGTCCGCGTGCGGGGTGCACGGATCGTCCCGGAGGTGAGCATAGGCGTCGCATGTCCTACGGGCGCTGTCACCGACGCGGACTCGCTCGTCGCAGAAGCCGATCGCGCCATGTATGACAGGAAGCGCGAGCGGAACACGCAGCCGGCGATCGCGGAGCGGCGTGGAACCTCCGAGCGGGCCGGAGTCAAGCGGTCTCGTCGCGGCGAGCTGCACAGGGCTCCTAAGCGGTAGATCCAGGTTCGACTCCTGGCGGGGGGATGGGGGGAAATGCCTGCTAACCGCAGCACGGGAGGGATGAGGGGTTCGGGATGGTGGCCTGCGCGATTGGGCCGAACGCGGCAGGTGGCGATTTCACCGTTGGCAAATGAGGATTACACGGCGGCGGGGATGACCTCCGACCTACCCAAACGTGCTGGCCGGAGCGCTGGCTTGCAGCTGCGCGCCGGCAGCTGCGCCCACCAGGAACGCATCAAACGGGACCGACGCGCCGGGGGCGACTTCGGCCAGGACGGCCCTGCCGGCGGCGACGATCGTGCCGGCGCGGCGCGCGGTCACGTAGACGATCAGGTGCTGCTGGGTCACGCTCGAGCGGTTGTGCACCGTGCCCGCCGTTTCGCCCGTGGAGGCTTCGGCCAGATGCGTGCCCTGCACTTCGATCTGCGGTTCCGGCCCGCTCGCGACTGGAGCTTCACCGGCAATCGCGGTCACGCTCGCCGGGGCTCCCGAAACGGGGACCTGGTCGTCGACCCACGTGACCGAGCCGTGGGGCGCCAGCGAGGAGATCTGAGTCAGTCCCGCTTCCAGGCCGGGGGCGTTGTTCTGATACACGATCTGCCCGTGCGTATCGCGGACCGTGATCGCGATCGGCACCGAGCTCAGCGTGTGCGAGCTGGAGTTGCGGACGGTCACGGCCGCCGCCGCGCCTTCGGCGTCGTGCACGACCGCTGCGCTGAGCACCTGCACCTGGGTGCTCGCGCGTGTGATCGTCAGCCCTTTGTGCGCGAGCGTGAAGTGCTTGGCGGTCTTTGCGAGCTTCGCGCTCTCTTCCTGGGTGCTCTGGCAGCCGCTCAGCGCCACCGCGATGAGCAGCAGCGCCGACCACCTCACCCGAACGCCCCGCCGATGTACTCGCGCGTGCGCCGCTGGACCGGATGGTCGAACACCTGCTCGGCTGGCCCGTACTCGACGAGCTCGCCGAGGTGCATGAACGCGACGTGGTCGGCCACGCGAAATGCCTGCTGCAGGTTGTGCGTGACGATCACGATCGCCACGTCGGCGCGCAGCCCGACGATCAGCTCCTCGATCGTCGCCGTGGAGATTGGATCAAGGGCCGAGCACGGCTCGTCCAGCAGCAGCACCTCCGGCTGGGCGGCCAGCGCGCGAGCGATGCACAACCGCTGCTGCTGACCGCCGGACAGCCGCAGCGCCGAGCGGCCGAGGTCGTCGGCGACCTCCTCATACAGACCGGCCCGGCGCAGCGCGTCGGTGACGGCCTGCTCGATCTCAGCGCTTTGCCGCCGCCGCCGTCCGCGCGGGGGGGATTGCTCGGCCAGCGAGTAGGCGACGTTGTCATAGATCGACATCGGGAACGGGTTCGGCTGCTGAAAGACCATCGACACGCGCCGGCGCAGGGCGTTGACCTCCAGCTCGTGGATCTCCTGCCCGTCGAGCGTTATCCGTCCCGCGCGCGCCGCGCCTGCGGTGATCTCGGTCAGGCGGTTGAGCGAGCGCAGCAGCGTGGTCTTGCCCGAGCCCGACGCGCCGATCAGCGCGAGCACCCCGCCCTGGCGCACCGGCAGGCTGACGTCGCGCACGACCCAGTTATCGCCGTATGCCAGCCACACCGATTCCACGCGCATCCGTTCGCGCACGGCGCCGACCGGCGGCCGTGCGGCACGCAGTCGCGCGGAGGCCGAGGGGCGTGCCGTCGTTGCCGTGCCCGCGCCGTTGGGGCTCGCCGTGGGAGGCGTCGCGACGTTCGGCTCGCGCCCGACGGTGATCCGGCGCACGGGGGGCGGGGTGCTCGGCGTCATCAGGACCCCGGCTCCCGCGCCGGTCGCAGTCTGCGGATCAGCCCGTGCTCGCGGGCGATCCGCCACCAGCTCCCCCCGGTGCGGTCTTCGCGGCCTCGCTTACCTGTGATCGTGGTGACGGCGAAGTTCAGTGCCAGCACGATGATCAACAGGACGAACGCCGCCGCGTAGGCCTTCTGGTGGGAGTTGCCCTCGCCGGCGGGTGAGTTTTCGTAGATGTAGTAGGTCAGCGTCGAGCCGGTGCCGCGCAGCAGCCCGAGGCCCGGGACGCCGCCCGCCGGTTCGGTCCGAAGCGTCGAGCCGAGCAGGATCAGCACGATTGCGGTGTCGCCGATGATCCGGCCCATGCCGAGCACGACCGCTTCGGCGATGTTCGACCTGATCGACGGCAGCAGCACGTGGCGGGTCGTCGTGGTACGTGTCTTGCCGAGGGCAAACGAGGCCTCGCGCATGCGATCCGGCAGCTGAGCCAGGCCCTCGCGGGTGGCGGCGACGATGAGCGGCAGCGCCAGCAACGCCATGATCGCGCCAGCGGTCAAGAACGATTTCCCGGTGACCGACCCACCGGCGGTGCTTTCGGAGAGGAAGCCAAGGAAGCTCTGGCTGAACACGAACAGCCCGAAGATCGCGAGCACGACGCTCGGCGCCCCGGCGATCATCTCGATCGCCGACTCCACCGCCCTCGCCAGCGGGCGGTCGTGGGCGTACTCGCTCAACCACACCGCCAGCGCCACCCCGATCGGAGCGGCGATCGCGATGCCGACAGCCGTGATGATGAACGTGCCCTCGAGCGGGTCGAGGAAGCCCCCCGACGTGTTCTGATGGATTTCCGCCGCGGGATGCTGGGTGAACAGGCTCAGGTGCAGGTAGGAGATCCCCTCGATCAGCATGTACACGACGATTCCCAGCGCGATCGCGCACAGCCCGATCCCCGAGGCCCAGCACAGCCCGTAGCCGATGCGATCGATCAGCGGCCAGGAGCCGGTGCGCTGGCGCGGCGGGCGCACCACGTTCAGTCCTGCCGGAGGAGTGGGCGCCAGTTGCTCGGTGGCCATCAGACGCGAATCCCGTAGCGCTTGAGCGGCTGCTTGACCGCCCAGCCGGCGAACGACAGGAGCGTCGCGGAGATGAGCAGGACCGCCCCGATCGCATACAGAGTGTGGCTCAGCGGTCCGATCGTCAGGCCGCCCGCTTCCTGGAAGATCGTCGCGGCCAGCGGCCGGACGGGCTCGAACAGGAACGTCAACCCGTCGAGCGGGTTGGCGGCGAAGCCGCGCGCGCCGGCGACCATCGCCAGCATGATCGCCTCGCCCAGGGCGCGGGCGGTGGCGAGCACGGTCGCGGCGGCGATCGCGGGGCGGGCGGTGCGCAGCGACACGCGCACGATCGTGCGCCAGCGGTTGACGCCGAGCGCCGCTGAGCCCTCCTTCCAGGATGGCGGCACCGACGCCAGCGCGCCCGCGATCAGCGCGACCATGATCGGGGTGACCATGACCGCCAGCACGAGGATCGCCAGCATCAGGTTCTCGCCGCTGAGCTGGACGACGTAGATGACCGACTGCTTGCGCGCGTTGCTGATGAAGTTGTGTTCGATCCATGGCGCGAGCGCGAGGATCGCCACCAGGCCGTAGACCACCGACGGCACACCGGCGAGCAGCCGGATGATCGGCTCGAGCGTGCGACGCACGGGGATGGGAGCGAACTCAGTCAGGCAGATCGCCGCGAGCGTCGAGCCGATCAGCGCGATCAGCACGGCCGGGACGGTGGTGATGATCGTGCCCCAGATCAGGGGCCAGGCGCGGAAGTAGAGGACCGAATGTCCGGGCAGCGGGACGTTTTCGTACATCGCCCGCAGCTGCAGGTCGACGTCCCCGCCCGAGCCGAACCAGCTCAGGCCGTTGGTCTGAAACGAGGGCCACGCCTTGATGAAGACGGTGACGACCATCGCGGCGATCAGCGCGAGCGTCAACACCGCGAGAGCGCGCAGAAAGCGCTCGGTGCGCCGATCGGCGCCGGCTCCCCCGCCGAGGCGTGCACGCAGTGTGCGTTGTGCAGCCCCGGGGGGCACCGGTCCTGAGGCGGGCACCGGTCCTAACGGTCCTAGTAGACCGCGATCCAGCTCGAGTTGATGATTTTCTTGGTGACCGCGTTGCCGCTCGTGACCCACTTGATGAACTTCGCGGTTGCGCCTTTGGCGGGGCCCTTGGTCACCATCCAGAAGTTACGCACGCCCTGGTACTGGCCGGAGCGGGCGTTGGCCAGGTTGCAGGCCACGCCCTGGTAGGAGACCGGGTGCACGCCGCCCGTGTAGGCGAAGGACACGAATCCGATTCCGTGTTCGTCCTTTTCGACGTGCAACTGCTCCAGTCCGTTGGACGCCTCGGCCACCGCGCTCGGAGAGATCTTCAGGTATTCGCCGAGGAAGATGTGCTGGAAGGCGTCCTCGGTACCGGAAGCGCTGGTGCGCTGGAACAGGTCGATCGGACCGGAGGCCGACGCGCCCGGCACTTCGTTCCAGTCGTGGATCTTGCCGCTGAAGATGCCTTCGACCTCCTGCTGGGAGAAGTTGGAGACGGGGTTCTTGTCGTTGGTGATGATGCACACGCCGTCGCGGGCGAGCTTGGTGAACACGAGTCCCGATGGATCGACGCCGACGATCGGATCGCGCGAGGAGTCGCCGATGTCGAGGCTGCGGTTGGCGGCGCCTGAGATGCCGATGTCCGACTGCCCGCCGCTGACCTGCGGCGCGGGGATCTTCGGGTAGGCCTTGTGGTAGGCGGCGGCTAGTTTCTGCATGAGGGGCAGCACGGATGTGGAGCCGCCGATGATCAGGCGGCTGGCAACGGCGCCGGCTGGCACGGCCAGCACCAGCGCGAGGATCAGGGAGACGATCAGGGTTCGGTGCGCACGCACGTAATTGCTCCTTAAGTCGCTTTCGGGCTTGAACTGTGGCGTGGCGTCCGCGGACGCCTGGGGTGGCGACAACTCGATCCGTGGGTCGATGCGGTATGCGCGCTGAACCTCACCCCTGCGCAAGAGTGTCGATAGGAGGTTTGCTCGATGTTTCGTTCTTGTGAACGCCATTGATTTTCGGCGTGCGCCGTGTGAGGCTGGCGCGGCTTGACCGCAAAGTTGCGTCAGCGGCGACCCGGGCAGAACTCCGGGGACTCCCAGTGCTCCACGCAAAACGGCTAGCACGCGCGCTGGCGCCCGCTAGCTCTAGGCAGTCCGACACCGCAACCGCCACCGCGCCAGACCCCGCAGCCCATCCGCCGATCGACAACAAACGAGACAGATGACAGACGAGCCCAACAGCCCTGAGGGCCACGATCCCACGGGCGAGCCCGACCTGCCGCTGCCGCCGCTGCCGTCCTCGGCCAACGGCGCGAGCAGCTCTGCCGCCAGACCCGCTGTGCGCTCGGGCCTGGCCCACCGGCGCAATCCGGTGCTCGTGGCCCTCGGCGATTTCGCGCAGGGCGCGCGCCGGAGGGCGTTTCGCGATCCCATCGCGCTGTTTCTCCTGCTCGCCTCGATCGGGCTTGCGATCGCCTTCGCCACCCTGCTCGGCGACATCAAGCCGAGCAGCTCCGGGGTGCCGGCGCCGCTCAGCACCGTGCAGAAGCTGGCCAGGAGCCACGAGATCTCAAACGCGCTGCTGCTCGACCACGACAACCGCGTGGAGGTCGTCGCGACCACGGCGGCTCCCAGGCTCTCGCCGGCCGGCGCTCTGCCTCCGTCCGCGCGAACGACCGTGCGCACGCACGTCAAGGGCTCGAAGAAGACCACCCTCAGCACGATTCTGGTCCCTCCGCCCGCCGCCGGCACGATCCAGCGCCTGTGGGCCGCCTACCCTGCCTCGGGCGCGCTGACCCAGCAGCTGCTGCGCGAACTCGACGAAAGCGGCGCGAACGTCGCGGTCGATCAGCAGTCGGGCAAGGGCACCAAGACGATCATCGTCCAGTTCCTGATCCCGATCCTGCTGCTGGTGTGCCTGTTCTCGCTGTTCATGCGCCTGGGCGTCGAAGGCGGCGCCGCCGGCGGGATCGCCGGCTTCTCGCAGTTCACGGGCAAAGGGCGCAAGAAGGGCAAGGGCACGAGCGACAAGATCACGTTCGCCGACGTTGCGGGCGCGGGCGAAGCGCTGGCCGAGCTCAGGGAGATCCGCGACTACCTGGCCGATCCGAGCAAGTACCTGGCCGTGGGCGCCGCCGCCCCCAAGGGCGTGCTGCTGGTGGGCCCGCCGGGGACGGGCAAGACGCTGCTTGCGAAGGCCGTGGCCGGCGAAGCGGATGCCGCATTCTTCACCGTGTCGGGTTCGGACTTCGTCGAGTCGCTCGTCGGGGTGGGGGCGGCGCGCGTGCGCGACCTGTTCCGCAAGGCCCGCAAGGCCTCGCCGGCGATCATCTTCATCGACGAGCTCGACGCCGCCGGGCGCAAGCGCGGCGCGGGCATCGGCCAGGGCAACGACGAGCGCGAGCAGACGCTCAACCAGATCCTCGTCGAGATGGACGGTTTCGCCGGCGACGGCGGACTCGTGGTGATGGGCGCCACCAACCGACCCGACATCCTCGATCCCGCGCTGCTGCGCCCCGGACGCTTCGATCGTCAGGTGGTGATCGACGTGCCCGACGTGCACGGGCGCCTCGAGATCCTGCGCCTGCACGGCGGCAAGCGCCCGCTGGCGCCCGACGCCTCGCTCGAGGAGGTGGCACGCCAGACGCCGGGCTTCAGCGGCGCCGAGCTGGCCAACGTGATCAACGAGGCGGCTCTGCTCAGTGTGCGCGACGGGCGTGGGCAGATCGACCAGGCGACCCTGGATGAGGCGATCGACCGGGTCGTCGCGGGCCCGGCCAAGCACCACATCCTCTCAGAGCAGGAGCGCTGGCTGATCGCCATCCACGAGGCTTCCCACGCGGTCGTGACCGATGCGCTGGGGCACACGGCCTCGACGCGCAAGCTGTCGATCGTCGCGCGCGGGCGCCAGCTCGGGACGGCCGCGCACATGCTCTCCGACCGCGATCAGGTGATCATGACCAAGCCCGACCTGGAGAGCCAGTTGATCGTGATCACCGCGGGTCTGGCGGGGGAGCGGATCGCCTTCGGGCACACCTCGACGAGCGTCAACGATGACCTGCACGCCGCGACTGCGCTGGCGCGCAGCATGGTCACCTCCTTCGGCATGTCGGAGGCGCTGGGCCTGGTCACGATCGGCGAGAAGAGTGGCGAGGTGTTCCTCGGCGCCTCGCTGCAGGATCTCGGCTCGGTCGGGCCCGAGACGCTGAATCTGATCGACAACGAGGTCGAGCGCCTGGTCGGCGACGCCGAGGCGCGCGCTGCGTCGATCCTCGATCGCAACTGGAGCAGCGTCGAGGAGACCGCTGCCGCATTGCTGGAGCAGGAGACGCTAGCCGGGGTGGCGCTCGACGCGGTGCTGTCCACGGTGCAGGAGGTGACACTGGAGGAGCTCGCGCAGGTGCGCAGGAACGCGCCCCCGCGCTTCACCGCCCGCGACCCCAAGCAGGCGTCATGAGAAGACCGCGCCTGCCCTCACCGGCGATGGTCGTCGCGCTGATCGCGCTCGTGCTCTCGAGCACCGGGCTTGCGGACGCCGCCCGCCACGCGGTGGTCGCCGAACTCGCTGGGCATCCGGTCAGCACGAAGCCGCACGCCGGAGGCATCCTGGTACTGAACAAGCAGAAGAAATTTCCCGCGTCGGTGATCCCGACCGTCGCGAACGCCAAGGCGCTGGCCGGCAAAACCGCGGCCCAGCTGGAAGGGACCTGCCCGCCGGACACGATCAGCATCGGCGGCGGCAGCGGCAGCTGGTGCCTGGAAACCACGGCCTACCCGCTGACCAACGCGGACGTGGGTAAGAACAACTTCATCTGGGCCAGCAAGAAGTGCGAGGAAGTGGGCGGCTGGCTGCCGTCGGCCTCCGAACTGCTCGGCGGCGCCGAACACGTCAAGCTCGAGTCGACGATCCACGACTCGCAGCTGACCGCCACGATCGATCTCGATCCCACCCGCGGGCTCAAAGACGAACGCGAGATGAGCTCGACGCTGGTCACGACCGAAGCGGGCTCGCAGGCGGCCGGCTTTGAGGGCGTCAGCGAAGGCGCGACCGGAGATCCCCGCCAGGGCCAGGCGAACCCGATCCCGCTGCCCGCCAACCCGTACCCCGAATCGCTGCAGTATGTGACCGTCTACAGCGACGGCACCAAAGGCGGCTTCGCCGGCTCGCAGCCGGTCATCGAACCCCAGAACTTCCGCTGCGCCTACAACAAGACGCCGGGGGCGTTGAACAAAAGCGAATCGTGAGATGGCGGCGTCGCGCGGCCCTTCGCGCGTACGGCGGACTCCCTCCACGCGCCAAGCGGGGCACCAAGCGGCTCTGTCACCAACTGGTGATCTTTCTGTGAAACCGGGCCGTTGATCGGCTCGGAGCGTCGCGTGGCGACTATCTTGCCATCTCGATGATGAGCGTCGCAGCCGGGCCGACTCAGCTTCTCCGGGCGCGCCCGTGGCGCGTACCCGTATCCATACGCCCGCTCGTGCTCGTGCTCGCCGCCCTTGCCGTGATCTTTCTCGCAGCCCATGCCCAGCCCGCGCGCGCGGTGATATTGCCCGCGCTGACGATCGACGGCCCGAGCGAGGACATCGTCGGGTTCGGGGGGGTCGCGATGGCCGAAGATGGGACCGGAGGGCTGGTCTATCTCAAGCGTGTCGACGGCGTCGCGCACGTGTTCGTCTCGCGCTACGCCGAAGGTCATTTCTCGGCGCCGATCCGGGTCGACACCGAAGAGCCGTTTGCCGCCAGCTGGCCGCGTATCGGAGCCGCCAACGGCGGCGAGCTGATCGTGGTGTGGGCGACGCCGTTCGCCACCAATCCGGCAACGAGCAAGCCGATCTATGAGCTGCTCGGCGCGCAGCTGGGGGCGGGCGGTGAACGCTTCGGACAGGCCATCATCGTCGACCGCAACATCGAAGAAGCGACGGGCACGAGTCCCGACCTTGCGGTCAGCCCGACCGGCCAGGCTGATGTGGTCTACAGAGTCGTGGAGACCTCGAAAGTCGGCGTCTCGCCGTTGCGAGCAGGGGACGTTCCCGAGCAGGTGCGCGTAGCGCACTTCGACGGCACCAGATGGTCGAACCTGGGCGCGATCAATCGTGACCCAGCCGTCGGCATGCGCCCGCCGACGCAGGCGAACGCGCCGCAGATCGGGATCGGTCCCACCGGCAACGGCGTGGTCGTCTGGCAGGAGCCGAACATCGAAGGCATCGCGCGCATCTGGGCCCGGCGCCTGTTCGGCTCCACGCTCGACTACGTGATGCCGGTCAGCGCGGAAACATATAACGGCGCGCCGATTCCCGACGACGCCGACGCCCCCAGCGTCGCTGTGACGTGGCTGGGGCAGGCCGACGTCGCCTACCGGCAGACCTCAGGACCGGGCTCGCCGCTGCCGGGCTCGCGGATCTTCCTGAACATCCTCCCGAACGGCGAATCGACCAGCGGCGCGGAGTTCGAGGGGCCGTTCATCGCCGACAACGCGGTGGCAGGCGGCCAGTCAGCCTCGATCGGCCCGCCGAGCATCGACATCGACGAAAAGGAAGACCTGCGCCTGCTCTACGACGACAGCGGCACGCCCCGCGTGATCGAGGGCGACGACAAAGGGCTGACGGCCGCGCTCTCGCTGGGGCCGCCCTTCGCTGGCGCCGAAACACCGGCAGCAAGCATCATGAACCCGCAGGGGGGTGGCGTGTCCGCATGGCCGAGCCAAGGCGCGCAGGGCGGCCCGGCCGTGGCGGTGCGCGAGGACTTTCCCACCGGGGCCGTGCAGACCGGCCTGCTCAGCGCCGGCGCCGGCGGGGAAGTCGCGGAACTCGCGGTCGGGCGCTCGGGCCTGGGGGACGGGCTGATCGCCTGGCGCCAGGGCCCGTTCGGCAACGCGGCGATCGTCGCCGCGCAGGCGACCGCGCCGACGGCTGAACTGATCCTGAGTGTGCCCAAAGAATGGGTCAAGCCGGCCCAGGCCGTCGTCAGCTGGCAGCCGGCGATCAGCGCCGACGGGCCGCTGCGCTACACGGTCGTGGTGGACGGTCGCCGGCAGCCGACGCCCGCGGGCGCGTCGCAGCTGCTCTTGGACACCCGCGGGCTGAGCTCGGGTTCTCACAGTGTGCAGCTGCTCGCGACCGACATCGACGGCCAGTCGACGCTGTCCAAGCCATCCACCCTGCTGCTGGCCGATGGTCCGCCGAGCGTCGCGATCGCGCGCGCGGGGGGCGGCTATGCCGTCAGCGTACGCGTCAGCGACAAGTACGCGGGCGTCGCGAAGAAGTATGTGACCGTCAGCTTCGGCGACGGCCACGGCGCCCACGGCCGGGCGAGCTTTGAGCATCGCTACGCCCACGACGGCGTCTACCACGTCGTCGTGCGCGCGCGCGACAAGCTGGGCAACGCCGATGTCGTGAGTCGCTGGGTGCAGGTTCGATGAGGCGCCTGGCGCTGTCTTGGTGTGTCGTGGGGGTGGCCCTGCTGGCGACGTCCATCCCTGCCGGCGCCGACGTGTTCGGGCCGATCTCGCTCGTCTCCGCGGGCAGCGTGGCGGGCGGGCCCCCTCAGCAGGCCGAATACGCTCACGATGCGGCGATCTCGGGCAACGGGCGCTACGTCGCCTTCGACGGATCGGTCGGCGGGGTGGCCGGGGTATGGCGGCACGATCTCGTGACGGGCGCCATCGAACAGGTGGCCGGGGGAGATGCCGAGATGCCTTCGATCAGCGAAACCGGGCAGTACGTGAGCTTCACGACCAACGAAGGCATGAGCCTCGCCGCGATCACGGACGACCGCGCCGATCTTGCCCCGACCCATGAAGCGGTCAACGTCTACGTCCGCAACATGGACGAGAGCCCGAGCGAAGAAGGGGCCTTTGCGATCGTCTCGGCGCCGAACGGCTCGACCGAACCACTGAGGTATGCGGATGCGGGAAAGACACTTGGAGCAAGCGCCGCGGGCCGCTCGGCGATCAGCGCCAACGGCGAGGAGGTGGCGTTCGTCACGACCGCGGTCTCCGACCTCGTCGGTTATCCCGCGCTGGAAGAAGAAGAACGGGCACGAGGCGAAACGCCCTCCCCGCGCACTCCTGCCCTGCAGGTCGCGGTGCGCTATCTCGACAGCAATACGACGGTGCTGGTCAGTCGTTGCTACTTCCACTGCGAAGAAGCCGCCGACGAAGGCGCCGCCGAACCGGTCGTGGGCCGCGGGGCGCTCGGCGCGGTGTACCCCGGCAAGCGCCTGGAATTCCCCTCCATCCCGGAAAGCGGGGAATGGCCCGGGGCCTCTATCAGCGCCGACGGGTCGACCGTTGCGTGGATGGGCGAGGACGTCGGGGAGCAGGGACCCGCGCTTGCCGCCGAAGCCCTCGAACCGCTGTACACCGAGCCGCTGTGGCGGCGGATCGCGCCAGGCTCGGAAACGCCCACCGAGCGGGTGACCGGCGGCTCGGACCCGGAGAACCCGCTGTGCGTGACCTCTGGCGAGACTGTCCTGCAGAGCCCGCCCTCGCCGCTCGACCCCTGCGGGGGTCCGTTCGTCAAGCAGACGGCCTCGAGCTCGGCCGCCGGCATCTGGGGCCACGGACCGGATATCGGCGACTTCATCCCACAGCTCAGCGCCGACGGCTACGAGGTCGCCTTTCTCTCTCAGGCGAGCCTCGTCTCCGGGGGCTCCGGCTTCGGCAGAGGGGAATCGGGTCAGGAAAGCGATCTCTACGTCGCTGACATGCGGCCGGGCCTGACCCGCGATCAGGCGCTCACCCCGTTGAGCGAGATCGGGCCTGAAGGGGTCGCCTACAGCGCGCCGATCGCCGACTTCGCGATCTCTCCTGACGGCCAGCAGGTCGCGTTCGCGACCGCGCGCACCCAGTTTCTACTCGCCTCGCCGACGCTCGTGAGCGAACCCGCGACCGAACCCGGCCTGCCGGAACTGTTCGACGCCGACCTCGCCGACGGCACGCTCACGCGCGTGACGCGCGGCTTTCTCGGAGGGCCCTCCGAGCAGCCGCACACGACCCGCCTGCAGGAAGAAGACCAGTACGGATCACCCCCTCAAGGCTTCGGCGCGCTCTCGCCCTCGTTCTCCTCCGACGGCGATGAGCTGGCGTTCACCTCGACCGCAGACGACCTCGTCTACGGGGATGGCAACACCCCTCCTGGAAATACACCGTCCGCGGGTCCCGACAACGGCAGCGACGCGTTCCTCGTCGAGCGCGAAACGTTCTCGTCGCTGCCGCCTTCGCAGTCGATCAGCGCGGCACCGGCGCCCATAACCGAACCGGCCTGGCGGCTGGGGGTGAGCGCCGTCTCGCGCGCCGACGGCAGGGTGGTGCTGTACGTGCAGGCCCCCGGCTCCGGCGATCTGAGTGCGGGCGCCAAGAGCGCGGTCGTCATGACCGGGTTTGCCGGCGCCTCACGATCCGCCCATGGCTCCCGCAGTTCGCGGCACTCCAGGCGCGCGGCCGGGCATGCGTCCAGTGCGCCGTCCCGGGGTCGCGCGAGCAAGCGCGTCGTCGACCGGACGGTTGCGGCGACCAGCGGGTCGGCGCGCTCGCCGGCCGGGGAACTGATCGTGCTCGTGTTGAAGCTGAGCAAGCCATACGCCGGGCTCGCCTCGCGGCGCGACGGCCTGTCGGCGAGCGTCAGCGTCATGTTCAGCTCGCCCGGCCATCCGATGCTGCGCGGCTCGATCGAAGTCAGCTTCCTGCACAAGACGGCGCCGGCGCACGGCTCAGCCAAGAAGAAGAGCAAGAAGGCCACCAAGGCCTCTCGCCACGGGGGGCGGCGGTCGTGATGCGCTCCCGCGCAGCAGCGGTGGCAGTCGTGTCGCTGGCGCTGCTCATGGCTGCGGGAACAGCCGGCGTGGCCAGCGCCGCCGGCGATGAAGGGGGCGCCAGCTGGCGCCTGGAACAGCCGCTGCCGCCCAAGGCGCCGCCGGGCACGCCGGAAGCCTCGTTACCGATCGGACTGGGGCAGGTCGGGGACATCGAGTTCTTCGAACCCAACCGCGGGCTGCTGATAACGCACGGCAACGGATCCGCGATTCCGCCCGGGGTGTGGGCCTACAACGGCGATGAATGGCACGAGCTCGCCACCGAATGCGGGGCCAGCGAAGGCAGCATCGCTTGGGCCGGTCCCGCCGACTTCTGGACGGTATCCGACGGCCGCCCCGGGCAGGTGAACGAATCCAGCGGCACGAATCTCGAACGAGCCGTGCCGCTGGAAGACAACACGCTGTGCCACTTCGCCCACGGCGAAGTGCTCGCCTCCTACGCCCACCCCGCCTTCGAAGCCGACTCCTACCAGGCGATGCACGCCGCGGCGTGCATCCCCCCGCCCGAGCGAACCGAAACCTCCGAGGACTGCTGGTTCGCCGGCGAACCTCTTCCCGAACCGCTGCTGGGCGCCTTTCATCTGCACTGGAACGGCAGTGCGCTGGAAGCCGAACCGTACGCGGGCGAAGACCACGCGGTGGAGAGCATGAGCGTGCTCGAAGGTCTCATCTACGAGAGCGTGCGCGTCAGGGGCAACGACCAGGTGGCCGAGCAGAAGAGCAGGTATCCGGTCATCCACGTGATCGACCCCGAAGCGGTGCCCCCGATTGCGCCGGAAGAAGAAGAAGTGCCCTTGTATGGCTCCTCCCAGGAGCTCACCAGCGCGCTCGACTTCCTGCATCTGTCGGCGGCCGAAGGCACCCTGTGGGGCGCCGCGGGGAAAAGCTCGGAATTCATCACGTCTCCCGCGCTGCCGGGACAGGTGACGGTCGTGCGCCGTGTCCAGGGCGTGTGGAGCCAGCTGATCGGTCCGGGCGATCCTGCCGATGGCACCTCGCCCAATCCGCTTGGACGGGTGCTGGCGAGCGCGGCGGAAGAAAGCCGCCTACTGGGCGGTGAAGCCAAAGAAGCGCGAGTCAGCGCGCTTGCTGCCGAACCGGGTAGCGAAGACGCCTGGCTCGCGCTGCGCGCGCCCACAGGCGCGGGCGATAGCACGCCCGCGGTGCTCCTGCACATCTCCGCCGAAGGCAAGGTGCTCGAAGAGCAGACGCTGCCATCGCAGCAGGAAACCGAAGAAGGCATCGGCCCCAAGGGCCCCGCCGCCCGGATCTCCTGCCCCGCCGTCGAAGACTGCTGGATGGTAACGACGGAGGGGTGGCTCTACCACCTCGCTCCCGCGGGCGAGCGGACCTTGCCCCGCAATGAAATTCCCGGCTTCAGCGGACTGATCACCTACCGCCCAAAAGACCAGGGCCTGCCGCAAGTGGCGGCCGATGCGCCGCCGCCGGACACCTCGGGTTTGCAGGAAGAAGCGCCCGACTACGGCGGCACGTTCGCTGAAACCAAAGGCATCCCAATCGAATCGACGATCCTGGCGCCGCTGCTCACAGACATCCACAGCCGCCTCCTCAACGGCACGACGCTCGAACTGCGCTTCCACCTGGCCGTCAAGGCGCAGGTGCGCCTGCTGGCCAAGCGCCACAAGATGGTCGTGGCGAGCACCCCCATGCGTACGTTCGCGGCTGGCGCCCGCAAGCTCCTGCTGCGGCTGAACCGGCATGCGTGGCCGACCAAGCTCTCGCTGCAGACCCACGCGCTCGCACCGCTGCCGAACACCACGGTCAAAGAAGCGGTCGGCGGTCCCGAACACGGCGGCGGCGGTTCGAACTCGATCTCGACAGGGTTGGTCGTGTTGCCCCACGTGCCCGGCTTGGCGGGATTGGGATTCCAGCCGTGAGAAGATCGCCCATCGGGGCGCGCAGCACGCGCTTGGGACCGTTCCGAGCGGCGGCGCTCGCGTTCGTGTGCCTGCTCGTGCCTATCGCCGTGTTCCTGCTCGCGGGCGCGCTACCCGGACCGGGCGGGACCTCGCGTGCGGTTGCGCAGCCGTCCGGGGAAGCGCCGACGCCGCAGACCAACGCCTCGGTCCCCGCGAGCGCGGCGACGATGATCGGCGCGACGCCCGAAGAACCGGGGAGACCTGGCGAAGACGAGACCTGGGGGGTGGGAAGCAGCAGTAGCAGTAGCTCGACCTCCGTGCTCGTCCGCTATTACATGCACCCGGCCGCATCGGGTGGTGAAGAAGGGACCTGGACGCTCGGTCCGGCTTTGCCCACGGGCTTCAAGCTGGCCCAGAGCCCGCTGGCCGGCCAGATGACGCCCACGGGGTTCGGCGTGCTCGTCGGCACCGCGCCCGGCGGCACCCACGGCCAGGTCGTGCTCGTGCGCAAGCCCGGCGGCGGCTTTCAAGAAACGGCGCACGTGCCGATCGAAGGAGAAGAACCAGCGCCCGAAAAACCGCTGCTCGGCGAAGGGCAGCGCCTCTTCGGCCTCAATCGCGCGCCGATGATCGCCCCGCTGCAGGAAGAAAGCGGGGAAGCCGGTGCGCTCCTGGCTCCGGTGAGCGAAGGCTCTGGCGAAGCCGTCGAGAAGCAGGTCCTGCACTGGGATGGCCGGCGCTGGTCGAGCGAGCCGATCGAGATACCCGCCAAGAGCAAAGAAGAATTTCGCGTGCTCGCGATCGGCGCGAGCACGGCCAAGAACGCGTGGCTCTTGGCGCGGCTGTCCTCCGCTTATCCCGCCGGCGCGGTCGCGCTGTTTCATCGAGTCGAAGAAGCCCCGGAACGCTTCAACTGGCAGCCTGTGGCTCTGCAAGCCGGGCCGGGCGACGAAGAAGCGCACCCGCTCACCGTGCCCGTGGTCGGGTCCGGCGCGCCCCCCGAAGGGGAGCCCTTCGACGTGCCCGGCGCGACCAGCACGCCGGTCATCAGGGCCCAGCTCTTGACCGTCACCAGTCAGGGCGTGTGGATCGACGGCGCGCGCGCGGACATCGAAGCGCACGTTCCCGCCTCGGCCACGCTGTTCTTCGAGCCCGAAGGCGCTGGCGGAGGTCACGTCGCGGCGAGCTGGTGCAAGCTCCCCGCCGAAACGCCCTCCGGAACCCCCCAGTGCGAGCACGAACTGCCCGAATCGCTGCCGATCGGTCCGTCGCGGAGCATCGCGTGGAGGGGCGGCTCCTCGCCCTTCGGGGAGCGGGTGATCACCGGGCTGCCAGAAGGAGTGAGCCTGAGGCTGGCGGGAGAATCGTTCACGCGCGTGCTCGCGCTCGGCGGCGGTGATGAAGCCGGAAAGGACCCCGGCGCCGCATACGGCGCCGCGTTCTCTTCGCCCACGGAGGGCTGGCTCGGCGAAGACGCGATGCCGGTTCACCTCACGCTCAAACCACAGCCCAGCGGGCTCACGCCCTGGCCCGTTCCCTTCCGCAATCCGCTGCTGGCGATCGCCCCCGAGCCTGGTGCCCCGGTCGGCGCGCTCTCGAGTGAAGCGCTCGCGGTCGGCGTCCGCGGCGCCGTCGCGCGTTTCAAGCCCGGCATCGGCTGGCTGCCGGAAAGCCTGTTCGGCCCCGGGGAGAGCGTGGAAACCAAGGTCAGCCTGCGCGCGGTCGCCTGGCCGACGCCCAACCGCGCGTACGCCGTCGGCGACGAAGGGGAAATGTGGCTGTGGCGCGGCGAAACCGGGCTGTGGGAACGCGATCCCGCCACGCCGATCGACTTCCGCGCCAACCTTGTGGGGATCGCCTTCGACCCGAACGAACCCACGCGCGGGTACGCGATCGGCACTCAGGCGGTCGGGCAGGGAGGCGTGCTGCTGCGCTACGGCAAGACCTGGACCGAAGAAACCGCGCTCCCCCCGCAGGTTCAGGGGGCAGCCTTCAACTCGATCGTATTCGCCGGCTCGGAGGCGATCGTCGCCTACAGCAGGGAGACCAGCCCCTCGAGCAACCAATACGTCGGCGGTCTGCTCGTCAACGAAGGCTCCGGCTGGCACGTCGACCAGGAAGCGGAAGCGGTCGCGGAAGGCAAGGTTCCGCGGGCGCTCGCTGGACTTCGTGACGGCGGCGCGGCATTCGTGGTCTCCACAGCTACCGGGCAGCGCGTGATCGAGCGGGAAGCGGCGGGCTCGCCGTGGCAAGCCGTTGCGACCCCGCTGCCACCAAGCGCCCCTGCGGGGTCGCTCGCGCTGTTCCGCGAAGGCGGAGCGCTGCGCGCGATCGTCACCGCCGGCGGCACCAGCCTGTCCGGGTCGGGTGGCGGCTCACTGGCGGGGCTCCCGCCGTTCCTGGTGCCGCCCAGCGGTGTGCCCTCCGGAGCGGAGAGCGGCGGCGTGCTGCGCCAGACCGCCGCTGGATGGAGCGATGACGGTCATGAACTGAACCCCGTGGAAGCCCCCGAAGGATCATTCATCTCCTATGACCAGCCCTACCGGCCCGACCCGATCTTCGCCGTCCTGATCGACCCGACGGGCACGCAGGGCTGGGCGGTGGGCGGCCTGCTGGGCAGCGAAGAACGGCTCGACACCGCCAACGTCGAGCGCTATCCCTCCGACGGGGTGACGCCGCTGGGCTCGCGCGCCTCGTCTGTGCCCACGTTCGCGGGCACCGCGACCTTCGCCTTCGGCGGCGGCGCGCAGTGCGGGGCGCCCTGCGCCGATCGCGAACTCGCGCGCGCGGGCCCGCCGGTCTGGCTGTCCTCGGCCGTCGCGCTCGCGGGCAGCATCGGCGAAGGCAGCGGCGGCTCCGTTGGCGCCTTCTTCGACCTCGGCCCCACCGTCACCGAAGGCGCCTACACGGGGGCCCAACCTCCCGCGATCCCCTACGAACACGAGCTCGGCAGCTACGCTTCGATACTCGCAGCCTCGCGCGTTCCCACTTACGACGCGATCGCGCCTGCGGACCTCGATGCCCGTCCCGAGTCGCTGGGCAACGAGGCATCGTGGGAAGCGGCGTTCGCCGGCTTCCCCCGGCCGTTCGGCGGCTCGGGCACGGCGAGCCCCGAAGAACCGGGGCGCTGCGGCACGCTGGTCGGCTGCGAGTCCGCCTACTACGCCGTCGAAAAGAACGGTGTCTGGATCCTCGTGCTCGACGACTCGGCGCGCGGCCAGGTCGACCAGGCCCAGCGCGAATGGGTGGAGGGACGCCTGGGACGTGCCGGGAGCGAAGGCAAGCCGGTGATCGTCGTCGGCAACTCCAACCTCGCCACCCAGATCGCGGCCCACGACGAAGAAGCGATCAACCTGTTCAGAGCGCTCGCCGGCGACAACCCCGACGGCTCCGGCGACCCCGAGCACTACGTCGCCTCGGCCTACTTCTACGACTCGCCCGAAGAAGACGTCCAAGCGCCGCTGGTCTACAACGATCAGCAGCTCGCCACGTTCGGCACCGGCACCCTCGGGTACGAGCTGGCGTCACACGAGCAGCTGGGCAGCTTCCACGGCGCCAAGGGTATCCTGCTGGGCGAAGTCCATTCCAGCGAACGCAAGCCCGACGACGAAGCGCCGGTGTCGGTGCGGATGATCCCTGTCGTCGGCGAGCTGGCGGTGGAAGCCAAGCAGGGGATTCTGCTGCGCCGCAGCAGGCCGGCCCTGTTCGAAGGGCTGGCGCGCCGTCCGCGCGGGGGTTGCAGGGCTGAGAACGGCCAATCGCAGTGCGAAGAAGATCAGTACACCCCGATCCCATCCGTCTGCGTGGGGCAGGGCTGCCAGACGGCGGTGCTGCCGGAATACGAATTCAGCTCCTCGGACAGGGAAGTGGGGCGCTTCGTCGAGCGCAACACCGCCTCCAGCGACCCCCTGACGGTCCTCCAGAACGCCAAGGGGGAACCGATCGCCGACGAACCCGAACCGGGCCGGCCGCGCACGGGCCAGCCGCAGGCCGGGCTGTTCTGCCCGTTCAACGCCGGCACGACGATCGTCACGCTGCGCGCGGGCGGACTGTCCGCCTCGCTGCCGGTCACCGTTCAGCCCGGCAGCGTGCGCGAGCCGTGCGGAACGGTCCCGATCAAGCATCAGACCGCTGCCAGCGCGGCCGCTGCCCCCCCGGCGCCACCGCCCGCTCCCGCCCCGGCGCCCGTCGGTCCCACGCCCGCGGGAACGGCCCCGGTCGTGCCCCTTCCGTCGCCGCCGCTCGCGACGCCTCCCCCGCCGGCCCGTCCGGTGCCTGCGACGCCGGCTCCGTTCTTCATCCAACCCGCGATTCCCTTCCTTGTGCCCGCCTTCGTCCCGCCGCCCCTGCCCGCGCCGGCCGAGCCGACGCCGCCGACCGGCACCTCGGCGGTCACCTCCCCCGTCGAGGCCGCGCAGAAAGAAGAAGAGGAGGAGGAGGCGACCGAGTCCGTCTCCAACCAGGCCATGGCCTACAGCGCTCCCGAACACGAGCCCGCACCCGGTTACATCCTCGGGATCGTGTTGCTCGCGGCCTTCGCGGGCGCCGCGACGGTCCGACGGCGCCCGCGTCGGGGTCGACGCGGGGTGCGTGTGGCGCCGGCGACGCTCAGCGGCGTTCACAGCCAGCGGCGAACGACCAGAAGCTCTCAGCGCAGGCGTTGAGACCCACTCGTCATGTCTTGGCACAGCATTCATCCTGTGCACGTGTCCCGGCCCGTCGTGCATTCGATTCACGGCCTGTTCACAGGCTGGCAACACGACCGCCGTCGCAATAGGCGAGCCTCTGGCGCGGAACTGGCTCGATGACCCGCGCTCTTCTTCGCAAATGCCAACCGTTGATCGTGCTCGCGCTCGCGTGCGCTCTGCTGCTGCTCGGCGCCCTCACCGGAACGGCGAATGCCGAGAGTTGGGGCGAGGTGAGCCACGTCGGGATCGCGACCGGGATCACCCCGGAAAAGGTCAACTTCACGGGGACCAGCACCATCGCGTTCGCGGCCGACTCCAAAGACCGCAGCTACTACATCGGCGACGAACCCAAATCGGGTGAATACCGGATCCAGCGGTTCGTCACAGTCGAAAAAGCAGGCAAGCTCGAAGCCAAGGTCGAAGGTTCGATCTCGTTCTCCCCGCCCGAAGCGAAAAAAACCCACGGCGGTGTAGGCGACAACGGGGTTGGTCTGCAGCTCACCGTCGATCCCGCTCGCAACCGTGTGTATGCGCTGGTCGTCTATCTGCGCCGTGAAACTGCCCCAGCCGAAGAAAAAGCTCTGGAAGAAGAAGAAAAAAAACTGGAAAAAGAAGGCAAGCACTGCGAAGAACCCAAAACGTGCTACACACGGTTCCCGCTCGACTCCGAAGAACTGGCGGCCGGCGAGCTCTACGCGTTCGAATACACGGCCGGCACGCTCGTCTCGGCTAAGGAAAAAGAAGGAAAGCCCATCCCGCTGATCAATGAGACCACCGCTGAAAGCTCGACGACCAGCTTTGCGGACCAGAGCGAAACGCCGAAAGAAGCGCTGCTCAATCCTCGCGGGATGGCGGTCGACCCCAAGAGCGGGGATGTCGTGATCGTCGGCGATCAGGACGAAGAGCCCGACGAAAAGGTCGAGAAGGAAGAAGGCGAGAAACAGTGCCGCGCGGCCGGCCAGTTCGTCCTTCTCCATGAAAATGAAACGACGCATAAGCTCGCGAGCGGCACGCTCGGCCATCGGTATGTCGACAGGGCCGATGCCCTGCATCCCGAACAGCTCGGATGCGGAGAAGGCGGACCGATAGAACACACTGAAGTGCCACTGCCCCTCTCCCCGGCGATCACGCCCGGCGGCAACCTGCTCGTCTACTCCGGGGCGGAAATCGAAGGGCAGATCTGGGAATTCCCGACTCCCGGCAGCTCGAGCGGCGAAGGCGAACTCGAAACCCATCCGCGCAATCTCTTCGGCCAAGCCCAGCTTGGCCTGGTGCTGGACATCGAACCGCCCGAAATAGGCGCCGGGCCGACGATGTCGTTCGTGCCCAAAGAAGGGGCGTCTGAAGGAACGATCTATGTCTCCACGCAGGCCTTTGGCTACTATCCGGCGCCGCTCGCGCTCCACTATGCGGAAGCCGGCGGCGCAGGCCAGATCAGCGAGATCGGCTGGACCGCGGGGAGCACCGAACAGCAGTGCGGGATCCCGCGGTTCGAGGAAAAAGTCCTGCTGGCGGGGCTCACGGAAACTAGAGCGGGGGGCGGCAAAGGCGGTGGCGGTGTGCTCGTGCTGGCGCCCTGGGTACAGGAAGGCACGGGCACTCCGTTCCTGGAAGCCTTCGAATTCGGCCCAGGGGGCAGCGTGACCGGCTGTCCCAAACCCAGCCTGAGCGACCTGCACGTGATCTCCGGCCTGAATCAGAACGCCTCCGAAGTGCCGGCCGGCGAACCGGTGACCATCTCCTCGGAACTCGAAGGCGCTGCCGCCAAGAGCGTTGAATGGAAATTCAAGTACACGAATTCGAAAACCGGCGAATCGGGCGAAGAAGTCGTCACCCAGGAAAGCGGCGCATTCCAGACCCAAGCGGGCGGGTATGAATTCAAACCGCTGGAACACAGCTTCAAACATGCCGGGAGCTACGAAATCACCGAGGTCGCCAAGACCGACGATCTCGCCGTCGAAGAAGCGGCGCAAACCCTCAAGCTGACGGTGACGCCCTCTCCGCCCATAATCAAACTCACGCTGCCGGCGCCGGTGCGTAAGGGCGAAGGAGAAGCGGAAGTCTCGGCCACCATCAGCGACGCAAGCGAAACCAAGCTGCACCTCAAGACGGTGACCTGGAACTTCGGCGACGGCAGCGCGCCCGTCGAAGAGAAGGTGGCGCCCGAAGAACCCAACCCGGCCACCCTGCACATAAAACACACCTTCATCTCGCGTTGCGGCAAAGGCAAATGCACCATCACGCTGACCGTGGAACCCGCCGAAGGAAAACCGGCTGTCGCTCACGTCGAAATCACAGTCAACGAGAGCAAGGCCGAAGAAGAAGCCGGAACGCCGCCGACGACCACCACGCCGACGACCACCACGCCGACAACGACCACGCCGACGACCACGCCGACGACCACCACGCCGACGGAAACCACACCCAAAGGCGGCGTCGCGGGCTATATCGCGTCCTTCCCCGGATCTTCGCTGTCGGTAAGCTCGAGCGGCGCGACACCGGTCACGATCACCTGCCCGAGCGGCGGCTCCTGCGGCGGCACGCTGACGCTGCAGACGGCGGGCGCGGTCGCCGCCTCACACGGCAGGCACGCCAAGAAGAAAGTCCTGACGCTCGCGTCCGGCGCCTTCTCGCTCTCCGGGGGGACCAGGTCGGTCACGCTGCACCTCAGCTCGACGGCGAGGGGACTTCTGAGCAGTTCGCACGGTGTGCTGAAGGCGAAGCTGACGATTCTCTCGCGCGGCATCGACGGCCAGCAGAACAGCGTCACGACGCACGTCGTCACGCTGCGTCTGGTGGTCAAGAAGCATCACAAGCGCTGAGCTCGACCGATCGCGATACGCGCAGTGCGCATGTCAAGCGCATGTCAACTTCGTGTAAAAAGCCGACCTTGCATCGGCCACAGGATCGTAACTCTGTTCACGAACGCCGCTGTGATACTGGCGACCGTGGGAGAACGAACTCTCTCGCCGACGCGTGGATCGGCATCCACGCCGGCCACGGAACACAGACCAGGAGGTAGTTACGCTATGTCGTATCTCTCCGCACGCCGCATGCTGTCCGCATGTGCCGTCTCGGCAGCCGCAGCGGCCGCCCTGGCGACAGCGGGCACAGCGAGTGCAACAACTCTCACGAACCAATGTGGGGGGTCGAACATCAAAGGGCTGGGTTCGACGTTCCAGGCTCCCGCTCAGGAACCTGTGTGGAACCCGGATTTCAACAAAAGCGGTAACACGAACCTGCTGGCTTGCGCCGGCACGCAGGGCACCGGAACCGGGGTCGATAAGACGCCGACCGTGACGTACGAATCCACCGGCGCCAACGCGGGAAGCGGTGCATGCCTCAAGGACTTTGGCGACGGCGGGACGACGAAATACGGCTTTGAACCAGGGGAAGATTATCCCTACTGCGGCACCGACGAAGCGCCGAGCAAAGAAGCCCTAGAAAAAATGGAGGAACACAAAGCGGGCATTTACAACGAATCGGTTGAGTCGATACCGGTGTTGCAGGGCTCGGAGGCGGTCATCATCCACCTGCCCGGAACGTGCAAAGCGCGCGACGTAGTCACCAAATCCGGCAAATCATACAAACAGGGCAGGCTCGCTCTGGACGACTCGACGATCCTGGGCATCTACCGCGGTGAAATCAAAAACTGGAAAGAACTCATCACGGCCCAGGGCGCTGACGGCAGCGATCACCTCGAAGGTTGCACCACGACTGAAGAAGAAACCCCGATCAAAGTGGTCGTCCGCACGGACAAATCGGGCACGACCCATATCTTCAAGTCATACCTCGCTCAGGTTGAAGAAAAGCTCGGTTCGCCCGCCTTCGAAGCCGAAGAATTCAACAACATCGAAGAAGAAAACGCCCTAAACAAAAACCCGTGTGGAGTCGTAAAGGCAGCCAAAGAACTACGCACGTTCAAAGAAGTGCAGGAAGGCTGCGAAAACCAGCGGTGGCCGGAAGCGGCGCACGTTGTTCGCCCGGAAGCGCCCGGCAAAAAAGGCTACAAGGGCAACCCCGGCGTAGTCTACGAGGTCGCCGAAAATCCGAGCAGCATCGGCTACGCCGATCTCTCGGTTGCCAGGGAAAAGAACGCCTTCTCGGCGAACTGCACCGGCACCAAAAAACATCCTGCCAACGAATGCGGTGGGGAAAACAAAAAAGGCACTGAAACAAGCCAGGGCGAACAGAACAGTAGGTTCTGGGCCGAGGTGCAGAACGACAATCCCGGAGAAGCGCCGACGTTCAGTGATCCGGCAACCGACCAGGACATCGAAAAAGCGGCGTCGTCGAACTGCCCGGGGACTGAGGACTACATCGGTAAAGTCGGTGAAACCATTCCTCCGATAAACACAAAGGTCCCGTGGAACACCACAAAAGCGGCCCTGAAAGAGACGGGGTACGCCATCTGCGGACTCACGTATGACCTCGCGTTGAGGGAATACGAGCCGTACCTGGAATTCAAACAGGGTCACGCGCTGTCGGCGGCTGAAGAAGAAAAAGGCATCGCCGAGGCGCAGACCACGAGGGACTACCTTCTGTGGGCGCTCAACACCAAAACAGACGGTGGCGGCTTCTACATCAAAAATCACGACTACTCGGCCGTGGCCGGTAAAGTCCACACAGAGGCCGAAAAAGGCGTCGAGGAAATTACATGGCCCTAACGGCTTAAGGACCTGATCAAGGAAGCGAACAGGACCTGAGCAGGGAAGTGAACAGGCCGGGCCGCCCCAGGGATGGGGCGGCCCGGCCGTATTTAAGGCACCGAGACGTGAGGTCGTGACCCGGACCTGCGAGCGGCGGGAGGGCTGCCGCTTCAATGCTTGTGCGTGACGGCACGTGAGTGCGGTCACCAAATCTCGACATCTGTTCGGGAGGGGTGCAGCACAATCAGCGGCATGCTGGCGACGAGCAAGGAGGCAGGGAGTCGCCATGGGTGTCGAGACTGAAAGCAGGACGCGGGAGGGTGTTTCGTGGAGCCCGCGCCTGCGTGGCGCCTGCATTCGGGCATATGACGGCTCACTGGGCGGTGGGCGCGGGCGCCGGGCGGCGCGCAGGGGCGCCGAGGCTCGTGGGCCCGCGGCGTGCATGCGCCGCGACGCGCTGTTTCGCCGCTCGCTGCTCGTGGCGGACATCGCCGCGACCGTCATCGCGCTGGTGCTGACGACCGCGCTGTCCTCGCGGCGGGTGCCGCTGCAGCTGACGTGGGAGAGCGTGGTCGGCGTGGCGCTGCTGCTCGTCGGGGCGAAGCTGCTGGGGCTGTACGACCGCGACGAGACGCTGCTGCGCAAGACGACGCTCGCTGAGGCGCCCAGGCTGTTCCAGCTGGCCACGCTGTGCGCGCTGATCGGGTGGCTGGGCGGGCAGCTGGTCCTCGCCCGCACGCTCGACCGCCGCGAGGCGCTGTTCCTGTGGCTGGCGCTGGGCTGCCTTTTGATCCTCGCGCGTGTCGTGGCGCGGTCCTTCGCGCTGCGCGCGAGCCCAGCCGAGCGCTGCCTTTTGATCGGTGACGAGCGCTCGGCCGAGATGATCAGCTCCAAGCTGATCGGCGCCCGCGGCGGGATCAAGGCCGAGGTGGTCGCCCGGCTCGATCTCGACCAGGCCGCCCTGTGGTCGACGGACAGCTTCTCGGCGCTGAGGCTCGCGGAGATCGGCGACCTGGCCAGGACGCTCGACGTGCACCGCGCGATCCTCGCGCCCGGGCGGGGGGCGGAGATGAAAGCGGGCGAGACGCTCAACCTCGTGCGCACGCTGAAGGCGGTGGGGGTGCGGGTGAGCGTGCTGCCGCGCCTGCCCGAGGTGGTGGGGTCCTCGGTCGAGTTCGACGACCTGCACGGGATCCCGTTGATGGGGCTCAGGCGCTTCTGAGGGCAGCTGAGGCCGATCGAACGCGGCGTCTTCACCAAATCGTCACGCCAGGGCGGGCATGTGCGGCGACCGTATAGTCCGGAGCGCACAGCGTTGGGATGTCCCGTGCCCGGTGCCTGCGGTTGCGGTGTCCTGACTGAGCATCTGAACGAAGGCCGTCACCCTGTCCACCGAGTCGATCGCCCGCCCATTGTCTTCCGCCGACGCTGTGGAGACCTGCGCGGCCTGCGGCGCGCCCTTGGCCGACGACCAGCGCTACTGCCTGGAGTGCGGCGAGCGCCGCATGCAGATGAGCAGCGTGCTGCTCAGCGGACCGCCCTCCGGCGGCGAGCTCTCCCAGGCCGAGCCGCCCGCGATGGTCCCTCCTTCAAACCGCTCCGCGCCCGCGGACGGCGCAGGGCGCGGGAGCGCCGCGACGGTGATCGCCGGCGTGGGTGTGCTGCTGTTGGCGATGGGCGTGGGCGTGCTTATCGGCCGCTCGAGTGCATCCTCCAAACAGAGCGCCGCCCCGGCGCAGGTGATCACCGTCGCCCCGTCCTCGGGGGGCGCGTCGACCACCCCCACGACACCGACCCCGACGACGCCCGAAGCCTCCACCAAGGGCGGTTCCTCGTCCAAGAACGGCGCGAGCGGCGCAAAGAAAGGCGGCTCCGGGTCCTCCTCCGCGAGCCCGTTCTCGAGTGGGTCCACTCCCGGCTCGAGCGAGAGCCACCCGGCGCCTCCCTCGGTCGTGCAGGGTTTGTCGAAAAAGAAAGGCAAATCCTACGAGCAGGAATCCAAGAACCTCCCCAACGTGATCTCGACAGGGTGATCGGCGAGCTATGAGTGTCCTTGGCGACGCGATCGGCAGAGGTGGGGAGGACGGCGGCTCGCCGCCCCGTTCGCCCGCTCTGCAGTCCACGCTGGCGGCGCCGCTCGCGATGGCGGACACGCCACCCGCGCCGTCGATTCCCCCCGGGTCCTCGCCGGCGCCATCCACGCCGCAGGACGGTGGACGCTCGGATCTGCGCCGCAGGCGCGACGCGCTGGCCGAGCAGGTGACCGAGCTGCACTGGGATCTCGGCGGTCTGGCGTATGAGATGGCGATCCGCGATCACTTCCGCCTCGACGTGCTCGTGCGCCGTGCCGCGATGCTGCAGGAGCGCGACGCCGAGCTGGCCGAGATCGAGCGCCTGCTGCGCCTGGAGGAGAGCGCCAGCGCCGGCGCCTGCCCCCACTGCGCCGCGCCTCACAGTCGCGGAGCCCTGTTCTGCTGGCAGTGCGGTGCGACCCTGATGGAGCGCGCGCCCGCCACATCGCAGGACGGCGTCCCATCCGAGGCCGGTGGGGTGTTCGGGAGCCTCACGGACAACGAGTAGGCGACGTTGACGCTGAGCGTCGATCGGCCCGGGCTCTGCGAGGACTGCGGCTCCCCGCGCGAGCGCGGTCAGCGCTACTGCCTCGGCTGTGGTGTGCGCCTCGGGTCGCGCAGTCCCCAGCTCGAGCAGCTGCTGGCGCGTGTTCGCGCGCAGGGTGGAAGTGACCGAGCGGGCGTGCAGAGCGAGGCCGGCCGAGCGGGCGGTGCTGAGGCCGGTAGCGCCGACGATCGCGTGGGCGCGGCGATCCTATCCGCGGGTCCGCACCGCGCCGCGTGGTGGTCGCGTCTGACGCTGCCCTCGCTGCCGTCCTCACGGGTATCGGCGGTGCTCGTGATGATGTTCCTCGGCTTCGGCGTGATTGTCGGTGACGTGGTCGGCTCCTCCGCCCAGGACACGCTCGCCGCGTCCTCCGGCCGGCGTCTGAAGCTCGTGCTGCCGGCCGCGGCGCCCGCCGCCACGACCTCAACCCCCGAATCCTCCTCATCCACGGGCAGCGAACCGCCCGCCGCGGCGTCCGAACCGACGCCATCGGGGTCCGAATCGAGTCCGTCCGCGGGCGCCTCCTCAACACCGGGCTCGGCGGGAGCCAAATCGGGGTCGAGCGGATCGTCCTCGCCATCGACCTCAGGCGGCAGCGGCAGCGGCAGCCGCAAGCGCGGCAAAGGTGGCAATGGTGGCAAGAGCGGGTCCTCGGTGTCTGGCTCGGGTGGCCCGAGCACGAAACTGCCGCCGATCAAGCACGTGTTCGTGATTATGCTCTCCGATCAGCCCTACGCCTCGGCGTTCGGACCCTCCTCGTCCGCTCCCTATCTCGCCAAGACCCTGGAGCACAAGGGCGAGCTACTCGTGCGCTACTACGCCGTGGCCCACCAGGAGCTGGCCAACGAGATCGCGCTGATCAGCGGCCAGGGCCCAACGGTGGAAGCGGGCGCTAACTGCCCGACCTTCAGCGCGATCGCCCCCGCCACGGTGGGTGCCGACGAACAGGTCACCGGCAGCGGCTGCGTGTATCCGAGCTCGACCCAGACGCTCCCCGGGCAGCTCGCTGCCAAGCACCTGCCCTGGCGGGCCTACGTGGAAGGGATGGGCGAAGGCGCGGCTGCCGGATCCGGTGGCGCCGACGGCGACTGCGGGCACCCGGCGCTCGGCGCGGCCGATCCGACCGCGGCGGCGACCCCTCCGGCGGGGCAGACGTACGCTACCTGGCGCAACCCGTTCGTCTACTTCGGCTCGCTGACCGGCGCGCCGTCGTGTGAAGCCCACGACGTCGGGATCGATCAACTCTCCGCGGACCTGGCGACCCCCAGCCGCACGCCTAGCTTTGCCTACATCGCTCCCGATCTGTGCCACGACGGCAGCCCCACGCCCTGCGCGAGCGGTGCCCCCGCGGGCATGCCGGCGGCCGAAGGCTTCCTCAGGCACGTGGTTCCCGAGATCCTCGGCTCCAAGGCGTACAAGGAAAGCGGGCTGCTCGCGATCACCGTCGATCAGGCGCCCTCCAGCGGTCAGTTCGCCGACTCGAGCTCCTGCTGCGGTCAGCCGCAGTTCCCCAACCTGCCAGCCTCCAGCTCGGGTCTCGGTCCCGAAGGCGGAGGGCAGGTCGGCGCGCTGCTGCTCTCGCCG
Source organism: uncultured Solirubrobacteraceae bacterium (assembly GCA_963827455.1). Lineage (GTDB taxonomy): Bacteria > Actinomycetota > Thermoleophilia > Solirubrobacterales > Solirubrobacteraceae > Palsa-744. The sequence goes on along the minus strand of CAWHAW010000011.1, from coordinate 77,524 downwards.
TACATCGCCAAATCGGGCGTCAGCCAGGAACCGTACAACCACTTCTCGCTGCTGCGCACGATCGAGGATCTGCTCGGGCTGTCCCATCTCGGCTACGCCGCGCTACCGAAGGTCAGCTCGTTCGAACCGTCGATCTTCTCGGCGCACCCGTCGGGCTGAGCGCCCGGTGCGCGGCACTGTCAGGGAGGCGCGCGCGTTCGGTGAGGGATGAGCGGTCGCTGACTTCAGATCGTCGGGGCGCTGGGCATGTGCGCGAGGTGCCATAGCTGCGCGATGCCTTCGTTCCACTGTTCGCGTCCCGCGGCGAGTTCGCTGCGATAGCTCGCAAGCGCAGGCGCGCTCGGTGCGCGCGCGTAGGACTGCAGAGCGGACAGCGCCGTCGCGAGCTTGCTCGCTCCTTCGGTCGCCTGGGTCTCTGCGCGTGGGATGTCTTCTTCTTCGCCGCCTTCTTCGGCGCTTGCGGCGCTGACGGCGACCGTATGCCATTCGCCCGCCGCGACAACGTCGCGCCGCCCCGTGCTGACGGTCCGCAGGAGCCTCGCAAGCTGCGCTCGTGAGGGGCGGGGCGGGAGTTCCCTCAAGCCCAGCTCATCGTCCTTGATCGCCGCCGCGACGCGCGAAGCCTCGTTGAGATGTTCGTCCACGAACGTCCTCGCGGCCGTCTGGGGGCTGCTGGTGGCGCACCCTGCCAGCGCGACCACCAGCGCCATGGCAATTGGACGGCTCACGCGTCGCTGCAGCCGACCGGGACTCACCGCGCAACCCTACAGCGGCGGCGCTCGCTGGGCTCGAGGCTCCGTGGTCGCTGTCAGATGTGCCATCGGACGCGTCACGCGATGCCTGGGGTGAAGCACGTCGCCAGGCATCTGACGCCGCTGCCGATTTCCAGCTCGAGCACGCCGACCGTGTGGCGATCGTGCTCCAGCAGCGCGTAGGCGCCGGGATAGGCGACCGTGAGCTCCGTGCCGCCCGCCGCGCTGCCGCCGTTGACCCTCACCGTTCCGGCTCCGTCCAGCACCGCCCACACGCCGCCCGCCTCGTAGGGACCGCAATAGGCGCCGTCCTGCTCCTGCGTATGCGCCACCAGCGTCGCGCCGGGCGCATCCTCGGGACGCAGCGGCGCCAACGGCTCGCGTCGCACGCCGAGGAGCTCCTGGATCGCGAGCTCGGTCTCTGTGTACGCACCCTCGCCGTAGTGGAGCTCGACGAGGCGTGCGCGCCCATCGAAGAGGTAACGGGCAGGCCACCCTTCGTTGCCATAGTCCATCCACACGTCCAGCTCGCTGTCGATCAACACCGGGTAGCCGATCCCCAGGCGTAGCACAGCGTCGCGCACCTCCTGCTCGCCGCGAGATGCCTCGAAGCCGGGACAGTGCACGCCGAACACGCGCAGCCCCGACTGCGCGTAGCGCTCATGCCACGCCTTCACATACGGCAGCGTGCGCAAGGAGTTCGGCCGGCAGAAGTCCCAGAACTCCACCAGCATTGGCTTGCCCTGCCGGATGATCGACTGCGGCCCAGTCGCGTTGACCCACGTCAGGTTCGTGGGAAACGGCGGCGCAGCGATCGTGTCAACAGGCGCGCGCATCGCGCGTCAGGCGCGCGTGTCGGGGGCAGGGCGCGCCTGAGAGGAGTCGCAAGCCTGCCAAGGACGCAGTGAGCGAAGTGTGCTCTGCACACGAGCGATCGAGGACGCGGGCAGGCGCAGTGAATCGCGCCTCTCAGCCAATGCTGCCGACCATCTCCAACTGAATGAGCCGGTTGAGCTCGACCGCGTACTCCATCGGCAGCTCCTTCGTCACCGGCTCGATGAAGCCGTTGACGATCATCGCCGCGGCCTCGTCCTCGGTGAAGCCGCGCGAGCCCATGTAGAAGAGCTGGTCGTCGGAGATGCGCCCGACCGTCGCCTCGTGCGCGACCGTCACGTGCGGGTTCTGGATCTGGATGTCCGGCCACGTGTCCGATTTCGATTCGCCGTCCATCATCAGCCCGTCGCACTGCACGCGCGCTTTCGAGCCCGCCGAGTTGTGGCCCATCTTGACCAGGCCGCGGTAGCCCATGATCCCGCCGTCCTTGGAGATCGACTTGGCGAGGATGTTCGACGTCGTGTTCGGCGCCAGGTGCACGACCTTCGCGCCCGTGTCCTTGTGCACGCCTTTGCCGGCGACGCCCACGTTCAGGTGGTCTGCGCGCGCGCCCTCGCCCATCAGGAACGAGCCCGGGTAGAGCATCACGTACTTCGCGCCCATCGAACCGCCTACCCACTCGACCGTTCCCTCGGCATCGACCACAGCGCGCTTGGTGTTCAGGTTGTAGACGTCCTTTGACCAGTTCTGCACGGTCGTGTAACGCGCCTTGGCGCCCTCGTGCACGAAGATCTCGACGACCGCCGAGTGCATCGAGTTGACGCTGTAGGTCTGCGCCGTGCAGCCCTCGATGTAGTTCACCTCCGAGCCCTCGTCGGCGATGATCAGCGTGTGCTCGAAGGTGCCCTCGCCGGCGCCCTCCATGCGGAAGTACGACTGCAGGGGCAGGTCGCACTTGACGCCCTTGGGGACGTAGCAGAAGGCTCCTCCCGACCACACCGCGCCGTGCAGCGCCGAGAACTTGTTGTCCTGCGCCGGCACGCACTTGGTCATGAAGTACTTCTGGACCAGCTCCGGGTACTCGGTGATCGCCGTGTCCATCGAGCAGAACAGGATCCCCTGCTTTGAGTACTCCTCCTTGAGGCCCTCGTACACCGGCTCCTGGCGCCACACGCCGACGACGCCCGCGAGATGCTCGCGCTCGGCCTGGGGGATGCCGAGGTCCTCGTAGGTCTGCTTCATGTCCGCCGGGACGTCGTCCCAGCTGTTGAAGCGCCCCGCGGTCGGCGGCGAGTACAGCACCAGGTCATCGAGGTTCAGGCCGCTCAAGTCCGGACCCCACGTCGGGATCGGCTTGCGTTCGAAGATCTCCAGCGACTTCAGCCGTTTCTCCGCCATCCAGTCGGGCTCGCCCTTGATCTTCGACAGCTCCGTCACGACCTCGCGCGAGATGCCCTGACGGGCACGCAACTGGCCCTGCTCGTCCTCGACGATCGGGCTCGGTCCTGCGATCTTCGCGCTGTCAATCGTGGCCATGAGACTCCTCGGCTGGCGGTAGTTGTGCAATCCAGTGCGCTGCACTAGGAATTGTACCGAGGCGGGGAGCCCTCACCAGAGCGTCGCCTCGGGATCGAATGTCCGGATTGCCTGATCGCGGGTGATCAGGACGGCATTTGTTGCGCGCGCGGTGGCGTAGATCAGGCGGTCGATCGGGTCTCCCGGGAAGGAACGCGAGTCCAGGAGGCCAGCCGCGACGGCGATCTCTGCGCTCGGTGCAAGCGCTTCCATGCGTGGCTGGGCGAACGCCTGACGAACCCACAGGCCGACGTCGCGGTCCAACGAGATACGCCCTCGTGCCGCAAGCATCGTCAGCTCCCAAGCGCTCAAGGTGCATACGCCGATGCTCGGTGCCTGATCGATCGCTTCCCGTGCAATGTCGGAAATGCGCTCCGGCGCGGTGAGCCACCACAGCCAGGCATGCGTATCGAAGACGATCACGCCTCGGTGGCGTCCCAGTCCAGGTCGAGTGGCTCGACGAGCTCATCGTCGGACACGTTGAACGTGACCGAGCCACGCAAACTGTCCGGCGCTTTCGCCGCTGATACTCGCGCCACCGCACGACCACGCTTGGTGATGACGATCTCCTCGCCGGTGCTCGCCACCTCGTCGAGCATCGCCAAGCACCGGGCCTTGAACTGGCTGGCAGAGACAGTGCGGGTAGACATGACCATAGTCATGGTACCATGGACATCAGAGGAATGCTGCTCTACAACTCCCAGGTTTCGGGCAACTGTTACAAGGTCAGGTTGCTGCTGGCCCACCTCGGCGTCGTCTACGAGCGCCGCGAGGTCGATGTGGTCGACCGTTCCAATCGCACCGAGTTGCTCGCAGGCATCAACCCTGCACTGCGGATTCCGGTCTTGGTGCTGGACGATGGTCGCTCGTTGGCCGAGTCCAACGCGATCCTCTGGTATCTGGCTATGGACACGCAGTACATACCGGTCGATCCGTTCCAGCGCGCGAAGCTCCTGCAGTGGATGTTCTTCGAGCAGTACAGCCACGAGCCCAACATCGCCGTGGTCAGGTTCTGGGTCGCCGTCGACGCCGCGCCGGTGCCGCAAGCTGACATCGACGCGCGGCGCAAAGGGGGTTACGCGGCTCTCGACGCGATGGAGCGCGCGCTGGCATCGAGAGAGTTCCTCGTGGCAGACACCTACACGATCGCTGACATCGCGCTGTACGCCTACACGCACGTCGCCGGCGAGGGCGGGTTCGACCTCTCTGGCTATCCGGGCATCGGAGCCTGGCTCGACCGCGTCGCCGCTGCACCCGGACATGTCCCGATCGGGGCATGACCCCGGTCGGCGAGTCGGCGTTCAGCCCTGCAGTCCAAGGAGCTCCTCGAGCGTCAGCCCGCTGAGCACCGACGCCGGCTGTTCGGCGACGACGTCAGAGCCGGGACGAGCCTGCTCGTCGCGGCGCTTGAGCAGCAGCCACTGGGCCTTGCCGGAGGACACGCGCCCCGGTCCTGTGCGCTGCAGCGCAAAGCCGCCGTGGAGCTTCTCGCCGTGCAGCACGAACACCGCGTGGCCGCGTTCGAGCGCCTGCGGCCACGCCACCCTGCCGCCCTGCTCGTAGCGGCCGCGGTCCCAGATCACCACGCCTCCGTGCCCGGTTCGGCCCTCGAAGGAGTTGTGCTCGATCTCGTGATCCTCCACCTGCACGGCGAGACGCTTGATCGAAGGGTCCAGCGACGGGCCCTTGGGCACCGCCCACGAGCGCATCACGCCACCCACCTCCAAACGCAGGTCGAAATGACGCGTCGTGGCTGCGTGCTGCTGCACGACGAACACGCCCGCGCTCACGCCGCGGATCGCGAACTGCTCATGACCCTCCATGCGAACATCCCGCACCGTTACCTCGGCGACCCCAGCTCCGCGCGGGCCCTCGTGCAGAAACGAGATCAACGCCTCGATCGCTGTGGCCGGTCCCTCCGCGTGCACCGCCACCGTGCCGTCGTCGTCGTTGCGCACCCAGCCCATCAAGCCGAGCTCGCGCGCCCGACGTCGCGTCGCGTCACGGAAGCCCACGCCCTGAACGGCGCCCGTCAGCACCGCTCGGATCGCCCTCGTGTCCGGGGCGCCACCGCTCAAGCGTCGCCTCCCGCCCGCGTCACTCCACCAGATCGAGCGTCTCGGCGGAGGACTCGCCGATGGGTCGGCGCAGGTCATCCGGAACGTCTGCGCCGCGCCCGATCCCCTGCACGTCTGCGCGCGTGATCGCCAGGAACGCCACCAGCACGAAGATCACGAACGTCAGCACCAGCGCGACCGTGCCGTCGCCAAACCCGAGTCCCCCGGCGCTCTTGGCCTTGCCCATCCAGTCGGCCAACGATGCGCCCAACGGCCGCGTCGCGACGTAGGCGAACCAGAACGAGAAGATCGCGTTCCAGCCGAAACGCCAATAGCCGATCGCGGGAATCGCGATCACCCCGGCGAACAGCAACGCCGATCCGAAGTAGCCGAGGTGCAGCGTGATCGACGTCAGGTCGCCCAACGCGGTGCCCATCGCGAACGTCGCCACCACCGCCGCCCAGTAGAACATCTCGCGTCGCGGCGTGTTTACGCTGTGAATGGACAGCGTCCGCTCGGTCCGGTGCCACGTCTCGAACACCGCCACAAGCATCACCGCGTAGAAGATGCTCGACACCACGTACGGGACGCCGAAGCCGACGTGCAGCACATCCGCCGCCATCGTCCCGAACACACCGACGGCGACGACCGCCAGCCAGTACGTCCACGCGAGATAGCGGCGCATCGAGAACTGCAGCGCCAGCGCCGCCAGGAAGCCCGCGAAGCCGAGCAGCACCGCGATCACAGGCGCGATCGCGTGGACGAGGTAGTCGGACGTCGACTCGCCCATCGCCGTCGACAGCGCCTTGATCACCCAGAAGTAGACGGTGATTTCAGGCACCCGGAGCGCGCCGCGAGCCGTCAGCCGCCTGAGCAGAGCAGGATCGAGCACCGCGACATTCTAACCCTGCCGCCATCCGCGGCAGGACGGTTGGCAGCCGCTCGGTCCGCTGACCCGGCAGCCCACCGCCGCTATGCCGTCAAGGTAGTGACGCCGTCAGGCCGGCCAGGCGTGGTCGCCGGTGACCGCGCCGCGCACGACCTTCAGATTCAACAGCGCGCACTTGCGCCGCGTCGCCGAAACGGGGATGCCGAGCAGCTCGATCATCCAGTCGGCGTCCAACCCGCCCACCTCCTCCAGCGTCATGCCCTTCAGCTCCTCGGACGCGATCGACGCCGATGCCTGCGAGATCGCGCAACCGTGCCCGTGGAAGCGGATGTCCTCGATACGGTCATCGCTGCTGACGCGAATGTGGACTCCGAGCTCGTCCCCGCACAAAGGGTTGTGCTCGAGCGCCTCCAGGTCGTGCGGCTCGAGCTCCCCGAAGTTGCGAGGGCGCTTGTAGTGGTCGAGGATGTAGTCGCGGTACAGATCGTCCATCACGCGATCACAGTCCGAATACCTCGCGCCCCGCCAGCAGCGCATCGACGAGCGCGTCGATGTCCGCGCGGTCGTTGTACACGCCAACGCTCGCGCGCGCCGTCGCTCCCACACCCAGGCAGCGCATCAGCGGCTGCGCGCAGTGGTGGCCCGCGCGGATGCACACGCCGCCACGGTCCGCCAGCTCCGCAACGTCGTGCGGATGCATGCCCTCGATCGTGAACGATGCCAGTCCGCCCCGCCCGTCTGCCTCGGGCGGTCCCACCACCCGCAGGCCTGGCACCTCGGCGAGGCGCTCGAGCATATAGGCGGTCAGCGCCCGCTCGTGCGCGCGCACCTCCCCCATCCCGAGCCCCTCCAGATACGCGACCGCCGCGCCCAGGCCGACCGCCTCGGCGATCGGCGGCGTGCCTGCCTCGAACTTGTACGGCAGCTCGTTCCACGTCGCCGACTGGAAGTCCACCGAGGAGATCATGTCGCCGCCCGTCAGGAACGGCTGCATCTCCTCGAGGATCTCGCGGCGGCCGTGCAGCACGCCGATCCCCGTCGGTCCGAGCGCCTTGTGGCCAGTCCACCCGTAGAAGTCCGCGCCGATCGCCGCGACGTCGACCGGCATGTGCGGGACCGCCTGGGCGCCGTCGATCAGCGACACCGCACCCGCCGAGCGTATGCGTGCGGCCATCTCCGCCACCGGGTTGATCGTGCCGAGCACGTTCGACACGTGCGCGAACGCCACCACGCGCACGTCGCCGCGCGCGAGCTCCGCGTCGAGCGCCGCCAGCGACAGCTCGCCGCGCTCGTCCACCTCCAGGTAGCGCAGGCTCGCGCCGCGCTCGCGGCACAGCACCTGCCACGGGACGATGTTCGCGTGGTGCTCCATCTGCGTGATCAGCACCGCGTCGCCCGGCCCAACGTTCGCGCGACCCCACGAGTACGCCACGAGGTTGATCGCCTCCGTCACGTTCTTCGTGAACACCGTCGTCTCCGGCTCCGCGCCCACGAACGCCGCCACGCGCCGGCGCGCGCCGTCATATGCCGCGTCCGCCTCCTGCGCCAGCGCGTACACGCCGCGGTGCACGTTCGCGTTGTGCCTGCGCAGGTGATCCGCCTGTGCGTCGATCACCACCGCCGGCTTCTGCGAGCTCGCCGCAGAGTCCAGGTAGATGAGAGGACGCCCGCCGAAGTCTCGCGAGAAGATCGGGAAGTCACCGCGAACGCCCGCCAGACCCCCGGAGGGGGTCTCCTCGAACACGTCTTTCTCAGCGACTGGCGGCATACGTCTCGATATCCTCGCGCGCCGCCGCGAGCTTCTCGGCGACACGGCCGCGCACGAGTTCCTCGAGCCCCTCGTCCTGAAGCTCGACCACGAGCGGCTCGAAGAAGCCCTCCACGATCACCCGCACCGCCGTCGGACGGTCAAGGCCGCGCGACTGCATATAGAAGATCGCTGTCTCGTCCAGCTCGCCCACCGTGCCACCATGCGACGCCGACACGTCGTCCGCCGACACCAGCACCGACGGGATCGCGTCGATGCGCGCTTTCGGCGAGAGCATCATCGAGTGGATCTGCAGGTAGGTGTGCGTCTGCTGCGCGCCCGGGTCGATCTGGATCAGGCCCTCGAAGCTCGCACGACTCTCGCCCGTGGCAGTTCCGCGCCAGTGCACGTCCCCGCCCGACGGGCCCGTTTCGTGCAGATCCACCGCGAACACGTCCAGGTGCTCGTGCTCCTCCGCGAAGAACAGCCCGCGGAACGCCATGTCGCCGCCTTTCTCCGTCACCGCCAGCTCCAGGTGCTGGCGCACCAGGTGGCCGCCCAGCAGCGCCGGCAGCCAGTGGCAGTACGCGTCGCGCCCGACGCCCACGAAGCGCGTTGAAACGTCGAACACTTCTCCCTGGCCCCAGTCCTGGAACTGCGCAACGCGGCAGCGCGCGCCGTCCTGCAGGTAAAGCTCGAAAGCGCCCGCGTGCAGCGCCTGGCCCTCGAAGTCCTCCGCCAGGTCGTACTCCTGGACCCGGAACTCGCTCGTCGGGCCGCCCAGCACCAGCGTGCGCCCGTACTGCGCGATGCCGGCGCGATCGATCACGTACACGATCTCGAACGGCGCCTCCACCACCACTCCAGCCGGAACGTACAGGAACGCACCCGCCGTCCAAAACGCCGCGTTCGCCGCCTCCAGCTTGTGCCGGTCGATCGGCAGGCGCTTCGAGTACCACTCACACACCAGCTCTCTGTGCTGCTCGAACGCCTGCTCGAGCGAACACAGGATCACGCCCTTGGACGCCAGGGCCGGGTCGAGCTCCAGCTCCACGATCGCGCCCGCGCTCTGCACGATCCGTCCCGCGCGAGGCCTGTCCGGGAGCGTGCGGCGCACGACATCCGGGACGTCGCTCTCTTCGACACTCGTCCGCAGCGCATCCAGGTCGAGGTCCTGCAAGCTCGTGCTCCAGAAGCCCGAGCGCCGCCACACCGGCAGCTCCGAGGTCTCATACACCTGCAGCGCCGCCTCACGCAGCTGTGCCAGCGTACGCCCGTCACCCGCGCCCGCGCCGTGCAGCGCCTCGTACAGCGTCGCCTCCCGATGGCGGCCCGCCTTGACCTGCACCGGTACCGAGTCCCGCCCGCCCGCTCCGTTCTTGGACGCGCTCGCCGCGCCGTTGGTGGCTGCGCCCGGATCAGACACTGCTGTCACCGGCCGCCACCGCTCCGGCCGCGCCCGCTCCAACCTCCTGGCGAATCTGGTCGTAGCCCTCGCGCTCGAGGCGTTCCACCAGCTCCACGCCGCCCTCGAGCACGATCTTCCCGTCCATCAGGATGTGCACGAACTCCGGCTTCACGTAGTGCAGGATCCGCTGGTAGTGGGTGATGATCAGCGCGCCCAGGCCCTGCTCGTCATGCAGGCGCTGCACGCCCTCCGCCACCGTGCGCAGCGCGTCGATGTCGAGGCCGGAGTCCGTCTCGTCGAGGATCGCCACGTCCGGTGCCAGCATCGCCATCTGCAGGATCTCCGCGCGCTTCTTCTCGCCGCCGGAGAAGCCGTCGTTGAGGTGGCGCGAGGTGAACGCCCGGTCCACGTCCAGCAGCTCGATCGCATGCTGCAGCTGCGTCCGGAACTCCTTCACCTGGATCGGCTCGTCGCGTTTGGCGTTGATCGCCATGCGCAGGAAGTTCGCAACCGACACGCCTGGGATCGAAACCGGGTACTGGAACGCCAGGAACAGGCCCGCCTTCGCGCGCTCGTGCGGCTCGGCCTCGGTGATGTCCTCGCCCTTGAACCTGATCGAGCCCTCAGTGATTACGTAGGAGGGGTGTCCGAGCAGCGTGTTCGCCAGCGTCGACTTGCCCGAGCCGTTCGGGCCCATCAGCGCGTGTATCTCGCCGCGGTTGATCTCCAGGTCGACTCCGCGCAGGATCTCGCGCTCGTCGGTGCGTACGTGCAGGTCTTTGATCTCTAGGTCGGCCATGTTCTGTGCTCAGGCTCCGCTCGTCATAGTGGATGGTCGGGGTTCGCTTGCCAGCGGTTGCACGCCAAGCGTCGGCAGGGCTGGTCCCGCGGTGTCGCTCAGCCCAGGCAGGGAGGGGTCGAGGGGGTTGACGAGCAGGTCCGCCAGCGTCGTCTCGCGCAGCGTGCTCACGATCGACAAGCGCACGCGCGTCCACAGCAGCTTCGTCGGGCACACGTGGTCCGCGCTCGCCTCGCGTGCGCACACGATTGAGCCGTCCGCCGCCTCCGAGATGCACTCGATCGGCGCGATCGAGCCCTCCAGCGACTCGACCACCTCCGCCATCGTGATCTCACCCGCCGGCCGCGCCAGCATGTAGCCGCCGCGTGAGCCGCGACGCGAGTCCACCAGGCCGGCCTTGCGCAGGCGCGCCACGAGGTGCTCCAAGTACGCCAGCGGCAGGCCGTCGTGTGCGGCGATCTCTGCCAGTGGCACTGGATCATCGCCGACGCGTCGAGCGAGCTCGACCATCACGCGTACCCCGTACTCTGCCTTGGTTGAGAACATCATCGCGAGATTTCCTACCTGGCAGCTAGGGTATCAGGGGTGGGTGGGGTCTCATCGAAGCTTCTGGATGTCGTGGCTCAGCGATTCCGGCGTCAGCTCTTCTGACTCGAACACCACGCGCTCCCTGCCCGACGGGTCGATCAGCAACACCGACGCGTATTCGTCGAACACGCGCTTACCCGCGCTCGCCGGCTTCACGTGGTAGGCCGCCCAGACCTGACGCAGCAGCGCCGGCGGGCCAGACAGATAGCGCGCGCGTCCGCTCAGAGCGGCTTCCGAGAGGAAGCGACGCACGCTCGCAGGCGAGTCTGCCGTGGGGTCGGCGCTCACGATCAGCACCGGCACCGGCCCGCTCAGTTCGTCGAGGGCGCCCCGGATCTGCTGGGCCATCAGCACGCACGCTGCCCCGCACGTCGAGTACAGGAACGTCAGCACCACCACCCGGCCGCGGTACTGCGCCAGCGAGACGCGAGAGCCCTCCTGATCGCTCAGCGTGAACTGTGGAGCGATGATGTTCGCCGGGAGCGCCGCGCCAGCGAACGCCGACGCCGCGCTCGCCGCGACCACCGTCGAGGAGGAACGCGAGGAGGAGGATGAGCCGTTGCCCGAGGACGATCCCGACACGATCACCGCCGCCGCGATGCCCGCGGCCAGCGCGAGCGCCACGCCCGCCGTCAGCGCCAGTCGGAGAGATCGTGTTTGCGGACGCATGCGGCTGAGGGTAGGGGAGGGGGGCCGGCGCGCGCGGCGGGTTCTTTGTTCGCAAAACCAAACGCTGTACAACCATGGCTATACAGCATTGTCGGGAGAGGGTTGCGCAGAAGCCCAGCGTCTGGCCACCCGCAAGCACGCCAAAGGTCGCTACACTTTATGAAGTCCCTGAATCCCGACCCTGGTTTAGGAGTTTTAGATGAGCCCGTCAGGTGCGGAGCTTCTCCGCCTAGTCAAGAGCCAGATACAAGAGGTCGATCCATCTGAGGTCGCTGAGCTGATGCACGAGGGCGTCGCGATCATCGACGTTCGCGAGACCGAGGAGTATGCGGCCGGCCATCTGCCCGGGGCCAAGCACGTCCCGCGCAGCTATCTGGAGACCAGGATCGAGGGAGTCGTGCCCGATCGCTCCTCGCAGGTGATCCTCTACTGCGCCTCAGGCAATCGCTCCGCCTATGGCGCGCGGACGCTCGAACAGGAGCTCGGCTACGAGCACGTGCGCTCGATGACCGGTGGCATCACGTTGTGGAAGGACCGCGGCTACGACGTCGAGGTTCCGCGCGCGCTCAGCGCCGAACAGCGCGAGCGCTACTCGCGCCACCTGCTGATCCCGGAGATCGGCGTCGAGGGCCAGCAGAAGCTGCTCGACGCCAAGGTGCTGCTGCTCGGCGCCGGCGGGCTCGGCTCGCCGACCGCTCTGTACCTCGCGGCCGCCGGCGTCGGCACGCTGGGGATCGTCGACGACGACGTCGTCGACCTCTCCAACCTGCAGCGCCAGGTGATCCACTCGACGCAGCGCATCGGCATCCCCAAGGTCGACTCGGCCGAGGAGTCGATCCACGCGCTCAACCCCGACGTCAACGTCGTCAAGTACCAGACGCGCATCGACGCATCGAACATCATGGAGATCATCGACGGCTACGACGTGATCGTCGACGGCGTCGACAACTTCCCCACGCGCTACCTGCTCAACGACGCCAGCGTGCGCCTGCAGATCCCCGTGGTGTCCGCGTCGATCCTCGGCTTCGACGGGCAGCTGTCGGTGTTCAAGCCGTACGACGGTCCGTGCTATCGCTGCCTGTTCCGCGAGCCGCCGCCGGCCGAGCTCGCGCCGTCGTGCGGCGCCAACGGCGTGCTCGGCGTGCTCCCCGGCACGATGGGATTGCTGCAGGCCACCGAGGTCGTGAAGCTCATCCTCGGCATCGGCGACCCCGCGATCGGCCGACTGCTGCTGTACGACGCACTCGGGGCGACGCTCACCGAGGTCAAGGTGCGTCGTGATCCGGAGTGCCCGATCTGCTCGCGCGATCCCGACGAGATCGCCGACGAGGAGATGGGCGTGTTCCCCGACTACGAGGCGTTCTGCGCCGCCGCCGGCTAGTCTCCGCGGCCGTGGCGACGATCAAGATACCCCCGGTTCTGCGCGCGTCGGTCGGCGGCGAGAAGGAGGTCGGCGCCGCCGGTGAGAACGTCGGCGAGGTGCTGCGCGACCTCGCCGCCAACCACCCCGCGACCCAGGAGCAGCTGTTCTCCGCCGACGGCGCGCTCAACCGCTATGTCAACGTGTACCTCAACGACGAGGACGTGCGCGTGCTCGACGGGCTCGACACCGCCGTCGGCGAGGCCGACACGCTCGTGATCCTGCCGGCGATGGCAGGCGGGGCGTAGGCGCGCCGACACATTCCAAGCCGCAGGTGAGGCTACGCCGCCTTCGCGCTCTCAGTCGGCTCGGCCACCTCGCCCGCCCTGGCCGCCGGCACCTGGCTCATCGCGTGCTCTGCCAGCGCCGTGATCGTCAACGACGGATTCACGCCGACGTTCGCCGGCACGGCTGAGCCGTCGCACACCAGCAGGCTCTCGTAGCCGAATACGCGCTGGTGCGCGTCGACGACGCCCTCCTCGGCGCTGGCCGCGATCACGGCGCCGCCGAGGATGTGCGCGGTGGTGGGGATGTTGAAGAGCGCCTCGGTGAACGAGCTCTGAGCGATGCCGCCGGTGCGCCTGGCGAACCATTCGGCCGCCTTGTTGGCAATCGGGATGAACGTCGGGATCGGACGCTGGGGGTCCTGCTCGGTCTTCAGCCAGAACGTGCCAAACGGGCCTTTGTGGGGGCGCAGCGCGATCGCGTTGTCGAGCGTCTGCATCACGAGGATGATGATCGTGCGCCGCGACCAGTGCTTGGGGAACATCACCTGCGCGAGGCGCTTGGGGTGCAGCAGGATCTGGGCCAGCAGCTTCAGTGGACGCGTCACGCGCGTTCCGTCGCCGACCAGAAGCGTGTTCAGGCGGTGCATCGAGTCACCGTCGTCGCCGTAGGTGACCGTCTCGATGTGCGTGTTCGGGTCGGGATAGATCGAGGAGGTGATCGCGACGCGTTTGATCAGGTCCTCTGGATAGTCCTCGGGCACCGTCACGGCCAGGATCGACTCGGAGTTCGTGCGCACGAGCTCGCCAAGGCGCTGAGAGATCCGCGGCAGCGAGCCTTTCAACCGGCAGCGCTGCAGCAGCTTGTTCGTGCCCAGCGGGCCGGCCGAGACGACCACGCCGCGTGCGCGCTGAACGCGGCGCTCCTTGCGCAGCCACGCGCCCGAGCGCACGCTTTCGACCTCGTAGCCTTCGCTGCCGTCGGCGGCGCCGAGCGGGCGGATGTCGAGCACGGTGCGCTCGGGCATCACCCGCGCGCCGAGCTTCTCCGCGAAGTACAGGTAGTTCTTGACGAGCGTGTTCTTGGCGCCATGCGGGCAGCCGACCATGCAGCGTCCACACAGCTCGCAGCCCGTGCGATCCGGCCCCTCGCCGCCGAAGTACGGGTCTGACACGGTCTTGCCCGGCTCGCCGAAGAAGACGCCGACGGGCGTGCGTTTGTAGCTGTCGCCGACGCCGAGCTCCTCGCCGAGCTCGCGCAACAGCTGGTCGGCGGGGTCCTCGTGGGGGTTTTCGACCACCCCGAGCATCCGCTGGGCCTCGGCGTAGTGGGGGGCCAGCGCGGTCTCCCAGTCGGTCATGTCTGCCCACTGGCGGTCCTCGAAGAACGTCTTCGGCGGCACGTAGAGCGTGTTGGCGTAGCCGAGGCTGCCACCGCCGACGCCGCAGCCGGAGACGACCGACACATCCTTGAACGTCGTCAGTCGGAAGATGCCCTTCATGCCCAGACGCGGGTTCCAGAAGTAGCGCTTCAGGTCGGCCGTCGCCTTCGGGAACTGGTCGTCGGCGAAGCGTCGGCCACACTCCAGCACTCCGACCGAGTAGCCCTTCTCCGACAGGCGCAGCGCCGAGACGCTGCCGCCGAAGCCCGAGCCCACGACCAGCCAGTCGAAGTCGAAGCTGGCACTCTGGGCGCGCATCGCTTGATCTTAGCTCTCGACTGGCTGTACAGCCAAACTGGCTTTCGACGCCGCGCGCGCACACCGCTATATTCCGTGAAGTAATGGCGGCGGAGAGGCTCGGGAACAAGCCCTGCGCGGGGCGCTACAGCGACATCGTCCAGTCGATCGGCAACACGCCGCTGGTCGAGCTGCCGCGACTGTCGCCCAAGCCCGGCGTGCACATCTGGGCGAAGCTCGAGTCGCGCAACCCCACCGGCTCGGTCAAGGATCGCGTGGCCCGCGCGCTGATCGAGGACGCCGAGGAGAAAGGTGCGATCAGTCCCGGCCAGACGATCCTCGAACCTACCTCTGGCAACACCGGCATCTCGCTCGCGCTGATCTGTTCGCGCAAGGGCTACAAGCTCAAGGTCGTGATGCCGGACAACGTCACGCCCGAGCGCACCCAGCTGCTGCGCATGTATGGCGCCGAGATCGTCTACTCCGACGGCGCCCAGGGGTCCAACGGCGCCGTCGCCAAGGCGCTCGAGATGGCCGCCGAAGACCCCTCCTGCTACATGCCCTACCAGTACGGCAACGAGGCTAATCCCAACGCCCACTACAACGGCACCGCGCTCGAGATCCTCGAAGAGCTCGACGAGGTCACCGCGTTCGTCGCCGGGCTCGGCACCGGCGGTACGCTCATGGGCAACGGCCGGCGCCTCAAGGAGGCCTTCGGCGATGCCGTCAAGATCGTCGCCGCCGAGCCGATGCAGGGTGAGCCCGTGCAGGGGCTGCGCTCGCTCGACGATGGCTTCATCCCGCCGATCATCGACATCTCGCTGCTCGACCGCAAGATCTTCGTGACCAACCGCGACGCGATTGTCTGGACGCGCAGGCTGCTCGACGAGGAGGGGCTCTTCGCGGGCGTCTCCAGCGGCGCGATCGCGAGCATCGCGGTGCGGATCGCGGGCGAGCTCGACGAGGGTAATGTCGTGTTCGTCGTCGCCGACGACGGCTGGAAGTATCTCTCGAGCGGCATCTACACGCTGCCTGTCGACGAGATCGAGAACCTCGAGTCGACCGTCTGGTGGTAGCCGCATTCGCAACCCGCAGCCAGGGTGCTCGGTGGACATGAAGATCTCATCCGTGCTTCTCGACGAGCTGATCGCGCACGCGCTCGAGGATCCCGAGAACGAGGTTTGCGGCGTGATCGCCGTCGCAGCTGGCGAGACCGACGATGGCAGCGAGGAGCGGGCGGGGGATGCGAGTGCCCGCGCGCTGCGCGTCCTGCGGGCAAGGAATCGCTACGCAAGCCCGTTGCGGTTCGAGATCGAGCCGAAGGAACTGCTGGCGCTCTCAAACGCGTGCGAAGAGCTCGGCGAGCTCGGCGCGATCTACCACTCACACGTCCGCAGTGCTCCCTATCCCTCACAGACCGACATCAACTTCGCAGCCAACTGGCCCGGCGTCGAGTGGGTCATCGTGGGGCTCGCAGCGGACGAGGAGCCGCAGGTACGCTCGTACCTGATCGAGCGCGGCCAGGTTCGGGAGGTCGCGCTGGAGGTGAGCTGATGGAGGGTGATCTGTTTGTGTGTCCGCGCTGCGCGCGGGTGCGTCCAGCCAGCGAGCGCTTCTGTGAGGAGTGCGGGATGCCGCTCGTGCATCCGACCGCCATCGAGCACGACGCAAGCGAGCGCGAGCGTAAGGCGCGCAAGATCAAGCCGCAGTACACCGAGGGGCCGCTCGTGCAGGTCGCTTTCGCCGACAACCAGCCGGAGGCGGAGTTCATCGCCGGCCTGCTGCTGGAGGAGGGGATCCCGTGCCTGCTGCGCAACTCGATCGGCGGCTACTCGCCGGTGATCGGCACGCTCGAGGTCATGGTGCCCGAGTCTGGAGCGCAGGCAGCGCGCGAAGCGCTTTCTTTCCAGGGGCGCACCCCCTAGACGGCTGTGGATCAAGTGGGGCAAGGACGCAGGGAGCGTGGTGTGCTCCGCACACGAGCGACCGAGGACACCGCCCCGCGCCGGTCCACAGTCGTCTAGCTAGACGAGGACGGGCTGGCCGGCCGCTTCGGCGGTGATCGCTCTGATCTCCTCCGAGGCGCGCTCGAACTCGGCGTCTGAGAGCACCGGGGTGCCCTCGAATGGGAGTTCGCGCTGCAGTTCGATCCAAGCGCCGGGTCCCATGTACTCGTCCTTGACCTTCACCGTCACCGGCCGCGGGATGCGGTAGGTGCGCAGCAGCAGCACGTGCAATGGCTGGCGCCCACGCCAGCCCAGTCGCTTTTCGGCGTAGTCCGGCGTCCAAACGTAGAACGGCGACAGCGCGTCCACGCAGCGCGGATCGACGATCGTGAAGTGGTCGGTGACTTCAGCCCACGCGCGGATTCGCACCCGGTCGGGCTGCTGCAGGGGAGCACCTGAGACGAACGTGTGCAGCGGCGGCTCGCCGTCGCTCCACACGCCCTCCTCGAGCGCCCTGCGGAGCTCGGGCTGGTGGGACTCGCGCACCAGATCACCCGGCTGGTGATCGAAGGTCGGGTACAGGAAGAAGCGCTCGTGTGCCAGCTTGAACGGCTTGCCGGCGCGCGGGAGTACGCCCTTGCGGAGCGTCAGGAGCTGCTCGCCTTCCGCGAGGGCGCGGACGGTGACAGCCCATTCTTTGAAAGCAATTGGCATGAAGAAAAGCTAACGAGATGAGGGAAACGTCAGGACAAATCGTGCGCCGCCGAAGCGACACCGCACAATGCATTAAAGATACGAAACCTGAGCGAAAATCCCAAATCGCCTGCAAATCGGGCCTTTTTTTGGCCGATTAGCCAGTCTGAGGTGTCACGAACTCCTCACAGTCGCCGCCCCGCGAGTCCCTCGACCGCCTCGATCAGCGCCGCATAGTCCTGCTCGCCGTAGCCGCGCCCCATCGTCGCCGCCAGCAGGTCGTGGGCATGTCCGGCCGCGGAGAACGGCACGCCGGCGGTCTCGGCCTCCTGCAGGCACAGACGCACGTCCTTGAGCATGTGCGCGGTCTTGAACAGCGTCGTGTAGTCGTGCTCGCGCATCGCCGCAGCCTTGAGCTGTAGCTGCGCCGAGGCGCCCGAGCCGGCGGAGGTGACCTCGACGAGCGCGTCGAGGTCGATCCCGGTGGCTCGCGCCAGCAGCAGCGCCTCCGCCACGGCTGCCGCGTTGGCGGCGCCGAGCGAGTTGTTGATCAGCTTCAACATCTGCCCCTGACCGAGCTCGCCGACGTGCACGATCAGCCGGCCCATCGCCTCCAGCAGTGGGTGCGCGCGCTCGAAGTCAGCGGGCTCGCCGCCGACCATGATCGTCAGTGAGCCCTCCTCGGCGCGCGGCGAGGAGCCGGTCACGGGCGCGTCGAGCATCGCCACGCCGCGCTCGTTGAGCGCCGCCGCGATGCGGCGCGCATCGAGCGGCCCGATCGTCGACATGTCCACGCACAGGAGCCCAGGCTGTGCCGCCTCGATAACGCCGTGCTCGCCGAGCAGGACCTCGGCGACCTGCGCGCCGTCAACGACCATGCTCACGACGATGTCGCTGTGCGCTGCCACCTCCGCCGGCGTGTCGAACGCGCGCGCGCCGTGCTCAGGAGCCCAGGCTGCGGCCTTGCCGGCGGTGTGCGTCCACACCGACAGTGGGAATCCCGCGCGCGCGACGTTCGCCGCCATCCGGGAGCCCATGATCCCGAGGCCGACGAATCCCACTGCTTCGGGCTGGACCGGCTCAGCGCGCTCGTTCTCGGGCATCTCCAAATCCTCCTCCGCCGGGGGTTTCAACGCGCAGGCGCTGGCCGGCGAGCAGCGTGCCTGTGGTCTTCGCCGGCAATGTACGCCCGTCCAGCAGATCGCGTCCGCACGACCCCGGCTCCCCGCCGTGGGCGCCGCGGGGCGGGTGGCGGCGACGCTCGGCGATCAACGAGAACGTCATCTCTGTCAGCGCTTCGAGCTCGCGCACTACACCATCGCCGCCGCGATGGCGCCCGTCGCCGCCGGAGCCGCGACGTAGCGCGTACTCGAGCACGCGCACCGGGAACTCGCGCTCGAGCGCCTCGATCGGCGTGTTGAGCGTGTTGCTCATCGCGACGTGGACGCCACTCGGCCCGTCGGCGTCCGCACACGCGCCCTGGCCGCCGCCGAGCGTCTCGTAGTAGGAGAAGCCGGCGGCACCAAGCGTCAGGTTGTTCATCGTGCCCTGGCCCTGCGCGTGGCCGAACGCGCCGAGCACCAGGTCGGCGACGCGCGAGGACGTCTCGACGTTACCGGCCGCCACTGCCGCGCCGGGCCGCGCGTTGAGCACCGTGCCCACCGGCGCGCGCACCTCGATCGGCCGGTACGCGCCGGCCGTCGGCGGTATGTCGGGGTCGGTGAGCACGCGCACCGCGAACAGGCACGCCGACAGCGTCACCGCCAGAGGGCAGTTGAGGTTGCCGTCGTGCTGCGCGGCGCTGCCGGAGAAGTCGAGCAGCAGGCGTTCGCCGTCGATCAGCGCGCGCACACGGAGCACCAGATCGCCCTCGGGCGCCTCGAGCACGTCCTCACAGTGCAGCGTGCCGTTCGGGAGGTCCGCGAGGCATGCGCGGGTGCGCCGCTCGGAATAGTCCAGCACCGCGTCGGTCGCCTCGCGCAGGCGATCGGCTCCCATCCGTGCCGTGAGCTCGATCAATCGCTGCGCGCCGGCCTGGTTGGCCGCGAGCTGCGCACGCAGGTCGGCTCGGCGCTCGTGCGGCTGGCGCATGCGCGTGACGAGCTCCTCGATCGTCGTCTCGGCGAGCGGGCGCGGGGAGATCACCACGCCCTCCTCCTCGAGCGCTCGGCTGTCCGCCGGCATCGAACCCGGCACGCGTGCTCCGACGTCGGCGTGGTGCGCGCGGCTGGCGGCGAAGCCCAGCAGTGCGCCGCCGGGCTCGAACACCGGCGTGATGACCGTGATATCGGGCAGATGAGTGCCCCCGGCGAACGGGTCGTTGAGAATCCACGACACGCCCGGGACGTGCTTCTCGGCGAGCACCGCCGCGATCGCGGTCGGCATCGCACCGAGATGCACAGGAATGTGCTCGGCCTGCATCACCATCTGCCCGTCCGCGTCGAACAATGCCGTCGAGGCGTCCCTGCGCTCCTTGATGTTCGACGAGTGCGCCGAGCGGATCAGCACGACGCCCATCTCTTCGCAAGCCGCCCGCAGCGCACCCGTCAGCACCTGCAGCTCGATCGGGTCGAATGTGCTCACGCTGTGGTCGCCGCCGCTCGAGCGCACTCCGTGTGGCTCGTGTCAGTCAGGTGCACCGTCCCGTGCTCGTCGACCTCTGCCGACCATCCAGGCGGGACCAGCAGCGTGGCCTCCGGGAGCGCGCACAGAGCCGGCCCGCTCAGCCGCGTACCGGGCGCGGGCTCGCCGCGCAGCACCGTCGCGGCGAGCGCCTCGCCGTCGAAGATGATCTCGTGCAGCTCCGCCGGCGCCGGCGCGAGGGCCCCTAGTCGCAGCCGCATTGTGGGCGCAGAACCCCAGGCCGACACGCGCATGTTCACGAGTTCGACGCCGGCACCGGCGTCGCTGTAGCCATAGCGCAGCTGGTGGGCGTGCTCGAAGGCCTCGCGTAGGGCGTCGGGCTCGAGCGCAGGCGTGCTCGAGTCGATCTCCTCCTCGATCGCGAGCTCGAATGACTGGCCGTGGTAGCGCAGCTCGTGGCGCACGCGCACCCGCACGGGCGTGCTCGAGAGCGCGGTGCACGTCTCTGCGATCAGCCGCTCTCGCTCCTGCGACAGACGCGCGGGCGAGAGCGAGCGGCCGTCGAGCATCAGCGTGCGCGCTGTGTCCCGACGCGGTGCGGCGGCGGCGAGGCCGAGCGCGCACAGCACGCCGCATGCGCGCGGACAGAGCACCCGGGAAATGCCCAGCTCGCGCGCAAGCGCTGCCGCGTGCAGCGGGCCTGCGCCGCCGAACGGCATCAACGCGAAGGCGCGTGGGTCGATCCCGCGCTCGATGCTCATCAGGCGCAGCGCGCCGAGCATCTGCGCCTCGGCGACGCGCACGATGCCCTCCGCGCATGCGACCGGCTCGAGGTCCAGCTCGCGTGCCAGGTGCGAGATCGCGTCGTGTGCGGCGCGGCGGTCCAGTGTCAGACCGCCCGCGAGCGGCGAATCCTGGAGCAGCCGTCCGAGCAGCAGGTTGGCATCGGTGACCGTCGGCTCGCTCCCGCCGCGCCCGTAGCAAGCCGGCCCGGGGTCGGCGCCGGCCGAAGCCGGTCCGACGCGCAGCGCGCCGCCGCCGTCACGCCAGGCGATCGAACCGCCGCCGGCGCCGACGGTGTGAATGTCGAATGCGGGCAGCGACAGCGGACGGCCGGCGATCATGCGCTCGGCCGTCTCCGGGACCTGGCCGCCGTCGATCAGGCATACGTCACAGGATGTGCCGCCCATGTCGAAGCACAGCACCCGCGACTCATCAGCGAGCTCTGCCAGCGCCAGCGCGCCCCCGACACCACCCGCTGGACCCGAGAGAACGGTGAGCGCCGCATGCGCGCGCGCATGAGCCGGCTCGGTCAGGCCGCCCGAGGACTGCATGATCTGTGGCTCGGGCAGCCCGAGCTCGCCCGCCTCGGAGGTGAGACGTTCCAGATACGAGCCGAGGAGCGGGGACAGCGCCGCGTCGAGCACCGTCGTGGCCGTGCGCTCATACTCGCGGAATGTGCCCACGAGCTCGCTCGAGAGCGAGACGTGGGTGTCGGGGAGCAGCTCCTCGAGGAGATCCCCGAGCAGCTGCTCATGAGCCGGATCGGCGTAGGAATGCAGCAGCGAGACCGCCACCGCCTGCGGCGCGGCGCCCGCGAGGCGATCGACCAGCCCACGCGCCAGCGCCGGGTCGAGCGCGCGCAGCGGTCCATCGGGACCCATGCGCTCCGGCACCGCGTAGCGCATCTCCGCGGGCACCAACGCCGCAGCCGCACCGACGCACAGCTGGTACAGATGCGGACGATTCTGGCGCGCGAGCTCGATCACGTCGGTGAAGCCTGCGGTCGCGAGTAGCGCCGTGCGCGCCGTGCGGCCCTCGAGCAGCGCGTTGGTCGCGACGGTCATCCCATGGGCGAAGCGCTCGACGTCGGCAGCGCTCGCGCCGGCGCGGTCGAGCACGAGCTGCACCGCGTCGAGTACCGCCGCGGACTCTTCGGAGGGCGTCGAGGGGACCTTGGCGGTGTAGACGGCCGCGTCGTCGTCCAGCAGGACTGCGTCGGTGAAGGTGCCGCCGACGTCGACGCCCAGGAGCATCCCTGCAGATTACGCGGCGGCCAACTCGCGATCCTCTGTGTCGGCGAGGTGCTGATGTGACGGGCAGTAGCCGTTGTGCGGCAGCGGTGTGCGCTGGCAGGCAGAGCCCTTGCGCGTGGTCGCGCGGCACTGCGGCGGAGCGCCGCTCACGGCGGTGTAGCCCTCGTGCGGGTGCTCGGCCAGGAACGTCTGCGCGTAGCCCATGTAACGGCTGATCACACGGTGGACATGGCTCTGTGCCGACATCGGGAAGTAGCTGCGGACGTCGAGGAACAGGGTGCGCGCGGGGCGTGCGAAGTAGTGACGGTCGGTGGCCAGGCGCGTGATCACCGCCTCGCAGGCGCGCAGAACGGCGGTGTGGTTGCTGGTGGGGGGCATGCCGGCCGATGGAGCCTCGATATATGGAGCGAGCTCCCGGTAGATGGCCCGACTGAACTGGTACATGCTGTCTTCCTCGCCCTCTTTTTGCTCGATCTGTTTGGTCAGAGAGCACACCCGCCGTTCCTAGAGACTCCGTCGGCCCCGGGAACTTCCACATGCGAGTAACACATTTGCAAATAGAAAGGATCGCGAGATAAAAATCGCGGTCCTATTTATTTAATTTAGGAAAGTGATCCGAGCGACGCAGCGGTGCGTCAGCGCCACGTCTGCCACGAGATCGGGTCCTCGTTGGTGATGACGGCGTGACGGAAGTCGAGCGCGGGATCGCGCTCGGGGCGATCGGCACGCAGGTGCGCTCCCCGGCTCTCGGTGCGCGCGAGCGCGCAAGCGGCGATCAGCCGCGCCAGCGGATGCGGGTTGGCGAGCAGTCGCCCGAGGCCCTCCGCCGTGCGCACGACGCCCGCGTCGCGCCACAGCGCCGCCCGCACCTCGGCGTCGGCGCTCGGCGGCGCTGGCAGCTCGCGCAACGACCGCAGCTCGCGATCGCTAGCCGCGGCGCGGGCTTCGACGGGACGCGACAGGGCGTCATCGACTGCGCGCCGGGCGAATACGAAGCACTCGCTCAGCGAGTTCGAGGCCAGTCGGTTGGCGCCGTGAAGCCCCGTGCACGACGACTCGCCGACCGCGTACAGGCCCGGGAGCGTCGCGCGCGCGTGCAGGTCGGCGACGATGCCTCCCATCATGTAATGGGCAGCCGGAGCGACCGGAATCAACTCGTGGGTCGGGTCAAGTCCCGCCTCGCGCAGCGCGGCGACGACGTTGGGGAAGAGACCTGGGTCGATGGCGCGCATGTCGAGGCCGACCGACCGCTCGCCGGAGGCCTGCAGTTGAGCGTGGATGGCGCGCGAGACCTCGTCACGAGGAGCGAGCTCATCGACGAAGCGCTCGCCGTGGGCGTCGTGCAGCGTCGCGCCCTCACCGCGGACCGCCTCTGTCACGAGGAAGCCCTCCCGTCCTGGAACGCCGATCACGGCCGTTGGATGAAACTGCAGCATCTCGAGGTCCGACAGGGCCGCGCCGGCGGCGTGGGCGAGCAGCAGGCCGACGCCCTGGGAGCCGGGCGGGTTCGTGGTTCGTGCCCACAGCGCCGCGGCGCCGCCCGTCGCGATCACCACCGCCCGCGCCGTGATCACGCGCCCGTCGTCGCAGACCACGCCACGACAGAGCTCGTCTTGACGCCACAGCGCGTGTGCGCGCGCGCCCTCGAACACCGTGATCCGCGGCTCGCCGGCTGCGAGCGCGGAGAGCTGACGGACGACGCGGCGTCCGGTGGCGCTGCCGCCGGCGTGCACGACGCGCCTCACCGAGTGCCCGCCCTCCAGGCCGAGGGCCAGCTGCCCGAAGCGGTCGGCGTCGAAGCGTACGCCGAGCGCCTGCAGGTCACGCACGCGGCCGGGCGCCTCCGTGACCAGTATCTCCGCCGCCGAACGCCTCACCAGCGCGCGTCCCGCGAGCTCGGTGTCTCGCAGATGCAGCTCGGGGCTGTCGTCCGGGGCCAGTGCCGCCGCGAGACCGCCCTGTGCCCAGTAGCTCGCAGTCTGGGCGAGTGGGGTGGCTGAGACCAGCACCACGCGCGCTCCGTCGTTCGCGGCGCACAGCGCGGCGTACAGGCCCGCCGCACCAGCGCCCACCACCGCGACGTCGGCCTCGTGGATCCCCGCCGAGGGAAGCGCTGGCATTGGCGGAACCGTATACGGCGCCCGCTAGCCCGCGCGTGTCACCTCGTGTTGGTCGGCGGCAGCGCTTTCCCGAGATGGAATTTGCGCAGCTCTTCTTTCACGCGCCGGGCGATTTCTTCGCTGCTCTTCGTCGGCCTGACCGTGACCGTGCCCGGCTTGCTCGTCACGATTTTGCCGGCGCCCGGCGTGCTCGTTCCGGCTCTGCCCGCGCCGAAGGTGCCCGTCCCGACTTTGCCCGCGCCGAGCGCGCTCGTCCCGGCTTTGCCCGTCCCGATTTTGCCCGCTCCGACTTTGCCGGCGCCGAGCGCGGATGTTCCCGTGCCGGCCGCTGCGCCGGGCACCACGCTCGAGGGCGCTGTGCTCGCCTGAGTGGGTGTGAGCGCGGCGGCGCCGATCACGGTCCGCGTGATCGCCGGTGCCGCGGGGCCCGAGCCGCCCGCGAGCTTGACGAGCGCAGCAGCGAGCACGCCGAGCGCCAGGACCGCCACCACCGCAAGTGCCGTGATTGGGGTTTTCCAATTGGGAGACGCCGCCAGACGCGTGCGGGCGGCGGCGCCGCAGCGCAGGCACCACTCCTGCGCGGGGTGCAGCGGAGCGCCGCACAACGGACACGTCTCGCTGCTAGGTAGAGGTGGCGGGGCGGCGGGAATGCCGCCTTCGGCCGGCGGCGCGGGCGCGACGCTCATGAGTCCGAAGCCGGCGGGCGCATGATCTCGGTGGGTCCGTCCTCGACCGCGGCTGTTCCTTTCTGGATCACGGTCACGTCATGATCCACCGGCTGCCTCGGCACCGCTGGAACCGGATCCGCCGGCGGCGGCTTGGCGGGTGCGGGAGTCGATGTCGGCGCGGCGGCCGGCGCGGCCGGCGTTGGCGCCGCCGGCTGCGGCGCTGAGGCCCCCCGCGCTGAGGCCGCCTGAGCGGCGGTGCCCTGCGTGGTGGTGCTCTGCGCGGCGGTGGCGCCGGCGATCGGCAGGTCGACGTGCCTGCCCAACGACAGCCCGCAGTTGGGGCAGAAGCTGTCTTCGCTGCCGTGGATCGCGGCGCAGCGGGGACACGCGGTGATGCCGGCCTCTCGCAGCACGGTGATCGACCGGCGCTCGCCGAGTGTGCCTTCGATCGCGCGCAGCTCGGCGTCGATCTGTCCGAGCGTCGTCAGCTTGGCGAGCACGAGCGCGTCGTTGCGCTGCCCGAAGCGGTGCAGGTTGAATACCAGCCCACCGAGATCGCGGTAGGCGAGCTCCCGCGCCTTGCGCAGGAAGCGTGCTCGCCGGCGTGCCCGACCGCGGGACTGAAAGCCGGGCGACTCGGACGGTGTGCCGCCATCTGCAGGTACCTCGTGCTCGTGCGGCAGTGGAGCATCCGTATGCGTCGTGCCAGATATTTGATTCACGCCGGATTCATGCTACCCCGAGCGCTCCCCGGAGCGCTCATCACAGGTGGAGCCACACCCCCGCCAAGCGGAACCTCATGTGGCGCGCTCGAGCGTGTCTCGCCACGCGTCGGCGACGCGCGCGGCCATCGTCCGCGCCGAGAATCGCTCGGCGCTCGCGCGCCCGTCGACCCGTGGGTCGACCGCGCGCAGGTGCGGCTCGAGCGCGCTGCGCCAGCGCTCGAGCTCGAACGGCGCGCAGAGCGTGCCCGCGACGTGCGCGAGCGCCTCGGCGTGGACGCCGACGGGGGTGGCGAGCACTGGAACCTCGCACGCGAGCGCCTCGAGCACCGCCAGCCCGAAGCCCTCGCGCTCGGACGGGACCAGCACGGCGTTGGCGGCGTTGACCCACAGCGGCACGCGCTCGGGCTCGACCGACCCCAGTGTCAGCAGTGGCGCGCCGGCGGCCTGCGCAAGCGCGCTCGCGCGATCGTGGCGCTTCTCGGCGCGTGCTGGGTCAGCGGGGAACAGCAGGTATGGCTGCTCGGGGTCGAGCCCGAGCTCAGCACGGGCGTCGGCGCGCGCCAGCGGATGGAAGCGATCGAGGTCCACGCCGCAGGGCAGCACGAGCGCGCGCCGACGCGCGGAGCGGCCGGGAAGTTCCTGCACGAGTGGCGCCGAAGCGGCGGCGAGCAGGTCGATCGCGGGCAGCACCGCCGCGGTGGCCAGCCGCGTGCGCGGGTGGCGAACGTCGGTACCGTGGATCGTCAGCGCGCGGAGCCGCGCGGGCACAGCGAGCGATGGCCACGCCGTGAGTCCGAAATGCGCGTGCACGACGTCGAAGCGCGCCCCCTGGTAGCGGCGTCGCAGCTCGCGTGCCGCGCCGGCGAGCGCTCGCGCGCCGGGAGCGAACTCGTGCAACTCGACCTCGACGCCGTCGAGATCGCGCAGCGCGCTCACTTGATCGCGGACGAAGCGACCGCGCTCGGGATGCGTCGCGTCGGGCAGCATGTTGGAGACCACGAGCGCGCGCAAGATGCCCCGACCGTAGCGCTCTGGAATGATGGCGCGCGTGCACAGCGCAGCCGCTGAGCGCAGCTACGGTCGTGGACCAGGTCAGCTGCGCCCCACCGCGATCGAGCCGGGCTTTGTACGCACCGCCACCGGCTCGGCGCTGATCTCCGTCGGCGAGACGCGAGTCATCTGCACGGCGTCCGCGCAGGACGGCGTTCCGCGCTGGATGACCGGGAAGGGTCGCGGCTGGGTCACGGCCGAGTACGGGATGCTGCCGGCGTCGACCGGCGATCGCAAGCAGCGCGACGCCACCCGCGGACGCCAGGACGGGCGCACGGTCGAGATTCAACGCTTGATCGGGCGCTCACTACGCGTGGTGATCGACTTCGAGGCGTTGGGGGAACGGACCGTGTACCTCGACTGCGACGTCCTGCAGGCCGACGGGGGCACCCGCTGCGCGTCGATCACCGGCGCATACGTGGCGCTGTCGCTCGCGTGCAAGCGCCTGCAGGCAGAGGGGCGGCTCGAGCGCTCGCCGTTGAACGGTTCGCTCGCGGCGGTTTCGTGCGGGATCATCGACGGCACGCCGCTGCTGGATCTCGACTACTCCGAGGACTCGACCGCGGAGGTCGATGCCAACGTCGTGATGACCGGCGACGGCGGCCTCGTCGAGGTGCAGGCCACGGCTGAGCGCACGCCGCTGTCGCGGGCGCACCTGGATGAGCTGCTCGCGCTTGCGGGCGCCGGGATCGAGCAGCTGCGCGCCGTTCAGGAGCAGGCGATCGCCGCGGCGTCTTGAAGCTGCTGCTCGCCACGCACAATCAGCACAAGCGCCGCGAGTTCGAGCGCCTGCTCGGGGGCTCCTCGCCGGAGCGCTGGGAGATCGAAGCGCTCCCCGACAGCGTGGTGTTGCCGCCCGAGGACGGTGAGACGTTCGCCGAGAACGCGCTCGGCAAGGCCCGTGCGGCGGCGCTTGCGATCGGCACGGTGAGCATCGCCGATGACTCCGGCATCGCAGCGGCGGCACTCGACGGGGCGCCAGGCGTGCGCTCCGCACGCTACGCCGGCGAGCATGCGAGCGACGCGGAGAACCTCGAGAAGCTGCTGCGCGAGGTACCCGCGAACAGCCGACTGGAGTACGTGTGCGTGATCGCGTATGTCGATCCATCCAGTGGTGTCGAGCACGTCTTCGAGGGTCGTTGCGCGGGACGCCTGGCGGACCAGCCCCGCGGCGAGGGCGGCTTCGGCTACGACCCCGCGTTCCTTGCCGACGATGGCCCCGCGGGCATGACGATGGCGGAGCTGAGCGATCGGCAGAAGGACCTCATCAGCCATCGCGGTCGAGCCGCGCGGGCGCTGCTGGCATGGCTCGAGCGCGGCGGGCAAGCTAGAACAGGTTGATCGCCGCGGAGATCGCGACCGCCAGGCCGAGCCCCGCGTAACCCTGATATCCGGACAGCAGCAGCGCCAGCGCGGTGATCAGCGCCACGAGAACGGTCACCAGCCATGCCACTCGGGAGATCGCCATCGCCGTATTGTTGCCTATGCGCTTGTCCGCACACAGTGTTAGCGTCGTAGCCACGGTTTCACGAACGAGGAGGACGAAGTGACAAAGTCCGAGCTGGTCGACCAGGTGGCGGATCGCGCCGATTTGACCAAGCAGGATGCCTCGCGGGCTGTGGACGCAGTGCTGGCCACCGTGGAGGACGCGCTGCGTCGTGGCAGCGAGGTATCGGTCTCGGGGTTCGGCAAGTTCCACGTAAGCCAGCGCGGCGCGCGCGTCGGCGTCAACCCGCGCACCGGCGAGCGCATCCAGATCGCAGCGTCACGGGTGCCGCGCTTCACCGCGGGCAGCGGTCTGAAGAGCGCGGTGAAGGGCCGCTGAAGCCAGCGTCGTCCTTCGGCGACATTCTGGCCGCCCGGGTCGCCGAGCGCGAGTCGCAACTTGTGCTCGGGCTCGACCCAGACCCCGCCCGGCTGTGGCCGGGCAGCGGTCGGCAAGCATCGGTCGGTGACACACCAACTGAGGTGGCCGCGCGCGCGATGCTCGAGCACTGCCGCGCGCTGATGGACGCGGTGGCCCCCGCGTGCGTGGCGGTGAAGCCGCAACTCGCGCGCTTCGAGTTGCTCGGGTCGGCAGGATGGGCGACGCTGGAAGCCGTCATCGACCACGCTCGTCGCCTCGGACTGCTGGTGATCGCAGACGGCAAGCGCGGGGACATCGACGTGACCGCGCAGGCATATGCCGGCGCACTATTCGGCGGCGTCGACAGCCCGTTCGGGCAGATCGGCGGCCTGAGCGCGGATCTGGTCACGGTCAACCCGCTGATGGGGCGCGATGCGATCGAGCCGTTCGTGGCCGCCGCGCGCGAGCTCGGCCGCGGGGTGCTGGTGTTGGTGCGCACCTCCAACCCGGGCGCAGCCGACATCGAGGACCTGAGGCTGGCAGGGTCGGGGACTGTGTGGGAGCGGATCGCAAGGCTGGTCGATGAGATGGGCGCCGCCGGCGTCGGCACGGCGGGCGTGAGCGACGTCGGCGCTGTGGTCGGCGCCACCGAGCCGGACCACCTCGCGCGGGCCCGCGCGCTGATGCCGGCAGCGACGTTCCTGCTGCCGGGCGTCGGCGCTCAAGGTGGCCGTGTCGAGGAGCTCTCAGCGGCATTCGCACCAGGTCGTGCGGGCGGCCTCGTGTCGGCCTCGCGCAGCATCTCCGACGCACACGTGGCGGCCGGCGGAGACCCGGCGGAGGCCGCCCGCACGGAGGCCGAACGGCTGCGGGCGAGTGCGTGGGGGCTGTCCGATCGCGTCCGCTAGCCTTTGTGTCGTGCACGCCAGGGCACCTTCTGCCATGCAGGCGCGCCGGAAGGTCGGTGGAGAGACAGGATGATCATCACGGTCACGCTGAACGCGGCGATCGACAAGTCTCTTGCGGTGCCCAACTTCCGGCTCGGACGACGCCATCGCACCGTCGATCAGCGCACGATGGCGGGCGGCAAGGGCGTCAACATCGCCCGCTCGCTGAAGGCGCTCGGCCAACCTGTGATCGCCACCGGGTTCGCCGGCGGCGCGACCGGCACGCATATCGTCGAGCAGCTCACCGAGGAGTCGATTCTCAACGACTTCGTGCGCATCCGCGAGGAGTCGCGCACGAACACCTCGGTGCTCGATCCTACGACCGGCGAGCAGACCGAGATCAACGAACGTGGCCCGTCGGTATCGACGCGCGAGGTCGAGCTGTTCCGCGACAAGCTGCTCTACCTGGCGCGCGGCGCCGCGATCGTCGTGTTCGCTGGCTCGCTGCCGCGCGGCGTCGAGCCAGAGATCTACGCGTCGCTGATCCGCGATCTCGAGCGGCTCGATGTGATCACCGTCGTCGACACCGACGGCGAGCCGCTACGCCAAGCGGTTCGCGCTGAGCCGGACGTGGTCTCGCCCAACGTGCTCGAGGCTGAGGAGCTCGTCGGACACGAGTTCTCCGGTGAGGACGAGCGATCGCTGGCGGTCGCCGAGATCGCCGCGCTGGGACCGCGCGAGGCGATCATGACGCTCCCCGACGGCTGCTACGCGCAAGTGGTCATCGACGGCCAGCGCCTGCTCAAGCGGGCGAGCATCGAGCTGCGCGAGCCCGTCGCCCGCAGCGGCTCCGGCGACGCGTTTCTCGCCGGCTACCTCGCAGCCCGCTACGAAGGCCGCCCGCCCGACCAGTGCCTGCGCTTCGGTGTCGCGTGCGGCGCAGAGTCCACCGCACGCCTGGGCGCAGGTCTGATCGACCCCCGCGAGGCCCGACGGCTGATGGGCGACGTGGAGCTCACGGTGATCGAGCCGGCCGAGGTGACCTGAGCGTCAGCCGCCGGCGACGTCGCGGCGCAGGAACACGAGGTAGCCGGCGACCAACGCGGGAACGCCGTAGAGCGCACACAGCCACGCGGAATGGACGATTGGCGCCCAGTTGGTGGGCGTGCGCAGCAGTCCCTGCCAGGCTTGGAACTGTTCGGTGAGGAGGTAGGGCTGGATCGATTCCAGCCCCGGTATCTGGGCGATGATGAACAGCAGGATCACGATGCCGATCGTGCCGACGACCGCAGCGGCGCTGTTGCGCGTCACGACTGAGAGCATGAGGCCGATGGCGGCGACGGCGAACAGCGGTATCAGGTAGGCGGCGTTGGCGGCGAACACGAGCAGCAGCGCTTCCTGTGCGGACACGAGCGTGCCCGAGTAGGTCCTGACCGAGTGAAAGCCCCACGACGCGACCCCCGCGACGGTGGCGACGGTCGCGGCGACCAGCACCGCGACGACCGCGTAGGTCAGCGCGGCGAGTGCCTTTGCGGCGAACACCTGGCCGCGATCGACAGAGCGCGTGAGGATCGTCTTCAGCGTGCCGTTGCCGTCCTCGTTGGAGAAGATGTCGCCGGCGACGAGCGCGGCGACGACGGGAATGAAGAAACCCGACATGAACAGCAGCATCAGCACGGGCGTGGCGAGGCCGGACTGGGTGATCTGCGCGGCGAAGATGTTGTCGCGCTGATTGTGCTGGTGGTGCAGGCTCTCGAACACCACGAAGATCACGGGCAGCACGGTCAGCAGGCCCAGGCCGAGGTAGGTACGCACCTGTGCTAGGAGCTTGCGCAGCTCCCAGCGGTAGACGGCTAACGTGGAGGGTCGTCGGCTGCGGTGCGCTCGGGCGGGCGCCGCTGCGGCAGCCGGGCTGACGGCGGCGCTGCTCATACGGCGACCTCGACTGGTTCGGCCTTGGCGCCGTTGCTGCCCTCGGTGAGACGGAAGAAGAGGTCCTCGAGCGTCGCCAGTTCGGGGCTGAGCGCGAGTATGCCGATGCCGGCCGCGGCGAGCGTCAGCGACAGCCGACCCACGTCCTGCTCCTGAGCCTCGAAGGTGAGGCCATGCTCGCCTGGGGCTGCGTGTCCGATGCTCTCCTCTCCGCGCATCAGCGCGAGTGCGCGCTCGTCGTCGGTGGTGTGGAGCCGGTAGCCCGCGCCGCCCTGACGGCGCAGGTCGGCGAGCGCACCCTCGTAGACGACGCGGCCGGACTCGACGATCGCGACGCGATCGCACAGTTCCTGGACCTCGGGTAGTTGGTGGCTGGAGAGCAGCACCGTGATGCCCTGATCGGCCAGGCGCCGAATCAGGGTGCGCATGTCGCGCATGCCGGCGGGGTCGAGGCCGGTGGCGGGCTCGTCGAGGATCAACAGGCGCGGCTGGCGCAGGAGCGCCGCGGCGATGCCCAGGCGCTGGCGCATCCCGTGCGAGTAGCCGCCGACCTTGTGCTTGGCGCGCGGGCTCAGCTCGACGACCGCAAGCACCTCGTCGATGCGTCCGGCGGCCCCGTCGCCGTCGAGCGCGGCGAGCAGTTCGAGGTTCTTGCGTGCCGTCAGGTATGGGTAGAAGCGCGGCGCCTCGACGAAGCCCGCAACGCCCTCCAGGGCGCGGGCGCCGTGGCGCATGGGGTCACGGCCGAACAGTTCGACGACCCCCTCGCTCGGCGTGATCAGGCCAAGTGCCATGCGCAGGGTTGTGGTCTTGCCCGCGCCGTTGGGGCCGAGGAACCCGTACACGTCGCCCGCGTGGACGTTCAGGTCGATGTGGTCAACCGCGAGGACCTCGTCGTAGCGCTTGACGAGCCCCCGAGCCCGAACGGGCTGGGCCGCGTCCTCGCTCACGCTAGAGGCCCCGTGCCACTTCTTCTACGGCCGCGGGGGAGACGGCGCCCCCGACGAGGTAGCGCACGCCGGAGCGCTCGAATGTGAGCAGCGTC
The DNA here is from genome assembly GCA_963827455.1 of uncultured Solirubrobacteraceae bacterium. Taxonomy (GTDB): domain Bacteria; phylum Actinomycetota; class Thermoleophilia; order Solirubrobacterales; family Solirubrobacteraceae; genus Palsa-744. Next base: position 45,352 of record CAWHAW010000011.1, on the reverse strand, counting down.
CCGAGCTCGGTGCGCAGCTCGCTGGCGCTCGCGCCGTTGATCGTGACCTTCGGCAGCCCTTCGAGCGAGGTGCTCGAGCCGGTGGTGCTCTTGGACCTGCTTTCGAGCACGGCGATCGTGCCAAGGCCGTGACCGTGCGTGGTGACGCTCGGCTTTTCATCCGCGCTCGCCTTGTTGGAGGGGCCTGCGTGGTTGCCTTCAGAGAAGGTGATTTCCTGGACCTTCGCGTCGGCGGGCGGCGTGATCGCGAAGACAGAGCTTTCGACGGGCCCGAAGGAGACTTCGCTGGCGGCAAGTTCGATCACCGGCGAGCTGCTCGTGGAGGAGTAGATCGCGGCGCGCAGGGGCACCCCGTTGTTGGCGTCCCAGGAGAGCTCAGCGCCGCCCAGGAGGCTGCCGCCTTCCTTGGGGGAGACGCGCACGGTATAAGCGGGCTGCCCGGCGACGTCGGTGGGCGTGGCGCCGGACACGTCCGCGTGCTTGTTCGCGTGGGCGATCGCTTCTTCGATCTTCGCGACGGACGGGATTTCGTGGGACGAGGGGGCAGGGCTGCTGTCCGCGGCGCCCTCTTGTTCGCCGGCAGGCGGGGTGTAGCGGTAGACGGTGTTGGTGGCGGCGTCGTACATCGTCACCGTGTGTCCGTCATAGAGGATCTGCGTGTCGCCCTTCTGGGACTGCAGCTCCAGCCGGACACGTCCGTCCTTGGCGATCCACAGCCGTCCTGACGCGCCGGTTACCAACGGGCTCGAGGTAAGCCCCCCGCCGCCACCTCCGGCACCGCCGCCGCTGGCGAGGCTGGCGCCTTCGAGCAGGTGGTCGGTCAGCTGGATGTTCGCGCTGAGCCCTTCGATCTTGGCTCCCTGCGCGCCGGCGAGCGTGTCGTGGACGGCCTGCGCGAGCGGCTTGGCGGGCGGCGTTGGCCCGGAGTCAAGCGCCGAGGCGATCGCCGTTGCGGACACGCCGATGGCGACGACGAGCGCGCAGAGCAGCAGCAGGCGCGAGAGCGGTAGACGACGGAGAATGTTCACGGGAGCAGATCCAGGTCCTTTGGTTGCTGGTCCAAGAGCCAGGTTAGCGTGGCGCCTTTGGCCCCCCTAAAGGTGGGAAAGCTCTCATCCGTGAGGCGTCGCTCGACCGTCCAGCGCCGCCACCCGATATCTTCCGCGCGCATGCTGCTGATCTTCATCATCTTCTGGATCGTCGTCGGCCTCGGCGTTTTCTTCCTGGCGATGCGGCGTGGCTCTCGCGGCGCCGACGGCACGGTGGAAGGGTCGCGGCTCAGCCGGGGCGCGATCACGCTCGGCATGATCGTGGCGTTCGCGTTCGGGTTGATCGTCCCGGCGATCGTGCTCGCGGTCAACGGCGAGCACAAGGCGAGCGAGGCGACCGGTGGCGTGCACCTGAACAAGGAAGAGACCGCGGGCCGCGAACTGTTCGCGCACGCCTGCAACGTCTGCCACACGCTCGCGGCCGTCAAGGCGGTCGGGCGCATCGGGCCGAACCTCGACGTCAGGGTCGGCGACGACATCTCAACCGAAGCCGGGCGGATCGCGCTCGTGGAGAACGCGATCGCCGAAGGACGCGCCCGCGGCCTCGGCAACATGCCGGCGAGGCTGTACGTCGGCAAGGAAGCCGAAGAGGTGGCGAAGTTTGTCGCCGCGGTAGCCGGCCACTAGCTGAGAGCGTCCTCGACCCTCTCAGTCGCGCGTTGCTTGGGTGAGGCGTGATGACTTTGGCCAGCAGTCGATACGGTTGGCGCTAGCCATCGGCTAGGGTCCCGGCGGGATGGCCGACCAGCCGAAGACCGCGGATGACGTGAAGGCGCTCGTGCAGGAGCGCGAGATTCGCTTCATCCGCTTCTGGTTCACGGACATCCTCGGGCAGCTGAAGTCGTTCTCGATCAACGCGGCGGAGCTGGACGACGCGTTCGAGGCGGGAATGGGCTTCGACGGCTCATCGATCACGGGCTTCAACGCGATCGAGGAGTCGGACATGATCGCGATGCCCGACCCGAGCACCTTCGCGGTGCTGCCGTGGCGCCCCGAGGAGCAAGGGGTGGGGCGCATGTTCTGCGACGTGATCACGCCCGAGAAAACGCCCTACGAGGGCGATCCGCGCCACGTCCTGCGGCGCGCGCTCGAGCGGGCGCAAGCGATGGGCTTCGACACGTTCAACGTGGGGCCGGAGCTCGAGTACTTCCTGTTCAAAGACTCGCGCTCGACGGAAGTGCTCGACGAAGGCGGCTACTTCGACCTGACGACGCTCGATGCCGGCTCGGACGTGCGCCGCGAGACGGTGCTGGCGCTCGAGCAGCTGGGGATCCACGTGGAGTACACCCACCACGAGGTCGGCCCGAGCCAGCACGAGATCGACATGCGCTACGCGGACGCGATGAAGATGGCGGACGACTGCATGACGTATCGGATCACGGTGAAGGAGTACGCGATGAAGTACGGCTGGCACGCGACGTTCATGCCGAAGCCGCTGTTCGGCGAGAACGGCTCGGGCATGCACACGCACCAGTCGCTGTTCACGGGCGCCAAGAACGCGTTCTACGACCCCGAGGACCAGTACTTCCTGTCAGACGTGGGCAAGGCGTTCATCGCCGGCCAGCTCAAGCACGCGCGCGAGATCTGCTCGATCTTCGCGCAGTGGGTCAACTCCTACAAGCGCCTCGTTCCCGGTTTTGAGGCGCCGGTGTACGTGGCGTGGTCGCGCCGCAACCGCTCGGCGCTGGTGCGTGTGCCGCTGTATCACCCCGGCCGCGAGAAGGCCACGCGGATGGAGCTGCGCTGCCCGGATCCCGCATGCAACCCGTACCTGACGTTTGCGGCGCTGCTGCAGGCGGGCCTCGAGGGCATCGAGAAGGGCTACGAGCTGCCGGAGCCGATGGAGAAGAACCTGTACCACCTGTCGAGCGAGGAGCGACGGCGCCTGGGCGTCGAGCAGCTGCCTGAGAGCCTCGGGGAGGCGATCGAGCTGACGGCCGAGTCAGAGCTGGTGCTGCGCACGCTCGGCGAGCACATGTTCAACCGCTACGTCGAGATCAAGCGCCAGGAGTGGGACGACTACCGCGTGAACGTCACGCAGTGGGAGCTCGACCGCTACTTGTCGATTTTGTAGGGATTAGAGCTTTAAAGGCCTCCGCCTGCCGGCTCCGGCTGGCGGGGTCGGGCGTGGAGTTCGCCCGGGAATTTGCTCCGCCGAGCTGCTCGATCGCGTCAGTCGAGCACGCTAGCTTCGCCCGCCGCTCAGGCCGACAGGCGGACCGTGGCCGCCTGCTCGTGGCGCTCGGCAAGCGCCAATGTCGCTTCACGCATCCCCGTCACGTCGGTCTGCTCGGCCTCGGCGCGCAGGTCACGCGCTCGTGCGCGCAACTGCTCGGCGCTCTGCGTGCTGTCACGCAGCCGTCGCTCCACGGCGTCAGTGAGCCAGCGGTCGCGATCCGGTAGCTCGGGCCAGCCTCGAACGTCCATGAAACGAGAGTATCCCCGTGCGGGGACCGTAGCTAGAGGCGCACCGTTCCAAGCGCAGATCGGACCGGCATAGCACGAGGAGTCGACGATGCGCGTTGCTGCTCGACGGTCGACCGCCGAGTCCTGGGACGCGACGGCTCAGTCGGCGACGACGTCGATCGTGCCGTCGGCAGACGGAACGGCACACGCGATCGGCCGCGCCGGCGCAAGCTGCCAGTGCATCGCCTGCAGCATGTGCCCGAACGCACCGGGGTGGCGTGGCGCGATCTCTGCGACGAGCGTGATCGCGCCGAGCGCGCGGCGCTGATAATCGTCGTTGCCGGTCAGCTGGGCGAGGCGTGAGAGGCCGACGGCGGCGCTGGAGGATCCCGACGGGATGGGGGAGTCCTCTAGGTCCTTGCGCCTGACGATCAGCGCTTCGCCGTCTGCGGCCGTTGAGAAGAACCCGCCCGCGTAGGGGTCGGCGAAGCGGGCGATCATCTCGTCGGCGAGCGCGTTCGCCTGCTGGAACCAACGGTCTTCGCAGGTGGCTTCGAACAGCGCGATCAGCGCCTCCAGCAGGAAGGCGTGATCCTCGAGGTAGGCGTCGATCTTCGCGTGCCCGTCGTTGTAGGTGCGCAGCAGGCGCCCGTGATCGTCGCGCATCCGCGTCTGCAGGAACTCGGCGCAGGCGCGCGCGGCGTCCAGATAGCGCGGCTCCTCGAGCGCCGAGCCCGCCTCGGCGAGCGCAGAGATCATCAGCGCGTTCCAGCTCGTGAGGCGCTTGTCGTCGAGTGCTGGGCGCACACGGAGCTCGCGCGCGGCCAGCAGCTGCTCGCGAATCCGCTCACGCGCGTGCTCGTCGGGAGCGCTGCCGCGATCTGTCAGCACGTTCAGCCCCGGCTCGGGATGGTGGGGATCCTGGAAGTTGCCCTGCTCGGTGACGCCCAGCCAGGCGCTCGCCGCCTGCGCGTCCTCGCTGCTCAGGACCTCCGCGAGCTGGGCGACGCTCCAAACGTAGTAGCGCCCCTCGATGCCCTCGGAGTCCGCGTCGAGCGCGCTGTAGAAGCCGCCCTCCGGACCGTGCATCTCGCGCAGCACCCAGTTGAGCGTGTCGATGCAGACCGCTCGCAGGCGAGGGTCCTGCGAGCGCTGCCAGCCGTGGAGGTACGCGCGCGCGAGCAGCGCGTTGTCGTAGAGCATCTTCTCGAAGTGCGGCACGGTCCAGCCGGCGTCGACGCTGTAGCGGGCGAAGCCGCCGCCGAGCTGGTCGTGGATCCCCCCGCTTGCCATCGCGTGCAGCGTCGTCAACGCCATCGCGCTGCCGTCTCCGAGCAGCAGGAAGGCGAGCACGGGCGCCTGCGGGAACTTCGGCGCGCGGCCGAAGCCGCCGTTGCGTGCGTCGAAACTCTCGCTCAGCCCCGCAACTGCCTGCGCGAGCGCGCTCTGCTGCAGCGGCTCGCTGGACGCTGACAGCTGAGACCCGCCGGAGAGGCGCCCGCGCAGGCGCTCGCCGCCGGCGCGGATCTCCTCGCGGTTGGCCTCCCAGGACTCGGCGATCGCCTGCAGCACCTGCGTCCAGGCCGGCATGCCGTGGCGCGGATCGGGCGGAAAGTACGTGCCGCCGTAGAACGGCAGCTGCTCGGGCGTCAGGAACACGTTCAGCGGCCAGCCGCCCTGGCCGGTCATCCCCTGTACGGCCTCCATGTAGAGCGCGTCGACGTCGGGACGCTCCTCGCGATCGACCTTCACACACACGAAGCTCTCGTTCATCAGCCGTGCCGTGGCGGGATCCTCGAAGGACTCGCGCTCCATCACGTGACACCAGTGGCACGCGGAGTAGCCGATCGAGACCAGCAGAGGCTTGTCCTCAGCGCGGGCGCGCTCGAGCGCGACTGGCCCCCACGGCAGCCACTCGACGGGGTTCTCGGCGTGCTGACGGAGGTAGGGCGAGCTCTCTCGCGCTAATGCGTTGGGCACCCGCTCAGGGTAGCCACGAGGACCACAGCGCCCCCGCGGTGCTCCCGGACCGTCCGAAGAGCGCCCGTCGGCCGTCGAGGAGCTTGCCGACCCTCGCGCGCGACGGCCATTCGCTCGCGCCGACGCGCGCGAGTTTGACCTTCGCGAGGCTCACGTCGAAGCGTCTGCCGCCGAGCATCCCGGTGATCTGTTGCGAACTCGCTCCGAAGCGCACGGTGCCCGCAGACGCGTCCTTCCCGGAGACGCGGATGTTCGCGCTCTGCAGCTGGCGATTCTTCACGGGAAACGTAGCTGTCAGTTGCACGCCCGGCACGAATGCGAAGTCGTGCAGCGTCGCCGCCGAGCTCGTGAGTCTCGCGTAGCCGCCGCGCAGGCCGCCGAAGCTCGAGCCGCTCGGGAGTTCCGCGTCGGCCTGTAGCGTGGCTGCGATCACCTGGCGGTTCAGGTCGACGAGCGTGTCGAGCACCGCGACGAGCGTGCGCCCGGGTCTACCACCGAGCGTGGCCGGCGGATGAACGTAGGCGAGTCTGGTCGGCGTCAATGGTGTCGGCGCGAACTGATTGACGGCGGGCGCGCACGGTTGGATTTGACCCCCACCAACCCCGGCGGAGAAGAACGCCTTGACGGCCAGCGACGAGCAGTCGCTGAGGTCGCTGCCTAGGACGGAGTGGCCGGTGAACGGTACGAGCAGCAGCTGCGCGCCGGGGATCAGCGCCGCGACCCGCCGTGCATACGTTGTCGGCGTCCTGAGGTCCTGCTCGCCGGAGAGGATCAGCGTCGGCACGTTAGGCGGCGCGCCCGGCGATGGCGGTGCCGCCGAGGCGTCGGGCCAGCTGGCACAGTCGGGAACAAGGCTGTTGGCGTACGCGGTGCTGGGGTCGAACGGGTAGAAGTCGCTGCTCGGCTGGGCGTGCAGGTAGGCGAGCGCTTCACTCAGGCGCGTTTCGCGCCCGGCGCCGCGCTGCCATGGGAACGGGCTCTCCTCGCACGTGGTCGTTGCGAACAGCGCTTCGTCGACGCCCGGCGAGCTTTCGACGCTGGCACCTTCGCGCGGCACGTTCGGGATCAGGCCCTCGGAGAGCAGATGCAGGCGCAGCAACGGGTCGGGATCGCGCTCGAGAGCCGAGCGGACGGCCGCCGGCAGCAGAGCCCGCAGGGCCGGGTTCAGATCGCCGGCCTCGAGCACGTCGAGCAGGCCTGTCGCATCGAGCGTGCTCGAGTGGCGCTTGCCCGAGCCGTCGTACACCGATCCGCTGAGCCGCCGGCTGCGCAGCTGCGCCGCGAGTTTGGCGAGGTCCCCGAGCGGATCGGAGCTGATGCCCGCGCAGGCGCGGTTGGCGCAGATCTCGTCGAGGACTCCGCCGATCGCTTGAAACGTCGGGACCTCAAACGGTTCGGCGCCTTCGGGCGGCACCACCGAGTCGAGCACGAGCGCTTCGACGTGTTGGGGATAGCGCTCGGCGTAGTCGAGGGCCACCTTCGTCCCATAGGAGGTGCCGTAGAGCACGAGCTTTTCATAGCCCCCCGCCTGCCGCAGGGCCTCGATGTCCTGCGCCGATTCTTCGCTGGTGAACGCGCCTCGAGCGGGGCCGATCTCCGACGCGCACTCTTCGAACAGACGGCTCGTCGATTGCAAGCTGAACGCTTCCAGTGCCGGGCAGCTGAGCGGATCAGAAGCGCCCGTGCCGCGCTGATCGAACACAAGCAGATCGCGTGAGCTGAGCGCCGGTGCGATCGCCTGGGCGATGAATTCGCTCAGTGGCAGCGCTGCCTGGCCGGGCCCGCCGGCCAGCGCCACGACGGCGTCGCGGCTGGGAGCGGCGCCGGCCCGCTTGCGCTCGACGCTCAACGAGATGGTCCCCGGGACGGCTCCCGAGCGCTCGAGCGGCACCGGCACGGAACCGCATTCGAACGCGGTGGCGTTCGGGCAGGAGATGAAGCTAGCGCCGGCCGCTGCCGAGGAGCTGGGCCAGCACGCGAATGCCGCGGCGGGCAGCAGAGTCGCCAACCCCCAGGTGCGAACTCTGCTGTGCATCGCCAACGACAATAGCCGCAGTCGTGAGCAAGCTCGCCGGTAGCGTCACGTGATCGCCGCCGAGCATTCCGGCGAGCGACTGGTGCGGGACGCCTCGCAATGTCCCATGCACGCCTGACGCGCCGCCGACCGCGAGATCCACGGTTTCCAGCCCGATCGTGCCCGACACGGTCACGCCCGACACGTAGGAGTAGCCGTGCAGGCTCACGCCGCGGCCTGTGAGCTCAGCCCAGCCGGCCCGCAGCCCGCCGATGCGCAGCGCCAGCGCGCTGTCTTCGCTCGCACTGCCGAGCGTCAGTGCGAGCCCGAGCCGGCGGATCAGGTCTGAAAGTGTCAGCGCGACCGTGTGCAGTGTGCGCCCGGTGACGCCGTGGTAGCCGCGCACCGGTGACACCTGTGAGAGGCGCCGTGGAGGCAGCGGCGCCGGCCGCAGGATCGCGGGCGTGGCTGCGGGCGCACACGGCTGCACGGGAGTGTCCGCGAACAGCGCCTGCAGCGCTTCGCTCGCGCACGGGGTCGGCTCGTCGGTCAGCACGGAGTGTCCGGCGAAGGGCACTACCAGCAGGTGCGACTCCGGGATCTGCGCGGCCACTTCGCGAGCGTTCGCGGTGGGGGTGCGCAGGTCGTTGGCGCCGCTGAGGATCAAAGTCGGCACGTCCGGGAGGGGCGCGTCCTCGACGGCTGGGCCGGGGGCGGTGAACGGCCAGTGGGCGCACGCTTCGATGTCGCTGACCGCGATCGCGTTGGCTGCGGTGAACGGCGCGAACGTGTCCGCCGGCAGTGCCCTCGCGGCGGCGACGGCCTGAGCGATGCGGGCTGTGGGGGTAGCGACGCGGCTCCACGGGAAGTCCTGCTCTTCGCAGGTGGTCGCGTAGTACACGGGCGTGTCGAAGTCTTCGCCGCCTTCGCTTTCGCCTTCGTCTGGCCCGAGTGCCTGCACCAGGCGCGCCAGTGGCCCCGGATCGTGGCGTGCGAGCGCCGCGACGGCTGTGACGAATTCGGCGCGCAACAGCGGCGAGAAGTCGCCCGTCAGCAGCAGCGCGAGCAGCTCGTGGGCGGAAAGCGTGAGGTTGTGCGCCGCGCCGTGTTCGCCGATCGCCCGCGCTCGCAACGGCGCACGCGCCATCCGCGCGAGCACCTGCGTGAGGTCGGCGACGGGGTCGGATGTGACGTGTGCGCACGCGCGCGCGGCGCAGAGCTGGCGAAGCACACGCGGGATCGCCGCGAACGTAGGACGGTTGAGGGGATCGGGTCCATTCGGCGGTACGACCGAGTCGAGCACCAGCGCTTCGACGCGACTCGGGTACTCCTGCGCGTACTGCTCGGCCACCTTGGTGCCGTAGCTCGTGCCGTACAGGACGAGCTTTTCGTAGCCTCCAGCGACGCGGATCGCCTCGATATCGGCGACCGTGTCCGCCGTCGTGTAGAAGCTGCGCGTCGGTCCGAGCTGTCCGCCGCACGCTTCGACCAGCGCCCCGAAGGAGCTGTACAGGTCGGGACGTTCGAAGGCGTGACAGGACAGCGGGTCCGACAGACCGATGCCACGCTGGTCGAAGACGATCAGATCGCGCGTCGCGGCGATCGGTCCCAGCAGTTCGGCGAACTGTTCGGCGAACGGTAGTGCGGGCTGCCCCGGACCGCCGGCGAGCGCGATGATCGCGCTGCGCGCTTCGCCGACTGTTGCGCGGTGGCGGCGGATGGCGAGCGTGATCGTGCCGGGCGTCGTGCCGCTCGGATCGAGCGGCACGCTGACGTGCGCGCAGGCGAAGCTGTTGCTGTTGGCGCACGGCGTGAACGCGATCTGGGCGCCCGCGGCGGCGAGCGACGGCAGTGCGGCGGCGGCGCCGAGCCATGCGGTCAGCGCCACGAGCACCGTCGCGAGCAGGTGTTGACGACGCTCCATCAATTGGAATCTAATGCCTGGGCCGGCGCCGTGCACGAAGCGCCGGGTGGCGTCGGCTGCTCGCTGATCGTCCCCTGTAGTGTGCCGTCGGTGGCGGGCGAGCGCGAAACCATCGAGGCACAGGGGGCACCGGCCGCGATCGGCCCGTACAGCCACGCCGTGCGCGCCGGCGGGCTGCTGTTCTGCTCAGGCCAGATCCCGCTGGACCCCGACAGCGGCGAGATCGTCGGGGCGAGCGCCGGCGATCAGGCCCGACGCTGCCTGGAGAGCCTTGGCGCAGTGTGCGAGGCCGCTGGCGGCAGGCTCGAGCGCGCGGTGCGCCTGACGATCTACATGACCGACCTCGCCGACTTCGCGCAGGTCAACGAGGTGTATGCCTCGTTCTTTGCTGAGGAGCCTCCCGCGCGCGTGACCGTCGGGGTCGCGCAGCTCCCCCGGGGCGCCTACGTTGAGATCGACGCGATCGTGGCGCTGTAGGCGTCCTCGCCGTCGGTGGGCTCCATCGAGCGCAGCGCGCGGACCAGCAGGTCGCGAAGCGTGCGGCGCTCGTCTGCGTCGAGCGCCGCGAGCACCTCGTCCTCGATCGCGGCCTGTACGCTTTCAGAGTCGCGCAGCGCGACACGGCCCGACGCAGTGATCTGCACGAGATGCCTGCGCCGGTCGCTCGGGTCGCGCATCCGCGTGACGAAGTCGAGCTCCTCGAGCTCGTTCAGCAGCAGCACGACGTTGTTGGCGTCCATGCAGAAGGCGTCTGCGAGGTCCTGCTGCGGACAGCCATCGTGGTCGTTGACGTAGCTGAGCGCGACCAGGTGACGCAGGTGCATACCCAGCCGCTCCTCGTCGCCGCGGCGGTAGACCTGCTTCGCCAGACGGCTCAGCAGCACCGCCGAGCCGGGGGCACAGTTTCGCTGATCAGTCATGGTTTGGAGTGTATACCTCATCAAAGCGTCAATCATCACAATAGCAGCGATTCACAATTTTTCACAGATCATCCTTGCAGAATGGATGATAAGTGCTATGGTGGTTTCTCCGCAACCCTGGAGGCTCCCATGACCGCACTGCTTGGCAAACTGCAGACCCCAACGGACACCGCCGCCTCTGAGCGCAGACGCTGGATCGCACTCGCGGTGCTGTGCCTCGGGCAGCTGATGATGGTGCTCGACGCGACGATCGTGAACGTCGCGCTGCCATCGATTCAGCGCGAACTGCACTTCACGCAGGCCAACCTCACGTGGGTCATCGACGGCTACCTGATCACCTTTGGAGGCTTCCTGCTCCTGGCGGGCCGCTTCGGCGACCTCGTCGGGCGCAAGAAGGTCTTCCTCAGCGGTCTCGTGCTTTTTGTGGCGGCATCGATCCTGTGCGGGGTCTCCGGCAGCCAGGCGATGCTGATCGGCGCGAGGCTCCTACAAGGGGTAGGCGGCGCGATCGCTTCGAGCGTGATCCTCGCGATCATCGTGACGGAGTTCCCCGAGCGCGTCGAGCAGGCAAAGGCGATGGGCATGTACGCGTTCGTGTCCGCCGGCGGCGGCTCGATCGGCCTGCTCGCCGGAGGCGCGCTCACGCAGTCGTTGAGCTGGCACTGGATCTTCTTCGTCAACGTACCGATCGGCGCCGTCGCGCTGCTGCTCGGATGGATTCTGATCGAGGAGAACGAGGGCATCGGCCTGGCCGGCGGCGTGGACGTGCTCGGCTCGATCCTGATCACGCTCGCGACGATGCTCGGCGCGTTCGCGATCGTCAAGTCGAGCGAATACGGCATCGGCTCGGCGCGCACGCTGGGAACGGCGGGCGCCTCGCTGGCGCTGCTCGACGAGCTTCCTTGTGGTCGAGTCGCGCGTCGCCAACCCGATCATGCCGCTGCGCATCCTGCGCCTGCGCATGCTGATGGGCTCGAGTCTCGTTCGCGGCCTACTGGTCACCGGCATGTTCTCCGCGTTCTTCCTCGGCGCGCTGTACCTGGAGCACGTGCTCGGCTATGACGCCATCAACACCGGCCTCGCGTTCATGCCTCTGACCATCGCGATTGCGGTGATGTCGATGGGCCTCTCAGCCCGCGCGGTCGAGCGCTTCGGCCAGGTGCCGACGCTCACCGCAGGCCTGAGCGGGCTGATCGTCGGCCTACTTCTGCTGGCGGTGCAGGGTGTCCACGCAAGCTACTTCCCCGGCCTGTTCTTCGCCTTTCTGGCTCTCGGCCTCGGGGCGGGCGCGTCGTTCTTGCCGCTGCTGACGATGGGCATGGCCGACGCGCCGCCGCGTGACGCGGGCCTCGCGTCGGGCATCATCAACGTGTCGGTGCAGCTGTTCGGCGCGATTGGTCTGGCGACGCTCGGCACGATCGCGACCGACCACACGAAAGCCCTCAGCACCGCGGGTCACCCGCTGCTGGCGTCGCTTACCGGCGGCTACCACCTCGCATACCTGGTCGGCGCGGTGTGCGTCGGCCTGGGAGTGCTCGCGGCGTTCGTGCTGCTGCGCCCGCCGGCCGACACCCTGCAGGAGATCGACGCCGAGGAGCGCGCCGAAGCGGCCACGCAGGGCGAGCTGGTGGCAGCATGAGCGCCGTGGCACGGCACAGCGATCAGGCTGCGCGTCGGCGCACCCGCCCGGCGGAGCGCGTGCGCGCCGCCCAGCGGTTGCGCCGCGCAAATGCGGGCACTCTCACGGAGATGACGCGCTCGCTGCTGCACGACGCCCGCGAAGTCGGTGCCGTCGAGGCTCGGCGCCGTGCGCGGGAGGGAGATCGCTAGTGCGCCAGGGCCCGCTCGCCGGACGGTATCCCGCGGTCGCGGCGATGGTGATGTGCGCGTTGATCCCCTACCTGGCTCTGTCCGCGGCGCTTCAGCCGCTGACGCCGATCATTGCCAAGCAGCTACACACGAGCCTGCAGACGATGAGCGTGGGCTCGGGGCTGGCCAACGCGGCCTACGCGGCCGGCACGGTGCTGGCGGTCGCGCTCGCCCAGCACCTGCCGCAGCGCAGGATGCTGGTCGTCTATGCCTCGCTGCTCGTGATCGGGTCGGTGCTCGCGGCGTCGGCGCAGGGCCCAGGGATGTACATCGCGGGCCACGTGCTCCAGGGGCTGTGCACGAGCCTGCTGTTGATCTCTGCGGTGCCGCCGCTGGCGATCGGCTATCCCGCGAGCAAGCTGCGCGTGACGGCCGTGATCATGAACATGTGCATCTTCGGGGCGGTGGCGCTGGGCCCTGCGATCGGCGGGCTGCAGGCGGAGTCTGACGCCTGGAGGCCGCTGTTCTGGATCATCGCCGCAATCGCGGCCAGCGCGCTGCTGCTGGCCGTGTTGACATTCGACGACGCCCCGCCTGCCAACCCCGAGTCACCGCGCGATCCACTCGCGATCGTGCTGGCGGCGGTCGGCTGCGTGGCGGCGTTCTTCGGTGCGTCAGAGCTGCTGACGCATAGCTTCCTCGACCCGATCGCGATCGTGCCGCTGCTCGGTGGCCTCGCGCTGATCGTCACCCTGATCGTGTATCAGTTCCGGGCGAAGCGCCCGCTGCTGACGATCCGCACGATGCTGACGAGCACGATGCCGGTCGCGGGCATCGTGGTGGCGCTGTTCGCCGCGGCGGCGTCGGTCTCGGCGACCGCGCTCACGGCGGCGGCGCTGGCGGGGCGCTACGGGCCGCTTCATGTGGGCCTCTTGTACCTGCCGGAGGTCGCGGGCGCGGTGATCACCGCGATCGTGCTCGGCGTCGTCATCACCAAGCGTGCGATGCACTACCTGCCGTTGGTCGGCATGCTGTTCCTGGCCGCCGGGATCGCGGTGTTCCGGATCGAAGTGCCATCGAGCGAAGTGGCAACGCTCGTCGGCTCAGGGTTGACTGGCATCGGTCTCGGGGCGACGGTCGCGCCGGCGCTGTTCGTGGCCGGCTTCTCCCTGCCGTCGGCCAGCCTCCAGCGCGTGTTCGCGATCGTCGAGCTGATGCGGGCGGTGGCGGCCTTCATGATCGCGCCGATCTTTGCCCACTTGGCCGTGACCGTCGGCGGCAGCCTCGACGCAGGGATCGGCATCGCGCTGTGGATCGGCCTCGCGCTCGCGCTCGGCGGTGCCGCGATCGGCGTCACGATCTACGCGCTCGGCGGTGCGCGCCCGCAGACCCCCGACCTCGACCGCTTCGTGGCGGGCGAAGCCCCGGCGTGGTACTCCCCGCCGCTGCTCGCGAGAGTTCGCCGCCGGTTGAGCGCCGCACATCCCGCGACGGAAAGCGCCAACTGACGTGGCGTCGGGTGACGCAGTCGCGGCGAAGGGTCTCTCCAGTGCCGGCCCGGTGCTCTTCGCCTACGACGGCTCCGAACTCGCGAAGCTCGCAATCGAGCAGGCAGGTCGCCAGCTTGCGCCCGGACGCGAGGCGCTGATCGTCTGCGTATGGCAGCCGGGGGACGTCGGATTTGTGCCTCCCAGCGACTGCAGCCTGAACGCCGCGCAGGCCACCGAGGTGCGGAGCGCAGCCGAGGAAACGGCGGCCCAGGGGGCGTCGCTGGCGGAGCAGGCGGGTTTCAAGGCGCGAAGCTTGGCGATCCAGGCAGCGCCGACGTGGAAGGGGATCGTCGACGTCGCCGAGGAACGCGAAGCCGGCCTGATCGCGATCGCCACCCACCGCCGGAGCGGGCTCGCGGGACGTCTGCTCGGCAGCGTCACGGCCGGCGTGATGGCACATTCGGCGGCCCCCGTGCTGGTCGTGCACGAGCGATCCTGACACTCGGGCGCGTCAAACAGTGGGCGTTCGCAGCTCTGCCCGCTTGACCTTGCCACTGGCCGTCTTCGGCAGCTCGAGGGCGAAGTCGATGATCCGCGGATACTTGTACGGCGCGGTTTCGCGCTTGACGTGCTCCTGCAGCTCGCGCACCAGCGCGGGCGAGGGCGCGTAGCCGTCGTCGCGCAGCACCACCACTGCGCGGACGACCGAGCCGCGCTCCTCATCCGGCGCCGCCACCGCCGCCGCCTCGGCGACGGCCGGGTGCGAGACGAGTGCCGACTCGACCTCGAATGGTCCGATGCGGTAGCCCGCCGAGACGATCACGTCGTCGGTGCGCCCCTCGAAGTAGAGCCAGCCATCCTCGCCGAACTTGACACGGTCACCCGTCCGCCACGGGCCGGTGGCGCGGCGGTCCTCGACGCTCCACGCGCCGCTGTGATCGCGTCGCACGTGCTCACCGAGGTAGCCGAGGAAGAAGGTCGGCACGCTCGCGGGATCGACTGTCAGCTCGTCGTCGACGACCTCGAGACCCATCCCCGGAAGCGCTTTGCCCATCGAGCCAGGCCGAGCGTCGCCGTCGAGCGGCGCACCCGTCAGCTGTCCGGTCTCGGTCTGACCGTAGCCGTCGCGGATCTCGAGCCCCGTTACCTCATGCCAGGCGCGCAGGACCTCGGGGTTGAGCGCCTCTCCGGCGGCCACCATGCCCCGAAGCTGCTCGAACGGGCGCAGCGTGGCGCGCTTGGCGATCACGCGGTACTCGGTCGGAGCCATGCACAGCACGTTGACCCGCTCGCGCTCGAGCAGCTCGAGGCGCTCTTGCGGATCGAAGCGCGCGTCGTGCAGCAATGCCGCCGCGCCCGAGAGCCATGGCGCGATGAACACGTTGCGTGCCGACTTCGACCAGCCGCTCGCCGCGGTGCACCACACGAGCTCACCGGGGCGCGCGCCGAGCCAGTGCTCGGCCTGAACGCGCTGGCCGTCGAGGTAGCGCTGCGCGTGTACGACCGCCTTGGGCTCGCCGGCCGTGCCGCTCGTGAACGTGATCAGGCACGGGTCATCGGCCTTCAGCTCGACGGCCGTAGCTGGCGCCCCCGCGAACAGGCTCTCGTCCGGCACATATATGCAAGTGGGAGCGCTCGCGCCGCCCGCGACAGCCGCCTCGAGCTCGATGCGGTTGCGCTCGTCGGCGAGGATCAGGCTCGGCTCGGCCACCGCGATGCGCAGGCGAAGGTCCTTCGCGCGCAGCTGCTCGGTGCAGGGCAGCACGACCGCGCCGATGCGAAAGCACGCGAGCATGCCCAGCACCCACTCGGGACGGTTGCCGATCAGCGTCATCACCACGTCACCCGTGCGCACACCGTGGCGCTGCAGCGCGCCGGCGAGCCGCGCCGAGCGCTCGGCCAGCTCCCCGTAGCTCCACTGCGTGCGTGAGCCGTCGCGCGCCAGCTCGATCACGGCCACGTCGCGGGGGTCACGCGAGTCGAGGACATCGCGAGCGAAGTTCACGACGGTATTCTCCCTCTTGAGGGTGGCGCAGCCGGCCGGCGGCCGGCGAGCCGGGTCCCTCCGGATTTCATTCAGCCGCCTAAACGACCCTTGGAGCGCTAATCAGAATGGCCGTAGCCGCCTCGCAGTACACCGAGATGACCGACGAGCAGAAGGCGATCACCGAGATGGTGCACCAGTTCGCCGACGAGCAGATCCTGCCGAACGCCGAGCACTACGACCACGAGGACGAGTTTCCGACGCCGATCGTCGAGCAGATGAAGGAGCTGGGGCTGTTCGGCGTGACGATTCCCGAGGAGTACGGCGGGATGGGGCTCGACCTGACGACGTACGCGATGATCGTCGAGGAGCTCTCGCGCGGCTGGATCTCGATCTCGGGCGTGATCAACACGCATTTCATCGGCTCCTACCTGCTGATGAAGTTCGGCAGCGACGAGCAGAAGCAGAAGTACCTGCCGCGGATGGCCACCGGCGAGATCCGTGCGGCGTTCTCGCTGTCCGAGCCCGAGCTGGGCTCCGACGTGCAGGCGATCAAAACCTCCGCCAAGAAGACCGACGACGGCTCCTATGAGATCAACGGGCAGAAGATGTGGGTGACGAACGGCCTGCGCTCGGATCTCGTGTTCGTGCTCGTCAAGACCGACCCGAACGCCGAGAAGGCCTATCAGGGCATGACGTGCTTCATCGCGGAGAAGGAGGCCGGCGCGCACGAGAACACGGGCGCGTACGCCGGCCTGAAAGTCCCGGAGCAGCTCAAAAAGATGGGCTACAAGGGCGTGGAGTCCACCGAGCTCGTGTTCGACGGTTATCGCTGCCCGGCCGAGAACGTCCTCGGCGGCGAGGACGTCGGTCTCAACAAGGGCTTCCCGCAGATGATGGACGCGCTCGAGGTCGGCCGCGTGAACGTCGCCGCCCGCGGTGTCGGCATCGCGCAGCGTGCGCTCGAGCTGGCTCTGCGCTACTCGCAGGAGCGCAAGACCTTTGGCAAGCCGATCGCCGAGCACCAGGCGATCCAGTTCAAGCTCGCCGACATGGCTACGCAGGTTGAAGCCGCTCGCCTGCTGACGATGCGCGCAGCGCGCCTCAAGGATGCCGGCGAGCGCTCGGACCTCGAGGCGGGCATGGCCAAGCTGTTCGCGTCGGAGGCCGGGCGCTTCTGCGTGGAGGAGTCCTTCCGCATCCACGGCGGCTACGGCTACTCCAAGGAGTACGAGATCGAGCGGCTGTATCGCGATGCGCCGCTGCTGCTGATCGGCGAGGGGACGTCCGAGATCCAGCGCATGGTGATCGGTCGCAAGCTCCTGCAGCGTCATAAGATCTGATCACGAACGCGACGGGCCGCGAGCGGTCCAGAAGAGGAAGGGCCAAATGGCAGAAGACGCCAAGGCGCTGATCGAAGTTGCGACGCGCAGATTCATCGGCGAAGTGCCGGCGCTCGAGCCGATCAAGCTGGTCGTCGGAGTCGAGCTCAGGGGCCGCGGCGACGTGCAGCAGTTTCGCCTGGAGATGCCGGACGTCGCAGTCACCAAGGGCCCCGCCGGCGACGCGCGCCTGCGCGTGGACATGCGCCGTGAGTTCTTCAACGTGATGGCTCGCGAAGGCAAGGTCGCGGACTGGATCGAGGCGTTCACCTACGGACAGGCCAAGGCATCGGGGCCCGAGCAGATCATGCGGCTGATCATCAACGTCGTCGAGCGCCAGCAGGAGCGCGAGCGCACGCCGAAGGCGCGCAAGCACGCCTAGTCGCACGCCGGAAGGCGCGTTCGGCACGCCTAGTGGTAAGAGGAGAGCTGCTCGGCCAGAAACGCCAGCGAGGCGAGCAAGAAGATGCACATGACGACGAGGGAGAAGTTTTCGTTCATCGGCTCCTCGTCAAGATAGTCCACCCGGCGGCCTGCAGTGCGCGCCGGGCGCCCTACAGCGCAGCGCCGTCCTCGTAGAGCTTGAGCACGCGCACGCGATCGCCGACGGCGTCGAGGCAGAGCCGGCAGAGCACGCACTCGTCGATGTTCTTCTCCACGATCTCCACGCCGGCGTCGTCCGCGACGGCGAAGATGTCCACCGGGCAGACCTCCGCGAGCTTGGCGGCGACCGCAGGGTCCGAGGCGATGCTGTCGTCGACTTCGATCGCGACGAACGTCCCGTCCTTCCTCATGCGGCGCTCCGCTCCGCGATCTTCGCGCGGATCATCCCGGGTATGTCCTCGATCCGCTCGGCGACCGCGATCCCGGCCTGGGCGAGCCGCGCGATCTTCTCCGTCGCGGTGTCCTCTTTGCCTTCGACGATCGTTCCCGCGTGTCCGAAGCTCATCCCCGGCATCTCGTCCATGAAGCGTCCCGCCATGAACGCGACGATCGGAAGGCGCGAGTCGTTGTCCGTGACCCAGCCCGCGAGCTCGGCCTCCATGCGTCCGCCGGGCTCGGTGTAGATGACGATTCCCTGCGTCTGCTCGTCGGCCTCGAACAGCGGCATCAACTCGGCGTAGCTGGAGCCGATGATCGCGTCGCCGCCGATCGACACGGCGGTCGACTGACCGAGGCCCGCGGCGCTGAGCGTCGAGGACATCTCGGTCGTCATCCCGCCCGAGCGCGAGATCACGCCGATCGGGCCGGGTGTGTAGGCCTGTGCTGCGTTTTTGGCCGGCCCGCCGATGCCGCCCATCTTGATCACGTCGGGCACGATCACGCCGAGGCAGTTGGGGCCGATGATGCGCGCGCCGCGGAGCGTCGCGAGCTCGACCATCTGCGCGACGTCGCGGCGCGGGATGCGCTCGGTGACGATCACGATCAGCCTCACGCCGTTCTCGACCGCCTCGAAGACGGCGTCCTTGGTGAACGCGGGGGGGACGGTCACGACCGAGCCGTAGATCGGCGCGCCGTGATGCGCGACCGCCTGCGCGACCGTGTCGAACACGGGCACGCCGTGGACCTCGCGTCCGAGGCGCCCCGGCGTGACGCCGCCGACGACCTTGGCGCCGACGCCGTAGTCGAGGCACTCGCGTGTCAGGTTGACCGCCTCGCGGCCGGTTATGCCCTGGACGATGAACGTCGTGTCTGCGTCGATCAGGATGCTCATCGCTTGCCCGACCGCAGGGTCCGACTGTGCTCGCGCGAGCTCTGTCTAACCATGGTCACACAGCGTTCGCGAGAGGACATACGCACCACGTCCATCAGACGCTCGCCCCCTGGATCTTCTCGACGGCTCGGCGAGCAGCCTCGTTCAGGGACACGCTCCGGTCCGCGTAGTCGACGCCGTAGCGCTTGAGGATCTTGAAGCCCTCCTCCTCCCAGGCGCCAGGAATACGGAAGATGGCGATCTTCTCCGCGGGGTCGTAGCCGAGCTCGAGGCAGGCTTTGATGACGCCGCGCGCGACGATGTCCACGCGCGTGTTCGAGACGATCGACATCATCACGGCGATCGCGTCGACGCCTGGCTTCTGCAGCACGAGCTTGGCCAGGCCACAGGCCTTGGCGACGGAGGGGTTGCCACCTATCTCGCAGTAGTTGGCAGGCCGGCCGCCGTGGGCACGCACGGCGTCGAAGAGCGTCAGCGATCCCCCCCGGCGCCGATCACGAGCCCGAGGTTTCCATCGAACTCGGTGACGTTGCCGGCGACACCGCGGTGATCCTGGGCGTCGACCTGCTCGCCGGCGAGCTCAAACGGTGTGGCCTCGCGCGCCTGGCGGGTCTCCTCGTCGCCGACGCCGAGCTCGGCCAGCAGCGCCTTGTGGCGCCCGCGGGCCTCGTTCTCGATGTCCATGTGCGCGTCGAGCGCGACGAACGAGCCGTCGGCGAGGCGACCGAGCGGGTTGATCTCGGCGAGGATCATGTCGTTCTCGACAAACAGCCGCGCCAGGCGGACGACGATCGGGACCAGCTTGTTGAGCGCCGAGCCGGTGACGCCGGTCGAGGCGATCACCTCCTTGGCCTCGAAGTCGCTCAGCGGCAGGATGTTCGAGAAGTGCCGCCGTCCGACCGCCTCGGGCTGCTCCTCGGCGACCTGCTCGATGTCGATGCCGCCGACCGGCGAGAAGATCATCACCGGCTGCTTGCGGATTCCGTCCCAGACGACGCCCGCGTAGTACTCCTGCTCGACCTCGGCCTTCGGGTCGACGAGCACGCCTCGCGGCATGTGGCCGTTGATCTCGAGCGCGAGGATCTCGCGCGCATGTGCCTCGGCCTCCTCCGGTGTGTCGGCGAACTTGACCCCGCCCGCCTTCATGCGCCCGCCGGTCAGCACCTGCGACTTGATCACAGTCGGCCCGCCGATGCGCTGCGCGATCTCGCGCGCCTCGGCGGCGTCGGTCGTGAAGCCGTAGTCGGTGACGGGGATGCCGGCGCGCTTGATCACCTCGCGCGCCTCGTACTCGAAGAACCTCATGCGGCGCGGAAGCCTACACGGCGCCGGCCGGCACGAGCCCATACGCCTCGGCCAGCTCCGGATCCTTCTTGGCGAGCATTTCAGCGAGGTTGACCATCACCTTGCACTGCTTCCAGGTCGCGTCGTCCTGCATCTTGCCGTCGATCATGTGCACGCCGCGACCGTCGGGGATCGCCTCGATGACCTTTTTGGCGAAGGCGACCTCGTCGGGGTCGGGCGAGTACACGCGCTTGGCGATCGCGATCTGACTCGGGTGCAGCGACCACGCGCCGACGCAGCCGAGCAGGAACGACGCGCGGAACTGCGTTTCGCAGCCCAATTCGTCTGAGATGTCGCCGTAGGGCCCGTAGAAGGGGAGGGCGCCGACCGCCGTGCAGGCGTCGACCATGCGCGCGATCGAGTAGTGCCAGGGGTCCTGCTGATAGCTCGGACGCGGCGCGTCGGGGTCGTCGGGATCGGGGTCGGCGATGGTGCGGTAGCCGGGATGCCCGCCGCCGACACGCGTGGTCTTCATGCGCCGCGATGCGGCGAGGTCGGCGGGACCGAAGCTCATCCCCTGGATCCGCGGGCTCGCGGAGGCGATCTCCTCGAGGTTGGCCACCCCCTGGGAGGTCTCGAGCACGCAGTGCAGGAGGATCGGGCGCTCGAGCCCGGCCTTCGCCTCGAGCTGCGCGAGCAGGCGATCGGCGTAGTGGATATCCCACGGCCCCTCGACCTTCGGGATCATGATCACCTCGAGCTTGTGCCCGATCTCGGCCACGAGCTGCGTGATGTCGTCGAGGAAATACGGCGACGCGAGCTCGTTGACGCGCGTCCACAGTGCGGTTTCGCCCAGGTCCATCTCGCGTCCCACGCGAATCAGGCCAGCGCGGGCGGCCTCCTTCTTTTCCAACGGCACGGCGTCCTCGAGGTTGCCGAGCAGGATGTCCACCTTCGGCGCCAGGTCGGGCGTCTTCTCGACCATTTTCGGATTCGAGAAGTCCATGAAGTGGATCATCCGAGACGGCTTGAAGGGGATCTCGCGCGCCGGCTCGGGGGCGTCGATCGCTAGGGGCTTGAAGAAGTCGCGGGGGTTGCGCAAGGGCTCTCCTGGGTTGGTTCGGCTTACAGCACTAGGCTCGGTCCTTCAAAGTATCGATGATGAGACGTCCTCTGACCACGCTGACGCTGGTTGCGACGTGTGGGCTGCTGACTGTCGGCGCGATCGCGCTGGTGAGCGGCCAGAGCGCCGGCGGTGATACGGCGCGAGTCCGCGAGGCCGGCGAGGCCACGCGAACGTCTCGGTTGAGCATGTCCGCGGCGCCCGGGGACCTGGCGCTTGCCCAGATCAGCTTCGCCAACGCCCATGGCACGCGCCTCGGGCGCCGCTCGCTGCGGGTGGTGGTGAGCGGGCCGTTCGGCGAGGACTACCTGGCGATCGCCGTTCTGCGCGTCGCGACGAAGCCCGGTCCGGCGGCGCTGGCGCTGCTGGTCAATCGGCCATCGCCCCTGCTCGACCCGCTGAATGTCGCCCTGCGCATCAGCGCACAGCGCTCGCTCGGCGCACCCACCGTGCGCAGACTCTCCAACCCGTTCGCACGCCGCGTCGGCGCGCCCGCGTCGTCACTGTGTGATCTGCAGCGGCACGGCGCGCTCACCGCATCGTCGCTGAGCGTGCTCGGCACGCATGGTCGCGCCCTCACAGGCTTCGGAGCCGCGAGCGCCGTCGCGCAGGCCTACGACGCCGCGTGCGGTCTTCCCTACGCGAGCTCGTTCAAGCAGGTCGTCGAGCGGTCGGGAGCTCCCGGCTCGGGAGTCCCCACGCCGGCTGAACCGGTGCCGCCGGCACCGCCCGCCGGCGCCGGGGCCGCCGGTCGGCAAAATCCCCGGGGAAGGCTGCCACCCGACTGCAGGGCACGCGTGCCCGGGCACCGTCGCGGGCGGCGCGCCGCGGGCGGCCGCGGGCGCCCACTAGAGTTGAAGCTGCGAGCTGCGGCTCACATAACCCCGCCACCTGGAGGCCCACGACCTAAATGAGCGCTACCGAGACCGCCCCGACCGTCGAGACAGATCAGGCCGCACGCGAGGCGAGCGGCGCCCATCCATATGGCCGCTACCTCGAGGAGTTCGAGGTCGGCGACGTCTACAAGCACTGGCCCGCCAAGACGGTGACCGAGTCAGACGACCACCTGTTCTGCCTGATCACCATGAACCACCACCCGCTGCACATCAACGACGTATACGCCGCCAAATCCCAGCAGGGCCGGAACGTGGTCGTCGGCTCGCTCGTGTACTCGCTTGCCCTGGGCATGTCGGTGAGCGACGTCAGCGGCAAGGCGATCGCCAACCTCGCTACCGAAGAGCTCAAGCACCCGGCGCCGGTGTTCCACGGCGACACGCTGTTCTGCGAATCGGAGGTTCTCGAGAAGAAAGAGTCGCAGTCCAAGCCCGACCGCGGGACGGTGCGCGTACACACGCGTGTGCTGAATCAAGACGGTGTGCTGGTGGCCGAGTTCAAGCGCCTGGTGCTCGTCCCGCGCAAGACTCCAGGCGGCAGCACAGCGGAGGGGACCGTCGAGTAGCCGCCCCACTTGTCGGGCGCTTCGATCGTGCGGTACGCTTTCTCACGTCGCCCGCGGAGGGCGTTTTTCTGTTCCCGGAGCCATCCTGGCCCGGCCGCAGCGCGGCCGATCGTAGATCGCCCAGCGCCGATCATGTCCGCGAACCGAGGAGCCGCTTGGATCCCATGAATACCACCGTTCCCGCCCCCACCACGAACCAGCGGCTGCTGGCCTGGGTCGACGAGACCGCCGCGCTGACCGAACCCGACCGGGTCTACTGGTGCGACGGCTCGGCGGAGGAGTACGACCGCCTCTGCCGCGAGCTCGTCGAAGCGGGGACCTTCGAGCGGCTTTCAGACGCCAAGCGCCCCAATTCCTACCTGGCGCTGTCCGACCCCGGCGACGTGGCGCGCGTGGAGGACCGAACGTTTATCTGCTCCGCGACGGAGGCCGAAGCAGGCCCGACGAACAACTGGCGAGATCCAGGCGAGATGCGCGAGGCGCTGAACGAGCTGTTCGCCGGCTCGATGAAGGGGCGCACGATGTACGTGGTGCCGTTCTCGATGGGCCCGTTGGGCTCGGACAAGAGCCACGTTGGCGTGCAGCTGACCGACTCGACCTACGTGGCGGTCAGCATGCGCATCATGACGCGTATGGGCCAGGGCGCGCTCGACGCGCTCGGCGCCGGCGACTTCGTTCCCTGTCTGCACTCGGTCGGCATGCCGCTGGAGGACGGCGTCGAGGACGTGCCGTGGCCGTGCAACGCCGAGAACAAGTACATCGTGCACTTCCCCGACAGTCGTGAGATCTGGTCGTTTGGCTCGGGCTACGGCGGCAACGCGCTGCTCGGCAAGAAGTGCTTCGCGCTGCGGATCGCCTCGGTGATGGCGCGCGACGAGGGCTGGATGGCCGAGCACATGCTGATCCTGAAGCTCACCTCACCCGAGGGCGAGGTCAAGTACATCACCGGGGCGTTCCCGAGCGCATGCGGCAAGACGAACCTGGCAATGCTGATCCCCACGCTCGAGGGCTGGAAGGTCGAGACGATCGGTGACGACATCGCGTGGATGAAGTTCGGCCGGGACGGACGTTTGTACGCGATCAACCCTGAGTACGGCTTCTTCGGCGTAGCCCCAGGGACGAGCGAGGACACCAACCCGAACGCGATCCGCACGATCGCGCGCAACTCGATCTTCACCAACTGCGCCAAGACCGACGACGGCGACGTCTGGTGGGAGGGCCTCACCAAGGAGCCGCCGGCACACCTGATCGATTGGCACGGCAACGACTGGACACCCGACGCCGGCACGCCGTCGGCGCACCCGAACGCGCGCTTCACCACACCGGCATCCCAGGACCCGGCGATCGCGCCGGAGTGGGAGGACCCGGCTGGCGTGCCGATCGACGCGATGCTGTTCGGCGGGCGCCGCTCCACCGTCGTGCCGCTTGTGACGGAGGCGCTCGACTGGGAGCACGGCGTTTTCATGGGCTCGACGATGAGCTCAGAGAAGACCGCTGCGGCGGCCGGCAAGGTCGGCGAGCTGCGCTTCGATCCCTTTGCGATGCTGCCCTTCTGCGGCTACAACATGGCCGACTACTTCGCTCACTGGCTCGAGATGGGGCGGCGCGACGGCGCGCAGCTGCCGAAGATCTTCTACGTCAACTGGTTCCGCAAGGACGCCGGTGGGCGCTTCCTGTGGCCAGGCTACGGCGAGAACTCGCGCGTGCTGTCCTGGGTGTTCGCCCGCTGCGCCGGCCATGGAGCAGCCCAGGAGACCCCGATCGGGCTCGTGCCGCCGGTAGGTCCCGAGGGCATCGACACTGCGCGGCGTGGACGTCTCCGACGAGGACATGGCCGAGCTGCTGCGCGTTGACGTCGATGCGTGGCGAGCACAGCTGCCCCAGCTCCAGGAGCACTTCGCCAAGTTCGAGAACCTCCCCGACGAGATGCACGCTCAGCTGCGGGCGCTCGAGGACCGACTGAGCTGAGGGGATGACAGCGGTGATCCCCCGCGTCGACCCCGACGCGGTGTCGAGTTCCCTGTTCAAGAGGTCGCTGTTCGCATTCGCGCAGACCAAGGCGGGCACGTGGTACTCCGCGGAGCTGGGCGCGCGCATCGATCCGTGGCTGCTGCGCGCAACGCGGGGGAGAGTGGATCACGCCTTCGGGCAGATACCGATCGTGCTGCTCACGGTCCGCGGCGCGCGCAGCGGCGTCGAGCGCACGGTGCCGCTGTTGTACTTCAGCGACGGCGATGACGTGATCCTGATCGCCTCGAGCTATGGCCGCCCGAAGTTCCCGGCGTGGTACTACAACCTGAAGGCCCACCCCGATGTGAGCCTCGAGGTGAAGGGCCACACCGCTCCGTACGTGGCGCACGAGGTCACCGGCGAGGAGCACGACCGCCTGTTCGCGCAGGCAAAGAAGGTGTACCGCGGCTACACCACCTACGAACAGCGCACCGAGGGCATCCGCCACATCCCCGTGATGCGCCTTTCACCCGCGTAGCGACGGCCTAGTCGTGGCCGTGGGTCTCGCCGCCGGCTGCCGGCGGGCGTGACTCCTCGGCGAGGGAGGTGATCGTGAGGGCGCCGCGCGCGGATGACTCGAGCACGTCGGTGGCCTCCTCGAGCGAGCGCGCGTACAGCTCGACCAGCAGGTGCACGATGATGCGCGCGTCGTCTTCGTGCTTGTGGAAGCGCACGTGCGTGAAGAACTCGCGCACGCCGTGCTCGCCGAACGCGGCGTAGGAAAGCGCGTCACCGGCCTCTGGCCCCGAGCAGCTCTCGACGTCTTCCGAGTCGACGGTGACGGTGCACGAGGCGACCCACGGCGTACCCGCGATCATCCGTTCCCAGCGGTCCTCGATCGGCTCCACGCGTCCGTTGTTGAAGCCGAGATGCGGCTGATCGTGCATGCAGTCCAGACACTGCACGACCGCCTCCTGGAGCTCGTCGACGACTTCCGCGCGCTCGCCGGTGTCAGGGTCGATCTTGTGGATCCCCTCGTAGTGGACCTGAACCTCCAGATCCTGTGACCAGCAGCGGTAGCAACGCAACCAACTGCGTGCGCTGGTCTCGGCCATTGAGCCCTCCATGCAGGGCATTGTAGGCGCAGGTGCGGAGTTGGCCGTGCCCGCGAGCGTCTGCGAGCGGGTCGGCCACTCGAGGGCGTCGGCCGGCGACCCCGCTCCGTCGCACGCGCTCTCTCTACCCGAACGTGAAGTCGTAGCCGGTGACCCCGTTGGCGAAGCGCAGTGACAGGCGATGCTGTTCATCGCCTTGCAGCGAGACGAGTGAGTACAGGCGTTCGCTACGGACGGTCACGATGTCGTGGTGGACGTCGGTGCCCGCGTCGGCGTTGGAGATCGGGTGGCCGTCGAGCAGCACTTCCACGGGCAAGGGTCGTTCGCCGGGGGAGCTCAGGACGAGATACACGCGCTTGGCCTTGAACTCGAGGTCCACGCCCGCCCCCGAGATCGCTTCCGCCGGCTGTTCGCCGATCTTCCAGGTGCCGCTGTAGGCGAAGTCGTTGAGTGGAAGTGCGCCCGCAGGCGGCGAGCCGTAGTCGTGCGTGCCCGACTTCGGGCCATTGATCCAGCCCTGCGCCCGTAACGTGCCCATGTACGTCTCGGGTGTCGCGATTTCCGAGGGCACGACCACATTCGTCGGGTCACTCTTGGCACCGACCTGATGGCCCGCTTCGGCGAGCAGCGCCCTGATCGCCGTTTCGGTCTTGCCGTAATCGCCCTCGCCGAAGCTCGTGTAGCGCACGTGGCCGTTGGCGTCGATCAGGTAGTCAGCGGGCCAGTACTCGTTGCCGTAGGCGTTCCACGTGCCCATTTCGTTGTCCTGCACCACGGGGTAGCGCAGCCCGAACTGTCCGATCGCGTTGGCGACGTTGCTGGCCTTCTTCTCGAAGCCGAACTCGGGTGTCTCCACTCCCACGATCGTCAGACCGTCGTTGGCGTAGGCGGCGTCCCAGGCCTTCAAATACGGCAGTGTGCGGATGCAGTTGATGCACGTGTACGTCCAGAAATCCACCAGCACAACGCGTCCGTGCAGCGACGCGAGGCTCAGCGGTTGGTCGCCACGGGTGTTGAACCAGTCCTCGGTGTCCGTGAATTCCGGCGCTTCTCCGAGGTTTTCCAGATGCTGCGCGTCGGCGAGCAGTATCGCCTGGCTCGCGTCGCGTGCGGCGGGATGGATCTTGCCCGTACTCGAGCCTTCGCAGTCCGAAACGCCGTTCTTGGGCACGAACTTCGCCTTGTGGCCGGTAACCTCCGAGAGGCGATCGGTCACCGTCGAAGAGCACTCCAGCGACGCTGCCAGGTTGACATTGGGGATCTTGTCGGCGACGAACTGGCTGTAGCTGTTGGCGAGGTTGGTGAAGAGCGCAACGGCGGTGAGGATCATGATCACGCCGAGGGCCCGTCCGATGAGCGGCCCGCCGGCGCTCTTGCGGACGCGAGCGAACAGGCGCCTGCCGCCGAGCGTCAGCGCCAACAGGACGAGCGCGGAGCCGAGCGCGTAGGCGATGGCCAATAGGAACGCCCTCCCGGTCGCGGCGCTCACCGACACAATCGCTGCAAAGATCGGGCCGGCGCATGGCGTGTACACGAGGCCCAGCGCCCCGCCCACGAGCAGCCCTGAGGCGAAGCCGTCGCCGGTATCACGCGGACCGAAGCGCGCGAGCCGCGACAGCGGCGCCTCCAGACGCGCTGACAGATCGGGCACGAGCTGGACCAGGCCGAAAGCGAGCAGGACGGCAATCGCCACGTAGCGCAGCGGTTCGTTGCCGAGGCCGACTCCTTCGACGACCTTCGTGAGAAACACGATTGACACCGTGAAAGTGACGGCCAGGCCGATAACGATCCCGATCGGTCGGCGCCGTCCACCAATGGCTCCTGCTGAGAGCAGGGCCGGGAGCACCGGAAGCACGCACGGCGAGAGCGCCGTACCGGCCCCTGCGAGCACAGCGAAAGTCACGAGAACTAGCATCGCTTGTCCTACAGTCTCGCTGGCGGGGTTTCCGTTACGCGCCGATTCGCCGGCTCAGCGTCTGAGCAGCACGTAGACTGTGGTCGCGGCGAACGCCATCTGGCCGAACGCGAGCGCCGTGCCCAGGTTGACCGCCCCGAGCGCACCCGCGAGCAAGCTGGCGAGCACGAACGCGCCGAACATGCTCAGCAGGTTGCGCCTCATGGGAGACGTTGCTCGAGCGCCGTCACGTGCTCGGGCACGGCCATCCCCGGCCCCTGCTCGGCGAGCAGGCGCTCGGCGCCGCGGCGACCTCCGAGCGCTCTGAGGCCCTGCTCGCCGTGCTCGACGACGAAGTCCGTGAGCGCGGCCGCGCGCCGCGCCGCCTCTCGGCGCTCGCCAACGTCGAGCGCCGCACGGCGCTCGTCGAGCGCGGCCACCAACTCGTCGATCCCACTGGCCGGGGGCAGCGCCGAGACCGCCAGCACGCTCGCGCGACTCGAACCGAGCGAGCGAAGCGCGGCTGCGAGATCGCGCCTTGCGCGGATCGCAATCTGGCCAAGGTCGGCCTTGGTGACGACCAGCAGGTCGGGGATCTCCATGATCCCTGACTTGAGGAACTGCAGCGCGTCACCGCTGCCCGGCTGGACGACGACCAAGACCGTGTCGGCCACGTCGGCGACGTCCGTCTCGGCCTGTCCGACGCCGACCGTCTCGATCACGACGATGTCGAATGCCGCAGCGAGCGCCTCGGCCGCGGCGCGCGTCGCCTGTGCGAGGCCGCCGAGCCGCTCGCCGGCGGCCGTCGAGCGGATCAGCACGCCGCGGTCGGCGGGATCGAACTCGATGCGCGCGCGATCACCGAGCAGCGAGCCGCCCGAGCGGCGCGAGCTCGGGTCGACCGCGAGCATCGCCACCGTGCGCGAGCGTGCACGCCAAGCGTGCAGGAGCGCCGAGAGCAGCGTCGACTTGCCGGCGCCAGGCGGACCCGTGACGCCGATCACGTGCGCCGGCGCCTCGCCCCCGAGCCTGGCCGGCGAGACCTCGCTGAGCAGCTCGGCCGCCTGCTCGCGATCGGAGGACGCGGTGCTCTCGAGGAGGTTCAGGGCCGCGGGCGCCGCGCTCAGGTCGCGCTCGCGCAAGCGCGCGCCGAGAGCGGCCCCGTCCGCGCTCACGCCGCGCCGGTGGCGGACGCGCTGCCCGCTGCCGCGACCGCTGGTCGGTCGGCGCGTTCTGCCACGATCCTCACGATGTCGCGCATGATGCGGTTGATGTCGAAATCCTTGGGCGTGTACACGGCGGCGACCCCCGCGTCTTCCAGGGCCGCGACATCCTGGTCGGGGATGATGCCGCCCACGACGACCGGCACGCTCACGCCCGCCTCGTTCAGCGCATCGATGACCGCAGGGATCAGGTCACGGTGCGAGCCGGAGAGAATCGACAGGCCGATCACGTGCACGCCCTCCTGTAGGGCCGAGGCGGCGATCTGCGCCGGCGTCAGGCGGATGCCTTCGTAGACGACGTCCATGCCGGCATCGCGCGCGCGCACCGCAATCTGCTCGGCGCCGTTGGAATGGCCGTCGAGGCCCGGCTTGCCGACAAGGATCTTGAGCCTGCGCCCGAGCTTCTCCTGCAGCTGCGCGACCTCGCCGCGCAGCTCCTCGAGCTCCTCGTCGCCTCCGGCTCTGTCGATCGACGCTGCCTCGCCGACTCCCGTCGGAGCACGGTAGCTGCCGAACACCTCGCGGAGCGTGCGTGACCACTCGCCCGTGGTGGCGCCGGCGCGGGCGGCCGCGATCGTCGCGACCATCAGGTTCTCGGCGGCGCCCTCGTCGCGTGCGACCGCGGCGAGCGAGGCGAGCGCCTCGTCCACCGCTGGCTGGTCGCGCTCGGCGCGCCAGCGGCGCACCTCCTCGATCTGCTCGGCTTCGAGCTTGGGATCCACGACGAGGATGCCGCCCTCGGCGTCGGCGGTCAGCGGCGAGACCTCTGTCTCGGTGAACCGGTTTTGCCCGACGACCACCTGCTCGCCCTCCTCGATCCGTCGGATCCGCTCGCGGTGGCTATCCACCAGCGCCGCCTTCATGTAGGGAACGGCTTCGACCGCGCCGCCGTGCTCCGCGACGACCGCCATCTCTGCGCGTGCTCCGTCCAGCAGCTCAGCCACGAGCGCGTCCATCACCTTCGAGCCCTCGAAGATGTCCGGGTACTCGAGGATGTCCGTCTCGTAGGCGAGCACCTGCTGGATGCGCAGTGACCACTGCTGATCCCACGGGCGGGGCAGGCCGAGCGCCTCGTTCCAAGCTGGTAGCTGGATAGCGCGTGCCCGCGCGTTGCGGCCGAGTGTGACCGCGAGCGCCTCGAGCACGATTCGCTGGACGTTGTTCTCGGGTTGGGCCTCGGTCAGGCCGAGCGAGTTGACCTGCACGCCGTAGCGGAAGCGTAGGTAGCGATCCTGCTCGACGTTGTAGCGCTCGCGCCCCAGCTCTTCCCACAGGATCGACATCGCGCGCAGCTTCGCGTGCTCTTCGACGAAGCGCACACCGGCGTTGACGAAGAACGAGATGCGCCCAAAGACCTGTTCCATCACCTCCGGACCCCGCGCACCCACGCGCTCACGCGTGGCGTCGAGGACGGCGATCGCGTTGCTCATCGCGTAGGCGATCTCCTGCACCGGTGTCGCGCCCGCCTCCTGCAGGTGATAGGAGCAGATGTTGATCGGGTTCCACTTCGGGACGTGCTCGACGGTGTAGGCGATCATGTCGGCGGTCAGGCGCATCGAAGGCGCGGGCGGAAAGGCGTAGGTGCCGCGCGCGAGGAACTCCTTGATGATGTCGTTCTGGGTCGTGCCCTGGAGTTGCTCCTGGGGGGTGGGTGGGTTCTGATTCTCGGCGGCGACGATGTAGAGCGCCAGCAGCCACGCCGCCGTGGCGTTGATCGTCATCGACGTGTTCATCTCGCCGAGCGGGATGCCGTCCATCAGCGCGGCCATGTCGCCGCGGTGGGAGATCGGCACCCCGACCTTCCCGACCTCGCCGCGCGCGAGCTCGTCGTCGGGGTCGTATCCCGTCTGGGTCGGCAGATCGAACGCCACCGACAGGCCGGTCTGGCCCTTGGCCAGGTTGCGCCTGTACAGCTCGTTGGAGGCCTTCGCGGTGGAGTGGCCCGCGTACGTGCGCATCATCCAGGGGCTGTCGCGCTCAGGCAGGCGCGCCGAGTGCTCGCTGCTCATACATTCAATTGTACGGTCGGGGCACGAGCTTTATCCTGCGACCCATGGATCAAACGCTCGAGAGGCCCAGCACGCGCGGACCCGGCGGTGGGCTGGGAGGGGGGTGGAGGGTGATCGTCTGCAACGACGACCACAACACGTTCGAGCATGTCGCTCGCACGCTCGCGCGCTTCATCCCCGGCATCTCCTACACGCGCGGGATGGAGATCGCCAACGTGATCCACGGCATCCGGCCGCGCCGTCGTCTACACCGGCCAGCAGGAGCCCGCCGAGCACTACTGGGAGCAGCTGAAGGGCGCGGGGCTGACGATGGCCCCGCTCGAGCAGGGCTGAACCGCTCAGTAACGTCTCTCGTCGGCCTCGCTTGGCGTTGCGTATCGCGCCAGCCGCAATGCGAGCTCGAGCTCGAAGCGTCCGTCGGCGTTATCGAGCGCGTCGCCGAACAGCTCGCGCAGCCGCGTCATGCGGTAGCGCACGGTCTGCGGATGTACCGCGAGTGTGTCGGCGATCGCCTTGCGCTGGCCCGGGTTACGCAGCCACGCACGCAGCGTCAGCGCCAGGTTCCGCCGCGCCTTTGCCCCCTGGATCGCTTCGAGCGGCGCGAGACGGCGCCTGACCAGATCGCTCGCGAGTTGCGGCTGCGCGGACAGCAGCAGGGCGAGGTCGTGATCATCGGCGCGGACCAGCGGGAAGCCCTCGACGAGGCCGCGACGCACGAGGGTCAGCAGCGTGTTGGCTTGCTCGAGGCTGCGCTCCGCGTGCGAGACGGCCACCGCGGGGCCGAGCGCGAGCTGTGCTCCCGTGCGTTCGCTCGCCGCTGTCAGTCGCGCGAGTCGCCCCGGGCTTTCCGGGTCGAGCACCGCACCCACGAAATTGCCGCCTCTCGGCTCCAGTACGAAATGCTCGTGGCTCGAGCGCACAAACGCGTCGTAGACCTCGGCCGGGCCGGCGAAGAACGCGAGCGTGGGCGAGAGTTGCGTGCCCGCTGCCTCGGCGGCCGCGTCGAGCACCTCGCGGTCGGGCTGTGGCGTGCGGAGCAGCAGACGCAAGAGCTCGGTTCGTCGCGACTGTTTCGCGCCGGAGCGGTGCGACTGCTCCTCTGCGTAGCCGGCGGCAGCCTGTGTGGAAAGCTGATCGACGTAGCAGAAGCCCGTCGCGGCCAGTCGGTAGAGGTACTCCGGCTCGATGCCCTGCGCTGCACCGACTTCGCTCGCGCGCAACCACGCTGTGCGTCCGGCGACCCGGTAGAAGCCCATCAGCTCGTCGAGGCCGCGGCCCGAACGTGCATGGGCCCGTCCAAGCGCGAAATGCAGATCGGTGTCCGCGGACGGGGACGCCGCCGCGAACCAGCGTTCGACGGCGTCAGTGAGGCCGACCCTGAGGTTTCGCTCGAGTGCGCTCTCAGGGTGACCGGTGCGGCGCTCCTCGCCGCGAATCGCGGCGATCACCGCGTCGACAATCATCGGTACGGCCGGTACGAGCGCCGCACGAAGCTGCGCGGGGGGAGCATCCCGCTCCAAAAGCGCTGTTTTGTCCGGTGGGAACAAGATCAGATGGTGTCGAGCCGCCCTGCGCCCCAGCGACACTACAGGACTTGCTCGCGCGGGACGGGTGCGTACAGGGCTCGCCCGTGCAGGACTCCGCTCGCGAGGGAGGGGGGACGCGCCCGAACGCAACACAGGGAGAGCCCGGCCGTGGCCGAGCTCTCCCCGTTGTGAGCAACCGATCGAACCCGCTGCGGCGGGCGACGCTCAGTTCTAGATCGCCGCCTCAACCAGTTTCGTGAACTCCGCCTGGCCTTTGACGTTGGGGTGGTAGCTTTCTGAAAGCGGGTTCGACTGCCCGTTCAGCCATTCTTCAGACGCACAGACCTCGTGGGCTTCAAACGCGCTCGTCGGGTTGACGAACGTGAATT
This sequence comes from uncultured Solirubrobacteraceae bacterium, assembly GCA_963827455.1. Lineage (GTDB taxonomy): Bacteria > Actinomycetota > Thermoleophilia > Solirubrobacterales > Solirubrobacteraceae > Palsa-744. The sequence continues at coordinate 12,708 of CAWHAW010000011.1, read as the reverse complement.
TCAGCGCTTCTGCTCGGGCCTTGATGACCGCGTCGATTTTTTCTGCCGATTCGTTGATTTTCTTCTCGTTACCCGAGGTCAGGAAGTTGACATTGCACGTCGTGCCTTCTTTTGTGAACAACTTCGGATAGCCCAGCACGATCACCTGGGCGGTGGTCGCCTTGGCGCGGACGTCTTTGTAGGTGGTTTCCAGAAGCCCCGGTAGTTTTTTCGCGATGTATTCGTTGGCTTCGCTGATCGCGCTCCCGCAGGTGAAGTAGTACAGCGCGCAGTTGAGCATCACGTTGCTGAAGCCCGCGTCGTTGCCGCCGATCGTGATCGTCACGAGCGACGTGCTGCTGCTCAATTTGCCAAGCTGTTTTTCGTTGACTTCCGGCGTCTTTGCTCCACTGCAGGCTTCGAAGTTCAGCGTGTAACCGTCGGCCGCCGCGACCTTCGGCGGATACGCGTCCGGGCTGCGGTCGCATTCGCCCGATTCTTCATAGAACACCCGCGAGCCTACTCCCGCGGAGTATGAATCCCCCAGCGCCACGTACTGTGACGCAGATGCTGATGCGACCGGCACCAGCACTCCGACGACCAGCACAACGAAACCGACAATGCGGGCTCGTTTCCCCATGGTTCCCAGTCCCCTCTCCCGTGTATTTCGCCCGGAGCCAATGACGTCTGCGCGGCCCGTCGCCGCCGAGCGCTTGTCGGGTGAACGTAACCGAGTTTGATGTAACTAGTCAAGGGCCGTGGGCCTAATTCGTGAGAATGGTCGTCGAGCGGGTGAAAACTTGTTCCCGCAGGATATTTGCGCTTACGCGAGACTGCCAAATCTTGTACCGCCGCGGCAGTCGGCTGCTCCGCGAACCTGGCCCTGGGATGGCTCGCTGCACGAGCTTGCGGTCCGGCTTTTGCACGCGAGCGACCGAGCAACGTGCGCGGGGGGCTGCCCCGGACAGACTCGGCGGCCCGGGCACCGTCCAGCCGCGTCCACGGCTCTCTCAGCTGATGTCGCCGACTGCGACGCCGTTGCCGTGGCCGTTGCCGGGCGCGAGCGCTCCCTCGGTGACAACGCCGTGAACGGTGAGGTCCCACCAGCCGTAGAGCACGGGCACCTGATACCAGCTCGAGTGGCTCGCCCTGAAGAAGGTCATCTCCTCGCTTTCCCAATAGCGTTCCCAGTCGATGTACTCCTCGAACACGGCGAGCTGCTGGAAGCGGTAGCGATCATCGCGCGAGCGGTAGACCGCGTAAGAGCTCGCGCCGTAGCGCAGCGCGACCGCCGCGGCCTCGTTGAGGGCCACCTCGAAGTCCTCGCCGCGAAAGCCGGTGGCGTACCACGGAACGATCACGGTGCCGGCCATCAGGCTCCCACCTCCGCGTGGATCGCGCCGGGGCCGTCGGCGGTCTTGCCCTGGCCCTCGGCGTCGGCGCCGACGAGGATCGAGATCTTGCCGAGATGCTTGTTTTCGAGCATCAGCTGGTGTGCTTCTGCGACACCCTCGAAGCCGAGCGTGCGCCACAGGACCGGGCGGATCTGGCCGCTCTCGATCAGCTCGTTCGCCTTCATGCACTCGTATGCGTTGGCGAAGTGCGAGCCGAGGATCTCCTTCTGCTTCATCCACAGGTAGCGCACGTCGAAGTCGAGGTTGTAGCCGGTCGTGCCCGCGCAGATCACGACCTTGCCGAATGGCTTGACCGTGAACACGGACGTCGGGAACGTCGCCTTGCCGACGTGCTCGAACACGATGTCGGGCGCGTCGCCGAGGATCGCCTTGACGCGCTTTGAGAATTCGCGGGAAACGCCGAAGCGCGCCTTGTCCTCCTCGGGGGTCTCGCTGCCGGTCCGCATCATGCCCGTGAACTCGGCACGGTCGATGTAGTCGACGGCGCCGAGCCGCTTGACGAGCTCGCCCTTCTCGGCCGAGGAGACGACACCGACGCAGTGTGCCCCTGCGGCCGCGCACAGCTGTGTTGCGAATACGCCCAGCCCGCCGGCGGCACCCCAGATCAGCACGTTCGCGCCGGCCTGCATTTTGCAGCGCGTGATCAGCATGCGGTAGGCGGTGAAGTAGACGAGGCCGTAGGAGGCCGCCTCCTCCCAGGTCAACGCGTGCGGCTTGGGCAGCAGCTGCTGTGCCTGCACCTTCGTGAACTGCGCGAACGAGCCCCATGTCGTCTCGTAGCCCCAGATCTTCTGCGACGGCGCTGCCATCGGGTCGAGGCCGTGCACCTCCGGGTCCTCGTAGGAGGCCTGGTTGCAGTGCACCACGACCTCGTCGCCGGGCTTCCAGCGAGTGACGCCGGCACCGACCTTCCACACGACCCCCGAGGCATCGGAGCCGCCGATGTGGTGGCCGTACTGCGGGTGGTCGCCGTAGCGCCACACGCCGACCGGCTCGCCGAGCGCCGCCCACACGTTGTTGTAGTTGACGCCGGCCGCCATCACGCGGACGATCACCTCGAACGCCCCGGGCTCAGGGACTTCGATCTCCTCGATCTGGAAGGCGTCCTTCGGTTCGCCCTGGCGCTCCTCTCGGATCACCCAGGCGGCCATCGTCTTGGGCAGCTCGCCCGGCTCTGCGTCTACGGCGGAAACTTGTTGGAGATCGATCGCCACTTGCTCTGGAACCTCGTCGGTCGGGGTCAGGAACGAAGCCCAATCCTACCCGCGGCGACTGTGCGCGTGCGCGCGAGCATCGGGCGACGCTTTCGAGGTAGGCCGAAGCTGGCAGCTGCGGGGCCGATGCCGTCGCGCTACGCTCGACGCCCAGTGCCCGATCCAGAGCCACCCGAGGATCCCGACCAGTCGCCTGCCGAGCAGGGCCCGAACATCATGATCCCGCCGGAGGAGTTCGCCGGCAAGTGGGCCAACGCGGCGGCGATCGCGCGCACACCGCACGAGTTCACGCTCGACTTCATGCGCATCGGGCCGCAGGGACAGCAGGGGATGGTCGTCTCGCGCGTGTCCTTCTCGCCGCTGCTCGCCAGTCAGCTGCTCGACCTTCTCGGCGAACAGTGGCAGTCCTACACTGAGGAATCGGGTATTCCGCCCGAGGGAGAGCACGATGACTGAAGAGCAGCCGTTCAAGGATCCCGGTGAGCTGGAGCCGACCACGCTGCCTCTGAACGCGCCCAACGTCATCAGCACGCTCGACACGCCTCCGAGTCCTGACGCGGTCAGGGCGCACGACGCGGCGATCCGCAAGCACCTGCAGGATCAAAAGCCCCCTGAGGACGGTGCCGGCGCCTAGCGGTGCCGGCCGCGCAGCTCAGCCGGCGGGAAACGGCAGTGCGAGCACCTCGGCGCTCGCGCCGGCCTCGCCGACGCCCACCGTGCTTCCCGGCGGCGCCTCGCGGCGCACGAGTGCCAGCGCGATCGGGCCCAGCCTGGGGGAGATGACGGCGCTGCCGACACGGCCAACCGGACGCTCGCCCAGACGCAGCTCGTCGCCGGGCGCCGCAGGCGCGGACAGCTGCAGTCCCCGCAGATGACGGTTGGGCTTGCCTCTGTAGTAGAGCCGCGCGACGGTCTCCTGCCCGACATAGCAACCCTTGGTGAAGCTCACCGCGCGCTCGTTCAGCCCGGCCTCCTGGGGAATGACGGTGTCGTCGAGGTCGACGCCGTAGCGGGGACGGCCGCGCTCGACGCGTAGACACTCGGCCGCCCGTTCGGAGACGGGCCGCGCGCCACGCGCGTCCAGCGCCGCGCTCAACGCCGGCGTGGACGCCGCGGCGCAGATCAGGTCGATGCCCACGTCGGTGCGCACGGCCAGCGCTGCGATCCCGGCAATCTCGACGAGCGCGTTCGCGTGCTCCGCCTCCGCGAGCCCCTCGGCGGCCGCGATCGCCGTTGCGCCGGGACCGATCAGCGAGAGCAGCCCGCGCTCTGCGGTGCGCTTGTGCAGCTCGACCTCGTAGCCGACCCTGAAGCGGCGGATCATGTCGAACAGTCCCTGCAACGCGACGCGCTCGGTATCGAGCAGGAGCGCCGCCGGAGCGCCGGGCTCGTCCCCGCTCGCGTCCTCGTCGTCGCTGACGGCGAGGATCCGCAGGTCGCCGAGCATCTTGCCCTTGTGTGTCAGAAAGGCCGCGTAGCAGCCCGTGCCGGGACGCAATGAGCCGAGCTCGTTTGTAACCTGTCCGTCGAGGAACTCCAGTGCGCCCGCGCCAGTTAGCGCGAGCTTGCCCCGCTCGGAGCGATCCAGCAGGCCACAACCGTCGAGGAGGACTCGATATTCGGTGTCGAGGGCGTCCGCGCCCGCGCTCGCGACCGTATCCGTGTGTGCGCTTGCCATCGGTTCGAGAATAGCCGCGCTAGGCTTGCGCTCAATGCCTTTGGCGGAGGACTTCCAGCGGATCGTCGATTCGCTTCCCGAGGACTGGACCGATCTCGAGCTCGATCTGAGGATCGCCGACGAGTCGCGCTACGTCGAGGCGGCAACGCTGCTGACGACGTGCAACGCGCGTCCCTACTCACATCACGACTGGCACTGGCGGCTGCTGGTAGCGCACCGCTTCGGCCACGCGGCCGCTGCGCCGACCGTCCACGGTGCGTTCGGGCTGCTCGATGAGGCGGGCATCGACGCTGAGATGGTGGTACGCGAGGAACGCAGCGGGCGTGTGGAGGTCCGGGAGATGTGGGGGCGCCCATACTCCGAGCGCGAGCAGTTTCGTCGCCTACGGGCGCAGTAGCGATGGCGCGCGTGCTCGCGCTGACACGCGACCTGCTGTTCGGCTCGCAGGTGCAGGGAGCGCTCACCGTCGCCGGATACGACGTCGAGCTGCTGGCCGATGACGCGCTGCTCAAAGGTCGGCTGGGCGATTCCACCGACGGTGACGGCGAGAACGCGTCAGCGGATGTGCTGGTGGTGGACCTGACCGACCCAGATCTCGACGGAGCGTCGATCGTGGAAGCGCTCCTCGCCACGGGTCAGCTCGGGTCAATGCGCACGCTCGGCTTCTACTCGCACGTCGATTCAGCCACACGCGAGCGCGCGCAGCGGGCGGGCTTTGATGTGATTGTCGCCCGCTCGCGGATGGCGCGCGAAGGCGTCGAGCTCGTCGCGGGCCTGCTCGCGGCCAGCCTGTAGGCGATTAGGCCGGCTGGGCGTCCTGAAGGCGCGCGGCGCGGCGGAAGAGCGGGTGGTCGGGCGCGGCGCCGGGGCCGGGAACCGCGCGCACGTCGCGTACCGACAGCCTCGAACCGCACGTCTCGCACAGGCGGTGCTCGTTGACCGCGCCACCGCAGCCACGATGTTCGAGCACGACCGCCGGCCCGCCACTCTGCGGTGTGTAGCGGTCGCCCCACTGCATCAGTGCAACCATGGTCGGCCACAGGTCGAGACCCTTCTCGGTCAGGCGGTATTCGTAGCGAGGCGGGTGCTCCTGGTAGAGGCGCTTCTCGAGCACGCCCTGCTCGAGCAGCCGGGTGAGGCGTGTTTGCAGGACGTTGCGAGCGATCCCCAGGTTCGCCTGGATCTCATCGAAGCGGCGCAGGCCGAGGAACACGTTGCGCACGATCAGCAGCGACCAGCGCTCACCGACCACCTCGAGCGCGCCCGCGATGCTGCACGTCTGTCCGTAGTAGTCACTTCCAAGCATTGACGCATATTCTAGCGACTTGGGTTGCATGATGCAACTCTATGGTATTGTCCGTTTCATGATGCAACGCAAGTGGCGCGTCTCGTTGATCGTGGGTGTCGGGGTGTTCATGGCGAGCCTGGACCTGTTCATCGTCAATATCGCCTTCCCGGCGATCGCCAAGCACTTCGGCGGGGTCTCGCTGGGCTCGCTGTCGTGGATCCTCAGCGCCTACGCGATCGTGTTCGCGGCGCTGCTCGTTCCCGCTGGACGCTGGGCCGATGCCTTCGGACGCAAGCGCGCATTCCTGCTGGGTCTCGGGATCTTCGTCGCGGCGAGCACGGCGTGCGCCCTCGCGCCCTCGGTCGACGTGCTGATCGTCGCTCGCGTCGTGCAGGCGGTCGGCGGCGCGCTGATGGTGCCGACGTCGCTCGGCCTGATGCTGCCCGAGTTCGCGCCGCACGAGCGCCATGTCGCGATCGGCGTGTGGGCGGCCACCGGCGGCATCGCTGCAGCGGCCGGCCCGCCGCTCGGCGGCCTGCTCGTCCAGGCGGACTGGCGGTTGGTGTTCCTCGTGAACGTGCCGATCGGGCTGCTGGGCCTCGGTTTCGGGGTGCGCACGCTGACGGAGCGGCGCGAGCTCGGCGCCGGACGGCCAGACCTGCTCGGAGCCCTCGCGCTGATTGTCACGATCGGGTCGTTGGTGGTGGCGATCGTCAAGGGACAGGAATGGGGCTGGAACTCCGCGCCGATCGTCGCTCTGCTCGCCGTCGCGGTGGTTGGATTGCCCGCAATCTGGTGGCGCTCGGAACGGCACGACTCGCCGGTCGTGGAGCCGGCGATGCTGCGCGTTCGCAGCTTCGGGCTCGCGGTCGGGGCCTCGGTGCTGTTCTTCGCCGGGTTCGGCGCGATGCTGCTCGCCGGCGTGCTGTTCCTGACAGGCGTCTGGCACGAGTCGGTGCTGACCGCCGGCCTGATGCTGTTCCCAGGCCCTGCGATCGCAACGGCGTTCAGCATCCCGTCGGCTCGGCTGGGGGCACGCGTCGGCTACCGCATTCCGGGCGTGCTCGGCGCGCTGCTGTTCGTCGCAGGCCAGGTCTGGTACATCACGCAGACAGGGGACACCCCCGCCTACGTCAGCGAGTACCTGCCCGGAATCGCGATCAGCGGCGCGGGCGTCGGGCTGATGATCCCGACGCTCACCGGTGCCGGTGCCTCCTCGCTCGCGCCCGAGCGCTTCGCGACCGGCGCAGCGGTGCTGACGATGGGCCGCCAGATCGGGGCAGCGCTGGGCGTCGCGCTGCTCGTCGCGGTGTTGGGTACCAGCACCGGCTCAGCATCGGACTTCCACCAGGCGTGGCTGATCAGCGTCGCCGGAGGCCTCACGGCGGGCCTCGCCCTCTCTGCGATCGGCCGCCCACGGCCAGTCGCGCTCGCGACGACGACGGGCACGGCGACGGTCGACCAGGCCCTCTCTCAGGCCCCGGCCGCGACGCTCGTTGCGGAGCGGACGGCGTGAGCACGCTCGAACGGCTGCGTACGCGGAGCTTCAGCTGGGAGGATCCAGCAGCTGCGGCCGCTGCTGCCGTCGCGCTGCCGGGCCTCGAGTGCATGCAATCGATCATCGACGGCACGCTGCCGGCGCCGCCGATCGCGCGGCTGCTCGAGCTCACGATCGTCGAGGTCGAGGACGGTCGCGCGGTATTCGCGATGGAGCCGGCCGAGTGGATGTACAACCCGATCGGCTCGGTCCACGGCGGCATCGCTGCGACGATCCTCGACTCGTGCATGGGCTGCGCGGTCCACACGACGCTGGAGGCGGGCGTCGGCTACACGACCACCGACCTGCAGGTCCGCTACATCCGGGCGATGAGCGACGCGTCCGGCCGCGTCCTGGCCGAGGGTCGCGTGGTCCACCGGGGGAAGCGCACCGCCACGGCGGAGGCTCGGCTGTTCCTCGAGTCTGACGAAACGCTCATCGCGCACGCCACGACCGGCTGCGCGATCCTGCGCTGAGGTTCTGACACCCCCCGACCCGATGTGTCAGGCTCGCCGGCGTGCCGTCGAAGATCCCACTGCCGAGCGACGACGAGCTCGACCGCGAGCACCGGGAGATGCTCGCCGGGCTCCCGCCGTTGAACGTCTTTCGCATGGTTGCCGGGGCACCGCGTGCGGTTCGGCCGTTCATGGCGCTCGGGCGTGCGGTGCTGTCGACGGCACTCGACGCGCGACGGCGTGAGATCGCCGTGCTGAGAGTCGCGCACGCCACACGCGCTCCATACGAGTGGGCCCAGCACGAGCAGCTTGCCAGGAACGTGGGCGTGACGGACGCGGAGATCAGAGCAATCGGCAGCGAGGACCCGGTCGCGAGCCTCGACGAGGAGGTGAACCTGATCTGTCGCGTGGCAGATGAGGTCAGCCGCGACGTGCGGCTCTCCGACGACGCGCTCGAGCAGATCGTCGAGCGCTACGGGCCGCGCGAGGCTGCCGAGTTGATCCTGCTCGTCAGCTACTACAACATGGTCAGTCGATTTCTCGAGTCGACCCGGGTCGAGATCGAGCAGGAGCCGCTGCTGGGGGGCTCGGTCGCGCCGTGGACGGGCGAGCGCTGAGGAGCTCGATCCGCTCACCCAGCCGTCGCGCTTCGCTCGGCGGGGGCTGCCGGTGACCGCGCGGCAGCTCGCGAGGACCACCAGTCGGTGAGGATGATCTGGATCGCGGCGGCTGTGGGAATCGCGATCAGCGCACCGAGGATCCCGAGCAGCTCAGCGCCTGCGAGCACGGCGACGATGGTCACGAGCGGGTTGACGTGCAGCGCGCGTCCGTAGACGAGTGGCTGTATGACGTAGTCCTCGAAGCGCTGCCAGACGATGATGAACGCGACCCACACGATCGTCGCGAGCGGGAAGTGCACCGTCAGGGTGGCGAGCGCCACGACGATCGCGCCGAGCGTCGCTCCGACGAGCGGGATCAGGTCGAAGAAGCCGACGACGAAGCCGAGCGACAGCGCGTAAGGGACGCCGAGAATCGACAGGACGATCCACGTGGCAAGCGTCGCGAGTCCGCTGATCGCGATGTTGCCGAGCACGTATTTGGCGACCGCCTGCTCGATTTCGAGTACCAGGCGCCGGTACCGTGCTTCGCGCGGTCCGGTGAGCGAAACCGCCATGCCGACGTACTCGCGGCCGTGCAGGATCAGCAGAAAGGTCACTGCGAGAACGGTCACGAGCTGGCCGATGAAGCTGAAAGCCGACACCGTCACGTCCTTGAGCGGGCCGGCGAGGTGGCCCAGCGACTGGGGCAGCCTGCGGGCATCCTGCACGAGCTTCGCGCTGATGTGGTAGCGGTTGTCGTAGTGGCGGAACGTCGAGTTGGCGCGGAGATCACGCGCGTATTGCGGCGCGTCCCGCGAGAGCTGGCCGACCTCCTTGACCATCGCCGGCACCACCACCGCGCCGATGACGGCCACGGTGGCGATCAGCACGACGAACACGGCCAGGATGATGATCGCGCGGGGCAGACGACTGTGTCGATCGAGTGAATCGACGACCGGGACGAGCGCGAGTGCAAGGAATAGGCTGATCCCGACGAGCCGCACGACGGTGCGCACCCGCCACAACAGATACAGGGCGATCGCGCACCCGACGAGGATCAGGACTATCCGCAGGACACCCCGAAGCGACGGCGCCGCCAGGCGCACCGTCGGCGGCTCGGTCAGGGCCGGGCGGTCGTGCTCGCTTGTGCTGGGTTGCCGCGCCACTGGGAGTCTTGGCCGACGAGCGGCTACGAATATGGCACGTTCGCGGCAGACCTGAGCACGCAGGGGCGCGAGTCCGCGCCGCCCGTCCGCGCCGGTTCAGCTGGCGATCGTCGCCGCGCCGCCGCCCAGTTGCGGGTGCTCCGCCGCTGCTGCGGCGGCGAGCGGGTCGAGCGGCACGAGTGCCGCATTGGGCATCCGTGTGAAGGGCACGACGCCGTCTGCTGCGCGACTGGCGAAGGCGGCGCGGATGACCATCCCGTGGCAGACGACGAGCGCGGGCAGCTCGCCCCGTTCGATGTCGGCCAGTGCAGCGCTCACGCGCACCTCCTGCTCTGCGAAGGACTCCCCGCCGGGGAAACCGAAGCTGGGATCGGCGGCGGCGAACGCGTCGAAGCGCTCCGGCGCCTGTGCGCGCACCTCGGCGAAGGTCAGGTCGGTCCAGTCGCCCGCATCTGTCTCCATCAGGCGGGCGTCGTCTTTCGGCTCGAGGCCAAGTCTCGCCGCGACGACGTCGGCCGTTTCGCGCGCGCGCAGCAGCGGGCTGCACCACAGCGCACGAAAGTGGTACGGGACCGCCCGCTCGGCCAGCTCCCCCGCCTGGGCACGGCCGATTTCGTCGAGCGGGATCGCCTGCTGGCCCTGAAAACGGCCCTCGGCGTTGTAGGCGGTCTGGCCGTGGCGGGCGAGGTACACGAGCGTTGGCATGTGCCGTTCAGCTGAGGTCGAACCGGTCGAGGTTCATGACCTTCTCCCAGGCGGCGACGAAGTCGCGCACGAACTTCTCGCTGGAGTCCTCACTCGCGTACACCTCGGCAAGCGCCCGCAGCTGCGAGTTCGAGCCGAACACCAGGTCCGCCGGTGTGGCGGTCCAGCGAAGCTCGCCGGTCCGGCGGTCGCGTCCCTCGTAGACGTTCTTGGCGGAGTCCGGCCTCTTCCACTCGGTGCCCATGTCGAGCAGGTTCGTGAAGAAGTCGTTGGTCAGCGTTTCCGGTCGGTCGGTGAAGACGCCATGCCGAGACTGCCCGAAGTTCGCGTTCAGGGCACGCATGCCACCGATCAGCACCGTCATCTCCGGTGCCGTGAGCGTCAACATGTACGCCCGCTCGAGCAGCCCGTGCTCCAGCGGTAGCGGCTCTCCCGGCCGGGAGTAGTTGCGGAAGGCGTCCACGCTCGGCTCGAGCACCGCGAACGACTCCACGTCGGTCTGCTCCTGCGAAGCATCCATGCGCCCCGGCACGAACGGGACGCTCACGTCGTGGCCCGCGTCCCTCGCCGCCTGCTCGACGGCAGCGCAGCCGCCGAGGACGATCACGTCGGCCAGCGAGACTCTCTTGCCCCCGGACTGCGAGCCGTTGAAGTCCTGCTGGATCTGCTCGAGCATCTGCAGTGCGCTCGCGAGCTCGGCCGGTTCGTTTGCCTCCCAATCCTTCTGCGGCGCGAGTCGGATCCGCGCGCCGTTGGCCCCGCCGCGCTTGTCGGTGCCGCGGAACGACGCCGCCGCGGCCCACGCTGTCGATACCAGCCGCGAGATCGACAATCCCGACGCGAGGATCTTCTGCTTCAGCGACGCGACGTCGGCGTCGTCGATCAAGTCGCCGTCGACCGGCGGGACGGGGTCCTGCCATAGCTGCGGCTCTGCGATCCACGGCCCGAGGTAGCGCGAGATGGGGCCCATGTCGCGGTGCAGCAGCTTGTACCAGGCCCTGGCGAACGCGTCCGCGAGCTGGTCGGGGTTCTCGTAGAAGCGTTTGGCGATCGGCTCGTAGATCGGGTCGAGCTTCAGCGCCAGGTCGGTCGTCAGCATCATCACCGGCTTGCGTTCGGCGGAGGGATCGTGCGGGTCCACCACGAGGTCGTCGTCCTCGGGGTTCTTCGGGGTCCACTGCTTGGCCCCGGCCGGGCTCTCGCTCAGCCGCCACTCATAGCGGAACAGGTTGTCGAGGAAGTCGTTGTTCCACTTCGTCGGTTCGCTCGTCCACGCGCCCTCCGGGCCGCCGGTGAGCATGCGCACGCCGTTTCCGTTGCGCTGCAGGCTGCCCTTCCAGCCGAGACCCTGCTGCTCGATCGGGGCACCCTCGGGCTCCGGGCCGACCTGCTTGGGGTCGACGGCGCCGTGGGTCTTGCCGAACGTGTGCCCGCCGACGATCAGCGCGACCGTCTCCTCGTCGTTCATCGCCATGCGCGCGAACGTCTCGCGGATGTCCCTCGCAGATGCCAGCGGGTCGGGGTTTCCGTTGGGGCCCTCGGGGTTGACGTAGATCAGGCCCATCTGCACGGCCGCCGAGCGGCTTGGCGAGCTGACGGTCGCCGCTGTAGCGCTCGTCTCCGAGCCACGTGTCCTCGGGGCCCCAGAAGATCTCGTTCGGGCTCCCAGATGTCCTCGCGCCCGAAGCCGAAGCCGAACGTCTGAAAGCCCATCGACTCCATCGCGACGTTGCCGGTGAAGACGAGCAGGTCGGCCCACGAGATCTTGCGGCCGTACTTCTGCTTGATCGGCCACAGCAGCCGCCGCGCCTTGTCGAGGCTCGCGTTGTCGGGCCAGCTGTTCAGCGGCGCGAAGCGCTGGGCGCCCTGGCCGCCGCCGCCGCGTCCGTCGGCGATGCGGTAGGTGCCGGCGGCGTGCCAGCTCATGCGGATGAACAGCGGGCCGTAGTGGCCGTAATCGGCCGGCCACCACTCCTGCGAGTCGGTCATCAGCTCGATCAGGTCGCGCTCGCAGCGCCTCGACGTCGAGGGTCGCGAACTCCTTGGCGTAGTCGAACTCCTCGCCCATCGGGTCAGACAGGGGCGAGTGGCGGTGCAGAACGCTCGAGGTCGAGCTGGTCCGGCCACCAGTCGTGGTTCGTCCGCGGACGGTGCACCGCGGAAGTCGGGCTCGCGATCGCAGGGTTCTCGCTCTCGCTGACGCTGTCAGTCATGTGCTCCTGTCCCTTTCTGGTCAATGGTACGTCCGGTCGTCTGTCCGCGACGATCAACCTATCGATCGGGCCGCCACATGGTCTCGATCCGACCATATCTCGTGTGAAACCCCGTTGAGCTACAACACGCGTTTAGGACCGTTTAGAGCCCCACGTGGGTGGGTAAACTTCCCTCGAAATCGGGTGGTAATCTTGGGGTCGCGGCTGCCGTATGAAAGCGTCGGGTCGTGCCTTCCGTACGAACGCTCGCCCTGGGGGCGGAGCCAGCGGCGTGGGCAAGGAGAGCAGACATGGCAGGGCCACATACAGGCCGGCGCTCGGTGCGAGGAGCCGAGCGGGACGAGGGCGCGCAGGTGGGCAACGGATCCGGCAATGGCGCGACGCACGGTCGAGACGACGTCGGGCGGGCGCTGCTCGAAGAGCTGCTCGCTGCTCTGCGGGCTGCGCGCGCGGGCGACT